>CP126743.1:0-1672251 GCA_036287865.1 Fluviibacter phosphoraccumulans EoVTN8 | reverse complement strand
GCTGTATTCAGATTGTTGGTTGATGAATTATTATATCATTTTTACCTAAATGCTAAGTGAGAGCGAAGATGGATAGCCAGTCCTTTCAAAAACTTGTGAACGAACTGGAAGGTCTGACACCAACGCAGCGCGAAGCGCTGATGACCCGAGTGAGAACGCTCGCGGATCACGACGATAGTCAGCGACTAATCGATGAGCGACTTGGTGGTCAGATTCATTGCCCTCACTGTGCAAATGATGCCATTGTGAAATTTGGTAAGCTGCGGGGGCAGCAACGCTAAAAAGAGATCCCCCGTTCACCAAAAAAGCGGGGCGGTCCAGATAAGGACATGCCAGCAACAAAGAGGGTGCCTGTGCTGGTTGCAATGCAACGTGGCAGTCGCTTAACCCATGACTGTGTGTTGGATTCCGTCAATGCCTTTGCTTTGACGGCGGCATTACGTCCCGCATTGAGCAAAGATGCGGTACTCAGCAGCGATGGCAACCCTGGCTATGGTGTCGCCGCAAGAACTCTTGGTATTGAGTCTGGCTAGTTATCATGGCCCAGGTGGAACGGAATCTTGGCATGTACAGAACGTCAACGCCTATGACAGCCGCCTAAGAACCTGGATGGTGCGATTCAAAGGCGTCGCCACCAAGTATCTGCACAATTACCTCGGGTGGCGTCGATTCATTGATCGCTTTCGCGACAATGTCACTGCACAGCAGTTCCTGTTTCATGCGCTACGAACTGAGTACGTCAACTTATAATCTGAATACAGCGGCCGAATCTGTGGTATCAGTCTGAATAACGCCGTTAGGTAGTTTGAGTTCGTTAATGATTTTAATCGTGGCAGCATCATTGGATCTATGGCCGATGGCATTTTCTACAAACGGCCAGCGAGAGACCAGAGTCAGGTCTTTTCTGTACAGGCTAACAGCAGCACCCGGGCCCAGATTTGTTACCACGTTCTGGTAAAACTGAGAAAACACCTCTGCTGAAATACCAATGACTACAAGGCCGAGAAACTCGCCGTTACGATCGTTAATTTTTTTGGATAGATAAAAGACCCAACTCTTATCCGTTCGATTCTGCACGGGTATGCTATAAAAGACCTCATCGCCGCTCGTGGTTTGTGCATTAATAAAATAATCGCGATCCGCAATGCTGATTTTGGGGGCAGGGTAGGCGCGTGAATAGTTGAGAATGTCTCCCTTTTTATCCACATAGGCAGCCACATTGATCAGCGGGTTCGCTGCTGTTTTCTGGAGTAGAAACGTATACTGGCTATCGCGCGATACAAATTCCTTGAACTGACGCTCATCGTCTACTTTGGCATTGTTGACCTCGCGAACTATGCTGCTTAGCGCGTTGTTGGCAATTTGTAGCTCTTGTGATGCCTGTTCTGCGAGGGTGAGCGTTAAGTTGTCGAGTTGATGCGTCCAATCCTGACGACTGTTCTTGCGGATAGAGTAAGCCGAAACGATGGCTGTTGTAATAATGAAAAACGCAAGAATAATCCCGATCCCAAGATCAAGGTGTTTTCTCCGTCTTTCAGAAAGTTACGTAGAATTCCCGGTAATGCACATACGGGATTGCCCTAATGAAAAGACTGCTCAATTGCCTGATGCTTTTACTGTTTAGTACGGGTGTTTTCGCGGCGGTAGATGTCGAGCGTGCTTGCCAGGCGAACGTTGAAGCAAATACCCAACGAGCCGAATGGGGTTTGGTTTTGCGCCAGGAGATGGAACAGGCCTGCGTCGGTCAAAATTTGCGGATCTGCTCTCACCCCTATCGAGAAGCCATCATTCAGCAAGAGCAGGCCGATGCGGCAGCGCTTCAGGAAACTTATAGAAATCAGCAATTAAGCCCGACTACTCGATATTTGCTTGATACCGCAGCGCGTCAGAAAACAACGGCTGCTTACATGGCCTTAAGAGGGGTGGATGCCACGGCCTCTCAGATTGCCCAGCAGATCTATCAGGAATGCGTTAACTAGCTTGGTATGGATATGTCTGCAGCTTTATTAGGGACTTCTCTGACACCTGCCTGCGGCAATTACACAGGTGGGGATGATCAGTACCGTCAGCGTTGTTGTTCGCCTGATTGTTACTGTGATGTGTACTGTCAGTAGCGAGTGATATGTTGGTCAATTTAATCCTGTTCATTTTAGTAGTCGGCCTGCCTCTGGCTCTATTTGCCTGCATGTTGAGTGAATGGCTGCCAAAGCACATGGAACAACAGCTTTGTCGATGCCCAGACCAAACTTTTGCCTGATGTGTTGACGCTACCGTTGTTATGACTCGGCATAGTGATTCAGCTTTTCCCTGAGACCCGAACCATTGGTTTAGAGCTCTCGGTGATCGGCGCCGTGGCTGGGTATTTGCCTTTATGGCTCTTGGCACAGTCCTACCGGCTGACTCGTGGGCGGGATGGCCTTGGTATGGGCGCCTGGTCTGGCCCGTTTATCCTACCGCAGGTGTTGTTGCTGGCAGCGCTGCTGGCGATTGCGGTATTTGTGATTGAGCGTTTAGTGCATCGTACCGCCGGCGGTTTTCATGAAGAGCGGCCCTTTGGCCCCGCAATTGTGGTGGCTTATTTTATAGTAATACTTTTTGCGCCATAAATTTGCACAAACTAGGGTCGAATCCATGACTAACTCTGTTGCCCAGATTGTTGATGATGTTATCCGCAGCCGCCGTTCGGTGCGTGCCTTTTTATCAACGCCCGTACCTAAGGCTGAGATTGAAGCGATTCTTGATGTGGCTTCGCGGGCGCCATCGGGTACCAATACCCAGCCGTGGCAGGTGTATGTGCTTACAGGTGCTCGTAAGCAGGCGTTATCCGACGAGATTGTGCGTACCTTTTACGATGCAGAGGCTATGGCTGAGCATCATGAAGAATATGATTATTACCCTGAGAAGTGGATCGATCCATTCCTGGCACGCCGTCGCAAGATCGGGCTGGATCTTTATGGATTGCTGGGCTTGAAATGCGACAACCCCGAGGGTATGAAGGCGCAGCAAGCGCGTAACTATCAGTATTTTGATGCCCCGGTTGGCCTGGTGTTCACGATGGATCGGGTGATGGGGCGGGGTAGTTTGCTTGATTACGGCATGTTTATGGAAAACATCATGATTTCAGCGCGTGCCCATGGTCTGGATACCTGTGCGCAAGCAGCGTTCAATCAGTTCCACAAGATCATTGCACGTCACCTCGCTTTGCCACCTGAACAGAAAGTTATTTGTAGTATGGCCTTAGGCTATGCAGATCCGGATAAAATCGAGAACACGTTGCAGACCGAGCGTGTGCCGGTTGCTGAATTTGTCCACTTTTTAACGGATTGACGCTATGCCTTTCGTTCGTTTGAACCATTTGTTCAAGCAGCTTGTATTCGGTGCATTGATTGCGGGTGCGCTGGCCGCATGTACGACACTGGATCGTAAAAACGCTGTGCCGCAGGCTCTGACGACTGAAAGTTACATAGAGAATATGCCTGGGGTGCGTTACAAGATCTGGTCTAGATCGGGGATTCAGGCCATGATCGACGATATCCGTAGAGGGCATGATAAGCCGATGGCACTTATTGATCCTGATCACGCAAGTTATCTGGCGCTTTCAGGCGGCGGAGATAATGGTGCATTTGGTGCGGGGCTGTTAACCGGTTGGACAGAGCGGGGCGATCACCCGGAATTCAGGCTGGTGACTGGTGTCAGCACAGGTGCCATGATCGCGCCATTTGCGTTTCTTGGCTCGGATTACGACTATGTCCTTAAAAGAACATTTACCGATGTTGATCAGCAAGATATTTTTATCGAGTTAGGCTTAACCGGTGCACTGTTTGGCGATGCCTTTGCTGATACGTCACCCCTGTATAAGCTGATTTCAGAATACGTCACGCCAGAACTACTGAATAAAATCGCTTATGAATACACGGTACGGGATCGTTGGTTAGTTATCGCAACGACCAACTTGGACGCTGGTGTACCCGTGATGTGGAATATGGGCAAACTGGCGACCTATGGCACGCCCGAATCCTTGCAACTTTTCAGAAAAATTCTGTTGGCCTCAGCGGCTATCCCGGGTGCCTTCCCGCCGGTGATGATTGATGTGATGGCTGAGGGAAAGCATTATCAGGAAATGCATGTGGATGGTGGCGCTACCTCTGAGTTGTTCCTCTATCCCTCGGCGTTAAGCATTATGGGGATGCAAGAAGGTATTGTGAGCCCCTATAAAAACCGGCAGACATACATTATTCGCAATGCCCGTCTTGATTCTGAGTGGCGCCAGACAGAACGTAATACCCTTAGCATTATGGGTCGAGCCGTAGAACAACTGATTCAGTCTCAGGGTGGTGGTGATATCTACCGCGGTGACCCAACGGGATGGTGTCGGCTTTAATTTGGCCTCCTACATTGGCCCGGATTTTAAAACGCCCCATAAATCTGAATTTGATCGTCATTACATGAATTCATTGTTCAACTATGCAAGGGATCTTAGCCGTGCAGGTTACCCTTGGGCGCATAACTCGCCGGGCTTTAATTTGCCCGTCAACGAAGCAGTGAGCCTGCAGGTCAAACGCCAGCAACAAGCACTCAAGGCGTATCGCGCCAAGCAGAGCGCCAAAAAAGCAGCCCAATAATAAAAAAACCCTGCCAATTCCTTGGCAGAGTTAACCGGTTGGGGCCGGGGTGGGAATGTCTGGCTCTTACTGAACTTGCTGGATTCCTGCCAGCACCCAACCACCTTGGCCTGTCACGGGCTTGGTCAGGTGCCACATTTCATCAATGGCTACCGGTGCTGCATTGTCTTCTTCACGCACCATACCGGTGAAGCGCACGCTCACGACATAACGTTGCGCCTCCTCAGCCACTTCCAGAATCTCTGCATTGAGCGACACGATGTCGGTCTTTTGCGGCGCGCCGTTACGCTGATCCAGATCCATACGGATTTCGGCAAACATTTCTGGCGACGTGAATTCACGGATATCGGCGAGGTCACCCGCATCATGCGCCGCTTGTAGGCGGATAAAGCCAACTTTAGCGTTGCGAATGAAGCCTTCCGTATCAAAGTTAGCAGGGATGTTGCTGGCTTGGCTCACGCTGCCGCCACTCAGATCGTTTGCCTGATACATCGAGGCGGGGGCATTGTAGGGCGCGCCAGCACCAGCTATGGTCGCTTGCTGACCCGCTGCGCGTTTACGCAGGAAGAAACCAACAACGGCGATCACGGCAAAGGCAATCAGGGCAAACATCAGCATGTTGGCCAGTTCTTCTCCGAAGCCAAAATGACTTGCCAGAGCGGCCAGACCCAGGCCAGCAGCCAGACCGGCTAAAGGCCCCATCCAGGAACGCTTGGGTTGCGCGGTAGGGGTTGCTGCGCCCGGTGCTTTTGCAGCTGCTGGGGCTGTCACCGAAGGGGCTGGGGCAGCAGTCGGTGCTGGTTTGCTTACCGGTGTCATCTGGCGCTGCATACCGAAAGATTTACCACCGCCAACACGGGCGGCTTCGGCATTGCCTACAGCCATCGTCATGCTAACCGCAAGCGCTGCGGCGAAAAGGGCAATACGTTTCATAAGTCTCTCTCCTTGGGTGGGACTACGTAAGTTTTGATGAGCATAATCGTAAAATCGGATGCAATTATTAGCGAATCCTTAATAAAACAATAGAAATGCCCTAAAAAGTGCGGCGATCAGGCATACCCCGACATGGCGCCTTCGGATATAATCGCTGGTTTTGCAAGTCTAGCCTTTATTCATTAGGAACGAATTCAATGAGCACCACCGAAACCGTGCAGGAAGTGTCGCCACTGGAGCGCACAATCGAACTGGCCGTTGTCGCTAAAGAAGTTGAAGCCGCAACCGATGCCCGCCTGGCGCGCATGGGCAAAACTCTGAAGATTGCCGGTTTCCGTCCGGGCAAAGTGCCAGCCAAGGTGGTTAAACAGCACCACGGTCTGCAGGCTTGTGAAGAAGCCCTGAATGAACTGGTTGGCCGTGCTTATGGCGAAGCTATTACCGCTCAGAAGCTGAAGGTTGCCGGTTACCCACGTATCGAGCCAAAGGGTGACGAAACAGGTGACACGCTGACTTTTGTAGCCACCTTTGAACTTTTCCCGGAATTCACGCTGGCCGACGTATCGTCGGCTGAAATCGAGCGTCCAGTGCATGAAGTGACTGCCGCTGATGTCGATAAGACCCTGGAAATTCTACGCAAGCAGCGCGTTCGTTATGAAAACGCTGACCGTGCCGCCCAGAAGGAAGACCGTGTGGTTATTGACTTCCTGGGTAAAAAAGACGGCGTTCCATTTGCCGGTGGCGAAGCCAAAGATTACCCAATGGTTGTAGGCAAGGGCACCTTGCTGCCTGAGTTTGAAGCCGCGATTGAAGGTTGCACTGCGGGCACCGCCAAGACCTTTGATCTGACCTTCCCGGCTGAATACGGCAACACCGAGCTGGCTGGCCAGACCGTTCAGTTTGATCTGAATGTGAAGCAAGTTCAGGGCCCGGTAATTCCTGAGCTGGACGAAGAGTTCGTTAAGGCCATGGGCGTTGAAAGCGGTAAAGCAGACGATCTGCGTGCCGAAGTAGAAAAGAACCTGAAGGGTGAAGTGAAGAAACGTATTCACCAGCGCGTTCGCGAAGCTGTGATGGAAAAGCTGGACGAACTGAATCCGATCACTGTGCCTAAAGCCATGATCGAGCAGGAAACCTATCGCCTGATGCAGAACACCCGCGAAGAAATGAAGCAGCGCGGCATGAAGGGCGACATTCCGATGCAGCCTGAGTGGTTTACCGATCGTGCAGCACCACGCGTGCGCATGGGCCTGATCCTGGCGCAACTGGTTGAGAATGAAAAGCTGGTTGCTACCGAAGATCAGATCAACGCCCGTATTGCCGAGATGGCAGAAACCTATCAGCATCCGGCTGAAGTGATCGAGTGGTACAAGCAAGATCCACAGCGTCTGTCGGGTATCGAATCCGAAGTGCTGGAAGAAAACGTCGTGGCTTGGGTTTTGGCCCGCGCTAAAGTCACCGACAAGGCTATCGATTTCGACGAAATCATGGGCCAGCAAGGCGTCTGATCCCTGTTTTAATTAACAGATGATCGTAAAACCGGCCGGGCTCGCCCGGTCGGTTGCATTTCTGGCATTTAAAAGTGCGCTAAGTCGTTGATTTCGTAAATTCACCCCCTAAATAGTAGGTTATTCGACGGAAAAAGTTGCCAGAAGTTGCGCAAACGCATAAAAAACTGCCGTATTTGCGGCATGATTACACTCAATATCCGTAATACTCCCTCAGGAGCACACATGTTTACCCATAACAGCCTCGTTAACACCCTGGTTCAGACCCAACCTGACCCGCAAGCAATTGGTTTGGTGCCTATGGTCGTAGAGCAGAGTGGTCGTGGGGAACGTGCTTTTGATATCTATTCCCGTCTACTCAAAGAACGTGTGGTGTTCCTGGTCGGACCGGTGAATGACATGAGCGCCAACTTGGTGGTTGCGCAGCTCCTGTTCCTCGAAGCCGAGAATCCGGATAAAGACATTTACCTGTACATCAACTCGCCGGGTGGTTCGGTGACTGCAGGCCTGTCGATCTACGACACCATGCAATTCATCAAACCGGATGTGTCGACCCTGTGCCTGGGTCAGGCGGCCTCGATGGGCGCCTTCTTGCTCACAGCTGGCGCCAAGGGTAAGCGTTTCTCGCTGCCGAATTCGCGCGTCATGATCCATCAACCGCTGGGTGGTTTCCAGGGTCAGGCATCGGATATTGAAATCCACGCCAAGGAAATCCTCTCGCTGCGCGCCAAGCTCAACAACATGCTGGCAGAACATACGGGCCAGGATGTCGAGCGTATCGAGCGCGATACCGATCGAGACAACTTCATGTCGGCTGATGAAGCCGTGGCCTATGGCCTGATCGACAAAGTGATTGGTAACCGCAGCGCCGCTGCGTAAGACTTGCAGCTGCCTCAGTATTAGAAAGAAAGAAGATGACAAAAGACAAACAGAGCGACGCCAACAAGGATTCTGAAAAGCCCTTGTACTGTTCCTTCTGCGGCAAAAGCCAGCACGAAGTTAAAAAGCTGATCGCTGGCCCCTCGGTATTCATTTGTGATGAATGTATCGAGCTGTGCGGCGATATCGTTCAGGATGAAGTGGAAGAAGCGGTCAAGGCGGCTAAAGACAGCCTGCCCACGCCGCGCGAAATCCGCGAAACGCTGGATGAGTATGTGATTGGCCAAGAGCCCGCCAAGAAAATTCTGGCGGTAGCGGTGTATAACCACTACAAGCGTCTGCGTCTGCCACAAGCTAAAGACGATGGTGTTGAGCTCTCTAAATCGAACATTCTGCTGATTGGCCCAACCGGTTCTGGTAAAACACTCCTAGCCCAAACACTCGCGCGTTTGCTGGATGTGCCCTTTGTGATGGCCGATGCCACGACACTGACCGAAGCGGGTTACGTGGGTGAAGACGTAGAAAACATCATTCAGAAGCTGCTGCAGAAGTGCGATTACGATGTAGAAAAAGCCCATCAGGGTATCGTCTACATCGACGAAATCGACAAGATCTCGCGTAAGTCGGATAACCCCTCCATCACGCGTGATGTATCGGGTGAGGGTGTCCAGCAGGCATTGCTCAAGCTGATCGAAGGGACTGTGGCATCGGTGCCACCACAGGGTGGCCGTAAGCATCCGAACCAGGATTTTGTGCAGGTCGATACCACCAACATCCTGTTCATCTGCGGTGGCGCTTTTGAAGGCATCGATAAGGTGATTCGTAACCGTACGGAAAAAACCGGCATTGGTTTTGGTGCGGAAGTCACCAGCAAAGAAGAGAAGGCCATCACCACGCTGCTCAAATCTGTGGAGCCAGAAGATTTGATCAAGTACGGCTTGATTCCAGAGCTTATCGGTCGTCTACCTGTGGTTGCCACGCTGGAAGAGCTGAACGATGCTGTGCTGGTACGGATTCTGACCGAACCGAAGAACGCACTGACCAAGCAATACCAGAAGCTCTTCCAGATGGAAGGTGTTGATCTGGAATTCCGCCCTGAGGCACTTAAGGCCATCGCCAAGCGTGCGCTGGAACGTAAAACGGGTGCTCGTGGTCTGCGTTCGATTGTTGAAGCCACCTTGCTCGACACCATGTACGACCTGCCAGGCAGCACCGATATTGCCAAGGTAGTCGTTGAAGAAGCCGCTATTACCGGCGATAGCAAACCGCTTTATGTGTTGCAGGAAGGCGCCCAGGCGCAAGCCAGTTAATTTGATCCATCGGAACCGGGGTGAGGTTGCTTGAAATGAGCGTCTTCACCCCCAACTGCGGCAAGATATTCCATTGAGTGACCCTCAACATGGGATTCCCCGAAAGAGAACAGAACCATAAAGGCCACAGTGATGACCGAACAAATCGAAAACCCTGAAGACCAGGAAGAGTCCGTACAAGACATTCAAGCCGGCTCGGAAGATAAACAGGAAAAACCACTGGTACTACAACCGGGTGAGCAGGCGCGTCTGCCGATGCTGCCGCTGCGCGATGTGGTGGTATTCCCGCAAATGGTGATCCCGCTTTTCGTCGGTCGCCCTAAATCGATCAAGGCGCTGGAGCTGGCCATGGAGGCCGGTAAATCGGTGGTGCTGCTCGCCCAGAAATCTGCGGCCGACGATGATCCTGCGCCCGAGCAACTGTATAACGTCGGTTGCGTGGCTAGCATTCTGCAACTACTAAAGTTACCAGACGGCACCGTGAAGGTGTTGGTGGAAGGTACGCGTCGTGTACGTGTCGATGGCATCGAGGCTCAGGATGATCTGTTCTTTGCCAAGGTCACTGCGCTCGACAGCGAACAGACCGACGACAATGAAGTTGAAGCCATGCGTCGTGCGCTGGTTGCCCAGTTCGATCAGTACATCAAACTCAATAAAAAAATCCCGCCAGAAATTCTGTCGTCCATCTCCGGTATCGAAGACACCGGTCGCCTGTGCGACACCATTGCGGCACATCTGCCGCTCAAGCTGGAGCAGAAGCAGGAAGTGCTGGAGCTGTTGGGTGTGCGCGAGCGTACCGAGCGGCTGCTCAGCCAACTGGAATCCGAGATCGACATCCTGCAGGTAGAAAAGCGTATCCGTGGTCGTGTTAAGCGCCAGATGGAGAAGTCGCAGCGTGAGTACTACCTGAACGAACAGGTTAAAGCCATCCAGAAAGAACTGGGTGAAGGCGAAGAGGGCGCTGATCTCGAAGAGCTGGATAAGAAGATCAAAGCCGCCGGTATGAGCAAGGAAGCCTTGAAGAAGGCCGAGTCCGAACTCAAGAAACTCAAGCTGATGTCGCCGATGTCGGCTGAAGTCACCGTGGTGCGTAATTTCATCGACACGCTGGTCGGTCTGCCGTGGAAGAAGAAAACCCGCGTGAGCAAAGATCTGGCCGGTGCCGAGAAGATCCTCAACCAGGACCATTTTGGTCTGGAGCGCGTTAAAGACCGCATCATCGAATACCTCGCCGTGCAACAGCGCGTGGATAAGGTGAAAGCACCGATCCTGTGTCTGGTTGGGCCACCGGGCGTGGGTAAAACCTCCCTGGGCCAATCCATCGCCAAAGCCACGAACCGCAAGTTTGTGCGTATGGCTCTGGGCGGTGTGCGCGACGAAGCAGAGATTCGTGGTCACCGCCGCACTTACATTGGTTCCATGCCGGGCAAGGTTCTCACCAGCCTGACCAAGGTGGGTGTACGTAATCCGCTCTTCCTGCTCGATGAAGTCGACAAGATGGGCCAGGATTTCCGTGGCGATCCGTCGTCAGCGCTGCTTGAAGTGCTCGATCCGGAACAGAACCACACCTTCCAGGATCACTACGTTGAAGTCGATTTCGACTTGTCGGATGTGATGTTCGTGGCAACCGCCAACAGCCTGAATCTGCCAGGTCCTCTGCTGGATCGTATGGAGATCATTCGCCTCTCGGGTTATACCGAAGACGAAAAGGTCAACATTGCGATGCGCTATCTGCTGCCTAAGCAGATCAAGAACAACGGCCTGAAGAAAACCGAAATCACCGTCAGTGAGCCAGCGATTCGCGACATCGTGCGTTACTACACGCGCGAAGCGGGCGTGCGTTCGCTGGAGCGTGAACTGTCTAAGATCTGCCGCAAGGTTGTTAAGACCTTATTGCTTAAGAAGAAGACGGCTAATCCCCGTGTGCTGGTATCACCTAAGAATCTGGATAAGTTCCTCGGTGTGCGTCGCTTCTCCTTCGGCATGGCCGAAAAAGAAAACCAGGTTGGTCAGGTTGCCGGTCTAGCCTGGACTGAAGTGGGTGGCGAGCTGCTGACCATCGAAGTGGCTTCCATACCGGGTAAGGGCGTGGTCCAGCGTACGGGTTCCATCGGTGATGTCATGAAGGAATCGGTAGAAGCTGCGCGCACCGTGGTGCGTTCACGTGCCCGTCGTCTGGGTATCAAGGACAATGTATTCGAGAAAACCGATCTACACGTGCACTTCCCCGAAGGTGCTACGCCTAAGGATGGCCCGTCGGCCGGTATCGCCATCACCACGGCAATTGTCTCAGCACTCACCGGCATTCCAGTACGCTGTGATGTCGCCATGACGGGTGAAATTACCCTGCGTGGGGAAGTCCTGGCAATTGGTAGCCTGAAAGAGAAGCTACTCGCCGCAGTCCGTGGTGGTATCACCCGTGCCTTGATTCCGCATGAGAACGTGAAAGATCTGGTTGAGATCCCTGACACCATCAAGGGTCGTATCGAGATCACTCCCGTCAAATGGATTGATGAAGTGCTGGAAAATGCTTTGGCCACTGCGCCTGAGGCACTGCCGGAGCAAACCGAGACTGTCGTAGAAGCGGTGCCTGCAACAGCATCTGCTGCTGAAGCACCGGCAATTCGTCATTAATTCAAACAATTAGGCAATATGCGCTTCGCATCAAGCGTTAGCGACAAAATCGCATAGAATGCCGAATGGCCCAGGCAACCTCAGGGCCGCATCTATGTGCATCGTCCCCAGCCGCACCCACAGGGTGTACCGGAAGCCGGAATTGCCGGCATCTGTCTGATGGTCGATGTTCTTTTGACCACAGACCATCGCGTTAAACAGGCGCGACCGGTTTTCCTTAATGGGGATAAAAATGACTGAACAAACAAATAGCTCGTTTGCGAGCATGGGCTTGGCCGCGCCTTTACTCAAGGCCATCGAAAACCTGGGTTTCACCCAACCAACACCGGTACAGACCGAAGCCGTTCCTGCTGCCATCAAAGGCGGCGACTGGATGGTAAGCAGCCAGACGGGTAGTGGCAAAACTGCCGCCTTCCTGCTGCCTGTAATTAACGCCATCATGAGCGAGGGTAACAACTCGCCGATCGATCTACATCGTGTGATCGGCCCAGCAGCGCTGGTGCTCTGTCCAACCCGTGAATTAGCACAACAAGTGGCACAGGATGCCATCGACCTGCTCAAGAACAGTAAGGGTATCCGTGTGGCGACCGTTATGGGTGGTATGCCTTATGGTAAACAAATGTCGGGCCTGCGTGGCGCGTTACTGGTAGTAGCAACACCGGGCCGTCTGCTGGATCTGGCACAACGCCGTCAGATTCATCTGGCTGATGTGAAGACACTCGTTGTTGACGAAGCCGACCGTATGCTGGATCTGGGCTTTGCCGAAGATCTGGAAGATATTAATCACCTGTGTCAGAAGCGTGAGCAAACCCTCATGTTCTCGGCTACCTTTGCACCGCGCATCATGTCGCTGGCGGCTCGCCTGATGAAGAACCCGGGTCGCCTGGAACTGGCCAGCGCGTCAGATCGTCATACCCAGATCACGCAATCGCTGCACTGGGCCGACAACATGATCCACAAGGAAAAGCTACTGGATCATTACCTGCGTGATGCAGAGCTGGAACAAGCCGTTGTGTTTGCGAGCACCCAGGTAGAAACAGATCGTCTGGCCGATGCACTGGCTGAACAGGGCCATGCCGTTGCGGCATTGCATGGTGCCATGCCACAGAAGGTGCGTGCCAATCGTCTGAAGCAGCTGCGTAGTGGTCATGTGCGCGTACTGGTGGCTACCGACGTGGCTGCTCGTGGTATCGACGTACCAACCATTACCCACGTATTCAACTTCGGTCTGCCAATGAAGGCCGAAGACTATGTACACCGTATTGGTCGTACTGGTCGTGCAGGTCGTACAGGTAAAGCCATTACCTTTGCCGAACATCGTGATCGTATGAAGATCCGCACCATCGAAGCGCTGGCTGATCAGCGTATCCCAGTGGCGGTGGTTGAAGGCCTTGAGCCCAAGATGCCAGAACGCGGCGAAGGCCGTGGTGGTCGTAGTGGCGGTGGTGGTCGTTCGGGTGGTTGGGAGAAGCGTTCCGACAGCCCATGCGGTGATTTCGGCGGCGACCGTAAACCACGTGAATTCGGTGATCGTCCACCGCGTTCGTTCGAAGATCGTCCGGCCCGATCATTTGATGACCGTCCTCGTTCATACAATGACCGTCCGCGTGAAGATCGCCCAGCACGTTCGTTCAACGACAAGCCACGTAGTTTTGGTGATCGTGGCGACAAGCCTCGCTCGGGTGCTGGCGGCGGTAAATCATTCGGTGGTAGCAAGCCATGGGGCGATAAACCTGCGGGCGGTAAGTTTGGTGATAAGCCGCGCTCAGAAGGCCGTTCGGATAAACCAGCAGGCAAATCCTTTGGCAAACCGGGTGGGAAGCCATTTAGCAAACCAGCGGGTAAGCCCGGTGGCAAGGTGTTTAGCAAACATGGGGGCACCGGTGGTCATGGTGGCTTTGGTAGCCGCGGTCACTAATTAGTTAGTCTGCTACTAGTCTACAACATGCCGGTCAGGTTTGCCTCACCGGCATGTTGCTTTCAAGTGTCTTGATTTCTCGCAGATGGCCCTAATCTGGTTACAATAATCCGTGTGCGTTTTTAAGCGCAATTAATCACGCTGCAAACAACGAAAACAATCAGGCATGAAATTCAAGGACTACTACGAAATCCTCGGTGTCTCGCGCGAAGCAACAGCTGATGAGATCAAGAAGGCATTTAAAAAGCTTGCCCATAAATATCACCCGGATATTTCTAAAGATCCGGATGGTGAAGAGAAGTTCAAAGAGGTCAATGAAGCGTACAAAACGCTAAAAGATCCTGAGCTTCGAAAAGCTTACGACCAACTCGGTCGCCACAATCCGGGTGAGCAATTCCGTCCACCACCGGGCTGGGAGCAGTACGCCCAGGGGGGGGCTTTAGTGGGACTCACGGCGGTGCCAGCGGCTTTGGCGGCGGTGGCTTTGGTGCGGGCGGTTTTGAAGGGGCCGGGTTTGAGGATATTGATCTGTCCGAACTCTTTGCCCAGATGGGCAGAGGTCGTGCGCATGCCGGACGCGGTGCACATCAGGCAGGCGGTCAGCCATTCAAAGCGCCGGGGCAGGATTTTGAAGTCACCGCACATATTTCACTCGATGAAGCTGCTAAGGGCACCATGATCGAGCTCAATCTCGAGATGTCAGAATATGATGCGCAGGGTCGTTTGCATCGTGTGCCAAAAGTCTTCAAAGCCCGTATTCCCAAAGGCGCGACCGATGGCCAGAAGATGTGGCTGCCCGGTAAAGGCGGCAAAGGCTTTAACGGAGGACCCAATGGTGACCTATACCTGAACATTGCGTTGCATCCGCATCCGCTGTTTAGAGCCGATGGACACGACTTATTCCTTGATCTGCCCGTTACCCCTTGGGAGGCAGCATTGGGGGCGGAAATCGATGTGCCTACGCTGGACGGAGCGGTGCGCATGAAGATTCCAGCCGGCACCCCTGCGGGGCGCAAACAGCGCTTGGGTGGCCGTGGATTGCCAAAACCCAAGGAGGGGAAGGGCGATCTTTACGTCATAGTGCAGGTAGCGACGCCCACCGAATTGAATGATGCGGAAAAGGCGTTGTATCAGCAGCTGGCTGAAGCCTCCACCTTTAACCCGCGTGGTCACTTTGTGGCTGAAGCGCACCGAGCAAGTTGATTGGTCAGGGAATCGTTATGACAGAACAAATTACAACATTTGAAGCCAGCTGGCTGAGTGTTACCGAATTCACCCAGGTAGCTGGCCTCAGCCAGGGAGACGTGGTTGAACTGGTCGAAGTCGGTGTCCTTAAACCAGCAGGCCGTAGCATTAACGACTGGTCTTTTAATAGCGAGGCCATGAACCTGGCACGTCGGCTACGACGCATTCGTGAAGACCTCGAACTTAACCTGGACGTACACGTACTGGCACTGGGATTTAGGCTGCTGGAGCGGATTAACGAGCTGGAAACGGCTTTAAACCGCGCCAACATACAACAGCTGCAAGATCGCACATAATCTGTTGGAATCTTGCCTGCTTCAGGAAGGGTCGTTAGCTCAGTTGGTAGAGCGTCTGCCTTACACGCAGAATGTCGGCGGTTCGAGCCCGTCACGACCCACCACCTTAAGCCTGATCAAACCCGCTCTCGGCAACGACGGCGGGTTTTTTATTCGGTGCTTCATTTACTTCTGGAATCAAGGAAATTTGTAGCCACCCTGCTATGTGGGGTATTTATACAGCGTTAAGCGAAAGATCCAGACCGCAGCGGATGCTGCAGCGCTTACTTGTGCGTATCAAATGCAACGGGCTCAGCCCTGTACGTACCAAAATGCGGCTAACAATGATTTCGCAATAGATTTGCCGGGTTTATATGGAATTCCCTGATCAGGTGTGAATACCTCTCAACCAGTAGCCAATCAAGTGCAGGTGCAGGTGTCTCAAAGTACACCGACATTCTTCTTGAAAATCATTTCGATAAACACGGTAGATATTAGTGCAATAGCACGCGCGGAGATGCGTCCTAATTGTGTAACGACTTTAGATCCTGCCGCTACCGGCAGCCTTCAAATATCCACGGGCGCCAATCTGCAAATGCCAGACTGCGGCATATTTGTGCACTCAAATCATGCCTCCGCCTTAAATGCAGTCGCTGGCTTAACTATTAATGCGCTTACTGTTGATATTGTCGGTAATAAAACTGCGACTGGGTCAGTAACCCCAACACCTATGGTTGGGGTTACGGGTGTCGGCGATCCGCTCGCGGCATTGCCCGACATGGTTCCAGGCGCTTGTGATCACATCAATCTGGAAGTGAAGAGCACGACCACCTTATACCCTGGCGTTTACTGTGGCGGTATCACGCTTCGACTAAAGCCAACCGTTACCTTTAGCCCCGGAATCTATTATCTGGTTGGGAGTGGGTTAAATACGGGTGCTGGATATTCGTCGATTGCCGGAACCGGGGTGACTTTTTTCAATACACAATCGCTGCCGACTTATCCGTATGGGCCGATTCTCATTGGCGTGGCTAATGGCAACAGTTTTCAACTGAGTGCGCCTATAACGGGTGCTTATAAAGGTATGCTGTTTTATCAGGATCGGAAGATAGCCAGCGGTGCAACCAGCATTTTTGGTGGCGGGGCTAATCAACCGCTACGGCTAACAGGAACGCTGTATTTTCCTACGACCAACGTGATCTATCAGGGGCAGAGCACATTGCTCGCAGGAACATGCACCAATATTATTGCCAAAAATGTACTTTTCAATGGGCTTAGCCGATTGAACTATCAGGCCGGCGCTAGCTGGGCGCCAGTTTCCGGTCTGGTGAGGTTGGTCCAGTGAAACGGCAATTTAATTTGAAATGCCAAGGTATCGCGGTGATCAAGTTTGCCGTGATTCTGTGCTTATTGATTCTGATGCTATTAGTCGCTGGGGATTTTGGCCGAATCTTTTATGCGCAAATAGCGCTCGAGAATGCCGCGCGGAGTGGTGCTACGTTTGGCACACGGGTTGGTGGTGCTTATTTGAACGACGCCGGCATTTTGGCCGCAGCCAGTGCGGATGATGGTGGTTTGTCTGGCGTATCTATTACCATTCCAGCGAAGGTATGTACGTGTGCAGATGGTTCACCTGTAGCGTGTGATAGCAATTGCGGGGGCAGTGATCCAACACCGAAGATTTTTTTAACAGTGCAGGCAGACTATGAATTTGCTTCCATCACTGATTTTCTGGGATTGCCTACAACTGTTCCTCTTAAAGCCAAGTCGGTGATGCGTGCACAATAAGGCTATTTGGACAGTGTGGCATTCAAAAAGGCATTCATCGGGTATCACGATGATCGAATTCTCCATGGTGTTGCTGCTGCTATTAACGATCTTGTTCAGTATTATGGAAGCAGGGCGGGCAGTAATGAATTACCACACCCTCTACCAAGCTGTTAGTGAGGGTGCTCGTTTTGGATCAGTCAATGGTTTGACCAGTGGGACACCGCCGGAGCCAAGATCGACCGCAGAGGTTGATCCGTTAATAAAGCAAAAAGTCGTGAATTCTGCAGTTGGATTACAACTATCAACAAGCGATGTAGAAATTATTTGGACGCCTGATAATCGCCCTGGCTCTTATGTGCCATTTGCGTTGGGGCGGCTAAATTTTAGCTTAAGTAGTAATTCTACCATGGTGATATTGCGTTAGACTATACTCAAATTTATTAAACTTTGGGAGCGAAAAGTGAACAGTAAATCCATACGAAATAATGAACACAGCATTGCGATGATCGAATATGCATTACACATAGCTTTGGTTGCCGTGGCTGTATATGCTGCGCTTGATTGGACAAGCTTAAAGACTGCAATCCAAGCGGTTATTACATCGATCGTCGGCGAGCTTTCTTGAGACTGTCTTCAAATATAATCACTCTGCTGGCATCACTATTTGTTGGAATTTTAGTCGTGCTGGTTTCTGCCTTGTGGATTCGATCCCACAACGCGGCTGAGCTGGTGTCCGTTGTGGTTGCATCGGAGAAGATTGAGGCGGGTGTGTCTTTGCGGGCTGAATATCTGCGCACTACCGATTGGCCTAAAGCTAGCGTACCCCACGGTTCAGAGCATTCGATTGATAACCTGGTAGGCCGGGTAACACGCACGACCATTGAGCCCAACGAGCTGATTCTGGAGCGCATGCTGCTGCATGCCGGAGCCGGTGGCAGTTTGGCTGCGGTGATTACCCCGGGCATGCGTGCAGTAACGATTCCGGTGAATGAAGTAGCTGGTGTGGCCTGCTTTTATCTATGTCGGCATTTCCGATTGCAGCAGCACCGATCTCATCGCCAGCTTCTGTAAACCCGACGGCATCTAATCAGATCCCCGGTGCGCGTGCAGTGTCGATTGCGCTTGTTACCGGGAAATCCAGGCTTCATAAGTTTAAAGATCCGGTATCACGAATCTCGATTGGTGATCCAACTGTAGCCGACGTGATGGTGGTGAACCCACAGGAACTCTATTTGCTTGGGAAGAAACCCGGTTCAACGAACGTGCTGGTCTGGCACGATGGCGACAAAACAACGGCTATTGATGTGATGGTGGGAGCTGATACGGCAGCTGTGCAGGCCCTGTTTAAACAGCTGATGCCCGATCAAAAGCAACTTCGTGTTACCACTGCCGGTGAATCGCTTGTGTTGAGTGGCCAGGTAAGCGATGCGGTGAAGGTACAGCAGGCGATACAGATCGCCGAAGAATACAGCGGTAAAAAGGTCATGAATATGCTGTCGACTGACCATTTGCCCCAAGTACTAATTGAAGTAAAAATTGCCGAAGTTAATAAAGATGTTCTGGACAGGCTCGGTTTGAATGTGAGCGGTACCGATTTTGCCTTTGCGGCCATTGGTGGCGCAACTATGGGCGCAACGTCGCCGGTGGCTGGCCTAAGTGCGAACGCTGCCGGTAAATTCGGAAATACCAACGCCTGGTTGCAGGCGTAGATTATCTCGGGTGCCATGACGATTCTGGCGGAACCTAACATTATGGCGATTAGCGGCCAGGAAGGCCGTTTTCTAGCCGGTGGTAAGGTGTTTATGCCTGTGCCGCAATCCAATGCGGTCGGCGGCAGTTCAGTGATCACACTACAAGAAGAACCCTATGGGGTGGGCATCAGGTTTACGCCAACCGTACTGAATGGCGGGCGGATTAATCTGCGCATTCAACCGGAAGTGTCCGAGGTCAGCCAACAGAGTATTCCAGTTGTGGCGGGTGGCACGACAGTGGTGATGCCGAACATCATTACCCGACAGGCATCGATGACGGTTCAACTCTATGACGGCCAGAGCTTTGCGATCGGGGGGTTAAACGGAAGAAGTCATTAGTGCCTTCCCCGGTTTAGCCAGCACCCCCATCATTGGCGCACTATTCAGAAGTAGCCAGAAGTAGCTCTTACAGCGCCGGGAGGACTGAGCTATTGATTATTGTGACGCCGCGTATTGTTCAACCTTTGGGTAGCCCACCACAATTGCCGACTGATAAATTTGCACCGCCGTCACAGACTGAGTTCTTTTTGCAGGGGAAAATGGAGGGTTCCAAGCCCGCGACTGCGAACACGCCTACTCAATCTCAGGAAGGGGTGAACCCATGATGGGTTGTTATCAACGCTTGTGGTTGTTTTTAGCGAGCTGGGTGGCCGTGTTGAGTTTGTCTGGCTGCCAGTCATACTGGGACGCTGACCCTAGTCTAGGGTCGAGTGTGAATAGCGCCATACGAGCCCAAGTTGCAAATCCTAATGCGCCTCAGACAAAGCAGTCTCCCAAGCAAGGTATGGATGGCGTTGCCGCTAAGAAATCGGTTGATAACTATCAAAAGAGTTTTGACGACAAAGCAACCACATCGGGTATGCCTAGCTTGGTAAATATCAACAATGCCTCAACGGGTATCAACCCCTAGGCCGAAGTTACCGTGAAAATCGCCGTTATCGCCAGTACGCCTGAGCGCCTCCACGAGCTACAGGAAATTCTTGAAAGAACCCCAGGCGAAGACCAGTTCGTATTTCTTCAACGCCATGGCAAAGAGATTCATCTAGATCGTGTCGATCTTTTCTCGACCAATAATTCTGATTCTGGATTCAGAAAATGTCGCAGCCGATGATCTGAGGGTTATTTCAAACTGCACCAGAGAGCACGTCAATCCTGCGGTTCTTTATCTGTGTGGGACTCACAGCGAAACAGAACTGCTCGAGTTGATGCGTTCGGGCGTCACAGAAGTTATCAATTTGCCGCTGGTATCGGTTGAATTACGTGATGCCATAGAGCGAATACGGGCCCGTCATTACATATCTTCTGCCTACCGACCTCGCAGGAAGGTTATAAGTTTCATTTCCTGCAAGGGTGGGGCAGGCGCGACCTTTATAGCGGCTAATCTCGGCTATGCGCTGGCTGCAGAGTGTCACCAGAAGGTCTTGCTGATTGATCTGCACATGCAAATATGGTGATGCATCGTTCTACCTAACCGACACCGTATTGCATAGCACGTTGGCTGATATCGTGAAGCAATCGGGTCTTGATTCGACGGTCGTTGCAACAGCATCCTTGCAGATCACACCGAATTATTTTTTGTTGCGGGCACCGGAGAGCCCGGAAAAAGCGGCAGGTATTTAGCCGCAGCATATCGACAATCTTTTGACTGTGGCGATTCAAGACTACGACTTTGTGATTGTTGATTTGCCGCTCACACAGGATGCACTGTCGATGAAGGCCTTGAATCGCTCCGACCGGGTTTTTCCAGTCATGCAGCCGATGATCCCTTATCTTCGCGTGATGGGCAATTTGCTGCATCTGTTTAGTATGCTCGGCTACGATGCCCATAAGGTCAGTGTGCTGCTGAACAGAACTGATCAGACACTTTCTTTATCAATGGGTCGTATGGAAGATGTGATCCAGAAGAAAATTGATCGATTGATTCCTAATATAGGGCTTCCAATTCTCAAGGTTTCTGCCGATAGTCCAATTTCGATAAGCCTACGTGAGATGGCCAAGGATCTAAGTGGTGTTGCGCTCCCATCACACAAGCAGAATCTGTTCAGCAAATTGTTCCGTTAAGAAGTGAGGTAGATATGTCGCTACGTGACACCCTCCAGGAAACAACAACCTCCCATCTGGTCGATTATGAGAATTCGTCAGCGCTGCTTGCGGAACATGCGTCTGTAGCTCATCCGTTCAAGCAGCAACTTCATGCCCGGCTCCTAGAACACCTTGATCTTGCAGCGATTGAAGGCATGTCATCCTCTGAGCTACGTAATAGGCTTAAGACCAGTATCGAGCAAATTATTGCAGAAGACCATCTGTTGATTAACGACAGCGATTTGGTGCGTATCGTTGGCGAAATACAGAATGAAATAGTTGAGCTAGGTTCGCTTGAGCAGTTGCTGGCAGACCCTAGTATCTCCGACATCCTCGTTAATAATTTCGCGACTGTGTACGTTGAACGAAAGGGCCGATTAGAAAAGGTTCAGGTGCGTTTTGACGATGATGCGCATTTGTTAAAGATCATTGAAAAGATCGTATCTCGTGTAGGTCGGCGCATCGATGAGTCAAGCCCCATGGTGGATGCTCGCTTGCCTGATGGATCTCGCGTTAATGCGATTATTCCGCATTTGGCGCTGGATGGACCTGCACTCTCTATCCGACGATTTTCTGAAGTGCCGCTCACAATGTCCAATCTTATTGGATACGGCAGCCTGATTGAAGAAATGGCGCTCATTATTGCCGCCTTGGTCAAAGGAAAAACCAATATTCTGGTTTCGGGTGGTACGGGTAGCGGTAAGACAACGTTACTCAATATCATGTCTGGATTCATTCCCGACACGGAACGGATTGTTACGATTGAGGATGCTGCTGAACTGCGTTTGCAGCAACCACATGTGGTCCGACTGGAAACCCGCCCACCCAACCTGGAAGGAAAGGGCGGTATCAATCAGCGTGATTTGGTAAGAAACACACTTCGCATGCGACCAGATCGGATTGTGATCGGTGAAGTTCGCGGCGCAGAAGTCCTTGATATGCTTCAGGCCATGAATATGAGTCATGAAGGATCACTGACAACGATTCATGCAAATACGGCGCGAGATTCACTGACTCGTCTAGAAAACATGATCGGCCTGTCTGGGTTCGTTGTAGAACAAACGGCTTTGCGCCAACAAATTGTTTCAGCTATTTCAGTCATTATTCAATCTGCACGCCTCAGCGATGGCCGTCGCAAAGTTACTAGTATTCAGGAAGTTGCGGGTATGGAAGGTGACATGATTACCTTGCAAGAGATATTTCGTTTTGAACAGACCGGCGTCGCACCCGATGGCTCAGTACTCGGCCATTTTCGCGTAACCGGAATTCGTCCACGCTTTGCAGACCGTTTATTAGCAAGGGGTGCTCCGCTTGCCGATTACCTGTTTGATCCAGATCGAGTCAGGGAATAGTTTGACATGACCTTCGTCTGGATCATTCTTGTACTCGTAGGTCTATTGTCACTAGTTGGTGTTCTATGGTCGCTGTGGCAAATATGGCAGGAACGATACAGTGAGCACGCTGAGCGTTTCCAACGACGTATCAAAGATGTATCGAGCAGTGCGGCCGCTAGGCAGGAAATTGTTACTCAAGAGCGACAATTAGCGCGTCACGAATACTTGAATGAGTGGTTAGGTCGATTATCTTTAGCTTCGAAGCTTGATCAAAAGCTCTATCGGGCAGGCCTGACCTGGTTAGTCGGTGATTTTCTAATAGCTACACTGCTGATGGCTATCAGCGGACTTTTGTTGTTTTTATTGGTCGGCTCCGATATCGGAATGTGTTTGCTTGCCGCATTAGCGGTAGGTGCATTGCCCTATATGCTATTGACCTACCTAGAGCATCGCCGTCAGCAAAAACTTGAGACCCAGTTGCCGGATGTGTTGGAATTTATCGCTCGCGCCATGCAAGCAGGCCATGCATTCAGCAGTGCACTACAGATGGCAGCTTCAGAGTCACCCCAGCCGATTGGGTCGGAATTTCAGGTAACTTTTGACCAAGCGAATCTGGGGGTTCCGGTACAGAAAGCAATGAAGGAGCTCGCGCAACGAATTGATTGTGCCGATATGCGGTATTTTTCGGTGGCTGTACTGATTAACCGTGAAGTAGGTGGTGATCTGGCTGGTTTGTTACGAAATGTGGCTGATCTCATTCGCGCCCAACTTAAATTGCGTCTCTCGATACGCGCCATTACAGCCGAATGGCGAATTTCGGCCTGGATTCTTGGTCTGTTGCCTTTTGTCTTGGCTGCTATTCTCGTTATCTTTAATCCAGCATACATCGCACCGCTTTGGCAGGAACCTATCGGCCAGCGTTTGGTGCTTTATGCATTAGTGTTTATGGGGTTTGGCATTCTCTGGATGGTTCAATTGGCGAGAGTCAAAATATGAACCTGAGTAACCTGTTGCTGCTGATTATCGCTTTTGTCTTGGGTACAGGAATTACCTACTATTTAGTCAATACGTTGCTGAACACCCGATTAAGCAGTCGGCTCGATCAAATCCGTGAGGGCAGCTTGAATGATGGTTAACCTGCAATTAACCGCTTTGAGGAGTGGGCGCGTAAGCTTCTAGCGTATCTAGGCAGGTTTTCCCGGGATGAGGCGCAATTGAAGAACTCGCCAACCAGAATCCGTTTTCTTAATGCCGGTTATCGGGGTGACTCAATTATCTTGCTGTACTTTGGCAGCAAAACGCTATTAGCCCTATTGTTTCCGCTGCTGTATTACATTTTTGTTCATATTCCCACTACAACGTCTTTGTGGTCAACAGAAGCTTTCAAGTCACTGATGGCAGCAGCATTCGGTTACTACCTGCCTAATGTGCTGCTGCACGCTAGGATACGTAGGCGACAACGTGAATTGTTTGAAAGTTTTCCAGATGCTCTTGATCTCATTCGGGTTTGTGTCAGTGCAGGGCTAGGCCTTGACGCCGCTATTGCAAGGGTAGGGGTTGAATTGGCAGCGACAAGTCATGCGCTTGCCGATGAGTTTCGACAACTCAGCCTGGAGCTTAGGGCTGGAGCATCACGCGCTACGGCATTGACCAACTTGTCAGTCAGGACGGAATAGAAGATGTGCATGCGCTTGTCGCTATGTTGATTCAATCTAATCGCTTTGGCACAAGTGTGAGTGATTCGTTGCATGTCCATGCAGAGGCCTTGCGAGACAAACGCATGATTAGAGCCCAGGAGGCGGCGGCAAAAATTCCCGTGAAATTAACCATCCCGATGGCCTTTTGCATACTGCCGGCACTTTTTGTAGTGGTGTTGGGACCGGCAGTGCTGTCGATTATCCGTAATGTCGGGATGATGGTTGGGGCTAAATAATAACTAGAGTAGCTATAAATTCGGTGTACTAGTGTTTTAAGCTTGGCTGATAGACAACGACACGGTCTCTTCCATCCTGTTTGGCTTTGAACATAGCCTTGTCGGCCATATCGATCAGGTCATCATGAACGTTCTCGGCATTGATGGTGGCTGTTTTAATGCCGATACTTATGGTTATGGGTTCAAGTGTGATTTCACCCTCAGTGACCCTTAGTCGGCGTATTACCGCCATGATGTCGTTGGCAATCTTTAGTGCACCTTGTTCGTCTGTGCGGGGGAGAATTGCTACAAACTCTTCTCCACCCCACCGGCAACATATGTCAAGGGGTCGCTTTAACGTTGCTTTGATCGACATTGCAACAGCACGTAAAACGCGATCGCCCATCTCATGGCCATAGGTGTCGTTAACGACTTTGAAGTGATCAATATCCATGAAAAGCACGCTGATAGGCTGTCCCATGCGCATTGATTCACGACGGAGTTTTTCAAATTCTTCATCCAGCGATCTTCGGTTGCTGATACCAGTTAATGAGTCATGTGTTGATTCAAACTGAGACGTATCCATCTGCTTTGATTGGATATAAAGCACGATAAACAAGGTCGTCGCTATTAGAAAAGAAAATAGGCCGACGATGGCTGACCACAGATTGCTATGCACGAAATCATAGAATATGGTGGATTCTGGCAGGATCGAGACGGTATAAATTTGAAGCTGTGGTGACCAGGCATATCCTGCATAGAAGTTGTCATTGCTTCTAACTTGATCACCGTTAATTTTCAAAGAGCCACGAGTGCTATCTTCTTTATCTATTACTTTGATTAAAAGCTCATGATTGAATAGCACGTTCGTGTTGTTAAGAACGGCTGATGGGTAAACAAAGGACACCTGGTTATTTGCTGCATAGGTGTATGTTTGTGCTTTGCCATGATTCATTACGTCTTCCAGCGCGTCCGAAAGATCTTGCTCTAGTAGGATCTGCTGGGCAACAATTCCCGCAAATCGCCCCTGTTTATCGAGCAAAGAGATCGCCACATGAAATGCATTCTTACCGGTGGTTCGAGTTTCTACTAGGTTGCCAATGCTGAATTGTTGGTGAGGATTGTTTCTCAGGGCTTCAAAGTAATAGCGGTCGGATATATTCAGGCTATCTCTAATTGAAGGGCCGCTCTTCCCATAGATTTCACCTTCCGCATCTGTGCTAAAAAGCAAACCGAATAGATTGGAAGTTCTGTAGAACATAAAATCCTTAGAAACATCATAAAGGATGTCGCTAGCAATTTTTTGATCTAAATTGACCGATGGCCAGCGCCAGGCTAATGGCCACAATGCCGATGTCGCTGGCAGAGTTGATGGGTGAGATAAAGAGACCCAGTGACTGCCGCGTGCCCGTGGTGACCATCAGAATGCCCGCCGCAGCGAGCGTCACGGTCATGGCATGGGGCGCTGAAAGCGCGGTACGTAGATTTTAGCCAGAGTGGCGATAGCCCCCAGAGCCCGAGTAGTGGCCCCGGGAGCAGTAACCATGATGTGTAGACACCCCAGTTATCCACAACGAGCGTGCCAATCTGTATAGAGACTATGGTAATAGCAAAACCAATGGCGTTCTGCAGCGTGAGTGCGCTCCCCACAATCTCCGGGGGCAGGCTTTTGCGGAAAGCGCTGAGAAGTGGGGGGTCTGCTATAACGGTGGCGCCCCAGATCAGCATAATGAACATGAGTGTTTCAGGCAGGGCGTAAGCCGCCCAAGGGAAGACGGCACAGCAGAGCGCCGATGCGGCCAGTGCTATTGCCGCAACACGGGCGCTACCAATGCTTTGGCTCCACCAGCCACCGAGAATGCAGCCCAGGCTACCTATGCCGATAATCATAAAAGATAGACCGGAAATCTCTGGTGTACCGCGTTCCGACAGACCGGCAGCAACTAGAAGGGCGAGGGTAATGGTCCAGAAAGCGTACAGCTCTCATTGGTGGCCAAAGTAGCCTAGAGCCGAGGCGCGGTATTGGGGAATGCTGAATGCGGTAAGCACTCGCCCAAGTCGAATGCGAGATGCACCCGATGCGCGTTTCAGGTGTGGGCCATCGCCCAGATGCCAGATCATGAGTGCGGCGATTGTGGCTAGTAGTGATGACACGAGAATGGTTTGTTGCCATGGCCATGATGCGCCGGCAAGGCGAATACCATGAGGTAACGCGGTACCCAGGGTCAGCATACCTACCAATTGTGCAAGCACTGTGCCGGCACGCTCGGGCACCCAGCTGGCAACAAGCTTCATACCCAGCGGGTATACGCCGGCCAGGCTAAAGCCCACCGCAAAACGAAGGGGAAGGCCGCTTGCAAGGTCGTTAGCCAGTAGGGCAAATGTGAGGGTGCCAAGAATAAAACCCAGTTGCACGGCATTGGTTAATAGTCCGATATCGGCTTCGGACATACCCCACGCCAGCATCAGGCTGTTCGCGGCATTGTTGGTAGAAAACCACAGGGATGTGCCAAAAAGCTGGGCAATCACGATGGTAGCAACAGGGGGAAGTCTCATTTGCATGGACCTATCCTACAGGATGGTTCTGAAAAGCCATTTGTCAGCTATCTGAAAGCATTAGCGAGGAAAGTTGTGCCATACGTATTTACAAATACATGGATTTGTTACAGGATGCAAAATGGAGCTCTATAATTATGGCGCCAAAAGAATAAATCGGGAGACAGAAGTGTGAGCAAGCGTGTAGCGTATGTAACAGTTGGTATGGGTGGTATCGGAACCGCAATTTGTCAGCGCCTCGCCAAAGACGGTTTTACCGTTGTTGCAGGCTGTGGCCCGAATTCGCCACGCAAAGACAAGTGGCTGGCAGAACAAAAAGCACTGGGTTATAACTTTGTTGCCTCTGAAGGTAATGTGGTCGATTGGGATAGCACCGTTGCCGCTTTCGATAAGGTTAAGAAAGAAGTCGGCGAGATCGACGTTCTAGTTAACAACGCTGGCATCACACGTGACGGCATGTTCCGCAAGATGACTCGTGAAGCATGGGACGCCGTGATCGACACCAATCTGAACTCGATGTTCAACGTAACGAAACAAGTAGTTGATGGCATGATCGATCGCACCTGGGGCCGCATCATCAATATTTCGTCGGTGAATGGTCAGAAGGGTCAGATGGGTCAAGTGAACTACTCGACCGCTAAGGCCGGTATGCATGGTTTCACCATGGCGTTGGCTCAGGAAGTTGCCAGCAAAGGTATAACGGTGAATACCGTATCGCCAGGCTACATCGGTACCGAATGAGCCGGAATGGACTCCGGAGAAAATCCGTGAAGCCATGGAAAACGTCACATCTAAAACGATCCGGATTAAAAATCCGATTATGGTGGTGATTGCCTATGCGACGGCCATTGTGAAACAGCATGGCGGTACCATTTACTTCTACACAGATATTTATGGACACGATCGACAACTACGGGCGGCTTTGCAGAAATACAGCCAGCGCTTCCAGGCGCAAGTATCTAATTCTTCTGGAAATTCTCTGTGATTGAGTTAGAATTAACGCATGAAGCATGAAAAACATGATCGTCGACAATTTCTACGCAAGGCCGTTAGGTTGACGGTGGGTGGCGTAGCGCTGCCTTTGGCCGGTGCTGCTTATGCAGCTTACCCGCAGCGATTAGCTCAGCCCGCGGCAACGAGCATGGTTGCGGATGGTGCGCAGCGCGTTTTGGCTTTTAACCATACGCACACGCGGGAGCGGATTGATCTGACCTATGCCGTGAATGATCGGTATGTGCCCGATGCGCTAAAAACATTAAATCGGTTTTTACGAGACCATTACTCGGGAACGGTCGGTCAGATGGATCCGCAGCTATTCGACTTGCTCCATCAGGTGCGCCAAGCACTCGGTGGTAGGTCGTTGCCGGCATTCGAAGTCATTTCCGGATACCGCTGTCCGGAAACCAATAATCACCTGAGAAACTCCCGCGGGGGCGGTGTGGCCAAACGCAGTTTGCACATGGAAGGTAAGGCCATTGATGTGCGGCTGCCCGGCGTGCCGTTGGCTGAATTACGCGATGCCGCCATTTCGTTAGAAGCGGGTGGCGTTGGTTATTACCCTTCTGAACAGTTTGTGCACATTGATACAGGTAAAGTGCGCCGCTGGGGCTAAAGCTATTTGCTCAGATCGATGCCCCGGGTTTCGGGCAGGTATTTCAGCCCAACCAGGAATGCAAGGCTAAGCAATACAGTGGGATACCAGAGGCCAGCGAGTGCGCTTCCGGTTGTGTCGTTGATCAAGGTGATGATAAAGGGCAGTAGCCCGCCCACCCAACCGGCAGAGAGATTGTGCGGAAGCGCGGCCGCACTATAACGTGTTCGGGCTGGAAATAGCTCTGCGAGTAGCGCGGTTTGTGGGCCGGTCACCAGGGCCAGTGGCAGTGTCATCAATACCATCAGCAAGCCGGCCTGTAGGTTGTTCTGTGGAGTAGATAAGCTAAGCCAGCCGTTAAATGCGGGTTGTATGCAAAGAGCACCGAGCAATAGTCCGGTAAGGACGACTTTGCGGCGTCCAATGCGGTCTGAAAGATAGCCAGCGAATAGGGTCAGGGGAAAAAGCGTGGCGGTACCGATAGCGACGAGTAGGCTGCTACGCGCATCATCAAAGCCGGCGACGGTTTTCAGGAAAACGCCGCTGTAAACCTGCGCAGAGAAGAACAGCACAGCGCCGCCAGCAGATACGCAAAGAAAGAGGATGCCCATACGAGCGAGCGTCTGTCGATCACGAAAGCAGTCGCGCAAGGGTGTTTTTGCCAGTGCCGCTTGCGCTTGCAGTGCATGAAATATCGGCGTTTCATGAAGTGCCGATCTGGCTTTCAATGAAATAAGCAATAGAAGGAGCGAGACCCAGAAAGGAACACGCCAACCCCAGGCAAGAAATTCTTCTGCGCTTAGCGTTTGCTGCAGAAATACAATTTGTAGCGTGGAGGCAAGAATGCCCAGTGGGCCCATAAGTTGCAGCACGCTGGTATAAAGCCCGCGGTGTCGCACTGGGGCGTGTTCGGTCAGATAGACCGCGCTGCCGCCGATTTCGCCACCAGCTGATAAGCCTTGAAGTAGGCGGAGTATTACTAGCAGTGCGGGTGCCCAAAGCCCGGCCTGAGCGTAGGTAGGTAAGAGCCCCACGGTGAGTGTGGCACCACCCATCAGGGCAATAGTCATCATGAACACTTTACGGCGTCCGATGCGATCACCCAGTGAGCCGAAGAGCGCCGCCCCGATTGGGCGAACCACCATGCCAGCGCCAAAGGTTGCCAGACTGGCAAGCAGTGCGGTTGTGGGATTTTCCGGGGGAAAAAAGAGTGGGCCAAGCCAGACCGCGAGGGCGGCAAAGGTGAGGAAGTCGTACCATTCCAGAAACGTGCCAAAGCAGGCAGCAACTGCAACCCGTGTCTGTGGATTGTGTGACCCGCTATCGGCAGTGGTTTGTGAAGAAGGCATTCGACTGGTTAAAGGTTGGGCGAAAGCAGGATTATCCGTTAGTCTTGGGTTTACGCATAAATTCGTTGGATTTAGGAAATTGTATGGGCACTGTTCGTGAGGATCTGCAGGACCAGATTATCGCTATCCGTGAGACGGTGATGGACAGCTGGAAAGACCTGAAGTCCTTTGTTCAGGAAACGTGGCCAGCGTTGACGATTCTATTGGTGATTCTGATCATCGCGGTATGGGTTGCCGATCCCGCACCGCCGCGCCATGTGGTCATGGCAACCGGCCCGGCTGGCAGCTCGAATCAGATGTTGGGTGAGCGGTATCAGGAATATTTTGCGAAACGTGGCATCATACTCGAGCTGGTGGCGACAGAAGGTTCCGTTGAAAATGTTATGCGCCTTCAGGATAAAAACGATTCGGTGATGGCGGCATTCGTGATGGCAGGTGCTGCTAAGCCGTTGTCCTCGGGTATACAGACATTAGGCAGTATTAACTACCAGCCTTTCTGGTGTTTCTACTATGCATCGCAACCGATTGCCGCTCCAAATCGTACCTTATAACTCAGCAATAGCATGGTGAATGTAGGGACGCTGAATAGTGGGACATATCTGTTGGCGCGCCAGGTGCTTAGCCTAAATGGGTTGAATTTAGAAAAGAAAAACTTTGTTCATATGCCAGACGAGCAGGCCATTCAAGCATTGAAGCACCATGAGCTTGAATCCCTATGCATTGTAGATACTTACGAGTCGCCAAACGTACAGGCAATATTAGCGATACCGGGTCTGCAACTGTCTGATTTCGATCGTGCTGAAGCTTATGCCCGACAGGTGGCAGCGATCGAGATAGTAACGATTCCTGAAGGGGGGCTCAGCCTTACTGAAAATCGGCCGGACAAAACTTATCAACTGATTGCTACGACGACAGAAATATTGATTGATGAACGCTTGCATCCGGCTATTCAGACGCTTTTTCTCATGGCCGCAAAATCTATCAATGGTAAAGAAAGCTTTTTCTCGAAAGAGGGCGAGTTTCCGATGTTTATAGATAGTTCTCAGCATCGTAGCAAAGAGGCAGAAATTTTCTATGAAAAAGGCACGCCGCTTTTGATGGAGGTGCTTCCTTTCTGATTGGCCGAGTTTATCCGCCGCCTTGTGGTTACCTTATTGTCGTTTTTTGCAGTGGCCTATCCAGTGATTCGTTCCTCACAAGAACCGGGTGCGGGGAAAAATTAACCGGATGTATGGTGCTTTGAGCAGTCACTGGTCAGTGCCTATGACCTGGTGCAGAAAACAAACTATCTTGCCCAGCTTGATGCCATAGAGCGTGAGGCACTGGGTATGAAAGTACCCAAATCAGTGGCCAGTGATTACTACACGCTACGTAGTTCCATCGATTTTGTGCGTAATTGTGCCTTGCGAGATAGCTACAATGCACACGCCACCCCCGTGCAGCCGCTTGGTGCTTCAGAGGTGGCTGACGATGGGGATGGCGATGATATCTAGGCCGGATTAGTAGCCGCCGCGGATATCCGGATTGTTCAGCGTGTCATTCGGGGTGTAAACCGAGCCACCCCAGTTGGCCTGGAGGTCATAACCGGATTGGCCGACGAGGTAAGTCACGATGTTCGGATTAATCGATTGCTGCATGCCGCCAGAACCCGCCGAGATATTGGCGTTTACATCACCGCCAACGCCCTTAGCTGCGGTGAACTGTTTGATAGCGTCCGCGTTCTTGAAGGTGATGACCTGATACTGTTTCTGATAACCGGCACCGGCACCTTCGCCCGCTTTGCGCTCCATCATGAATACGGGCTTCTGGCCAGGTTGGAACAGAGCGCCATCACCATTGGAAAGCACGACCAGAATGATATTGACGTTGGTCGCATTGAACACGGCATAGCCGGCGGCATTGCGAATTTCTTCCGCGGCCTTAGGATTGTGGCGGATCAGCTCATCGACGCCCGTGCGTGACATCTTGAGAATGGCTTCCCGTTTTTCAACTACCTGTTGTGAGGTAAGGGGTTGCCCGGCGCTATTGATTGTCTGACAGGCATTCAACGACAGCACGGCGGCCAATGTAACGAGGGATAGAGTCAATTTGCAACTCATTGTTGCAGCGTCCGGTAATGGGATTGAGTGCAACAAAATATACAAAATCGGTGCATCTGTCATCTAAATTGAAAAAACCAGTGGCTGATTGGTTATGATCACACCATGAATTCACAAACCACTACCGAATGGCATCCTGGCGCAAGTGTGGTACCATCACCTAACTTTGATCAGCGCCCCAAAGGCGTTGAGATTGATCTGATTGTGATTCACTCGATCAGTTTGCCCCCAGGGCAATATGGTGGGCCTGGTATTGAGCAGCTTTTTACGAATCAACTGGATCCGGCAGCGCATCCTTACTATGTTCAGATTGCCGGCCTTCGGGTGTCTTCTCATTTTTTGATTAAGCGAGATGGCGCGCTGGTGCAATTTGTGCCAGTTGCGGAACGGGCTTGGCATGCCGGTGTTTCTAATTGGCAGGGCCGTGAACGATGCAATGATTTTTCGATTGGTATCGAGCTAGAGGGTGATGACGACACGCCTTTTGAAATGGCTCAGTATCTAACGCTGCAGGCGTTATTGAAGTCTCTGGTTGACCTGTGGCCAATCAAAGTGATAACGAGTCATGCGCATATTGCGCCGGTACGTAAGACCGATCCGGGCCCCTATTTTGACTGGACGTACATTGAGAACGCGTTCCCCACGATTGATGTGGTGCGTTAAGCGAATACCTAGAAAGCCACGTTGGCGCGTAACCCAACGATGGTTGCGTTTGGATATCGCTTGGTTAGGGTTGTTGGGCATGGGCGCTTTGCCCCCCGGATTGATCGCGTATTGTACAAAGGGTTGCAGCGTCAACCAGGGGTTGATGGGCGCCTGATATGTTAACTCAACCAAGCTTTCCGGTTTGACGAGTGGTGTTTGCGTATTGCTCTGTGCGTTTTGAGTGGCAATCGGACCGTTCAGGTAGGGTGTAAATTTTGCCCAACCAAAACCGATACCCAGAATGTCATCTGGTCGTCCGTCGAATATACCAACATAAGCCAGACCGGCATCGAAGTACCACGTCACTAGATTGCGTTCTGTTTGGGGGCTCGTGGTGATTCGGGTGAATGCGCTTAGACCCTGCGTTTCGGTACTTTTTCTCGCCAAAGGGTTTGGTCAATAAGGCCATAAATGGCGTACTGGCCACGGTAGGTTGTATTAACTGGATTATTGATGGTTCGACCCGTGAAGGCGTTTGTTACGTTATTGATTTGCGCACTGTTGTACCATCCTCCCAGCTTGTAATTGCCGGGAAGTATGCTTTCTGCAAATCTGAGTTCTGGTGTGTAAGCCGCTTCCACCCATGAAAGTACGCCATCGCCGATCGGAAAGTCAACGCCATAATTTGTGGATGAGGTTGCGGGCCCCAGGGGTTGTCCATTCATTACTGAAGCGGTGAGGCTCCAGTCGTCATTGAAATTGAAGCTGGCTAGAGCGCCTGGCGTCGCGTTGGGGAAACCCGGTCCGCCGCCGGGCATGTTAGCTTCCCATGAATCTGGAAAGCCAAAGGTCGAGTTGACGAAGACGCTGGCAGTGGGGCTCATCATGTAGTAACGGTCGGCCTCCAGCAGCCCTCCTCGAATCCGCAAACGATCATCGACCAGACGTTGCTCTAGCCAGAATTCACCGATTTTGGCTAGAGAAGGCTGTGACTCCACGTTGGTGGCGGTCATCAGATTGCCGATGTACTGGGTAGAGAGATCCTGGCCTTGAATACCGTAGCCCGTCACATGAATCCTGCCGCCCCGCCAGCCGATAGCCTTGTTCAGGTCCAGATCCAGCTCTAGATCAAGCAGGCCGTCATAGACAAAACCTTGACGGAAGCCACCTTGGGTGTTGCCCAGATAATCACTGGTCTGGTTGAGTGTAAAACTGATTCTGCGTTCATCAAGCCAGGGGCGTAAGCCGCTCCAGTCGCCTAGGAGCGTTTGGGGTGTTATGAAGTCGGATCGGGTCGGTAGTGGTTCGCTTTGCGTCATGCGGGGCAAAGAGCTGGTCATCAGCTCTTCTGCCCAGCCAGGTTGTGTACCTGTCAGCGCGAACAGCAATGCCAGCAGAGGGTATCGCCATCGGTGCTGGAGCAAGTCAGTTAGCAACATGTCAGTTCCATCGGTTTGTAAAAACAAAAGCCACCCGTAGGTGGCCTTTGTCTCAGAGCAGCCTTGGCTTAGGCAACTTGTTTGTTGGCTTCAGCCATCGACAGTGTGCTGAGTTGGCGAATCAACTCAAGCTCCTGTGGCAGACGATCGGCCAGCTTGTCGAACCATTCCTTGTGCGACTCGAGCTCCTTCTCCCAACCCGCTGCATCCAGCTTGGTCAGTTTGTTGAAGTCTTCACGCGTCATGTCCAGACCGGTCCAGTCGATGTCTTCGTGGTTTGGTGTCCAGCCCAGAGCGGTTTCCTTGGCATTGACACGACCCTTGACGCGATCAACGATCCACTTGAGAACGCGCATATTGTCGCCAAAACCTGGCCACATGAACTTGCCATCTTCGTCAACACGGAACCAGTTCACACAGAAAATGCCCGGTGGGTTGTCGACAGTGTTGCCCATCTTCAACCAGTGGCGGAAGTAGTCGCCCATGTTGTAGCCGCAGAACGGCAGCATGGCGAATGGGTCACGGCGAACAACGCCTTGAGCACCGAAGGCAGCGGCAGTCGTTTCCGAACCCAAGGTCGATGCCAGGTAGACACCGTAGTTCCAGTTAAAGGCTTCATAAACCAGTGGCACAGTCGTTGCACGACGGCCACCGAAGATGAATGCCGAGATCGGTACGCCAGCAGGATCTTCCCAGGCGCTATCCACAGACGGACACTGGTTGGCAGGTGCGGTGAAACGCGAGTTCGGGTGGGCGGCTTTACGACCGGATTCCTTGGACATTTCTGGCGTCCAGTCTTTGCCTTGCCAGTCGATCAGGTGTGCAGGCGCTTCTTTGGTCAGGCCTTCCCACCAGACATCACCATCATCGGTCAGTGCGACGTTAGTGAAGATGATGTTTTCTTTTAAAGTGGCCAGGGCGTTGTAGTTGGTTTTTTCGCTGGTGCCCGGTGCAACGCCGAAGAAACCGGCTTCCGGGTTGATGGCGTAGAAACTGATGACGCCATCTTTATCTTTGCGTGGTTTGATCCAGGCGATGTCATCACCAATGGTGGTGATCTTCCAGCCGTTGAAGCTTTGTGGCGGGATCAGCATGGCAAAGTTGGTCTTGCCGCAGGCCGATGGGAAGGCCGCTGCAACGTAAGACTTTTCACCTTCTGGCGATTCAACACCCAGAATGAGCATGTGTTCGGCCAGCCAGCCTTCATCGCGAGCCATGCTCGAAGCGATTCGCAGGGCAAAACACTTCTTGCCGAGCAGCGCATTGCCGCCGTAGCCCGAACCGTAAGACCAGATTTCACGGGTTTCAGGGTAGTGAACAATGTATTTGGTGTCGGGGTTGCAAGGCCAGGCCGAGTCTTTCTCGTCTTTAGCCAGCGGTGCGCCAACAGTATGGACGCAAGGAACGAATTTACCATCTGTGCCCAGCAGTTCAACAACGGCTTTGCCCATGCGGGTCATAGTGCGCATGTTAGTAACGACGTAAGGCGAATCGGAAATTTCGATGCCGATGTGAGCGATCGGCGAACCCAGTGGGCCCATCGAGAATGGAATCACGTACATCGTGCGACCATGCATACAGCCCTTGAACAGGCCGTTGAGCGTGGCGCGCATTTTGGCAGGCTCTTCCCAGTTGTTGGTCGGGCCGGCATCAATCTGCTTTTCCGAGCAGATGTAGGTGCGGTCTTCAACGCGGGCGACGTCTGACGGGTCGGAGAATGCCAGGTACGAGTTAGGACGCTTGGCTTCATTCAGCTTGATCAGCGTGCCCGAAGCAACCATTTGTGCGCACAGGCGGTCGTATTCTTCCTGCGAGCCATCACACCAGACCACCTGGTCAGGTTCTGTCAGTTTAGCAATTTCTTCAACCCAGGCCTTCAGGCGGGTGTTCTTAACGTATTCAGGGGCGTTGATGGCGACCATGGTTTCTCCCGTATGTCCTTGTTGCTGTCCGCTGGATTGCGTTAGCTGAAGCGTGCTGACCAGTCTTCTTGTGGTGAATGTCCGGTGTGCAAAGGCGCATCTTTCATATAAGATTGTAATTATCGCACTTCATGCACAGCTAAGAAAGTCGGCGTATGCTTTCATCAAAGAAGAAACTCCGGGGAGACAGTGCGGTGAGCGACAAAATCGATAAAAATCAAAACGATAGCGGCAATTCTGCAAAAAACAACACGCAACGGCTGCGAGAATCGGCCCTCTACTATCACCGCTTTCCCAAGCCGGGCAAGATTGCAGTCACCCCCACCAAGCAATTAACCAACCAATATGACCTCTCCATGGCCTATTCGCCAGGGGTCGCGGCGGCTTGTGAGGAAATCGTTGCCAAACCGGAAGAGGTTGCCACGCTGACTTCCAGAGCCAATCTCGTTGGCGTGATTACCAACGGCACAGCAGTACTGGGCCTTGGCAATATTGGCCCGCTGGCGGCAAAGCCCGTCATGGAGGGTAAGGGCGTTCTCTTCAAGAAATTTGCAAACATCGATGTATTCGATCTGGAGGTTAATGAAAACGATCCGGATAAGCTGGTAGAAATTATTGCTAGCCTGGAGCCTACCTTCGGCGGCATTAACCTCGAAGATATCAAAGCGCCGGAGTGCTTCTATATTGAGAAGAAGCTGCGCGAGCGCATGAAAATCTCGGTCTTTCACGATGACCAGCATGGCACGGCCATCGTGGTCGGTGCTGCTTTGCTCAATGGCTTGCACCTGCTGGGTAAGGATCTGAAGCAGGTGAAGCTGGTCACGTCGGGTGCAGGCGCCGCAGCGCTGGCATGCCTGGGGTTATTAGTGCAACTGGGTGTTCCCGTAGAAAACATCTGGGTCACCGATATTCATGGCGTGGTTTACGAAGGCCGTCCGGAAGATATGGACGAAATCAAGGCGCGCTATGCCAAGAAGACGGATGCCCGTAAGTTGGCAGAAGTGATTGAAGGCGCTGATGTCTTCCTGGGCCTTTCCGCCGGCGGGGTGCTCAAGCCGGAGATGGTAGCCAAGATGGCCAAGGATCCGTTGATTCTGGCATTGGCCAATCCCACGCCGGAAATTCTGCCGCATGAAGTGAAGGCCGTCCGTGACGATGCCATTATCGCGACGGGGCGTTCGGATTATCCGAACCAGGTGAACAATGTGCTGTGCTTCCCGTTCATCTTCCGTGGCGCACTGGATGTGGGCGCTTCAACCATTACCGAAGAAATGAAACTGGCGGCAGTTAAAGCCATTGCAGATCTGGCGCGCGCCGAACAGTCGGACGTTGTTGCGTCTGCCTACGGTGAAAAGGTGAGCGGCTTTGGTCATGAATATCTCATTCCCAAACCGTTTGATCCGCGTCTGATTGTGAAAATCGCACCAGCGGTTGCTAAAGCAGCGATGGATTCCGGGGTGGCCACCCGACCGATTCGTGACTGGGATTCGTATCTGCAAAGTCTGAATGACTTTGTGTATCACTCAGGCATGATCATGAAGCCGGTGTTTGCTCAAGCCAAATTGTCGCCTAAGCGTATTGTCTTTGCCGAAGGCGAAGAGGAGCGCGTGCTGCGTGCTGTCCAGGTGATTTGCGATGAAGCTATCGCTAAACCGGTGTTGATTGGCCGACCGGCAGAAATTGCTCGAAAGATCGAGGCTGCCGGTTTGAGAATTCGTGAAGGGGTTGATTTCGAGGTCATTTACAACGATGGTGCGTTCTTCGAAGCGCATTACGAGGAGTTCTGGCAGGAATATCACCGACTGACCGAGCGTAAGGGCGTCGGTGCAGAGTATGCCAAGCGGGAGATCCGTCGTCGGGCAACACTTTATGCTGCATTGATGGTGCGGCTTGGTTATGCCGATGGTCTAGTCTGTGGCACCTTCGGTCGCTATGAGTTGCATCTGACCCACGTTGAAAACATCATCGGCAATGCGGAAGGTGTGGATCGCTTGTCTGCGACGAACCTGCTGATGTTGCCAGGTCGTACGGTATTTATTGCAGATACCTATGTGAATTACGATCCGACCGTAGAAGAACTGGTGACCACGACACTGCTGGCGGCTGAAGAAATTCGCCGCTTTGGTATAGCGCCTAAAGTGGCATTGCTGTCGCATTCGTCATTTGGCAGTCTGGATACACCGACTGCCCAGAAGATGCGGGCGCTTCTGGCGCGTCTGCATGAAGTGGCACCGTCACTAGAAGTAGAAGGTGAGATGCATGGTGATGCGGCGCTGGATGAGGTGATCCGCTCGCAGGTCTTCCCGAATAGTCGTTTGAAAGAGCCAGCTAATCTACTGGTGATGCCAAATCTGGATGCGGCCAACATTGCATTCAATCTGCTCAAGGTGGCCGCAGGGGATAATCTGACCGTGGGCCCGATTCTGCTGGGTTCGCGTAAACCAGCCCATATTCTGACGCCAACGGCAACAGTAAGGCGGATTGTGAATGCGACGGCGCTGGCGGTGGTTGATGCCTTGATGGATGAGCAGCAGCGAATCTGAAATATTGCTTAAGAGAAATCGCCTATCTTGTTAATTTGATTGGTTTTGCGCTAGAATTTTCTTTGGAAAGTTCGGGCGTTTGCGCTAGAATACAGCCATCGAATATGAATACTGTTCCGTCAGGCGACCGCCGATGGAACGCTTTGCTTGGATGGTGCATGTTTATGGCTTTTAAAAAGCGTTTTCTCTCTCGGAAATTGATCGCGGCACTGGTCATGAGCGGCATGCTATCTGCCTCTGTCAGTTATGCGGCTACAACGTCGAAGAGTTTGGCAGCTTCCGATAGTAAGCAGAGCAGTAAAAGCAAAACGGTCGCCGCAAAGAGCAAAAAGAACGCAAAGCCTGTTAAGTCCCAGGCAATGAAGGAAACGCCAAAGACGGTTGCAGCGCAGAATGCAGCGCGTGACAAAGTAGTGAGTGCCACGTCCAAGAAACCGAGCCGTCTGTTAGCGAGTAAAAAACCACGGGATAACCCGCCAAAGAACTGGGGTGAGTGGAATGGTCCGGTAGGCAGCTCGCCAGGCTTGCATTCACATGCGGCATTGCTTCTGGATATGCAGAATGGTGAAGCTGTGTATCAGAAAAATGCAACGCAAATTGTGCCGATTGCATCGATTACCAAGCTGATGACCGCCATGGTGATGCTTGACGCGCATCTGCCGATGAACGAAGAGTTTTACATTACCGAAGATGATGTGGATACCTTGAAGGGCAGCCGCTCGCGGTTGGCGGTGGGTACGCAACTGACGCGACAGGAAGCCTTGCTGCTGGCGCTGATGTCGTCGGAAAATCGCGCGGCACACGCGCTGGGTCGTAACTACCCCGGTGGTATTCCTGCCTTTGCGGCTGCAATGAATCGCAAGGCACAAGAGCTTGGTATGACGAATTCCCGTTTTCTTGATCCTACCGGTTTAAATTCGGGCAATGTCTCTACAGCGCGGGATTTGGCAAAGATGGTGACTGCCGCTTCGAAATATTCACAAATTCGTGAAGCATCGACCACCTCGGAAGCCAAATTTGATGTGCGTGGTCGTATGCAGGAATACCGCAATACCAATCCGCTGGTGCGTTCAGACGACTGGGATATCGGCGTGACAAAGACCGGTTTTATTCGTGAAGCGGGTAAATGTCTGGTCATGCAGGCAAAGGTGAACAATCGTCCGATGGTATTTGTGCTGCTGGACTCTGAAGGTTCGATGACCCGCATGGGTGACGCCAATCGTCTTAAGAAGTGGGCTGAAGCTCAGAGCTAATCGGTTCAGAGGCGCGCGCCCAGTGCGCGTGACACCTCGTCTGCGCACGCTTTGAGTGCTGGCACCCACACGGTCTCGTGCTCACTAAAGCGATCGCTGGGTGAGGAAACCGATATTGCCGCAACGAGTAGTCCCTGGTCATCATGAACGGGGGCAGCGACACAGCGCAAGCCAAGCTCGGCTTCTTCATTGTCAAAAGCAATGCCTGCGTTGCGTACCTGGATTAGTGCGTTGTTTAAGCTCGATAGGTCGGTCAGCGAGTAATCGGTATTGCCCGGTAGCCCGGTGCGTTTGGTGTAGGCTGCAACGTGAGCGGTACTTTCTTCTGCGAGAAAAAGTTTGCCGAGAGAGGTTAAGTGCAGCGGCGCCCGCGACCCGACACGGTAGAAAACACGCACCCGTGCAGCATTAGCGGCCGCGCGATCCAGATAAATAATGTCGTCATTGTCTCTAATCGCCAGATTCACGGGTTCACCGATTTGCTCGTGCAGTTGCTCGATGAAGGGACGTGCAACATCGCGAATCTGCAGGCGCTCACGAACCAGATTGCCGTACTCTAGCCAGCGCAAACCCAGTCTATAAAATCCACCGGCCTGATGTTCGACCAGGCCGATGCTGGCTAATGCACCCAGAATGCGATGAACCGTAGAAATGTTGAGGCCAGATTCATTGGCCAGGAGCTTTAATCCTACGGGCGATGGGTGACCGGCCAGAATGCCGAGCAGCAAGTCAGCACGTTCGAACACTTGAATGCCCGTATTTGTCGTGCGCTTTGTTTGGGCTTCGGAAGTCATGGATCAGGCAGTTAGCGTTTAGAAAAGATAGAATGCGTGCAGGAAAAACTTTAGAGAGTTGACCTTATTTTACTATGTGAAAACTGGTCTTGACGCAGGGATAGCAGATGACAGGTTGTTGCACTTTGCCGCCGCGTGAAGCGCCGGCGATTCCGTTGTGGATTAATGGCCGTCCGGTACTGGCGATGCCGCTGGAATTTAATGAGATTCGTGAAGCGGCCACCCAACGATTGATTCGTCGGGTACCTATGATCGATGCGATATTGGCAGCAAGTGCGATTGGATGTGCAAATCAGTCGCAGCGATTAGCCCCGGAAGCCGTAAAAAGCTTTCTCTCGACTTTGTTGCAGGCATTAAAGGAGCTGGAAGATCATTTTGCGGGGCTCAGCGCAGTGGAGAGTCATACGCATCTCGAGTCAGGCAAAGCGGATGTTTCGAATGCAATCTCGAGTGTTCAAGCACTTCTAGAGAAGCCCCTTTCGCCGACTAACCAGGCAGAGCAGTCTGTGTTGGCTTTGTCCGGGCCGGGAATGCCGCTGTCGGCAGCGGTTAATCTGGTGTTACCTGTCGTCATTAATGGCGGGGCGGTTACGCTGGTTCCAGATGCTCAAGTGCCTTCCAGTGCTTTGGCGCTCACCGAATTATGTGGTCAATGTGGTTTGCCTGATGGCGTGTTTAATGTGATCTATGTGCGTGATCCGGTTGCGTTAGAGTTGGTGAACGAACCGGGTGTGGCACAGGTGCGGTTGTTTGGCCCAAGTGCCTGGGCACAGCGCTGGCAAACTGCGGCGATGGATTGGAAAACGCCCTGTGAGTTAGTGCTGGCCTGACCGAGCAATAGCCAGTGATTGCAGTGCGCTGAGAGCGACGCCACAAAGACAGACGGCACCCGTAGGTGCCGTCTTGGTGAGAAGCGTGGGCGGTTTAGGCCATGGCTTCGTACAGCGGCAGTGTCAGGAACTCTGGGTATTCCGGAGTCAGCGACATCTTGTCGAAAATAACCGCAGCCTGATCATAAGTTGCCGTATCTTCGCCCTGGGCGCTGACAGTGGCCTTAACCTTGGCCAGTTCTTCGCCGATCATCCCGCGGACTATCTCGACGGTGACCTTGCGGCCGTCGTCCAGAATGCCCTTCGGCGAAACCACCCACTGCCAAACCTGCGAACGGGAGATTTCAGCGGTGGCTGCATCTTCCATCAGGTTGTAAATCGGTACGCAGCCATTGCCAGCCAACCAGCTGCCCAGATAGTGGATGCCTACGTTGATGTTGTTACGCAGACCGGCTTCGGTGATCGGTGCTTCAGGTTGGAAGTTCAACCAGTCTTTGGCGCCGAATTCTTCAGTGCGTTGCTTTTCCCACTGGTTCAGACGATCGCCCAGCACCTTCTGGAACTCTTCAGCGGCGATGGCTACCAGGCCTGGGTGAGCAACCCAGCCACCATCGAAGCCATCGTTGGCGTCGCGGGTCTTGTCATGACGGATACCGGCCAGCGCCTTTTCATTAGCGACCGGGTCATTCTTGATCGGGATCAGGGCCGACATACCACCCATGGCCGGTGCACCGCGCTTGTGGCAAGCTTTAACCAGTGCCAGAGCATACGAACCATGAATGGTACTTCCATCGTGATGGCGCCATGCTGTGCCAGACAGAAATCCTTGTTCTTCTTGAATTTCTTGATGCAGCTGAAGATGTAATCCCAGCGACCGGCATTGAGGCCTGCCGAATGTTCGCGCAGTTCGTATAGGATTTCTTCCATTTCGAAGGTGGCGAGAATGGTTTCAACCAGTACGGTGGCCTTGATGGTGCCTTGTGGCAGACCGATTTCATTCTGGGCCATCACGAAGATGTCGTTCCACAGACGAGCTTCAAGGTGGCTTTCCATCTTTGGTAGGTAGTAGAATGGGCCGGCGCCGCGGGTGATCTGTTCCTTGGCGTTGTGGAAGAAGACCAGACCGAAGTCGAAGATACCGCCGGAAACGCGCTGACCATCAATCAGGACATGCTTTTCATCGAGATGCCAACCGCGCAGACGAATCTGCAGCGTGGCAATCTTGTCGTTCAGCTTGTATTCCTTGCCAGCTTCGTTCTTGAACGAGAGCTTGCGACGAATGGCGTCGTACAGGTTAACCTGGCCCTGGATCTGGTTTTCCCAGTTCGGGCTGTTCGAATCTTCGAAGTCGGTCATGTACGAATCAGCGCCCGAGTTGTAGGCGTTGATGATCATTTTGGCTTCAACCGGGCCGGTGATTTCGGTGCAGCGGCGCTCCAGTGCCTTAGGCAGCGAGGCGATCTTCCAATCGCCTTCACGGATATGTTTGGTTTCTGGCAGGAAGTCCGGCATTTCGCCGGCATCAATACGGGCCTGACGCTCAATTCGCGCTTTCAGGAGTTCCTGACGGCATGGTTCAAAGGCGCGGTGCAGCTTGGCAACGAATTCCAGGGCTTCCGGTGTCAGGATTTCTTCGTAACGGGCATTGATCGGGCCGGTAATTTGAACGCCGGCAGGCAGTTTGAGGCTCATGTGAAAACTCCGTAAAGATAAGCAGTAAAGCGAAGAGCGGGACAAAATTTGATGATGTTGCACATTCTATTGCAGTGCAAATAGAATTAAAAGATGTAAAAATATCCATTCTTTTTGTACTTAAAGTATTAAATAGTTCGGAGAAACCGATGAACCCGTTTAAAGAAATGCAGGCGCTGGTGCTGGTGGCAACTCATGGTTCCCTATCGGCGGCGGCGCGGGTTGAAGGCGTGACGCCGGCCATCATGGCGCGTCGGCTCGACGCATTGGAAGAACGATTAGGGTCACAGTTAGTGCACCGAACGACGCGTCGAATATCTTTCACGGAAGCTGGGCAGAATTATCTGGAAGATTGCGTCCGGATTCTGAATGACCTGGCCGGAGCGGAATCTGCTGCAGCCCGAGGAAGTGTCCAAGTGAGTGGGCACCTGAGGATGACAGCTCCTGCCGGATTTGGTCGTCGGCACGTGGCGCCCCACGTGCCCGCATTTCTGGCGCGGCATCAGGATGTAAGTATTACTCTGGATTTGTCTGATCGTCTGGTGGACCTGGTGAACGAGGGTTTTGATTGCGGGATACGACTGGGTGCGCTGGTCGATTCCAACCTGGTCTCAGTGCATCTGGGTGAAATGCAGCGGGTGGTCGTTGCGTCACCTGCCTATCTCGAAAAGCGTGGCATCCCCCAAACACCAGAGGATCTTGCGACACACGATTGTCTGGCATTGGGGCCGCAGCGCGGTTGGGCATTCCGATCCGGCATAGGTTCCAAGACACGTAGTATTCGCGTTAAGGGCTCAATGGAATGTAATGATGGTGTCGTGCTTGCCGAGTGGGCAAGAGCAGGCGCAGGCCTAGCCTGGCGCTCGATGTGGGAGGTAGGCGAAGATTTACAGGCGGGGCGCTTGGTCAGTGTTCTGAAGGAATGGGCCGCGCTACCGGTGGGGATTTATGCCGTGTTTCCCGAACGCCGTCATTTGCCGCTGAAGGTACGCGCTTTTATTGATCTCTTAAAAGACGCGTACGCTCAGAAGGACTATTGGTCACCCAAGAAAGCGGGTGTTTAAACCAGCGCAGCTAGAGCCGCATCGTAGTTGGGCTCATTTTTGATTTCGCTCACCAGCTCGCTATGAAGTACGCGGTTGTTTTCATCCAGCACGACCACGGCGCGGGCCGTTAAGCCGGCGATCGGACCAGATTCAATAGCAACACCATAGTTCTGCATGAATTCACGGCCGCGCATGGTGGATAGAGTCTGTACGTTATCCAGTCCATCGGCGGCGCAGAAGCGCGTTTGCGCAAAAGGCAAATCCGCCGAAATGCACAGCACGACTGTGTTGTTGACTTGAGAGGCCTTGGCATTAAATTGGCGCACCGACGTCGCACAGGTGGGGGTATCCACGCTCGGGAAAATGTTGAGAATTTTGCGTTTGCCGGAAAAATTATCCAGTGTGACATCGCTCAGATCTTTGGCCACGAGCTTGAAAGCTGGCGCAGTGGATGCAGGTTGCGGGAGCGTGCCGCCGACTTGAATCGGGTTGCCGCCGAGGGTGACGTTTTGGGTCATGATGGGGTCCTGTATGTATGTTGTTGTGTTCGGCCAGTTTAGCTTGATTCAGTGTAAAGCACACACAAACAAAAACAGCACCCGGAGGTGCTGTTTCTGCTGAAGCGGTTCAGTTCTTAGTGGAACTGTTCTTCTTCGGTCGAACCGGTCAGAGCCTTCACGCTCGACGTACCACCCTGGATGACGGTGGTTACTTCGTCGAAGTAACCGGTGCCAACTTCCTGCTGGTGCGAAACGAAGGTGTAACCATGGTCGCGAGCAGCAAATTTTGGCTCTTGAACCATTTCAACGTAGTGCTTCATGCCTTCGCCGCCAGCGTATGCCTTGGCGAACTTGAAGGTGTTGTACCAGTTGACGTGGATACCGGCCAGTGTGATGAACTGGTACTTGTAACCCAGTGCCGACAGTTCTTCCTGGAAGGAAGCGATTTGCTTGTCGTCGAGGTTCTTTTTCCAGTTGAACGATGGCGAGCAGTTGTACGACAGCAGCTTGCCTGGGCAAGCGGCCAGAACAGCTTGAGCGAATTCACGGGCAAAGCCGATATCAGGCACGCCAGTTTCACACCAGACCAGGTCAGCATAAGGTGCGTAAGCAACGCCACGGCTGATCGACTGTTCCAGACCGTTCTTGACGCGGTAGAAACCTTCCTGGGTGCGCTCACCTGTCAGGAATGGTTTGTCGTTTTCGTCGTAGTCCGAAGTGATCAGGTTGGCGGCTTCAGCATCGGTACGAGCTAGGATCAGGGTTGGTACACCCATCACATCAGCAGCGAAACGAGCCGAGATCAGCTTTTCGATGGCTTCACGGGTTGGAACCAGAACCTTACCACCCATGTGGCCACACTTCTTGGCGGCAGCCAGTTGGTCTTCGAAGTGAACGCCCGCAGCACCGGCGGCGATCATGTTCTTTATCAGTTCGAATGCGTTCAGAATGCCACCAAAACCGGCTTCTGCATCGGCAACGATTGGCGGGAAGTAGTCGATGAATTCTTTGTCGCCTGGATTGATGCCACGCGACCACTGAATTTCGTTAGCGCGCTTGAAGGTGTTGTTGATACGGCGAACCATGGTTGGTACCGAGTCGTATGCGTACAGCGACTGATCCGGGTACATGGTTTCCGAGGTGTTACCGTCAGCAGCAACCTGCCAGCCTGACAGGTAAACAGCTTCGAGGCCTGCTTTGGCCTGCTGCATGGCTTGACCGGCGGTGATGGCACCGAAAGCATTAACGTAGCCCTTCTTGGCGCCACCGTTGACTTTATCCCACAGAACCTTGACGCCACGTTGTGCCAGGGTGTATCAGGCTGCAGGGAGCCGCGCAGACGCACAACGTCAGCTGCGGTGTAACCGCGCTTGACGCCTTTCCAGCGGTGGTTTTCAACCCAGTCTTTTTCCAGGGCGGCGATTTGTTGTTCGCGAGTTGCCATCTTGATTCCTTTAGGGAGAGAGTTTGCAAGAAAAGTGCGCTGGCGTGCGGCAGGACCTTGCGACAATCACCCATTTTTGCATAGGCTGACTATATACGCCTTTTGTTGCGAGCGCAATAACTATTATATAAGACACAAGATAACAATCTTCTGTTTATAAACAACGCGTTGCGATTGATATTTTTGTTGTTTTAGAGATTCGCTTGCGTTGCAGCATAAAAAAACCGACCTTGTGGTCGGTTTTTTTAGGAGGGTAGAGGTCGTACGTTTAGATGAGTGGTGTGGTTGACACGATCACACCATCTTCATCGGCACAGACCCATTCACCCGGCTTTAATGTGACACCGCCGAAAGTAACGGGAACGTCGCGTTCGCCGATGTTTTTCTTCACCGTTTTTAGCGAGTGCGTATTCAGTGCGCGTACGCCGAGTGGCAGGGTATTAATGACAGCGCTGTCGCGTATACAACCATAAACGATAACGCCTTCCCAACCGTTTTTAACAGCCATCTCGGCGAGTTGATCGCCGAGCAAGGCGCAACGCAGACTGCCACCACCATCAATAACCAGTACTTTGCCTGTACCGGGTTCACCGAGGACTGCGCGCACCAGGGAATTATCTTCAAAGAGCTTGAGCGTGACGATCTTGCCGGCGAAGGCGTGTTTGCCGCCATAGCGCTCGAACATCGGCGCAATAACGCGTAGTTGTTCTTGTTGGATCAGAGCTTCGTTGTTATCAAGTAGGTCAGTGGTCAGGAGTGACGTCATAGGATGGTGCTCGTTATTAAAGTGTGGGCCGATTATGCGGGAATGGACGTGCGATCAGGTGAGTCCATGTTTTCAGCGTCAGTGAACTGTAGTTGTACCTGATCGTTCTGGTCAATATCGACAGTCACATGGCCGCCATGGGCTAATTTGCCGAACAACAATTCGTCGGCCAGCGCTGAGCGGATCGTGTCCTGGATCAGGCGAGCCATCGGACGGGCACCCATTAGCGGGTCAAAGCCGTTTTCTGCCAGATAGGATTTCAGCGCTTCAGTGAAGGTCACTTCCACTTTTTTCTCGTGCAGTTGTTCTTCAAGCTGCATCAGGAATTTGTCGACGACGCGCAGGATGACTTCCAGATCCAGTGGTTTGAAAGAAATCGTGGCATCGAGGCGGTTACGAAACTCCGGTGTAAAGACCCGTTTAATCTCTTCCAGTTCATCACCGACTTGTTTCTTGGCGGTGAATCCCATGACGGACTTGTTGAGTGTTTCCTGGCCCGCGTTGGTGGTGAGGATGATCACGACGTTGCGGAAATCCGCTTTGCGTCCGTTGTTATCCGTTAGCGTGCCGTGGTCCATCACCTGAAGTAATACGTTGTAGATGTCCTGATGCGCCTTTTCGATTTCATCAAGAAGCAATACGCAGTAGGGCTTTTTGTTGATGGCTTCGGTGAGCAAGCCGCCCTGTTCGAAACCGACGTAACCCGGTGGGGCACCAATCAAGCGCGAAACCGCTTGGCGTTCCATGTACTCTGACATGTCGAAACGCAGCAGTTCGATGCCAAGGCAGTAAGCCAGTTGTTTAGCAACTTCGGTTTTGCCAACACCGGTGGGGCCTGAGAAGAGGAAGGCCCCAATCGGTTTGCCGGGATTGCCAAGACCCGAGCGAGACATCTTGATAGCGCGAGTGAGTGCGTCAATCGCATTGTCCTGCCCGAACACAACGGCCTTCAGATCCCGATCCAGATTCTTGAGGACGCGCTTGTCGTCATTCGAAACATGCGAAGGGGGAATGCGGGCAATGCGCGCCACGATTTCTTCAATCTCATGCTTGCCGACGACTTTCTTCTGTTTGCTCTTTGGCAGGATGCGCTGTGCAGCGCCTGCTTCATCGATGACGTCAATTGCTTTATCCGGCAGGTGACGATCAGTGATGTGTCGAGCCGCAAGTTCTGCAGCTGTGGTTAGCGCAGAAGCGGTGTATTTGATGCTGTGGTGCGTCTCAAAACGCGATTTGAGGCCTTTGAGAATTTCGATGGTTTCAGCAACAGAAGGTTCGTTGACATCGACCTTCTGGAAGCGACGTGAAAGTGCCGAATCCTTTTCAAAGATGCCGCGGTATTCGACAAAAGTCGTCGCCCCGATGCAGCGCAGCTGGCCATTCGCCAGGGCTGGCTTTAGCAGGTTCGATGCATCCAGCGTGCCGCCAGATGCCGAGCCGGCACTAATCAGCGTATGAATCTCGTCGATGAAGAGAATGGCATCCGGATTGTTCTTCAGGGCTTTAAGCACGCCTTTGAGTCGTTGTTCAAAGTCTCCCCGGTATTTCGTGCCCGCGAGAAGCGCGCCCATGTCGAGAGAGTACACAATGGCATCGGCCAGTACATCCGGCACATCTCGATCGACAATTCGTCGCGCCAGGCCTTCGGCAATGGCGGTTTTACCAACCCCGGCTTCGCCGACCAGCAACGGGTTGTTCTTGCGTCGGCGGCAGAGAATCTGCACCACACGTTCCAGCTCTTTTTCACGACCGATCAAAGGATCGATTTTTCCTTCGTTGGCTAGGGCATTGAGATTGATGGTGTACTGCTCAAGTGGTCCGTTTTGTGTTTTTTCAGCGGTCTCGGTATCACCATCCTCGCCTTGAGACTTGGCGCTATCACGCGGTACTTTGGAAATTCCATGGGAAATGAAGTTGACGAGGTCAAGGCGCGAAATGTTCTGTTTTTGCAGGTAGTAGACCGCATGCGAATCTTTTTCGCCAAAAATAGCGACGAGTACGTTGGCGCCCGTCACTTCCTTTTTGCCCGAAGATTGGACGTGCAAAATGGCACGCTGAATGACGCGTTGGAATCCTAGGGTTGGTTGGATTTCCGTCTCGGCATCCTCTGTAACGACCGGCGTGTGATCTTCGGTAAAACGCGTCAGTTCGTGACGCAGTGCTTCTAACTGCGCACCGCAAGCGCGTAATGCATCTGATGCCGATGGGTTGTCGATCAGGGCGAGCAACAGATGTTCGACCGTGATGAACTCATGCCGCTTTTGTCTGGCTTCTACAAAGGCCGTATGTAGGCTGACTTCGAGTTCCTGGGCAATCATGGGGCTTCCTCCATTACGCAGGCCAGAGGGTGTTGGTGTTCTCTGGCCAGATTAACGACCTGTTCAACTTTGCTTGCTGCAATGTCACGGGTATAGATACCGCAGATGCCACGTCCTTCAATGTGTACCGCCATCATGACACGTGTTGCTCGATCTTCATCCATCCGGAAGATGGATTCAAGGACGTGCACTACGAAATCCATGGGTGTGAAGTCGTCATTGAGCAGTAGCACCTGGTAAAGCGGTGGGGGGCGAATATCCAGTGCCTCCTTTTCTAGGAGTGCTGTTCCTTCTTGTGTTTGTCGATGGTCAGGCACGTGATTAATTTAAGGGGTGAACGACAAATCTTCAATGGGTTTTGCCTAAAACGCTTGCATGGCTGTTGAATGACCCTCTGCGGTGCAGCATAAAAAAATGTAAGAATGTGTTGACGATGCGTAAAACATCGCGTACAAAAGCCAAATACCGGAATTCCGGTACAGGGAAGAGTGTTGGCGCACCCGGTGTGCTACGTTCTGAAATAGTTTAAAGAGGTCAGTACGACCGGAAGGAAGCAGTAAAATGGCACTAGGTACCGTCAAGTGGTTCAATGACGCAAAGGGTTTTGGTTTCATCACGCCTGACGGCGGCGGTGAAGATCTGTTCGCCCATTTCTCCGCAATTACCATGAATGGTTTCAAGACCCTGAAAGAAGGCGAACGCGTTTCTTTCGACGTGGTCGACGGCCCTAAGGGTAAGCAAGCCGCTAACATCGGCCGCGCTTAATGCGGATGCGGGCGATGTCTATGTGACATCAGCCCCATCAAGAAAAGGCCCGCCGCAAGGCGGGCTTTTTCTTTGTTGGGTATCATGTGCGTATGCGCGCAATAAAGAGAACGTTTTCACTCGTCCTAGCACTGGCAGTGGCCAGTACGTCGGTGCAGGGTTTTGCCGCGGCCAGTGAGTTGCCAGAACTGGGTGATGCTGCGCACGAAGTTTTGCCGCCTCAGCTTCAACGCAAGCTGGGTGCCGAGTTTTACAATGAAATACGTCTGCGTGAGCCCAGTTATATCGATGATCCGGAATTTGCCGGTTACGTAAATCGTGTCGGCCGTAGGCTGGTCTCTGCCAGCGCAGACCCCAATGGGCGGTTTACCTTCTTTGTATTGCGTGATCGCCAGATCAATGCGTTTGCAACCTTTGGTGGTTACGTTGGCGTTAATACAGGTTTGTTGCTGGCAGCCCGCACCGAATCAGAGTTTGCCGGGGTGTTGGCGCACGAGGTCTCCCATGTGATTCAGCAGCACCTGGCTCGAGGCATCATGGCAGCACAGAATCAGACCATGTCTTCGTTGACCAGTCTGGCTTTGCTTATTCTGGCGGCACGTGCCGGAGGCAATACAGGCCAGATGGCACAAGGTGCCGGGCAGGCGATTCAGGCGGCCAACATTCAAAACCAGTTGGGTTACTCGCGTGACTTTGAACGTGAGGCAGATCGGGTTGGCTATACAACCTTGACCAAGGCCGGTTACGACCCCAAGGGGATGGCCGACTTCTTTGAACGGCTACAAAAATCAACGGCCATTTATGAAAACAATGCGCCGGTTTATTTAAGAACACACCCGCTAACCACGGAGCGTATTTCGGATATGCAGGGGCGTGCGCATAATGCACCCTATAAACAGGTCAGGGATAGCCTCGAGTTTTATCTCGTTCGCGCCAAGTTGCGTGTTATGGAATTTGCACCGCAAGATGCGCTGGCTGAGTTTGAAACGCAGTTGAAAGAGCGCCGTTTTGCGCATGAGTCTGCTGTCTGGTACGGCATCTCCCGTGCGCAAATGCGTCAGGGAAAGTTTTCTGATGCGGAGAAGTCGCTTCTGCAGGCCAGAAAACTAGCGCCAGCCAATCCGATGTTTGATACCTTGGCGGCCGAAATCAAATTGTCGGAAAAAGATTTGGCCGGGGCGACAGGTATCTATCGCGAGGCCTATAAGCGCTACCCGACTGACGAGGCGGTCGTCCTGGGTTTGGTCAACGTGCTGCAATTACAAGGCCAGAATGAAGCAGCGATTCAGATCCTGGATGCCCGCTTGCGTAGTCATGGTAACGATCCTAAGTTGTATCTGCTCCAGGCACAGTCCTACGCAGCACTGGGTAAGTCAGTTCAGTCGCACCGTGCTTCAGCAGAAGCCTATGCGTTAAATGGGCAGACGCAGGCGGCTGTTGAGCAATTGGAATTGGCGCAACGGGAGGCCAGGCAGTTTCAGGATCAATCGATGATTGATTCGCGCTTACGTGTGTTACGCGCGCAGCTTATGGAAGAGCGTAAAAATGCCAATAAGTCACCGTTCTGATCAGCGTGTCTTTTAAGTAAGTCATGAGTACATTAACGTCATACGTGCCTGACCGTAAGCTTGATGTGTACGGCTTAAAATGCCCGATGCCTATTTTGTACACTAAAAAAGCGCTGGCAGAAATGGCCAGCGGTGAAATTCTGGAAATTTGTGCAACTGATCCGGCAACAAAAGATGATTTTGCGGCATTTGCACGACAGGCCGGGCATCAGCTATTGCAGCAGATAGAAGTAGAGGCATGCCTGATTTTTTATCTGAAACGCAAATAAGTGTGCAGCCACTAAACACGCCCGCGATTCTTTTTCGGAACGGCACAGCAGATGCCGCTGAAGCGAAAAGTCTCCTATGCACTGCTGTTCAATCCATCTGGCCGGTTTCTGACAAGGCGACCTTGGATACAGCATTAGCGGCAGCCGATATTGCGCGAGAGCAAGGCAAGTGCGTTGTATTTGCGCTGGATTATGAAGTTGGCGCTTTGCTGGAACCGGCTGTTAAAAGCCCGCATGTAGGTGATAACGATACGGCAGTGCCTATAGGTTATATCTGGGTCTTTAGCGAAGCGGCTTGGCTCACTCAGGAACAGGCTGATGTATGGCTGTTAGCACGTGCAGCGGATCTGCCTGCCGGATGTGTCCGTGGCAGTGCTGAGTTGAGTCCTGCAGCCTATGCCAACAAGCTCGGAAAAATCCGGCAGGCAATTGCTGATGGGGAGATTTATCAGGTTAACTACACATTCCCGCTGGATGTCACACTCTATGGCGATCCAGCCAAAGTGTTTCTGAATCTTGCACAAGTTCAGCCTACGGCTTATGCGGCATACATAGACATGCCTGAATACCAGGTCTTGTCATTGTCGCCGGAACTTTTCTTTGTGGTGGAAGGCGATCGAATCAGAGTCCGCCCCATGAAGGGCACGTCATCGCGTTGCGTTGAACATGAAGTTGATCAAGCCCAAGCGCAAGCACTTAAGGCATCGGAAAAGAATCGTGTAGAAAACCTGATGATTGTCGATTTGCTGCATAACGATCTGGGGGCGTGTTGCAAAAGCGGGGAGTGTACTCGTTGAGAGTCTGTTTGACATCGAGGCCTATGCCACTGTGCATCAGATGACCTTGACTATTTCTGCGACACTTGATACCACGCGATTTACGGATCTCATCACGGCGCTATTTCCATGTGGTTCAATCACAGGCGCGCCTAAAGTGGCCGCGATGCAAAAAATTGATGCCTGGGAAACCGCGCCCAGAGGGTTGTATACAGGCACGATCGGTTGGGCGATCGCAGAAAAGATACAGGCCAATGTGGCAATACGCACACTGGTTCTTGATCCGCCCACGGGTGACAGTCTTGCCGCTCGAACAGGCGTATTGGGAGTGGGATCATCTGGGACTCCAACGCCGAGGCGGAGTATGCGGAATGCCTTTTAAAGAGTGATTTTCTGGTGAAGCCCGATCCCGGTTTCACGCTCTTTGAAACTTTGCACCTAGAGTTGCCTGCCGCCGAGCTTGAGGCAACGCTGCCTCTGGTTGAGATTTATGGGGTCATCGGGCACGTTTATCCGCGGCAGCCTTCTCGCTCGGATTTGCATTCAATGAAGCGGCTTTTGAGTCGATTTTGTGGCAGGTTAAGGCTGAAATCCGGGAAAAGGCAAACGGAAATGCCGGCCTAAGGTCTTATCGTGTCCGCATTGATCTCGGACACGATGGGGTCTTTCCATGCAAGCTGGTCGGCGTTGCCGCCTGTGGCTGATCGGGTGGCTCTAATCTGGGCGACAGAACGACTCGATGGGTATAACCCATTGCTGCGATATAAAACGTCTGCGCGATCAGTTTATGATGCGGCGATAGAAACGGCTGTTAGCCAACAGGCCTTTGATGCCTTGTTTTGCAATCACGCGGGACTGGTCTGTGAAGGCGGCCGGAGCAATGTGTTTGTGAAAGAAGGTAATCGTCTGCTCACACCTCCGGTACGCTATGGGCTACTCCCTGGGGTGTTGCGTGCGGAACGGCTTTCCCGCGGCGAGGCCAGCGAGTCGCTGCTCACCATTGCTGATATCAAAGCGGCTTCCAAGAAGGCCGGCTGCGCGTTGGGAATGCCTTACGCGGTTTAATGCCGGCCTATCTCAAACAACCTTAGCCCTGCTGTAGTTTTGCAAGTTGCGGTTTGAGCATGGCCAGTGTGTTGCCAAAGTCGGCCATGCGTTGACGCTCTTGCTCAACAACGGCAGGTGGTGCGCGATCAATGAAGGATGCATTGCCCAACTTGCCTTCAGCCTTCTTGATCTCACCCTCGAGACGTTCAATTTCTTTTTCCAGACGGGCAATTTCCGCCGGAACGTCAATTTCCACTTCTAGCATCAACTGAACGTTACCGAGAACGGCAACCGGTGCCAGGGCATCTGTCGGCAGCGCTTCAACAAAACGCACGTCGGCCAGTTTCGCGAGTGATTTCAGAATCGCAGTAGCGGTTGAGAGTTCGGCTTGTTCAGCTGTTGGTGCGGCAATGATAAGAGGCACACGTGTTGCTGGGGAAAGGCTCATTTCGCCACGCAGATTACGGCATGCGGAGACCAGTCCTTTGAGGCGTTCGATCTGGGCTTCTGCGGCATTATCGATACGTGCGTCATTGCAGATCGGGTAGCCTGCGAGCAGGATGGTGTCATGGGTCTTGCGGCCAGCCATCGGGGCAATGGTTTGCCACAGTTCTTCGGTAATAAACGGAATGAACGGGTGCGCCAGCCGCAGAATGGTTTCAAGCACGCGCAATAGTGTACGGCGTGTTGCGCGTTGCTCTTCCGGTGCGCTAGTCTGAATCTGCGTCTTGGCGATTTCCAGATACCAGTCACAGTACTCATCCCAAACCAGGTGGTAAAGCGCCTGAGCTGCCAGGTCGAAACGGTACTCGCCAAGCTGTTGGCCGATTTCCACTTCAGCGCGTTGAAGCAGACTCACAATCCAGCGATCAGCGGCTGAGAATTGGAGCTCTGCTTCTGCTGCATCAATACCGCAGTCTTGCTCTTCGGTATTCATCAGCACGAAACGTGCGGCATTCCACAGCTTGTTGCAGAAGCTGCGATAGCCTTCACAGCGCGAGAGATCAAACTTGATATCACGACCAGGGCTGGCGAGCGACGTAAACGTAAAGCGCAGCGCATCAGTGCCGAAAGACGGGATGCCCTCCGGGAATTCCTTGCGGGTTTCTTTCTCGATGCTTTGTGCCTGCTTCGGATTCATCAGACCAAAGGTGCGTTTTTTGATCAGCTCATCGAGCGTGATGCCATCGATGAGATCGATCGGGTCGAGCACGTTCCCTTTCGATTTGCTCATCTTCTGCCCCTTGCTGTCGCGGATCAGGCCATGCACATAGACATCCTTGAATGGAATGTGGCCGGTGAGGTGATTGGTCATCATCACCATGCGCGCGACCCAGAAGAAGATAATGTCAAAACCGGTAACAAGCACGCTGGTGGGTAGGTAGCGTGCCAGCATGGCGTTGTTGTCATCGGTGGTGGCATCGCCGGTCCAGTCTAGCGTCGAGAATGGCCACAGTGCGCTGGAATACCAGGTGTCGAGCACGTCTTCATCGCGACGCAGGTTGCCGGTGTAACCATCGGCCGCTGCCTGGGCTTTTGCTTCGACCTCATCACGCGCAACGTAAACTTTGCCTTCGTCGCTGTACCAGGCGGGAATCTGGTGGCCCCACCAGAGTTGGCGAGAGATACACCAGTCCTGGATATTATTAAGCCACTGGTTGTAGGTGTTGACCCAGTTGTCGGGATGGAAACGGATCTCGCCGCTGGCCACAACGTCCAGTGCTTTTTGCGTGATGGATTTTCCATCCGCACCGGGTTTGCTCATCGCCACAAACCACTGATCGGTCAGCATTGGTTCGATAACCACGCCCGTGCGATCGCCGCGAGGTACCTTTAATTTGTGCTTACCGGTTTTTTCCAGGATGCCTAGCGCTTCCAGGTCTTCAACGATGACCTTGCGCGCTTCGAAACGATCAAGGCCGCGATATTTCTCGGGAGCGTTGTCATTGATCTTGGCATCCAGCGTCAGGATCGAAATGAGTGGTAGGTTGTGGCGCTGTTGTCCCACAGCGTAGTCGTTGAAATCATGAGCCGGTGTCACTTTAACGCAGCCGGTACCAAATTCCAGGTCAACGTAGCTGTCGGCAATGATTGGAATCTCACGATCCGTCAGTGGCAATTTGACCATCTTGCCGATCAGGTGCTGATAGCGCGGGTCTTCCGGGTGCACCATCACGGCCGTATCGCCGAGCATGGTTTCCGGACGGGTTGTGGCAACCGTCAGTGAACCGCTGCCATCCGCCAGAGGGTAACGGATGTGCCAGAGGAAGCCATCTTCTTCTTCCGAAAGCACTTCCAGATCAGATACGGCGGTATTCAGTTTCGGATCCCAGTTGACGAGGCGCTTGCCGCGATAGATCAGGCCTTCGTTATAAAGACGGACGAAACTTTCTGTCACGGTTTTTGATAGACCGGCATCCATCGTGAAGCGCTCACGCGTCCAGTCGCAAGAACTGCCCAAACGGCGCATCTGCTGGGTAATCGTGCCGCCCGAATAAGCTTTCCATTCCCAGACTTTTTCGAGGAACTTTTCACGGCCTAAGTCGTGACGCAAATTGCCATCACGTTCTAATTGGCGCTCAACCACAATCTGTGTCGCGATACCGGCGTGGTCGGTGCCCGGTTGCCATAGCGTATTGGCACCACGCATGCGGTAGTAGCGCGTCAGTGCATCCATTAGTGTCTGATTGAAACCGTGCCCCATGTGCAGCGTACCCGTGACATTGGGTGGCGGCAGCAGAATGCAGAAGGCATCATCCTTGGTGGCATCGTTGCCAGCGGCGAAGTAACCACTGTCTTCCCAGGTCTGGTACCAGCGGCGTTCGATTTCGGCAGGTTCAAAGGATTTAGCAAGCGTCATGGTGTTCAATTCAAACGGGGTTAATTAGATTTTCGATAAGTGATCGGGTAGCCACGATCTTTATAGAAGGCCATGCGATCACGAGCTGTCGTTTTGTCAGCCTCGTCTCGGGTCACGATCTCAAACAGACGTTGATACCGTGCAAAACCGGTGGGCACTTCATCGGCCAGGTTGACCAGTAATTCATCTTGCTGAACCTCGCTCAAATCATCAGTGATGATGATCAGTGTGTGAGCAGCCTCGGTGTTTTTAGCGTGGCAGTGCGGTATAAACGATGTGGGGTCGTTAGCCCAGAGTGCTTTGTCAAAGGCTTCCGCCTGAGCCGGATCTGATACAAAAAACGTGATCGGTTTGCGGCGTTCCCAGGCCAGCGCTGCTAACCGGATCGCCTGTGTCAGGCGATCCAGCTGATCGTGGTAACAATCGATCTGTGTCACTGAGTCAGCTGGCGTTTAATCGGCTTTGCCAGCGCGCGCCATCAGGAATCGTGTCAACAGCGGTACAGGGCGACCGGTAGCACCTTTATCCTTGCCCTGAACCCAGGCAGTGCCGGCGATATCCAGGTGTGCCCATGGATAGGATTTGGTAAAGCGCGACAGGAAGCAGGCCGCTGTAATCGTGCCGCCCCAGCGCCCACCGATGTTGGCCATGTCGGCAAAGGGGCTCTTGAGCAGATCCTGATAGTCATCCCACAGTGGCAGTTGCCATGCGCGATCCATGGTTGCCGTGCCTGCGTTACGCAGCTCGTCGATCAGTGGGTCGTTGTTCCCCAATAGGCCCGTAGCAACCTGGCCCAGAGCAACCACGCAGGCGCCGGTTAGGGTAGCTACATCCACAACGGCGGCTGGCTTGAAACGTTCTGCATAAGTGAGTGCGTCACAGAGAATCAGGCGACCTTCGGCATCGGTATTTAGGATCTCGATAGTCTGATCCGACATGGAGCTGACGATGTCGCCCGGACGGGTAGCACTACCACCTGGCATGTTTTCGGTCGTTGGCGCGATCACCACCAGGTTAATCGGTAGCTTCATCCCGGCAACGGCGCGCAGCGTACCCAGTACGCTGGCGGCACCGCACATGTCGTACTTCATTTCATCCATCTCGGCTGCTGGCTTCAGCGAAATGCCGCCGGTGTCGAAAGTGATGCCCTTGCCGACTAACACCACCGGCTTATCGGTTTTCTTTCCGGCGTTGTATTCAAGTACGATAAATTTAGGCGGTTGATCCGAACCCTTGGCGACAGCCAGCAGCGAATGCATGCCCAGTTTTTCCATGGCCGCTTTTTCGAGGATCAGGCACTTGAGGCCATAAGTCTTGGCCAGTTTTTTGGCTTCATTGGCCAGATAGGTCGGTGTACAGATGTTGCCGGGCAAGTTACCCAGATCACGCGTCAGATTCATGCCCTCAACAATGGCAGCGCCCTGGCCAACGGCATCGGTAGTTGCCTTGGTGGCTTTCTCAGAGACGAGCACCGAGATCGACTTGAGTTTAACCGCTGTGGCTTTAGGCGTTGTTTTAAAGCTGTCGAAGCGATAAGCGCATTCGCCGGCAAGCACAACCGCCTGGCGGACTTGTGCGGCGGCAGATAGGTCGCTGACCTTGATGGCGGTCAATGTGTTGATTGCGTCCGTAGCCGTTGTAGCCAGAACAGCGTTCATTGCGGTACGGTTGGCCTGAGTCCAGTTCTTGCTGTTGAGTTCTTCAGCCTTGCCCAGACCAACCAGAACCAGACGTGCTGCTTTAAGACCTTCCGGATGGCGAACCACCAGCGTGGTCCCTGCCTTGCCGTTAAAATCTCCCTGCTTCTGGATACGACCGATCAGACCTTTGCTGGCCTTGTCTGTAGCTGCTGTGAGGGCAGGTTGTGCACCGGTTTCAAAGACACCCAGAATCAGGGCTTCGGTGCTCAAAGACTGGGGGGCGCCGGTTTTTGTGCTAAATTTCATCGGGTTCTCCGGAAGGAAATAGATTGCTCAAAGTTTGCACTGTAAACTTTAACCCGTGATTATCCCCGCCGGCGTTGCTTTTCGTCAAAATTCCGCACTCTGTACAGGCCGCACCGTTTTGAAGCATTCTTTCCGATCATGATATTTGAGCGCGCCATGCGGCGTGAATTCGTCCAGAACGCGGTCGCCATTTCGGTGGCTTTGCTGGTTATTCTTTTAACCACATTCCTGGTGCGCCTCTTAAAAGAGGCAACCATTGGCAAGGTCTCGGCCGGTGCCGTTGGTCCGCTGCTGGGTTTTGCCATCTTTAATTTTCTGCCGATCCTGCTCTCGCTGGTGTGTTTCATGGCGATTCTGCTGACGTTGTCGCGCTGGTACCGAGACTCGGAAATGACCGTCTGGTTTAGCGCCGGTCAGCCGCTAACGGCCTGGATACGCCCCGTTTTGATCTTTTCTATTCCGATCATGTTGGTAGTGGGCGCTTTGACCCAGGAGTTGGTGCCCTGGGCGCACGGTGAAAGCCTGAAATACCGTAAACAGGTTTCGGATAAGAATGAGCTGGGGCTTGTGCGGCCTGGCGTATTCCGGGAGTCATCGGACGGTCGGCGCATTTTTTTCATTGAATCAACCGATAAATCCGGCGAAGCCGTGCACAACATATTCGTGAGTGACAATCAGCCAGATAAGCTGGGCATTACTGTCGCCGAACGCGGACGCCAGGAAGTGCATGAAAACGGCGATCGTTTCATTGTTCTTGAAAAAGGCCACCGTTACGAATTAAAGCCAAACTCGCCTGAACTCCGCGAGATGGATTACGAGGAATACGGGTTTCGCGTAGAGACGAATGCCGCTGAAAACAGTATTCGTCACCAGGACAGCACGCCAACGCGTGAATTACTAATGAACCCCACCCGGGAAAGCATGGGGGATATGGTGACCCGTACGGGCACGACCATCATGGTGATGATGCTGGCATTGCTGGCGATTCCGCTGTCTTATGTGAATCCACGTGCCGGTCGTTCGGCCAATATGATCCTGGCGCTGCTCGTTTACTTTGTTTATATCAACCTGATGACAATCTCTCGTGCCTGGGTAATCCAGGGGCGCGTGCCGTTTGCGGTCGGGTTGGTTGTGCCCCACCTGCTGATGTTGTCGGTTCTGATCTGGAGCTTCTATTACCGGATGACGGCAACAACCCGTGGCGCCCGTCGTCGCATGCGCATCAATCGAAAGGCGGGAGTCTGAGATGATTTACCGCAAATACGTTGGTCGGGAAGTGTTGATGGCTATCCTGTTGATACTGGGTGCCTTCATGGTGCTGTTTGCCTTTTTTGATTTGATGGGTGAGCTCGGCAAGCTGGGCGAGGGCGGTTACAAGCTTTATCAGGCCATTGTTTATGTCGCACTCATTCAGCCGGGCCGTATTTATGAACTGATGCCGATCTGTGTGTTGATTGGCACCTTGTATGCCTTATCAAACCTGGCGCGCCACTCGGAAATCAATGTCCTCCGCGTCTCCGGGGTGCCTAGCATTCAATTGTTGACCGCGTTGATGCGTGTTGGCCTGGCGTTGGTCCTAGTGACCTTTTTGCTGGGTGAGTTTGTAGTGGCGCCAGCCGAGCAGAAGGCTCAGGAATGGCGGGTTAAGGCCATGAGCGGCACCATTACCCAGGGGCTGCAGTCTGGCGTTTGGGTGAAGGATGACAAAACCTTCGCCAATATCAATGCGCTGCGACCGGATAGCCGTCTGGAGTCGGTGCGGATTTATCAGTTCCGCAAGGATATGAGCCTGGATCGGGTGTCTTATGCCAAGACGGCTACTTTCCAGGCGCCCGACACCTGGATGCTGAATGACGTGTCAGAGGCTGTGCTGGAAGGTCAGCGCGTACGTCAGGTGCAATTGGCGAACAAGGCCTGGCAGTCGGCGATTACGCCAGACGTTCTGCAGGTGCTGCTGGTCCGGCCTCATCTGATGTCGATTTACGAGTTGTCCACCTATATCCAGCATCTCAAACGTAACGGGCTGAGCAGCGACACCTATGTGATTGCGATCTGGAAGAAGGTCTTTTGTCCGCTATCCATCCTCGTAATGATGGCGTTGGCACTGCCGTTTGCTTATCGCCATGATCGGGTCGGCGGTGTCAGCCTGCGGATTTTTGCCGGCGTGATGATTGGCGCTTTGTTCTACATGCTGAACGGACTGGTTTCCAGTTTGGGCGCGATTAACAACTGGTCGCCGTTTGTGACTGCAGCAATGCCGATGATTCTGTTTATGGGTGCAGCAGTGACCTTGCTCAAGCGCGCTGAAAAACGCTAATTACTTTGGTAGCAGGATAATCCTGCTGCCGGCAATGCGGTCATGTAGAAATTGCTTGTCCGGATCCAGGAAGCTCCAGAGCAGTGACAGGCCGGTGGGCCAGCAGATCCAGCCCATGCCGTAACGAACAAAAGCTTGCAAGGGGCGAAGAGAGCTGCCGGATTGGGCATTAATCATACGCAAACGCCAGGTCTTCATCGCTAGCGTTTGGCCGGCACGCAACCAGCACCAGATGAAGTAGATGCCCAATAGACAGAACAGATAAAGCCAAAGCAGCGCCGGGCCAGGTGCGTGCTGTGTCAGCCCGGAAAACACGGCCAAGGGCAGCACAAACAGAAAAATCCCCAGCGCCAGGATCACCAGAACTTCATAGACCAAGCTACCTAGCCGGCGCCCCAGTGGCGCGAGTTCAGCGGCTTTCATTGGCGGCAGGTTCCGTATTGGCCGCTGGAGGCGTAGTTTCTTCAGCCGGTTTGGTCGGGGCAAAGGTTAAGGGGCTTGCAGGGGCAGCGGCTTTGGGCGGTACTACTTTCACAGCGCCATGTGCCGTTGCTAGAGAACTGGCAGCCGAGCCGGCGGGTAAGGCGCCATCTTTGGTGGTGATAGCAACCGGTTTGCCGTCTGCTGCCGGCGTCCGTGCAGTCAGTTTGTTGGCTTTTTCCAGTTCGCGTGCTTCTTCCTCTAGCCGCGCGCGTACGTTTTCAGGGAGATTCTGGTAGTCGGCCCATTTTTGAGCGAGCTCGGCACGTTCTTCGGGATTGGTCTGTTTGGCGAGTTCGCGGAAGCGGTCAAGCGCTGCCTAACGTTGAGCTGGGGTGAGGCTGGCCCATGCCTGCATGCGATCTTGAACGCGTGCTTGCTCAGTTTCACTCAACTTTGGGTATTTGGCAGCGATCTCCAGCCATTTTTTTCGGCGGAAGCGCTCCATATTGTTCCAGTCATCTTGTAACGGCGCGAGGATGGTCTTCTGGGCTGCGGTGAGGTCTTTCCAGTCGGGTTGTGGCGGCACGGCCACGCGCACACCACTTAGGGTGTCCTGGTTGGGCCGGACGCGCGGATACCCCACCAGCACCGCAATGATGGCGGCTACGACAACGACAAGAATCAGTCCTTTTAGGCTGGCGTTCCGCTGAAAAGCCATATCTTGAATCCCTTGTCAATCAATGCGTTAGGCGGCAGTGCTTCGCTGAGCAGGGCGCTGTTTTCGCTGGCCAGGTCTTCGATCTGGGTTTGCGCCTGCCAGAACATGAAAGCACCTGTTAACAACAAAATGCCGGCAGAAGCGGCCCAGCGGCGCCAATCGGTCGCCGAGCCAAAGCTGTCGCTAAACAGGCTGCCCATAGCGCGATGGGTGCTTTGTCCGGCCAGCTGGATGGCGCTTTGCCACTGTTTCTGATGTGCCAGCGCCTGCTCGCGCATTTGTGCTAGGCGGGCGGTAATGCTGCTCGGTAGCGCCCCGGCGCTTTGATCCAGGGCAGACACCATGGCCTTGGCCAGCAGGTCTTCCTGTGGCGAGGTCGGGCGGTCTGTTTCGTGGGTTATAGCTGTATTCCTTTTGCTTTCAGAACCGCTGCCAGAGCCTGTGTGGCTCGTGAACAGTGGGTTTTGACGCTGCCCTGGGAGCCGTCCCATGGCTTCGGCAGTCAATCCTTCACAGTAACGCATCAGGAAGGCTTCTCGTTGACGTGCGGGCAGTTTTGCCAGCTCATTTTCCAGAATGTCCAACATCTGGCGCTGTTCCAGCGCCTCTTCCGGGCGTTTGGCTTTTTCGGCATCGGTTGCCCGTAAACGATCGATTTTGTCCTGGTCGTCCTCATCTTCGCCGTCGCCGAGGGCAGAAAACAGGGTGGTCCAGGTGCTACGCACCTTGGTGCGCCGGTAAAAGTCCCGGATGGTGTTTTGTAGAATGCGCTGAAACAGGGTGGGCAGCTCATCCGCTGGGCGGGTCACTATAGCTTTCTGCCAGCTTGAGCATGCTGTCCTGCACGATATCGAGAGCATTTTCTTCGTTGTGCACGGCAAACCAGGCCGTTTTATAGGCGCGGCGTTCGACATCGGCAAGAAACGCATCCGGTTCGCGTGGGGTGGCCAAGCAATCCGCTCCGGCAGAAAAAAGTCTAAAAACGCAGCGATTCTAGCAAGTCTTGCCCAAAAGCGCTGCACTAGCTATTATTCACGGTTTTCCCCGTAACCACAACCCTGTTGTCGGAGCCACTCACAAGGTGTGCGTGCCGGATAGGGGCAAGGCGAAGTGACGCTTCGTGAGGAGGTATGTATGTCAGCAGCAATAAGTGGCGCAGAGATTCTTGTTAAATGTCTGCAGGCTGAAAACGTCGATACGATTTTCGGCTATCCCGGTGGCTCGGTGCTTCACATTTACGACGAGCTATTCAAACAAGACAAAATTCATCACGTACTGGTACGACACGAGCAGGCTGCCGTTCACGCCGCCGATGCGTATTCCCGTTCGTCGCAGCGTGTTGGCGTTGTACTGGTGACCTCGGGTCCGGGTCTGACTAATGCCGTTACCGGCATTGCTACGGCCTATTACGATTCGATCCCGATGGTTGTCATCAGTGGTCAGGTGCCAACCTTTTACATTGGCCAGGATGCCTTCCAGGAAAGTGACGCCGTGGGTATTACGCGTCCGTGCGTTAAGCACAACTTCCTTGTGAAAGACGTGAAAGACCTGGCCGAGACCGTTAAGAAAGCCTTCCATATCGCGCGCAGCGGCCGCCCTGGCCCGGTGCTGATTGATATTCCGAAGGACGTCACGGCGCATAAAACCGATTTCGCCTATCCGGATACCGTGAACATCCGTTCGTATAACCCAGTCGTTAAGGGTCATCAGGGTCAGATCAAGAAGGCCGCGCATCTGCTGCTCGAAGCCAAGCGCCCAATGATCTATACCGGTGGTGGTGTCATTCTCTCTGATGCCGCTGAACTGCTGACCAAACTGGCGCGCTACCTCGGCTTCCCGATCACCAATACCCTGATGGGTCTTGGTGCCTATCCGGCAACCGATAAGCAATACATGGGTATGCCTGGCATGCACGGCACCTACGAAGCCAATATGGCCATGCAGCACTGTGATGTGCTGCTCGCCATCGGCGCCCGTTTTGATGACCGTGTGATTGGTAACCCTGAAGACTTTGCAACGCATCCACGCAAGATCATTCACATCGATATCGACCCATCATCGATTTCGAAGCGTGTAAAAGTCGACGTGCCGATCGTTGGTAACGTGCCAGACGTGCTTGAAGAACTGATGAAGCAGCTGGAAGCCATTGGCACCAAGCCGGATGCGGCCGTTGCCCATTGGTGGGAAACCATCGCCGATTGGCGTGGTCGTAACTGTCTCAACTATCGCAAGAACCCCGAGAAGATCATGCCGCAGGCTGTGGTCGAAAAACTCTGGGAAGTGACCAAGGGTGATGCCTTTGTGACGTCAGACGTCGGTCAGCACCAGATGTTTGCTGCGCAGCACTACAAGTTTGATAAACCACGTCGCTGGATCAACTCCGGTAGTCTGGGCACCATGGGTGTAGGCCTGCCTTATGCCATGGGCGTACGCTACGCCAACCCGGGCGCAACCGTGGCCTGTGTGACCGGCGAGGCATCCATCCAGATGTGTATTCAGGAGCTTTCGACCTGCAAGCAATACAACGTGCCGGTCAAGATCATTAACCTGAACAACGGATACCTGGGCATGGTGCGTCAGTGGCAGGAAATGTTCTATGAGAACCGTTACTCGCACTCGTACATGTCGTCGCTGCCAGACTTCATGAAACTGGCCGAAGCCTATGGCCATATGGGTATGCGTATCGAGCGTCCGGAAGATGTGGGCCCGGCGCTGGAACTGGCGTTCTCCGACAAGCACAAGAATGATCTGGTGTTCATGGACTTCATCATCGATCCGACGGCAAACGTCTTCCCGATGGTGTCGGCTGGCAAGGGCCTGTCCGACATGGTTCTGGCCGAAGATCACCTGTAAGGAGCGCACGATGAGACATATTATTTCCATCATTCTGGAAAACGAATCGGGCGCCCTGTCGCGTGTGGCAGGTCTGTTCTCGGCGCGTGGCTACAACATTCAGTCGCTCACCGTGGCGCCAACGGAAGATCCGTCGCTGTCGCGTATTACGCTAGTTACTTCAGGTAGCGATGACATCGTTGAACAGATCACCAAGCAGCTGAACAAGCTGGTGGATGTAATCAAAGTCATCGATCTGTCGGAAGCACCGCACGTTGAACGCGAACTGCTCATGATCAAGGTGCGTGCCACCGGTAAAGATCGCGAGGAGATGAAGCGTCTAGCGGACATCTTCCGCGCTCATATCATCGATGTGACGGACTCTGCCTACGTGATCGAGCTCACCGGTACATCAGACAAGCTGGATTCGTTCATTGCTGCGATTGATCTAACACTCATTCTGGAAACCGTTCGCTCTGGCGTCTCGGGTATCGGTCGTGGTGACCGCATGCTCAAGGTTTAATTTTTAATTTTTTGAATTTTTCCCGAAAGAGACATCATGAAAGTTTATTACGACAAGGACGCCGATCTGTCGCTCATCAAGGGCAAGCAGGTCACTATCGTTGGTTACGGTTCGCAAGGCCACGCACATGCGCAGAATCTGCGTGACTCTGGCGTTAACGTGACCGTTGCCCTGCGTAAGGGTGGTGCGTCGTGGGCCAAGGCCGAAGCCGCTGGCCTGAAAGTTGAAGAAATCGCTGCAGCCGTCAAGAACGCTGACGTCGTTATGATTCTGCTGCCAGACGAAAACATTCCAGACGTTTACAACAAAGACGTTGCACCAAACATGAAGGTGGGCGCTGCACTGGCTTTCGCCCACGGCTTTAACGTGCATTACAACCAGGTTGTGCCACGCGCCGATATCGATGTGATCATGGTTGCCCCGAAGGGCCCAGGCCACACCGTGCGCTCGGAATGCCTCAAGGGTGGCGGCGTGCCATCGCTGATCGCTATTTATCAGGACAAGTCGGGCAAGGCACGTGATGTTGCGCTGTCGTATGCGGCTGCCAACGGCGGCACCAAAGGTGGCGTGATCGAAACCTCATTCCGCGAAGAAACCGAAACCGATCTGTTCGGCGAGCAAGCTGTTCTGTGTGGTGGCGCTGTTGAACTCGTGAAAATGGGCTTCGAAACGCTAACTGAAGCCGGTTATGCACCTGAAATGGCTTACTTCGAGTGTCTGCATGAGCTGAAGCTGATTGTTGACCTCATGTACGAAGGTGGCATCGCCAACATGAACTACTCGATCTCTAACAACGCTGAATACGGTGAGTATGTGACCGGTCAGCGCGTGATCGCCGAGCAAGCACGTGAAGGTATGCGTGAGTGCCTGCGTAACATCCAGAACGGCGAATACGCCAAGCGCTTCATCCTGGAAGGCCGCACCAACTACCCAGAAATGACTGCACGTCGTCGTCTGAACGCAGAGCATCCGATCGAAGTCGTCGGTACGCAACTGCGTGCCATGATGCCTTGGATTGCCAAGAACAAGCTGGTCGACCAGTCGAAGAACTAAGAAGGACACACCATGAACTATCCGCATCCGATTCTGGCTAAAGAAGGTTGGCCTTTTATTGGTTTGGCATTGGGTGCGGCCGTTCTGGCCTCCATTCTGGATAGCAGTCTGGCCTGGTTGCTTTGGCCGATCGCCATCTTTGTTGTTCAGTTTTTCCGGGACCCACCGCGCGTTGTTGCTGGTGGCCCTAATAGTGTTGTTTCTTCAGCCGATGGTCGTGTGATCGTCATTGCTGAAACCGATGATCCCTGGCTCAACCGCCGTGCGTTAAAAGTCAGCGTGTTCATGAACGTATTTAACATGCACTCCAATCGCATTCCTACCACCTGCGAAGTCGTTGGTAAGTGGTATGTGGCAGGTAGCTTCCTGAATGCTGCGCTGGATAAGGCTTCCGAGCACAACGAACGTTGCGCGCTGCATCTGCGCACGCCAACCGGGCAAGACATTACCTGCGTGCAGATCGCTGGTCTGGTAGCACGTCGTATTCTGAACTACGCCAACGTGGGTGATCGTTTCAACCCGGGTGAACGCTACGGCTTTATCTGTTTCGGTTCGCGCGTTGATTTTTACTTGCCGCTGAACGCCAAGGTTAAGGTCAGCATTGGCGAGAAGGTGTATACTTCTTCCATGGTCATTGCCGAACTGGATTAAGCTGCCCGCATGTTCCCTGCAAAAAAACCACGTAACGCGCTGTTTAATCCCGAAGTAAAACGCCGGGGTATCTACATATTGCCGAACCTGTTTACGACAGGTGCATTGTTTGCGGGTTTCTACGCCATTGTTCAGGCCATGAATGGCGCTTATGAGCAGGCGGCAGTTGCTGTGTTTATCGCCATGGTGCTGGATGGGCTGGATGGCCGTGTCGCACGCATGACCAAAACCCAAAGCGCCTTTGGTGCCGAATACGACTCCCTGTCGGACATGGTGTCTTTTGGTGCTGCACCAGCTCTGATTGTGTATGAGTGGGCCTTGCGGGGCATGGGCAAATTCGGCTGGCTCGCCGCTTTTCTTTACTGCGCCGGTGCGGCTTTGCGCCTGGCCCGTTTTAATACCACGCTGGAAGTCGTTGATAAGCGCTATTTCCAGGGGTTACCAAGCCCGGCAGCTGCTGCACTGGTTGCTGGTTTCATCTGGGTGATGGGCGATCTTGATGTGGCGGGTCCGGATGTATCCTGGCTGGCTGCTGCACTGACCATCTTCGCGGGTGTCACCATGGTGACTAACGTCAAGTTTTACTCGTTCAAAGATATCAACTTGCGCAAAAGCGTGCCGTTTATGGCGGTTGCTGCCTTTGCTTTGGCCTTGGTATTGGTTTCCAGCTATCCACCGGGCTGGCTATTTGGCTTCTTTCTGGTCTATGCCCTTTCGGGCTATGTCATGACCTTCTTGCCCAAACGGCAGCGCCGTCCACAGGTCTAAATCAATGCCCGTGTTAACCGCCAGGCGGCCACAGACGGGCCACCTTAATCGAATTGTTGATTGTGTTGGTGATCGTTGGCGTCTTGGCTGGCATTGCCTATCTATCCTATTACGGTTATCTCAAACGCAGTGCCCGTGCAGACGCCAAAGCGGAGCTATTGCGCATGCAGTTAGCGGTCGAGAAGCAACACCTGACACGTATGGGGGCAGTCGCCGCATTGCCGGCAACATGGACACCCTCGGCAGCAGTCGCCAAAAATTACCAGTTAGGTTTGCAGCCGCAAGGTACGCAAAACTACACGCTCACTGCGCGTGCCGTGCCAGGCAGTGAGCAGCTGAAAGACGATCGGGCGGGCACATCCTGCAGTGCATTAACGCTGGTGGTGCATGGCTTGGAAACAAACTATGAACCAGCGGTTTGTTGGCAGCAATAAGGTTGTCCGTGCTGTAAAAATCCGCCGTTTTCAGAGCGGCGTGACCTTGCTGGAAACGCTGGTTGCCATTGTGTTGGGGCTCGTGGTCTTGGCCGGTGTTTTGCAGTTTGTTTCAAGGCTTGTAGAAGGCAACACCACCACCTTGAAAGTCACTCGGCTCGAGCAAGATGTCCGGATACTCATGGATATGATGGTCCAGGATATTCGACCGGCCGGGCAATTTCCCGGTGCGGTCTCGGATCTCGGTGTGCCCATCAAGTTTGTCTCAGATCAACCCGCGTTGCCGACGATCGATGGCAAAGAGCTAAACGTTGGCCAACGGGGATCTTCGCTCAGTTATGCTTACCAGGAGTCGGATGGCAAGGTGGTGAGTGGCCGATTTAGCCATGATGCCAAAGCAGGCACCATTCTGATGCATACCGGGACGGCTTCGGCCGCTGAGTCCATTAGTGATTCTGCATTTATGACAGTCTCAGAACTCGAGTTCATCGGTGATTCAGCTCAGGTTCAGGCGGGTGGTTTGATTGTGGCGTTGCCTTCTGTGCAGATACGCATTGTTGCCCGACTCAAGTCAGACCCAACGGTAGAGCTGGTTCTGAGCGATCGTGTCACTTGGCGCAATCCAATAGTGGCACCATGAGGCCAATGCTTCGTTGCTCAAGCAGACTGCAGCAAGGCGTGGGCGTATTGCCCGTGGCCTTGATTCTACTGGCCGGCGCCGCTTTAATGCTCCTGTTTGCCCAGCGCAATCTGCTCGTCGATTTGCGTATTACCCAGAATGGCTACGGACACTGTTTAGCCTATGCAGCCGCTGAGTCAGGTCTGGCTGTTGCGCTAGATCGGCTTAATGATCCGGTATTGCGCCCTCAGTTTCTTGCCGATCGTAAAGGCAATGGTGCTTACGACACCATAATCTAACCAGAGATGCAGGTTAAGTTAGGCGACACCTTGAACGCAATCATCCGGATTAAAGGCGAAGGATTAGGTGGGGCCAATGTCCGTCTGCGGCTGCAAAGCACGGGGTGTGTTGCGGACTGCAAGTTTGGCCAGGCAGTGATCTCGCAACTATTAGCGATGCGAGGGGGTGTTCACCGCTTACCGTTCAGTTTGATCAGTGCGCGTGGCGACATTAGCGCTAACGGACCGGTTAGCGTGATCAATTAAACGGCTAGCGTACGCGGCATGTTGTTCCATGCGGGTAAAGGCATTGCCTATGATGAGACTGTACAGCGTACTACGATCCCTGGACAGCAGGTTGAGGCTGCTGAATTAGGCAACGATAAGACTTATGCGAACCTGTCGCCAGATCGATTTTTCGAGCTCTGGTTTGGTGCCGATAAAGCCTTTGTTAAGAAAACCGCTACCGTAATCAATTGCAACGGCGACTGCAGTGGGGCTGTAGCTAGCGCCGGTAGTCGGGTGATCTGGCTGGAAGGAAACGCCATGCTCAGCAGCGGTGCCTTGGGCTCTGGCTCGACTCCCGTAGTCATTATTGCCAGCGCGGTGGGTTACAGATATCAGGCTCGGTACGCATCAGCGGCGTTGTTTATAGCATGGCACCGTATACAGAAACGTATTTGATATCGGGCCGATTGGATGGCGCATTGATCGCCGAGAATAATCTGCGCGTTCAGGGAGGCGGTGTTTTTACCTACAACCCAACAGTACTTCAGGCCACACAAACGCGATTAGGCACTTTTGTGCCGGTGCCGGGTAGCTGGAGTGATGGCGAATGAATCGCATCGCGTTGAAAACGCCACTAGCCCGTGGGTTCAGCCTCATCGAAGTTCTGATTGCTTTGGTTGTTCTCGGGGTAGGTTTGCTTGGGCTTGCACGTTTGCAACTCAATATGTTGTGTGGCACAGCCGAAAGCGTGATGCACGATAATGCAGTTCGGTTGGCTGAAGACAAATTAGAGGCATTGCGCTTTGAGCTTTCCCAAGGCCGTATGCTCCAGACAGGATCAGATGAACCTAAGGTTCAGGATGTCATCATGCAGCGACGCTGGGAATTGAAGCCAAGCCCAACGGGGTTGGTTGAAACCAATATTGTGATGCAATGGCGAGACATCAGAACAGGCGAAGAAAGTACGCTCAATCTGTCCGCAAGGCTGGCGCCATCTGTATTAGCTGCACAAGCCTGGCTCATTCAATCAGGGGTGCCTACCCGTGAGCCATTGCCTTAAATTTTGCTATAATCTCGCGCTTGGAGCCGATGTAGCTCAGTTGGTAGAGCAGCGCATTCGTAATGCGAAGGTCACCAGTTCGATTCCGGCCATCGCACCATCTCCATTCAAAGCCTCGGTAAATGCCGGGGCTTTTTCATTAGGACGAATGCATGAGAATCTGGGTTGATGCAGACGCTTGTCCGGTTGCCATTAAGGAAGTGCTGTATCGGGCGGCGAATCGTGCAAAGGTGCCTATGGTGCTGATTACCAACCAGATGCTGCGTGTGCCGCCATCGCCGTGGATCAGAGCGCTGCAAGTGCCAGCGGGTTTTGATGCGGCAGACCAGCGGATCGTTCAGGAAGCCGGCCAGGGTGACCTGGTGATTACTGCAGACATTCCACTGGCGGCACAGGCCATTGCCAAAGGCGGTCATGTGATTGATCCGCGAGGGGAGTTGCTTAATCAAAGCAATATCGAAGGCCGGCTCACGATGCGTAACTTTATGGAAGGCCTACGCAGTAGCGGTGTGGATACTGGCGGTCCGGCAGGTAGATGTTCAGGCGTTTGCCAATCAGTTAGACCGGTTGCTAGCAAAGCGCCCGTAGTGCGTTAGTGCGCCCTTTTGGCGTCTGCGCGACTTTTGTAAAAGGTCACAGGGCTTGCGGCAGCGGCTTTTAGTACGCTCTGTTTGATCTTGCCCATCACGTGCATTTCGCAGGGTTTGCAGTCAAAGCGGAGTGTGAGTTTCTCTTTGCCATTGATCAGTTGGAGCGGCTCGGCGCGTACCGTGCCTTGAATACCTGTAACTCCCTTGGCCTGTTTGGGGCAGAGGTTCAGCGAGAAGCGGACACAATGCTTCGTAATCATCAGGCGGACTTCACCGGCTTCTTCGTGCGACTCATAGGCGGCATCGATGATCTTGACGCCGTGTTTGGCATAGAAATCGCGCGCCTGTTTATTAAAAACGTTGGCGAGGTAGCTGAGCGAGTCTTCCGGGTAGGTGACCGGGGGTGAAACCGGGGTGGCGCGGGGTAGACGTTTCCAGGCCGCATCGCGTGCAGTTATCAGTGCGTCAACCGCAGATCGTCGCAAGGCATTGGGTTGCGAGGCCGGTATAAACCAGGGTTGCGATAGATTGAGTGTGACGCTTACCGGTTTGAAAATCGTCTCTCCCAGACGCTGCAGGCCATCTCGAAGTTTGGTTTCGGATTGCGCCGGGTCGTTGGCAATCTGAAAAGGTCCACCAAGCGCGGCGCTGCCGCTCAGGCCATCTGCATCCATCAGTTCCAGTGTTAGGCTCTGCCCATCGTCGCGTAGGGCGATGTACAGATCGATCAGCCGTTCGGCGGATTTCTTATCCAGCGTGCGCGTCCATTGCATATTCCGGTTACGGTTCACTAGCACATCCGGGCGCAGATCTTTGAAGCTGGCTATGGGGTCTTTGGGCCAGAGTTTCTAGACACCGGGTTGGCCGGTTGGTTCGGCGCGGTTGATCTGTAGGCCAACCAGAGTTTTCTGGAGGTCGTAATAGCAGAGACCATCACCATTATTCAGCTGCGTATCCGGCTCGTTTGTGGTGAGTTCCTTTGGGGTATCAAAAGCGCCGATATCGTCCTTGCGCCCTTGCACAAAGTAATCGGTGAATTCCCGGTTGAAATTCTGGTTGGGATCCGGCGTAAAGCTGAAGGTGCTGTGACCGCTCGAGCTGCGGGCCAGCTCCGGGCGCTCATCCAGAATTTCGTCTAGTAACAGGCAGTAGTGTGCCGTGATGTTTTTGACGTAGGCCATGTCTTTATAGCGGCCTTCGATCTTGAAGCTGCGGATGCCGGCATCAATCAGTGCGCGCAGATTGTCGCTCTGATTGTTATCTTTCATCGAAAGTACGTGTTTGTTGTGGGCGACAATACGTCCCTGCGCATCTTTCACTTCATAAGGCAGGCGGCAGGCCTGCGAACAATCGGCCCCGGTTGGCACTTCGCCCGGTATGGGCGTGGCTGATGTAGCAGAGGCCACTGTAGGCAACGCACAATGCATCGTGAATAAAGAACTCCAGCACGGCACGGTCAGGCGCATTACACGGACCGAGTGCGGCATCAATCGCCTCAATCTGTGGCAGCGTCAGCTCGCGCGCCAGTACGATCTGGGATAGGCCGCAGTCCTGCATGAATCGGGCTTTTTTCGGCGTGCGAATATCGGTTTGTGTGCTGGCGTGTAGCTGTATGGGGGGCAGATCGATCTCCAGAAGCCCCATATCCTGAATGATCAGTGCGTCGACGCCAGCATCGTAGAGCTGCCAGGCTAGTTTGCGTGCCGGTTCCAGTTCGTCGTCGCGCAGAATGGTATTGAGCGTGACGAAGATGCGGCTGTTGAAGCGGTGGGCATACCGGGCGAGCCGGGCAATATCCTGCACGCTGTTATCCGCGGCGGCGCGGGCGCCGAATGAAGGCCCGCCAATATAGACGGCATCGGCGCCATGGTTAACCGCTTCGATACCGATGTCGGCATCGCGGGCGGGGGCAAGAAGTTCTAGATGATGAGGCAGCATGGGCGCTATGATAGCGCTTGATTGTTCAGGAGTGCGCCATGTCCACAGTTCCCTTTACGCCAGAACCAACCCACGACGAAGTTGATGCCATGCGTGGCCCGGTAGTGTTGGAGTTCGATATCAACGAATGCCCGCATTGTCAGGCGGTGCAGCCGCTGGTGGCGGATGCTCTTAAGCGCTATCCCGGGATGCAGCACCTGCGGATAAAAGACGGCAAGGGCCGCCGTTTAGGGCGGACTTTTGCCGTAAAACTTTGGCCGGCGCTGATTTTTATGCAGGACGGTAATGAAGCTGCCCGTGTTATCCGGGCAACGACACAAGCCGAAGTGGACGCCGGCTTTAATAAACTCAGCGAATAAACGCTTTGAGTACCGCCCGGAACTCGGGCGTGTTCGCCTGATTGAGCCACTCGAAGGCCACCATCTCGCGAGAAACAATATCGGCACCATGCTGGCGCATACGTGCCAGTGCCAGTGCTTTGTCGTGTGCCTGTCTTGAGCCAACGGCCTCTTCGACCACACAGACCTGTCGGCCGGCTGCCAGAAGGTCGAGTACGGTCTGTTGGACGCAGACATGGGACTCGGTGCCGCAAATAACCCACTGTTTGCGTTGTGCGTCCGGGTGGTTGAATAGATTGCCTTCGGCAACGGCTGAAAAGTGGATTTTTTCGATCCGCTCTTCGGGATTGATCAATTGGGCGATGGCTGGGGCGGTAGGGCCCAGGCCTTGCGGGTACTGTTCGGTCAGCAGTACCGGAACCCGGAGCTGACGGGCAACGCCAATCAGCCAGGCGGTATGATTCACAACGTTTTCGCCTGCGTCTATGGCGGGCAGCAGCCGTTCCTGCAGGTCGATAATGAGCAGTAGGGATCGGTTGGCATCCAATTTCATGCGATTTCTCCTGCAGCAGCCCCGGATGGGCCGAAGCTATTGAAGTTATAGGCAAAAACAATTGCCAGCAACGCTTCTAGGGCTTATATTACAACCCATGTCTGCAATGTACACGATGCTTCTCGCTCAAAAGGCCATCTCGGGTGGTCGGGCGACATATTGGCTGCACCTGCTACTGGGTGCACGTTCGCTGCTGCGCGTGGCGCGCACATATTAAACATCCCCCATTGCTAAAGACTGTTCCGAAGTTTTCGCGAATTTTCGGAATACCCCAAGATTGAATTCGGGTTGGGTTAAGAATGACCCGGCCTTCAGGAGCCTGACATGAAAAAAGACCAATTGATTATTTTTGATACCACATTGCGTGATGGCGAACAGAGCCCGGGCGCATCGATGACCAAAGACGAAAAGATCCGTGTGGCGCGTCAACTGGAACGTATGCGCGTGGACGTGATCGAAGCCGGTTTTGCGGCCGCATCGCCCGGTGATTTTGATTCGATTAACTCGATTGCCCAGGTGATTCGTGAATCGACGATCTGTTCGTTGGCCCGTGCCAACGAGAATGATATTCGTCGTGCGGGCGAAGCGATTGCGCCAGTACCGCGTAAACGTGTGCATACCTTTATTGCTACCAGCCCGATCCATATGGAAAAGAAGCTCCGCATGACGCCGGATCAGGTGGTTGAGCAGGCTGTTAAAGCCATTGGTTGGGCCCGTGAATATACCGATGATGTAGAGTTTTCGGCAGAAGACGCAGGTCGTTCGGATATCGATTTTCTCTGCCGCGTGTTCGAGGCCGTGATCAAAGCCGGTGCAACCACATTGAATGTGCCGGATACCGTGGGTTACAACGTGCCGGGCCAGTATGCCGAAACCATTCGTCAGCTGATTGAGCGTGTGCCCGGTTCAGACAAGGTAGTCTGGTCCGTGCATTGCCATAATGACCTTGGCTTGGCCGTGGCCAACTCACTGGCTGCCGTGATGGCAGGTGCACGCCAGGTGGAATGTACGGTCAACAGCCTCGGCGAGCGTGCCGGTAATGCGTCCCTTGAAGAAGTGGTGATGGCGGTGCGCACGCGTGCCGATATCTTCCCGGTAGAAACCAAGATTGATACCACGCAGATCGTGCCGGCCTCAAAGCTCATCTCGCAGATCACTGGTTATCCGGTCCAGCCGAATAAAGCCATTGTGGGTGCGAACGCGTTTGCCCATGAATCCGGTATTCACCAGGATGGCGTGCTTAAGCACCGCGAAACCTACGAGATCATGCGTGCTGAAGATGTGGGTTGGTCGCAGAACAAGCTGGTGCTTGGTAAGCACTCGGGTCGTAATGCATTCAAATCACGTTTGAATGAACTGGGTGTGGTGCTCGACAGCGAAGAGGCTTTGAATTCGGCTTTTGCAAGATTCAAAGAATTGGCCGATAAGAAGCATGAGATCTTTGATGAAGATCTTCAGGCCTTGTTGTCGGATGAAGCGGTAGCGTCGGAAGCCGAACACTACAAGCTCACTTATTCACAAGTCACATCGGAAACCGGTGAGACGCCAGTTGCTCGTTTGACCTTGTCGGTCGGTGGCGAAGAAAAGAAGGCCGAGTCTACGGGTTCCGGTCCGGTCGATGCCACGTTCAAGGCGATCGAGTCAGTGTTGAATAGCGGTAGCGAATTGCTGTTGTATTCGGTGAATAACATCACTTCGGGTACCGATGCCCAGGGCGATGTTGCGGTGCGTTTGTCTAAAGGCGGCCGTGTGGTGAATGGTAGCGGTGCCGACACCGATATCGTTATTGCATCCGTCAAGGCATATCTCAATGCCTTGAATCGTTTGCATAACGAGCCGGCAAAACTGAATCCGCAAGAAGGCGTTTGAGACATTCCGGAAACGATCATGGTTGAAACGAAAAATACAACAACGCCATTCAGTACCGATGATGTGCGTATCGGGGCGATTAGCGAATTAGCACCACCGGCCAATGTGCTAAATGCATTTCCGGTGAGCGCGTCGGTAGCACAACGCGTTACGGCAGCTCGTCATGGTATTCATCGTGTGTTGCATGGTGCGGATGATCGTCTGGTCGTGGTGATCGGGCCTTGTTCGATTCACGATCCTGAAATGGCGTTGGATTATGCGCGTCGCCTGGCCGTTGAAGCTGAGCGGTTGTCGGATGACCTGCTGGTTGTGATGCTTGTCTATTTTGAGAAGCCGCGTACCACAGTGGGCTGGAAGGGACTGATTAACGATCAGCACCTGGATAACAGTTTTGACATCAACGAAGGCCTGCGCCGTGCGCGCAAGCTGCTGCTCGATGTCAACACGATTGGTCTGCCCTGTGCGACAGAGTTCATTGACATGATTATCCCGCAATACGTGGGCGATCTGATCAGTTGGGGGTGCCATTGGTGCGCGTACAACAGAGTCCCAGGTGCACCGTGAGCTGGCCTCTGGTCTCTCATGCACTGTCGGCTTCAAGAATGGTACGGATGGCAATGTGCGTATTGCCCTGGATGCGATTCGTTCGGCACAGTCGCCGCACCACTTTTTATTAGTGACCAAGTCGGGTCACGCTGCGATTGTGCAGACATTGGGTAATGAAGATTGCCATGTCATTCTGCGTGGCGGCAAAGAGCCCAACTATGATGCAGCCTGTACGGATATGGCCAAGGCGGGTATCCCTGCGCGCGTGATGATTGATTTCTCTCACGGTAATAGCCGTAAGGAATATCAGCGTCAGATGGAAGTTAGCACGGATGTGGCAGCACAGCTGGCGATGGCCGAAAAATAATACGGCATGCTTTAAAGCAAAAGGCCCGGATCGAAAGACCGGGCCTTTGTTTTTGTGAGCGGTGTTTTAGCGGCCGCGGGTGTTTTGCCAGAGAATATCGCCTTGGCCACCGGCGCGATTAAGTGTGCGTCCCAGGACAAAGAGCAGATCGGATAAACGGTTCAGGTATTGGCGCGCATGAACCGAAACCGCCTCGTTGTGACCGAGGTGAACGATGGAGCGTTCTGCGCGTCGGCAGATGGTGCGTGATAGGTGCGCCAGCGCAGCAGGGCGGGTGCCGCCCGGCAGGATGAATTCCTTGAGTGCGGGCAAATCTGCATTGTAGGTCTCTGTCCAGCCTTCGAGCAAGGTTACGTGATCCTTACTAATGCTTTTGTGTCCGGGGATGCAGATTTCACCGCCCAGGTCGAATAGGTGATTCTGAACGGTGATGAGGCATTCACGAATTTGAGCGCCAAGTGGTTCTGGGAGTGGTTCCGCCAGCAATACGCCAATGGATGAATTCAGCTCATCCAGCTCGCCCAGGGTGTCGATACGGGGGCTGTCTTTGCCAACGCGGGAGCCATCGCCTAGGCCAGTGGTGCCGCTATCACCGGTGCGTGTCACGATCTTGCTCAGTCGGTTTCCCATGATCAATTCCGTTAGTGATTAAGGTTGAGGTTTTTTGATACCACCCAATAGAGCGGCAACCATCCGTGCTGGGCGTCGTGTGGGCTGCGTGGCCATGGTGGCTGATGCAGGCGCTGAGGTCGACTCCGTGCCGCCCGACTCATACGGCTTGGTGAAATCAAAGTCGTCTGCAGCCACCTTGGTTAAACGCGGTGGGGTATAACCAGCCGCTGGGCGGCGCCGGTTATACGCATCACTACGTTCTCTGCTTTCTAGACGCTGGTCACGTTCGCGGCGGCCTTCAGCTTCGCGGCGGGAGCGTTCTTGTGGTTTGTCCTGTGGCCGTTGCGTATTCAGCGCACTGCGTACGCGCTTTTTGCCGGTGGGTGGATATTCCCAATCCGGCTCGGGCTCGAAGCCCGGCACAATGTTCTGCGTAATCGATTTGTTGATTAGTTTTTCAATATCGGCGAGATAACCGGTTTCATCCACGCTAACGAGTGATAAGGCATTGCCCAGGTTGCCGGCGCGGCCGGTACGGCCAATCCGGTGCACATAATCTTCCGGTGTATGGGGTAGCTCATAGTTAACGACAAAGGGCAGCTCTTCGATATCAATGCCGCGGGCAGCCACATCGGTTGCAACCAGGGTTTGTATTTCGCCGTTCTTGAACGCGTTAAGCGCTTTCATGCGCTCAGACTGCGATTTATCACTGTGAATCGCGTCAGATTTGATACCGGAGTACTGCAGTGAACGTGCCAGGCGGCTGCAACCTTGTTTGGTGCGCACAAAGACCAATGCCTGATTCATGGTGCCGGTACGGAGCAGATTTACCAGCAGGGCCATTTTGCGCGATTCGGCGACTGGGTGCACCTGATGGGTAATTGTCTCGGAAACGCTGTTGCGTTTGGCAACCTCGATGTATTCAGGATTTTGCAGTATGGTATCGGCCAGCCGCTGGATTTCTGTAGAGAAGGTGGCTGAGAACAGTAGCCCCTGCCGTGTTTTAGGCAGCATATTCAGAATGCGCTGGATATCCGGGATGAAGCCCATATCCAGCATCCGGTCGGCTTCGTCCAGAACCAGAGCCTGAACGGAATGCAGGCTGACGGCCTTCTGTTCTACCAGGTCCAGGAACCGGCCGGGCGTGGCGACCAGGAATTCAACGCCGAGCTTCAATTCAGCGATCTGTGGCTTGATATCGGTGCCACCATAGACGCAGACAATGCGGTAGGGGAGGTATTTGCCGTATTCTTTCAGGTTGTCGTAGACCTGAATGGCCAGCTCTCGGGTTGGCGTAAGAATCAGTGCCCGCACCGGATGCTTGGCCGGAGACGTGCTGCTGTTGGTATGAGGCAGCAGGCGTTGTAGAAGTGGCAAGCTAAAAGCGGCCGTTTTACCGGTACCGGTTTGTGCACAGGCTTTGAGATCTTTGCCAGTCACAACGACCGGAATCGCAGCAGCCTGGATAGGGGTGGGTGTGGTGTAACCCGTATCGGTAATCGCCCGCACGATGGCAGGATCAAGACCCAATTCAGCAAATGTCGGGGTCGGCGGTGTTTCTTCCGCAATCAATTCAGTCATGCGCTGATTATACACAGCCAAAATGCCAGATTTTGCCCTTAAATCCGTATAATTCAGGGTTTTGGCGCAGGTTGACCCGTGCAATTTGCATCGCATTGTCTTCAAGCACTCAAGGACTCCTGATTATGTTTAAAGCTAACACCACTTTTTTACGTCGCTCATCGCTATTGTTGACGTTGTTGGTGCCAGTAAGCGCAGTCTTTGCCAAAACAAATCTCACCCTGGCGCATCAGCTTGAAGGCCAGCATGCCAAAGAATTACAGCAACTGGTGACTCGCTTTAATGAATCGAGCAAAGACGTTGAAGTGCAGCTGGTCAAACGTGCGCCAAATGGTAAGCCATCGGTACTCAATCTGGCCACACGTGCTGACCTGGCCAAGTATCTGAACAATCCGGATGCCTACGTTTCGGTTGAAAAACTACTGGCTGACAACAAGGTGAAGTTCAATCCTAAAGGCATCGCTGAGCCATTGAGCAATGCTGTGACAGTCAATAATCAGGTGCAGGCATTGCCCGTTGCTTTTACAACGCCGGTGCTGTTCTGGAACAAAGAGATTTTCAAAAAGGCCGGATTAGATCCAAACAAGGCGCCTAAGACCTGGGAAGAGATGCAAGACCTCTCGGGAAAAATTGACGCAGCTCGTGCAGCAACCTGCAAGTACACAACGTCCTGGCCAGTTTGGGTGCATATCGATAACGTGTCAGCTTGGGCCGGTTCGCAAACAGTGACGCCAGATGGAAAATTGGCCTTCAATACGCTGATTCAGGTGCGCCATCTGGCACGTCTGACGTCCTGGTACAAAACCGAATGCTTCACGAGCTTTGGCCGTAACAACGAAGCAGACGCACACTTTCTGAGTGGCGAGTGCGCCATGATCACGACGAATAGTGAGCTGGTCGCCGAGTTGCAAGCGAACAGGAAATTTGACTTTGGTGTTGGCCCACTGCCTGTGATTGATGACAATGCCGGTGCGCCGTTCAATACGTTGGCAGCCGGCGCCGCAATCTGGGTTGGCCAAGGCGGCACGAAAGATGAGTACAAGGCGGCTGCCAAGTTCCTCGAGTTCACACTGACGCCGCAAACACAGCTGACGATTGCCCGTCAGGGTGGCTTTTTGCCACTAACACCCGCAGCTCAAGCAGGTGCTCAGAGTAAGCTGCTGCGCGATGATCTTCAGGCGCAGGACCTGGGTCTGGCAAACGTGATGAAACCAGCGGCTTCGGGTGCTAACGTCGGCTGGATTTCTCTGAACCCTCAGCTGCGTCAGATCGTTGACGAAGAAATGGAAGCGGTCTTTATGGGTAAGAAATCTGCCAAGACCGCCCTTGATTCGGCGATTACCCGTGGTCAGGCAGTATATAAGCCGCTACCTACCGTCAGCACCTCTAAAAAAGCTCGTCGTAAATAATTAACACACATTGTCACGCATCAGTATTAGGACCTCCCCGTTATGAAAAGCGCCGAAATCCGGGAAAAGTTTCTCCGTTTCTACGAATCCAAAGGCCACACCATTGTGCCTTCCAGCTCGCTGGTTCCGGGAAATGATCCCACCCTGCTTTTCACCAATTCTGGGATGGTTCAGTTCAAAGATGTGTTTCTGGGGCAGGACAAACGTCCCTATACACGTGCAACCTCTTCGCAGCGCAGTGTGCGTGCAGGTGGCAAGCATAATGACCTGGAAAACGTTGGTTATACCGCACGTCATCACACGTTCTTTGAAATGCTGGGCAACTTCAGCTTTGGTGGTTACTTCAAGTGCGATGCTATTAATTTTGCGTGGGAACTGCTGACGGGTGTTTACGGCCTGCCTAAAGAAAAGCTCTGGGTGACGGTGTATCAGGAAGACGACGAAGCCTATGACATCTGGGCCAATGAAGTCGGCGTACCCAAAGAGCGCATTATTCGCATTGGTGATAATAAGGGTGCCCGCTACGCATCGGATAACTTCTGGCAGATGGCAGATACCGGTCCTTGTGGTCCGTGTACTGAAATTTTCTATGACCATGGTCCGGAGATCTGGGGCGGTCCACCGGGATCGCCTGAAGAGGATGGTGATCGCTATATTGAGATCTGGAACCTCGTATTCATGCAGTTCAATCGCGATGAAGCCGGTGTGCTGCATCCACTGCCACGCCCTTGTGTTGATACCGGCATGGGTCTCGAGCGAATTGCCGCCGTTCTGCAACACGTCCATAGCAACTATGAAATCGATCTGTTTCAGCATCTGATTGCTGCAGCTCAAAAGGCAGTCCATGTGGCTAGTGGTGAAGCCACGATTGATGCCGCCTCACTCAAAGTGATTGCCGACCATATCCGTGCCTGTGCCTTCCTGATTGTGGATGGCGTCATTCCGGGTAATGAAGGTCGTGGGTATGTCCTGCGCCGTATTGTTCGCCGTGCGATTCGTCATGGCTATAAGCTGGGCACCCGTACCCCATTTTTTAACACCCTGGTGTCGGCACTCGTGGTTGAGATGGGCGAAGCCTATCCCGAACTCGCCCGTGCAGAGCAACGGGTGACCGATATCCTGCGTTTGGAAGAAGAGCGCTTCTTTGAAACGATTGCCCACGGCATGGAAATTCTGGATGGTGCGCTGGCCAGCCTACCTAAAGACGGCGTGCTGGATGGTGATATTGCGTTCAAGCTGCACGACACTTATGGTTTCCCGCTGGATCTGACGGCGGATGTTTGTCGTGAGCGTGAGCTCAACGTGGATGAGGCAGGTTTTGATGCCGCCATGACACGTCAGCGTGATCAGGCGCGTGCTGCTGGTAAATTTCATATGGCGGCGGCGCTGGTCTATGAAGGTCCGCAGACCCGTTTTGAAGGTTATGACCGCATGGCAGTGGAAGCCAACGTGGTAGCCTTGTATCGTGATGACGTTGCCGTTAATGAGCTCAAAGCAGGTGATGCCGGTGTCGTGGTCTTGGATCAGACACCGTTCTACGCCGAGTCGGGTGGTCAGGTAGGTGACAACGGGGTATTGAAATCCATCCATGGCGAATTTCTGGTAGAAGATACGCAGAAAATTCAGCCGCAGGTTTTTGGTCATCACGGTATCGTCCGCGAAGGCTCGCTGTCTGTGGGCAACACCGTGCAGGCATCGGTCAATGTGATTGATCGTGAGCGCACCATGCGCAATCACTCGGCGACACACCTGATGCATAAAGCATTACGCGAAGTGCTGGGTGAGCACGTGCAACAGAAAGGTTCTCTGGTTGACGCCGAAAAAACCCGCTTTGACTTTGCGCATAATGCACCGATGACAGCGGAGCAGATTTGCGCCGTTGAAGATATCGTCAACCGCGAGATCATACGTAATCTACCGGGTGAAGCCCGCGAGATGGCGATGGAAGATGCGCAGAAGCTGGGGGCCATGATGCTCTTCGGAGAAAAGTATGGCGACACCGTGCGTGTATTGGATATCGGTTCATCGCGCGAACTATGTGGCGGCACACACGTAACACGTACCGGAGATATCGGTCTGTTTACCATCATCGCCGAATCAGGCGTTGCCGCGGGCGTGCGCCGTGTGGAAGCGATCACAGGGGATTACGCACTGGCAGCGGTACAGTTCCGTCGCCAGGCGCTGAACGAAATTGCAGGGCTTGTGAAATGCAAACCGGCAGAAGCGCCGGCACGTGTGGCGGCTGTCCTTGAAGGCATTAAAGTTCAAGAAAAAGAAGTGGCTTGTTTGCAGTCCAAGCTTGCAGCGGCACAGGGTGGTGATCTGGCCGGCCAGGCACAAACTGTAAATGGTGTTGCTGTGCTGGCTGTTAAGCTTGAAGGTGTAAGCGGTTCCGCATTGCGTGAAACGCTTGACCAATTGAAAGACCAGCTGAAGTCTGCCGTCATCGTACTGGGTGTCGCCGAAGGCGATAAGGTTTCGGTGATTGCCGGTGTGACACCGGATCTAACCAGTCGCTTCAAGGCGGGCGAACTCGTCAACTTTGTTGCTGGCCAAGTGGGTGGCAAGGGTGGTGGTCGTCCGGACATGGCGCAGGCGGGCGGTACGCAGCCTGCCAATCTGGCTGCAGCGCTGGCATCGGTATCTAACTGGGTTGCTGAGCGGTGATCGCGTATTTTCGAATCGGGCTTGCGGTACTCATGCTGATGAGTACGCCGCTTGCCTTGGCCGATATCGCCGATACGCCTGAGAGCACACCGATCGCCGGGAAAACTGCGAGTGGCGAAGACGTCCTATTGTTTCCTAATGGTCGATGGGAGTACGTCAATACCGCCAAGGCAGCAGAGGCTAAAAAAGTTGCCGACAAATTCCCTGAAAACAAAGTCTGCCCCGCGGGGTCGCAGGGCGGATTATTTGGTTTCGGCCGCTGCATCATGCCCGGCGACAAAGACTACAACCGCAGGAGTTTGAGCGGGAAGTGACTGGAACGGGGCGATTGCTGCCCCGTTCTAGTTTTAGAAAGGCAGTGCCAAACCAGGGCGTGCTTTGTTCAGTACGCGTCGGAACTCATTCTGAATACGGGTGAGCGCTTCAGGTGTATCCGCTTCAAAGCGTAGTACAACCACTGGCGTGGTATTTGAAGGACGTGCCAAGCCGAAGCCATCGTCGTATTCCACACGCAGCCCGTCAATCGTAATCACATCACGGGCTCCCGGGAAATCGGGCGTTACGGCCAGCTCAGCCATCAGGGCGTGCGGCTCGCCTTCTTTCATGCTGATGTTGAGTTCCGGTGTGCTCTGGCTGTTCGGTAGCGATGTCAGCACAGGGTTGGCATCAGGCGCGCGTGACAGAATTTCCAGAAGGCGTGCACCGGTGTAGAGGCCATCATCAAAGCCGAACCAACGTTCTTTGAAGAAGACGTGGCCACTCATTTCTCCGGCCAGTGGCGCCCCAGTTTCTTTGAGCTTGGCTTTAATCAGTGCATGGCCGGTTTTCCACATCAGAGGGTTACCGCCGGCCGCGCGAATCGCGTCGCCCAGTAGGCGAGAACACTTCACATCGAAAAGGATATCCGCGCCGGGGCAACGGCTCAACACATCCTGTGCAAAGAGCATCATCTGGCGATCCGGGAAAATGATCTGCCCGTCTTTGGTCACAACACCCAGGCGGTCACCATCACCATCAAAGGCCAGGCCGATTTCTGCGTCAGTTTTCGTCAGCTCGGCAACCAGGTCTTTGAGATTCTCTGGTTTGGATGGATCCGGGTGGTGGTTCGGGAAGGTACCGTCAATCTCGCAGAATAAGGGGATGACCTTGCAGCCCATGCGCTTGAAAAGCTCTGGAGCCAGTTCACCGGCAACGCCGTTGCCGCAATCAACCGCAATGGTCATTGGGCGCGACAGTTTGACATCGCCGACGATCTTGTCGAGGTAGGCCGATTTTACGTCTGCAACGCGCATCTGGCCGGGTTGTTCCGCCCAGTGCACATCACCGGCTTCAATACGCTTCTTGAGTGCCTGAATGGCATCACCCGCCAAGGTGTTGCCAGTGATCACCATTTTGAGGCCGTTGTAGTCCGGTGGATTGTGGCTGCCCGTGACGGACACACAGGAATAGGTTTCGAGTTCGAAACCGGCAAAGTAGGTAACGGGCGTTGGCACACAGCCCACATCGATGGCATCGATGCCTGCGGCAACAATGCCTTCTTGCAATGCTTGCGATAGTGCCGGGCCAGATAAACGTCCGTCATGTCCCATGGCAATCGCTTTGACGCCTTGTTTTTTGGCCAGAGTGCCTAGGCCTAAGCCAATGGCGCGAACGATGTCGGGCGTTAGGGTGTCATCGACAATGCCACGGATGTCGTAGGCTTTGAAAATTGAGTCAGGCAGGCTAGGAATCGCAAAACGGGGTGCAGACATAATCGTTCAGGCTCAAGGTAGTGTATCGGCAACAGCATGCGTTAGGTCGATAGATTGTGCAAAAAAGTTAATTATACGGGAGGGCAACCACATATCTTTCGTAGTGCCGTGGCCACCGCTAAATCCCACGTGGCCATCGGTAGCCGGTATTTCCAGCGTTACATCGGCAGGGCAGGTCTGCGGGTAGCAGGCATCAGTTAGAAATGGATCGTTGCGTAGCATGAGCAGGAGCGTCGGTGCTTTCACGCCATGGAGTACACCCAGGGCAGAAGCGCGCGTCCAGTAATCATCGACGTTCTTGAATCCGTGTAACGGGGCGGTGACGGTGTCGTCAAACTCACGCAGTGTTGTCGCAGCACGCATGCGCTGCGCATCAAACAGACCCGGAAAGCGCGCAAGACGGCTTCACTCTGGGCTTTCATCGTTCGTAGGAAATGCTGTGTGTAAACACTGCGGTTGGTGCCCTGGTCGAGCCAGGCACCACAGGCCGCAACATCCATCGGCGGGCTAATGGCCGCAGCTGCAAAGATAGTCTCATTGGCAGACGCACCTTGTTCGCCTAGCCATTTCATCAGGGCGTTGCCGCCTAGAGAAACGCCTGCCGAAAAAAGTACGCTTTGGCTCACGTTGCTTGAATCGTTTCAGAATCCAGTCTATTTCTTGTGAGTCGCCGGAGTGATACGCCCGCGGCAGGCGGTTGAGTTCGCCACTGCAGCCACGAAAATGCGGTACGTACCCTGTCCAGTTAATGCTTGCGAGTGCTGTTGCTAAATTGCGTGCGTAGTGAGATTGCGAATTGCCTTCCAGCCCGTGAAACAGAATGATGGCCGGATTGCCGGGAGAGCCGTGGTTAATACAATCCACATCGATAAAGTCACCATCCGGTGTTTCCCAACGTTCCCGTAGCCAGTTGATCGGCGGCTTACGAAGTGTTTGACAAGGCGCCATCCGTTGCCCCCGCGCACGTAAACGTTCATAGCGGTAGTGACACCATTGCGTTTGACCAGGGCATTGGGGTGTTCCGGATCAGTTAGTTCTTCTGGCACGCTGAACAGGGTGACGCTTTCCTGTACCAGATGGATGGCTATCAGGCCACTTTGCCAGCGCATGACATTCATGACTTCGATTTCCAGATGGTGGCAGCCATTAAAAATAGATTGCCACCCTTGGCGGATAGCCGCATGGCCGGCCGCACGTCGGCCATAGGGATCAATGCAGACGATGTCATCTTCATCTGCCCATACCGCCATTAGCGCATCCAGATTTGCCTGCGTGATACTTTCGTAGAAACCTTGTTCTGCTTCATCGGGCGTCGCAAAATTAGGGACCGGGGCGGTGGGTGGTGGCAGGCTCATGCTGTGTGACTTTCCGGATTGAGCGTACGGATGGATGCCATCACGCTTTCAGGTAGCAGCTTGGTTAGGCAATCCATGTGGCCGTAACGACAGGTGCGTGCAAAGCAGGGGCTGCAGGGTACCGCATGCTGCAGAATAGCCACTTGTTTGCTGAGCGGCGGCGTGAAGAGCGGGGAGGACGAGCCAAACAGCGCAATCAGCGGGCGCTGGAGCGCTGCAGCCACATGCATGAGGCCAGAGTCATTGCTCACCACAGTATCAGCGGCGCTCATGAGGTCAATGGCATCGGTCAGCTTTGTACGGCCGCAGAGATTGATTGCCAAGCCACCGCTGAGCGACTCAATCGTCGCGCCTGCTTCCTGATCTTTGCCTGAACCAATGATCCAGACGATGTAGCCGGCTTGATCTAATTGTTGGGCGAGTGTCGCAAAATGTTCAGCAGGCCAACGCTTCGCGGGGCCGAATTCAGCTCCCGGGCAAAGAACTGCTAAACGATTCGGCGTCGCTAGACCCAGCTTAGATATGAGCGCTTCTACACTGCCTGGCTTGGCTGTGAGTTGGGGAATGTCTGCATCAGAACCGCTGGTTGCCGTAGGGCCTAACGCCAGAAATCGATCCACCATCCGTGGCAGTTTTTGCTTGTCCAGTTTCTGGCGGCAATTAATGAGTCCGTAGCGGGATTCGCCGGTAAAACCGATGCGGTTGGGGGTGCCGGCAAAAAAGGTAGGCAGTGCGGACTTTAGGGAATTGGGCAGTACGTAGGCATTCTGGTAGCCCTGTGCCCGTAATGTCTGACCTAAGTGCCAGCGTGCCTTGAGGTTTAAACGACCATGGGCAAATGGCGCGGGGATGATATTGCCTACATTGGGTATGCGCTCGTATAGTGGCGCAACCCAGGGTGGGGCCAGGATATCAACAGGCGTTTGGTTGTGTGCGGCAATTCGTCGGATAAGCGGTTCGCTCATCACCGCATCGCCCACCCATGCCGGGGCAACAAGCAGAGAGACAGCCTTCATAGACTTTCGGTCTCTCCGCGTGACTGAGTCAGTTAGTGGCCGTGTGGGGCTTCACCGGAGAAGGTGTAATGCGTGCCGCAGTATGGACACTTCACTTCGCCGGTTTTCAGAACGTCAAGGTAAACACGTGGGTGACCCGACCAGAGCTGTACACCCTGAGGTGGGCAATGCAGGGGCAGATCTTCGGCGGTAACGGTGAGAGCTTTGGCCGACAGGGTTTTTTCGAGCGGTGCGTTCATCAGAATTGCCTCGGAAAAGAAGTGAATCAGATAAAGCTCAGCCAGTCTCCGTGCTTCGGGCTACGGCCATTCACCGCATCGAAGTAAGCAGACTGGATGCGTTCGGTGACCGGGCCGCGGCTACCAATACCGATTTTGCGGTTGTCGAGCTCACGAATCGGCGTCACTTCAGCGGCAGTGCCCGTAAAGAACGCCTCGTCAGCACAGTAGACTTCATCGCGGGTGATGCGCTTTTCTTCAACCGAAATACCCATCTCGCGGGCCAGTGTGACAACGCTATCGCGGGTGATGCCTTCCAGGCAAGACGACAGTTCGGGTGTATACACCTTGCCGCTCTTGATGATGAACAGGTTTTCACCGGCACCTTCAGAGACATAACCCTCGGTATCGAGGAGCAGCGCTTCATCATAGCCATCAGCAACGGCTTCGTTGTTGGCCAGAATCGAGTTGACGTAGTGGCCGCTCGCCTTGGCGCGCACCATCGATACGTTTACATGGTGACGTGTGTATGACGAAGTCTTAACGCGAATGCCTTTTTTCAGGCCGTCTTCACCCAGGTACGCACCCCAAGGCCAGGCGCCGATGGCAACGTGCACTTTGGCACCCTTCGGCGAAGCGCCTATTTTTTCTGAACCGTAGTACACCAGTGGGCGAATGTAGGCGCTTTCCAGTTTGTTGGCGCGTACCACTTCCTTGTGTGCTTCGTTAATGGTGTCTTCGTCGTAGGGCACTTCCATCTGGAAGATGTGTGCCGAATTGAACAATCGACGGGTGTGATCCCGCAGACGAAAAATCGATGTGCCGCGACCGGTATCGTAAGCACGTACACCCTCAAACACGCTCATGCCGTAATGCAGAGAGTGGGTCAGAACGTGGGTGTTGGCATCGCGCCAAGGCACGAGCTTGCCGTCTAGCCAGATAAAACCGTCGCGATCAGACATCGACATGATGTAAATCCTTTGAACAAACGTCACAAATGGGCCACAAGCAATTGGCCAGATCGCATGATTTTAGCCGATTTCTGGCTCAAAATCAGGTTGGCGGCTACATTTAGCGCGCATTGGGCGACACGCAGGGGCTTTCGGTAAAATACGCATTATGAATACACATAAAGTACGCTGGAAACCAAGTGTGACTGTTGCTGCTCTGGTTGAGCGGGATGGGCGATTTCTGGTCGTTGAAGAAGAAACATCTGCGGGGCTGCGATTCAATCAGCCCGCGGGCCATATGGACGAGGGTGAATCCCTGGTAGCCGCTTGCGCCCGTGAGGCCCTGGAAGAAACAGGTTGCTATGTCACACCACAGGCCTTGGTGGGGGTATATCAGTGGACAGTGCCGGCGGGGGATATTACGTATCTACGTTTTGCCTTCGATTGTCGGTTAGATCAGGTCGATGCCGGGCGAACGCTTGATGACGGCATTGTCGCCGCGCATTGGCTGACGCTCGAAGAGTTGAAGGCCACACAAGATCGTCATCGTAGCCCACTCGTCCTGCAATGCGTAGAAGACTGGCTAGCAGGACGTCGCATGCCGCTCAGCACTATTACCCATTACGGTTGATGCAGAGACTTTGGTACAAGGGCGTCATGTTGGGCATGTGTCTTGCCAGCGGGCTCGCCTGCGCTGAAAGCTATGTCGTGGTTTGTTATAACTGGGGCTGTCTGAAGCAGGTGTCGGTCGTCTATCCGGATAGCTGGCTCAAGAAAACTCTGGCACCGCTGCATCAGGCAAAAACGCCTGAAGAAGAACGTATGGCAGCCGCTGAAGTCGTGCGCAAATTTTACGTGAAAGCCGCCGAGCAAACGCCAATCGGTGCAGACGAACCTGGTAACGATGAGGACGAAACTGTTAATGGCCGGATGGATTGTATCGATCATTCAACCACCACGGCCAATATGCTGTCTTTGCTGCAAAAGAAGCAGGCGCTGCGTTGGCATGAAGTTGGTCCGTATGCACATCGCACATTATTGGTGGCATCGCATTACAGTGCAACGCTGGTCGAAACCGGCGATGCGGGCGATGGCGATAGCCACGTTTACACCATAGATCCATGGGATGTTGAACAGGGCAGCTTGCCACCCGTGGCACCCGTGAGAGAATGGGCTGCCTATCGTTTCTACACCTTGGATGCGCAACACCATATGACTGCCGCTAGGCCATTGGCCAGTCGAACAGATCGTTAAGGAATATTCTGATGTCGTCTTCTTCTATTAAAACTGTAGTGGTCGGTTTATCCGGCGGCGTGGATTCTTCCGTCGCAGCGCTGCTGCTTAAAGAGCAGGGCTATCACGTGATCGGCCTGTTTATGAAGAACTGGGAAGACGACGATACGGATGAATACTGCAGTACCCGCCAGGACCTCATTGACGTGATGAGCGTGACCGACATTCTGGGTATTGATGTGGAAGTGGTGAACTTCGCCAAAGAATATCGTGACCGCGTGTTTACCACTTTTTTGCAGGAATACAATGCAGGCAGGACACCTAATCCGGACGTGTTGTGTAACGCTGAAATCAAGTTTGCCGCGTTCCTTGATCACGCCATTAGCCTGGGTGCAGACGCGATCGCCACCGGCCACTATGCAGGCGTGCAGGACTTTGATGGCAAGCGGCAGCTACTCAAGGCCGAAGACGGCAATAAGGATCAGAGCTACTTCCTCTACCGACTCAGCCAGACACAACTCAACCCCGCCATGTTCCCACTGGCCAACTGGCTTAAACCGGAAGTGCGCGCCAAAGCCGAAGCTGCTGGTTTGCCCGTCGCCAAGAAGAAAGACTCCACCGGTATCTGCTTTATTGGCGAACGCCCGTTTAATGATTTTCTGCAGCGCTATGTACCGCAAAACCCCGGCGAAATCCGCGATCTGGATTCCGGAAAATTACTGGGCAAGCATCAGGGATTGGCGTTCCATACCCTGGGCCAGCGCAAAGGCTTGCACATCGGCGGTATCAAAGGCAACGACCAGGGGCACGATAAAACACCGGGTGAACACGATGCCTGGTATGTGGCACGTAAAGATATGGCCACGAATGTGCTCTATGTGGTGTCAGGCTATGACCACCCGGCACTGCTGGTCGATGAAGTGACTATTACCGATATGAACTGGATTGCCGGCGAGCCGTCGCATAAACACTGGGTCTATACTGCCAAGACGCGCTATCGTTCACCGGATGCCGCGTGTGAGATCGAACAGATTGATGAACATCGTGCCGTGATTCGTTTCGCGGCTCCGCAATGGGCCGTGACGCCAGGGCAATCTTTAGTCATGTACGAAAGCCGTGTCTGTTTAGGCGGCGGCATTATCGAATCGGCTCGTATGGGCGGCCGCCCGGCGGGCACTGCTGATTTGCAGTCCCTCACCGGCTAATCTTATTACTGCGCGGCCAGCGAGATTTTTGCGCTCTGCCGTGCGGCAATTTGGTCGAAGAGGCTGGCCAGATTCGTGTGCGCCGACCGCCAATCCCGTTCTGGCTGACGGAGATCCAGATAGACGAGGGCGCTAAAGAGCGCCAGATCGCCTAAAGAAAGCATCTCGCCGTGTGTCCACGAGTTTGCGCCGAGGCTCACGCTTGCATAGTCCAACGTACGACTGATCGCATTGTTATGCAGGGTGATGTTGGCGGGCTCCTGTTTTTCTTCCGGCCTGAGTCGTTCACCGCGCACCGCAAATGTTGAATCCATGATGCCATCGGCCAGAGCCTCCCAGCGTTTGACCCGCATGCGGGCAACGGCATCGCCACGCGGGATAAGTACGGGTGTGTCATTCAGGCTGTCGACATATTCAGCAATCACCGGCGAGTCGAACACGCAGGTTTCATCATCGAGAATCAGCGCAGGAATGCGCCCCAGAGGATTAACGCGAACGACTAGGTTACCCGGTTCACGCGGTGCATCAACCAGATAATCGTGAGCAATCTGCTTTTCCAGAAGAACGAGCTGAACTTTACGAACATAGGGGCTGGTGGGGGTGCCAAGTAGTTTCATAATTATTCTCAAAACATACAGAAGAATCCCGTACCCTACACCGAACGGCTGGTGTCGCCCAGACCCGCTATCAACAGAGGCTACGGGTGGTAAAATTGCCCTTCCGATTTTTCCGTATTCAGGAGTTTCAGATGTCTAATGGTCTCGGTGCTTTGACCGCTCTTTCGCCGCTCGATGGTCGTTATGCCGTCAAGGTTGACCTGCTGCGCCCCCATTTCTCTGAATTCGGCCTGATTCACGCCCGTCTGCGGGTTGAGATCGAATGGCTCAAGGCGCTGGCGGCCGATCCGCATTTCACCGAAATCCCGGCATTCTCGCCAGCAACGATTGCCGAACTGGATGGCCTGGTGAACAACTTCACCGCCAGCGATGTCGCTGAAGTGAAGGGCATTGAAGCCACCACCAATCACGATGTGAAGGCGTTGGAATATTGGATCAAAGACAAGACCAAGGCGAATGCTGAGGTGACGAAGGTCAGCGAATTCATTCACTTTGCCTGTACATCGGAAGACATCAACAACCTATCGCACGCGCTGATGTGTAAGGGTGCGCGTGAAGAAGTCATGCTGCCGGTGCTGGATAAAGTCATCGCCAAGCTTGCGGAAATGGCGCATGTTTATGCTGACGTGCCGATGATGTGCCGTACCCATGGTCAGCCAGCCACGCCTTCTACGATGGGCAAGGAAATGGCCAACGTGGCGTATCGCATGCAACGGGCGCGCGCCCGTATTGCCCAAGCAGAACTGCTGGGTAAGATCAATGGCGCTGTCGGTAACTACAACGCCCACCTGGCCGCGTATCCCGGCTACGACTGGGAAGGTTTTGCCAAACGCTTTGTCGAATCGCTGGGTCTGGTATTTAACCCGTACACCATCCAGATCGAACCGCACGATGGCCTGGCAGAAATGTTTGATGCCTTTGCCCGTGCCAACGGCATCCTGATCGATCTCGATCGCGACGTCTGGGGCTATATCTCGTTGGGCTTCTTCAAGCAGAAGGTCAAAGCTGGTGAAGTCGGTTCGTCGACCATGCCGCACAAGGTGAACCCGATTGATTTTGAAAACTCCGAAGGTAATTTGGGTCTGGCCAATGCCCTGCTCAAGCACCTGGCAGAAAAGCTGCCGATCTCGCGCTGGCAGCGTGACCTGACCGACTCCACCGTGCTTCGTAACATAGGCGTGGGCCTGGGTTATGCCCTGCTGGGTTACGACTCGCTGCTGAAGGGTCTGGGCAAGCTTGAAATTAATGCGGATCTGATGAAGGCTGACCTTGATGCTAACTGGGAACTGCTCGCTGAGCCGATTCAAACTGTGATGCGTCGCTTTGGTATTGCCAACCCGTACGAGAAACTTAAAGAACTGACCCGTGGTACGCGGGTATCGCGTGAAGGCATGCAAGTCTTTGTGAACACGCTGGAAATTCCGGCAGAAGCCAAGAAGGCACTGTTAGAACTGACCCCTTGGGATTACACCGGTAAGGCTGCTGAACTGGCCAAGCGTATTTAAGGAATAAAGCACATGGCATTTTCAGATAATCTTAAAAAGCTACCAGGCATCTCTCACCTGGCCGCTATTGAACTGCGTGACGGCGAAGGCAACCTCGCCGGCATAATCGAAAACAAATCCGGTAGTCAGGGGTCGCTGACGGTTTATAACCACCTGGCGCAAGTCTGGGGTTCGATTAATGTGGATGCGGCCAAGCAAGGCCTGGAAGTATTTGCTGAACACACAGCCGATGCGCGCACTAACCCGGGCAAGCACCCGAACATTGATCGTTTGCTTGCGATTGCTGAAAACGGTGCGGAGACGCTCGCGTCAAACACGTTTTTGCCGTTGTCGAAGATCTGCCTGCTTAAGGCTATGTAAAGAGTCCGCGCCATGGAACGTAATTTTCCGGAAGCGCTGGCACATATCCTCAAGCATGAAGGCGGGTGGGCTAACCATCCGAACGATCCTGGGGGCGCCACCATGAAAAGCGTCATCCATAGAACCTACGCCAATTACCTCGGACGCGATGTCTCGCATGAGGAATTACGCGCCATTCCCGATGAACATTTGGCCGAAATCTATCGCAAACGTTATTGGAATGCCTGCCGTTGTGATGAATTGTCGGACGGCTTGGATTTAGCAGTTTTTGATACGGCGGTAAATAGCGGTCCCGCACAGGCAGCACGGTTACTACAAAGAATCGTCGGCGTACCTGCCGATGGCGCTGTTGGCCCGAAGACCCTTGCTGCCGTAAATGACTATGTGGCCGAACACAGCCTCCACGAATTGATCGAAGCCTATACCGAAGCTCGGCAGCAGTCTTTTTATCGGATGCTGCCGACCTACGTGCATTTCGGAGAGGGCTGGCGTAAACGTGCAGATCAGGTTGCTCACACCGCGCGGATTTTGAGTCAGCCAGAAGCCTGAAAGTAAAACGCCACCCGAAGGTGGCGTTCAAATGGTGATTCAGCTTAGATCAAACGCAAGCCCCATCTTCGTTCGCTGTTTCAACGCGCTTCACAGGTTTGATGAACTATTCTTTGGATACGCCCAGCCACATCACGAGCGGGCTGGCGACCAGCACGGATGAATAGATGCCGAACAGAATGCCGATGGTGAGTGCCAGGGCAAAGTAGTGCAGGGCATCGCCACCAAACACCAGCATCGAGAGCACCATCATTTCTGTGGCGCCGTGGGTGATGATGGTACGGGAGATGGTGCTGGTAATAGCGTGATTCAGAATCTGCGGCGTAGTCATGCCGCGTTTCTTGCGGAAGGTTTCGCGCACGCGATCAAAGACCACCACGGATTCGTTCACCGAGTAGCCCAGTACAGCCAGAACAGCAGCCAGTACGGGTAGTGAGAACTCCCACTGAAAGAAGGCGAAGAATCCCAGAATGATGATCACGTCATGCAGGTTGGCGATAATGGCCGATAGGGCAAAACGCCACTCAAAGCGCAATGCCAGATAAAGCATGATGCCGATGATCACCAGCAGCAATGTCAGACCACCGTCGTGCGCCAGTTCTTCACCGACCTGTGGGCCAACGAATTCCACGCGTTGCAGTTGAGCGCCTGGCGCGTTGGCATTCAGTGCTTCCATTACGCCGGTACCAATGGCGGCCGTGCTTTGTGAAGGTTTCAAAGGCAGACGGATCAGTACGTCATGGCTGGAGCCAAAGTTCTGAACGGCATAGTCCTGGAAGTTGGCTTTAGCCAACCCACCACGAATGGCTTCCAGATCAGCGGCCTGTTTGTACTGCACTTCGACCAGCGTACCGCCAGTAAACTCAACCGAGAAGTGCAGGCCACGAGTTGCCAGAAAAAATACGGCCAGCAGGAAGGTGAGCAACGAAATGATGTTGAACACTAGCGCATGGCGCATGAAGGGGATGTCTTTGCGGATGCGGAAAAGTTCCATGATCGTCGCTCCGTCTTAGGCAGTAGGTTGGTTGGATTCGGGCTTCCAGACCTGACCAATCGAAATCTTGGTCAGACGTTTCTGGCGGCCGTAAATGATGTTGACCAGCGCGCGGGAAACCACCACGGCGCTGAAGATCGAAGTCAGAATGCCCAGACAATGCACGACCGCAAAGCCACGCACCGGACCTGAACCAAAAATCAGCAACGCCAGACCAGCGATCAGGGTGGTGATGTTGGAGTCGAGAATGGTGTCGAAAGCTCGCTCGTAACCCGCGGCAATGGCCGCTTGTGGTGTTGAACCGTTACGCAGCTCTTCACGGATACGTTCGTTAATCAGCACGTTGGCATCAATTGCCATACCCAGCGCCAGCGCAATAGCGGCAATACCTGGCAGGGTCAGTGTGGCTTGAAGCAGCGAGAGAATAGCCACCAGGAACATCAGGTTCGATGACAGTGCCAGCACAGAGATCACGCCGAACATACCGTAGTAGATGATCATGAACACGGCAATGGCCGCAAAGCCCCACAGCGTGGCGTGGAAGCCGCGCGAGATGTTCTCGGCACCCAGCGATGGGCCAACGGTACGTTCTTCGATGATATCCATTGGCGCAGCCAGCGAACCGGCACGCAATAGTAGCGACGTTTCATTGGCTTCTACCGTGGTCATGCGGCCCGAAATCTGCACCTTGCCGCCACCAATTTCGCTACGGATCACCGGGGCGGTAATCACTTCGCCTTTGCCTTTTTCGATGAGCAGGATGGCCATGCGCTTGCCCACGTTTTCACGGGTGATGTCGCGGAAAATGCGTGAGCCGGCTGCGTCGAGCGTCAGATGCACGGCTGGCTCTTGGGTCTGACTATCAAAGCCCGGTTGTGCATCGTTCAAACGCTCGCCCGTGAGCACGACCACTTTCTTAACGAGGATCGGGTTGCCACCGCGTTCGGTGTAGAGCTCGGCTGTCGCAGGCACATTGCCATTGAGTGCCGATTCCAGCGCGCCCGGGGTGTCATCTACCATGCGGATTTCCAGCGTGGCGGTACGGCCCAGGATGTCTTTGGCCTTGGCGGTGTCCTGTACGCCCGGTAGCTGTACAACGATGCGATCAGGGCCTGATTGCTGGATGATCGGTTCCGCTACGCCCAGTTCATTAATCCGGTTACGCAGGGTGGTGATGTTCTGTTTAACGGCAAACTCCTGAATGCGTTTAATCGCTTCAGGCTTGAAGGTGCCTACAAGAGCCGCATCACCGCTGACGGTTTGCTCTACAAAATTGATGTCTGGTTGGCCGGTAACGAGTGCGGCACGTGTCTGATTGCGATAATCTGCTTCGCGGAAGCGAATCACCACGCGCTGGTCTTCACGGGTGATGCCGGCATGACGAATGTTTTTGTCACGCAGCAGCGTACGGATGTCGGCAGAGGTTGCGTCGATACGCTTGGTCAGCGCGCCTTGCAGATCTACTTGCAGCAGGAAGTGCACGCCACCGCGCAGATCCAGACCCAGATACATCGGCAGGGCGTGAATCGACGTGAGCCATTTGGGTGAGGCGGAGAGTAGATTCAGTGCCACAACGTATTGGACATCATCGGCTTTCGGGTTGAAAGCATGTTCCAGCACATCACGCGCTTTAAGCTGCGTATCGGTATCCGGCAGGCGGACTTTTACGCCGTTTGTATCCAGGAAAGCGCCGGCACTGGATATCCCGTTCTTATCGAGCGCCGCAGTCACTTGCTGTAAGAGCTTGTCATCAGACTTCAGTGTGGCGCGAATTGGCGACACCTGTACGGCGGGCGTTTCACCAAAAAAGTTGGGCAAGGTGTAGAGCACGCCGATAACGAGGGCGATTGCTACGACAATGTATTTCCAGAGCGGATAGCGATTCATGACGGGTCACAGAAAAGTCAAACGGGGGCCGAAGCCCCCGGGTCGAACGTGCACGATAGGGTGCAAATCCGGTTGATTACAGCGAGTTGAGCGAACCCTTCATCAGAACAATGCCGATGGCGGGACGCTGTACGGTAATTTCTACCGCGCCGGCGCTGTTCGAGCCGACTTCGATTTTGACGTAGTTGTCACCAATGGCAGTCACTTTGCCAGTCAGGCCACCTTGAGTGATCACTTCGTCACCCTTTTGCAGACCAGCGATCAGTGCTTTGTGTTCTTTGGCCTTTTTCATCTGAGGACTAATCATCAGGAAGTACAGGATCGCGAACATGGCGATCAGTGGCAGAAACTGGCTGAGGCTTTCTTGAAGCGATGCGTTCACGGGGTCGTCTCCGGAAAAGGGTGGTTAACTAAAGTGCTAATTCTAGCATTTTTCAGGCAACGGCCGGCTTACACCCCGCGTTGTCGGTCGGCGCGCAGGGCGTTGACTTTGCTTGCGAATTGACCATCTTCGATCGCATTACGCATTTCGGCCATGAGCGTCTGGTAATAGTGCAGATTGTGAATGGTATTCAGAATGCTCGAGAGGATCTCGCCAGCGCGGAACAGGTGGTGCAGGTAGGCGCGGCTAAAATTCTGGCAGGTGTAGCAGCTGCAGGTGGAGTCGAGCGGGCCTTGTTCCGTTTTAAAACGGGCATTCTTGATCTTAACGTCGCCGAAACGGGTGAAAAGATGGCCGTTTCGCGCATTTCGTGTCGGCATCACGCAATCAAACATATCGATACCCTGTTCTACCGAATCCATCAGATCTTCCGGAGTGCCCACGCCCATGAGGTAACGGGGCTTATCGGTCGGTAACTGCGGTGCCGTGTGCGCCAGAATGCGCATCATGTCTTCTTTGGGTTCGCCGACGGATAAGCCGCCAATGGCAAAACCATTGAAATTGATGTCTTTCAGGCCGGCCAGTGATTCATCGCGCAGCGCTTCGTGCATGCCGCCCTGAACAATACCGAAGAGGGCGTTGGTATTTTCCAGGTGATCATGCTCGTTTCGTGAGCGGCGCGCCCAGCGTAGCGATAGGCGCATCGATTCGGCCGCGGTTTTGTAATCGGCCGGGTAGGGCGTGCACTCATCGAAAATCATCACGATGTCACTATTCAGATCCTTCTGGATCTGCATCGAGATTTCCGGGGTCAGAAACAGTTTTGCACCATCAATCGGCGAAGCAAGCTTGACGCCTTCTTCGGTGATCTTGCGTAGATCGCCTAGTGAAAACACTTGAAAACCACCAGAATCCATAAGAATGGGTTTGTCCCAGTTCATAAATTGGTGCAAGCCACCAAATTGTTTGATCACCTCCATGCCCGGGCGTAACCAGAGGTGGAAGGTGTTGCCTAGGCAGATCTGGGCGCCCGTGTCAGCCAGAGCTTCCGGTGTCATGGCCTTCACGGTGCCATAGGTGCCTACCGGCATGAAAGCGGGGGTATCGACTTGGCCATGCGCCAGCGTGAGACGGCCACGGCGAGCGGCACCATCGGTGGTGATCAGATCAAATTTCATAAGGTGTTTCCGATGCGGGTTAACAGCATGGCATCGCCATAGCTGAAAAAGCGGTACTGCTTTTCAATGGCGTGCTGGTAGGCTGCTCTCATGGTGTTGTAACCCGCAAAGGCAGACACCAGCATTAGTAACGTCGATTTGGGTAGGTGGAAGTTGGTAATCAGCCGATCCACTACTTTGAAGGTATAGCCAAGGCGGATAAATAGATCAGTTTCCCGGCTATCGGGCTGCAACAAGCCGCCGGGCAAAATGTTCTGATATTTCGCAGCTGATTCCAGTGCGCGTAAAGAGGTGGTGCCTACGGCAACGACTTTACCGCCACGCGCACGACAGGCGGCGATAGCTTGTGTTGTGGTTTCCGGTAGATGATACCACTCATGGTGCATCACATGCTCGTCCAGGTTTTCGGCACGTACCGGTTGAAAAGTGCCGGCGCCCACATGCAGCGTCACCGTGGCGGTTTCAATGCCTTTGGCTTTGAGCTGCGACAGCATCGCATCATCAAAGTGCAAGCCCGCTGTAGGCGCAGCAACAGCCCCCAGGTTTTTGGTGTAAACGGTTTGGTAGCGCGTTTCGTCATCGCTGCCCGGTGTGTGCGTAATGTAGGGTGGTAGCGGCAGTAGGCCGTGTGCTTCGGTCAGTTGCCAGAAATCTTGGGTCTCTTCCGGTGGCAGCGCGAGTACAAAGAACTCGCCATCCCGCCCCGTCACTTCTACGCTAAAGGCATCAGCTAAGCGTAAACGGGTGCCCGGCTTGGGAGATTTGCTAGCCCGAATCTTGGCACGGGCTTCGCGACCAGCCTTCCCGGTAATCCGTTCAATCAATACCTCAACCTGGCCACCAGTATCTTTCTGTCCGAAAAAGCGGGCGCGTAACACCCGCGTATCGTTCATTACGAGCAGGTCGCCCGGATTCAGCAGGCTGGGTAGGTTCGTAAACTGTTGGTCGGTGAGGTCAGCACCATTCACCAGGAGTAGGCGGCTTGCCGTGCGCTCGGCAGCCGGGTACTGAGCAATCAACGATTCCGGTAGTTCGAAGTCGTAATCACTCAGTTTCGAAAGAGAAGGGGGTGCATTTGCGCTCATGAGGCGCAAGTATAAAGGTTCGCAAGGCAAACTCGCGTGTATAATGCCACCCGCGTGCCTCGGTGGTGGAACTGGTAGACGCGCCGGACTCAAAATCCGGTTCCGAAAGGAGTGTCGGTTCGATTCCGACCCGAGGTACCATTAATTTGTAAGCCCTTTAGAGTGTGTGCAGTTTATGAATCTCTGCGCTAAGGCAACCCGGCTGTTTTTTTTGACAATAGGTCTGCTGGGTTGCTCACAAATTTTTGCTCAAACCGCTTCGGAAACAACTGGACCTGTTTTGGGGCTTGCTATGGGGAGTACCCTCTCCTTTGCGCCAAACTTTCTGTCTATTGATTCGAACACCTATGGCAATTGGTCAGTACAAGGTGTTGGGAGCGGGCTTTCATTTCGTCAGACTAATGCTGTTTCATCGAACGAAGCTGACTACGCGGGGTTTTCTAATGCACAAATGATTGTGCAGAAAACCAATGGACCGGTACAACTTTTAGTGTAAACAGGTCTTTATGCCATGCCAGCGTTAGGCGTGCCATACACACGAGCACAGCCCACGACCGAGTCTTATTACAATTATTTGCCACAGGCCTATGTGTCCGTGACACTAAACGAAAATTGGGCGTTATCCATTGGTAAGCTAGCAGCGCTTGGTGGTGGTGAAGCGGCATTCACCTTTCAGAACGCAAATATTCAGCGTGGGTTACTCTGGAGCCAGACAAACGTGATCACTCAGGGTATGCAGCTGAATTTTTCCGAGGATATTTTTTCAGCCTCGCTGGCATGATGGAACAATGGCGCTTACTCTGATGTGTATAACTGGCTAGGAGGCTCGGTTGGTCTTAAAACAGGCAGTAGCAGTAATGTAACGATTAGCTGAACTGGTGCTGTTTCAGGAAACTCACAGAACACGATATCGACCCCGCTTCTGCAGAACAATTCGCAAATTGCAAATCTAATCTATCAGTATCAGGATGACCGCTGGAGCGTTATGCCTTATGCTCAGTACACTTATGTGCCCATGAATACGGCCATCAGTATCAATGGTCAGTCTCAGACATTGGGGTTGGCACTTCTGTCTACGTATCATGTGACCCCTTTGCAAAATGGCGTGGCACCAAAGTTTCATGTGTCGATTCCCACACGTTTTGAATATCAGTCCAGTTATGGCAATAACAAGCTGGCTAACAATCCGGCGGGGCTGATGTATGGCCAGGGCAGTGCTGTCTGGTCGGGGACGTTAACACCCACAGTGCAGTGGGGTAAAGTTTTTGCGCGAGGGGAATTAAGCTACGTGAAAGCATTTAATCCGCTTGCGGGTCAGGCATTTGGTGCAAATGGGCTCAATAACAACCAGACACGCGTAATGATTGAAGCCGGTTTATTGTTTTAGGCTCAGGCGGGATAAGCACCTAAGAGACCAACTCCGCCAGCACCAATTATTAAAATCACCGGATTGATCTTAGTTTTAATGAGCAGCAACCCAATCATCAGTGCAACAGCACATGATTGCCAGTTCACCAAGGATTCTTTGGCAATGGTGTAGACACCAGAGCACATCAGATCGATAGAAATGGGTTCAAGCGCCTGTTGCAGGCTGTGTCGCCAGGGCGTATCGCCAATACATGTCCAGAGACGACCTGCGTAAAGGCAGAGAATGCTGGAGGGCATGAAGAAGGCTAGGGCTACGATGAGGCCGCCGGTAAAGCCATCGATCATGTTACCCATGATGAGCATGGATAGCATATTAGGGCCGGGGGCGAGCTGGCCCACGCTGTAGGCGTGTACAAAATCGGTTGCGCTGAAATTAAAGTGGTGATGCAGCATGCTTTGCATTTCTGGCAGTACGGCAGAACCGCCACCTACCGCCAGTAGCGAGAGCATGGAAAAAACGCTGGCCAGTTGTAACCAGAACGTCATGATGATTGTTCCGGTGTGTGGGTTTGCGTTGGTCGGTAGATATACAGCGAAAGCTGCGGTACGATAGCGAGCACCATATAAAGTGGCCATTTGACAATGCTCATCAGCACGAATGTCAGTACCAACAGCGCGAGGGATTTGCGCTTTTTGAAGGTGCGTTCACCCAGGTTCCAGGTGACTGTTGCCAATAATGCGGCCGCAGCGGCAGCAACACCACCCAGCACATGGTTGGCCATGGGGTGTTCTCTATTAAGGCCATAGAGCAGACCGATGCTTAAGACAATAACGGTACCGGGCATCAGTAGACCTAAGGTTGCCACCCAGGCTCCGAGGGCGCCACGGAGGCGATCTCCCATGAGAATGGCGATATTGACGGAATTCAGACCGGGCATGGTCTGGCTAATCGAGAGCATGACGATGAATTCGTCGTTATCGACCCAGCGATAGCGTGTGATAAGGAGCTCTTTTAAATAAGCGATGATGCCGCCGCCAAAGCTGATGGCGCCAACGACAAAGAATTGCCAGAAGATCTGGTGCAGCGAGATCTTGGGCAAATCAGAATTATTCTTTGCTGCCATACATCATTGCGGTTTTAGTGGTGCCGAGTGCGATGTCTTTGGCAAAGAACTGCTGTAGCTTCTTGAAAAATTCATCGGCAAGGCGATGTGTTTCAATATCTTTGCGATTGTTTTTGTGGACGTGGTATGCAAAGGCCAACTCGCCAATCATAGGCTCTCCCACGGTGTGAAACCAGATCGCAATTTCGCAATGGGCATGGACTTGGTTCGAAAAGGCAATATTGCCGAGCGTGACGCAGGCTTCAAGCACTTTGTTTTTGGCGTTACCTACAATTCGTAATTTTTCTTCGAAGGGTAGATTGAGCTCGGCTAAACCCGGGAAGATTGGAAGCAGTGCCGAAAGCTTGCGTGTCGGAACGTGGTCGATCGTAGCGACCTGGTCGAGGATTGCGTTATGAGAGTAAAGACGACGAATAGAGCCAATTGGGCCATCCTTCAGGATTTCTTCTTTGAAACGGATGCGGAACGGGATCTCTGTTTTTGGAATCGGGTTGAGTTGCCAGGCTCGGTCGATGTCTTCCGAACGGCATTTGAAGGTGACTTCGCACCAATCGTCGGTCCAGGCTTCTTTGCGCGATTCGCGGATGCGCAGAATGAGCTTGTTTCGCCGGAAAGAATTATCCAGTGTGTCGACGAAATAGATATTCCGCATGCCGCTGTGGTGCGGTAAATACCAGACCACTTTCCTCGCAGAGATTGTGGATCTCTGTTTGTAATTCGGTAATTCGGTGGTGGTGATCCAGCCCACGTGGCTTGAGCAGGAGTTTAAACTCACCGATTGGTGATGCGCTTATCAAGCTTGATCAGTTCATCTGAGGGGTTCTTTTTTTGGCCATAGCGGTTCTGCTGGACAATACGATATTTCAGTCTAACATTGCTGTGTCTGGTTCGTTATTTCGGGTGAAAAGTTCGTATGTCTTGTCCCATCGAGATTCGTGAGGCACGCGGGGTGCGTACCCTGCACTTTGGCTCGGATTGGGTGCAGGGTGCCATGTGCATCAACCGGCCCAATGATCTGGAGCTGGTCTATACCCGGGAGATGATGGCCGGGTTGCTCTTGTCGGCAACCTGGCCCCTGTTGCCGAAACGTATTCTGCAGGTTGGGTTAGGTGCTGCTTCGTTAACCCGGTTTATTTATGCTAACTTGCCGGAAGCACACCAGATGGTGGTTGAGCTGGAGCCCGTGGTGGTGGGGGCGGCGCAACAAGGATTTAAACTCCCTCCGCTGGGCGACCGGCTTCAGGTTGAGATTGCGGAGGGGGCGGCCTGGATGGCGTCATCCGCAGAACAATATGACCTGATTCTTGTCGACGGTTTTGATGCAGATGGCGAGACGGGCGATTTGGAAAGTTTGATGTTCTATCAGCATTGCCGAGCGCGGCTGGCTGAAGGCGGGCTGTTGGTCTGTAACTTTTTGAGCCGTAGCCCGCATTTCCTGAAAAGCTGTATTACGCTTGATGCGGCGTTTCACGGGCAGAGTCGATTGTTGCCCCAAACACCGGGCGGTAATGTGATGTTGAACCATAGGCGCTGCACGCTGGGAAAAGCGTACGACGACGGGCTCATTCTTTTCTTCTTCAGTTTGTAGTAGCTCAGGCCATATCACCGGATTGGCTGCTTTATCGGTATCTATGGCTGTTTTAAGGCGCGCCAGATAATCGGGTAACTGCGCAGTGGTCATTTCACCGTGATCCGGCAGGCTTAGCGTTGTTAACAGTGTATTGGCATCATCACCGAACATGATCACGCTACCTTGCGTGGGGGATTGAAACTTGATCAGGCTCATGGTGCTGGCTTATCGGAAGATTTTATTTCAGCCTTGACCTTGATCGTTTCTTCAATCGACATGAAATCGGGGATTTCAATGTGCTCTTTTTGAAGAATGGCTTCAATCATTACGCGTGTTTAAGCAACCAGGCCCTACGGAATAGTGTGGACATATTAATCATCGATGAGGTCGCGAGCGCAACAGCGAATAGGCCAGAAAGTGCGATGATGATCGCAATAAACTTCCAGCCGGTAGGCATCACTTCGGTGACGATGCCCATGGTGGTGTAGCAGCTGCCCGCAAACATGATGGCTTCCATGGGGTCTTTGATTAGAGATAAGCCATAAAGTGCGATTCCCCAAAAAATAATAACCATGATCTGGACAATCATTAGGTAGGTAATACCCAAAAAATAATGATGAAATACGCCATTCGCGTAGTTTCTGTTCAGGCAGGCCAGACCGCGGATTTCGAAATTGATCGCGATCCGGCGGAGGAAAAACACATTAATCCACAGCGCAGTGAAAAGACCGATGATGGCGAGCGGTAAGTTCTTGAAGAAAGGCAAAAGCTCGAGCGTATGTGCGCTAGTCAGTGTTTCTATGTGTCTAGGATTCCATTGTGTTTGTATTCATGATGTTTCAGTGGTCATGCCGCAATGGTCATGCCGCAATGACGCAGCAATGCATCGACCTGTGGGTCACGACCGCGGAAGGCGCGGAAGGAGTCAATCGCTGGGCGTGAACCACCCACGGAAAGAATTTCTTTGAGGAAACGTGCGCCAGTGACAGGGTCTACCGGATTGCCGCTTTCTTCAAAGGCAGCGAATGCATCGGCGGACAGCACTTCTGCCCACTTGTAGCTGTAATAGCCTGCCGCATAGCCGCCCACGAAAATGTGCGAGAAGCTATTCGGAAAACGATGCCAGGCCGGTGGATTAATAACCGCTACTTCCTGACGGACTGTAGCCAGTGTATCGAGCACGGGTGTGCTGCAAGCTGGATCGTTATGAATGAGTAAGTCAAATAGGGCAAACTCCAGCTGGCGCAGGGTGAAAAGGCCGCTCTGGAAGTTCTTGGCGGCAAGCATCTTGTCATAGAGCGCTCGTGACAATAGCTCGCCGGTCTCGACATGGCCGGTCATGCCTTGTAACACCGACCACTCCCAACAGAAGTTCTCCATAAACTGCGATGGCAACTCAACGGCATCCCACTCCACGCCATGAATACCGGAGACAGCCAGATCTTCCACCTGGGTCAGCATATGGTGCAGGCCATGCCCGGTTTCATGGAAGAGGGTGATTACATCGTCGTGCGAGAAGGTGGCAGGTTTATCACCTACGGGTGCTGGGAAGTTGCAATTCAGATAGGCCACAGGCGTTTGGATACCCGATGCAATACGGCGACGGGTCAACGCTTCATCCATCCAGGCGCCCCCGCGCTTTTCTTTGCGGGCATAGAGGTCTAGATAAAACTGGCCAATGAGTTGGTTGTCTTTGGTGATGCGGAAGAAGCGCACACTTGGGTGCCAGACGGGTGCGTTGTCGGTTGTGATCTCGACGCTAAAAAGACGCTCGATCACGTTGAATAGACCACCTAGAACCTTAGGCTCCGGGAAGTACTGTTTGACCTCGTCATCCGAAAAGCTGTAGCGAGCCTGTTTGAGTTTCTCGGAGATGTAGGCGATATCCCAAGGTTCGACCGTATCAAACCCGAGTTCGGTTTTTGCAAAGGAGGTCAATTTAGCCAGATCGGCTGCGCCATAAGGTTTGGCACGTTGTGCCAGATCGCGGAGGAAAGCCAGCACTTGCGGTACGTTGTCAGCCATCTTGGGAACCAGCGACACTTCCGCGTAGCTTTGATAGCCGAGCATCTGTGCCATTTCGGCGCGCAGCTTGAGGATTTCATCGATCAGGGCTGCGTTGTTCCATTCAGGCTTGCTGGCGCCATCGGCAAACTCGCTGGCACGCACGGCGTAGGCGCGATACATCTGGGCGCGCAGTGGGCGGTGGCTGGCGTATTGCATCACTGGCAAGTAGGACGGGGCATGCAAGCTGAAACGCCAGCCGGCGATGCTAGCTTTATCAGCAGCCGCTTTGGCTGCGGCTTTAACGTCGGCGGGTAGGCCATCGAGTTCGGCTTCGTTGCTGATGTCCAGATGAAAGGCATTGGTGGCGTCTAGCAAATTCTCTGAGAACTTGGCAGCCAGTTGAGATAGGCGTTCTTGCAGTGCCTGGAAACGTGGTTTGTCGCTGTCGGGTAACTCGGCACCCGAAAGACTGAAGTCGCGAATCTCGTTTTGCAGAATGCGTTGACGCGCAGGGCTCAGCGTGGTGAATTCGGCGCTCGCAGCCATGGCCTGATAGCGCTTGAAGAGTTCGAGGTTCTGGCCCAGTTCAGCATAGAAGCGCGTGACCTCTGGCAGCATGGCGTTGTACGCCTCGCGCCAGGGAGAGATGTCGTTGACGTTATGCAGGTGACCAACCATGCCCCAGGCGCGCGACAGGCGCTCCAAGCTGTCCTGCATGGGTTGTGCGAAGTCGTTCCAGGTGGCCGGCACCTTCGTATCGAGCAAACGTTCGACTTCGGCACGCGATTCAGCGAGCAGCTGGCTGATGGCGGGCTGGACATCCGTCGGTTGAATGACATCAAAGCGGGGAAGCCCCGCAAAATCGAGGAGTGGATTCATGTTGGGGCTTCCTGTGCTGCTGTTGTTATATTGTTTCCGGAGAAATTACTCGGTGACTTTCTGTCCGGTGAGTTTTTCAAAGGCCTCGTGGTACTTGGCGGCCGTTTGTTCAATGACCTCTTGCGGTAATGTGGGGCCGGGTGCCTTCTTATTCCAGTCCAGTGTTTCCAGATAATCACGCACGTACTGTTTGTCGTAAGACGGCGGGTTGCTACCCGGCTTCCAGGCATCGGCCGGCCAGAAACGTGATGAGTCTGGCGTGAGGATTTCGTCGATCAGACGCAGCGTGCCCTTGTCATCGATGCCAAATTCGAACTTGGTGTCGGCGATGATGATGCCCTTGGTAGCTGCATAATCAGCAGCGGCCTGGTAGAGGGCAAAGGCAGCGTCACGGGCTTCGGTGACCAGTTTGGAACCGGTTTTGCCAGTGCCTTGGAGCAGGCTGTTGAGTTCCTTGTCGCAATGCGCCTGCGCCTGTTCGAAGGAAATGTTTTCATCGTGATCACCCACGGCAGCCTTGGTGGCTGGCGTGAAGATCAGTTGTGGCAATTTATCGGCTTGCTGTAGACCTGCTGGCAGCTTGATACCGCAGACGGCGCCGGTGTCCTGATAGTCTTTCCAGCCTGAACCGATGATGTAGCCACGAACCACCGCTTCGATTGGCAGCGGACGCAGACGCTTCACCACCACGGCGCGGTTACGTACCTGGGCGCGTTCGTTCTCGGCAACGACTGTTTCCGGATCGATATCGGTGCTGTGTGTGGCAACGATGTCGGCCAGTTTTTTGAACCAGAAGCTGGCAGTTTGCGTGAGTACTTTGCCCTTGCCCGGGATCGGATCCGGCAGGATCACATCGAATGCCGACAGGCGGTCGCTGCTGACGACGAGGAGTTTGCCGTCACCCACGGCGTAGATGTCGCGCACCTTGCCCTTGGCAATCAGGGGCAGGCTGGTGATGGTCGATTCGAATAGGGCTTGAGACATAAGGGTTACCGGAGAAAATTAACGAACGACTTGATTCAGTTTGCCTTCGGCATAGTTTAACGCCATCACGTCGAGCGGAATCGGCTTGATTTTGCTGGCTTGACCGGCACAACCAAAGGCCTCGAAGCGCGCTTCGCAGACCTTTTTAGCGGCTTCGCGAGCCGGTTTCAGGTAATCACGCGGGTCGAACTTGCTCGGATTTTCGAACATATAACGACGAATGGCACCGGTCATAGCCAGGCGGATGTCAGTATCAATGTTGATCTTACGCACGCCGTGCTTGATCGCTTCCTGGATTTCTTCTACGGGTACACCGTAGGTTTCCTTCATGTCACCGCCGAATTCGCGGATCTCGGCCAGCAATTCTTGCGGTACCGACGACGAACCGTGCATCACCAGGTGGGTGTTCGGGATGCGGGCGTGGATTTCTTTGATGCGCCAGATCGCGAGGATATCGCCCGTGGGCTTCTTGGTGAATTTGTAAGCCCCGTGGCTGGTGCCAATCGCGATTGCGAGGGCATCACACTGTGTGGCTTTAACAAATTCCGCAGCCTGATCCGGATCGGTCAGCAACTGCTCCATGGTCATCTTGCCTTCGGCACCGTGACCATCTTCTTTATCGCCGGTCATGGTTTCCAGGGAGCCGAGTACGCCCAGTTCGCCTTCAACTGAAACGCCGATGCTGTGCGACAGTTCGACCACTTTGCGCATGGTTTCAACGTTGTACTCGAAGGAGGCAACCGTTTTGCCATCTTCCATTAACGAGCCATCCATCATCACCGATGAAAAGCCCGAGCGAATGGCGCCCATACAAACAGCGGGGCTTTGCCCGTGATCCTGGTGCATCACAACAGGGATGTGGGGGTAGGCTTCGAGTGCTGCCAGAATCTGGTGGCGCAGGAAGGGCTCACCGGCATATTTGCGGGCACCCGCAGAGGCTTGCATGATGACGGGCGCATTGAGCTTGTTGGCGCCTTCCATGATGGCCCAGACCTGCTCCATGTTGTTAACGTTAAATGCAGGCAGGCCGTAGTTGTTTTCAGCGGCGTGGTCGAGCAGTTGGCGCAGGGAAACGAGAGACATGGTTTTACTCCGGAAAAATGGTGCTGGTTAGGGAATTGAAAAAAGCTTAGCCAGTAAGATTGGGGGTGGCATGGTCCCCGACATGAACAATCTTTAGGGTATTGGTGCCGCCGGGCGTGCCGATGGGTTCGCCGATGGTCATGACGACGATGTCGCCACGTTCGACAGCGCCCTGATCCAGTGGTACGGTTTCGGCATCGGCCAGCATCATGTCACGGTCCAGTTGGCTACGTGGCATGAGCATCGGGTAGACATCACGGAACCGCGTCATGCGATTGCGTTAGCTTTCATCCGGGGTGAGCGCGAAGATAGGTACGCCGCAATTGAGGCGACTCATCCACAGGGCAGTAGAGCCAGACTCGGTCAGTGCCGCAATGGCTTTGACCTTTAGGTGGTGTGCGGTCCAGATGGCTGCCATGGCAATCGACTGGTCGACGCGCGTGAAGACACGGTCGAGAAATTCGCTTTCGAGCATTACCGGGTAAGTGCGTTCGGCTTCCAGGCAGATGCGCGACATGGCTTCGACGGTTTCCACCGGGTACTGGCCGCTGGCCGTTTCGGCTGACAGCATGACGGCGTCAGTACCATCCAGCACGGCGTTAGCCACATCAGAGACTTCGGCACGGGTGGGAATCGGCAAACTGATCATTGATTCCATCGTTTGCGTGGCGGTGATGGCGAGTTTATTCATCTCGCGCGCCATGCGGATCATGCGTTTTTGCAGTGAGGGCACTGCTGCATCACCAACTTCAACACCCAGGTCGCCACGAGCCACCATGATGCCGTCTGAAGCATCAAGGATTTCGGCTAGATTTTCAATCGCTTCGGTGCGCTCGATTTTGGCAATGATCAGTGATTTGCCGCCAGCTTTTTTCATGAGCTCGCGCAACAGATGAATGTCGGCGGCTTCACGCGGGAAGGAAATGGCCAGGTAGTCAGCGTTGATTTCGGCCGCCGTGATCATGTCGGCCTTGTCTTTGTCGGTCAGCGCCGGTGCAGACAGGCCGCCGCCTTTGTGGTTGATTCCCTTGTTATTGGACAGCGGGCCGCCCACGTGCACCTTGGTGTGAATCTCCGGGCCATTAACCGCGGTAACATTCAGAACGACACGGCCATCATCCAGTAACAGGACATCGCCGGCATGCACGTCGTTGGGCAGTTCCGGGTAGTCAAGACCGACGCGATCCTGGTTGCCCAGTGTGCAGGCGAAGTCGTCACCCTTGGTCAGGGTGATTTTGCCGTCGGCGAATTTGCCCACGCGAATCTTGGGACCTTGTAGATCGACCAGAATGCCGACCGGGCGACGATATTGCTGCGCCAGTTCGCGCACCAGTTGGGCACGCACGCGGTGATCGTCCGGCGTGCCATGGCTAAAGTTGAGGCGGACGACATCTACGCCCGCAGCGATCAGTGCACCCAGCGCCTCCGGCGATGAGCTGGCGGGGCCGAGGGTAGCTACGATCTTCGTGCTGCGGAGCATAGAGGTATCCTCTACTTAGCCGTTGGCGCGTGCTTCAAGCGCTTCGATGGCTGGCAGGGTCTTACCTTCCAGGAACTCCAGGAAAGCACCGCCACCTGTTGAAATATAGCCAACGTCGTCGGCGATCTTGAATTTAGCAATTGCGGCCAGGGTGTCGCCACCACCGGCAATCGAGAATGCATCGGAGTGGGCAATGGCGGACGACATCATTTTGGTACCACCGGCGAACTGATCATGCTCAAAAACGCCGACCGGGCCATTCCAGATAATCGTACCAGCATGGGCGATGATGTCCGATAGACGGGCGGCAGTTTTAGGGCCAACGTCCAGAATGCGGTCATGGGCTGCCACTTCTTCAACGGGAATCTTGTTGGCGCGAGCCAGTGCAGAGACTTCATCAGCAACGACCACGTCGACCGGCAGAGGGACTTCGGCGCCACGGGCCTTCATCATGTCCATGATGGCCTGCGCTTCCTTGACCAGCTCAGGTTCGGCCAGCGATTCACCAATGCGGTGACCGGAAGCCAGCAGGAAAGTGTTGGCGATACCGCCACCAACGATCAGCTGATCGACTTTTTCAGCCAGCGACTTGAGGATGACTAGCTTCGAAGACACCTTGGCGCCACCGACAATGGCGACCAGCGGACGTGCCGGGTTTTCAATCGCTTTGGCCAGGGCATCGATTTCGCCGCCCATCAGCATGCCAGCGCAGGCTACCGGTGCAAAGCGGGCGATGCCATGGGTGGTGGCCTCGGCGCGGTGGGTCGTGCCGAAGGCGTCATTCGCATAGACGTCACAGAGTTTGGCCATCTTTTGGGCCAGCTCTTCGTTGTCTTTCTTCTCGCCCTTATTGCAGCGGCAGTTTTCCAACAGCACCACTTCACCGGGTTTGACTTCAAAGCCACCGTCGACCCAGTTCTGGATCAGACGGACAGGTTTGTTAAGCAGCTGACCGAGGCGCACAGCCACTGGCATGAGTGTGTCGTCGGCTTTGACTTCGCCTTCGGTCGGACGACCGAGGTGCGAGGTCACCATCACGGCGGCGCCGTTATCCAGGCAGTACTTGATCGATGGGATCGATGCGCGGATACGAGTGTCTTCAGTAATGTTGCCGGCATTGTCCTGCGGGACGTTGAGGTCGGCACGGATGAAAACGCGCTTACCGCTTACATCGACATCTTTCAGCTTCTTAACATTCATGATCAGGCTCCGAGTGGCTGGTAGTGAAATCCGGAATTACTTGGCTTGCATCCAGGCGCGGGCAGTGTCCAGCATACGGCAGCTGTAACCCCACTCGTTGTCGTACCAGGCCAGAACCTTGACTAGGGTGCTGCCGTCTTCTGCCTGGATTACACGGGTCTGCGTGGCGTCAAAGGTCGACGAATGTGGGTCGTGGTTAAAGTCCGACGACACCAGCGGATCGTTGTTCACGGCCAGCACGTTCTTTATCGGGCCATTAGCTGCAGCCGTCATCAGGCTGTTGATTTCGTCTTTGGTGGTCAGGCGATCGGTGGTGAATGTCAGGTCCACCAGCGATACGTTGATGGTCGGTACGCGCAGCGCGAAACCATCAAACTTGCCCTTCAGTTGTGGCAGCACGAGACCTACGGCAGCAGCGGCACCGGTCTTGGTCGGGATGATGTTCTGGGCAGCGGCGCGGGCGCGACGCAGATCCTTGTGTCGAACGTCGACGGTAACCTGGTCGTTGGTGTAAGCGTGAACTGTGGTCATTAGGCCCGACTTGATGCCGACGTTATCCGACAGGATCTTGGCGACTGGCGCCAGACAGTTGGTGGTACACGAGGCGTTCGATACCACAGTCATGTCACCCTTCAGGACTTCGGTATTCACACCGAAGACCACGGTTGCGTCGACATCGTCGCCGCCCGGTGCCGAGATCAGTACGCGCTTGGCGCCTTGCTCCAGCAGTGCTTGGGCTTTGGCTTTCGAGGTGTAGGCGCCGGTACATTCCAGCACCATGTCGACTTTGTGATCAGCCCAGTTGATGGCCTTTGGATCTTTGGTCGAGTAGAAGGCAATCTTTTTGCCGTCAATGATGATGCAGTCTTCGCCTTCGATCTCTACCGAAGTGCGGAAGCGGCCATGAGTGGTGTCGTATTTCAGCAGGTGGGCGTTGGCCTTCAGGTCGCCTGAGGCATTGATGGCGACCAGATTGAATTCCTTCTGCAGGCCCAGCTCATAGATGGCACGCAGGGTGCAGCGACCGATACGACCGAAACCGTTAATAGCGACGTTGATAGCCATGGTAAATCTCCGTGTATTTAAATATGAGACTGCAGATTATTTAAAAATCACACCGCGGACGGTGTTAACAACGTTTTCGACGGTGAAGCCGAATTCTTTAAAGAGCAAACCGGCGGGCGCCGATTCGCCAAAGCGGGCGAGGCCGACAACAGCGCCGTTCAAACCCACATATTTGTACCAGCCGTCCGGGTGACCGGCTTCAACGGCTACACGTGGCAGACCGGCTGGCAGCACCTGGTCACGCCATGCTTTGTCCTGCTTATCGAAGGTAGTGGTTGAAGGCATTGAAACGACGCTAACCACAACACCGGCCTCAGCCAGGGCAGCTTGGGCATTTAGCGCTAGCTTCACTTCCGAACCGGTGGCGATCAGCACGGCCTGGGCGTTGGTGGCCGGCGAAACGACATAACCACCACGGACGATGTCGGCAACAGCCGTCTTATTGGCAACCGGTGGCAGATTCTGGCGCGACAGCAGTAGAGCCGTTGGACCATTGGCGTTTTCGATACCCTTTACCCAGGCGATAGCCGTTTCGGTGGCATCGGCCGGGCGCCAGACATCCAGATTCGGGATGATTCGCAGCGATGCCGCGTGTTCAACCGGCTGGTGCGTTGGACCATCTTCTCCCAGACCGATCGAGTCGTGGGTGTAAACCATGATCTGACGCACCTTCATCAGTGCTGCCATGCGGATGGCGTTACGGGCGTAATCCGAGAACACCATAAAAGTAGCGGTGTAGGGGATGAAACCACCGGCCAATTCAATGCCATTGGCGATGGCCGTCATGCCGAATTCGCGCACGCCGTAGAACAGATAGTTGCCGCCATCATTGGCAGTGACGCCCTTGGCACCCTTCCACCAGGTCAGGTTAGAGCCGGCCAGATCGGCCGATCCGCATAGCAGTTCTGGCAGATTCGGGGCGAGTGCTTCGATGGCCAGTTGCGATGCTTTACGTGTGGCAACGGTTTCAGCTTTCGCCTGCGTTGCGGCGATAAAGTCGGTTGAAGTCTTGGCCCAGTTGGCTGGCAGCTTGCCGGATAGTCGGCGGGTAAATTCAGCTGCTTCGGCAGGGAAGCTAGCGGCGTAAGCTGCAAAAGCCTTATCCCAGCTGGCTTCACGTTCGGCACCCGCGGCACGGGCATTCCAGGCAGCGTAGACATCAGCAGGAATTTCGAACGCGGCGTGCGTCCAGCCAATGGCAGCGCGTGTTGCGGCGATCTCGTCAGCACCCAGCGGCGCGCCGTGCACATCGGCCGAGTTGGCTTTGTTTGGCGATCCCATGCCAATGGCGGTGCGGCAGCAGATTAGTGTGGGGCGGGCCGTGTCGGCTTTGGCGGCTTTGATGGCGGCATCAAGTGCGGCATCATCATGGCCGTTGACGTTAGGAATCACCTGCCAGCCGTAGGCAGCAAAGCGACCCGGCGTGTCATCGGTAAACCAGCCTTCAACCTGACCATCGATCGAAATGCCGTTGTCGTCCCAGAAGGCGATCAGTTTGCCCAGACCCAAGGTGCCAGCCAGCGAACAGGCTTCATGCGAAACGCCTTCCATCAGGCAGCCGTCGCCCATGAAGGCATAGGTGTAGTGGTTCACGATGGTGTGCCCATCGCGATTGAATTCAGCGGCCAGCAGCTTTTCGTTGATCGCCATGCCTACGGCGTTAGCAATGCCTTGACCGAGGGGACCGGTGGTGGTTTCAACGCCCGCGGTGTAGCCATATTCCGGGTGGCCCGGTGTGTGGCTGTGCAGCTGGCGGAATTGTTTGAGGTCTTCGATGGTGAGGTCGTAGCCGCTCAGGTGGAGCAGGGCGTACAGCAGCATCGAGCCGTGGCCGTTCGACAGCACAAAGCGGTCGCGGTTTGGCCAGGCCGGGTTGGCCGGGTTGTGGCTAAGGTGTTGACGCCAAAGCACTTCGGCAATTTCAGCCATGCCGAGCGGCATGCCGGGGTGGCCGGAGTTGGCCTGCTGGACAGCGTCCATGGCTAGGGCGCGAATGGCACCGGTGAGTTCGTTATAGGCCGGCGCAGCAGGTGCGGGGCGGGCTGGACGGGAGGGTGCGTTAGCAGCAGACAGGGAAGACACGAAGTTAGCCCGGCAAAAGACGCAATTATCGGCTAAAAAGCGCTTGGCTGCAAAGGATTGAGGCCTGCTGGAGGTTGAAAAACCAGAAAGTTCTTTTCGGTTAGTCGATTACCGCCATGTGTTCAGACGCATCCTGATCAAAGGCGCCCTCATCGACTACAAAAAACGTCGCAAATCGGGCTAACCTTTGAGTCAGGATGCGCCTTGGATAAGTGTTTGGTTTATTCGTTTTGACCCGTGGGTCATTCTAAGCAGTATGCGGGGTCAAGTTTGGCGCGATTTCGTGCGCTTGCGCCATGAGCGACGGGCTTGCCCCGCGTGCTGCTAACACGACGGGGGTTGCATTGGGTTTTTAGCCCTTGTGATAGCCCGTGACCCGATCAACCTCATTCTTTGAACCCAAGATAACTGGTACCCGTTGGTGCAGGCTGGTCGGTTGCAGATCCAGGATGCGTTCACGGCCAGTCATTGCTGTGCCACCGGCCTGTTCAATGAGCATGGCCATCGGATTGGCTTCGTACAGTAAGCGCAATTTACCACCCTGTTTGGCGACTTTAGCGTCCATTGGGTACATAAAGATGCCGCCGCGCGACAGAATGCGATGTACATCGGCCACCATGGAAGCGACCCAGCGCATATTAAAGTCTTCGCCACGCGGGCCTTCTTTGCCTGCGAGCAATTCTGCGACATAACGTTGAACGGGTTCTTCCCAATGGCGTTGGTTCGACATGTTGATGGCGAATTCGCGCGTGTCTTCAGGCACCTTGAGGTTTTCCTGAGTGAGGCGGAAAGTGCCGACTTCGCGATCCAGCGTGAAGACGTGCACACCATGACCAAAAGTCAGTACCAGCTGGGTGTTGGGGCCGTATACGGCATAACCGGTGGCAACCTGTGTGCATCCCTTTTGTAGGAAGGCATCGCCATTGGCGCACTCAATGCCTTCAGGGGCGCGCAGCACTGAAAAGATCGTGCCGACAGACACGTTCACGTCAATATTAGAAGAACCATCCAGCGGGTCGAAGACCAGCAGGTACTCGCCTTTCGGGTAGCGGTTCGGGATGCAGAAGGGCAGATCCATTTCTTCTGACGCCATGGCGGCGAGGTGGCCGCCCCATTCGTTGGCATCCAGCAGAATTTCGTTGGAAATAACATCCAGCTTTTTTTGTACTTCGCCTTGCACGTTATCGGTGCCAGCGGTTCCCATGGCATCGCCGAGATTGCCTTTGCCAATGGCGATGGCGATGGCCTTACAGGCACGGGCGACCACTTCGATCAGTAAGCGAAGATCAGGATCTAGTGTTTTGGATTCGCGTTGTTGTTCGATCAGAAAGCGGGAAAGTGGGATGCGCATAATAGGATTTCGCTAATTAAATAGGATTGGGTGAGATTGTACTGGGTTCAACCCGCTTGATCACGTAACCATTGTTGCCAGGTATTCCAGACACTAGGTGCAGCAGCGGCATAGCCTGTCGGGCTTAAGGTTGCGTCTTGTTTTGAAAGCCCGAGTACATGGACGAGCTTGTCGCTGTGGACGCCGGCCTCAGAGAGAATGAGGCGGCCGGCGGCAGCATCCCAGGGCATTTGTCCGCCGTGAACATAGGCATTGAATTGGCCGGAGGCGAGCGCACACCACTCCAGAGTGCTGGCCCCAAGGCTGCCGCCAGCCACGCCATGGTGCGCTTTGTCCATCTTCGCGGGCGATACCGGCAGGGGATATATGAGCGATCTGCTGTCGTAAGCGGGCAGGAAGATAGGTTATGTCGACGCCGACAACACAGTCCTTGAGGCGCCGCGGCTCTTGGCCGAGGGTCAGACGTGTGCCATTACAGAAACTGCCGCTCCCCAGAGAGGCGTGCCAGTTTTGCCCTAAGGCTGGCGCAATAGTAGCGCCTAATACGGTAGATCCTTGGTGAATCAGTGCAACAGAAATGGCGAACCAGGGGAGTCTGTTAGCAAAGTTAGTGGTGCCGTCAATAGGAGATCGGCAATCCAGAGCGGTGTTTCGCCATTCTGACAGTCTTCCCAAAGTTGTCGTTGTGCCGATGCAGGCATCTCTTCGCCGAGCAGCGGCGCGGGGAAGATCGCAGACAAAATATCGGGTAAGGCATTTTGTACCGCCAGATCGGCGTCGCTGAACAGTGAGCCATCGTCTTTAGTGCAGACCCGTGCGTGCGAGAAGCGTGGCATGACTTCCTGGTGAGCCAACGTTGCTAGCGTTTGGTTTAATCGAATCGCGCAGGTAGCCCATAAGGCAGTTTCGGAGATCAACGGAGCAGACATGCGCTCTATAATAGCAACCATGGTAATTCCCCGTTTTTATGTGCCCCAGTCTCTGGCCGTTGGCCAGCGAATTTCTTTGCCTGAAGCTGTGGCTAATCATGCCGTGCGTGTGTTGCGACTGCAGCCGGGTGATGCGTTGGTGCTTTTTAATGGGGAAGGCGGGGCTTATGCGGGGCCCCTACTAGAGCGTGAGCAGACTGCAAAAGAGATTTCAACCAAAAAAACAGCGAGATTCGCGTAATAGCCGTTAGACTGAAGCTGATGTGCTGCTGAATGAATTTCAACCGGATGACCGTGCGAGCAAACTGCAAATCAGCTTATGGCAGGGTGTATCGGCAGCAGAACGCATGGATTACACCTGGCAGAAATCTGTAGAGCTGGGCGTGCATCGGTGCGTGCCGATTGAAACGCGTCGTTGTGTGACCCGCCTGGATGTAGCACGTGCCGAAAAACGTCATGCCCACTGGCAGGGCGTGATCGTATCGGCAGCTGAGCAATGTGGACTGAACCGTTTGCCAGAATTGATGCCGGTACAGACATTGACTCAGGCTCTAGCTGCGACGCATGGTGCAAGCATTCGCGTGATGCTGGACCCGGATGCCACGGAAAGTTTCCAGGTCTGGTTGGAGCGACAGCAGGCGCTGACGGCGCTTACGATATTAATCGGGCCAGAAGGCGGATTTGCGCCTGAAGAAATCGCTGCCGCTGAAGCGGCTGGATTTCTATGCTTCCGGTTGGGGCCAAGAGTTTTCAGAACAGAAACCGCAGGGCCGGTTGCGCTTGCAGTAACTCAGGCAATAGCCGGTGATCTGCGCTAATGTGCGGTAATATTTCACGCTTGAATTCTGCTGGCGGAGAGTGCCGTGCCTGATCCAAATTTCGTTGCCTGGTTCCGTTCGGTTGCGCCCTATATTAATAGCTTCCGAGGGAAGACTTTTGTTATTGCGGTTGGCGGCAAGGCGATCAGTGGTCCGCTGGCCAAAACCTTTGCTTACGACATTAATTTGCTGGCCAGCCTGGGTATCCGTCTGGTCGTGGTCCATGGTGCGCGTCCACAAATTGAAGAAGAGTTACGAGACCGTGGATTGCCCTCGGTCTTTCATGGCAACTATCGCGTGACGGATGCCGATACGCTGGATTGTGTCCTGCATGCCGTGGGTAGCGTGTATCTCGAAATTGAAGCGCTGCTTTCTCAAGGGCTGCCCAACACCCCCATGGCCGGTAATACCATGCGGGTGATTAGCGGTAACTTCCTGACGGCGCGGCCGATGGGGGTGATCGACGGGGTCGACATGCAGTATGCAGGCGTTGTCCGTAAAGTGGATATTGAAGGTATCCGGGCCCAACACTCTTTAGGCAACATCGTCTTGCAATCTTGTCAGGGGCCAAGTCCTTCGGGTGAGATCTTTAATCTCGCGATGGAAGAAGTGGCAGAAGCCGTTGCGATTGCCCTGCGTGCTGACAAACTGATTTACATCGGCGACACGGCTGGTGCGCTTGAAGAAGATGGCTCGCTGATTGATGAGCTCACTACCGATGCCGCTGATCAGCTGCTTAAGCGCGGTACCTGGCTGTCGCCGGATATGCGCCGCTTCTTGCCGTGTTCTATCCGGGCAAGCAGGGCCGGTGTGAGCCGGGTGCACCTGGTTGGCTATGATGACGAAGGATCAATGATTCTTGAATTGTTTACGCACGATGGTGTTGGCACGATTGTGACGCGCGATTCGCTGGATCGTCTGCACGAAGCAAGGCCAGATGATATTGCCGGCCTGTTGGGGATCATTGAGCCACTGGAGCAGGATGGCACCCTGGTACAGCGCCCTAGAGAACGGATCGAGCAGGAAGTAAGCCAGTTTACGGTGCTGGAGCACGACAATGTGATTGTCGGTTGTGCTGCGTTGTATGTGCTGGATCCGGAAAATGCTGAATTAGCGTGTCTGGCCGTAGACAATGAACATCGTGAATGGGGCTATGGCGAGCGGCTCATGAAGGCGATAGAAGCCCGTGCCCGTGCCCAGAGTATTCGTCGTCTCTATGTGCTGACGACTCGTACGGCACACTGGTTTATCGAACGCGGTTATAAGCCCGCGAAGGTAGAGGATTTGCCTGATCGTAAGCGCGAAATGTACAACTATCAGCGTAACTCCAAAGTGTTTGTAAAAAATCTCTAATAACGTCACCTTAGGGAAATAGACTATGGCGCGTAGCGTTCAATGCATCAAGCTGGGTAAAGAAGCCGAAGGGCTGGATTTTCCACCGGTACCCGGTGCTCTGGGTCAGAAGTTGATGGCTTCGGTTTCTAAAGAAGCCTGGCAGCAGTGGGTCAAGCTGCAAACCATGATCATTAATGAGAACCGGCTCAATCTGTCGGATCTACGTCATCGTGAGTATTTGCGTGAGCAATGTGAGAAGCATTTCTTCGGCGAAGGCGCTGATCAGGTTGAAGGTTTCTCGTCGCCCAAAGCTTAAGGTCAAATCGTACATTCGTAGTGCGATGGGAATAAAAAAGGGGTCTGGTTTTTCCAGACCCCTTTTGTTTTGGCTGTGCCTTGTGCGTTAGGCGCGTACGCGGGTTTCTACCCCGTTGATCGTGCCAAGCAAAAGCACATCAGCGCCCCGGCGAGCGAAGAGACCGTTAGTCACGGTGCCGACGATCTGATTGAGAGTTGATTCGAATGCAACCGGGTCGGTAATCGATAAACCGGAAACATCCAGAATGTGATTGCCGTTGTCTGTGACGAAGCCTTTACGATGCACCGGGTTGCCGCCGAGCTTGCGTAGTGCTCGTGCTACCTGTGCCGAAGCCATGGGAATGACTTCTACCGGAAGCGGAAACTGCCCCAGCACCGAAATGCATTTCGATGCATCGGCGATGCAAACGAAGACATTTGCCACATCAGCAATGATTTTTTCCCGGGTGAGCGCGCCGCCGCCACCTTTGATCATGGCGAATGATTGATCGATCTCATCGGCACCATCGACATAAATGGGCATGGTGTCGATGTCATTCAGACTGACCAGCGGTATACCAATCGCTGTTAATTTTTGCGCAGTCGTTTCCGAGCTTGCTACAGCGCCACGAATTTTATCCTTGATAGGCACGAGCGCTTCAATGAAAAGATTTGCGGTCGAACCCGTGCCAACGCCAAGAATGGCGCCGGTTTGAAGGTTTTCAGCAACATAATTTGCAGTGGCAAGCGCGACAGATTTTTTCAGTTGGTTTTGTTGTTCTGGTGTCATCTGATGTCCTGGGAGCGACTTAAAAACGTATGCACATTATCCGCTTTAATCACGCTTAAAATTTTTTGTCGTGATCGATGATGGAAAATGTTTCAAAGAAGCGCATGAAAAAATTGTCACACCTCTTTCAATTAATTGAAAAAAGCATAAAAAAATCTTTACACACCACATGAAGTGTATAAACTGTGCTTACCAAATCCAATCTGGAAGGAGACGCCAAGATGTCAACTGAAACAACCTCGTCGTTCATGACCCTGGCTGCAACATTGGCCGCTAAGAAACCGGCCGCTGCTGCAAAGCCAGTTGCCAAGAAAGCCGTCGCTAAGAAGCCAGTTGCCAAGAAAGCCGTCGCTAAGAAGCCAGTTGCCAAGAAAGCCGTCGCTAAGAAGCCAGTTGCCAAGAAAGCCGTCGCTAAGAAGCCAGTTGCCAAGAAAGCCGTCGCTAAGAAGCCAGTTGCCAAGAAAGCCGTCGCTAAGAAGCCAGTTGCCAAGAAAGCCGTCGCTAAGAAGCCAGTTGCCAAGAAAGCCGTCGCTAAGAAGCCAGTTGCCAAGAAAGCCGTCGCTAAGAAGAAGTAATTCTTCCCAGCGCTTTTAAAGCATTAAAAAACCCCACCCCGAGTTTTCTCGGCGTGGGGTTTTTCTTTGGGTCGGTTACGTAGCGGACTTACTTCTTTTTCTGTGGGGGCAGATCGGTACAAGCCCCTTCAGCAACTTCTGCGGCGAGTCCAACGGATTCACAGAGGGTCGGATGTGGATGGATGGTGTGACCCATATCAGCTGTATCACAACCCATCTCAATGGCTAGACACACCTCGCCAATCAAATCACCCGCATTTGTGCCAACGATGCCGCCACCAATGATGCGGTGTGTCTCGGCATCAAACAGCAGCTTCGTAAAGCCTTCGTCGCGTCCATTGGCAATGGCGCGCCCCGAGGCTGCCCATGGGAACATGGCTTTGGTGAATTTGCGGCCGCTGGCTTTACATTGCTCCTCGGTTAAACCTGCCCAGGCCACTTCAGGATCCGTATAGGCAACGGAAGGAATTTGCAGGGGATCGAAGACACGCTTGTGACCCGCTGCGACTTCTGCTGCAACGTGGCCTTCGTGTACCGCTTTATGTGCCAGCATGGGTTGGCCTACCAGATCACCAATCGCAAATATATTCGGTACATTGGTACGCATCTGGCTATCGACTTTGATGAAACCCCGTTCATCAACAATCACGCCCGCTTTATCTGCAGCCAGTTTGCCACCATTGGGTGAACGACCCACGGCTACCAGAACGCGATCATAGGTGCCGGCATCCGGTGTTGCTATGCCGTTAGCGCCTTCGAACTGAACGGCGATATCCGATGCCTCAGCCTTGGCTGCTACGCACTTGGTGTTAAGCATCACGCGATTGAAACGCGACAGGTTCATCTTTTCCCAGACCTTGACGAGGTCGCGATCTGCGCCAGGCATGAGGCCAGGGCCGAGCTCGACGACATCAATTTGGGTGCCCAGCGTTGCGTAAACGGTTGCCATTTCTAAGCCGATGATGCCGCCGCCAACAACCAGCATGCGTTTGGGAACGTCTTTGAGTTCCAGCGCACCGGTTGAATCAACGATGCGAGGGTCAACGGGCATAAAAGGGAGTTTGATGGATTGAGAGCCTGCAGCAATGGTGGCCTGTTTGAATCGAATGACTTTCTTCTCGCCGGTTGGCCTCTGGCCATCGCCGCTGGTTACATCAACGCTCATGTGATGGGTGTCGATAAATTGGCCGAGGCCACGCACCTGTTGTACCTTGCGTCCCTTGGCCATGCCGGCGAGGCCGCCAGTGAGCTTGCTGACGACTTTGGTCTTGTGCTCACGTAGTTTTTCTACGGAGACTTTGGCCGAGGCCATTTCCACAATACCTAGCTCATGCAGATGGCTGACTTCTTCCATAACCCCGGCAATATGTAAGAGTGCTTTGGAAGGAATACAACCGACGTTGAGGCAGACGCCGCCCAGGGTGCCATAGCGTTCAACAATGACCGTATTGAGGCCTAGATCGGCAGCGCGGAAAGCGGCAGAGTAGCCGCCAGGGCCGCCACCCAGAACCAGCATATCGCAGTCCACATCTACGGGACCTGTGTAACCAGTCGCAGGCGCTGGGGTTGCTGCATTGGCCACGTTGCTGGCTTCCACACGGACAACAACGGTGCCTTCACCGATACGATCACCCAGTTTGACGAGGACTTCCTTGACAGTGCCTGCCGCAGAAGCCGGAACGTCCATCGTGGCTTTGTCAGATTCCAGTGTCACCAAGGCGTCATCAATTTTGATGACATCCCCCGGCTTTACAAACACTTCGATGACCGGAACGTCGGTGAAATCACCAATATCCGGTACTTTGATGTCAATCAGTTGGCTCATGCGGTGCTCCTTAGAGTGCTACGCGGCGGAAGTCCGCCAGCAGTTGAGCCAGATAGACATTGAATCGGGTCGCCAGGGCGCCATCAATCACACGGTGGTCAGCAGTGAGCGACAGCGGTAGGGTCAGGCGCGGCACGAATTGCTTGCCATCCCATATGGGCTTCATGGCACTCTTGTTAACGCCAAGAATAGCGACTTCCGGCGCATTAACGATCGGTGCGAAATACGTGCCGCCGATACCGCCCAGTGATGAAATGGTAAAGCAGGCGCCTTGCATATCAGCCGGCTTCAGTTTGCCATCGCGGGCCTGTTTGGCGAGATCACCGGACTCTTTGGCGATGTCGAAGACCGATTTCTTATCCGCATTCTTGATCACCGGAACTACTAAGCCATTTGGAGTATCTGCGGCAAAGGCAATGTTGAAGTACTGCTTCATCACCAGATTGTCGCCATCAAGCGAGGCGTTGAATTCCGGATATTTCTGCAGCGCTTTAACGCAGGCCTTGACCAGGAAAGCGAGCATGGTGAGCTTGGTTTCGCCACTCTTTTCGTTTTCCTTGTTCAATTGAACGCGGAAGGCTTCCAGATCGGTGATGTCGGCATCTTCGTGGTAGGTCACTGCCGGGATCATGGCCCAGTTGCGAGACAGATTCTGGCCGGAAATTTTCTTGATGCGTGATAGTGGCTGCACTTCGATTGGGCCAAATTTGGCGAAATCGACTTTAGGCCACGGAAGCAGATCCAGGTCGCCACCATTGCTGCCGGTAGCGGCGGGAGTTTTGCCAGGAACGATGCCGGTACTCATGGCGCCTTTAACAAAACCGGTGATGTCTTCACGCAAAATGCGGTTCTTCGGCCCGGTTGCTTTAATCTGGGTTAGATCGACGCCGAGTTCACGCGCGTAAGCACGGATGGTCGGGCTGGCGTGGAGGGCGCTGCCCAAAGACAAGCCTGGCAAGGCAGCTACTGCGCTCGACACTGCTTTGTCTTGCTCGCTTGCAGTACTTGTTTGTACAGCAGCGCTCGCACTTCGCGCATTGCCTTCGCTCGTGACGCTACTCAGGGCTTCTTGTACAGGCACTGTTGCAGTGGCACCACCCTCCAGACGCACAATCACGGTGCCTTCACCAACCTTGTCGCCCAGTTTTACGAGCACTTCTTTGACGGTGCCAGCGGCTGACGATGGCACATCCATCGTTGCTTTATCCGATTCCAGTGTGACCAGGGCGTCATCCACTTTGACGACATCTCCCGGTTTGACGAATACTTCAATGACCGGCACTTCCGCGAAGTCACCAATATCGGGGACTTTGACGTCGATGATGCCGCCGCTAGCAGGCGTTGCAGCTTGCGGTGCTGGTGCAGCTGCAGCCGGTGCGGGGCTTGGTGCCGCTACAGCGGCTTGAGGTGCTGCCGTGCTATTGCTGGCCTCGACACGAACGACAACGGCGCCCTCACCAATGCGATCACCCAGTTTGACGGGTACTTCCTTGACAACGCCGGCGGCCGAAGCGGGGACATCTATCGTGGCTTTGTCAGATTCTAGTGTGACGAGTGCGTCATCAACTTTAATGACGTCGCCGGGTTTAACAAAGACTTCGATCACGGGGACATCGGTGAAATCGCCAATGTCCGGAACTTTGATATCAATAAGTTGGCTCATGGTGGTGTCTCGCTTAAACCGTCATTGGGTTTGGTTTGTTCGGATCGAGTTGATACTTAGTGATTGCGGCAGCAACTTTGTCGCGACCAATCGTGCCTTCATCAGCCAGTGCTTTGAGTGCGGCTACCGTAACCCAGTGGCGATCAACTTCAAAGAAATGACGCAGATGTTCGCGTGTGTCCGAACGGCCAAAGCCGTTAGTGCCGAGAGCGATAAACGTTTTCTTTATGAACGGGCGGATCTGCTCAGCGTAGAGTTTGATGTAGTCGGTGGCGGCCACGACCGGGCCAACGGTGTTGCCCAGCTTTGAGTCCACGTGAGAAATACGTTGTGGATCGGTTGGGTGCAGCATGTTCCAGCGGGCGACATTCTCACCATCGCGGGCTAGTTCGTTAAAGCTCGGGCAACCCCACAGATCGGACTCGACTCCCCAGTCTTTGCGGAGCAGCTCGGCTGCGGCGATGACTTCACGGAAGATCGTGCCAGAACCTAGTAGTTGAACGCGTGGGCTATTGCCAGCAGCGCCCTTCTTGAAGGAATACATGCCCTTGATGATGTCTGGGGCTGCACTCGCTGGCATTTCCGGATGTTCGTAGTTTTCATTCATGACGGTCAGGTAGTAGAAGATATCTTCCTGATCTTCATGCATACGACGCATGCCATCCTGTACCACCACAGCCACTTCGTACTGGAAGGTTGGATCGTACGAAACACAGTTCGGAATCATGTTGGCGAGCAAGAGGCTATGGCCATCTTCGTGCTGCAGGCCTTCGCCGTTCAGCGTGGTGCAGCCAGCGGTGCCGCCGATCAGGAAACCACGTGCGCGTTGATCACCAGCCGCCCAGCACAGATCCAGCGTGCGTTGCAGACCAAACATGGAGTAGCAGATATAAAACGGGATTGTTTGAACGCCATGCACCGAGTAGGCAGTTGCAGCAGCAATCCAGTCACTCATGGCGCCGGCTTCATTGATGCCTTCCTGTAGCACCTGGCCATCTTTGGTTTCCTTATAAAACATGAGCTGGCCATGGTCTTCAGGCACATAGTTCTGGCCTTGCTGGTTCCAGATGCCGACGGCGCGGAACATGCCTTCCATACCGAAGGTGCGGGATTCATCCGGCACAATTGGCACTACATTGCGGCCGACCACTTTGTCTTTGAGCATCATGTTCATGATGCGGACGATGGCCATGGTGGTGGAGAGTTCACGGCCTTCACCAGATGCCTTTAACAAGGCATCAAAGGTAGCGAGTGGGGGAATCTGTAGAGCATCTGCTTTGCGGCGACGCTGCGGCAGGAAGCCGCCCAAGGCCATGCGACGCTCGCGCATGTACTTATATTCGTCTGAGTCTTCGGCAAACTTAAGATACGGCAGCTCCTCGAGCTGTTCGTCTTTAACGGGCAGTGAGAAACGGTCACGGAAGCGGGCGATCTGCTCGGTATCCATTTTCTTTTGCTGGTGCGAGGTGTTCATTGCCTCGCCCGCTTTGCCCATGCCGAAGCCCTTGATGGTTTTGGCAAGTATGAGTGTAGGTTGCCCCTTGTGTTTGGTGGCACGGTCGTAGGCAGCAAAGATCTTGAAGATGTCGTGGCCACCACGATTGAGTTGCCAGACTTCATCATCGGTCCAGTCTGCAACCAGTGCTTTTAGTTCCGGCGTGTTGAAGAAGTGCTCACGAACATAAGCGCCATCTTTCGATTTGAAGGTCTGGTACTCGCCATCGCACAGATCCATCATGCGTTGTTTGAGAATGCCCTTGGTGTCGCGCTGGAAGAGGCTATCCCAATGGGTGCCCCAGATTAGTTTGATCACATTCCAACCGGCACCACGGAATTCGGATTCGAGCTCCTGAATGATCTTACCGTTGCCACGTACCGGGCCATCCAGGCGCTGCAAATTACAGTTAATAACAAAGATGAGGTTGTCGAGCTTCTCGCGACCCGCCATGCCGATAGCGCCAAGTGATTCCACTTCATCCGTTTCACCGTCGCCCAGGAAGGCCCAGACTTTTCGTTTTTCAGCCTTTTGTGCATCAATTAACCCGCGACTTGCCAGATACTTCATGAAGCGAGCCTGGTAAATTGCCTGTATCGGACCTAGCCCCATTGATACGGTTGGGAATTGCCAGAAGTCTGGCATGAGCCATGGGTGCGGGTAGGAGGAGATGCCTTTACCCGTTGTTTCCTGGCGGAAGTGGTCCAGTTGTTGTTCGGTGAATCGTTCCAGCATGTAGGCACGTGCATAAACACCGGGAACCGAGTGTCCCTGGAAGAAAATAAGGTCACCATCATGCTCAGCTGAAGGTGCGTGCCAGAAGTGGGAAAAACCTACGTCGTAGAGTGTTGCAGCAGAAGCAAATGATGCGATATGACCACCCACGTTCGTATGTTTGTTAGCCCGAACAACCATGGCCATGGCATTCCAGCGGATATAGGAGTGAATCTTGATCTCCATATCAGCGTTGCCCGGATATTTGGGTTGGAGAGCCGTCGGAATCGTGTTGATGTACTCCGTGTTTGCAGAGTACGGGAGGTCGATTCCCTTTTCCCGAGCCTGCTCGATCAGGGTTTCAATCAGGAAGTGTGCGCGGTCATCGCCTTCGTTGCTGATCACGCCGGAGAGCGCATCCTGCCATTCGCGGGTTTCCTGGGGGTCCGAATCTATGCGTTGACCGGGAGTGGAATTCATTTCGTTTTCTGCCGACATGCTGCCTCCTAATTGAGACGGATTCCTGCGGGATCCGTAATGACCAGCGTTTATGACTCGATTTGGACAACCCGTGATGACTATATCTGTATGTGAGGTTGCGAAGTTCCGCGCCGCACAACAGTGAATCGGGCCACTCTCTTATTGTTTTGCAATATAAAACAACGTATTGTTATGTGAAAATACTAAGGCGCGATTGACCATGCGTCAAGCAGTTCATTCGTTCTTTGTGGCATGATCACAACATGCCTATAAAAAACTTCTTTTGCCGAGAACATGAGCCGGTTGCGTTGTGAGGAACCGCAATGGCATTTTTATCGACCAGAGATCCACGGAGATGCCGGAGTGTTTCGGCAGTCTTTGCGAAATCATGGGGTGCCGGCACTGGAGCTAAATGATGCGCCGCAAGCTATTGCGGCAGAGTGGCTGGCTCAGGCGATGGTGCTTTCCGCCGAATATCTGGTGCCGGTCGTCGTGTTTGGCGGGAGCGAAATATCGTCAGAGGGAGGTGTCTTAAGCCGGCAAGAAGAAGTCACTGATCCTGCGTGGTTATCAACGAGGCAAATAGCCGTTACCGCCGCCATAGAGATATCTCCGCTCAATCAGGAGCGCCGACGTGCGCGAGATAAGTCGGGCGCGTTATATCTGGGATGGCAGCCGGATTTGGAGCAATCTCCCGACAATCACCTAATGCTGGCCTGGAGTAGTCCCTCACCATTGAAGCGAATTCGAGACTTTTCTGCGCGATGTCCTGAACTTATTGTGTCTGGCCCGGATATCGATAGTTTGGCGGCCGATGTGGGCGCACAGGGAATTTCAGTGGCGCATTGGCGGTTTGCAGTAAAATAACGGCCTATGACTGCTCAAATTCTTGATGGCGCCGCGTTATCCAAACGTTTGCGTGCCGAATTCAAAGTGCGTGCCGATGAATTGGCGCTTCAGGGAACCCGGCCAGGACTGGCTGTTATTCTGGTAGGCGAAAATCCGGCATCGCAAGTCTATGTGCGTAACAAGATCAAGGCTTGCCATGAGGCTGGCATGGTATCGTTTGATTTTCCGTTTGCGGCTGATGTTGACCCAAAGCACGTGCTCGACAAGATCGCTGAACTGAACAACGATCCCGCTGTGCACGGCATCCTGGTCCAGTTACCATTGCCGCCACAATTTGACGAAGCCGAGGTGCTTGCAGCCATTCGCCCGGAAAAAGATGTCGATGGCTTTCATGCGGCGAATGTCGGTGCCTTGATGCAGGGAGATTCGCGTTTCATTCCTTGTACGCCTTATGGCGTGATGAAACTGCTGGCCGAAACGGGTGTCGACCTAAACGGTAAAGAAGCGGTGGTGATTGGCAGTTCCAATATTGTTGGCAAGCCAATGGCCATGCTGTTGCTACATGCGGGTTGTACGGTGACTGTATGTCACTCGCGTACCAAGAATCTGAATGCACATACCCGTCGTGCCGATATTCTTGTGGCTGCGATTGGTAAGCCGAAGTTTGTTACTGCCGATATGGTAAAGCCGGGTGCTCTGGTGATTGACGTGGGCATTAACCGTCTGCCAGCAGAAGCGGGTGGCGGTCTTTGCGGCGATGTCGATTTTGAAGCAGTGAAACTGATTGCGGGCGCTATCACGCCGGTGCCGGGTGGTGTGGGTCCGATGACGATTGCCATGCTGTTGGCGAATACATTGACCTCTGCAGAGCGTTTTGTTGAAGGAACCGTGAAATGAGTGCCGATAAAAAAGTGCCTTTGATTGGCATTGTGATGGGGTCCGATTCGGACTGGCCGACAATGCAGGCTGCAGCAGTGATGCTCAAAGAATTTGGTGTTGCGTTTGAAGCACGCGTTGTCTCCGCGCACCGGACGCCGGATCTGTTGTTTGAATATGCTGAAACGGCGGGTCCGCGTGGTTTGCAGGCCATTATTGCCGGTGCAGGCGGTGCGGCGCACCTGCCGGGTATGCTGGCAGCAAAAACGACAGTGCCCGTGCTGGGTGTCCCTGTGCAATCCAAAGCGTTGTCGGGTGTGGATTCGTTGCACTCGATCGTGCAGATGCCGAAGGGCATTCCTGTGGCGACCTTTGCGATTGGTGAGGCTGGTGCGGCTAATGCCGCATTATTTGCGATTGCCATGCTGGCAAATCAGGATGCCGAATTAAACCAGCGACTGCAGCGGTTCCGCCAGCAGCAGTCGGCCAAAGTGCTGGCTATGAAATTGCCGGAAGTCTGATGAAGAAATCGTTTATTCCAGCGCCTGCAGCATTGGGCATGCTCGGTGGCGGCCAGCTTGGCCGCTATTTTGTTATGGCTGCCCACGAGTTGGGTTATCAGGTCTGGGTGTTGGATCCGGATCAGGATAGTCCGGCCGGTCGAATTGCTGATCGGCATTTGTGTGCCGCTTATGATGACGCCGCTGCCCTGGCCGAGTTGGCAGCAGGTTGTGCGGCGGTCACGACCGAGTTTGAAAACGTACCTGCTGAAACACTGGCTGTGCTGTCTGAGCAAGTGCCGGTGCACCCATCTGCTGCCGCGGTGTCTGTGTGTCAGGATCGTATTGCTGAAAAGACCTTCCTCAAGGTTCATGGCTTGCCGCATGGCCCATTCATAGAGATCAACTCGCTAGAAGATTTGCGTCAGGCGTCATCGCAGCTTTTCCCTGGCATCCTGAAAGCCGCGCGTCTGGGCTACGATGGCAAAGGGCAGGCAGCCGTTGAAGATCGTGCGTCTGCCGAAAAGGCCTGGGTTGAACTGGATAGTGTGCGTTGCATTCTGGAAGCGAAGCTGCCACTCGATTATGAAATTTCCGTGGTGCTGGCGCGAGCTCAGGATGGTGCAGTGAAGGCATTCCCTTCGGCGGAGAATCGTCACACGCGCGGTATCCTTGATGTGAGCATTGTGCCGGCCTGGGGCTCTAGTTGTCTGGCAGACACGGCCTGTGAAGTGGCGGAGAAACTGGCGGGTTGTCTGGGTTATGTGGGTACGCTTGGCGTTGAGTTCTTTGTCACACGCGGCCAGCTGGTTGTGAATGAAATGGCCCCGCGTCCGCACAATAGCGGTCACTACACCATTGATGCCTGCGCGACCAATCAGTTTCAGCAGCAGGTACGTGCCCTGTGCGGTTTACCGCTCGGTGATGGTCGTGCGCATTCAGCGGCGGTAATGGTTAATCTGCTCGGGGATCTCTGGTTCGATGGAGATCAGGAGCGAGAACCGGATTGGGTCGCGCTGTTGGCTATCCCCGGGCTTTGCCTGCATCTCTATGGCAAACAGTCGCCGCGCCCTGGCCGCAAAATGGGTCACCTGACAGTTGTGGATTCAGACGCCAAAAAGGTTTATGAACAGGCTATGCGGGCACGTAAAATCCTGGGGTTGCCGGATGCCTGAAATGGATGCCGGCTCGGATGCAATTGCTCGTGCCGTTGATTTGCTTCTTGCCGGCAACCTTGTAGGGCTACCGACTGAAACCGTTTATGGGTTGGCAGCAGATGCCAATAACCCCGAGGCCGTAGCAAAAATATTTGCGGCCAAAGGTCGACCGGCGGATCACCCGTTGATTGTGCATTTGGGTGCGGACTATTTGTTGTCGAACTATGCACGTGAGATTCCTGATGATGCGTGGGCTCTGGCTGAGTCATTCTGGCCGGGGCCTCTGACCCTAATCTTGAAAAAGGCTGCAAGTGTGCCTGATTGTGTTACCGGAGGTCAGGACACGGTTAGTATTCGTATACCAGCACACCCTATTGCATTAACTTTGCTGCGTGCGTTTGCTGATCGGAATCCTTCTCGTGGTGGCGTGGCGGCACCTTCAGCGAATAAATTTGGACGAATCAGTCCAACCAGGGCAGACCATGTGGCCCAAGAGTTGGGAGACGAAGTGTCACTGATACTAGACGGAGGTGATTGTCTGGTGGGCATTGAGTCAACGATTGTTGATCTCTCGCGAGGTGAACCGGTCATTCTTCGTCCGGGCGCAATTACGGCAGCGCAGATTGAACTCGTGTTGGGTAAACCTGTTGTTGTAGCAAATGTCGAGCAAAACCTAAGGCCTGGTACTCCGCGGGTCTCGGGGAGTTTGGCGTCGCATTATGCGCCACGGACACCGCTCAGCGTGTTGTCACTGGAAGCAATCAAAGAAAAGCTAGCTGCAGGGTATTGTGCAGGGGTTGTGCTTGATAGCCCATTATTGCCTGAAATGATGCGACAGCATGCTGATGTTGAAGTTTTAGCGAATCAGCCTGCGTCTTTTGCGCATGACTTTTATCGAGTCTTAAGAGACTTGGATGAAAGAAATTATCGCAATATCTACGTACAGCAACTGCCAGAGACACCAGATTGGTTTGCTGTGCGTGATCGGCTGGGGCGTGCAGCCCATCGCGACTAAGCGGGTACTTGCTACTTATTTAAGTGAGACAAAGACCTGAGTGCAGTAACCTGGTCTTTCAAGGGTTGCGGAATTGTTTCTGGGTTAGCGATTAGCTTCCGGATCAATTCGACATTCTGGTCAAAGTCAGCACTTTCAGGCCATCCTGCAAGGGGTGGCGTTCCCCTTTCTTCTGCCGGAAACAGGATTGATGAGAGGCCGTTCTTAAAGCCCATAAGTTCAGGGCGACGACGTGGGTTGGCAAATGCTTCACCTTCAGTCCCACGGAGCAGCATGGCATCTGCGCGCTGTGTTTTTAGCAGGGGTGTCATGCGAATGAGATATTCCGGGTGAGTGACGTTAACAACGCGTATCGACTGCCCGGGGCAGGGATCTAATAATTTGCAAAGCGTGTGAGCCGTGTTGCGTACGCCTAAACGGCTGCGCAAATTAAGCAGTGCATTGAGCTCCGGGTTCAGCTGTTCGATGTCCAGTAAAGCAATGCCCGTTGCGTCGATCTGCGTTTCAGCCTGTGCTATTGATTCCGATAGATGAACGCCTAGTGTCTTGAAGAGCGGGAAAGGATTTTCACGATTCTCAAAATCATGTCTGCCATGAATCAGCACTTTTAGTCCGGCGTCTCTGATTAATTGCGCCAACAAAGGCAGCAGGTTTGGCTGACGACGAACACCGTTGTAAGTGGGCAAAATGACAATCGGCGTGCTGTCTTTTGATTCGATGGTCTGGGTGGTGGCCTGCATGGCCCTGCAGAACCCGATTAATTCCTCATTTGATTCACTCTTTACGCGTAGAGCGATAAGAATCGCACCCAATTCAAGATCCGGTACATCGCACTGTAGCATGGCTGTAAAAAGTATTTCAGCGTCTTCAGCCGAGAGCGAACGGGCGCCTTTGGCGCCACGGCCGATTTCTTTGATCAGGCTGGATAGGTTCATGGGTTTATCCAGTAAGCAACTAGATGCGCGTGGGAGAAATACTGAATTTTTCAAGGCCGTCCATTTGTTGCAAGGCCCGTCTCAGGTTGGCCAGGTCGGGTTTGATGCGCGCACGGGTGGTTGCTGTATAGGACCAGAACTGGTGATTTTTCCAAGGCTAATCGAGATGGTGTCCATGCCTACTGTGAATCCGTTGGCCTCAGCGAGTTCTGTAAGTGTTTCGGCGTTAGGGTGGCCATGCAAGTTGAAACTTAATTCAAACAAGTAGCGCTTGCGATGCGGCAGCCAACGTTCTAGCTGCAACACAATCGACATACTAAAAGCAGATAAAACCGCAAGGGCAATGCCCGCTGCGTAAAACCCCAAGCTGATTAATACGCCGATGGCAGCCGCTGTCCAGATAGATGCCGCCGTTGATAAACCGGAAATTGACCGGCCTTCACGAATGATGACGCCGGCGCCCAGAAAGCCAATACCGGTAACGATGCCCTGAATAACTCTTGAGGGACCATCAGCGGTAATGCTGTTGATGTTTTGACCCCCAAACCAGAGTTCCGGATAGCCAAAAATGGCCACGATGCCTGTGGAGGCCATGCAGACGAGAGAAAAGGTACGCATACCCGCTGCGCGGCCGTGATACGAGCGTTCGTATCCAACCAGCATGCCTAAAAACATGGAGCCGGCTAAGTGCATGAGCAGGATAAGGTTGACCTCTATGGCTCTGGGAGACCAGAAACTGAGCAGCAACTCATGCGTTAGGTGTGACATGGTTATTGATTAACCCTCAAAAGCATTCAAATTAAACAAAGTAGATGTCGGAAATTTGCTGCAGTGAAATATAATACGCAACTTGTTGATTATACGGCCTGAACTGTTTCGTCACCGCGCTGGATGATGGATTGTGGCCGTCCCTGCTTGTTTTGTCTTGAGGGCGCCCGGTTGACCTGTGTGCCGTAGGAGATTGTTTTGGATTTAACGGCATTAGACTTATCGCGAATTCAGTTCGCATTTGTGGTGACATTCCACATTATTTTTTCCGTCTTTTACGATCGGCCTCGCTGCATGGCTGGCTGTGCTCGAGTGGCGTAATCAGGCAACGGGCAACCCCATTTACCGAAAGCTTTTTGATTTCTGGGTCAAGATTTTTGCTGTGTCATTTGGCATGGGGGTTGTTTCCGGTATTGTGATGGCCTTCCAGTTTGGGACGAACTGGAGTGTGCTGAGCGAAAAGACTGGGCCGATTCAGGGGCCGCTACTCGGGTATGAGTCTTTTACAGCCTTTATTCTCGAAGCCACCTTTCTTGGCGTTGTGTTGTTCGGCCGTACCAAAGTGTCGCCGCGTGCATTTTTGATGTCTTGTGTACTCGTGGCTCTGGGTACAATGCTCTCTTCTTTCTGGATTATGGCGAATAACAGCTGGATGCAGGTACCGGTAGGCCATGCAGTAGATGCAACGGGTCGTATTATTCCTACGGATTGGCAGCAGATTATCGGTGGCCATGTATTTATAACGCGTTGGCTGCATATGCTGCTTGCGGCCTATCTGACGACGGCAACGGTTGTAGCAACGACCGGTGCCTGGTACACCCTTAAAGGTGTCTATAAGACGACCGCACGCGCCATGCTGATCTGGGGTATGGGGCTGATGGCCGTATTTAAGCCGATCCAAATCGGTTTTGGTCACCTGGTCGGTGAAATCATTCGTGATTATCAACCAGGTAAATTCGCTGCTGTCGAAGGTCGTTGGGAGAGCGGCACGCGTGCACCTTTGGTGGTTGTAGCGTGGCCGGATAACAAGGCAGAAAAGAACAGTTTTGAAATCACGATCCCGGTACTGGGCAGTGTTGTGGATTCCGGTAACCCGGATTCTTATCAGCGCGGTATCAAAGATGTGCCTGCCGATGAGCGTGCGCCGTTCCTTGTGCCGTTTTACGGCTTCCGAATCATGTTTGGCGTGGCTGTTCTGATGCTGTTTATCGGTTGGTATGGTAGCTGGCACAACTATCGTCACAGCATCGAACGCTCGTGCTGGTTTTTGCACATTGCTGCGATTTCATTCCCGATTGGCTGGATCGCCGTGCTTGCGGGCTGGTATACCGCTGAAGTTGGGCGTCAGCCCTGGGTGGTGACCGGTTTGCTGCGAACTTCCGATGCGGTAACGCCCTCGCTGACCTTTAATCATGCGCTGACCAGTCTCGTTCTCTATGTGTCGGTGTATCTGATTATTTACAGCTTTGGTCTGCGTTATATCTGGAATCTTTTCAAGAAGGGTCCGTCCAATGATGGCCCGAACACGTCGGAGGCCGTATGAGTCTTGAGCCTATGAGCCCTTGGCTTCCCTACTTCTGGGCTGGTTTGATTGCCTTCTCGATTCTTGTCTACATCCTTGTTGATGGTTATGACTTTGGTGCAGCTATGCTGTTTGCAACGGCCAAAAGCGACGAAGAGCGTAATACGGTTATCGGTGCCATTGCACCTTTCTGGGATGGCAATGAGACCTGGTTGATTATTGTCGGTGCCTGTCTATTTGGCGCTTTCTCCGCGATTTACGCCATTTTTCTCTCAGCCTTCTACTTGCCAGTCGTGTTGTTACTGATCGGCCTGATTTTCCGCGGTGTTGCGTTTGAGTTCCGTGAGCAGGCGCTCAAGGCGCGTGGCATTTGGGAATGGGGTTTTGTGATTGGCTCAGCCGTTGCAACGATTGTACAGGGCGCTGCGATTGTCACCATGATCATGGGGCTGCCGATTGAGGGTACTACTTATGTTAGCAATGGTTGGGATTGGCTGGCGCCGTTCCCGGTGCTTTGCGGTCTTGGCTTGGTGGTCGGGTACAGTATGCTGGGCGCCGGCTGGTTGATCCTTAAAACTGAAGGTGCTGTTGCCCAACGTGCCCGTGTACAGCTGCGTGGTCTATCGATCGCTTTCTGTGTTTTTGTTCTGGCTGCTTTCCTGATTACCCAGGGCGTGGATCTGCCGGTGCGTCACGCTTGGGAAAAGGCACCGCTTTGGCATTGGATTGCCCCAGCGCTGGGTTTTGTGGGATTGCTTGGCGCATTCCGTACCAGTCGTCATGATTGTCCGCATGAACGCGCGCCGTTTGCCTGGTGCATGCTGATTATCGCTTCGGCTTTTGGTTCGCTCGCGCTGTCGTTCTGGCCTTACATGATGCCGTACTCGCTGACCATCGAACAGGCTGCAGCGCCTGCAGTATCCCTACAATTTATGTTCTGGGGTGCGATCGTGATGTTCCCGCTGGTGGTGTTCTATTTCATGCGCGTCTATCACATGTTCTCGGGAAAGACCGATCCGGTGGGTTACGGATCAAATCCCTGATCAGTTTTATGCATAGCAAATGGCCACCCTAGGGTGGCCATTTTTTTCAGTGCTGGTTTGTCTTAAGCTTTTTTGACGAAGCATGCTTTCAGCATGATGTTACCGAAATCCGATTTGCAATCGAGCTCATGGCCACCTTCAACAATACGAATGCTTTTGATCTTGGTGCCTACCTTCATGGTGCTCGATGAACCTTTGAGTTTGAGGTCTTTAATCAGTACCACGCTGTCGCCATCGCTCCGTACGTTGCCGTTAGCATCTTTGACAATTCGAGGGCCGTTTTCTTCAGCAGCTTCAGCTTCGATGGGCCACTCAAAACAGCAGTCGGCACAGACGAAGTTGGGGCCATCGGGGTAGGTGTTTTCAAGGGTGCATTGCGGACAGGCTGGAGCAGACATAATCGTGACTCTTCGGATGAATGTAAAACGTCATTGTACCGCTCGGTTAAAACAGTAGCCGTCTATGGCAATGACGTAATCATCCACGCCAGCGTAAAACCGCTCTGCGTCTGGTTTATCTCCAGCCGTGCCTAACACGACGAAGAAGGGCATGAAGTGATCTTCGGTCGGGTAGGCCGGTGAGGCATCGGCGCATGTTTGTCGGTAGTTGATTAGTGGGGTGAGGTTAGTTTGGGCTAGTTGTGTGGCCACCCAGTCGGCAAAATGTCTGACATAGGGCGGCGTGGGCAGGTTGTTGTGCGCGCAGATCATGTAGTCGCGCAGGTTGTGCGTGATGCTACCGGTACCAATGATCAGAAAGCCTTTAGAAGTGAGTGGCCTCAGTACCTCACCGAGTGCATAGTGATAGGCCGCACTCGCATGTGATTTAATCGATAGAGGAATCACCGGGATATCGGCAGCCGGATACGTCATGCGCAGCGGCACCCAGGCGCCGTGATCTAGACCGCGATGCGGATCCAGCCGTGCTGGGTAACCAGCATGCTGTAAACAGGTGACGACCTGTTGTGCCAGTTCGGCATCGCCATGAGCGGGGTACTTCAAGGTATAGAGCTCGCTGGGGAAGCCACCGAAATCGTAAATGGTTTCCAGGTCGGTGGCGCTGCCTACTATGGGTTCGCGTGTTTCCCAATGCGGGCTGACGATGATAATGGCCTTGGGTCGTTCCAGCGTTTGCGCTAGATCAACCAGCGCCGCACCGGCCGCACCCGGCCGGAGGGCAAAGGTGGGTGCGCCATGAGGGACAAATAGCGTGGGTAGCGGCATGGACTGTGATAATCGATTTAATTTTCGTAACGTGGTTATTGGCACGGTAAATCAAAGACGAGGACCTCTGCTTTGTTGCCGTTGCTAAGACGAACAACAGTTTCATCGCGCAGCATTAACGTATCACCGGCGCTCAGCGCTTCCCCATTGACCGTGATGCTGCCGCGAGTGACGTGTACGTAGGCCATGCGATGCGTGGGCAGAGGATGTGTGGCGTTTTCTGCCCCATCAAACAGGCCGGCATACAGACGGGCATCCTTATGAATGGTCACCGCCCCATGTGCGCCGTCCGGTGCGGCGACGAGGCGTAATTTGCCTCGCTTTTCCGCAGGGTCGAATGCGGTCTGTTCGTATTCCGGGGAGAGATCCTTTTGGTCGGGCATGATCCAGATCTGCAGCAGATAGCAGGTATTGGTGCTATGGCAATTGAATTCGCTGTGAAAGACACCGGTGCCGGCCGACATGCGCTGGACTTCATTTGGGCGAATCACTTCCTGATGGCCCATGCTGTCCTGGTGGGTGAGTTCGCCTTCGAGAATATAGGTGACGATTTCCATATCCTTATGCGGATGCATGCCGAAGCCAGTGCCGGCAGCAACCCAGTCTTCATTGATGACACGTAGCGGCCCGAAGTGCATGTGGTTGCGGTCGAAGTAATCAGCGAAGGAAAAACTGTGAAACGAGCGCAACCAGCCGTGGTCAGCATGGCCCCGTTCGTTGGCAGGTCGTTTGATCAACATAATGAATCTCCTTGTTGCGTGTACTTTAGTCTTACAGGCAGGGATGTGGCTTTGATCAATTGATGGCATCATTCAAATTATTTGAATTATTGGATCGGCTATGCAACGTTCGCCTCTAACGCCCGAATTGCTCGAAATGGTCAGTTTGATTGCCAGAAGCGGCAGTTTCGCTGCAGCTGCTCGGATTTTGGGTAAGGTACCTTCTGCCGTGACCTACAGTATTCGTCAACTCGAAGAGCAGTTGGACGTGCTGCTTTTTGACCGAAGCTCTCGGCAAGCGCGTTTGACACCTGCCGGTGCAGAGCTGGTTCAGGAGGGCGACCGATTACTCGCCGAGTTAGAAACGGTGGGGCAACGGATTAAACGTGTGGCTACAGGTTGGGAGCCTCAGCTGAATATCGCTGTTGATAGCATCATTGACGAAGGCACGGTGCTTGATTTTATTGGCGAATTTCTTGCGTTGAAGCCACCGACGCGCATTCGATTGGCGCGCGAAACTTTGTCGGGCACCTGGGAGGCTTTGGTCAGCGGATGTGCAGACCTGGCCATTGGCGTTGCTGATCAACCGGCACCCCCGCGGGTATCCAGAGTGCGCCGCTGGGAGAGGTACCTTTTCTCTTTGTCGTCGCGCCGGATCATTCATTGGCCAATGTCAGTGATGCCATTACCGATGAATTATTGATGCCTTATCGAATGATCGCTCTTGCCGATAGTGCACAGCAAATGACGCCAATGACAATTGGCTTGCTGCCCGGACAGGATGTCCTGACAGTGCCTTCCATGGCATTGAAGATCGAAGCGCAGATCCGCGGATTGGGTTGCGGATATTTGCCCGAACCTTTGATTCGTGGTGAATTGAAGGCCGGGCGATTGATTGAAAAATTACGTATGCCTCAACGTAGACCTGCGCATTTGTCTTACGCTTGGCGGGTAGGTGGGCGAGAGCCCGGCCCCGCGCAACGATGGTGGTTAGAACGTCTGGGCAAGCCGCGTACTCAAAATGCACTGATTGGTGTTAATTGATCTAAGATTCACACATTGGTGAATTAATCAGTGCCTTGATGCTTGAACAGGAGGGCTGAAGTGAATGACGTTCATAGTAAACCGATTGAAGCGCGTATCGATTGGCTCTCTGCTTTAGCGGCATGTCACGGGGGAGGATTATCGAAGTCCTGAGGCTATGTTGGCGAGGGCTCGCTATCAGAGTCAGCATCCGACGACGATTGCCGTTCTTAAATGTATGGACGGCCGAATTAATATTCCGGTAGCGACGGGCACACCCATAGGGTTGCCCATGCCATTTCGTAATCTGGGTGGACGATTTGACCTGGGTTGGCCCCATCTGGGGGAGGTTGTTACCCAGTATGTTATGGATAGAGTGCATGAAGGACGACAGGTGTTGTTCCTGGTGATGTACCATTACTCACGGGGTGATCATCATCATGGCTGTGCGGGTTTTGACTATGACCAACAGGCCGCAATTAATCATACGCAAGAGATCAAACAGCAGATTTCGACGATTTTTGGCGCTGCACATGGCACGGTTTATCCACTGGTCTGTGGTTTTGAAACGGACGAAGATGCCTTGGTCTTGCACGGCGCCCATGGTCAGGTACTTCGGGTTGCAGATCTTGATGACTGCAATCCGGAGGCGTTAAGCGCCAAACTAGCCATGTTGTTACCGGAGATGCCCGGCACGATGCGGGCGTATCTGTTGCCGCTGGTGGTAGGAAATTTCAAGCATGTTGCAGAGATTAGGATGCAAGTGCGGTTGGGGCTTCGTCAGCTCGATATCGAGCATCGGGAATGGATGATCTGTCTTGGTCGCGGATTTGATTTTCTGCATACGCCCAACCTGGCGTTGATTATCGGGCCCTATAGCCCCAATCTTGCGGAGCCGATCATTAAAGCCGCGGGGATTATTCAAGCCAATATGGCATCGGCACGTATTCCAGGTGATGGTTTCTTGTTGCTGTCCTCTGTGCCTTACGAGGCCATCGGAGTAGATCAGGCTCGGGCAGCAATCAAGGCGCGGTTTTTGTCGGAGTTTGCACAGTCCGTGATTAGAGAGACTTATCCGGAATTGGCTAAAAAATGATTAACCGTACGGCCATTCTGGATTGGCAGGGTCGATGTCTTAGCTGGCTTTGAACAAGCTATTCCGGAATTTCGTCGTAAGAGGTCGTTAGACCATCGAGCATTTCTCGAAGCGCCTCACGCGCCTGGCTCTCGCTACATCCGAGCAACAGGGCATCATCCAGCGTTTCTTGCGCAAGGTTGCGAAGCTCTGCAAAGTTCTCATTCAGAACTTTGATCTTTTCTACGCAGGATACGGGGGCACCGCTTGGTTTGCGCCAGCTAGGGAAATGACTCATGCCGACATTCTAACCTAGGGCGCTAATTAGTTGCATCCGCCGCTTATATATAGTGGTATAATGAACGCGTTTATCCAAAATACCCCATACCCCAATAAAACAGGTGACACTGTGGCTATAAAAAAACCAAAAAAGAAGAAGTTGTAGTGGTTCAGGAAGCCCGGGCAGCCAATGTTACCGTGCTGGATCTGGACTGGATGCGCAGTCAGGCAGCGCAGGTCGTGTCTTTACTCAAAGTGATTGGCAATCCTGATCGATTGTTATTACTGTGCCAGATGTTGCAAGGTGAATATTCGGTCGGAGAGCTTGAAGAGCTCCTGGATATTCAGCAACCAACGCTCTCGCAACAACTGGGCGTACTGCGCAATGAGGGCTTGGTAGCAACGCGCCGTGATGGTAAGTACATCTACTACCGCGTGTCCCACCCGCATGTGCAGGTCATTCTCGAAGTATTGCATCAGCTTTATTGTTCCGCGCCACCACAGACCTATTCGAAATCTGCCAACGATAAGGGCTGCTTTAAATGAGCATAGATTGGCAGGCATTCACGCTTTATGCGGCAGCTTCTGCCTTAATTGGCGGGTTTATGATTGGCTTCGCTGCGGTGTGAGCGCTGTATTCAGATTGTTGGTTGATGAATTATTATATCATTTTTACCTAAATGCTAAGTGAGAGCGAAGATGGATAGCCAGTCCTTTCAAAAACTTGTGAACGAACTGGAAGGTCTGACACCAACGCAGCGCGAAGCGCTGATGACCCGAGTGAGAACGCTCGCGGATCACGACGATAGTCAGCGACTAATCGATGAGCGACTTGGTGGTCAGATTCATTGCCCTCACTGTGCAAATGATGCCATTGTGAAATTTGGTAAGCTGCGGGGGCAGCAACGCTAAAAAGAGATCCCCCGTTCACCAAAAAAGCGGGGCGGTCCAGATAAGGACATGCCAGCAACAAAGAGGGTGCCTGTGCTGGTTGCAATGCAACGTGGCAGTCGCTTAACCCATGACTGTGTGTTGGATTCCGTCAATGCCTTTGCTTTGACGGCGGCATTACGTCCCGCATTGAGCAAAGATGCGGTACTCAGCAGCGATGGCAACCCTGGCTATGGTGTCGCCGCAAGAACTCTTGGTATTGAGTCTGGCTAGTTATCATGGCCCAGGTGGAACGGAATCTTGGCATGTACAGAACGTCAACGCCTATGACAGCCGCCTAAGAACCTGGATGGTGCGATTCAAAGGCGTCGCCACCAAGTATCTGCACAATTACCTCGGGTGGCGTCGATTCATTGATCGCTTTCGCGACAATGTCACTGCACAGCAGTTCCTGTTTCATGCGCTACGAACTGAGTACGTCAACTTATAATCTGAATACAGCGGGTGTGAGTACCACAATTCGAGGCGATTCACCATTGCAAGGTGAGTGGTGGGCCAATGACTCCCGAAATGCTGAGAAGAATTCGGTTAACGTTGCGACCGGCATTGTCGATAACAATTCCGGAAACGCCCGCGACATAATCATTCTATTTTCTAGTGCATAGCCCGCGCCAGATGGTGCTTGAGTCCGATCGGCAACGACCCACCACTGTTCATCCGGTAAGCGGAGTAAATCGACAGCATAACCATGAAGGAATACACCACCGGGTGCCTGTGTGCCAAATGCGGCAGGGAGCCAGCCACCTGCGCCATACACAACCTCAGGTGGAACAATACCTTCCTTCAATAGTGTTTGACTATCATAAAGGTCAGCAAGAATCAGGTTCAATAAACGGGCACGTTGCGCTAACCCATAGGAAAGCGTCGCCCATTCTTCCCCCGGTCGGTAACACAAGCGGCAGTTCGTCCAAAGCCCATGGGCGATCTTTTCCCTGGGGATCTGCATAGATTGTGTAGGTAATGCCTTCATCACGAATATGTTGTTGGGCAACTGCTAACCGTGACTCGATTTCAGCAGGTTGTGTGCTACCTAATAAATCTAGAATTGGTTGCCAGTGCGGTCTTGACGTGCCATCCGTATTGCAGAGCTCATCGTATCTCTCGGCAGCTGGATTGCGTTGGGCATAAGCCGATAGCAGTAATGAGCCAGCAGTTTGAGATTGAGATCGCTTTGATGCTACGGAATTCATATTTTTGGTCAATTAAGGCCCAAATCAAGATAAGCGTAAATCCAAGGTAAACGGAAAGTTAGGATTAAGGTGCTGTTTATCAATCCTTATTTCGCCTGGAGTATGACCGATCCTGAAGAAGCGTGCCAGTCGGCGAGCCTCGGCCTCGTAAGCGTTTACCGGGAATGTATCGTAGTTACGGCCACCGGGGTGGGTGACATGATATTGACAGCCGCCGAGTGAAAGATGCATCCAGGTGTCTACCAAGTCAAAGGTGAGGGGAGCATGAACGCCAATTGTAGGGTGTAGGCAATTAGGTGGTTGCCAGGCACGGTAGCGGACGCCAGCAACATATTCGCCTTGTGTGCCGGTTGGGTGTAATGGCACAACCTCATCATTACAGGTAACGATATGTCGACCTTCGACAAACCCGTTTACTTTGATCTGGACCCGTTCCAATGATGAATCTACGTAGCGCACGGTGCCACCCTGCATGCCCTATTCGCCCATAACATGCCATGGTTCCAAAGCCATTCGAATATCCATGCGTACGTTATTAACATCCATCTCACCAATATGCGGAAAGCGGAATTCATAATGTGGCGCAAACCACTCCGGCTTGAATGCGTAGCCTGCCTGGTTAAGCTCTTCGATTACATCGCATAGATCGGCCCAGATGAAATGGGGCAACATATAGCGGTCGTGAAGTCCTGTACCCCAGCGAATGAGCCTTGAAGGCTGATAAGGTGTCTTCCAGAAGCGCGCTACTAGAGCCCGCATTAACAGCTGCTGGGCTAGGCTCATACGGGCATGCGGTGGCATTTCAAAAGCACGCATTTCAAGTAAGACAAATCGTCCTGTTGAACTGTCTGGCGAGTACAGCTTATCAATACAAAACTCTGCGCGATGCGTATTGCCCGTGACATCCACCAGTAGATTACGCAGCGCCCGGTCGACCATCCAAGGGGACACATTGTTAAACAGGGTTTGCTGCCGACGCATTTCTTCAAAAGCGACTTCAAGCTCGCGTATGGATTCATGACGCGCTTCATCAACACGCGGTGCCTGACTTGTAGGTCCGATAAACAGTCCGGAAAATAAGTACGATAAGGCAGGGTGGTTATGCCAATAAGCCACCATGCTGGCGAGCAGGTCAGGTCGTCTTAAAAATGGTGAATCAGAAGGCGTTGCGCCCCCCCAGAACAAAGTGGTTTCCGCCGCCTGTGCCAGTGTGACGTCCATCCACCATAAATTTTTCGGTAGAAAGTCGGGTTTGATGTGCAGCCTCATAGAGGAAGTTTGTATGCTTCGTCAGTTCGGACCAGTTCGCGGCAGGTTGAACATTGACTTCGATGACACCGGGGTCCGGTGTTACGCGCAAAACAGTCAGCCGGTTATCACGTGGTGGCTCATAGCCCTCGATAATAACTGGCAATCCCATAGCTTCAGCAGTAGACTTAACTGCTGCAAGTACCTCTAGGTAATCCTCAAGGCAGGTTGTCGGTGGCATGAAAATGTAAAGCTTCCCGCCCCTTGGTTCAGCACACATACAGGTGCGGGTTATCCAGGCCGCGGATTGAAACATGGCAGGTTTTTTAGGGCATCAAGCGGATTGCTGCTGATACTTTTACCAGATGTGACACCAACATAGCCCGCCGATAATCTTTGTCTGACGTCACCCACTTGAACACAAAGTTGTGCGTGTGTCGGTAGAGGGGCTTTATCTACACTGGGGTCTTCAGGATTAACGTAGGGAAATTCGCCATGGCTAACCCATGGTTGAGAATCCAGGGGGAGACGGTAGCCAATAGGCGAGTCTCCCGGTATCAAATAACAGCGCTCATCCCGCAAGAACCAGGGGCCGCTTTGCCAACCAGGACCGCCGACATTTCGGGCAATGGGGAGTACCTGGCCGATCGTTTTATCGAGCCCCTGCATATAAACTTTGCGCAGCCGGTCGCGTTCCAGCTCATCGTCGAGGCGTGAGTCGAATGGATCGACGTTCTCTGGAAGGCGACGTTCGCGCCATAGGTAATACCAGACGTCTTCGAAGGCGGGGAATACCCACTTTGGTAAAACCCCCAACCTTTCGGCTACGCCTTTCAAGAAAATACCAGCATCTTCGGCAGAGACTCCGTAGTCCAAGGACTCGTCTGCGACTAGGGCTGGATTAATCCAGAGCGGTTCTCCGTCTTTACGCCAGAAAATGTTGAGTGACCATCTGGGGAGCTGTTCCCCCGGATACCATTTTCCCTGACCATAGTGACGTAAGCCAAAAGGTGCATATTTTGAGCGCAACTTGTCCAGCAAAGAAGCGCTTAGAATTCGTTTGGTTGGCCCCATGGCTTCGGTGTTCCACTCGGCGCCATCACGATCATCGACTGATATGAACGTAGGTTCACCGCCTTGCGTCAGCCGAACATCTTGTTTTTGTAGATCAAGATCTACCTGATGACCAACAGTGTCGATTTCTAACCAGACATCATCGCTGTACGGCTTTGTAACTCTTGGCGCTTCCCAGATACGGGAAACGCTCATGCTGTGCTCAAATGTGCTTTCGCATTGATCAATGCCGCCGCTCACTGGTGCAGCTGAACCGTGGTCTGGGGAACAAGCAACGGGGATATGGCCTTCTCCGGCTAATAGTCCAGACGTTGGATCAAGGCCAATCCAGCCTGCACCAGGCAGATAGACTTCACACCACGCATGCAGATCCGTAAAGTCGATTTCCGGCCCAGAGGGGCCATCGAGGGATTTGATATCTGGAGCAAGCTGTATCAAGTAGCCAGATACAAACCGTGCTGCGAGACCGAGGTGCCGTGCGACCTGAACCATTAGCCATGCAGAGTCTCGACAGAAGCCTGATCGTTTGGTGAGCGTTTCCTCCGGGGTCTGTACACCGGGTTCCATACGAATCGTGTAACGGATGTCATTATGAATCCGCTGGTTTAATCCAACCAGAAAATTAATGGTGCGTACTTTCTTACATGGGATGCTTCTCAGGTACGCATTCAACTGTGGGCGAGGCGTAATGCAAGCCCGATAAGGTTGCAATTCGATGGCTTGTTCGCCGGGATATGAAAAGGGGAAGTTTTCGGCGCGTGGTTCAAGAAAAAAATCAAACGGATTGTACACAGCCATTTCGGCAACAAAGTCTACTTCGATGCGAAACTCGGTTGTTTTTTCTGGGAATACCAGTCGTGCTAGGTAGTTAGCTTGTGGATCCTGTTGCCAGTTAATAAAGTGCTCACCCCCGGCGTCACCTTCATCGAATAACTGAGAATACGTGTTCTAGCATGAGCACAAGGTCTCAGGCGAATAATCTGTGGCCCTAAGTTAACGGGCCGATCATAGCGATAGTGGATAACGTGGTTTAGTGCAACATGGATGGACACAGCTCAACTCCGGAGATGTCATGGGACACTTCCTGTTATGCAAAATCGCCAGTGCGGAGATAGAAAGCTTACTGTTGTCCTGCAAGCGTTTGAATCGGGTATGTTGGACGTGTTTCCATCGAATTGCCTACACGTAATGAAACCAAACGTGCTTCTTCGGCACTGGTTTCTGCCCATACGGGATTGGGTAGCGCACTGAACACTTCCTTCAACTTCTCACCCCAGAGATCATGGATGCTATTGAAGTAGGCATTTGTTGAATCAATGTGCGTAAAGTGGGTAATTTCAAGCGAGTTAGTTTTGTAAACCAACATGTCTAGCGGTAAGCCAACAGAGAGGTTAGATCGCAGGGTTGAGTCCATGGAGACCAGTGCACATTTCGCTGCGTCTCCCAAAGAAGTTTCGGGACGAATGACGCTATCCAAAATCGGCTTGCCGTATTTGGATTCACCAATCTGGAGGTAGGGTTTTTCTTCAGCGCATTCGATGAAATTACCTGCTGAATAGACTTCGAAAATGCGGCATCGCTCTTTGCCAATCTGACCGCCAACGATCAGGCTGCAGTTGAAATCGATGCCAAATTGAGCCAGTGCTTTGGCATCGCGTTGGTGCACAAAACGCACAGCGTCACCGACTCGTTGGGCAACGTCGTACATGCTTTCTGCGGCGAGCAAACCCTTTTCGTGCTCCATGTTTTCAGCAAGTACCTGACGAACCGCTTGTGTGATCGCTAGGTTGCCAGCTGACATCATTACAATGACACGATCTCCTGGTCGTTCGACCAAGCTCATTTTACAAAAAGTGCTGATCTGATCGATCTCCGCATTTGTACGGGCATCAGACAAAAAAACAAGGCCGGCACCAAGCCGCAAAGCTACGCAGTAAGTCATATGTAATCAGTAAACGTCAGAGAACCAAGAAATCCTGGCGAATTCTAACGCCTAGATCATCAATTTTGGCGAGTAATTGCGTTAACCATGAATGTAAGCCCTCTACAGCGATTTCCTCAAGGGTTAAATAACGAAGTTTTGCCGCTAACTTGCCTGCTTGTCTGCGTGTTTCTGCTGAGTTGCCATTGCCAACATTCTCGAGGTTTTCAACGACTTCGTTAATGCACGAAGCGATTGAACGGGGTACATTAGGGTTAAGTATTAACAGTTCAGCGACACGAGATCCGTTGATTGTGTCCCGATAGACCTTACGATAGGCTTCAAATGCTGATAATGAACGCAGAACAGCTTCTCAATGATAGAACTCGCGCACGGCAAATTCTGGGTCGTCTGGGTCTAGCATGCCTGCCTTGGCATCCATGGTCTCAATATGATGAAACCGTAAATCAATCATGCGGGCAGTACTGTCGGTACGTTCAATAAATGTGCCGAGCCTAACCCTGCTTCACACAATTGAAGAAACTCAAGCCAGGTAGTGTTTATAGCCTCCCACATGCCGGTAGTGATCTGACCGCGTACGGCGCGGGCGTTTTCTCTGGCATTGTGAAGGCTGCACCATATGGATGATGGATTCTCTTCATCAAGCACCATGAATCGGATGACAGACTCCGGATTTACATCACCAAATTTTTTCTGATAGATGGGTAGCAACTCAGCGAGGCCTAGCATTCCAGCGAGGCTCGCTTCTGCCTCTCGTTGTTGGCCGGGCAATAGGGATTGCTGCAGACCGATGTCGATCAATCGGGCTGTGTTTTCGGCACGCTCGGTGTAGCGTGCCATCCAGTACAGACTATCAGCGGTGCGGGAAAGCATGAGACTTCCTTAAGTTTTTACGGCTGCAATAAAATAAACTAATGAGTGTTTAATCGGCGGCAACCCAGGTATCTTTAGTGCCGCCGCCATGAGAGTAGTTGACCACTAACGCCGCCTCTTTGAGTGCGACCCGGGTTAGGCCGCCAGGTACCATTCGAATACCACTCGGTGAGCTTAGTACGAATGGATGTAAGTCGATATGACGTGGCGCAATGCCTTTTTCTACCATCGTCGGACAAGTTGATAGCGATAACATTGGCTGAGCAATATAAGCATCAGGCTGAGCAATCAATTTGGCACGAAAATCGGCAATCTCGGCTTTAGATGCGGATGGTCCGATCAACATGCCGTAGCCGCCTGCACCATGAACCTCCTTAACAACCAGTTTTTCCAAGTTATCAAGGACGTATTTGAGAGAGTCGCTTTCTGAGCAGATGTGAGTCGGCATATTATGCAGAATCGGTTCCTGGCCCAGGTAGAAACGGATCATTTCCGGAACATACGGGTAAATCGATTTGTCATCGGCAACCCCGGTGCCCACCGCATTGGCTAGTGTGACGCGACCAGCACGATAAGCGCGCATCAGACCGCGAACGCCAAGCATGGAATCTTTGTTGAATACCTCTGGGTCGAGATAGTCATCGTCAATCCAGCGGTAAATGACATCAACCCGCTTCTTGCCGTGGGTTGTTTGCATGTAGACCGTGTCATCTTCAACAACAAGATCTTTGCCTTCAACCAATTCAACCCCCATTTGTTGAGCGAGGAATGCATGCTCAAAGTACGCAGAGTTGTACAAGCCAGGGGTAAGAACCACCACTGTTGGATCTTCCAGTGCATCAGGAGCGCCTTGGCGCAAAGTTTCCAAAAGCAGATCGGGATAGTGCGCTACAGGGGCAACCCGGTGTGCGCTGAATAAATCTGGAAACAACCGCATCATCATCTTGCGGTTTTCTAGCATGTAAGACACACCAGACGGGACCCGGAGATTGTCTTCTAGGACATACCATTCATCTTCGCTAACGCAAACTAGGTCAATGCCCGCAATCATCGAATAAATGCCTGAAGGCACATTCAGATCCAGCATTTCCTTTCAAAACTGAGTGTTACCAAGTACCCGATTGGCGGGAATAATGCCGGCTCGAAGGATGTCCCCGCGGCCATAGATATCTTTCAAGAAGAGGTTCAAAGCCTGAACGCGTTGGGCAAGGCCTTTCTCTAGTCGAGCCCAGTGAGCGGCAGGAATGATGCGTGGTACTAAATCAAACGGAATCAGCCGTTCGGTACCGACATCGTCACCATAAACAGAAAATGTAATGCTGACTTGTCGGAATAAGTGGTCGGCCTCTGCTTTCTGGGTTTCCAGGTAACCAGACTCGCGTGCAGACTTCCAGGTCTCGAATGCTTGATAATGTGGGCGCACTGAACCGTTTTCTAGCAGCATTTCGTCAAACGTGATCTTCTTCGTAAATCCTAATGGGCTACAAGTAGATCAATACAAGAATCGTGCCAGAATTCGGTGTGTGCCAAGAAATATTGGTGCGCTATTAATGGGCACAGACCCGTTTGGTGTTATGTGCGCCGCACTTCGTTAGTGCGTTGCTAAGACGGCATCCCCAAGATGGTGCTTTGGCCATTGCTCCAGGTAGTACTTAAATCATCCCCTGCAAGGCGGGCCAGTTTGCCCGGAGCAATAGGGTAGCCATGATCACCATGATGGCGCCACCCAGGCTCGTGGCAATTTCTGCAAAGGGCATTAGGTTTTGTCGTTTGGCGGCTGAGAGAATCGCCATGTTGCCCCCGCCACCAAAACCGCTGTGGCAGGCACAGATAATCGCTGTGTCGATGGGTTGTGGATTTAGCAACCTGCTTACTAGAAAGCCGATCCCTGTCATGGTGAAAACGGTACTAATGCATACGGCCAGATAGCCCGGTCTCAGAATGCTGATCAGTACATCCCAGGGAATATACAGAATACTCAGGCCTACCAGAAAAGCCGGTGTCAGTGCCTTAGAGATGGCTTTGTAAGCCTGAAAGGCCCCTGCTTCTATAGGCTCGGGAATGAGTTTAAAGAACTTAAGCACCACGATCAGAATAATCATGACAATGGTGGCCGGCAGGCTAAAGAAGGGAGAGAGCAGCCTGCCGCACGTGTACATCGTACAGATAATTAACAAGCCTGCTGCCATGAGTTCAATGTTGATCGGTTTATCTTCTTCAATATGTAGCGGCGGAGTTGTACCCGCTAATGCATGGCGGCTGCCGTTTAATTCAGGGTAACGTTCTCCTAGTCGGCTGAGCGCGCTGGCAGCTACAATTGCAAATAAATTGGCGATCAGTATGGCAGGAATCATGAGCGAACTTAGTTCTACGCGGGATTTGTCGGTGATTTCAGAATAGGCCAGAGCAAGTGGCAGAATGCCTTCACCGAAACCGCCGCTCAGAATCGGTGTGACGATAAAAAGAAAGCTATGCCAAGGATTAAGCCCAAACAGCATGCCTACCATGGGTGCCACGATACAGGCCCCGATAGATCCACAGATGAGGGGCAGAAACCGTATTGAAACTCTGTGCACCAGAATATGCCGTTGCATCATACGTCGGTCTATCCCTAGGATACTGCCGACGACTAGGCTGGCGATGTACAGATAGAGGATATTGTCTTCATCCATCGCACTATTGATGCTGGTAACGGCATCAATTGGAATCAAGTGATATCCGAGAAATAATGACGGCACAAGAACGCAAAGTAGTGACGATCCGCCCAGACGATTGAGTATGGGAAGGTGGTTGCCAAAGCTGGTCAGTATGTAGCCGGTGGCCATCAGCGCCGCTAGGCCACCGATGACATCGTTAGACAGCAGATTCCGTTCTGCGGCAAAAAACAGGGTCGCGACAATGCAGCCGAGCAGCCCCGCTGGGAACGGCCCGATGTACAACAACAATAATCGTTTGATTATCTGCATAGTTTTGTGGGTTAGCGTTAACTCGGCGATTATAGTTCGAGTAGCCTTTGGCGCCTGACAATTAGTTCTTATAAAGGCTGGCACAGAGTAGCTTCATGCATGCTGAACTGTGGCTAGCCGGTATAATTCTGGCTGCCGTCTCCGTAGTTAAATGGATATAACTTTCCCCTCCTAAGGGAAGATTAGAGGTTCGATTCCTCTCGGGGACGCCAGTTGGCCCATTTAGCGGATCACTCTCTTATGAAATATCTCATCACTCTGGTCGTTATTGAGTTGCTGGTTTGGTTATGGCGCTCGCAGGTAAGTGCTAAAGCCGGGGATGGTAGCCTTCCGGCGGTTGGTACGCCTGCGCCAGGTTTTGATCTAGCAGATACCCGAGGGGTGCGGCACAAACTGGCTGATTACCGTGGGCATTGGGTGGTTCTCTATTTTTACCCGAAGGCCGATACGCCGGGTTGTACACGTCAGGCATGCAACTTCCGGGATGATTGGCAAAACTTTCAACAAAAGGGCGTTGTGCTTGTCGGTATTAGTGCGGATAAGCCAGTGACAAATGCCGCGTTCTCCCAGAAATTCCATTTGCCGTTTCCGCTGTTGTCGGAGGCGGAGGGTGATTTTGCCCGTCAATACGGTGCCTGGATGAATCTCGGCATTACTGGGTTTCCGCGTCGGTACACCTATCTGATTGATCCGGATGGCCGTATCGCCAAGGTTTATACCGATGTGTCGGTATCTAGGCATAGTGCCGAGGTGTTGGCCGATCTCAAACGATTGACGGGGTATTGATATGCCCTTGCTGTCAGTTAATGCAGGTTGCTTGGCCTATGGCGATGTGCTGCTGTTAGATCATGTGGAATTCCAGATCGATGCGGGTGAGCGCGTAGCGCTCATTGGCCGTAACGGCACGGGTAAATCCTCTTTGCTGGCAGCGATCGCCGGTTTGCGGGCACTGGATGATGGCCAGGTGTGGAAAGCACCGGATCTGCGTATTACATATGTTGCACAGGAGCCAAAATTTGAACCCGGTGCATCTGTTTTCGATGCAGTCGTTGGGGGTCTGGGTGAGCAGTCGCGCTTGTTGGCGGGTTATCACGATCTGTCTCATCGATTGGCCGAAATGCCGGAGGCTGAGCGCGCTGCAGCCCTCGACGAGTTGGCCCGATTGCAGCATGAGCTGGAAGTTACCAATGCCTGGCAACAGAATGCCCTAGCAGAGCGGGTGATTGCCGAGTTTCATTTGAATCCTGATGCAGCTATTGATGATTTGTCGGGCGGGCAGAAAAAGCGTGTGGCGTTAGCGCGCGGTTTGGTCTGCGAACCTGATGTGCTGTTGCTCGATGAGCCGACTAACCACCTGGATATTGGTGCCATTGATTGGCTCGAGAATCTCTTGCTGGCGCGTAACGTGGCTTTGTTGTTTATTACTCACGACCGCCGTTTCCTGGACCGTTTGGCAACCCGGATTGTTGAACTGGATCGTGGTCTCTTAAGTAGCTATCCCGGCTCTTTTACCAAATACCAGGAACGTAAAGCCCAGCGTCTGCACGAAGAATCCTTGGAGCAGGCGCGTGCCGATAAGTTGCTGGCGCAGGAAGAAATCTGGATCCGTAAGGGCGTTGAAGCGCGGCGTACACGTGCCGTATTCCGTGTGCAGCGGCTTGATCAGTTACGTGCAGAACGTGCTGCCCGACGCAATCAGCAGGGCCAGGTGGCGATGCGTGTAGATTCGGGGGATATGTCAGGCGCCCTGGTGGCAGATCTGATCAATGTATCTAAGTCGTACGAAGGCCGTAAGATTATTGATAACTTTAGTGGTCGCATTATGCGTGGGGATCGTGTGGGTTTGATTGGCCCTAACGGCGCGGGCAAGACCACGATGCTGCGCCTGATTCTGGGTGAAATCGAACCGGATAGCGGCACGGTTAAGCGCGGCACCAAGCAACAGGTCGCTTACTTCGATCAGTTCCGTACGGCCTTAGATCCTGAAGCACCATTGCATGAAGTCATTTCTCAGGGCTCGGATTACGTGGAGGTAGCGGGTAAACGTACGCATGTGATGACCTATCTGGGCGATTTTCTTTTCTTACCACAGCGTGCACGTTCGCCAGTTAAGTCACTCTCCGGCGGCGAGCGGAACCGTCTCCTGCTGGCACGTCTCTTTGCTCGCCCGGCTAATATTCTTGTGCTGGATGAGCCCACCAACGATTTGGATATCGATACGCTCGAATTGCTTGAAAGTCTGTTACAGGATTATCAAGGCACTTTGCTATTGGTCAGTCATGACCGTAGCTTCCTCGATAATGTGGTTACGCAGGTGATTGCGGCCGATGGGGATGGTCAGTGGCGTGAGTTTGTAGGTGGTTATAGTGACTGGGCAGCCTGGCATGCGGGCCAAACCAGAACCACCGAAAAATCTGTCGCTGCGAAATCATCGGCGAAACCTACAGAGACACCGATTGCGACGGGTAGTCGCGCTGCCAAGCTGAGCTATAAAGAACAGCAGACACTGAATGCGTTGCCTGGGCAAATCGAAGCCCTCGAAACAGAGCAAGCCGCATTGCTTGAAAAGTTGAACGATCCGACAATCTTTGCAACGGATCCATCCGCTGGCCAGACCATAGCAAGCCGATTGGCCGCGATCGAAGAAGAGTTGCTGGTCTTGCTGGAAAGTTGGGAAGCGCTGGAAGCAAAAACCGCCAAATCCTGATTGCGTTTAATGGTCAGGGAATCTGCCAGTCCAGAGTGAAATGACCATTGCCGCTTTCACCAAGTGTTTCGGTGAGCCAGGGCAGTGTGGCTTCTAGTGTCTGTGGCAAGGTCCACGGCGGGTTAACCACAAACAAGCCGCTACCCGTCATGCCCAGGCCATCGCTCGCGGGGGACTGGGTTGATAGGGTGACATGGAGCCAGCTCGGCAGTCCCAGTTTGACCAAACGGTCCGGTAGTTCAACGGCCTCACGACGGGCAAGGATGGGATACCAGATCACATACGCCCCCGTTGCAAAACGTTGAACAGCATCGCGTAGGCCGGCAACGACTTTGCCGTAGTCGGCTTTGTCTTCGTAGGAAGGGTCAATGAGCACTGCAGCCCGACGCTGCGGTGGCGGCATTAAGGCTTTGAGGCCGGCCAGGCCATCCGCCACATTGATCTGCGTGCGCTTTTGCACAAAGCGTAAGGCTTGTGCCAGTAGTGGTGCATCGGTGCTGTGCCGCTCGAAGAAACGCAGTACGTCGGCGTGGCGTGTGCAGTAGCCCGAGATCCATGGAGAACCCGGATAGTGCTTCAATGCTGGGTTCGCGTTCGCAGCCTTAACCACTTGATGATATCGCAACACCGATTCGGGTAAGTCCTCATCAGCTTGTTCCCATAATTTGCCGATGCCCGTAGACCATTCACCGGTTTTACGTGCCATGTTGCTTTCTACCAGATACATCCCTGCACCCGCATGCGTATCGAGCACCATGAAGGGTTTATCTTTCTGGGTGAAGTAATCGAGAACTTGAATCCAGACCATGTGTTTGAGTACATCCGCCGGGTTGCCGGCGTGAAATGCGTGACGATAGCTAAGCATGAGAGTCTTTAATTAGAGTAGAGGCGCCATAAGCTGGGCAGCGTTTTCTTTGAGGCGCTCTCGTAACGGACGATCTGCCCAGGCAATGGGATCGATCGGGATAGACCGGGCGAGGTATTTATCCTGAAATGCACGCACCTGTTGGCTAAAACCGGCATCGTAGATCATTGGGGTGATTTCGTAGTTCAGGCGCAGGCTGCGCATATCCAGATTCACCGATCCGAAGATAGTGAATTCACGGTCAACCACCATGCTCTTGGTGTGAAGCAGGCCACCGGTGAACTGCTGAATCTTGACGCCGACCGAAAGCAGGTCGTCCATGTAACTACGACTGGCATAGCGTACCAGTTTGGAATTGACACGTTGCGGCACAATCAGCGTGACATCGACGCCACGGCAGGCAGCCGTCTGTAATGCCTGGAACAGCGCTTCATCCGGCACAAAGTAAGGGGTGGTCAAAACCACTTCTTTGCGCGCGTCGAGCACGGCGCTTAATAACATATGCGACATGTTGCCACTTTTGTAGCTCGGGCCAGTCGGTACAACCTGTAGCCTTAGATCGCCAGCGGCTTCTGGTATTGGAGTTGCCCGCATGTGTTCCAGAAACTGGCTAAATCCTGCGATGTTGCCGCCCAATCACCTTCGAATACCGTGGTCAGCGCAAGCGCAGCAGGGCCGACAACACGCGTCATGGCATCGACCCATTCCCCAACGCCGGCATCCTGTTTGAAGAATGCCGGATCTACGAGGTTCAGGCTGCCTGTACAGGCGATATGCTGGTTGATGGCCACGATCTTGCGATGCAACCGCAAACCGGCGCGTCCAAACTGAAGCTTTAGTGGATGAATGGCACAGGCCTTTACTAGTTTGATGCCACCTGCCTACAGGCGTTTTGGCCAATCACTCTTCCAGAAGCCACTGCTGCCAAGTTCATCAAGTAAGACTCGGCAAGCAACCCCCCGGCTAGCAGCACGAATGAGTGCCTCACCGACTAGATCAGCGGTACCACCGGGGTTCCAGATATAGAACTCCAGATCACAGCGTGTACGGGTAGCATCGATGTCGGTAATCATGCCGTGCAGAATGGTTTGTGCATCCGAGTAAAGCACTAGGGCATTGCCCAGAACTGGGGGCATACCTCCATGGTTTTCTGCCAGCACAGCCATAGCTCGAAACTTCTTGTCGATGTGCTGGGTCGTTTCAGAAAACCTGGCATCAAATAGGTCGGTCATCTGAAAGTAGGCCGGTGCAATTTCTTCAATGCGACGACGTTCCCGGCCGATAGGACGTTCGCCCACTAATAGGTAAGCGCTAATGCCTACAACCGGCATGATTGTTACGATCAGAATCCATGCCATGGCGACACCCGGTGGTCGGCGCACCCAGATAATGCGTAAAGCAAAAAGCAATATGATCAGCGGATGAATGAGATAAATCCAGGTGGAATCAGTGGCAAAAGCCCAAACCATGTCGATATCTAAAAAATAGGAGAGGAAAGACTCAGCAAAATGCCGATATCCTTATCTTGCCGGGAGTTTACCCTGTTCTCCCGACTTGCATCCGGAAGCGGCCTCCATTAGCATCATGGCTTCAATAAACGTAAAGTGTCCATGCAATTACCGGGGTTTTACCGGCGATAGTCGACATCGGTTGTAAAGGGTTTAAGAATGATTCCTGAACTAGGCCAGCTCGCCTTGTCGCTGTCGCTTTTTGTCGCCTTGTCGTTATCGATTCTAGGTCTGGCCGGCCCGCAATTAGCTGTGCCGTCCTGGGTGCGTCTTGCCAAACCTTTGGCGCTCATCCTGTCTAGCCTGCTGGCGGCATCTTTCTTTTGCCTGACCTGGAGTTTTGTCACCAACGACTTCTCGGTAGCCTATGTGGCGGGGCACTCTAACTCGAAGCTGCCGTTGCAGTACCGGTTTGGCGCGGTTTGGGGCGGTCATGAAGGTTCCTTATTGCTGTGGGTATTTATACTCACCGCCTGGACAGGCGCCGTCGCCATTTTCTCGCGGACACTGCCTGCCGATATGGTCAGCCGTGTGCTGGGTGTGCTCGGTCTGGTGAGTTTTGGCTTTATTCTCTTTATTCTTTTCACCTCTAACCCGTTTACACGGCTGTTGCCGGCCGTGATGGAGGGCCGTGATCTCAATCCGTTGTTACAGGATCCGGGGCTCGTCTATCATCCACCCATGCTCTATATGGGCTATGTGGGTTTTTCGGTCGCCTTTGCTTTTGCAATCGCAGCATTGCTGGCAGGTCGTTTAGATGCCACCTGGGCACGCTGGTCACGTCCATGGACACTGGCTGCCTGGATCTTTCTGACTATCGGTATTGCACTTGGTTCAAACTGGGCCTATTACGAGTTAGGTTGGGGCGGCTGGTGGTTCTGGGATCCGGTAGAAAACGCCTCGTTTATGCCCTGGCTGGCGGGTACGGCGTTGATTCACTCGCTGGCCGTTTCTGAAAAGCGTGGCAGCTTCAAGAACTGGACCGTGTTGTTGGCGATTGGTGCGTTTTCGCTCTCGCTGCTTGGCACCTTTATCGTTCGTTCGGGCGTATTAACTTCCGTGCATGCGTTTGCTGCTGACCCAGCACGCGGTATTTTCATCCTGGTTTTCCTGGCTGTTGTAGTGGGTGGTTCTCTGGCTCTGTTTGCCTGGCGGGCGCCCACAGTTGACCGCGGCGGTGCGTTTGCACTAGCTTCTAAGGAAACACTACTGCTTATTAATAATGTGCTGCTGCTGGCGGGTATGGGTGCTGTTCTGTTGGGTACGGTGTATCCCATGGTCATCGACGCTCTGAATCTGGGCAAACTCTCGGTTGGTCCGCCGTACTTTAATGCGGTGTTTGTGCCGATTATGCTGCCGCTGCTTTTGCTACTGCCTTTAGGCCCGGTGGCCCGCTGGAAGCAGGATCAGCTCATGCCCTTGCTCAATAGCCTGCGTGTTGAAGCGGTGCTGGCAATCATTGCTGCCATCGTCTTGCCGCTACTCATGGGTAGTTGGCGACCTATGGTGGGAGTGGGGGCTGGGCTGGCTGTGTGGATTATGGCGGGCGTGGTTAGACAGGTGGCTGTGCGCGTTAAAACCAGTTGGCCACCGCGTGCCTTCTGGGGCATGCAATCTGCGCATCTAGGTTTGGCTGTGTTTGTAGTTGGTGTCACCTTCGTCAGTAGCTATCAGGTGGAGCGTGATGTCAGCATGGCACCGGGTGATACGGTTTCTATTCATAACATCCAGTTGACCCTCAAGGGCGTGACGCCAGTTCAGGGCCCCAATTATGAAGGCGCTCGGGGTGAAGTGATTTATGGCCCGCAGGATCAACCCGGGAAAACGATGGGTACGCTCTTTACCGAAAAGCGTACGTACTTCTCTTCCACTATGCCGATGACGGAAGTGGGTATCGACAGCAGCATTACGCGAGATCTTTACGTCTCTATGGGTGAGCCTACTGGTAATAATGCCTGGGCTGTCCGGGTCTATTACAAACCTTTTGTGAGCTGGATTTGGGCAGGTTGTGCCCTGATGGCACTGGGCGGCATGCTTGCCGCATTGGATCGCCGCTATCGTGCACGTAAGTCGACAGATTCAAACGACGTTGGTGAGGAGATCGACACCATCAATGAAGAGAAAGTAGCATCCTGATGAAACGTTTCTGGTGGTTCCTCATTCCTTTGTTGGCGTTCGCCGTTCTCGTGTTTTTTCTAGGCAAAGGGCTGACTAAAGACCCGCGCTACGTGCCATCGCCGCTGGTGGGTAAACCGGCACCCACGTTTGATCTGCCTCAGCTGCAGGATCCTAAACAGACCTTTGCGCCTGAAGATCTCAAAGGGCGCGTCAGGTTGCTAAATGTCTGGGCCTCGTGGTGTGTGTCCTGCCGGGAAGAGCATCCGGTGCTGGTTGAGTTTGCGCGCACCCACCCGGATGTACCGCTTATCGGCCTGGATTACAAAGATCAACGGCCGGATGCTCTGGCCTGGCTTAAAAAGCATGGCAATCCCTATGTGCTCTCGGCGTTTGATGCTGACGGCCGTATCGGGATTGATTATGGTGTTTATGGTGTTCCGGAAACCTATGTCATTGATCAGGCCGGCGTGATCCGATACAAGCATGTGGGGCCGGTCACGTCAGAAGTGGTGCAGACGCTGATTGATCCAATGCTCAAAGGACTCAAATAATGAAAGGGTTCTTAAAGCTTTTTGTTGCAATGTGGTTGGCCATAGCCGGTGCAGCTTATGCTGCCGAGGCGCAACCGCTTGCCCAGAATCCGGTTGTTGAAAAGCGCCTCAATGCTATTTCAGAAAATCTGCGTTGTCTGGTGTGCCAGAACGAATCGCTGGCGGGTTCGCGGGCTGAACTGGCAGAGGATTTGCGCCGCGAAGTGCGTCATCTTATCGAGGCAGGCAAGTCAGATAAGGAAATCATTGATTTTCTTGTGAGCCGTTATGGCGACTATGTGCTTTATGATCCGCCCTTCAAAAGTACCACGCTATTCTTGTGGGTAGGTCCCTTTGTTTTGTTGGCAGGCGGGCTCATTGGCCCGGTAGTTTTCTTGCGACGTCGGAGCCGCCGGGGTCTGATCGACGAACCCGACTATACGCCAGCAACAGCACCAGAAAAGATCGTAGCCCCTGTGCAAAAGCACGTAACAGGTCGTTGGCTGCTCTGGTTGCTTATGGCGCTAATCCCTATTGGTAGTATACTAGTCTATCTCAAAGTGGGCAACCTTGCCGCGCTGAATCCGGCTAACGTTAAACCTGCCCCTGATCCGAATGTCATGGTTGCGCGCCTTCAGGCCAAGATGGATGCCAATCCCGATGACCCAGCGGGATGGCAGCTACTGGCACGCGCCTATATGGTGATGAATCGTCCGGATGACGCCGTTAAAGCCTTTGGACATATTCTGCCGCTGATTAAGCAGGAGCCACAGCTCATGGCAGATTATGCCGAAGCGTTGGCCGCCACTGGTGATCTTAAAGGTGCTCGGACCTGGATCAACAATGCGTTGCAAAAAGGCAGCCAGGATCCCAAAGTGCTTTTCCTGGCGGGCGGTCTGGCTTTCGACGAAGGCAATTACAAACAGGCCATTAGCTACTGGGAGCGCATTCTCAAATTGGTCACCTCGGATTCGCCTGAAGCCAAGTTCGTTCAGGAGAACATTAGCGAAGCGCGAGTCCGCATGAAGTAGTGCCTATGCACTAGTAGTAATGCAAAGGGAGCCACAGGCTCCCTTTCTTCATGGTAACATGTAACAACGAATTATTTGAGTGTTTTAGAAGCCTTTTCTACAGCCGCTTTATCGAGTGTCTGTTGGGCTTCTGGCGGCATATAGTTCTCATCATGTTTTGCAAGAACCTCTGACGCTTTGAAGCTTGGTGTTATGCCCGCATCCTCTAGTTTTCCCTGAGCGACAACGCCTTTGCCCTCACGAAAAAGATTAGGCAGGATGCCTGTATAGGTTACTGGAATATCGTGGGCGGTATCCGTTACAACAAAGCGTACATTCACGTCATCGCGCTGCACGCTACCTTCTTTAACCATCCCGCCAATCCGGAAGGCGCGATTCTTTGGAGCTTCACCCGCAGCAACCTGTGTGGGTGTGAAGAAGAACACCAGGTTTTCTTCAAACGCGTTAAGAATAAGTGTAGCGGCAACACCAATAACAGCAAGCGCGCCAATGATCAGAGCAAATCGTTTGTGACGTGGTTTCATTTTAAGAGAATCACAACAGGTAGTTATTTCGGATGTCTTTAAGCGCTTGCTTGCGGCGATGCTTTACCAGTAAGGGTTCAGTAATCATCGTGATGGCACATACGCCAAGGCTCCCCCAGACGTATAGACCATAGCCGCCCATAGCGAAAAAGTCGCTGATTGATTGCCACTGCATTATGCGACCTCTTTCACATCAGACAGGTGTTGTACCCATTCGGTATTGGCTTCACATTCCAGCATGATGGTACGTGCGCGCATTAGGGCAACTGCAATGGTGTAAGCCCAGAAGGCCAAGGCCATAATCAGCATACCCCAGAGCATGGTGCTGGCCATGCTGGGGGATTTGGTCAAAGAGACGGATGCCCCTTGATGCAAGGTGTTACACCACTTAACCGAAAAGTAGATGATCGGTACGTTAACCACACCCACGAGCGAGAGTAGGGCACCCGCACGATCGGCACGGCGTGGGTCGTCAATGGTAGCCTGTAGTGCCATGAAACCGATATAGAGAAAAAACAGAATGAGTTCAGAGGTAAGACGTGCATCCCATACCCACCAGGCCCCCCACATGGGCTTACCCCAGAGCGCGCCCGTCCATAGCGATAGAAAGGCAAACAAAGCCCCCGTCGGTGCTAAGGCGCTGGTCATCATGCCTGATAGGCGAGTATTAAAAGTCAGGCCAAGCAAAGACCAGAAAGCCATGATGCAGTAGATGAACATCGACATCCAGCTGGCAGGTACATGGATAAAAATGATGCGATAGCCTTCACCCTGTTGCGCATCGGTCGGTGCAACAAAAAAGCTGATATACAGACCGATGGCGCCTAACACGGCAGCCAGTGTCCAGAAAATGGGAATGAGCTTGCCGGCCAGCGGGTAAAAGGTGCTGGGTGCGCTGTATTTGAACCAGTTGATCATGCTGCTATTTTATTCCAATGAGATGCGTAACGCTGCAGTGGTTGCCCAGGGTGCAAAGGCGGCTGCCAGAATGAGTAGTGCGCCTAGCAGGGAGAAGTGCCCCATAGCACCCAGGCCGGCAATATAGGACTCGACAGCACCTGCCCCAAAAATCAGCGTGGGTATGTAAAGCGGCAGTACGAGTAAAGAAACCAGCAAGGCACTACCACGAGCCCCCAGTGTCAGTGCGGCACCAATGGCGCCCAGCAGTGACAACAATGGTGTACCAATCAACAAAGTCAGCATCAGGATGCCTATGGCATCTGACGATAAGTCGAATTGCAGACCAATCACCGGCGCCAGCAAGACTAGCGGTAAACCGCAGACCAGCCAGTGCGCGGTAATTTTGCCGGCAACGAGAATAGTGAGCGGTTTTGGAGAAAGCACCATTTGCTCCAGTGTGCCATCTGCATAGTCAGCAGCAAAGAGACGTTGCAACCCGAGCAGCGTAGCAAGCAGTGCGGCAATCCACATAGCCCCTGGCGCAATTTTGCGTAGAAGATCGGGTTCTGGTCCTATGCCAAGGGGCAGTAAGGTCGTCACAATCACGAAGAAGAGCACCGTGAGCACTTCGGTCTTGCGCCGCATTACAAGCAGTAAGTCCCGATGCAGGGCGGCAAAATATGCGGACAGCACGGGCATTAGCGGCTCCCCGATAGATTCAGTACAAAGCCGTGGGCATCTGTGCCCAGGTAGGGTGTCTGGTGGCTGGTAAGCACCAACATGCCACCTTTAGCAAGATGCGCCTTGAGCAGATTCTGCACGTCAGCGATGGCATTAACGTCGAGTGCATTAAACGGCTCATCCAGAATCCATAGTTTGGCTGGGCGTAACAGGGTTCGGGCAAGTAAGCCACGACGTTTCTGTCCCGCTGACAGCACGCGTGCCGGTAAATGCTGGCGTTTAGCCAGACCCATGTGGGTAAGGGCTTCACGGATGTCTACATCATTGACCCGCAGGCCATCCATGCGGCACAGCGCCTGCAGGTTTTCGGTGAGCGTGAGGTCTTCTTTCAGGCCGGCGTGATGGCCGATGTAAAGTAGATCCTGATGATACTGACCGCGTTGTTTGCTGATAGGCGAGCCTTGCCATAAAACGTCGCCATCAGCTGGCAAGGTTAGACCCGCAAGTATGCGTAGCAGACTGGTCTTGCCGGCGCCATTTTCACCTTGCAGGTAAAGCCATTGCCCGCTATCAAGTTGCAGGTCTAAGCCTTGAAACAAGGTCTGCTTGCCACGAATGCAAGAGAGATTGCGGGAGACAAGCGCTGGTGTTTGCATATTAGCCAAGTACGGTATCAAGCGTCATCATCAAAGCAAAGCCAGCAACCAGACCGATAGTAGCGAACTTCTGGTGGCTATTGCGATGTGTCTCGGGAAGTACTTCATTCGACACAACAAAAATCATTGCACCAGCTGCCAGACCAAAACCAATCGGGTAAGCAATCGCCAACCCTCTCGAGAGTGTGATGCCGATGATGGAACCTAAAGGTTCAAGGAGGCCAGTCAGCGAGGCGATCGCTACCGACTTAAATGGGCTGTATCCAACCCCACGTAGCGCCATCATCATAGCGAGGCCTTCGGGAATGTCCTGCATGGCAATCGCAGACGTGAGTGGTATGCCCACCTGTAAATCACCTTGGGCAAAGCTCACGCCGATCGCCATTCCTTCTGGCAGATTGTGTAAGGCAATAGCCAGCACAAAAAGCCAGATACGACTGACCCGATAAGAATCTGGGCCGAAGGTGCCAGTTTTAGAATGCTCGTGTGGGGTAAATTCATCCATGCCCAGCATCAGCATGATCCCGAGTGACATGCCTAGAACCACAGTGGTTGCACCGATAAAATCACTTCCGGCCAGTGCTTCACCGGATTTAATGCCGGGAAGAATCAGAGAAAACGAACTTGCGGCAAGCATCATGCCGGCAGCCAACCCAAGCAATGTGTCTTCAATCCGTTGCGGCAGACTTTTTAGAACAAACCCGGGGAGCGCCCCTAGCGTAGTGAGCGCAAACCCAGCAAATCCACCCCAGAGTGCATATCGCACATTTGCATCGGCGCTGCCGTTGATCACATCATGCAGTCCACTCAGAAATAGCAACACCACAGCCAGGCATGAAACTGCCAGTCCGGTAGCCGTCAGCGGATGTGCTTCTACATGACGCCATAAAGCGTACTGCCTCATCAAGAAAGAGAGCCGACTGGACTGTGCCATCAGGCAACCGATTGGGCACGAAAGTTACAAAAACTCATAAGTGATATCGTACCGGAGAGCATGCATCCCGTCATCTCCGGGTATTTGAACATTCGGCGGCGGCGCTCGTGTTAAAATCAACCAATGACACAACTATCACCTCATTTCTGGCAAGAAAAGTTTGAAACTCAACAAACCGGTTGGGATCGAGGTCAAGCCCGCCCGCAGCTGATGCACTGGCTGGCAGATGGTCTATTAAATGCACAGAAAAGCCTCAGAGTCGCCGTGCCTGGTTGCGGCAAAGGGTGGGAAGTTGCTGCGCTTAGCGCAGCGGGTTTTAATGTGACAGGGCTGGATTACACACCTGCAGCGGTGGCAGAGGCACAACAGCGATTGCAGGCGGCTGGTTTATCGGCAGCAGTGGTTCAGGCCGATGTTTTAACCTACACGCCTGACCAGCCGTTTGATGCCGTCTATGAGCAGACTTGTCTGTGCGCACTAACGCCGGATAACTGGGTTACCTATAGTCAGCAGCTGGCTCGGTGGATCCGACCTGGTGGCCATTTGTATGCGCTCTTCATGCAGGTGGCGCGCCCGGGTAGCCAGGAAGGCTTAGTTGAAGGCCCGCCGTTCCATTGTGATATAAATGCCATGCATGCGTTGTTTGACCAGCGACATTGGCGCTGGCCTGCTGGCGCACTAACCCAAGTGCCACATAAAAATGGGCTCTTTGAACTGGCAGTGATTATCGAGCGGATTTAGATCAAGCGTTAAGCGCTGGCTTCGGCGACGCGTTTCTGGATGTGGGCGAGCGCTTCTTCCACCTGGTCCACCAGAATCAGACATATATCACCTGGTTCCAGTTTAGAGAGCGCTTGATCAATGGCGAGGAACTCGCCTTTGATTTCCATCGATCTCTTTCACCTGATGGGCCTCATCCAGGCCTTCGCGGAGTAGCTTGACCACTTCGCCTTCGCTGCGGCCGCGTTGGCAGGCATCTTCGTAAAGCACCACGTAGTCAAAAACGTTGCCGAGAATGCGCGTCTGACGACGGATGTCATCATCACGGCGATCGCCAGCACCACTAATCACTACGGAGCGGCGCTTGGCCGGCATTTCGTGAATGGTGTCGGCTAGCGCACGAATCGCATTTCGCGGTAGATCACGCGATGCCCCTGGGCACGATGCTTGGCCATCATAGGATGCGCTGAGCTCTGGGCGGCAAAGAAAGTCACATTGCCCGTGCAGTATCTCGCCATGCGTGCCACGAGTGGGTCGGCAGCATTTAGCACTGCAGTGCCTTCGGCCGACACGTTTTGCACGACCACGCGTTTCACCGCGGCCAACTCGGCGGCGATATTGATGAAGTTCATACCCAGGTGGTCGCCTTCACCAATGTTGGTGATCACAGCCACGTCGCAGCGATCGAAGCCGAGATCTTCGCGTAGCACGCCACCACGGGCGGTTTCCAGCACAGCGGCATCAACATCTGGATGACCCAGTTGCGGGCACTGCGTGGGCCGCTGCAATCGCCGGTATCGATCAATCGGCCGTTGGCGTAAACGCCATCCGTCGTGGTCATCCCAATACGTTTGCCTGTCTGGGCGATCAGATGCGCGGTCAGTCGGATGGTGGTGGTTTTACCGTTGGTACCCGAAACAGCAACCACCGGTATGCGACCGTTCTCACCCGGGCCGAACATCTGGCGAATAATGGCTTCACCCACCGGGCGGCCTTTGCCGTAAGACGGGCTCAGGTGCATACGTAGGCCGGGGGCAGCATTCACTTCAACGATACCGCCGCCTTGTTCTTGTAGCGAACGATAGACGCTGTCACAAACAACATCCACACCACAGATATCCAGACCGACCATGTGGGCCGCGGCGACGGCACTGGCTGCTATGTCCGGGTGCACATTGTCGGTCACATCGGTGGCCGTGCCGCCGGTACTGAGGTTGGTATTCTTGTGCAGGTTGATGCGTACACCGCGCTGAGGCACGGTTTCCGGTATCATCTGTTGCTCTTCCAGAGTGGCAAGACCTATCGCATCCAGGCGGATCTTGCTCAGCGAGGTGGCTTGACCATCGCCACGCAGCGGGTCGCTGTTGATCACATCCACAAGTTGGCGGATGGTGTGCTGGCCATCGCCAATCACATAGGGGGGGATCACGACGGGCGGCGGCAACGAGTTCGTTACCCACCACCAACAGACGGAAGTCGTGGCCGGGCAGAAAACGTTCGATGATCACCTCATCGCTAATCTTGTAGGCAACTTCAAAGGCCGCTGTGATCTGTTCAGGCGTTTGCAGGTTAACGGCAACGCCTTTGCCTTGGTTGCCATCACGGGGCTTAACAACCACGGGACCTTTGATCCATTCGGCGGCTAGTGCATCTTCCAGTTTGGTAACGACGCGACCTTGCGGTACCGGTACGCCAGCGGAATAGAGCAGGGTTTTGGTGAGGTCTTTGTTTTGCGCAATCGATTCGGCGATTGCGCTGGTGTGGCTGGTTTCGGCCGCTTGAATGCGTTTCTGTTTGCTAATTGCACCATGCTGCCTTCCGTCATGCGACGGAAGGGAATATTGCGGGCGACAGCGGCATTGACGATGGAACCGGTGCTCGGCCCTAAACGAAGATCTTCGTCCAGTCCGTTTAATTCATGAAGCGCAGCGTTCAGATCAAACATGCGATCTTCACGGGCGGCCTGGCACAAGAGTGTGGCGTGCTCGAAGGCCAGCTTGCCGACGGCTTTCTCATTGTATTCAACGACCGTAATGTAGGTGCCTTTTTCCGGCGTTTGCACGGTACGGCTAAAGGTCACCGGGCATCCGGCAGCCGCTTGCAACCCCAGTGCAACCACTTCCAGTGCATGTGCCAGTGTCAGCGGCTCGTTATGGCCACCCGCAATGAGCGGGTCCATTTGCGGAAAGCGGGAACGTAAGCGGGTTTCGAAGCCGGCCAGATTGGTGATCTGGCACTCATCTTCAGTACAGTTGATCCGCGCCTCGATCATGGTGTGACGACCCCAGAGATTGGGGCTGCGGAGTGCGCGCAGACGGACGATTTCCATGTTTTATAGATGACTGAAGGTTTGGATACCCATGCTCATGATTTCGCGAGAGAGATTCATGGCAACGCCTACGGCAACAGCCGCAAGAATGCTTTCGAGGGCATCATTGCGGAGTTGTAGTAGGGGAATACTGTTGATCGCCATCAGCGGCTGCACATCGTTGCCGCGGGCGAGAACGATCTGGCCATCCCGGCTGAAGATGGCGCGACCATTGTTGGCCAGGTGTTCGGCCAGGCAGGGTGCATCACCAAAGCGGCTAAAGAAGATCACTTCACCATCACACAGGCGTGCCATGTCAGCCACTTCAACATCATCGGCATTGAGGATGCCAACACCGCTCGGTAGCACCACATCAATCTGCGTACGCATGACCCTATAAATATCTTCGGCATCATTAATGGCGCATTCGGGCACTGTGTCGGTGGGGTCCAAGTTGGTAACCACGCCGATAGTGCAACGTTTATAGGGCAGGCCATCGTTCAGGATGCCGTGGTTATCGTTCTCGATAATGGCGACATCGACCTGGCGGTTTAGCATCAGGCGGTGGCCGCTTTCCCAATCGGCACAGTGGCGATCATCCAGCTGGCGCTGGTTGAAATACACGCCCTTGCTGCAGGCTAGACCCACATTCATGCTGGTTAGTTGCAGCAGACTGGCAATAAGTTGCGATACCAGCGTTTTGCCACGCGAACCCGCAATCCCCACGATCGGCAGATTGAAGTCTTCGCCGGGTGGGAACAGATAGTCCACGATGGCATTGCCTACGGGGCGGGGAGTACCAGCCGAGGGGCGTAGGTGCATCAGCAGGCCGGGGCCGGCATTCACTCTTCCACAATGGCACCACGCTGTTCAGCCAGCGGCTTGGAAATGTCTTCAGCCACCAAGGTCGATGCCAGCGACATCCAGACCCACCACACGGGCAGCTAGGGCAACCACATGCGCGACTTCCGGATGGACTTCATCAGTGATATCGATCGAAACATTGCCATTGCGTTGGATCAGCACATCATGGCCGGCGGCTGGTATTGATTGGGCATTCATGCCTTGGCGCTCCAGCTCCAGACGTACCGCCGAATCAATCCGCACAAAATTTAGTGTGTTTTCTTCCGAGGGGCCACGGCTCGGGCTGCTGTTAATTTGTACCTCGATCAGTTGTTCGATCGTAGATTTGCCATCGCCCTTAACGAACGCAAAGTCACCGCGTGCTGCAGCAACCATTTTGCCGCCCACCACCAGAAGACGGTGTTCGTTGCCGGGGATAAAACGCTCGACAATCACGCTGCTGCCTTCATCAACCGCTACCGAAAAGGCCGTACGGACTTCAGCTTCTGTCATCAGATTGGTAAAGACGCCGCGCCCGTGGTTGCCATCAGACGGCTTTACCACCACGGGCAGGCCAATATCTTCGGCCGCTTCCCAGGCGTCATCAGCGGTTTCTACGACCACGCCTTCGGGTACCGGCACACCGCAGGCCTTGAGCAGGCTCTTGGTCAGGTCTTTGTCGCGAGAAATGGTTTCGGCAATGGCACTGGTCTGGTCAGTTTCTGCTGTCCAGATACGGCGTTGCTTAGAGCCATAGCCCAGCTGCACCAGGTTGTTTTCGGCCAGGCGCATGGTGGGGATTTTCCGTTCCATGGCGGCATTCACGATGCTGCCGGTGCTGGGCCCAAAAGCAGGCGGTCTTCAGCCAGATCCTTCAGTTCTTCAACCGCGGCAGCCACATCGAAAGGCTTGTCTTCAATGGCGGCCATAATCAGGTCGCGGCCAGTGGTCAGTGCCAGACGGGTTACTTCGTCATGCAGGTTGTGCACGATGACTTTGTAGACGCTGCGGCGATTGCCATCGCGTGCACGACCGAACACACCCGGTATGCCCGCCAGGCTGAGCAGCTCCAGCATCACGTGCTCCATAATGTGGGCCGGCCAAGTGCCTTCGTGCAGGCGTTTTACAAACCCGCCGTATTCCTCGTAACTGCAGCGATGCTCCATCAAACCGGGGAGCCATGCCACCAGCCGTTCGGGCAAGCCGGGAATTTTGTCGGAGGGGAAGTCTTCCAGATCGCCAATATCCACCCAGGCTTCCAGAACCGGTACGTAGGTCCACATATTGGGACCGCGAATCGACTTGATGTCGATGATTTTTATGGTTTTATGACTCATCTAGGCTACAGGAGTGTCAAAGTTCCGTCCGGAAAGACCCGGTTCTGGCAAAGTAGCTGCAAATATGGTTTGTTCTTATGCCATTGTAAACAGAATCTGAGGCCAATAACGCACCAGAATCGTAACGGATGACCGTTCACCAGTTTTTATTAATAAAAGGCCTCGCTGGTGTTAGCCAAAGCCCGTAGCCATGCGTTAATCTGTCAGAATTTCAATTTTCCGGATCACCGGAACGCGCTTACAATTAGGCCATACCAATTGAATTTCCGCGCAGGCCTCACACACTGCTCAAAACGTTCACCGCACGCCAGAGTTCTGGATGCCTGCACTGCATGCCCACCTGGCTGAGAGCGAAACCATTCTGGCCACGATTGAAACTGACCTGGATGCCCAGCTGCAGTTTGCCAGCGGGCTGATCTGTCTGACCGATCAGGGGCTGTACGCGCTATCGCACACCGGAGAATGGTCGCAATGGCCACTTTCAGCGGAGCAGACATTAAAGCTGAGTGACCACGCTGGCATTGCCACGCTGGGGATCTGCTATCGCCGGAGGGCCGTCTGGCCTGCTGGCGCTCTTTACGCTGGCGCAGAACCCATCGGCGTTACGCCTAGTTCGCCAGCTGGATAGCCTTCGTGAGAAACAACGGGTTGAGGCCGGCGAAGCGGTTGCCGAACCAGAGGCCTCGGAAGAAGCGGCGTTGTGTCCTAATTGCTGGCTACCGCTGCCACCGGATCAGGATGAATGCCCGGCCTGCTATAGCGAAAACCTGACATCGCCGTCTACCTGGACGCTGCTGCGCCTCTGGCGTTTTGCCCGACCCTATAAGAAAGAGTTAGTGATCGGTTTTGTGCTGACGCTGCTCGGTACTGCGGCCACGCTGGGGCCGCCATACCTGACCATGCTGCTGATGGATAAGGTATTGATTTTGTTTCAGAATGGCAAGCACATTCCCGTTGATCTTACCGTCATGCTGTTGAGCGGGTTGCTGCTCAGTGCGTTGGTGGCCTGGGGCTTGGGCTGGGCGCGCACCTATATTCTGGCGTTGGTGAGCGAGCGCATTGGTGCCGATCTGCGGACAGCCACCTACGACCATCTGCTCAAGCTCTCTCTGGAGTACTTTGGCGGCAAGCGCACCGGTGACCTCATGGCACGGATTGGGAACGAGTCGGACCGCATTTGCGTGTTTCTCTCGCTCTATGCCCTGGATTTCGCCACCGACGTGATCATGATCCTCATGACGGCAGCCATTCTGGTGTCGATCGACCCGTGGCTGGCGCTGGTCACTCTGGCACCGCTGCCCATGATCATGTGGCTTATCCACATCGTGCGCGACAAGCTGCGTTTTGGCTTCGAGAAGATCGACCGCATGTGGGCAGAAGTGACCAGCGTGCTGGCCGATACCATTCCTGGTATCCGTGTGGTGAAGGCCTTTGCCCAGGAACAACGCGAATCCAACTGCTTCCGTACGGCCAATGCCCATAATCTGGCGATTAATGACCGCGTGAACAAGGTCTGGAGTATGTTCACGCCGACGGTGACACTGCTCACCGAGATTGGTCTACTGATTCTCTGGGCTTTCGGCATCTGGCAGGTCGTGCATCACCATATTACGGTGGGCGTGCTGGTTGCCTTCCTGGCGTATATTGGCCGCTTCTATACCCGTCTCGATTCAATGAGCCGCATCGTCTCGCATACCCAGAAGGCCGCAACCGGTGCCAAGCGCATCTTCGATATTCTTGATCATGTATCGAGCGTGCCAGAACCGATCAATCCGGTGCATATCGAGAAGGTCGGACGCATCGACATCAACCGCGTGGGTTTCCGCTACGGTAATCGCGCCGTGCTGCGTGATGTCAGTTTTAATATTCAGCCCGGCGAAATGATTGGCCTCGTTGGCCACAGCGGCTCGGGTAAGAGTACGCTGGTCAACCTCATCTGCCGTTTTTACGATGCCTCTGAGGGTAGCATCAAGATCGATGGCACTGATATCCGTTCGATCCCGGTGTCGGAGTATCGCCAGCACATCGGCCTGGTGTTGCAAGAGTCATTCCTGTTCTTTGGCACCATCGCCGAGAACATCGCTTACGGCAAACCGAATGCCACGCGAGAAGAGATTGTGGCCGCCGCCCGTGCCGCCCACGCGCATGAATTCATTCTGCGTCTGCCGCATGGTTACGATTCGGTGGTGGGTGAGCGTGGTCAGGCTTTATCGGGTGGTGAGCGTCAGCGCATTTCCATTGCCCGCGCACTGTTGATTAATCCGCAGATTCTGATTCTGGACGAAGCTACCTCGTCGGTGGATAGCACCACCGAGAAGGAAATCCAGAAAGCCATGGATAACCTGGTGCAGGGTCGTACCACCATCGCCATTGCCTACCGACTATCGACGCTGCGTAAGGCAGATCGGCTGATTGTGCTGGATCGCGGGCAGATTATTGAAGAAGGGTCGCACGACGAACTCATGATCAAAGATGGCGCCTACCGCCGCATGGTGGAAACATAGGCCCGGCAGGAAGCCGAAGACAAGGCTTCAGCCATGAGCGCCTTCGGAGGCAACCATGACGAATGATCTACTGAGCTTTCATCGCACCTACAGCTTGCGTAAAGATGCCTTCGGTAATCTGGATCTGATCTGGTCGGATGGTGAAGTCATCGAACGTGTCACGCCAGTGCGGGCGTTTCCGTTTTCAGACCCTGACAATGGCTTTTCTCTGGTGGATTCGGAAAGCCACGAAGTCGTATGGCTTAATTCCATCAATGATCTCAAGGCCGAAGACCGGGTATTGGTCGATGAAGTGCTGGCTACCCGTGAATTCATGCCGGTGATCACCCGCATCGAGAGTGTGTCATCGTTCAATACGCCAAGCACCTGGCAGATCGAAACGGCACAGGGCAAAACCCAGCTAGTGCTCAAAGGCGAAGAACACATCCGCCGTATTAACGGTATGGGTGGCAATAACCTGTTGATCTCAGACAACCACGGCATTCAGTTTTTGATCAAAGACGTAAGCCAGCTGGATAAACATAGCCGACAGCTGCTGGATCGTTTCCTCTGGTTTGACCCTGTGAGTACTGAATCGCCCTGCATGAACTGTGGTGCCTGTTGCGCCATGTACCGGGTCTCATTCTATTGGGCAGAGGCTAGTGATGCGCCCGGTGGCTGGATATCTGTTGAGACTACAGAGCAACTGCGCTGTATGCGTGGCACCAGCAGCAAAACGCCGCGCTGCGAACAGCTCAAAGGCAACATTCCTGGTGCTTTATGCGGCATTTATGAAAACCGCCCATCGGTCTGTCGTGAGCTGGAACCCTACGGTGCCGATGGCAAACCAACCGATCAGTGCACGTGGGCGCGGGCGGCATATGGTTTGATAGCCTTGCAGGGTGTATAAATTCATACAAGATCCTAGCCGGGAGTTTCAATGAAAAACACACTGCTTGCTTTAATAGCCACTTTTTGGCTTGCTTTATCCCAAGCACCATTTGCGGTGGCGCAAGAAGGGTCTGCTGGCGTCCTGGCGATGCAGGTCAAACAGGTCGCCCTTAATAGTTACTATGTGCAGGGTCTGGCCGAGCTGGGTTCATCGGCAAATCAGAATTTTATTTCGAATGCCGGATTTGTCATCACACCGGCAGGCGTGGTGGTGATTGATGCGCTTGGTTCACCCGAATTGGCGCGTCGGTTGATTGCCCAGATCCGTAAGATCACCGACAAGCCCCTGAATACGGTAATTGTGACGCATTACCATGCGGACCATGTTTATGGTTTGCAGGTCTTTAAAGAGGCGGGTGCCCGCATTGTGGCGCATGAGGCCTCGGGTGAATATCTGAATTCGGATACGGCGCGATTGCGTCTGGACGCCTCTAGACAGGAGCTTTTCCCATGGGTAGATGAGAGCACCAGGCTTCTACCGCCGGACGAACCGATCAAGGGCGCAAAGAAGCTGGTGGTTGGTGGCGTGGATTTCGAGCTAATTCCTGTGGGGCCATCCCATACGCCGGATGACCTGGTAGTCTGGTTGCCGCAATCGAAGGTGTTGTTTGCCGGGGATCTGGTGTTCCACAACCGCATTCCTTTTGTGGGCCAGGCGGATAGCCGCCAATGGATCGAATCACTCAATACGCTGCTGAAGTTCCCGGCTAAGGTGGTGGTGCCCGGTCATGGCACTGCATCCACAAACCCCAAGCAGGATATGTCGCTGACGCGGGATTATCTGGTGTTCCTGCGACAAACCATGGGTAAAGGGGCGGTAGAGCTGGTGCCGTCCGATGAGGTTTATAAAAATACAGACTGGAGCCGCTTCAGCAAGGTACCGATGTCTCAGTATGCCAATCGGATGAATGCCTATAACACCTATCTGCTGATGGAGCGAGGGCAGTAGTCGCAGTACTTAACGCGTCATAAAAGAGAAAGCCTGACCATAAATGGTCAGGCTTTTGATTTGGTGGAGCCGGCGGGAATCGAACCCGCGTCCGAAAGTCCGCGACAAGCAGTTCTACATGTGTAGTCCGGTCAATTGAATTTAGTCTTGGCGCGCCGGCCGAACAGGCTCGCTTCAGACGATTCACTAAATTTTCGAGTCGGGCCCCGTGACATGACCAAACCTTATCTCGTGTTCGTGATCCCGATGTAGCTTTCGCTACCTGACCCATGAGCAAGTCAGTTCGGGAGCCAGCTGCAATTAAGCAGCTAGAGCGTAGCGCTCGTCGTTGGCGATTGTGTTGTTTTCAGTTGGTTTTACGAGGTGGCTGAGCCTCGACATGCCCTGTCTTGCTTTGTAACCCCCGTCGAAACCAGGTCGGCCCCGTGAATCTTACATCACATAAGTGTGGAGTCTAGCACAGGGTTTCAAGCAGGTCGTGCAGATCTTTGGGTGTTTTCACGATGTGGTGCGCGTTCCATTGCTCGATGGGCGGTCCATCGCCCAGGTAACCCCAGCGTACCGCCACGCTGGTCATGCCGGCGGCATGGGCGGCCTGTACATCCCGTAGATCGTCGCCAACATACAGGCAGGCTTCTGGCGCTACGTTAATCGCTTGGGCGGCATGGAGCAGTGGGTCCGGTGCCGGTTTGTGGTTGGGCGTGGTATCACCACCCACGGTAATGGCGCAGCGCTCGGCGAGCCCGAGTTGCTGCATTAAGGGTTGGGCAAAGAACTCCACCTTATTGGTGACAATGCCCCAGGGCAGGCCTCGAGCTTCGATACCCTCTAGCAGTTGCGATATGCCCGCAAACAACCGGGTATGAACGCACAGATTGTTTTCATAGAAAGACAGAAAGTGCAGACGGGCATGTTCAAACCCCGGATCATCCGGCGTGAGACCCACGGCTTCTTTCAATAGACCGCGGGCGCCCTGCGAGGCCAGTGGGCGCAGTATTTCTACAGGTAAGGGTGGTACACCATCGGCCAGACGCAAACTGTTGGCAGCATAGGCCAGATCAGGCGCGGTATCAGCGACCGTGCCGTCTAGATCAAACAGAACAGCCTTGATTTGCGGCATCAGGTGATGCGACGCAAGTGAACCATGTAATTAACGCTGGTATCGTTACCCAGGCTATATACCTTGGTCAGCGGGTTATAGCTCATGCCAATCATGCTGACCAGATCCAAACCAGAATGACGTGTCATGCGGACTAATTCGGCCGGTTTAATGAATTTGGCGTAATCATGCGTCCCTTTGGGCAGCATGTTAAGGATGTACTCGGCACCAATAATGGCAAAGAGATAAGCCTTGGGGTTACGGTTGAGTGTTGATAGAAACACATCGCCACCCGCTTTCACCAGTTTGGCGCAGGCATCAATGGTTTGTTGTGGGTCCGGCACGTGCTCCAGCATTTCCAGGCAAGTCACCGCATCAAAGCTACCGGGATGTTCGGCCGCCATCATTTCGGCGGCAATGTGGCGGTAGTCGATCTTGACACCACTTTCCAGCAGGTGGAGCTTGGCAACGCCAAGGGCTTTGTTTGAAAGGTCGATGCCAGTGACATCGGCGCCCTGTGTTGCCATAGCTTCCGAGAGTAAGCCGCCGCCGCAGCCGATATCGATGATCTTTTTGCCGGCGAGGCCGATGGTCTGATCAATCCAGCGGGTACGCAACGGGTTGATCTCGTGTAGTGGCTTGAATTCGCTATTCGGATCCCACCAGCGGTGAGCTAGATCAGAAAACTTCTGTACTTCGGCCGGGTCGGCGTTGGTGCTTTGTTGTAGCGGGGCGTTCATATTGGTTCGGACTGCTGGTGAGTAATGCTCAGATTATAAAGCCGGGGGCGTGGCTGTGCACTTAATGACCAAACTGCGGGCATTAAAAAAGCCACCCGAAGGTGGCTTTTTCTCGTGCTTCGAAACTCGGTGATTACTTGATGCCGATGATTTCGAGAACTGCACGACGGTCTGGTTGCAGACAGTCAACCAGCTTCTTGTTGCTACTGTTCTGTGGGCCGCCGATCTTGTTACAGGTCGTGCCAGTAACTGGATTAGCCTTGCCCTTACCTTCGGTGTAAACCTTGTCAGCTGGGATACCCTTCGAAACCAGGTATGCCTTAACCGAGTTAGCGCGGTGCTGCGACAGCTTCAGGTTGTAAGCGTCAGAACCGATGCGGTCGGTGTAACCAACAGCAACGATAACTTCAACTTTAAGAGCCTTAGCCTGGTTAACAACGTTGTCCAGAGCCTCCTTGCCTTCAGGCTTCAGGTCAGCCTTGTTGAAGGCGAACAGGGCGTCAGCGGCCAGGGTGATCTTGGCGCCGGCTGGAGCAGCCTTGTCAGCACCACCTTCGCACTCCGCGCTGGCGTTTGCTGGAGTCCAGTAGCCATCGCGCCAGCACAGGCCAGCACCGCTCTTGACCACGTTGAAATCTTTGTCGACCAGATAGGCAACAGTGCCGTTAGGGTCGATACCTGGGGTAGCAGCGTGCGCAACGGTAGCACCCACGCCCAGGCCAGCAGCGATTGCAGCCAGGACGGCTTGCTTAGCAGAAATACGCATGGTCATTCCTCATTCGTGTTGTAGATAATTAACAGCAGGAACGGGCACTCCTTGTGAGCACACCTAACCTCTGGGACGATTCTCCCACGTTTTGGCCTTGGCGTATATCTCTCCGTGAGAAATTTTCTGAAGGTGTTTCTTTTTTACAACACATTCGCTGTTGATCCAGACATGGGTAACATCTTCCCTACCTGCTGCATGGATTATATGCGATGCTGGGTCGAATACGGGCAACGTGGTCATATTGTCCAGGGCAATGGCGCATAAGTCGGCGCGTTTGCCAATGGTGAGTGAACCGATCTTGTCCTGTAGTCCCAGGGCGCGGGCACCCCCAATGTTGCCATATATATAAGAGAGTGCGCCGGAAACAGACTGGGGTCTTGTTCGGTGCCTTTGGCCAGCAAGCCGGCCAGCCGGGTAGATCCAGACGGTTGTTGCCAGCAGCACCATCGGTACCGATGCCTATATTAATGCCGGCTTTTTGCAAGGCAGTGGTGCGGGCAACGCCCGAGCCGAGCTTCAGGTTAGCGGCCGGGCAGTGGGCAACGTGCATATTGTTACGTGCCATTAGTGCGATGTGTGCGATGTCGCTGTCATTAAGGGCAACGGCATGCACGGCCAGAGTTTGCGGCCCTAGAATACCCAGGCGTTCCAGCGGGCGTATGCCATATTGACGCAGGCTGTCGTCGACCTCGTGCTGGGTTTCGTGCACATGAATATGAATACCTAGCCCCGTTTGCGCAGAGAGCGTCGCTACTTTTTCAAAAGTCGCGTCAGAAACCGTATAGGGGGTATGGGGAGCCAGCATAAAACTGAGGCGAAGGGTGGTTGCGCAGCGCATCGCGCGTGGCCAGGCCCCGGTTTAGGTAATCATCGGCGCCCAGATTCAACCGGAATAATCTAGCGTGCGCAGACCACCAGGTCGGCTTGAATAGGCAATGGTAAGGGTGCGTGGTTCGGCATGTTCTGCATGTTAAACTTGAACAATTTTTCCGGATACCGGTTTCTGGCAGTTTTGCTGTCTAAGCACCCGATTTTTACCAGAAAGTTTCTGAACCGTACCATTTTTTGCCCTGTCACGAAAGCTTTATGGACAATTTTGCCAAAGAAACACTACCGATTAGCCTCGAAGACGAAATGCGTCGCTCGTACCTCGATTACGCCATGAGCGTGATCGTTGGCCGTGCGCTGCCGGATGTGGGAGACGGCCTGAAGCCGGTGCACCGTCGGGTGCTGTTTGCCATGCACAAGCTGAACAACGACTGGAACAAGGCTTATAAGAAATCGGCCCGTGTGGTCGGTGACGTTATTGGTAAATATCACCCGCACGGCGATACCGCGGTGTACGACACGATTGTTCGTATGGCGCAGGATTTCTCGCTGCGTTACATGCTGGTAGATGGTCAGGGTAACTTCGGTTCGGTCGATGGCGATAACGCCGCTGCGATGCGTTACACGGAAGTGCGTATGGCCAATATCGGCCATGAACTGCTCGCCGATATTGATAAAGAAACCGTCGACTTCGGACCGAACTATGATGGTTCCGAACAAGAGCCGCTGATTCTGCCTGCCCGTATTCCGAACCTGCTGATTAATGGTTCGTCGGGTATTGCCGTGGGTATGGCAACGAATATCCCGCCGCACAACCTGTCGGAAGTGATCGCCGCATGTCTAGCGTTGCTGGAAAACCCGGATCTGACGATTGATCAGCTGATTGATATCGTTCCGGCACCAGACTTCCCGACGGCCGGCATTATTTATGGCATCTCGGGCGTTCGTGATGGTTATCGCACCGGCCGTGGTCGTGTGGTGATGCGCGCCAAGACGCACTTCGAAGATCTGGATAAGTCGGGTAACCGTCAGTCGATCATCGTTGATGAACTGCCGTACCAGGTGAACAAGCGTACCTTGCTCGAGAAGATTGCCGAGCTGGTCAACGAGAAGAAGATCGAAGGTATTTCGGAAATCCGCGATGAGTCGGATAAATCCGGTATGCGCGTCGTGATCGAACTCAAGCGTGGCGAGATCCCCGACATCATCTTGAACAACCTGTACAAGATGACGCAGCTGCAAGACACCTTCGGCATGAACATGGTGGCACTGGTTGATGGCCAGCCCCGTTTGCTGAATCTGAAGCAGATGCTGGAATGCTTCCTGGCGCACCGCCGCGAAGTGGTTACACGCCGTAACGTATTCGAATTGCGTAAAGCACGTGATCGTGGCCACATTCTTGAAGGCCTAGCCGTTGCGCTGTCGAATGTGGACGAAATCATTGCCCTGATCAAGGCGGCGCCGACTCCGGCGGATGCCAAGGTAGGTCTGATGTCGCGCACCTGGAAGAGCCCGGTTGTTGAAGAAATGCTCAAGCGCGCAGCAGCAGAAGCGTCGCGCCCTGAAGGTCTGTCGCCAGAGTACGGCATGTCGGCCAAGGGTTACAGCATGTCGGACATCCAGGCGCAAGCCATTCTGGAACTGCGTCTGCAACGCCTGACCGGTCTGGAACAAGACAAGATCGTTAACGAATATCGCGAAGTGATGGAAAAGATTGCCGATCTGATCGACATCCTTTCTAATGCGGCACGTGTTACCGAAATCATCGCGCAGGAACTGAATGAAGTGCGTGAACAGTTCGTGATTGGTACCAAAGACAAGCGTCGCTCTGAAATCGTGACCCATACCCAGGATCTGGGTGTGGAAGATCTGATTGCTCCGCAGGATATGGTTGTGACCCTGTCGCACACCGGTTACATCAAGAGCCAGCCGCTCACCGATTACCGCGCACAGCGTCGTGGTGGCCGTGGCAAACAGGCGGCAGCGATTAAAGACGACGATTTCGTCGAGCACCTGTTCGTGGCTAACACGCACGATTACATCCTGTGCTTCAGCAACCGTGGCCGTTGTTATTGGCTGAAGGTATATGAAGTACCGCAGGGTTCGCGTATCTCACGCGGCAAGCCAATCGTCAACATGTTCCCGCTGGACGAAGGCGAAAAGATCAACGCCATTCTGCCGGTGAAGGAATTCGCCGAAGACCGCTACGTATTTATGGCGACCTCGCAGGGTACTGTGAAGAAGACACCATTGTCTGACTTCTCGAACCCTCGTAAGGCCGGCATTATCGCTGTAGCGCTGGATGAAAGTGATTATCTGATTGGCGCGCTGCTTACCTCCGGTAGCAACGACATCATGCTGGTGTCGGATGCCGGTAAAGCCGTCTGGTTCGACGAAGAAGATGTGCGTCCGATGGGTCGTCCGGCCCGTGGTGTGCGCGGCATGAAGCTGCAGAAGGATCAGAACGTGTTGTCGCTACTGGTGGCGCATGATGATTCCGAAACCGTGCTGGTTGCTACCGAAAATGGTTTCGGTAAGCGCACGGCGCTGGCTGATTTCCGTCACTCAGGTCGCGGTACGCAAGGCGTTAAGGCGATTGCTGATAGCGCCCGTAACGGTCGTGTCGTTGCTGCCAAACTGGTGAGCGACGAAGACGAAATCATGCTCATCACCACCGGTGGCGTGCTGATCCGTACGCGTGTGAAGGAAATTCGTGAACTGGGTCGCGCCACACAAGGCGTCACGCTGATCTCGCTGGATGACGGCGAGAAGCTGGCCGGTCTGGAAAAGATCGTTGAAACAGACGACGAAGAAGAAAATTAATTCATCGGACTAAACAAGATGCGTTACTGGAATTTTGCTGCAGGCCCCGCCACTATACCGCTGGCGGTGCTTGAGCAGGTACGGGAAGAGTTGCCCGATTGGCATGGTGCCGGTTGTGGCGTGATGGAAATGAGTCACCGTGGCAAGATCTACACGGGTATCTACGAGCAAGTCATTGCCGATCTGCGCAAGCTGATGGATATCCCGGAAGACTACGCCATCCTGTTCCTGCAGGGTGGTGCCACACTCCAGTTCTCGCAGATTCCGATGAACATTCTGGATGGTGGTTCAGCTGACTATCTCACCACAGGTGCCTGGTCGGAAAAAGCCGTTAAGGCGGGCCAGCGACTTTATGGCGATGCGATTTGCGAAGCCGGTACCAGTGCTGAGAGTGGCTTTACGCGTCTGGTTGATCCGGCATCAATGACTTTGAATCCGAAGGCCAAATACCTGCACTTCTGCAGTAACGAAACCATCGGTGGTGTTGAAGTATTCGACCTCAAGCAGTTGGGTGCCGCTGTACAGCCCGGCGTACCGCTGGTTGCTGACATGTCATCAAACATTCTGTCGCGCCCCATTAATGTGCGGAACTATGGACTGATCTACGTAGGCGCTCAGAAGAACATCGGCCCGGCCGGTGTCACACTGGTAATCGTGCGTAAAGATCTGCTGGGTAAAGCATCGAAAGCAATTCCGGCATTGATGGATTATGCTGAACAGGAAAAGAATACCTCTATGCTCAACACGCCACCGACCTTTGGCATTTACATGTCAGGCCTAGTGTTCCAGTGGCTGCTCAAGCAGGGCGGCTTGCCGGCCATTGCCAAGGTGAATCAGGCCAAGGCTGAACTGCTCTACAAAACCATCGACGGCAGCGGTGGTTTCTATACGAACAACATCGCGACCGATTGCCGTTCATGGATGAATGTGCCCTTTACGTTGAAAGATAAAGCGCTGGATTCGCTCTTCCTGGAAGAATCGGATAAGGCCGGTCTGTTGGCACTCAAGGGCCACAAACTGGTCGGCGGTATGCGTGCCTCGATTTACAACGCCATGCCGATGGAAGGCGTACAAGCCCTGGTGACTTTCATGAACGACTTCATGCGTCGCCACGGCTAATTTATTTATTCACCGGCAGTCAGCAAGGAGAGGGTGATGTCATCAGATAAGAATTCGGGGCAGACGATCCAGGAAGCGCTGGCGGTTGTGCGTGAGCAGATTGATGGCATTGATAGCACCTTGCTGGAACTGCTTAATCGCCGTGCCCAGTGTGCCCGCGAAGTGGGCGAGATTAAAGCGCGCTTTGGCGACGATGGTTTCATCTATCGTCCGGAGCGCGAGGCACAGGTGCTGCGTCGTCTCCAAGAGCTGAATCAGGGGCCATTAGCTAACGAAACCATTACCCGTTTGTTTCGTGAGGTCATGTCGGCCTGTCTGGCGCTAGAACAGCCAATTAGCGTTGCCTTCCTCGGCCCCCTTGGTACGTTCTCGGAGTCTGCCGCCGTTAAACAGTTTAGTCATGCCGTACGTCTGTTGCCGCAAGCATCGATTGACGACGTCTTCCGTGAAGTGGAAGCAGGGCATGCCGATTACGCCGTGGTGCCTGTCGAAAATTCGACCGAAGGCGCTATTGGGCGCACACTGGATTTACTGCTTGGTACCTCGCTCAAGATTTGTGGCGAAGTCGTGGTGCGTATTCACCAGAACCTATTGTCCCGTGCGTCAGGCCTGGGTGAGATCAAGCAGGTGCTGTCACATGCCCAGTCGCTGGCACAGTGCCATGAGTGGTTAAATCGCAATCTGCCGGATGTGCCGCGTATACCTGTTGCGAGTAACGCCGAGGCCGCGCGTCGTGCTGCAGAAGATCCGAGCATTGCTGCCATTGCCGGTGAAGCCGCTGCTGAACGTTATCAGTTGCCGCATCTGGCTAGCAACATTGAAGATGAACCGAATAACACCACCCGTTTCCTGGTGCTGGGTCGTTTTGCCGCGGGCGTGTCTGGTCAGGATAAAACTTCGCTGATTCTGTCGACACCGAATCGTACGGGTGCACTGCAGTCGTTGTTGGCGCCGCTGGCCCAAGCGGGCGTTTCGATGACCCGTCTGGAATCGCGCCCGGCGCGTCATGCGTTGTGGGAATACGTTTTCTTTGTCGATATCGAAGGCCATGCCGACGCAGCGCCGGTGAAAGGCGCATTAGAGAAGCTGGCAGCGGATGCAGCTTATCTTAAAGTGCTGGGTTCTTATCCGATTGCTGTTTACTGAGATTGATTGCACGTTATGAGTCTGCTCGACCACGCTTTATCCAATATCAAGAAGATTGCGCCCTATCAGCCGGGTAAGCCAATTACCGAAGTGGCACGCGAGCTGGGTTTGCCGGTTGAATCGATTATCAAACTGGCGTCAAATGAAAACCCATTGGGCATGAGCCCCAAAGTACGCGCCGCTGTTCAGGATGCCATTGATGGTCTGGCGCGTTACCCGGATGACTTCGAGCTGAAGGCCGCGCTCGCCAAACACAATGGCGTAGATGCCAGCCAGATTGTGCTGGGCAATGGCTCTAATGATGTGCTCGAATTAATTGCCCAGGTGTTTCTGGCACCCGGTCGTTCGGCAGTCTTTTCAGCGCATGCTTTTGCAGTCTATCCACTGGCAACCATGGGCGTAGGCGGTGAATATATTGCCGCCGCCGCTAAAGATTTTGCCCATGATCTGCCAGCGATGCGCGCTGCTGTGCGCGAAGACACCCGCATTGTCTGGATCGCCAACCCGAACAACCCGACGGGCACCTTCCTGCCGTACGATGAACTCAAAGCCTTTATCGCCAGTTTGCCGCGCGACATTATCGTGGTGCTGGATGAAGCCTATAACGAGTATCTGGTACCAGAACACCGTGTCGATACTACCGAGTGGCTCAAGGAATTTGATCACCTGGTGATCACCCGCACCTTCTCCAAAATTTACGGCATGGCCGGGCTGCGTATTGGTTACGCATTAGCTACGCCTGCAGTCGCCGATCTGATGAATCGTGTGCGCCAACCATTCAACTGCAATAACCTGGCGCTCGCGGGTGCCATTGCAGTGCTGGAAGATAGTGAGTTTCTGGCACAGAGTTTTGAACTGAATCAATCGGGTATGCAGCAGATTATCGCTGGTCTGGATCAGCTCGGTTTGAAGTATCTGCCGTCGCACGCCAACTTTGTGACATTTCATGTGGTCGATGCAGCGGGCGTGAATCAGCGCTTGCTCAAGCAAGGCGTGATTGTCCGTCCGCTGGCGGGCTATGCCATGCACGATTGGCTGCGCGTGACCATTGGTACGCAAGCCGAGAATGCGCGCTTCCTTGAAGCGCTCGCAGTCGCCATTAAATAAATACGCTTAAGAGGGCATCTCAATGCACTTCGGCAAGGTTCTGATTTTCGGTGTAGGGCTGATTGGCGCGTCTTTTGCGCGCGGCCTGAAAGCCGCTAAAGCGGCTGACAAAATCATCGGTTTTGGTCGCACCCCTAAAAGCCTGAAGGAAGCCTATGACCTCGGCATCATCGATGAAGTCGGCATTAACCCCGGTACCGATGTGCGCGAAGCAGATCTGATTCTGGTGGCAACCCCGGTTGGGCAGATGCCGGAAATTTTTCAGCGTATTGCACCCTATCTGGGACCGCAGACGATAGTGACCGATGCGGGCAGCACCAAGAGTGATGTGGTGGAAGCTGCACGCGCTGCCTTTGGTAACAAGATCAATCAATTTGTGCCCGGGCACCCGATTGCGGGGGCAGAAACCAGTGGGGCAGCTGCCTCTAAAGCCGATCTCTACCAGGGACGCAAAGTCGTGCTCACCCCGCTGCTAGAGAATTCGGGCGAAGACATTGAAAAAATAAAACGTGCCTGGGAGCTGTGTGGTGCCGATGTGCGCATTCTAGATGCAGAGACGCATGATCGTGTGTTTGCTGCCGTGAGCCACTTGCCGCATTTGCTGGCCTATGCCCTGGTTGATGAATTTGCGCGTCGTCCCAATGCCGATCAACTCTTTGATTATGCGGCGGCGGGCTTTCGTGATTTCACCCGCATTGCCGGTAGCCACCCGGAAATGTGGCGCGACATTTCGCTAGCGAATCGCATGGCTTTGCTGGCCGAGCTCGATCGCTACGGCGCTGCGCTGATGCGTTTGCGTCAGGCACTGGTCAATAGCGATGACGAAGCCCTTGCTGCTATTTATACCAACGCGCGTGATGCGCGCCAGAACTGGTCCCACTAATGAATCATTTGCCTTTCCTGGATCTGCCGGCCATCTTGTCGGCCGGTGGCACCGTGCGTCTGCCGGGCTCCAAAAGCCTCTCTAACCGGATTCTGCTGCTCGCTGCATTGGCAGAGGGCGAAACTGAAGTCCGTGATCTGCTGAAGTCGGATGACACCGACCGTATGCTGGAAGCGCTGGCACAGCTGGGCGTTAAGGTTACGGCTGCCGGTGAGGGCGCTATCAAGGTCCAAGGTTGCGGGGGCAAGGTTCCCGTTAAAGAAGCCAAGCTGTTTCTGGGTAATGCGGGTACGGCTTTTAGACCATTAACCGCCGCATTGGCCTTGGCCGGTGGTTCGTACCATCTGTCGGGCGTGCCGCGTATGCATGAGCGCCCGATTGGCGATCTGGTCGATGCGCTGCGTCACCTCGGCGCAGACGTCACCTATCTGGGTGTGGATGGTAAGCCGAACGATGGCTATCCACCCCTGCAAATCAAGCCCGCTGCGCTTAATGCCAGTGCCGCCATGGTGCCAGTGAAAGGCAACGTATCAAGCCAGTTTCTCACCGGCCTGCTGATGGCGCTACCGCTGCTGGATCGAACCGTCACCGTGGAAGTGGTCGGTGAGCTTATTTCCAAGCCGTACATTGAAATTACCCTGGCTACTATGCGTCGTTTTGGCGTAGAGGCGCAGCGCGATGGTTGGCAGAAGTTCACCGTGCAGGGCGGCTCACGCTATAAATCTCCGGGTGTCATTTACGTGGAGGGCGATGCCTCATCCGCCTCTTACTTCCTTGGCCTGGGCGCTATTGCCGGTGGAACGGTGCGAGTAGAGGGTGTTGGCGCAGATTCGGTGCAGGGCGATGTCCGTTTTGCCGATGCCTTAGCCGCGATGGGTGCCCGTATTACGATGGGCCCGAACTGGATTGAAGCGGCGCCACCCGTGAGTGGCAAACTCAAAGGCATTGAACAGGATTGCATAGCCATCCCTGATGCAGCCATGACACTGGTGCCTGTGGCGGTTTTTGCCGAAGGCCCTACCAAGTTGACGGGTATTGCTAGCTGGCGCGTCAAAGAAACCGACCGTATCGATGCCATGGCCAATGAGCTCCGTAAGCTAGGCGGCAAGGTTGAAACCACCGCCGATACGCTTACCGTGTATCCGCCTGCAAACCTGAGAGAGCTGCATTGTGCCGAGATCGAAACCTATGACGATCATCGTATTGCCATGTGTTTCTCGTTGATGGCGCTGGCAACGCCGCTGCGTATTCTGGACCCGGGCTGCACGGCCAAGACGTTTCCCGATTATTTCGAGCGCTTTGCCGAAGTGACCACGGCTGTGTCGGTAATTGCCATTGATGGGCCGTCCGCCTCGGGCAAGGGTACCGTCACCCAACGTGTGGCCGATGCGTTGGGGTGGCACTACCTGGATTCCGGTGCGCTTTACCGTCTAACCGCCTTGGCGGCGCGTAAAGCGGGTGTCGATTGGCAAGACGAAGCCGCTGTAGCAGCAGTTGCCGCGCAACTGCTCGTGCGCTTTGTGGGCGGCCAGACCCTACTCGGTGACGAAGTGGTGGATGACCAGATGCGCACGGAAGAAATGGGTATCGGGGCCTCTACGGTGGGCGCTTTGCCTGCGGTGCGTGAGGCCTTGCTGCTGCGCCAGCGAGCGTTTCGCCAGGCGCCTGGGTTAGTGGCCGATGGCCGCGATATGGGCTCGGTGGTGTTTCCCGATGCCCAGACCAAAGTGTTTTTAACAGCGACGGCGGCCGTAAGGGCCGATAGACGCCACAAGCAGTTGATGGAAAAAGGTTTTTCCGTTAAACTGCGAGACATTCTGCAGGATTTGGAAGATCGGGATGCCCGCGATGCGGCGCGAACTGTGGCACCACTCCGGCAAGAAGGCGATACCAAGCTTCTGGAAACATCGCACCTAACCATTGCGCAAGCCGTGGATCAGGTGCTCGATTGGTCCGGAAACAAGGCGTTATAACCCCACGGTAAACGGGTTGTATCCTGGTGCCTCACAGGTGCCTGGGTCAGCTTTTTTGCTCATTTTTAACCTTAGCAAGCTGATCAGTTGCCTGTTGTAAATCACAGCCGGTGCTGTTCTTGTCAGGAAATACCACTCTCATGTCTCAAGCCGATACGTTTGAAAGTTTTGCCGCTCTATTTGAAGAAAGCCTTGCCCGCCAGGATATGCGCCAAGGTGAAGTCATCACTGCTGAAGTGGTGCGCATGGATCAGAATTTTGTGGTCGTTAATGCTGGCCTCAAATCCGAAAGCTATGTCCCCGTACACGAATTCCTGAACGATCAGGGCGAACTGGAAGTTGCAGTAGGCGATTTCGTTCAGGTTGCCATTGAATCGCTCGAAGACGGTTTTGGTGAAACTCGTCTGTCGCGTGACCGCGCAAAACGTATCGCTGCCTGGAACTCGCTGGAAGCCGCTCTGAACGACGGCTCGCTGGTTACCGGTGCCATCACTGGCAAGGTCAAGGGTGGTCTTACTGTTATGGTTAACAGCGTTCGCGCTTTCCTGCCGGGTTCGCTGGTCGACACCCGTCCAGTTAAGGACACCACGCCGTTCGAAGGCAAGACCATGGAGTTCAAGGTCATCAAGCTCGATCGCAAGCGTAACAACGTTGTACTGTCGCGCCGTGCTGTTCTTGAAGAGAACATGGGCGAAGATCGTCAGAAGCTGCTTGAAACGCTGCAAGAAGGCGCCATCATCAAGGGCGTGGTCAAGAACATCACCGATTACGGTGCCTTCGTTGACCTCGGCGGTATCGATGGTCTGCTGCACATTACCGATCTGGCCTGGCGCCGTGTTCGTCACCCGTCCGAAGTTTTGGCCGTGGGCGACGAAGTTACTGCCAAGATCCTCAAGTTCGATACCGAAAAGAACCGCGTATCGCTGGGCCTCAAGCAACTGGGCGACGACCCATGGGTTGGTATTGCCCGCCGTTACCCAGCCCAAACCCGTCTGTTCGGCAAGGTGACCAACCTGACCGACTACGGTGCTTTCGTTGAAATCGAACAAGGTATCGAAGGTCTGGTTCACGTCTCTGAAATGGACTGGACCAACAAGAACATTCACCCATCGAAGGTTGTTCAGCTGGGTGACGAAGTTGAAGTCATGATCCTCGAGATCGACGAAGACCGCCGCCGTATTTCGCTGGGCATGAAGCAGTGCCAGTCGAACCCATGGCAGGATTTCGGCCTGAACTTCAAGAAGGGTGACAAGATCAAGGGCGCTATCAAGTCGATCACTGACTTCGGTATCTTCATTGGTCTGGATGGTGGTATCGATGGTCTGGTACACCTGTCGGATCTGTCGTGGAACGTTGCTGGCGAAGAAGCCATCCGCAACTTCAAGAAGGGTGACGAAGTTGAAGCCATCGTTCTGGCCATCGACATCGACAAAGAGCGTATCTCTCTGGGTATGAAGCAGATGGATGGAGACCCATTCACCTCGTTCGTTGCCATGCACGACAAGAACAGCCTGGTTAACGGCACCGTTAAGAGCGTTGACGCTCGTGGCGCTGTCATTCAACTGGCTGACTACATCGAAGGCTACCTGCGCGCATCTGAGTTCTCGCGTGATCGTATCGACGATCTGAGCCAGCACGTTAAGGTGGGCGAAGAGCTCGAGACAATGATCACCAACGTGGATCGCAAGACCCGTTCGATCAATCTGTCGATCAAGGCTAAGGACCAGGCTGAACAGTACGAAGCCATGCAGAAGCTTGCTTCTGACAGCTCGGCTGCCACCGGCACGACCAATCTGGGCGCGCTGCTGAAAGCCAAGATGAACCAGCAGGGCTAATCCTCGAATGACCAAGTCAGAACTTATCGTACGGCTGGCGGAACGCTTTCCCCAGCTGGTTGCGAAAGATGCCGAGCTCGCCGTTAAGGTGATTCTGGACGCGATGACCGATGCGCTCTCCCGTGGAGATCGTATCGAGATTCGTGGCTTCGGTAGCTTTTCGCTTAACCATCGTCCGCCGCGTGTAGGTCGTAATCCCCGTTCGGGAGAGCGCGTCGAAGTCCCCGAGAAGTGGGTTCCCCACTTCAAGGCGGGCAAAGAGCTGCGTGAACGGGTAGATGCTGCAGATCTGACAGACGTTGTGAATGCGTCGAACGAAACCGACGCCCCGGTATTTGCCGTGGCGGCCCAGGGATCGGTCAACGCACTCTAAGCTGATTGAGTCATTTGCGGTAAACTGAAAGCGCTGGTGAAAACCAGCGCTTTTTTTATGGTTGAGTAAGGGTTGGAGAGACAAGATGCGGATCATTGCCTGGTTTGTACGAATTGTAGTGTTTTTGCTCTTGCTGGGTTTTGCGCTGGAAAATACTGAACCCGTCCTCATTAATTTCTATCTCGGCTACTTCCTTGAGGCGTCTCTCGTGGCTGTGTTGCTTGGTGTGCTGCTCATCGGTTGTCTGGTAGGCGTATTGCTTATGCTGCCAACGGTGTTGCGCCTCCGCCGTGAAGCAGCGTATCTGCGCCGTGAAGTCGCCAACAAAACCACGATTAATTCTGTGCCTGGCGAATCCGAAGCGCTGGCTGCCCCTAAGCTCTGAGAGAAACGCCATGCTGATGCTTGAGCCTTGGGCCTTATTGATTCTGCCGTTGTTTTTTGCCATCGGCTGGATTGCTGCCCGTATCGATATCAAACATGTGGTGGCAGATTCCCGCCGCTTACCGAAAGCCTATTTTCAGGGCTTGAACTTCCTGCTGAATGAACAGCCAGACCGCGCCATCGAGGCCTTTAACGAGGTTGTTCGTGTAGAACCCGAAACGGTGGAACTGCATTTCGCCCTGGGTGCGCTTTTCCGTCGGCGTGGGGAACTGGAGCGTGCGTTACGCATCCACCAGAACCTGATTAACCGGGAGGACCTGCCGGTTGCGCTCAAAGAGCAAGCCTTGTTTGAATTGGGTGTTGACTATCTCAAGTCCGGGTTGCTGGATCGATCAGAAGAAATCTTCAAACGCTTGTCGGAAGGCGCACGCCGTGAAGAAGCCCTGCAGCAGCTGCTGGAAATCTATCAGCTGGAAAAGTCATGGGATAAGGCCATTGAACTTGCCGAGCGTATCCCGGATCTGGCTGCGCAACATGAAGTGGCGGAGTTTTGGTGTGAAATGGCTGAAAACGCCTTGATCCGCTCCAAAACCGATGAAGCACGCCGCCATGTACAGCATGCATTGAGCCTGCATCGTCAGTGTGTGCGCGCCAGCATTATTGCCGGCGATATCGAACGCAAAGAAGGGCACCCGGAGCGTGCCATTGATGCCTGGTTACGTATTGAGCAGCAACAACCGGAGTTCCTGTCACTGGTTGCATCCCGTATTGCCGAGGTATACAAAGGCATGGGGCGTCAGGGTGAGGGTATGCAACTGCTCAAGGGCTTCTTGAGCCGTTACCCCTCGGTCGACATGCTGGATGTGGTGTGTCAGCAAGTGGTGGAAGAAGAGGGTGCTCAGGCCGCTTATGACTTTGCCATTGCCGAACTGCATCGCACACCGAGTCTGATCGCCCTTAACAAGGCGCTCGAAGCCCGCGCCGCAGTAACGCCGGCCGAGCAACTGGCGGATCTGGAACTGGTTAAAAAACTGGTTAAGGCACAAACCCAGCGTCTTGTCCGATACACCTGCAAATCCTGCGGATTCAAGGCACGACAGTTCTACTGGCGCTGCCCTGCATGTAGCGAATGGGAATCTTATCCACCCAAGCGTTCGGAAGAGTTTGCCTTGATGCAGTAATTGGCAGGTCAGGGGTGGCAAATCCCTGAAATAGCGCTTAAATCGTAGGCCACGCTGGTAAAATGGAGTCAATTATCCAGCGGGAATCCTTGCATGAAAATCGCCATTGCCGGAACAGGTTACGTAGGTTTGTCGAACGGTGTGCTGCTCTCGCAGCATCATGAAGTCGTTGCCCTCGACATCGTTCCCGAGAAGGTTGAGAAGATCAACCGTAAAGAATCGCCCATCGAAGACAAAGAGCTCGAGGACTACCTCAAGAACAAGCCTTTGAACTTCCGCGCCACGCTGGACAAGAAAGAAGCCTACGAAGGGGCGGATTACGTCATCATCGCCACACCCACCGACTACGACCCGGAAACCAACTACTTCAATACCAAATCCATTGAAGCCGTTATTCGTGACGTTATGGCTATCAATCCCAACGCCACTATGGTCATCAAATCGACCATCCCCGTCAGCTACACCGTAAAAACCCGCGAGGCCCTCGGCACCCAGAACCTCATCTTCTCGCCAGAGTTCCTGCGCGAAGGCCGCGCCCTCTACGACAACCTACATCCTTCCCGCATCGTTGTTGGTGAACGCTCCAAGCGTGCTGAAATCTTTGCCGGTCTCCTCAAAGAAGGCGCCATCAAGAAGGACATCCCCGTCCTCTTTACCGATGCGACTGAGGCCGAGGCCGTCAAGCTTTTCGCCAACACCTATCTCGCCATGCGGGTCTCGTACTTCAACGAACTCGACACCTATGCCGCCACTCATGGTCTCGATAGCAAACAGATCATCGACGGGGTTGGCCTAGATCCCCGTATCGGCACGCACTACAACAACCCCAGCTTTGGATATGGAGGGTATTGCTTTCCTAAAGACACCAAACAGCTGTTGGCCAATTACCGAGACGTGCCGCAGAACCTCATCTACGCCATCGTTGAATCTAACACCACCCGTAAAGACTTCATTGCCGACGACATCATTCGTCGCAAACCCAAAGTCGTGGGTGTCTACCGCCTCATCATGAAGAGCGGCTCAGATAACTTCCGTGCCTCCAGCATCCAGGGCATCATGAAGCGTATCAAGGCCAAGGGCATTGAAGTCATCATCTATGAACCGGCCCTCAAAGACAGCGAATTCTTCAATTCTCGCGTTGTGACCGACATCGAAGCCTTCAAGAAAGAATCCGATGTCATCATCAGCAACCGCATGGCCGATGTGCTCGAAGACGTGGCGGATAAGGTTTACACGCGTGACATCTTTGGCAGTGACTCCTGAGGCTAAACGGCTATGACAATTCTTGTAACAGGTGCCGCCGGCTTCATCGGCTCTAACTTTGTGCTGGATTGGCTCGAGCAGTGTAATGAGCCGGTCGTTAATCTCGACCTGCTCACCTACGCCGGCAACCTCGAGAACCTTAAAGAACTCGAAGGTGACCCACGCCACCAGTTCGTCTTTGGCAACATCGGTGATCGTGATCTGGTGAGCAAGCTATTAGCCGACACTAAACCACGCGCTGTCATCAACTTCGCCGCCGAAAGCCATGTCGATCGTTCCATCCATGGCCCGGGTGACTTCATCCAGACCAACATCGTTGGTACCTTCAATCTGCTTGAATCAGTCCGTGGTTATTGGAACGACCTGCCAGAAGCCGAGAAGGCCGCCTTCCGCTTCCTGCATGTTTCTACCGATGAAGTCTACGGATCGCTCTCCAAAGAAGATCCCCCCTTTTCGGAAGCCAACCAGTATGAACCCAATAGCCCCTACAGTGCCAGTAAAGCCGCCAGTGACCATCTGGTCCGCGCCTGGCACCACACATATGGGCTACCGGTGCTTACAACTAACTGTTCCAACAACTACGGGCCATATCACTTCCCGGAAAAACTCATCCCGCTCTGCATCCTCAATGCCTTGAACGGCAAGTCGCTCCCCATCTATGGCGACGGCCAGCAGATCCGTGACTGGCTCTATGTCAAAGACCACTGCAGTGCTATCCGCCGTGTGCTCGAGGCCGGTAAGCTGGGTGAAACCTACAACGTCGGTGGCTGGAACGAGAAAGCCAACCTGGATGTCGTGAACACCCTGTGTGCTATCCTCGACGAACTCAAACCACGAACTGATGGCCAGAGCTACGCCACCCAGATCGCCTTCGTCCAGGATCGTCCAGGTCACGACCGCCGCTACGCGATTGATGCGCGTAAGCTGGAGAAGGAACTCGGCTGGAAGCCTCAGGAAACCTTCGAGACCGGCATCAAGAAGACCGTACAGTGGTATCTGGACAACGAGGAATGGGTTGACCACGTCACCAGTGGCAAATACCGCAGTTGGGTTGAAGCCCATTACACGACGGAAGACGCTTAGGTAAACCATGGGTTTCTACAAAAAGATCCTGTTGCTGGGTAAAGATGGTCAGGTTGGCTGGGAGCTACAGCGCGCGCTTGCGCCGTTGGGTGAGCTGACGGCACTTAACCGCAGTGAGTGTGATCTGGCCAACGCAGCCCAGATTCAGACCGTTTTAGAAAAATACGAACCCGAAGTGATCGTGAATGCTGCGGCTTACACAGCAGTGGATAAGGCCGAGACCGATCAGGCGTTGGCCCGTCGTATCAACGTGGATGCCGTTGCCGAACTGGCGCTGTATGCCCGGGAGATGGGCGCACTGCTCGTGCATTACTCCACCGACTACGTCTTTGATGGCACCAAGCCCGAAGCGTATGTCGAAGATGACATCACCAACCCGCTCAGCGTTTATGGCAGCACCAAGCTGGAAGGCGAGAACAAAATCCGTGACGCGCTCTGCCGTCACCTGATCTTCCGGACGAGCTGGGTCTATGCCGCCCGTGGTGGCAACTTTGCCCGCACCATCCTGCGCTTGGCGCAGGAGCGTGAGGCACTCAATGTGATTGATGACCAGGTCGGTGCGCCAACCTCGGCCGAACTGATCGCAGACGTTACCGCCCATGCATTGCGCGATGTGCTTTCTGGGCGTGCGCCCGGTGGTACCTATCATCTGGCGGCGGCGGGTGAGACCAGCTGGTATGGCTATGCCAAATTCGTGATTGACCGGGCGCGTCAGCAAGGCCTTCCCCTCAAGCTCGAGGATGCAGCGCTGAAACCGATTCCTGCATCAGACTATCCGCTGCCGGCAAAACGTCCACAGAACTCCCGGTTGAATACGCATCTGCTAGAACGTAGTTTTGCGATGAAGCTGCCACAATGGCAGCAAGGTGTGGCACGGGTGCTGGATGAATGGCAAACCTCATAACTGATTTGATCTGATAAAAAGACACCATGACTACGATCGATTTCTCTAAGACCCGTTTGCTTGTTGTTGGCGATGTTATGCTGGACCGTTACTGGTTCGGCGAAGTCTCGCGCATTTCGCCCGAGGCACCGGTGCCGGTGGTTCATGTACACAAGGAAGAAGTGCGCCCCGGTGGTGCGGCCAATGTGGCACGCAACATCGTGGCACTGGGTGGTCAGGTCTCGCTGCTCTCCGTGGTGGGTACCGATGAAGCAGGTCAGACACTGCGTGGTTTGTTAGAAGAAGCGGGCGTGGCAACAGGGCTGCACGATGATGCCAACATCCGTACGACCGTAAAACTGCGGGTACTTGGCCGTCAGCAACAACTGTTACGTATTGATTTTGAAACAGCCCCTTCGCACGAAGTACTGCAAGCCAAGCTCGATGACTTCGAGCGCCAGCTGGCAGACCACGACCTGGTCATTCTGTCGGATTACGGTAAGGGCGGTCTGACTCACATCACCAAGATGATCGAACTGGCTAAAAAAGCCGGTAAGCGCGTGCTGGTCGATCCGAAGGGTGATGACTATGCCCGTTACACCGGCGCTAGCCTGCTCACACCAAATCGCTCTGAATTGCGGGAAGTGATTGGTAAGTGGGATAACGAAGCCGACCTTAAAGCCAAGACTGATGCGCTGCGCGATAAACTGAATCTCGAAGCGCTGCTGCTTACCCGCAGTGAAGAAGGTATGACACTGTTCCGTCCGGAAGGCGTATTCAATCAGGCTGCCAAGGCGCGCGAAGTATTTGATGTGTCCGGTGCGGGGGATACCGTGATCGCCACACTGGCGCTCATGCTGGCGAGTGGCGCGGATTATCCTGAAGCCGTACGTGTTGCCAATCTGGCAGCCAGTATCGTGGTCGGCAAACTGGGCACCGCCGTGGTTACCAAAGACGAGCTGCAACAAGCGCTTTAACAGAATCTATCGGAGAACTACATCATGGCCGTTCTAGTAACTGGTGCAGCTGGTTTTATCGGATCCAATATCGTCAAAGCGCTTAACAAGCGTGGCATTACCGACATTATTGCGGTCGATAACCTCACCAACGCCGCCAAGTTTCATAACATGGTGGATTGCCAGATTAGCGATTACTTCGATAAGCGTGAATTCCTGCCGCGTCTGTTAGCCGGTGAGTTTGATGGTGACATCGACGCTATCCTGCATCAGGGCGCTTGCTCAGACACCATGGAGCACGATGGCCACTACATGATGGAGAACAACTACCGTTACTCCATCGATCTGCTTGATTGGGCGCAGGATCAAGACGTGCCCGTGCTTTATGCCTCCAGTGCCGCTACCTACGGCGGCAGTACCGAGTTCCGTGAAGAACCGGGTTGTGAAGCCCCGCTCAATGTCTACGGTTATTCCAAATTACTGTTTGATCAGATCGTGCGCCGTCGTCTCAAGGACAGCACCACACAGATCGCCGGCTTCCGTTACTTCAACGTCTACGGCCCACGCGAATCGCACAAAGGCCGTATGGCCTCGGTGGCCTTCCACAACTTCAACCAGTTCCGTGAAAACAGCAAGGTCAAACTATTTGAAGGCTCGCACGGGTACCCCAATGGCGGCCAGCAACGCGACTTTGTGTATATCGAAGATCTGGTTAATGTGAACCTCTGGTTCCTGGAGAACACTCATGTCTCCGGTATCTTTAACCTCGGTTCGGGCAACGCACAAAGCTTTAACGATGTGGCCGCGGCTACGGTGAACACCTGTCGTCGTCTCAAAGGCGAAAGCGAACTCTCGTTGGAACAGTTGGTTGCACAGGGCCTTATTGAATACGTCCCTTTCCCCGAAGCGCTTAAGGGCAAGTATCAGGCGTTTACACAAGCTGATCTGACCCGACTGCGTAAAGCCGGTTACGATGCGCCATTCCACACCGTGAAAGAGGGCGTTGGTAAATATGTGGAATGGCTGCATGCCAACCCGCCAAAACTATAAAACGCTCGCAGATACGGTCGGCAATACACCGCTCGTGCGCATCCAGCGACTGGATGCCGCAGCGATTAATGCGCAGAATAGCGTCGTGCTGGGCAAGCTGGAGGGCAATAACCCCGCGGGTTCAGTGAAAGATCGCCCAGCGTTGTCGATGATCATGCACGCAGAAGCGCGTGGCACCATCAAACCCGGCGATACCCTGATTGAAGCTACCTCGGGTAATACCGGTATTGCGCTAGCCATGGCCGCTGCTATGCGCGGCTACAAAATGATTCTCGTCATGCCCGAGAATCAAACCGTTGAACGGCGTCAGACCATGAAAGCCTTTGGTGCCGAGCTCGTGCTCACGCCGGTGAGTGGCAGTATGGAGCTGGCGCGTGATATCGTTAACCGCATGGTCGCTGAAGGTAAGTGTATCGTTCTGGATCAGTTTGCTAACCCGGACAACCCCGAAGCGCATTATGAAGATACTGGGCCAGAGATTTGGCGGGACACGGCGGGTCAAATCACGCACTTTGTTTCCAGCATGGGCACTACCGGTACCATCATGGGGGTTTCGCGCTACCTCAAAGAGCAGAACCTCAACATTAAAATCATTGGCGTGCAGCCCAAAGAGGGCGCGCAGATCCCCGGCATCCGTAAATGGCCTGAAGCCTATCTGCCCAAGATCTACGATAAAACAAAGGTCGATGAACTCGTCTATGTAGGTCAGAGCGAAGCCGAAGCCATGACGCGCCGGCTGGCCGCCGAAGAGGGTATCTTCGCGGGTATCTCTTCCGGTGGCGCCATGTGCGTGGCGCTGGATATTGCCCGTAACAATCCGAATGCTACGGTCGTGAGCATCGTCTGTGATCGCGGCGATCGTTACCTTTCTTCTGGCGTTTTTGTCGACTAATTCCACAGCGAAAGCGCACCATGGTTCCTATTCTGGTTTTTGATATTGAAACCATCCCTGATGTTGCGGGGTTGCGTAACCTCAATGAATTGCCGGCAGAATTGTCGGACGATGAAGTCGCTGAGCTGGCATTCCAGCAACGCCGGGCACAGGGCGGTAGTGATTTTCTGCCGCACTATCTACACAAGATCGTAACCATCTCCTGTGCGTTCCGAAGCGATGCCGGGTTCAAAGTATTCTCACTGGCGGCGCCCGAGTTGGAAGAGGCTGCCATCATTCAGCGCTTCTTCGATGGGCTTGAACGCCTAACGCCTGTATTAGTGTCCTGGAACGGCGGCGGATTCGATCTACCCGTGCTGCACTATCGTGGCTTGATGCATGGCGTAACCGCACCCCGTTATTGGGATCAGGGCGAAGGCGATTTCTCGGATTCGCGTGAGTTCAAGTGGAACAACTATGTCAGCCGTTACCACAGCCGACATACCGATCTGATGGATCTGCTGGCGCTATTCCAGCCGCGCGCCAGCGCACCGCTGGATGCCATGGCCAAACTCATGGGCTTCCCCGGTAAAGTCGGCATAGCAGGTAACCTGGTCTGGCCTACCTGGCAAAATGGTGAATACGACAAGATTCGCGGTTATTGCGAGACCGACGTCGTTAACACCTACCTCGTCTATAACCGCTTCCGTCTCATGCGCGGCGAGATCACATGGGAGCAGGCCGATGTGGAAGAAGCCCTGATTCGTAGCACGCTTCAAGAGACTCCTGGCACGCACTGGCAGGAGTTTCTGGCAGAGTGGCCCACCAAAGCCGCCTGAGCCTGCCAACTGGCTGCAGAGGCTGCACTCTGCTATAATCGCGCGCTTCGGACAGGTGGATGAGTGGTTTAAGTCGCACGCCTGGAAAGCGTGTTTAGGGTAATACCCTAACGCGGGTTCGAATCCCGCCCTGTCCGCCACCTGATAGATATGTTCGGTGTAACAGCAATAGTTTGAATAGATTGGTTGCCAATGTTGCTTAGAAAAACCTTTGAAAAGTTGCATGTGATCCAGCAAATGATGGTTTGCGATAATTTCACTTGATCCCATTGAAAAATCAAGATTAATTAGACAAATTTAGCCTGGTTTCGCCTGCCTCTATTACAATGTTATATCGTTTGAGAGCTAAGGAATTGTTAAGGATTTAATAGGTTTGCATAACGAGCTAACATCTTGTTTCCTGAGGATTGTTTGTAGTCTGACCATCGTTTCGGTGGCCGGATGCTCTTTTGCGCCTAAACCAATGGCGCCTGCCGATCAACAATTGTTATTGTCTCAAGATCGAGCTCGGGCATTCCAAGATGTGGAGCCAGTGGGTCGTGAGCTTACATTGCACGAGGTAGTTGCTCGCGGTTTGAAATACAACCTAGATTACCGCTCCAAAATGCTGGAGCAAGCGATTTCTTTAGGAACTTACCAGTTATCTAACTACGACATGTTGCCAAAGGTTCTGGCAACGGCAGGTTATAACTACCGCAACAACTGGTTTATTACTAATGCTACCGGTGCCTATTCAGGGCAACCGTCATTAAACGAGCCTTTTGTTAGTTCAGCGAAAGACTGGGGTCAGCTAGGTCTGAATCTTAATTGGAGTTTGCTGGATTTTGGGGTCAGTTATTACAACGCCAAACAGAATTCAGACCGCGTCTTGGTGGCAGCAGAGAAGCGTCGTCGGACGATGCATGTTCTTATTCAGGATATTCAAGTCGTATATCTCAGAGCTGCAGCAGCTCAGCGACTAAAGAGTGATTTGTTGAGAACGATTGCAGATGCTGACGAGGCAATCAAGAACTCAAAGCAGGTTGAGTCCAATGGGTTGCGAACACCTTTAGAAGCGCTGCGTTATCAAAAATCATTGCTTGATAACGTGAAGATTCTAGAGACCATTGACCATGAGTTGGCCACGGCTAAAGTCGAACTCAATCAGTTGATTAATCTGCCGGGGCTACGGCAAGCGTGAAGTTGGAAGATCCAGAAAAGATCAACCCGCCAAACCCCTACATAGATACCGGTGTAGATGAATTTGAGCTTAGAGCCTTGATGTACAACGCTGATTTGAACGAGAGTATTTACAACGCACGTATCGCGATGGACGAAACGCGTAAATCGATGTTGAAACTAATCCCGGGTTTGACTTTCAACATTGGTCCTCAAACAACTAATAATAGCTACTACATCAATAAAAACTGGGTTGAGGGTGCTGCCAATATTAGCTTCAACCCTTGGAATATACTCACTGCGCCAAGTGCCATTAAGTTGGCAGGCCAGAATGAGGATCTGGCAGAATAAAAGCGGATGATGGTACAGATGGCGGTAGTGAGTCAGGTGTACATCGCTAAGATGGATTTAGAATCAACATATCAGTTGTTTAAGCGCTCTACAGAAATTGATTCGGTGGATGGGAAAATTGCCAGAATGACAGCCGAAAAGGAGCGTGAAGTCGCTGCCAGTAAAGCCGAACGTGTCGCGGCAGATACTTCTGCTATTGTGAGTAGGCTCAGAAAGTATCAGGCGCTTTCCCAACTTTTTGCCGCAACCGGCAAGCTACAAGCTTCGACGGGCTTAGAACCTGATGTTGGTAGCCTGCATGAAATTTCGCTTAATGACCTAATCGGTGTGATCAGAAATTCTTCTGTGGCCTGGAACAAGGGAAAGCTGCCTAAGTTACAAGAAACTGACGCAGATATTGCAGCAGTCAGCGAACCAGTCATCGCACCGCAACCTGTAGTTGAGCCAGCACCCGTTGCCAAGGTTAGCCGCAAGAGCAAGAAAACCCTGGCTCAGGTAACACCTGATCCACTGACCTTTGCAGCACCGGAAGCCAAGGTCAGCGAAGCCGCCCGTTGCCGTTGAGGCCCCCGTCGTTGAGAAAACGCCAGAGTCTGTGGCTGCGCCGGTAGTGGAAGCGCCCGTTACGACCGAAATAGATGCAGCAGACCAGATAAGCGACAAACCAAGTGCGTCAACTGACTCGCTTCTTGAAAAGGTTAACGCTGAAATTAAAAAAGTAGCAGGGTTTGGGTAACCCCTTCAAGCTTGGCAGGTTCGGCTAAGAAATCTAATGCTCAACGCACGCTTCTAACATCGACGTCGCCTAACATGGAAACGGAAATGATACCGATGGTTAGAGATGAGGCTATAAATTGTGGGCGTTGATTCATTTTTTGGTCACCAACCGAGATAAAGCAAGGTACTTTGCTAGTGGCATTTTTGTTTTTATTAATTGACTGGCGTCCTTGGCATAGTTTGAGTAACGGATCGGTAGAAAACAATTCTGCACAAGCCATTGTGGCTCCTAATAGCGAAAAAATGCTACTTCTGAGACTGAACTTCAGCCTATTAGGGCGCAATTAAGTCCCGTAACGTATACAACTATTGCTGCTGAACTCGGAGCCAAAGTGCAAGAACTGCCATACCGTGAAGGAGAGCAGTTTAAAAAGGGTGAACAGCTGGTGACTTTTGATTGTGCGGCGCAGCGTGCCCAGTACCAAAAAAGCAAGGCTTCGTTATCTATTGCGGAGCGCAACTTCAATACCAACAGAAAACTCCTTGCGTTGGGAAGTGTAGGTCGTATTGAATACGAAAATTCTGCGTCAGAGTTTCAAAAAGCCAAGGCTGATAGTGAAGAGTTGGCTGCTATTGTTGCTAAATGCACGATATTCGCCCCATTTGATGGTCGAGTTGTTGAACAAAAAGTAAGAGCACAGCAGTTTGTGCAAACGGGCTAGCCCGTGCTGGATATACTGGACAATACGGCATTAGAACTTGAATTTATAGCGCCTTCTAAATGGTCGCCATGGCTGGTCCAAGGATATGCGTTTTTAATCAAGATTGATGAGACAGGGAAATCTTATCCGGCAAAAATTACGCGCGTTGGAGCACGCATAGATTCAATTAGCCAGACAGTTAAAGTTGCGGCTATTGTTGATGGGGAATACACTGAACTAAGTCCCGGAATGAGTGGGACTATAGAAATACGACCTCCTATTGAGCAGAGCTTTACTAAGCCTTAACCATGAATGCACGACACCCGCCGTGGAAGAAAAAGGCCATCCCTAGATTGTTGGCTTTGGAGCCGCGCGTGCTATTTGATGGCGCGGCTGCGGTTACGGCGGTAGCACCAGCAGAAAAGCCTGTGGCGTCCTCAGATGCCATAAAAGCGCTTGAACCTTCCGTGTCACCATCAGCTGTTGCCACTAGTGAACAGGCCTCCTTAGACAATACGCCATTAGATCAATCTGTTGCGGCAGAGCCTCAGTCATTGCTAGAGCCTGTGGCATTGACTGTTACTGATGCAATTTCTAAGATTGAAGTCGGGTCACTAGTTTAGTCATTATTACGGGTGTCAACAATGTTTCTGTTGCCGACTTGAATAGCGGTACTAATGGAATTGACAATACCGTCACCTGGATAGAAGTTGCGGATGCTGCGAATACGGCCATAACACTAATGGCTAATGCAACTTTGACTGACGTTGATAATAGCAAAGTGACACAGCTTTCGCTCCAGGTTTCCAGTATGTCGGATGGTAACAACGATGTGTTATCGATCGACGGAACAAGCTTTAGCCTTGCCACATCCGTCACAAATCAAGTGGTTAGCGCTTTTAAGAAATCAAGTGGTTAGCGCTTTTAAGATTTCTTATGATGCAAGCACCAAAACCTTTACGATAGTCCCATCAAGAGGTTTGATTGCTGACCGAACAGCGCTCGAAACACTTATTAAAACGATTGCTTATAACAATAGTTCAGACAATCCGACGCCTGACCGAGCCTTGGCATTTGATGGCGTTAATGACTATGTTTCGATATCTGACATCAATGCGCTTGATGTGAGTGACAATTTCACACTTGAGGCTTGGATCAAAGCAACTGGAAATGGTTCTGATGTAACCACTGGTGGAATTATTCTTGGAAAGCAGGACAGTTATCAGTTAGCGAGATTTGCGGATGGATCTATCCGCTATAGTCTTAGCGCAGCCGGAGATGGGTCGGTTGATGGCTGGATAAACACAGGTATAAGTGTTAGTATTGGCCAATGGGCGCATGTTGCGTTAGTTAAAATTGGCACAACCATTACAATTTACTTAAATGGTGGTTCATCAGCTGGGGGCAGCGAAGCTAGTTTTTCAACCCAACCAAGTTCTTTGATCGCTAATGCGAGCAACTTCACGATTGGAGGACTTGCGAATACGCAATACTTTGCAGGTTCTTTGTCTGACGTGCGGGTGTGGAATGTCGCTAGAACACAATCACAAGTTCAATGGGCAATGCGCGCCAGTCTTTCAGGCTCCGAATCAGGACTCGTTGGTGCATGGGATTTGAAGGAAGCATCAGGTAACGTTGCAACGGATCGAAGCAGTTCTGCAAACAGTGGTGTTCTTACGTCGTTTTCTTCGACGACACGCACTATGGGGTCGTAAGCAGGAAGTCGTACAGTGACGTTATCGGTTACTGATGCCGGCACTAATAATGCGGGAAGCGGATCGCTTCAAACTAGCAGTGCAGCAACTGTAACCATTGGTATGACATTGGCCAATGACACCCATGTGTTGTCAGGTGTCAGCATCTCTTATACAGACACTGTGGCTGATGATACGTTTGCGAATACAACTGGAAGGTTGTCGGCAACAGATTCAGAAACAAATCGAACTGATTTGAGGTTTAGTTTAAAGGGATCAACTAGTACAAGTTATACAGGTAGCGATGGTCTCGTTTATAACCAGATGAAGTCTGGTACATATGGGACATATTATTTACAAACAACAACGGGTAATTACTTATATGTACCTAATGATTCTGCTATAGAAGCATTGTTTAGCAGTACGAGCGAAACTTTCACCGTAAGCGTCGCTGATAATGATCCTACACCTAAGTCAACTTCGGCTACAGTTATGATTGCTATTACAGCAACTGACGATACGAACCTATTAACAGTCGGGGCAATTTCTAATTTCACAGAACAAACCCCAGTTTATGTTGTTCCTAATGCTGTTGTTGAAGCGCCCCGCGATGGTCTTGTTGAACTAAAGATTCAAATTGAGAATAATAAAACAGGCGATACATTAAGCGCTACAGTTGGTTCGACTGGAATTGTAGCGAGCTATAATAGTACAATTGGAACGTTATCTTTGACTAAGATAGCTGGCGGCTCGGCGGCGGATTTCCAGCAGGTGCTGCACTCTGTACAGTTTTCAAATACATCAGATGCGCCAGACACAACAGATCGTAGAATAGTTATTTCTACGGGGACTGTAGTTCCATACTTCTTTCACCCGGATCAAAAACTACACTACTACGAGTATATAGCTGCATCCTCAATTACCTGGGGTCAAGCTTACGCATTAGCTAATGCAAGAACTTACAACGGTATGCAAGGTTAAATGGGCCTGAAGCGGGAACAATTTGTTCAATAGGTAGTCCAGTCCAGTCTGGACAGTATGCGCGTTGGAACAGTGGCGAACCAAATAATTTGGGTAGCGAGCACGTTCTTCAGTTTTATGTCAATGGCTACTGGAATGACCTTAGATATAATGCTAGTTCATCTGGATCGCATACCTTAGGTGGCTACATAGTTGAGTATGGTGGTTTTGTAGGTAACCCAGGCATCGGATCACTGTCGAGTTCTGTCGTCGTTGCAACGAGAACTTTCACGGCTACGCTTGTTAACGACCAACCAGTATTAGGGGGAACGTCGACTGTAGCCTATACTGAAAATGGTTCTGCACTGTCTATTGCACCGAGTGCAACCATTACTGATCCAGACTTGCCTACCGGATTTAATGGTGGCTTTTTAAAAGCGGAGATTACAAGTAACGGCAACACTCCTGATCAATTTTCCGTAATAACAACGGGTAGTTTTTCAGTGAGCGGCAGCACTGTTAGTTACAGTGGTAGTGCAATAGGTACAATCGACGCTACATTGAATGGCCAAAATAATACGGCGCTTAAGATTTCCCTGAATTCAAATGCTACGGTTGCGATTACGCAATCCTTAATGCGTGCGATTGGATATTCAAATACGTCGGACGATCCATCAACGAGTACTAGGACTGTAACCTTTACAATTAATGATGGTCAGAATTTGGGCACTGGTACAGCCTTAGAAAGAACCGCATCTGCGACTGTAACGTTTACTTCAACAAATGACAGCCCAACAATTGGTATAACGACCTCCGGCACCTATAACGAAGGTGGCTTGATCCCGTTTCAGTTTTTAAGTGGTGTTGCTGTTTCTGATCCTGATCCTGATGGAAGGGATAACCTTAACGGCGGCACACTCAGAGTGGCCTTTTCTAGCTACGCCCCCGGGGATGTTTTGAGTGTTGTTTCAGGCGCTAATGGTATTACCGTTAGTGGTACAACTGTTTCATACAATGGCAACGCCTTTGGAACAATTTCTGGTGGTTCAGCAGCTGATTTATTAATAACTTTTACTACCGCAAATTCAAGTTACGCCGCAATACAATCGTTGATCACGCAAGTCGGTTACCTTAGTACCAGTGAAAACCCAACTGCATCTGGCGTAAACGCGACCCGATCGGTAACTTTGACGCTGAATGATGGCGGTAACAATAGTACCTCACGGGTTTCCACAACTGGAACTGCGACGGGTTCATTTTCAGTTACTGGTGGTAATGATTCGATATCATTAAGCGGTCTAGATACAACATCTTCAAATACCTATATACAAGGCGGGAGTGCGGTTGTTATTGATAACAACTTATCAGTCAGTGATGCCGATTTAGAAGCCCTGGCTACTGCTTTAGGCAATTGGAGCGGCAGTACATTCAGCATTGCGAGAACAGGCGGTGCTGTTAACGCCGACATTTTTGGTCACAGTGGTAACCTATCGGCAATTTCTGCTGCATCAGGAAACGTCACACTTTCTGGCACAGTTATAGGTACATATGTTCAGACTGCCGGTACGTTAACGATAACTTGGAATACTAGTGCAACAACTGCTCGTGTTAACGAGACAATAAGATCTATTACTTACCGAAATAACATCCAAACACCAAGCTTATTAGGATACGACCAAGTCAGTCTGACATATGTGGTTAATGACCAGAACTCAAATGTAACGGGTGGCGGTTCTGCAGGTAGCGGTCAAAACCAGGGGAGTGGAGGACTTTCAACAGCATCAGGGAGTATTACGGTAAACATTAATCGTTTGCCTGTGCTTGTGGCCGACTCTAACGCACTTAGTGAGGGAGCTTTAACCTCATCCGTAAGTACAACAACCGGTAATGTTTTGCTTGATGTCACGGTCGATAGCGATCAAGACTTATCAGATACATTAACTGTATCAGGTGTCGCTGGAGGTCTTTCATCAGGCCCGTTGGTGTCTGGAGTTGGTGTCGGCGTCTTGGGCAGCTATGGTAGCGTTCAAATAGCATCAAATGGCTCGTATACATACACACTGGATAACACGCTTGCAGCAGTTCAGAAATTGGCTGTTGGTGAATCTATTACAGATAGCTTCAGCTACTCTGTAATAGATGATCGCGGTGAATATAGCACATCAACACTGTCAATCACCATTAATGGTACGAATGATACCCCGCAAATCCTAACTGGAACAGGGGATACGATTCAATTAACCACTGGTAATCCCAATCCAACCTTTAGGCTGGCGATTCCGGCAACTGGCGTTGCCGCTGGGAATACTGTAAGACTGACATACTTGGGTCAGTCTCAAACGCCGGTTGCCTTAACAGCACTCGATATAAGCAGAGGTTATATCGATGTCTCATTGACAATATCATTGCAAGATGCATCTGGTGCCCTAGCATCAGTTCCTGTTAAATAGATTAACTGGACCAGTTCAAGTACAGCTACTGCATCGGGCATGATGACCACTGAGGGTGGTTCGGTCACCGCTACACTTTCCAGTACATCTTCATTAGCTTTTGTGCAAACCAGTAGCGGGACGAATTATTTTTCTACATATCCTGTTCCGTATCAGAGTACCGGAGTTGCAGCGCCAACATCTTCTGATATTGTTGCATTTAGTGACTTGGGTACGCGTACATTAACCTTTAGCACCGAAGTTCAAAATCTTTATTTTGCATTCGTGAGCATGAATGGCAATGGTTACAGATTTGATATGGATTTTGATATTCTGAGCCAAGCTACTACTACAAGAGGCTATTGGGGCGCAGGTGAAGCGCAAAAACGTGAAGTTGTGATTGATGGTGTTACGTACTACGAACTTTATGCAGTTACGGGTGAGCCGCATGGTGTCATACGTTTTAAAGGAGCTTTTTCTTCCGTTAGTTGGTTAAACCCAACAACAGAGTACTGGCATGGTTTCACAGTAGGCATTAAGTCATCCACGACAGATTTGCAGAACGTCAAAGGTGAATTTTTAAATGGCGCTACTGTCCTTGCTACAACGCCGACAACACTCGTAACGTATGACACTTCTCTAACTGGATCGACAGGCACATTGGATGCAACGGTTAGCTCGGCGCGATTAAATGAAACAAACGCTCCGCTAACAACAACTGGAAGCTTGATACTGTATGACGTAGATACAAGAGATCTGGCCACTGTTTCGGTAGATTCAGTTGCTATTTCGGGAACAACAAGTGGCCTGGCGTTAACAAATGCTCAAGTCCTATCATTGCTAATGGCAACAACTACTGACACATCTTTATTGCAATCTTCAAAAATTAATTGGACATTCAATTCAGGATCTGAAAGCTTTAATTGGCTGGCGAATGGTCAAGAATTAACGTTCACTTATTCATTGTCAGTAAATGACCACTCGGCCGGCACTTCGGTAACTGATTCTTCGGACGTCACTATAACGATTGTCGGTACAAATGATGCGCCTGTGATAACTTCTTTTCAAGTTGCTGGAGCAATTACGGAAGGCTCAGGGCCCTTATCTAGAAGTGGGTCTATAACTTTCCAGGATAGTGACCTATCAAATACTGCGACCGCTAGCAAAGTTAATAACACAGCCGTTTGGACTGGCGGCACGCTTAGTGCAGATCAACTGACAACGCTGGATGCTGCAATGACGATTTCCCCTTCTTCTTTTGCGGGGAATTCAGGCACTGTTTCTTGGTCTTACGTCATACAAAAATCTGATATTAATTTCATTGCTGCTGGTGAAACGGTAACACTGACATATTACATTCGTGTTACTGATTCGTTCGGTGCATACGATAGTGAATTGGTAACGATAACGATTACTGGCACCAATGATGCACCTGTATTGACTGATACCGTAGTCACTTTTAGCTCGGCGGAAGATTTTGGAATCCCAACACTGCCGTCACAAGGGTCGTTAGTTTCTTCGCTTACTTCAGGAATCACTGATTTAGACACTACCAATCCTAAAAGCATTGCTATAACGGGCCTTAATAAAGCATATGGTGATTGGTATTACTTGCTGCCTGGCGGTAGTTGGGCAGCGCTTAGCGCAACGCCAAGCGAGGCCGCGACATTTCTGCTGCCTTCAACCGCAAAGTTATATTTTAAGCCAATAGCTAACTGGAATGGGACTGTAGCAGGTGCAATAACCTTTAGGGCTTGGGATCAATCAACTGGCGCTCAGGCTACGTCTGTTGATACCACAACTAATGGTGCTGGCACTGCATTTTCAACCGCAACTGATACCGTGCTAGTGACGGTGGTAGCTGTTAATGGATGCGCCAACAAGATTAGTTAGTTCGGTTTCATTAGAAAATGCTAATGAAGATAATGCATCTGTTGGCACAATTGATTCACTCTTTAATGGTGTGGGTGCAAATGCCGCCTACAGTGATAGCGCCGATCAGGTTACAGGAATAGATAGCTCAAGTTCCGATACATTTGCTGGAATACTTGTTGTAGCCAATGCTGCATCCACAGACGGAAACTGGCAGTACTCTGCAGATGGAAGTACTAATTGGACGAGTATTTCTACTAGTGTCTCAACGGCATCCGGTTTGTATTTGGCCAAGACCTATAGTTTGCATTTTAATCCTTCTGCAAAATGGAATGGAATACTGGGTTCCCTAACGGTTCGTTTAGTCGATAATTCCACGGGTGCGCTACCATCTAGTGGCAGTAACATAAATATTTCAAGTAATGGTTCGGGTGGGAATACACGTTATAGTAGCCTGTCTAATGAGGTGACCCTCACTACGCAAATTTTAGCTGTCAACGATTCGCCTGTTGCGTCTGGTTTCCCATCTTTAGGTGTACTTAGTAGTGAAGATGCTGGAACTATAAGCGGTGCTACCGTATCAAGTTTGTTTCCAACTGGTACGAATTTTAGCGATAGTAGCGATGCCGTAACAAATGGTTCATCTGCCAACACGTTTGTGGGCGTTGCAATTACAGCAAATTCAGCCGATGGTATCAATGATGGCGTCTGGCAGTACTTTACTAATGGAGGCGTTACATGGGCTTCCGTTGGTGCCGTAAGTGAATCAACTGCATTTGTATTGGCTGCATCAGATAAGCTTCGCTTTGTACCTGTTCTTAATTATAACGGTACGCCACCGGGGCTTACTGTATACCTTATTGAATGATCAGGTAGCACTTTGGTGTCGGGTACGAGCCAAGATGTCTTCGCTTCTAATAGAGGCGGTGCAACAAGCGTTTCGAATACTTCGGTTGTATTATCGACAACAATTAACGCGATAAACGACGCACCTTTATTATCAGTACCCGCAAGCTTTGCATTTAGTGAGAACGTAACAGGAAATTTACTGTTTACAGGGACTCCTTTTACTGATGTTGATTCAGGTTCCTCATCCCTTCTTGTAACGCTTTCGGTGGCTGATGGTGCAATTGCCGGTAATAGTGGCGTTGGCATCACTGTCGGTGGCACCGCTACTTCCAGAACATTCAGTGGGTCACTGGCTAATCTAAATACCTATTTCACTACAGCAGGAAAGGTTACCTACACGCCTTTGCTGAATGCTGATACTAATCGTACATTGACGGTTCTAATTAGTGATCAAGGAAACACAGGTTCTGGAGGTGCACTAACCGCGTCAACAACTGCAGTTTTACAAATTACTCCGATAAATGATCCGCCTATCATTACTGGAGGAGCAGTTATTTCTTACACTGAAAATGGCGCTGCAATAATAATTGATAGTGGTTTGACAGTCACTGATGTTGATGACACATCTATATCTGGTGGCACCGTGAGTATTTCTTATGGGTTTGTCCCAGGCGATGTACTCAACTTTAACACTCAGAATGGTATTACAGGGTCTTATGATTCAACGGTTGGTATTTTAACGCTTTCTGGAACGGCTACTATAGCGCAGTATCAAGCTGCATTGCGAACGATTACTTATCGATCTACTTCAGAAGATCCAACAAGTAACAATTCGTATACATATCGAACTGTTTCTTGGTCTGTGACAGATTTGAATTCAGCTGGACGAGGTAGTGCAGCAGTTAGTAATGCTAGTGCAACAAGTCGTATTAATATTACGGCTGTGAATGATGTGCCAGTAATCTCTGCGCCTTCAGGATCACTGGCGTATACCGAAGGTTCAACGGCAACAATTGTTGATCAAAGTATCACTATTTCTGATCTAGATGATCTTCAGATCGCAAGTGCAACAGTTACCATTTCTAGTGGTACTTACGTTGCTGGTGACACGCTAGAATTCACAAACCCAGGTGGTTTATCGAGCACCTATCTGAATGGTGTATTAACCATTACTGGTAACGCCAATCTAAGTGTGTACCAAGATGTTCTTCGTTCAGTAACCTATAGAACGACAAGTTCTGACCCAACTGTTAATAATACTAAGTTGTCACGTACTGTGACCTGGACTGTTACAGATGCAAACAGTGATGTACGTGGCGCTGCTACAAGTTCAGGTGTCACATCAACGATTAACGTTTCCATTATAAATGATAAGCCAGTTTTTGTATCAAGCGGAAGTTTGACATTTGTTGAGAATTCTACTGCCGCTGCAATTGATTCCTTGTTGTCGCTTTCAGATGCTGATGATACTCAGATAACTGGTGGCACTGTTTCTATCACAAATGGTTTCTTGAGCGGAGATACGCTTGGGTTTGTAAACCAGAGTGGGATTACAGGCTCTTACAATGCCGGTACTGGTGTTTTGACTCTTAGTGGTCTTTCTTCGGTTGCGAACTATCAAACAGCCTTGAGAAGCATTACGTTTATTAACGCCTCAGACGACCCTACAAACGGTATTCTGAACCGTACACGAACGGTTTCCTGGTTGGTAACCGATGCGAGCAGCGATGCACGTGGTGCCCAAAGCAATGTATCGTTTTTAACAACAATTAATGTAACTGCTGTGAATGACACGCCTATTGTAGTTGCTGGTGGCACAGTAACCTACAATGAGTTAAGTACAGCGGTAATTGTTAATGGTAGCTTAACGATTAGCGATGTTGACGATGCGCTTCTTTCTGGAGCGGCTGTATATATTAGTTCCGTTGTCTCTGGTGATGTATTAAGCTTTACCGATACTGCATTAATAACAGGTAGCTATGATGCTGTTGCTGGAATTTTGACACTAAGCGGTACAGCAACTAAGGCGCAGTATCAAGAAGCGTTGCGCACGGTCACATTCAGCTCGATAAGCTACGATCCAACAGTTAATGCAACACGGACAACTCGACAGATTAATTACACCGTTACAGATGCTGATAGCGCTGGTGTTGGATCAAAGACCAATTCGGTAGTGACGTCCGCAGTAACCATTGTCCCATTTAACCAAGCCCCAATTGTAGTTGCAGGGAGAAGTGTTGCCTATGCAGAAAATGCAACTGCTGTTTTTGCTGATAATTTATTAACAGTTACAGATCAAGATGACACCCAGCTTGTCAGAGCCACTGTAACGATAGGTTCGGTTGTTGTTGGTGATGTTTTGTCATTTACGGGTGTGGGGAGCATTGTAGGTAGTTACGATGCTGCAACCGGTAGGCTAACTCTAACTGGTACGGACTCACTGGCTAACTATCCAGCGGTAATGAGAAGTGTCACATATCTATCAACAAGCGATGACCCCACTGTTAACAATACTAGAAACACACGTGCAATTATTTGGGTCACAACTGATGCGAATAGCGATGCTGCTGGAGCGAAGTCTAGTACAGGTGTGGTTTCAACTATCAATATTCAAGCAATCAACGATAAGCCACTTCTGACTGCTGGCGGTAGCATCACGTATACAGAGAACGCAGCAGCTAAAATTATTAACTCCTCCATCAATATAACAGATGTTGATGATATACAGATCTCCCGCGCAATAGTTTCTATAGGGTCGGTTGTTTCGGGTGATATTTTGGCATTCAGAAATACGGCCAGTATTTCTGGTTCATATAATTCAAGCACAGGAATATTGACGCTTACAGGTACAATAACGCTTGCAAACTACATTGCGGCACTTAAAACAATTACATACCGGTCTTCTAGTGAAGATCCTACATTAGGGGACACTAGAACTACTCGAACAGTTTCATGGGTTGTGACAGATGCTAATAGTGACGCAGTTGGCGCAGAGACTAATTTAACCGCTACAACCACAATTAATGTGGTTGGTGTTATTGATCCTTTTGTCTTAAGTTCAATTGATACCGCTGGATCAATAACTGAAGGTGCGTTGCTTACAGACTCAGGTTCGGTCTTGCTCACTAGTTTCTGGATGCGTTGTAACGCTTATCAGTCAATCTATGGTTGGGATGAGAGCTGATGGAACAACTGCATTTGCGCTAGACTCATCACAGATTCTTGCGTTTGAAAGAGGCTTGTCTATTAACCCATCATCAGGTTCTAGCGTTTCACCCGGCGTGATTACATGGGACTATTCTGTCGCAGAATCAGAAGTAGATTTTTTAGCTGTTGGTGAGCAAGTAATATTTGTTTCAACAATTACAGTCTCTGATCCATCAAGCAATAGTTCATCACAAGATGTAACCATCATAATTATCAGCACGAATGACCGGCCAACTTTAACTGTTATAAACGCTACTGATACCGAAGCTGCTTCTGCATCAGCACAAACGATATCAAAAACCGGTACGGTAACTTATTCCGACTTGGATGCTATTGACTCTGTTCAGTTGTCTGCCACATTCTCAAATGTTTCGTGGAGTGGCGGAAGCTTAACGCCTACACAAATAACTAATTTGTCATCAGGTACTTTCATTTTAGGCCCATATCCTGGGGGCGTTTCGGGGACTGCAAGCTGGTCATATGATGCGGCTTCTTTGGATATCGATTTCCTAGCAGCTGGAGAAACGCTCACGTTGACATATGCAGTTACTGCAGTTGATAACAGCCATACTGCGACGGATACTGGCATAGCAAATGTGACGATCACGATTACGGGCACGAACGATGTGCCGGATATTACGGTAGGGGCGGGTAACAGTGCGAGTGCATGTCTGACCGAAACGAATGCAGGTCTGACATCAAGTAGCACCCTGAGCGTGGCAGACGTAGATACGACGAACACCGTGGCACCGAGTGTTTATAGCGTTGTGGCGAGTGGCACAACGACGAGCTTGCCGAGCAACAATGCAGCATTGCTGGCAATGTTGACGGTGGATGTTGGGAACGTCATTAGTAACAGCACGACCACAGGCACCATCAACTGGAGCTTTAACTCCGGCAGCGAGTACTTGGCGGCTGGAGAGACGCTGACGTTGACCTATACGGTTAAGGCGACAGACAGCTCGAGCGGCAGCGATACCCAGACCGTCACCGTCACGATCACAGGCACGAACGACACACCAATACTTACGGTCGCACCAACTGCACTAAACCCTACGGATACTTCATATCGAGGTAATGCGGTTCAGGTGTTTAACTCGCCTGTATCGCTGAATCTGGTAGAGACTACAGACCAGGTTAAAAGCCTAACTTTCACGCTGACTAACGTTTCTGACGCTGGTGACGAAAAGTTGCAGGTCCTTAATTCCTGGATTAGCTTGACTGATGGTTCCAGCGCCTTTGGTGCTAGTGTTGTTTCAGGCGGAACCGCAGCAGTTACCATGAGTGGAACAACGGCTACGATTCAGCTGGAATTTGCATCTTTCATTTCTGTTTCGGATGCACAGTTACTATTGGCAACAATTTATTACAGAAATGACAAACCAGCATTCACTATTGCGACGCAAGTATTAACCCTTGCGGTAATCCAGGATAGTGGAACAGAGTAGACAGATACGCTTACAGGGTCTTTAGCAGCCGCAAGTATTAGCGTTATTCGAGAGACCGTTGCACCATTTATTACCAGTGTGCTTGTTCCAGCGAATGGATTTTATCATGCTGGGCAGCATCTGGAATTCAAAGTTGTACTTTCAGAGAAGGCTATTGTTAATGGTACGCCAACCATTGACCTAACCATTGGTTCCGTAGTTCGACAACTAGAGTTTGTTCAGATTTATGACACACCAGGTTCAACCGACTCTTCGACCCTTGTGTTCCGGTACCTTCTTGTAACTGGTGATGTTGATAATGATGGGGTGACGCTGGGTAGCCATATAAATTTTCCCGCGGGTAGCAACATCACAGATTTGGCGGAAAATCCTGGCGTTTGGCCATTGACAGGTACCCCGTCAACCGCTGGCGTTAAAGTGAATTTGCCGCCGGTTGGGTATGACGATACAGCTACCGCCAAGGAGCTTGGTGGCGCAAATAATGCCTCTAATGGTTATAACGCCATTGGAAATGTGCTTGATAACGATACTGACAATGAAAACGACCCATTGTCAGTAACTGCTGTTCGTTTAGGTGCTGGTGAGAATACAGGGTATCTAGGCGCTTTGGGTAATCCTTTGGCAGGGATCTATGGCTTATTAACGTTGAATGCTGATGGTTCGTATGTTTACCGTATAGATCAGGGTAACCCTTTAGTAGAACGGTTAAACGAAGGTGATATCCTCACTGAATCCTTTAACTACACACTTACCGATGGTTCATCTGTTGATCATGCGGTTCTAACGATCACAATTGTTGGCACTACAGATACTCCCGTGGTGACGAATATTGAGTCAGATCGCATTGGTGTGGTTGTAGAGAACACAAACGCTGTAGCCGGTGTAGCGGTTACAACAGGACGGCTGGCCGCATCCGATATTGACCTTGGCGCAACTCAACGCTGGTCCGTAGTTGGGATTCCAGATGAAACATATGGCACAATTTCTGTGAACGCTGCAACGGGAGCCTGGGCTTACGTTCTTGACGATTCTAAGGCCGCTACTAAGCAATTGGCAGATGGTGAGTCTGCTGTGGTGCGTTATGTAATACGCGTCACAGACGATTTTGGTGCCTATGTCGACCAGGTTGTGACTATTACGATTCTTGGTAAAAACGATACGATTACAGGCACAGCCGCTATATCTGAATTGCCTAAGGCATTCGTTGGATCTGAGGCAATCGATGACGAGGAAATTAAGCGTGGTGGTCGAAAAGGCTCTGCTCCGATTGGGCAAATTGCCACAGCTGCTCGATTTATTCAGCCAAAAGTTGATGCGCTAGCTCAGGCTCGTTCACCCGAATCTGAATTTAACAATAAACATACCGATAATCCAATATCTCAACCAAAAATCGCAGAGAGTGGGTTAAGAAATACACTAACGCCACCGGATGCCGCTCCAGGTATCAATGGAAAGATTGACTATCAATTACCAGCAGGTACATTTCTGGGTGGCCAGGGCGCGGTTGAGTTAATTGCAACTCAAAAGGATGGCACGCCGTTGCCTTCGTGGGTGAAGCTTGACGCAGCTACCGGAAAACTCACAGCTACCGTCCCAGCTAGCGTTAATAAACCGGTCGATATCAAAATTGAAGCACGTGATCGTGTTGGGGGCAAAGCTGAAACTAATTTCAAGATTAGATCGGGGTCAGACAAACTTAGCTTTGTTGGTAAGCAGTCGCTGACCGCACAATTTAACAATGCCATTCGGCTACGTTCATAGATTATGACGCAGCCCGAAATTCCGCATCATGAGGAAGCGCAAACCCGTCTATTTAAGCTGATTGAACTGGCAAGGCTTGCTCGCTATTCAGAAAGTGCTGCAGCTTTACAGTTTATGCTGGTTAATCAATCTCATCAGCTATCGTCGTATTTGATTGCTGCGTTTTGGGTTGAAGACGAAGGTATTGTTGCACAATCGGGTGTTAGTAAGATTGAGCGTAATGCGCCATTTATACAGTGGCTGTCTGGTGTTTGCCGTCAACTCTCGTCGCAGGCCGAAGCTATCCGCGTGACTCCGGATCTCCTGGCTGAAGCAGATATTATCGAATGGCGAGATGCCTTGCCGGCTTCGGCAATCTGGTTGCCTTTGATGACTCAAGAACCAAATAAAGCCGGTCTTCTTATTGCACGACAGATGCCATGGGAGGATCACGAGATTGCCTTGCTGGTTGAATGGTTTGACATATGGAGTCATGCTTGGACTAAATTACATGCGCCGACGATACATGGCGAGTTAGCGCGTGGTATTAACCTCATACGAAATGCGTTGCCCGATAAAGCTGCCCTCAAAGAAGAAGTTCAAGCTCTAAAGGTAGGAGCAGGCTATTTTTATAGGGAATTCATACAACAACCGAGGCGCTGGCCTGACGTTTTAAAGTGCTTACGTACTAAGCTTGTTGATAAATTCCAACCGGTGATAACAATCTTTAAAGATCATGGGTTAGGTGGCCTATCAGAAGCATTACAAGACCAGGTTCGTGCCATATGGTCGGATAAGCGGCGTCGAATTAAGTGGATCGTAGCATTTGTTATGATCTTTCCGGTTCGACTTTCGGTTCTGGCTCCGGCCGAGTTGGTGCCTGCGCATCCAGCGATCATTCGTGTACCGATTGAGGGTGTAGTCGATGAATTTTTTACCAACAAGTTGCTGAGGGGCAACCGCTATTTCGTCTGGATCTGACGACATTGACAAGTCGTTTCAACGTTGCGCAACAGGAAACTCAGATTGCTGCCAGCGAATACCGTCAAAGTGCCTTGCAGTCACTCACTGATGCCAAAAGCCGTAGTCAGTTAGTGCCACAAGAAGGCAAGGCCGCTGAACGTAAAGTAGAGGCCGGATTTAATTGCGAAAGCTCAGATTAAAGCACCGAGACCAGGCGTGGTGCTCTTTGATGACCCGTCTGAATGGATTGGTAAGCCCGTAGCTGCGGGTGAGAAGGTAATGGTTGTAGCGACTCTGAGGGCGATGTAGAGATTGAGGCTTGGGTTCCCGTAGGAGATGCGATTAACTTGCCTAAAGATTCTCCAGTGACACTTTATCTTAATGTCACACCGTTATCTCATGTGGGTGGTACGTTACGTTTTATTGGACATGAGGCACTACAGCGACCGGACGAGGCTTACGCATACCATTTGCGTGCGACAATCGATGCAGGCTCTGCCACACCGCATGTGGGTTTAAAGGGAACGGCCAAGATTTCCGGGGAGTTTGTTCCATTAGTCTACTGGGTTTTGCGTAAACCTATCGGAACTGTCAGACAGTTTCTAGTGGTCTGACAGAGACCATGTTTTAGGCGCAGCAACAAAGACCATGGCCGCAGTTGCGTGAAGATCTCACGCTACACGTGGGCCCGGCCCCGGTTGAAGGCGCTCCAACGTGGACATTGCATGATCCTGCACGAAATCTGCATTTTGAATTGGACTGGGTTGCGTTTGAAATTGTTTCTCGGTTATCCCTAGGCAATGCCGAAGCTGTCTGTGAAGCGATCAGAGCAGAAACTTTACTAGAGATCGAATCCGAAGATATCATCCCCGTGCTAGAATTTCTGGAGATCAATGAGCTTGTTCAGCGTCATGGCTCACAAGATGCCAGTACGTTTACGGAACGGCATACTGCACGCCATGCCAGTTGGGTGCAGAAACTCTTGCATGGCTATCTATTCTTTCGTGTTCCTCTATGGCGGCCTGATGCCTGGTTGAGCACGATATTGCCGCATGTAGAGTTTTTGTTTAAGCCTACTTTTCTGAAGCTTACTGGTCTAGTTTTCTTGCTAGGGCTTTGGGGCGTGTTTAGGCAATGGGCGGTGTTTCAAGCAACATTGGTTGATACATTCAGTCTTGACGGATTGCTTGGTTATGGTGGTGCGTTGATTGCCATCAAGATTCTCCATGAGTTGGGCCATGCGTTTATGGCAAAGTGCTGTGGCTGCAAAGTGCCCGCCATGGGTGTTGCGTTTTTGGTGATGTGGCCCATGGCTTACACCGACGTAACCGAGTCTTGGAAGTTGAATTCCCACCGCAAACGCCTGCTGATCACTGGTGCGGGGATAGCGACCGAACTGGTGGTTGCGGCCTGGATGCTGCTTGTATGGGTGTTGTTACCTGATGATCATTTTCGCGGCGTCGCCTTTTTTTAGCAACGACTTCAATTGTAGCGACCATGGCCATTAACGCTAGCCCGCTCATGCGCTTCGATGGTTACTTTTTGTTGTGTGATTTTCTGGGACAACCCAATCTGCATGCTCAAAGCTTTGTCTATACTCGATGGTGGTTGCGAGAACAGCTTTTTCGTCTGGGTGAATCGCCGCCTGAACCGCTGACCAAGGGTTGGCACCAGTTTTTTATTCTTTTTGCGCTTGGCACCTGGCTCTACCGATTAGTGGTGTTCTTCGGGATCGCACTGCTCGTCTATCACTATTTCTTCAAGGTGTTGGGCATTGTGCTGTTTGGAGTGGAGATCTGGTGTTTCATCCTAATGCCAATCTGGACCGAGATTCAGGTCTGGCGTAAGCGCTGGGACACGATTGGGCCAGTGGTGCGTCACCGCCCCGCTTTTTACCTGATGATGATCGGACTTGCGATTCTGATCGTGCCTTATGACGTTACCGTGAACAGCCAGGGGATGCTTAAACCGGAACATAGCCTGAGTGTGGTTGCCTATCAGGCTTCACGTGTTGATACATTGCCGCCCGAACGGGGGAGTGTTGTCGAAGCCGGTGGGCCGCTGATCAGTCTGAGTTCGCCGGAACTGCTGCAAAAAATTCAAAAAGCGCGCATTAAAGTAGAAGCACTGGAACGCCAGCATGGTTCGGCGGGCTTTAGTGTAGAAGCCATGCGTCAGCAAGGGGGTGCTTAAAGAGCAGTTGGATGCCGCTCGTCAGGAGCTCAATGAGCTAGAAGCGGAGCGGAGCCGCCTTAATCCGGTAGCACCGTTCAAGGGGGTGGTCGTTGATGTGGAGCCGGATCTTTTTGTCGGCGAGTGGGTACCGAAAGGCATGGAACTGGTGCGCTTTATTGATGATCAGCAGTGGATCGTTGATACCTACATACAGGAATCCGACTTGCGTCGCCTCGATGACGGTAAATGGGGTTGGTTTGTACCGGAAGCTGCGGGTTTGCCAGATGCCTGGCTGAGTATTACCAGCATTGATCGTGATGCGAGCCGCATTCTCGGCGATGTCGCACTTGGCTCGGCCGCCGGTGGTCAGGTGATGGTGTGTATCCAGAATAACAAGCCCTATCCGGAGCAGGCGGTTTACCGTGTGCGCCTCAAAGCCAGTTTCCTGAGCAAGACGATTTCTACCGGTTACATCCGCGGCAGAGTAGTTATACTCGCCTGGCCAAGATCGCTGATCGGTGATCTGATCCGAGGCGCGCTGGCAACCCTGGTGCGGGAAGCCGGATTCTAGTTTTCCGAATCTCTAGGGGTATCTGGAGTAGTCATCCCCGTAGAACGGTCAACGCCCGTGCCGGTCAATACCTGAGATTCACCGATATAAACGCCATTGCTATCGAAAGGATTGGCCACGGTGGGTTTGGGTAAGACTGAGTCGTTTAATGGATTTGCCTGCTCGCGGTCTAGCTTGTGCACATTGCGTGGTGCAATCGGGTTCAGATCGTCGGTACGACCTCCCCAGGAAGCCGAATTGTCCGAGGTATCACCCCAAGACTGTGCCATCGCTAAGATTGGGAGCAGCAAGAAAGTGGTAGTCAACATTTTTTTCATAAGTGAGCATCTTTCGATGGATTTTCTATCTTAAGAGAATAAAGATACTTAGCTACTTTTTAATATAAGGGCTCTTAGTAGATTCGCGAATTAATTTCGGAACATGAAATAGACTGCCCACAAAAGGCACAAGCCAGCCCAGAGGTAATCGGTCTTGAAGGGTTCATCCATGTAGAACAGAGCGAACGGCACAAAGACACTGAGCGTAATAATTTCCTGAGCGATTTTGAGCTGACCCAGGGAAAAGTACTGGTAACCAATACGATTCGCCGGAACTTGCAACGTGTACTCAAGCAGCGCAATCAACCAACTCACCAGCACGGCAATCCACCAAGGTTTGGCAGAGAGATTTTTGAGATGCGCATACCAAGCAAATGTCATGAAGACATTGGATAGGGTGAGCAGCCCGATAAATGATAGTGAGCCGGTGAAAAGGTTGAGGTTGATCATACGCTTGGGTTCAAATCAACCCACTTTAGGCAGATGGGCCAGTGAAGCAGAAATGGCATCGGCCGGGTAGTCAAAGTCTTCCAGTTGGTTCGAGAAGCATTTGTCGTACGAAGCCATATCGAAGTGGCCGTGGCCGGTAAGGCCGATGAGGATGGTCTTCTCTTCACCGGTTACTTTGCAGCGCAACCCTTCATCGATGGCGCCACGAATGGCGTGACACGATTCCGGAGCAGGAATAATGCCCTCGGCACGGGCAAATTGAACCCCGGCCTCAAAGGTAGCGACTTGGGGCACGGCAATGGCTTCCAGTATTTTTTCATGGAAGAGCTGTGATACCAGCGGCGAGTCGCCGTGATAACGCAGACCGCCCGCATGAATGCCTGGCGGCATGAAGTCGTGACCCAGGGTGTACATCTTCATGATGGGGGTATAACCTGAGGCGTCACTATAGTCATAGGCGTACGCCCCTTTGGTGGGCGTTGGGCAGGAGATCGGTTCAACAGCGACGCAACGCAGGTTGGCGGCACGTTTATCACCGGCGGCCTTGTCGGCCAGGAATGGGAAGGCGATGCCGCCAAAGCTTGATCCGCCACCGCAAGGCCAAAAGAGCACATCCGGGTAAAGGCCGGCTTTTTCAAATTGCTTCTTGGCTTCCAGACCAATCACGGTTTGATGCAGTATGATGTGGTTAAGTACTGAGCCGAGGGTGTAGCAGGTATCGGCTTGCGATGCGGCTTCTTCAACCGCTTCCGAAATGGCGAGTCCCAGTGAGCCTTGGCAATTAGGATCAGCAACCAGTGCTGCGCGACCGGCATTGGTCATGTTGGTCGGGCTGGCAAAGACTTCTGCGCCCCAGGTTTGCATCATTGAACGACGGAAGGGCTTTTGTTCGTAGCTCACCTTTACTATGTACACGCGTACGGGCAGGCCAAACATCTGGCCGGCAAACGCGATGGAAGAACCTCATTGGCCTGCGCCCGTTTCAGTAGTCAGCCGCTTGGTGCCGGCGAGTTTGTTGTAATAAGCCTGTGGCACGGCCGAGTTAGGCTTGTGAGACCCTGCAGGCGATACGCCTTCGTATTTGTAGTAGATCTTGGCCGGTGTGCCGAGTGCATGTTCGAGGCGGAGGGCGCGGCAGAGTGGGGCGGGGCACCACATGGCATAAATCTGACGTACTTCTTCCGGTATTTCGATCCAGCGCTGAGCCGACATTTCCTGTTCCAGAATCGGGCCGGGGAAAATAGCGCCCATCATTTCCGGCGAGACGGGTTGGCCATCAGGGCCTAGGGGCGCTGAAGGATGGTTCGGCATGTCCGCCACGATGTTGTACCAGTGCGTTGGCATCTCGTTCTGGTCCAGATGAATGCGTAGTGGCGTCATGCGTCGTGCTCTTGATTTAGATATCCGCACATTATCCACCTCGCATAATGGACATGCAAAACACTAAGGAACGATGATGGCAACACCCGTAGCAGAGCAAGCCTTGCTTTTGGCAAAACAGATGGGCATTGAGAACCCGTCTCCAGAAGTGATTGAAACCTACACCCGGATTCTTGTCAGAACGTCGTTAGTCGTGCCGCTGGGACCGACCCGGTCTACATTGCGTGGTAATGCCGAAGACAATCGCGAGTATCCGGATGAAAAGGATTACACTTTTTTCAAGGAAATGCCGGAGAAAACGGCGATCAATGAGTTTTTTCAGAACGATGCCTGGGGCCAGCATCGTGTATTGATGGATATGTATGCGCTAGATGATCGGCACAGTGTTCCGGCCTATCGTGTGTTCTGGAATGAGCGTCAGGGTTTTCTGTCTGCCCATAATGAGGATGTTGAGGCGTTCAAGGCAGTTGTTGAGCCGATGGTCGCTTCGGTATCCATGCTGCTCGGTGCGGATTGGGCGAGCTGGGTGCTGGATGTCGGACAGAAGAAGACGTGATTATTGATTACTGGAATTTTTGAGGAGAAGTGCTTTGGGCCAACTTACTGCCAGAACACGATATCTGATTGCCGGTGTGGTTCTTTCTCTGCTAATGGCGGGGGCCATTTGTAGGCGTTGCCGTATTCGCCTGGACTGAAGGCACGTTAGAGCACCGGGCCATCTTTAGCCATTACTTCCAGCAGTTATTCCCCTTGGGGATATTTCTGACGCTCATTGCGCTGGCTTTGGGGTTTGCGATGCTCAATGCGTTGTTTCGTGCCTATGTAACAGGTATGGCGGCAACTGCAGAGCAACTCACGGTGATGCTAACGAGCAACCGGGAGTTACGTGTTGATGAGCAAGGCCCACCGGAGCTACGCGCGGTGATCGGCGCGATGAACCGCCTGGCCGATCAACGCGATCACAAGATTGATGAGGTGGAGGCCAGAATCGCCGAGCATCGTTCGATTTATCAGGCGCTGTGTGATCATTCGTCCGGGGCATCTGTGCTGGATCAGCCATTACGTTCATTGGTATATACGGCGTTTGATACCGAGACCACCGGCTTGCAGCCAAACCAGGGAGACGAGATTATTCAGATCGGTGCCTTGCGTGTGGCAGATGGATATGTGTGTGCTGATGAGGCCTTTGAGGCGTTAATTGATCCGCAGCGTCCGATTAATCCCGAGAGCCAGAAGATTCACGGGATTAGCGATGAACAGGTTCGTGGCAAGCCAACCATCAATCAGGTGTTGCCGGAGTTTTATGGTTTTTGTGAAGGCAGCGTGTTGTTTGGGGTATAACGTGGCCTTTGATATGCGCTTCCTGCAAATGAAGGAAGGGAGTTGTCGGGTGATCTTTCGGCAACAGGTCATAGATACATTGCTGCTCTCTGCGGTGGCTTATCCCAATCAGGTACACCATAGTCTGGAGTCGAGTATGGCTTTGCTTGGCGTCTCGATTGAACATCGACATAGTGCCTATTCGGATGCCGTGGCCACAGCACAAGTGTTCTTGAAGCTGGTGCCGCTGCTGGAAGAGCGCGCTGAGGCAAGCGATTGAAGCTTCTCAGAAAACGCCCTATGCCCGTTTGGCTTATTAAGCGTATAAACCAATAGGCAACAAAAAACCCACCGAAGTATCCGGTGGGTTTTTTGCGGGTTGTTCGCGGTGATTACGCGCGAGCAGCCTTAAGTGCTGCGTTCAGTGTAGCACTTGGACGCATGACGGCTTTGATCTTTTCGGAATCAGCCTTGTAGTAGCCACCGATGTCCACAGCCTTGCCTTGCACAGTTTTCATCTCGGCCACGATCTGGGCTTCGTTGTCGGTCAGCGCTTTGGCCAGCGGTTTGAACTTGTCTGCCAGTTCTTTGTCTGCAGTCTGGTTGGCCAGTTCCTGCGCCCAGAACATGGCCAGGTAGAACTGGCTGCCACGGTTGTCGAGTTCACCGGTTTTTGGCGAAGGCGACTTGTTATTGTCGAGCAGTTTGCCGGTAGCGGCATCCAGTGTCTTGGCCAGCAGCTTGGCACGTTCATTGCCAGTCTTGATGCCCAGATCTTCCAGCGACACAGCCAGTGCTAGGAATTCGCCGAGCGAATCCCAACGCAAGTGGTTTTCTTCGGTGAGCTGTTGTACGTGTTTCGGTGCCGAACCGCCAGCACCGGTTTCGTACATGCCGCCACCCGCCATCAGCGGTACGATCGACAGCATTTTGGCCGAGGTGCCCAGTTCCATAATCGGGAAGAGGTCGGTCAGGTAGTCACGCAGGATGTTCCCGGTGACCGAGATGGTGTCCAGACCGCGGATGACGCGTTCCAGGGTGAAGCGCATGGCGCGAACCTGCGACATGATCTGGATGTCGAGACCCGTGAGATCGTGATCGATCAGGTTCTTTTTAACCATCTTGATCAGCTCGGCTTCGTGTGGACGGTATGGATCCAGCCAGAAGACGGCAGGGGTGTTCGAGTTACGGGCGTGGGTAACGGCCAGCTTGACCCAATCACGGATTGGTTCGTCTTTGACCTGGCACATACGCCAGATGTCGCCCTTTTCAACGTTCTGCGTCAGCAGGACTTCGCCAGTGTCGATATCAACGATGTTGGCGATGCCGTCTTCAGTGATTTCAAAAGTCTTGTCGTGTGAACCGTATTCTTCAGCCTTCTGAGCCATCAGACCGACGTTCGGTACAGTACCCATGGTCTTAGGATCGAAGTTGCCGTTGGTCTTACAGAAGTTGATCATCTCCTGATAGATACGGGCAAAGGTCGATTCCGGCATAACGCACTTGGCATCGTACTGTTTACCATCGGCACCCCACATCTTGCCGCCTGCGCGAATCATCGCTGGCATCGACGCATCAACGATGATGTTGTTTGGCGAGTGGAAGTTAGTAATGCCCTTGGCCGAGTCGACCATGGCGAGTTTAGGACGGTGCTCCTGACAAGCATGCAGGTCGCGAACGATTTCATCACGCTTTGATTCGGGCAGGGTCTTGATCTTTTCGTACAGATCAACCATACCATTGTTGACGTTGATGCCCAGTTCTTCGAACAGCTTGCCGTGCTTCTCGAAGGCTTCTTTGTAGAAAATCTTCACGCAGTGACCAAATACGATGGGGTGCGAAACCTTCATCATGGTGGCCTTAACGTGCAGCGAGAACAGGATGCCGGAGTTGCGGCAATCTTCTAGTTCTTTCTCATAGAAATCGCACAGTGCCTTTTTGCTCATGAACATCGAGTCGATGATCTCGCCAGCCTGCAGGGCAACCTTTTCTTTCAGAACGGTGGCTTTGCCGCCTTTGGCGATCAGCTCCATGCGGACATTGCGTGCCTTGTCGAGCGTCATCGACTTTTCGCCGTGGTAGAAGTCGCCGCTGTGCATGTGCGAGACATGAGACTGGGACCACTGATCCCACTTGCCCATCGAGTGTGGATGTTTGCGGGCATAGTTCTTAACGGCCTGCGGTGCACGGCGATCAGAGTTACCTTCGCGCAATACAGGGTTTACAGCTGAGCCCAGGCACTTGCCATAACGCTTGGCGATTTCCTTTTCTTCAGCAGTCTTTGGATCTTCAGGGTAGTTAGGAATCGCATAACCCTTGGATTGCAGTTCTTTGACGCAGGCTTTTAGCTGAGCAACCGAAGCACTGATGTTCGGTAGCTTGATGATGTTGGTGTCTGGCTGCAGGGTTAACTTGCCGAGTTCGGCAAGTGTGTCTGGCACTTTTTGATCATCTTTAAGAAACTCTGAAAACTCAGCGAGAACACGGGCCGAAACCGAGATGTCACTTTTAACGATCTCGATACCAGCAGGAGAAGTGAAGGTGCGGATGATTGGCAAAAATGCACAGGTCGCGAGTAGCGGTGCTTCGTCCGTCAGCGTGTAAATAATCTTCGACTTCTTGTCAGCCATGGTGTCCCCTTGAATTCAAGTAGTTATGATGGGCTCGTTGTGCGAGCCTTTTGATTGCCTTTTGGTTAATCTGGCGAATTTATGAGTGTCCGCACCGGCGGGGTTCTCGTCAATGCATCAAATCCTTAATCGTTCTGTTTTTCAGCACTTTTTTAGGTGCCATAAAGAGGTTAGTTCTTTGGTACGCGCATTGTGCAGTGCGTCAGTCTGATTACGGGTTTTGGGGTGATTGGGCTTGGCATCCATACGATCAACGACGCTCAGGCCGCTATCCTTGATCTAGCCCAATAATTCTTCCCTATTGCGTAGTCCCAGATGCTCGGCGATATCTGAAATGATGAGCCAGGCTTCCCCTGTGGAGGAGAGCCTTTCAGCGGTGCCAGCCAGGAAACCCCTGAGCATTTGTGAGTTGGGGTCGTACACAGCAGCTTCTACTGGAGAGGTGGGTGTGGCCGGGAGCCAAGGCGGGTTACAAATAATCAGGTCGGCTTTGGTATCTGATGCCAGGAATAAATCAGCAGACTGAATTTGAGCCTGATCTGAGAGCCCCAGCCGTTGAATGTTTTCCTGGGCGCACGCTATGGCTCGCGGGTCCAGATCGGTACCGATTACTTTGAGGATGCCCCATTGGGCCAGTACGCAGGAGAGCACACCGGACCCTACGCCAATATCAAAGGCGAGCAAACAGGGGCTGGGTAGGGGGTGCCTGGGCGACTAGATCCACATATTCACCGCGTACTGGTGAGAAAACCCCGAAGTGCGGGTGGATGCGAGCCTGTAGGGCCGGGACGAAGGCGCCTTTTTTGCGCCATTCGTAAGCGCTTACTAGCGCCAATAGCCCACGCAGACTAATCACCGCATCTCCGGCTTCGGGCTGGGCAGGCCCCAGGCCGGTGGTACAGGCTTCTACGACATCCTGGCCACGGCGAAGCGGAATCCGGTAGTCGGCCGTCAGCGGGATCAGCAGGTTGCTCAGAATGTTGGCACGGCGGCCCTGTTCCAGGCGATGTTCGGCAAAAGCCTCGGCGGCGGTTGATGGTGTGGGTTGGCTACCACGACGGGGCGGTCGGTCTGCCCGTCTGGCAAGAGCCTGCAGGAGGTTGCGGGCGTTCTGGTAGTCGCCTTGCCAGAGGAGGGCGTTACCTTCGCGAATTAGGCGAAATGCCGCATCGGCAGAGAGGGTGTCGTCTGCAATAACGATTTGCTCTGGCGCCGGCAACCCCGCCTCAGAAATCCAGCGTGCCTGGTTCTCGGTGCCGTTGTGTTGTCAGGAAATAGTGGGCGTAGGTTCTACAGACATGCCGCATTGTAACGATATCCGGCGGCCGGATTTGGAATTAACGCCGGTTGCGCGTAGCCTTTCGCCTTTCGGATAGGGACCATGGTACTTAAAGCAACCGTCTTCAAAGCCGATTTGCAGGTCGCAAACCTTGATCAGAATCATTTCGGTGATTATTCGCTGATGCTGACGCAGCACCCCTCAGAAACCATTGAGCGGGTGATGATCCGTTTGCTGGCCTTTGCGCTTTATGCGTCGGAAGATTTGCGTTTTGGCCGTGGTCTGTCGAATGAAGAAGATGCCGCTGTCTGGGAGATTGATCCTGGTGGCGTAACCCGTTTGTGGATTGATGTGGGTCTGCCAGACGAAGTGTGGGTTAAGAAAGCCTGTAGCCGTGCCGATCGGGCGGTGATTAGTGGTGGCAACAGAATGCCAACACGCTGCAACGGTACCGCAACCTGACAGTGATTCAGATCTCGCCGGAGGATAGCGCCAAGCTGGTGGAAGCCTGCAGCCGTACGATGAAGCTTTCCTGGACGATTCAGGAGGGCATGGTTTATCTGGATAGTGCATCGATTACGCCCATCGTCTTGAGCGCTCAGCCCTAACTTGAGTTATGGCAGATAAGCCCTGGTTCCTCTATCTGCTGGTCTGTGCCAACAGCACTTACTATGTGGGCATCACAACCGACGTGGATGCGCGTTTCAGGGCACATCAGGAGGGTAAGTGGGCTCGATATACGCGCGCCAATCCACCCGTGGCGGTGGTTGCCCAGGCGATGTATCCCGATCGTTCAACGGCCTCCAAGGCCGAATGGGCACTAAAGCAATTGCCGCGGGATCAGAAGCTCGGGTTCTTTAGCGCTGAGGATAAGCCCTAGGCTTATTCCATATCAGCGGCATCGTTGGCGATTTCAACCATGGGTGTGGGCAGGCTCTTGCTCGGTTTTACGCCCAGCTTCTTGAGCATCTCCGCCTGACGAATCACATTGCCTCGACCGGTTGAGAGCTTGTTGATGGCGCCATCGTAATCCTTCTGCGCCTGGTTGAGTCGTGTACCGAGTGACTCCATGTCTTCAACAAAGCCAGCGAGTTTGTCGTAGAGTTCGGCGCCGCGCTTGGCAATATCCTGGGCGTTACGGGTTTGTGCTTCCTGGCGCCAGAGATTGGCCACGGTGCGCACGACAAAGAGCAGTGTCGATGGACTAACTAGGAGCACATTCTTGTTCCAGGCATCCATGTACAGTTCGCGATCATGCGTTACCGCCAACATGAATGCGGGCTCGATGGGGATAAACATGAGCACGAAGTCCAGAGACTTCAGGCCATAGAGATCCTGATAGTTTTTATCAGAGAGGTCTTTGATGTGGCTGCGCACGGCATCTAGGTGGTGCTTGAGCGCGGCTTCTCGGTGCTTGTCGTCTTCGGCATTGGCGTAGCCTTCGTAGGCGATGAGGGTTGCCTTGGCGTCAATCACCAGGTGGCGGTCATCCGGTAGGTGCACCACCACGTCGGGCTGTAAGCGACGGCCGTGTTCGAGTGTATGGCTTTCCTGGACGTCATATTCTTCACCCTTGCGCAGGCCAGAGCTTTCCAGTACGCGCTCAAGTACCAGCTCACCCCAGTTGCCCTGGGTTTTGTTAGAGCCTTTCAAGGCTTTGGTGAGATTGTTGGCTTCCTGGCTGACAGTTTTGTTTAGCTCCATCAGCTGGCGGACCTGCTCGGCCAAAGCGCTGCGGTCTTTGCCTTCCTGTACGTAAACCTGTTCCACTTTGCCCTGGAATTCCTGCAACTTGGTTTTAAGTGGGTCGAGTAGTTGGCCCAGACTCTGCTGGTTCTGTTCGCTAAAGCGTTTGGATTTTTCTTCCAGGATATCGTTAGCCAGATTTTTGAACTGAAGGGTGAGCTCTTCACGGGCGTTTTGTAACAGGGCCATTTTTTCCTGGCTCTGATTGCGTTCTTGCGATAACTGCATGGTGAGCGCGGCTACCTGGGCGCGGCTCCACAGGTAGCCAATGGCTGCGCCGGCGAGGGCAGCCAGTAGGGCAACAGCAATCAGGGTGAGTGTATCCATGGGGAGCTCCCGTTAGGCCTGGCAGGCCTCGATATTTTCAGCAAGCGATAGCCAGCGGAGCTCAAGGGCATTGAGCTCTTCCTGGATTACAACAAGTTTACGACCTGTTTCTGCGATGGCGGCCGAGTCCGTCATGCCGCTGAGTGCGGCTTCATGCTCACCCTTGTTCTTCTGTAAACGCTGGATGTTCTGATCCAGTTTTTCCAGATTCTGTTGCAAACCTTTCAGCTTGTTGGAAGCTGGCTTGGCTTTCGTGATTTCTTTTGCGATCACGACTTTGGGGGGCGCTGCTTCTTCACGCTGACGCTTGGCTTCGTCGAGCAGGAACTGCTGATAATTATCCAGATCGCCATCAAAGTCAGACACCCCGCCACGGGAAACCAGCCAGAAGCTGTCACAGACCGAACGTAGTAAGGCTCGATCATGGCTTACGAGCATGACGGTGCCTTCGAATTCATTCAGTGCCATGGCCAGAGCTTTGCGTGTTGCCAGATCCAGGTGGTTGGTTGGCTCATCCAGTAGCAACAGGTTGGGGCGTTGCCAGACAATCATGGCCAGCACAAGACGGGCTTTTTCGCCACCGCTCATGGTGCCTACTGGTTGCATGACCTGGTCACCACTAAAGTTGAAGGTGCCCAGATAGGTGCGCAGGTTCTGCTCCCGCATGTCGCGGCCTTGCGTCTTGCCGGTGGCAATTGCCGCTTTGGCCAACCGGATCATATGCTCCATCGGTGTGGCGCTGGCGGTTAATACATCCAGCTCTTGCTGGGCAAAGTAACCAATGGTGAGGCCACGGCCTTCGGTGAGTGTGCCGGCCTGTACCGGGAGTGTCCGGGCAATGGTTTTAACCAGGGTGGATTTACCCTGGCCATTCGCACCCAGAATGCCGATGCGCTGGCCGGCCAGTACCGAGCGATTCACGTGTTCAACGATGATCGTGGGTGGCGTAGCGGAGGTTGCATCGGCAGGTGGTGGATAACCAAAGCTGGCATCTTCCATCGCCAACATGGGATTAGGTAGGGCACCGGGTTCATCGAAGGTAAAGGTGAATTCAGCATCGGCCAGTACCGGCGCAATCTTTTCCATCCGCTCCAGCGCTTTAACGCGGCTTTGTGCCTGCTTGGCTTTACTAGCCTTGGCTTTAAAGCGGTTAATGAACGATTGTAGATGGGCGATCTTTTCCTGCTGCTTGGCAAAAGAAGCCTGTTGAATGGCTAGCTGCTCAGCACGCAGATCCTCAAAGGCACTGTAGTTGCCGCCGTAGCGTACGAGTTTGCCATGATCGATATGCAGCGTGACATTGGTCACGGCATCAAGGAATTCACGATCGTGACTAATAACGACCAGGGTTCCGGCATATCGCTTGAGCCAGGCTTCTAGCCAGACTAACGCATCTAGATCCAGGTGATTGGTTGGTTCGTCGAGCAGCAGAAGATCAGAAGGACACATGAGCGCCCGTGCGAGCTGTAGGCACATCCGCCAGCCACCGGAAAAGCTGTTGACCGGCTGATTCAATTCACTGGTTTTGAAACCCAGGCCCAGGATGAGTGCCTGGGCACGCGATTGTGCATCGTGTGCGCCCACATCATTGAGTAGGGCATAGGCATGACCCATACGCTCGCCATCGTCGCTGGCCTCCGCGGCAGCCACCTCGGCCTCTGCTGCCATCAGGCGGGTATCGCCCTCGATAACAAAGCGGGTGGAGCTGTCTTCCGTTTCCGGTATGTCTTGCGCAACCTGGGCCATTTGCCACTGGGTGGGGATACTGAAGTCGCCGCGATCTTCATGTAGGGTGCCGTTAAGCAAGGCAAATAAGGTGGATTTTCCCGCGCCGTTGCGGCCAACGAGGCCAACACGTTCACCGGGGTTAATGGTGCAGCTGGCATCATCCAGCAGTACCCGTGCGCCACGGCGCAGGGTGATATTCTTCAGAGTGATCATGTTCAGTTACAGATAAACGTGGCGCGGCATTGCAGCGGACAGCTCAGGCAGGGCGCCGTGCAGGCTTTGTTGCCACGGAGTTCTGCATTGAGGCCACGTTTCTTGCAATAGGCTTCCGCATCTTCTTTCACGTCGTCCACGCCGTATCGACTACTGGGGAAGGCAAAGGTAATGCTGTCAGGGGTTTGGCTAAGTACCTGTGGACCAGAACAGGCTGCAAGCATTGAACAGGTTAGTAGCGTAAAGAGAATTCGGGTGAAACGTTGCATGAGCGCCTTGCAAATAAAACCTTAGAATGTCGTAAGCTTAAAGCAATTCATGGATTCATGAACGATCTTGCTCAAAGGAATGAAGGATGATTAAAAAGAGAACTATTGCCAGAACACTGGTGGCACTCACTCTGGGCGTTTCGGTAACGGCCTTTGCTGGTGCGTTGGAAACAAATCTGTCGGGTTGGTTTCTTAAGGGCGAGCGGTCGGAAATTGCTGTGACGGGTTTAAATAGCGGTGGTTTTAATTTCCGCCTTTCAAGCGGGAATATCACACTGGGTCAGGGTTGTGCCAACGGCCCCGGTGATTGCCTGACGCTGTGGGGTTAGGCCACGCGCACTGCCAATGCTGATGAGTTACTTTATGCCAATGAAAATGGCGAATGTGCGTTCTATTTCCGTAATGAGCCCAAGGCCGTTGTGATTCATGGGCTGAAGGGTACTTGCGGAACGGATGCGCAGAATCGTAACGCCTTGAACTCTGTGGATGGCGTATATACGCCGCGTCAGTAATTTAGCGGGCGGTTTTTTCCATGTGGCTGAGGTACAGGCCGATGGCAAAAACCAGCCCAACACAGACCATTAGGCCGACAACCATGCCGGGCCAACGATAGTGGGTCCAGAGTAGGCCTGAGGTGCTGCCCAGGAAGCTGCTGCCCAGGTAGTAACTAGATAGATACAGTGCGGAGACTAGCCCACGGCGTTCCCCGGAACGAAAGCCTACCCAGCCGCTGGCAATGGCATGCGTGGCGAAGTAGCCAAAGGTAAACAGGGCCAGGCCGCAAATGATGACGGGTAGCTGGCTATCCAGGGTGGCTAATACACCCAGGGCCATGGCGCCGATCATGGCCAGCATGATCTTGCCGCGGCCGTACTAGTCAACCAGATGCCCGGCTAGGGCTGATGAGGCGCTCCCCACGGCGTAGAGTAGAAATACGGTTCCAATCGCTGCCGGGCCGAGGTTGTAGGGTGCTTCGCTTAATCGGAAGCCCAGATAGTTATAGATGCTGACAAAGGCACCCATAATCAGGAATGCGGTTGTAAACAGCCAGGGTAAACCGGGGTCAGCATAGATACGGCGGACATCAATCCACAATTCGCCGGGCGCTAGCGAGCGTGTTTTAAAATGACGCGCCTGCGGCAGCAATCGCCAGAATAGAATGGTGCAGATGATGCCGACTAATGTGAGTGCGGCCAGACCGTAGTGCCAGCTGCTGTATTGTGTAACCACGGCAGAAAGAAAACGGCCAAACATACCGCCAAGTGCATTGCCTGCGATATGCATCCCCATGACTTTGCCACGGGAGGGTGCGCTGATTTCCTCGCACAGATAAGCCATGGCGGCAGCCGGTAGTGCGGCGATACAGGCGCCAACGCCAGCTCTGGAGAGCACGAGCCAGTCAAAGCTTGGGGCAAAGGCTGAAGCCCAGGCAAATAGCGTAGTGCCTAGGAGCGCAGCTTTCATCAATGGTGCACGGCCAAACTTATCGGACAACATGCTGAGTGGAATTAGCAGAAATGCCAGGGTGAGCGTGCCGGCAGACACTGTCAGGATTGCCATGGTTGGCGATATGCCAAATGACTCGGTAAATTCCGGCAATAGGGGCTGTGTGCCATACAGCAAGGTAAAGCAGGCTAATCCGCCCAGGATCAACGCCCAGTTGGCGCGGCGGAATTCCGGGGTGCCTGCTTGAAGTTCGGTGGTATGGCTCATGGAGATGCTCACTTGGATTAAGCAGGATACCATTCGTCCATGGCTCGTTTTTACCCTGCGTTATTCGTTTTTCTATGGAGTACCGGTTTTATCGGTGCGAAATATGGTTTGCCTTACGCTGAGCCGTTGAGTTTTCTGTTGATCCGATATGCGCTGGTTGTGTTGCTGATGACTCTGGCAGCCTGGATCACTCGTGCGCGTTGGCCGGTTGATATTCGGGCTTGGTTTCACTTAGCCATTGCCGGTTGTCTGATTCACGGGGTTTACCTGGGCGGGGTCTTTGTATCTATAAGCCAGGGCTTGCCCGCAGGCATTGTCAGCCTGATTGTCGGTTTGCAACCGCTATTAACCGCTATGCTGGCAACGCTTGTGCTCAGTGAAGCCGTATGTGGCAGACAATGGTTGGGGCTGGTGTTGGGAATTCTGGGCACAGGGATGGTTCATTTGCGTTGACGGAATTGGCACTGGTGCTACCGGCACTGGGCGCGCTGTTAGGCATTACGCTAGGTACGTTGTATCAAAAACGTTTTTGCTCGCACTTTGACTGGCGCACGGGGGCAGTCGTGCAATTTTTGGCCGCTGCTGCATTGACCCTGCCGGTTGCGTTTGCATTTGAAGGTTTCCGAGTGGACTTCACCGGTGAGTTTGTATTTGCCCTCGGCTGGCTGGTGCTTGTGTTGTCGCTCGGCGCAATTAGTCTGCTCAATTACCTAATCCGCTCGGGTGGCGCGGTCAATGTCGCCAGCCTTTTTTATCTGGTGCCGCCGGTGACCGCTTTAATTGCCTGGGGGATTTTCGGTGAGATGCTGCCGATGATAAGTCTCATCGGGTTGTTGGTAGCAGTGACAGGGGTTGCACTGGCGCGTAAAACTTAGGGTGACGTATCTTCAGAAGCTGTTTGGAACAGTGCGCCAAAACTAAACAAAACCCAGCTAGCGATTAAACAGAATCCGCTAATGGGGGTGAGCGCGCTGAAAAGCGTTACATTGGAAAGGCTTAATACATAAAGATTGCCGCAGAAAAGCAATTGGCCCACCAGCATCAATAGCGCAGCCACGCGCCAGGGACGGCTGCCTGGTCTATGAAGCAAGCCAAGACCTACGATGAGCAAACCAATGGCATGCATCTCGTGCATATGTAACGCCGTATTAAACAAGGCTGTTTTGCCATTGGTATTGAGTAGGTTCACAAATGCATGTGCACCCATTGCGTTCATGGCAACGGCAAGCGCAGCACTTAAGCCGCCAACTATGAGAGGCCAGCGATATTTGATCATGACTATTTCCGGATTAAACTTAGTCCCACATTTTCCTTTGTGAAGACATTATGCGCCAAGCCCCTGATAGAAATGTATTTGGAGAGCCACTGGTTCCCTGTTCCTTTGATCATGTGACAGGGTTTTTGCGAGATGGCTGTTGTCGTACCGAAGATTCAGATGTCGGGGCGCATATTGTTTGTGCCGTGATGACGGAGCCATTTCTTGAGTTCAGCTTTCAACAAGGGAATGATCTCAGCACGCCACGACCTCAGTGGCAGTTTCCCGGTTTAGTTGCTGGCGACCAATGGTGTTTGTGTCTCAGCAGTTGGATAGAAGCGCATGCAGCGGGTTGTGCACTGCTGGTTGTTTTAGAAAGTACGCACCTGAATGTGCTTGATCATGTGTCCCTGGATGTGTTGAAACAATATGATCACCGTCCGAATGGCATTGCAGGGTAAAATATGACAATTGGAGGTGGTTATGTCTACTTTTAATAACGATGCATTTCTTGCTGCACAGAAAACGGCTGTCGATACGCTCTTGTCTGTGGTGAATACCGCATTGGCTTCCGCAGAGCGCGTTGCCGCGCTTAACCTGCATGCAACCCGAGAAGCTTTTGAAGACATGGCCAGCAATAGCAAGGCGGTGCTCTCCGTAAAGTCGCCGCAGGATGCAATGGCATTGCCAGCCAATATGGTCCAGCCTCATATCGAAAAGGGGGTTGCTTACACCCGTAGCGTCTATGAAATTACGACGGCGGCACGGGAAGATGCAACGGCCATTGTTGAGGGTAAGTTCGAAGACTTCAAAAAGAGCATGGCAACCTTGGCTGACAAAATTGCGACGACCACACCCGTAGGTTCAGAGGTGGCGATTGCTACGCTCAAGTCAGCAGTAGATTCGGCTAACCAGGCGTTTGCCCGTTTTAATGATGCGATGAATCAGTTCAAGGAACTGACCGAGAACAATGTGGCCTTGGTGGGTAATGCTGCTGTTAAAGCCGTGCCAAAGTCTAAGCGTAGTTAATGCCAAACATTTCTACGTAATACAAAACGCCCCGAAAGGGGCGTTTTGTTTGGTTGTGCTGTTTAGTTAGTCGGCCAGTCCGGCAAATAGTGCGGTGCTGAGGTAACGCTCACCAAATGATGGGATGATCACCACAATACGCTTACCAGCATTCTCAGGGCGCTTAGCCACTTCAAGCGCAGCCCAGAGCGCAGCGCCGGAAGAAATACCCACGAGCAGGCCTTCTTCTTTGGCGGCACGCTTGGCGGTTTCGAATGCGTCTTCGTTCTTCACGCGGATCACTTCGTCGTAAACGCTGGTGTTGAGCACCGGTGGTACAAAACCTGCGCCAATGCCCTGAATCGGGTGTGGGCCCTTCTCGCCGCCGGAGAGTACGGGTGATGCATCAGGCTCAACCGCAATGACTTTAAAGTTCGGGTTGCGTTGTTTAAGGACTTCGCCCACACCGGTAATGGTGCCGCCGGTTCCTACGCCTGAGATCAGGATATCCACCTGGCTATCCGTGTCGCGCCAGATTTCTTCGGCAGTGGTGTTGCGATGGATTTCCGGATTGGCTGGATTCTTGAATTGCTGGAGGATCAGATAGTTCGGGTTGGCCGCGGCCAGATCTTCAGCTTTTTTGATCGCACCACCCATACCTTCAGAGCCTGGCGTCAGAATCAACTCGGCGCCATAGGCGCGGAGTAGGGCACGACGCTCCTTCGACATGGTCTCCGGCATGGTCAGAATCAACTTGTAGCCGCGCGCTGCTGCCACGAAGGCCAGTGCAATGCCCGTGTTGCCGCTGGTGGGTTCAACAATGACCGTATTTGATTTGATAAGGCCTGCCTTTTCGGCGGCATCGATCATCGACACGCCGATACGATCCTTAACGCTGTGCGAAGGATTAAAGTACTCCAGCTTGGCAACCACCTCAGCCTTGGCATTTCGGGCCAGGCGGTTAATGCGTACGAGTGGGGTGTTGCCGATTAAAGCGGTGACATCTTTTGCGATCGCCATGAAAAACCTCATAGATTCGAAGTAAATGGGCTGATTATCTGGAAAATGTCGCTACGCGACTAGACATGTTTTGCATAAGCTTATGACGGGTGAGACAAAATAGGCTATGTCAACGCGGTGGGGCGGTATAATTAACCAAATAATTTATGACTTCGGGGTTGTTCCATGTGCGGCATAGTCGTTGCGGTTGCTCGTAAAAACATCGTATCGGTGCTGCTCGAAGGTCTGCGCAAACTCGAATACCGGGGTTATGACTCGGCTGGTGTTGCCGTTTTGAATGGAGATGGGCTCGTTCGCGTCCGTTCGGCTGGCCGCGTGTCTGATCTGACCACCGAAACCGGGAAGCAGCATCTGTCTGGTGAAACCGGCATTGCCCATACCCGCTGGGCCACCCATGGCGTTCCCTGTGAGCGTAACGCCCACCCACACATCTCCAATGGTCTCGCCGTTGTGCACAACGGCATCATCGAGAACCACGAAGAACTGCGTACCGAGCTCAAAGCCGCTGGTTACGAATTCACCTCCGATACCGACACGGAAGTCATTGCCCACCTTGTGCACCAGAACCTCGCCGGTGCATCCGACCTGGTGTCTGCCGTCCGCACTGCTTGCACGCGACTCACGGGTGCTTACGCCATAGGCGTGATTCAGCAAGACACCCCCCATACCGCCATCGTTGCCCGTGAAGGCTCCCCACTGGTTCTGGGCCTGGCGGATGGCGCTAACTATGCCGCTTCCGATACCGCAGCCCTCCTGCAGGTTACCCGCCGCATGGTCTATCTCGAGAATGGCGATGTCGCTGTCCTCACCTCGGATAGCATCACTATCACCCGTCAGGACGGCACCCCCGCCACCCGGGAAGAAACCGAATCCCAACTATCTGCCGATGCCGTTGAACTGGGCAATTATGCCCACTACATGCAGAAAGAAATCTTCGAGCAGCCGGGTGCCATCATCAACACCCTCGATATGCTGGGTAGTGCCCAGACCGTCCAGGCCGGTTGGTTCGGCTCTAAAGCTGAAGGTATCTTCAAAGACATCGATCGCATCCTTATCCTGGCTTGCGGCACCAGCTACCATGCTGGTCTTACCGCCCGTTACTGGCTGGAAAGCATTGCCAAGCAGCCCGTGTCCGTTGAAGTCGCTAGTGAATACCGCTATCGAGACAGCGTGCCGGATCCTAAGACCCTCGTCATTGCCATCTCCCAGTCGGGTGAAACCGCAGACACCCTGGCGGCGCTCAAGCACGCCCAGGACTTGGGTATGCCACACACCCTGGCCATCTGTAATGTGCCCGAATCAGCCATCGTCCGTGCCTGCCCCCTCCGATTCCTGACCCATGCCGGCCCTGAAATCGGCGTGGCCTCTACCAAAGCCTTCACTACCCAGCTGGCTGCGCTCAATGTGCTTACCCTAGTGCTGGCCAAAGTTAAAGGCACTATCAGCCAGGAATACCTGGCCAACCTCGTCTCCGACCTGCGACACCTACCTGCCGCAATTACTGCCGTGCTGGAAACTGAACCGCAAATCAAAGCGTGGGCCAAACAATTTGCCGATAAGCACCATGTCTTATTCCTCGGCCGTGGTGTGCATTACCCCATCGCCCTTGAAGGGGCCTTGAAGTTCAAAGAGATTACCTACATTCACGCCGAAGCCTATGCCGCCGGCGAACTGAAGCATGGTCCGCTCGCGCTGGTCGACAAAGACATGCCCGTCATCTCCGTCGCGCCGAACAATCAGCTCCTGGAAAAGCTCAAGAGCAACCTCCAGGAAGTGAAAGCACGGGGCGGTGAACTCTTCGTCCTAGCCGACTCGAACACCGGCTTCCAACCAGAAGAGGGCGTCCACGTCATTACCGTACCGGATCATGCTGGTAGCCTATCGCCTATCGTGCACACGGTGCCGCTGCAACTAATGTCGTATCACACGGCGCTTGCCAAGGGCACGGATGTGGATAAACCGCGGAACCTGGCGAAGTCGGTGACGGTGGAGTAATCTCCAGGCCTAAACGTAAAAAAGCCGCTTGAAAAATCAAGCGGCTTTTTTGTGGCTGAATGCCGGATTACTTGAAAAGCAGCAATGCCTTCTGCAGGGTGATCCACATCCCCCAGGCCATCGGGATAGAAACCGCAGCCCAGGCCAGAGCAATCTTCCACGAGTGGGTGACTTCGTGCGCAATGGCTGCAACATCAGATACAAAGTGCTCATGGGTGTCGTCAGCGATTTTCTTTTCTTCGGCAACCTCATTTTTGCTCATATGCAGCTCTTCTGACACCGGGCGTACCAGCCAATTGGCAATAAAGCCGATGATCAGCAGCGCAGAGAGAATGTACATCGTGATGTTGTAGGCATCGGCACGCGCCACGCCATGCGCTAACTGATATTCACGCAGGTGGTTAACAATCACTGGCCCAAAGATGCCGGCGGCCGACCAGGCGGTCAGCAGTCGACCGTGGATGGCACCCACGAACTTGGTGCCGAACATATCGGCCAGATAGGCTGGTACGGTTGCGAAGCAACCGCCGTACATGGAGAGAATGACGCACATGAAGATCACGAACAGCGCCAGGCTGGCGCCTTGCGCCGTACTCGGAATGGCCGCGTACATGGCAAAGCCAAGCAGGAAAAAGGTGGCGTAGGTGGCTTTACGGCCGATCTTGTCAGAGAGCGAGGCCCAGAAGAATCGCCCCATGATGTTGAACAGCGACAGCAGACCGGTAAAGCCTGCGGCAATAGCGGCAATCGAGGTTTTCTGAGCAGCGGTTAGTTCATTAAATGCGACATCAATGCCAATCAATTTACCAGCAAAAACTTCCTGCAGCATGGGAGAGGCCATGCCGATGATGCCGATACCGGCCGTGACGTTGACACAAAGAACTGTCCAGACTAACCAGAACTGACGTGTCTTCCAGGCTTTGCGCAGGTGCACATGATGTTGGGTAATCATGGCGCTCTTCGACGGCGGTGGCGGTGTCCAGCCGGCTGGCTTCCAGCCTTCGGCCGGAATGCGGTAACCGAAAGCGCCTGAGATCATGAATACAAAGTAAATGGCTGCCAGCACCAGGAAGGTTTCAAACACGCCGACCGATGTTGGGGTAGCGAATGACTTCAGCAGCAAGTCAGCGAGGGGAGCACCGATCATGGCGCCGCCGCCGAAGCCCATGATGGCCATGCCTGTGGCCATGCCGCGACGATCCGGGAACCATTTGATAAGGGTCGATACCGGTGAGATATAGCCAAGGCCCAAACCAATGCCACCAATGACACCGGAACCCAGCCACATCAGCCAGATTTGGTGCAGCTTGATACCGATGGCTGAAATGACAAGCCCGCCGCACCAGCAGAAAGCCGAAACCACGCCGGCTTTACGTGGACCCACGCGTTCCAGCCAGCCACCCCAGATGGCAGCCGATGAGCCGAGGAAAACGAAGAAGAGTGTGTACATCCAACCCAGGGTGGAGATTTTCCAGTCGCAGTTGGCGGCAAATAGTTCGGTCAACAGACTCATCTCTGCCGGGCAGGCAACTGGTGCCGAAATGCCAATGGCGCGTGAGAGTGGCAACCAGAACACCGAGAAGCCATAGGCCATGCCAATACACAGATGGATGGCCAACGCTGTGGGCGGTACGAGCCAGCGATTAAATCCGGGTTTGGCGATGATGCGGCTTTTGTCTAACCAGCCAGTGTTCATGATTGAAATGATCCGTGAGTGTCTTTTAGACGTTGAAGAGAATCGGCTTTCTGGGTAAGCCAGTCGGTGTATTTTAGCGAAACTTAAGGGGATGGCTTTCTTTTGTTGTCTGTCTTTGGTTTGACGGCTTTGACTGGGTCAGCCCCTGCGCTTTTAAGAATCTGTTTGAGGAAGTGGGCCGTATGGCTACCTTTGACTTCGGCAACCGCCTCGGGCGTGCCTTCGGCAATAATGCAGCCGCCGCCTGCACCACCTTCCGGACCCAGATCAATGACCCAGTCGGCTGTCTTGATGACACCGAGGTTGTGTTCAATCACCACCACGCTGTTACCGTGTTCGGTCAGTCGATGCAGAACGCCGAGCAGTAGGCGGATGTCCTGGAAGTGGAGGCCGGTCGTGGGCTCATCCAGAATATAGAGCGTACGGCCGGTATCCCGCTTGGACAGTTCCAGCGAGAGTTTGACGCGTTGGGCCTCACCACCGGATAGGGTGGTGGCGGATTGTCCAAGCTGTATATACCCAAGGCCGACATCCATGAGCGTTTTGAGCTTGCGTGCCACGGTTGGTACAGCACTGAAGAATTCCAGCGCATTTTCCACGGTCATCTCAAAAATCTCGTGGATGTTTTTACCCTTGTATTGAATTTCCAGGGTTTCCCGGTTGTAGCGCTTGCCGTGACAGACATCGCAGGGCACATACACATCTGGCAGAAAGTGCATTTCTACTTTGATGACGCCGTCGCCCTGGCAAGCTTCGCAGCGGCCGCCGCGTACATTAAAGGAGAAGCGGCCCGGCTCGTAACCGCGCGTGCGGGATTCCGGCACGCTGGAGAAGAGTTCGCGAATCGGTGTCAGTAACCCGGTGTAGGTAGCCGGGTTAGAACGTGGGGTGCGACCAATCGGGCTTTGATCAACGTTGATCACCTTGTCGATCTGGTCCAGCCCCGTTAGTTCTTCATAAGGAGCCGGATCCAGGCCGCTGCCATAAAGGTGTTTGGCGCAGACCGCATAGAGCGTATCGTTGATCAGGGTCGACTTACCGGAGCCGGATACGCCCGTGATGCAGGTAAATAGGCCCAATGGAATGGTCAGGTCAGTGCCACGAAGATTGTTACCTGAGGCGTTTTTTAGGTGGAGCACCCGTTCGGGGTCAGGGGCTTTGCGGTTGCTCGGCACCTTGATGGCTTCGCGACCAGATAGGAATGCACCGGTCATTGAGTCCGGGTTTTCCAGGATCTGTTTGGGTGTGCCTTCGGCCACAATACGGCCACCTTGCACGCCGGCACCCGGGCCCATGTCCACCACATAGTCGGCCATGCGAATGGCGTCTTCATCGTGTTCAACCACGATCACGGTATTGCCCAGATCGCGCAGGTGTTTGAGTGTGCCTAATAGACGATCGTTATCGCGCTGGTGCAAACCAATCGATGGTTCATCTAATACGTACATCACGCCGGTAAGGCCAGAGCCTATTTGTGATGCCAGACGAATACGCTGGGCCTCTCCGCCGGAAAGGGTATCCGCAGAACGTTCGAGGGATAAATAATCCAAGCCAACGTTGATCAGGAACTCCAGACGTGCCGTGATTTCCTTGAGAATCTTTTCAGCCACCTGGGCGCGGTGACCCTGTAGCTTGAGGTTGTTGAAGTAGTCGCGACAATCGCGCAGGGGTAAACGACTAATTTCATATAGGGTGTGTTCACCGACTTGCACATAACGGGCTTCTTTACGTAAACGCGTACCCTCACAGGATGAGCAGACCGTGTCGCTGACATATTTGGCCAGTTCTTCACGCACGGTTGACGAGTCGGTTTCACGATAGCGGCGTTCCAGATTGGGAATGATGCCTTCGAAGGTGTGTTCGCGAACGGTGAGCTTGCCGAGTTCGTTCATATATTGGAAGGGCAGACTTTCTTCGCCTGAGCCATAAAGAATAATCTGGCGCGTTTCTTCCGGTAGCTCGTTGAAGGGTGTAGTGACATCAAAGCCATAGTATTCGCCCAGGGCAATGACCATCTGGAAGTAGAACTGGTTGCGTCGATCCCAACCACGGATCGCGCCCGAGGAGAGCGACAGCTCCGGATGTGCGACAACCCGCTTGGGGTCGAAGAACTGGATAACACCGAGGCCATCACATTTAGGACAGGCACCCATCGGGTTGTTAAACGAGAAGATACGGGGCTCAAGCTCTTGCAGGGCAAAGTTACAGTGTGGGCAAGAGAAACGCGCTGAAAACAGATGTTCTTCGTTGGTATCCATGTTGAGCGCAATGGCACGGCCATCAGCGTGGCGTAGCGCAACTTCGAAGCTTTCGGCCAGGCGCTGGCGGGTATCTTCACGAACTTTGAGCCGGTCGATCACGACATCGATATCGTGCTTCTTGTTTTTATCGAGCTTGGGCAGAGCGTCGATTTCATGAATCTCACCATCGATGCGCAGACGAACAAATCCCTGGGCACGCAATTCGGCAAACAGTTCCTGTTGTTCGCCTTTGCGGTTAGTCACCACGGGCGCCAGGATCATCAGTTTGGTTTCTTCAGGCAAGGCCAGCACATGGTCAACCATTTGCGATACGGTCTGCGCTTGCAGCGGTAGATGATGTTCCGGGCAGTAGGGTGTGCCGGCACGGGCAAAGAGCAGGCGCAGATAATCATGAATTTCGGTGACCGTGCCTACGGTTGAACGTGGGTTGTGGCTAGTGGCTTTTTGCTCGATGGAAATAGCCGGGGACAAACCTTCAATCAGATCGACATCGGGCTTCTCCATCAGTTGCAGGAACTGACGTGCGTAGGCTGATAGGCTTTCGACGTAGCGGCGCTGGCCTTCTGCATAAAGCGTATCGAAGGCGAGTGAACTTTTACCGGAACCGGAGAGGCCGGTGATCACAATCAACTTGTGGCGGGGCAGGTCCAGATTGATGTTCTGCAGGTTGTGCGTGCGTGCACCGCGGATGCGGATGTCGTCCATGTGGAATTCCGGTCTGAGAAAGCGTTAAGGCCCCCGGTAAAACGCAGGGCAGCTGGTAATATTACGCGGCTGTGTTTGTGCGCCGCAACCGGCGCACCATTTATTTTTAGATTTCTACCGATCAGGCCCCAAAACGGGTGCCCTTGGACCCTATGTCACGTACTGATCCACCTGTTAAAGAACCGATGTTGCCCGATGAGCGCCGCGCGGCACTTGGCTTGGCTGCCATATTTGCGCTGCGGATGTTGGGTTTGTTCATTGTGCTGCCGGTATTTGCGGTAGCGGCACGCGATCTGACGGGTGGGCAGGATGTTGCAGCCATCGGCCTGGCGTTGGGTGCGTATGGGCTAACGCAGGCCTGTTTACAGCTCCCTTTTGGCATTTTGGCTGATCATTGGGGGCGTAAACCGGTGATCGCCTGCGGCTTGGTGCTGTTTCTAGCGGGTAGCATCATCTGCGCGTTGGCAGATTCGGTGTCATCCATGACCATCGGCCGAATGTTGCAGGGGAGTGGGGCGATTTCGGCGGCGATTACTGCATTAGTGGTGGATTTAACCCGTGATAGCCAACGTAGCAAGGCGATGGCGATGATTGGCGGATCCATCGCCCTGATGTTTGCCTTGTCCTTAGCCATAGCGCCGGTGGTCTATGGCTGTGTAGGACTAAGCGGTATTTTCTGGGTGACGTGTGCGCTGGGTTTGGCTGCCTTCTGGGCCTTATTTCGTTGGGTACCACCAGCGCCGAGGCTGCCAGATATGGTGCCCGGAACCTTTCGTCAGGTTCTGTTTGAGCCGCGTCTCATCCGCTTGAACCTGGGCGTTTTTATCCTGCACGCGATTCAGATTGCTATGTGGGTTGCCGTGCCGGCGTTGCTCATTCAGTTGGCAGGCTTGCCGTTGCAGAATCACTGGATGATTTATGTGCCGGCTGTGGTGGCCTCGTTTTTTGTGCTGTGGCCCGCCATGATGCAGGCTGAACGCCATAAACGTATGGGGCAGGTGTTTGCGCTGGCCGTTGCGCTGATTGGCGCAGTTCAGTTGGGGTTTGTGGCATTGTTTGATGCAGGAATTGATAGTCAATTTCTGGCAACTTCGTTGATATTGTTGCTAATTGCGCTCTTTTTTACAGGATTTAACATCCTGGAGGCGCTGCAGCCTTCGTTGATCTCACGTATTGCGCCGCCGACGGGTAAAGCCCGTGCGCTCGGTATCTACAACACGTTACAGTCGTTAGGTCTGTTTTCAGGTGGGGCGCTGGGCGGCTGGCTGCTGCAAACCGGTGGTTATGTGGCAGTTTTTAGTGGTTGTGCTGTGCTGGCCCTAATCTGGTTCGTCATTTTGCTGAAGTGGCCGGCAAGAGTTCCCGCATAAACCCAGGCATGTTATTCTGCTGACTCGGTAAGCCATCTTTTTGGCCACTACACTCGTTAACTCTGGAGACTCTTATGGCATCGCTTAATAAAGTAATTCTCATCGGCAACCTGGGTGCAGACCCGGAAACCCGCTACACAACTTCTGGCGATGCAGTTTGTAATATCCGCCTGGCAACCACGGATACGTGGCGTGATAAAGCCAGTGGCGAGCAGCGTGAGTCTACCGAGTGGCACCGCGTGGTGTTTTACCGCCGACTGGCCGAGATTGCCGGTCAATACCTTAAAAAAGGTTCGCAGGTTTACATTGAAGGTCGTATCAAGACCCGTAAATGGCAAGATAAAGACGGCCAGGAACGCTACACAACGGAGGTTGAAGCCACTGAAATGAAGATGCTGGGTCGCCGTGAAGGTCAAGGTGAGCCAGTGAGCCGTGATGATCCATTTGCACCAGCTTCCGCCGGTGGCAACAATGCCAGCCGTCGCCCGCCAGCGAATGTGGCCGATCTGGACGACGATATTCCCTTTTAATAGGTCATTGTCTTTCGACGTTGGTGTTTTTGAGTTTCGTTGTAGGAATTAGATATGTCGGCAGCAACGTCGAACGATGAACTCGGCCACGGGCAGAAGACGAGCATGAAGTTGCTTGTCCTCGGCGCTCTGGGTGTGGTCTATGGGGATATCGGGACGAGTCCCCTCTATGCTTTTAAAGAAGTTTTTGCCGGAAACCATCCGATTCCGCTGACCGAAGCCAATGTGTTTGGCGGTCTATCGATGATTTTCTGGGCGTTGATGATTGTTGTCTCGCTGAAATACGTCGTTTTTATCCTGCGTGCAGATAACCTGGGTGAAGGCGGCATGATGGCGCTGATTGCCTTGGCGCTGCATGAAGCCCATGGAAAGCCAAAGCGGGCCAAATGGATCATGCTGGCCGGCATTTTGGGTACGGCCATGTTCTATGGAGACGGGATGGTCACGCCCGCTATTTCCGTATTGGGTGCTGTTGAAGGTTTGGGCGTGGTTGCGCCTCAGTTACAAAGCATGGTGATCCCGCTCTCGATCATGATTTTGACGGGTTTGTTCCTCTTTCAGAAGCACGGCACGGCTAAAGTGGGCGCATTTTTTGGTCCGGTCATGGGTGCCTGGTTTGCAGTTCTGGCGGCGATGGGGATTTTTAACGTCATTCAGAACCCGTATGTGCTGCTGGCGCTGAATCCCATGTATGCCATTCATTTGCTAGTCTATAACCCGCACATGGCTGTCTATGCCATGGGTAGCGTGGTGCTGGCCGTGACGGGTGCCGAAGCGCTTTACGCCGATATGGGTCATTTTGGGCGTAAGCCGATTCGTCTGGCCTGGGCGCTTTTCGTGTTGCCCGCACTGGTGATCAACTATTTCGGGCAAGCCGCACTGGTCCTCGCCAACCCGGATGCTGTAGATAACCCTTTTTATATGGGCGTGCCCGAGTACCTGCGGTTTCCACTGGTTTGTCTCGCCACGTGTGCTGCAGTGATTGCCTCGCAAGCGGTGATTACCGGGGCCTTTTCGATGACCCGTCAGGCAATGCTGTTAGGTTTTGTGCCACGGATGCTGGTGCAGCACACATCAGAAAAAGAGCAGGGTCAGATCTACATGCCCGTGGTCAATTGGTTGCAGCTGGCAGCGGTGATTTTGCTAGTGCTGACCTTCAAATCCTCGAATAATCTGGCGGCAGCCTATGGTCTGGCGGTAACCGGCGATATGGTGATTACCTCGTTGCTGGCCGTGGTTGTTGCGGCAAAGATCTGGAAATGGGGTTGGTATCGTGCGGCTCTGCTCTTTGCCTTCTTCCTGGTTTTTGAAGTGATTTTCCTGTGGGCCAATATCCAGAAGATTCCGGATGGTGGTTGGTTCCCGCTGGTGGCTGGCGTGGTGATCTTTACCATCATGACCACCTGGGAGCGTGGCCGTGTCCTGCTGCGTAAGCGTTTGCGCAGTGAAGAACTGCGTCTGGATGCCTTTGTTGGTAGCCTAGCAGTGGGTATGCCTACCCGTGTGCCGGGAACTGCGATCTTTTTAAATGCAGATATCGAAGGTGTGCCACATGCGTTGTTGCACAATCTGATGCATAACAAGGTGCTTCATGAACGGATTGTGGTGACGAGTGTGACGATTGAAGACGTGCCGTTTGTACCCGATGAGGATCGTGTTGAAGTTCGTCCGTTGAAAGAGAATTTCTGGACGGTACAGATATGCTATGGGTTTAAGGAAGAGCCTGATGTGCCAGCCTCGCTGGCGCTCTGTGGCGCTTATGGGTTGCCGTTCAGCATGATGGAAACATCATTCTTCCTGGGCCGTGAAACACTGATTCCAAAACTGAATTCAGAGATGGCATTCTGGCGTGAGAAGTTGTTTGTGATGATGTTCCGCAATGCGGATAGCGCCACCAACTATTTCAACATTCCGACCAATAGAGTCGTTGAGTTGGGCACACAGATTGTGCTCTAGAGCGGTCGCCGTTGGCGGACGCTTAAGGTTTAGCAACTGCGGATCTTTTTAACCATCGCAGTAGTTGAGGTGTCGTGTAGGAACGGGATCGAAACAACTTTGCCCTCCCAACCGCGAACCTCTGGGGCGCCTACAATTTTGTCGACGGCCCAGTCGCCACCTTTAACGAGAATATCCGGCTTGCAGTCGAGGATGCGTTCGATGGGGGTGTCTTCGTCGAACCAGGTGACCAAAGAGACGCATTCCAGCGCAGCCAGTACCGCCATGCGATTAATGAGCGGGTTCAATGGGCGATCATCGCCTTTGCCCAGGCGTTTGACGGATGCGTCGCTATTGGCAGCCACAATCAACGATCCGCCAAGGGCGCGGGCTTGCGCTAGATAAGTCACATGTCCCCGGTGCAGAATATCGAAGCAACCATTAGTAAAGACGACCGGTCCGGTTAGCTCGGCGACGCGCTTTGCAAGGTCTTCTGGGCGTACGAGTTTGTGTTCGAAGTCTGGTAAGGGCAGGTCGGTAATGATGGTCATGAGATCTAGGTTGCTTGCAAAATTTTAATGATGCCAGATTTTAGCAATGAAGCATTGTGTTTTAGTGAATAAGTTGCTTTTTTTAAAGACTTTTTTTGACGAGCTCAAATGTATTGCCGGGCGGTGATTGGCGCTGTGTCGGTGATAGAATCACACCATAAGTTGATCATCACTGTGAGACCCGCCGTTTAATGACCTTTCCCTATGTAGAAATCAGTGGCCTAGACTTCGCCTACGGCGATCGCCAGATTCTTTCAGGGATCAATATGCAGCTTCCCAAGGGCAAGCTGACGGCCATCATGGGCGGTTCAGGTTGCGGTAAAACGACATTACTCCGTTTAATCGGTGGTCAGATCAAAGCCTGTCGGGGTAGCCTTAAAGTGGCGGGGCAGGAAGTCGGTCAATTGCGTGAGCGGGATCTGTATGAGATGCGCCGCCGCACTGGGATGCTTTTTCAGTTTGGTGCGTTGTTTACTGATCTGACGGTGTTTGACAATATTGCCTTTCCGTTGCGTGAACATACCAAGCTGCCCGAGTCGGCAATTCGAGATCTCGTGCTGCTCAAGCTGGAAGCCGTCGGGCTACGTGGGGCCGCACAGCTGATGCCGGCTGAGCTATCCGGTGGTATGGCACGACGCGTCGCCCTGGCGCGCTCAGTGGCGCTTGATCCCGAATTGATTTTGTTCGATGAGCCTTTTACGGGGCTGGATCCGATTTCTTTGTCGATTATTGCAACGCTCATTCGACGTTTAACCGATGCGTTGGGCGCAACCTCGGTGATGGTGACACACGACGTTCATGAGTCGCTGGCTGTTGTGGATTATGTGTATTTCATGTCCGCAGGGCGGGTCGTCGGGGCAGGGACGCCTGAAGAAATTAAAGTTTCCACAGATCCGTATGTGTATCAGTTTGTTCATGCGCAACCTGATGGTCCGGTGCACTTCCATTATCAGGCGCCAACACTCGATGAACAGTTGTTGGAAGGGGTGCTTTGATGAATATGCTCGAGCGCTTCTTCAGGGTTGTCGGACGCAATACGATTAATCGTGTGTGGCGACTGGGATTTGCCGCCCGTTTTTTTATTGCGTTGCTAGCGCATTCAGGCGAAACCTTCCGACGACCTCGCTTGTTGCTGCGCGAACTATTTGCGAGTGGTGTCCTGTCGCTCATTATTATTCTGGTCTCGGGGCTTTTTGTAGGGCTGGTGTTGGGTCTGCAAGGCTACGACACGCTGCAGCGCTATGGCTCATCCGAAGCGCTTGGTATTCTGGTGGCGCTATCCCTCGTGCGTGAGTTGGGCCCTGTGGTTGCCGGACTCCTGTTTGCGTCCCGCGCGGGCTCATCGATCACTGCAGAAGTTGGCCTCATGAAGGCGACAGAGCAACTGACTGCTATGGATATGATGGCCGTTAATCCACTGGCCCGCATTATTGCGCCCCGTTTCTGGGGCGGTGTCTTATCGATGCCGATGTTGGCAGCACTATTCACCGCTGCCGGTATTTTTGGAGGCTGGCTAATCGGCGTGGTCTTCATCGGTGTTGATGAGGGTGCATTCTGGGCTCAGATGCAGGCCAACGTTAATTTTGTGGATGATGTATGCAATGGCATCATCAAAAGTATTGTTTTTGGTGTCGCTGTATCGCTCATTGCGGTATTTGAAGGTTTTGATGCTGTTCCTACTGCAGAAGGGGTGTCCCGTGCGATTACCCGGACTGTGGTGACGTCTGCGCTAGCCATACTGGCTTTAGATTTTGTGCTGACTTCCTTTATGTTCCGAGGCTTATGATGAACCGCAAGGTAATGGATCTCTGGGTAGGTATTTTTGTGGTGATTGGGTTTGCTGCTGTGCTGTTTCTTGCGCTCAAGGTGAGTAATTTTTCAGCTAGCAGTTTTGCTACTACTTACGAAATCACTGCTAAATTCGACAATATTGGTGGGCTTAAAGTGCGTGGGCCGGTTAAGAGCGCCGGTGTCGTTGTCGGGCGTGTTTCCGAGATTCGCTTTAATCCTCAAACTTACGAAGCTAATGTGGTTCTCAAGATCGACAGCCAGTATCAGTTCCCCATGGATACGTTTGCATCCATTCTGACTTCGGGGCTGCTGGGTGAGCAGTATATTGGCCTGGATGCCGGTGGAGATGAGACAATGATCCCTGCGGGTGGGGCGATTGCCAAAACGCAGTCGGCCATTGTTCTTGAGAAACTAATTAGCCAGTTTTTGTTTAACAAGGCTTCGGAAGGCAAGAAGGATGCAGGTGCTCAGTAAATTGAACGCGCGTCGCTGGTTGGCCGCGCTGGCCTTGGTTGTCAGCGTCACCGGTTGTGCCACTTCGAACCCGCGTGACCCCTGGGAGCCCTACAATCGTGGCATGTTCCAGGTGAACGAAGCGATCGATACGGTGCTGGTTAAGCCTGTGGCTATTGGCTATGACTTCATGCTGCCTGAACCGCTGCGAATTCTGGTGACGAACTTCTTTTCCAATATCAGCGACGTCATGATTGGCGTCAATGATCTGTTGCAAGGCCGTGGTGAACAGGCCTTTAATGATCTGGGTCGCGTGGTGATCAATACGACTCTGGGTTTTGGTGGTCTCTTTGATGTGGCAGGTAATGCTGGCTGGTACAAGAGCGATAACGATTTTGGTGTGACATTTGGCCGTTGGGGCGTACCGCCCGGACCCTATTTTGTGCTGCCGATTCTGGGGCCAAGCGATGTACGCGACACCTTTGGCTGGGCAGCGGATATTGCCGCGAGCCCGCTGGATCTGATTTTCAGGGATCCAACCGCTTATTACACGGCCTGGGGTGTGCGTTTCCTGAATACCCGGGCTAACTTGCTACCGGCAGAAAAGATTATTGAAGAAGCGGCGACCGATAAATACAGTTACCTGCGTGATGCATTCATGCAGAACCGACTGAATCTTATTTATGATGGCGCGCCACCCGGTATCGATGCTGAAGACGAGGCGGCGTCAAAACCAGAAGCTAATGACGGCGTGACTGCTCAGCAGTAGAATGAAAAGATTCGTTTCTCAGAGAGCCTAGTTTTATGATGTTGCTGCAATTGCGCAAGCTATTCCTCCTAGTAGGTCTGTTTATTGCATCGATCGCTCAGGCGGAGCTTATGCCACCTGATCAGTTGGTAAAGCAGATCACGCAGGAAACCTATGTGTACGTGAATCAGGATGCTTCACTGCAAAAGGGTGATATCAGCAAGCTGATTGATTGGGCAGAGAAATCAATCCTCAAGGATTTTGATTTCAATCGTATGACCCGGCTGGCCGTTGGGAAAGATTGGCGCCAGGCAACACCCGAGCAGCAAAAGCAGCTGGTATATGAGTTTCGTAAATTGCTGATTCGTACGTTTGCCAATGCATTTATTGGCATTAAAAAAGAACAGACCATTGAATACAAACCCTTCAAGTTGAATCCGGATGATCAAAGTGTCGTCGTCAAAACGTTGATCCTTAAGCCGGGCGCAAAACCGATCGACGTTAATTTCAGCCTGGAGAAAATGTCCGATAGCTGGAAGGTTTATGATGTCACTATGGCCGGTATTTCTTTGATTACCAACTATCGTGATGCGTTTGCACAAGAGATCCATACCAATGGGGTGGATGGCCTGATCAAAATGCTGGCCGAGAAAAATAAACAGCTGGAACAGAAGAGCAAGGCCTCCTGAGCGTTCTGGCATGACAGGTATACAGCGACACGATAACGGCGAGCGGCTAGAAATTCGCGGCGATATGACGGTCGCGGAAGTGCCGGGTCTGCTACGTGCCATCAGCCATTCGGATCATATCTTGCATGTGGATATGGCTGCAGTTGGCCGGGTTGATTCTTCGGCATTAATGGTATTGCTGGCCTGCAGCCGATCGGCACACGGCGCCATAGTGACTGTGCACCATGCGCCGCCGGCGCTACGTGCTTTAAGTGACTTGTACGGTTTGCAGACGCTATTTCGGATTGTTTAAGTAGTGAGTGTTCCTGCGGTTTCTGTCAGGCAGGTTGTCAAAACCTTTGCGCGTGCGAGAGAACCCGTTCAGGCTTTACGTGATGTGTTTCTTGAAATAGAAGCTGGTGAGTTTTTTGGCTTGCTTGGTCCCAATGGTGCGGGCAAGACAACCCTAATCTCCTGTATGGCAGGGCTTTGCCGTCAGGACGCGGGCACTATTCGTATTCTGGGGCACGATACACGATCCGATTACCGGGCGGCGCGACGCTCATTGGGCGTGGTTCCCCAGAAGCTGGTGTTCGACCCCTTCTTTTCGGTTCGTGAAATTCTGCGACTGCAGTCCGGCTATTTTGGTGTTCAGAAAAACGATGCCTGGATTGATGAGCTGCTGTCTGAGCTGGATTTGTCAGATAAAGCCGATCATTCCATGCGCAGCCTTTCGGGCGGTATGAAACGCCGCGTGCTGGTTGCGCAGGCGTTAGTGCATAGTCCACCGGTGATTATTCTGGATGAGCCCACGGCCGGTGTTGACGTCGCTTTGCGTCAAGGTTTGTGGCGCTTCATTCGCCGCTTGAACCGGGATGGTCACACGATTCTTCTGACAACGCATTATCTGGAAGAGGCCGAAGCGCTCTGTGGCCGATTGGCATTGCTGCGATCTGGCGGAATTTACGCCTTGGAAAAAACAGAAACGCTGATTCGGCAATTTGCCAAACACCGTCTCACGGTGCATTTAGCTGAAGGTGGGTGTTTGCCACCAGCTTTGGCTGCCGCGGCCAAAGCTGTACCTGATATTGAACGATCCTGGGAATGGACGCTCGACGAACTGTCGGATATTGAATCGGTGCTGGCTGCCTTGCGTGAATCCGGTTGTCGTCTGGAAGATATGAGTATTTCTCCACCCGACCTTGAAACCGCTTTCCTCAAGTTCATGGGGAACGGGCCGGAGGGTACGACGTGACGGAGTTCATGACGCTCTTGCGTAAAGAGCTGCTCCGTTTCTGGAAAGTAGGTTTCCAGACGGTTTGTGCGCCTGTGCTCACCGCTTTGCTTTATCTGATGATTTTTTCCCAGGTGCTGGATAACCATGTACAGGTGCATGGGGTCCGCTATACGGCGTTTTTGATCCCGGGTCTGGTGATGATGCCGGTGTTGCAGAATGCCTTTGCCAATAGTTCGTCGTCACTCATTCAGTCCAAAATCACCGGAAACTGGTTTTTGTCTTGCTGACGCCGATTTCTAACCTGCAGTTCTTTGGCGCTTATCTTTTGGCTGCCACAATCCGGGGTGCGGTGGTAGGCAGTGGCGTGTTACTAGCCACCTGCTGGATCAGTGGCTTAACCATGGCAGAGCCCTTGTGGGTAGTGGTTTTTACCTTGCTGGGGGGCGTTGATGGGGGCGCTGGGGCTGATTGCTGGGATGTGGGCCGAGAAGTTCGACCAGTTGGCCGCTTTCCAGAATTTTTTAATTCTGCCGCTGACCATGCTGTCTGGCGTCTTCTACTCGGTACAATCTCTACCTGCGTTCTGGCAGGAGCTATCTCGGATGAACCCCTTGTTCTATCTGATTGATGGTTTCCGCTATGGATTTTTTGCGGTTTCAGATGCTTCGCCCTGGTTGAGCTTTGGCATTGCCCTCGGTTTTACAGCGCTTATTGGGTTGTTGAGTTTCGTTTTGCTGGTGCGCGGCTATAAGCTGCGTAGCTAATAAGGTTAAGCTATGGTTCGTCTGGAAGACATCGAAGTTGCATTGCGGGCAAAGTTGACTGTGTCTCATCTGGTGCTAGATGGCGATGGGCGCCATTTCGAGTTGCTAATCGTGAGTGAGGCCTTTACTGGTCTGGCTCGGGTAAGACGCCATCAGGCCGTATACGGTGCGCTGGGTGATGCGATGAGAGATGAGCTGGTGCATGCCCTAACCATGCAGACATTGACCCCAGAGGAGTGGGCACAACGTGGATAAGTTATTGATTCAGGGTGGCGCCCGTCTCGAAGGTGAAATTCGTATTTCGGGTGCCAAGAATGCGGCATTGCCGATACTTTGCGCCAGTTTGTTAACGCGTGAACCGCTGGTGATGACTAACCTGCCACATTTGCACGATGTGGCTACGATGATTCATCTGCTCACCAATATGGGTGTGGCTTCGACGCTGGATGGTGCTGAAGCGGGTGTGACGCTAGATGCGAATGGCTTAACTGACCCAACAGCGCCTTATGAGCTCGTTAAGACTATGCGGGCATCCATCCTGGTCTTGGGGCCTCTGGTTGTGCGCTGGGGTGAGGCGAAAGTATCTTTGCCTGGCGGCTGTGCTATTGGCGCACGTCCGGTCGATCAGCACATCAAAGGTCTGCAGGCCATGGGTGCCGAGGTTCACGTTGAAGCAGGTTATATCCACGCCAAGGCACCAGCGGGCGGTTTGAAGGGTGCCCATATCTGTACCGATATGGTGACGGTAACCGGCACGGAAAACCTGATGATGGCGGCAGCACTGGCCAACGGCGAAACCGTCATTGAAAACGCAGCCTGCGAGCCGGAAGTCGTTGATCTGGCGAACTGTCTGATTGCCATGGGTGCCAAGACCGAAGGCGCCGGCACGGATGTGATTCGTATCCAGGGGGTTCCTGCCCTACATGGCGCGGAACATGCGGTGATGCCGGATCGTATTGAAACGGGTACCTTCCTGTGCGCGGCCGCCATTACCGGTGGTAACGTGACATTACAGGGCACCTCGGCGGCCTATCTGGAAGCCGTTACGGCTAAACTGGTCGAAGCAGGCTGTGTCATTGAGGGAAATGCTAATAGCCTGAGCCTCAAAGCGCCGGCGCGATTAAAGTCAGTGTCTTTCCGTACAGCACCGTATCCGGCCTTCCCAACGGATATGCAGGCCCAGCTGATGGCAGTCAATTGCCTGGCCGAAGGGACGGCAATCATTAAAGAGAGGATCTTCGAGAATCGTTTCATGCACGCGGTTGAGTTGATGCGTCTGGGTGCGGACATTCATATCGATGGTAATTCGGCGGCCGTGACCGGTGTACAAAAGCTGGAGGGTGCTACTGTGATGGCAACCGACTTGCGTGCTTCCGCTGCGCTGGTGGTTGCTGGCCTTGCGGCGCAGGGTGAGACACTCATCGAGCGTATTTATCATCTGGATCGGGGTTACGAACGCATTGAGGAAAAGCTGGCACGTCTGGGCGCTTCAGTGCGTCGCGTCCGCTAGAATACGGGTTTAGGCATAGTTCATACCTCTGCCTGCTTTGAACTGATTGGAACCTGTTGTGAGTAGCAATAACTGCGGTATTACCATTGCCCTATCGAAGGGTCGTATCCTCGAAGAAACGCTGCCTTTGCTTGAGGCAGCGGGTATTCTGTCGACGGAAGATCTGGAGTCGTCACGTAAACTGATTCTGCCTACGCAGGATCCTGACGTGCGCATTGTGATTGTCCGCGCAACGGATGTGCCGACCTACGTGCAATATGGTGCCGCTGATATCGGCGTTGCAGGCAAAGACGCGCTGATCGAGCATGGCGGTCAAGGCTTATACGAGCCACTCGACCTGCAGATTGCTCGTTGCAAAATGATGGTGGCCGTATCCGAAGGATTTGATTACGCTGCGGCAGTTAAGCCCGGCAGTCGTCTGCGTGTGGCAACCAAGTACGTCAATATTGCGCGTGAACACTTTGCTGCCAAAGGCGTACACATTGATTTGATCAAACTCTATGGCTCTATGGAGTTAGGACCACTGGTCGGGTTATCGGATGCGATTGTGGATCTGGTGTCTTCAGGCAATACCCTGCGAGCTAATAATCTGCAGGCGGTAGAAGATGTGATGCCGATCTCATCGCGCCTTGTAGTGAATCCGGCTGCCTTGAAGCTGAAACATGAGCGTCTGCAGCGCATCCTCAGTGATTTTGAAGGCGCTGTTGCCCGTCAGGCTGCCTGAACCGGAGACTGCTATGACCATTCGTCGGTTAAGTACCCAATCGCCAGACTTTGCAGCCGAGCTGACAAACCTGCTGGCGCTAGAAGCCGAACAGGATGCGGGTATCGAGCACACCGTCGTTGAAATTCTTGCGGATATTCGCCAGCGTGGCGATGTCGCATTGCTGGATTATACCCGTCAGTTTGATCGTCTGGATGTGCATGATGCGCAACATCTGGAACTGCCTCAGACAGAACTACAGTCCGCACTTCAAACTCTGTCGCATGATCAGCGTGCTGCGTTGGAGACCGCTGCGCAGCGTATTCGCGCGTTTCATGAGCGCCAGCGTGTAGAAGGTTGGACCTATACCGAAGCCGATGGCACTGTTCTCGGCCAGCGCGTAACCCCGCTTGATCGGGTCGGTCTGTATGTGCCCGGTGGTAAAGCAGCTTATCCTTCTTCGGTGCTGATGAATGCTATTCCGGCCAAAGTGGCTGATGTGCAAGAACTTATTATGGTGGTGCCAACGCCGGGGGGCGAGCGTAATCAGCTGGTCCTGGCGGCTGCCGCAATTGCTGGGGTGGATCGCGTATTCACCATTGGTGGTGCGCAGGCCGTGGGTGCACTGGCCTATGGTACGGCAACTGTGCCACAGGTCGATAAGATTGTCGGCCCGGGTAATGCCTACGTGGCCAATGCCAAGCGTCACGTATTCGGCACGGTGGGTATCGATATGATCGCTGGCCCTTCGGAAATTCTGATCATTGCTGATGGCACAACACCATCCGACTGGGTGGCTATGGATTTGTTCTCGCAAGCCGAGCACGATGAATTGGCTCAATCCATCCTAATCTGCCCGGATGCCGCTTATCTGGATGCCGTTACCGAAAGCATTAATCGCCTGTTGCCGCAAATGCCACGTGCTGATGTCATTCGTGCCTCGCTCAAAGACCGGGGTGCTCTGATTCTGGTGAAAGATCTGGCCGAAGCCTGCGAAATCAGTAACCATATTGCGCCTGAGCACCTGGAGCTATCTGTTCAAGATCCACAGGCCTTGGTGCCACTGATACGCCACGCCGGTGCGATCTTTATGGGTGCCTACAGTTCAGAGTCGTTGGGTGATTACTGTGCTGGCCCGAACCACGTGTTGCCGACCTCGGGTAGCGCGCGTTTTTCTTCGCCCTTGGGCGTGTACGACTTCCAGAAGCGCAGTAGCCTGATTCATGTATCTCAGGAAGACGCCCAGACTTTAGGGGCCATTGCGTCCAGTCTGGCCGAAGGCGAGGGGCTTACCGCGCATGCCCGCTCCGCAGATTTCAGAATCGGTCACTAAACCCGTTCCCGCTTCGCCAACACCTTTAGCCATTTTTCAGGGCTTTAGTCGCGTTGGGTTGTCCGGGTTTGGGGGGTCTTGCCGTGGGCACGTCGATTGCTTGTGGAGACAGAAGGCTGGCTGTCGGCTGAAGAGTTTAATATCTTGCTAGGGCTTTGCCAGTTTCTACCTGGGCCAAATGTGGTGAATCTGGCCGTTGCGGTGGGTGTGCGTTTCTGCGGCTGGCGCGGTGCTGTCGCCGGCGCCACAGGGCTCATGCTGGGCCCCTTTCTGGTAGCGCTAGTGCTCGGCGTGCTCTATGGGCGCTATGGCGAGTTACCGGCTGTGCAATCCATGCTGCAAGGCATTACGCTGGTCGGTGCCGGGCTCATCATTGCGACAGGGATTCGTATGGGGTTGAATGTAAATAACCGCGCGATTTATCTCCCGTTTGCCGCCGCCGCATTTGCCGCTATTGCATTACTCCATTGGCCGCTGCCTGTGGTGATGCTAGGTGGTGCAACGCTGACGATTAGCTTGAGCTGGTGGCGTTTGAGTCAGGAGGCGAAAGCATGCCGATCCTGATCGAACTTTTTGTCAGCTTCTTTCTGGTTGCATTCGTGTCATTTGGTGGTGCATCGGCAGTGATTCCCGAGTTATACCGGATTGCAGTGACCGAACACGGATGGATGGACGCGCGTACGTTTACCGAGCTCTTTGCCATTGCCCAGGCCGCTCCCGGGCCCAATGTGCTGATTGTTACGCTGATCGGTCAGCATGTTGATAGTTGGCTAGGGGCCTTTCTGACGACCCTAGGTATGTGTTTACCGATGAGCTTGTTGGTCGGCTTGCTGTTCAAACACTGGGACAAGCTTCAACACTGGCGCTGGCGCGCGGCGATTCAGTTGGGTGTAACGCCCATGGCCGTGGGCCTGGTGTTGGCCTCGGGCTCTTTGATTGCCCATTCGGCAGATCCTGGGCTGATCGGTGTTTTGCTGTTGCTGTTCACTGTGGCCATCAACCTCAGAACCAAGCTTCACCCCCTGTGGTTGATCCTGCTTGGGGGTGTGCTCGGCCTGATGGGGCTCGTGTAATTCTTTACGCCAGGATTTCCTTCAGCGCTTCAATCAGCGCTGTGCATTCGGCTTCTGTACCAATCGTAATCCGTAAGTGCTGATCAATCCGGGGTAAACGGAAGTGGCGCACGATAATGGTCTTTGCCCGAAGCGCTAAGGCCAGTTCGCCGGCATCCCGCTGCGGGTGACGCGCAAAAATGAAGTTGGCCGTGGACGGCACCACATCAAATCCGAGGGCGCTTAACTGATCGTTAATCCAGGTGCGGTTGGTCATAATGCGTTGACGGTCGTGTTCAAACCCGGTGCGATCTTCCATGGCTGCAATGGCACCGGCGCTGGCCAGGCGATCTACCGGGTAAGAGTTAAAGCTGTTCTTAACCCGCTCCAGACCGGCCAGCAGTTCCGGCTGGCCAATGGCAAAACCAACGCGCAAACCGGCAAGTGCGCGGGATTTGGAGAAGGTTTGTACAACCAGCAGGTTGGGGTAGTTCTTTACCAGTGATACGGCGGTTTCTGCGCCAAAATCCACATAGGCTTCGTCAACCACGATCACGCGATCCGGCATTCGTTGGCAAAGTGCGGCAATGTCGCCAAGCGCAACACACTTGCCGGTGGGGGCGTTAGGGTTCGGGAAAATTACCGCGCCAGCATGGGCGGGCACCCGGGTCAGGTCCAGCGTGAAATCGTCGTCCAGCGGCAGCAACTCGGTGCGGATCTGGTTAAGCTGGCTGTAAACTGGGTAAAAACTGTAGGTAATGTCCGGGTAAACCAATGGGCCGTCATGATTAAGCAGCGCCTGAAAGGCAAAAGCCAGAATTTCATCGGAGCCATTGCCCGCGAACACATGATCTCGTCCAATGCCGTAATAGTCGGCAATGGCCTGACGCAGGGCAGTTGAGTCCGGATCCGGGTAGAGGCGCAAGTCACCGCTGGCAGCAGCACGAATGGCGGCCAACACGCTTTCCGAGGGCGGATAAGGGCGCTCGTTGGTGTTCAGCTTGATCAGGTTCGCTATTTTGGGCTGTTCGCCCGGCGTGTAAGGGGTCATGTCGTGGACGACCTTGCTCCAGAATCGGCTCATGGATCTGCAAGTTCCTAAATACTAAGGCACTCCGATGATATCATGGCAAAAAACTCACTTGAACTGCAAAATCATGCGGCAAGCCACGATTAAGCGCGATACCCTCGAAGCACAGATTACCGTAGAGATTAATCTCGACGGGTCGGGCAAGGCTGACCTTGCAACCGGCGTTCCTTTTCTGGATCACATGCTCGACCAGATTACCCGTCACGGGTTAATTGATCTTAAGGTCAAAGCCACGGGCGATTTGCACATCGACGCGCACCACACCGTTGAAGATATCGGCATCACGCTGGGCCAGGCTTTTTCCGAGGCCGTGGGTGATAAGAAAGGCATTGTCCGTTACGGTCATGCCTATGTGCCGCTGGATGAGGCGCTGTCACGCGTGGTGATTGATCTCTCCGGTCGTCCGGGTCTGGTGCTCGATGTGCCTTTCAAACGCGCCTGGATTGGTCAGTTTGATGTAGATCTCTTTTCAGAATTTTTCCATGGTTTTGTGAACCATGCGAAGGTGACGCTGCACATCGATAATTTGCGTGGCGAAAATGCCCACCATCAGGCCGAGACGGTATTCAAGGCCTTTGGCCGTGCGCTGCGTATGGCTATCGCGCCGGATGCCCGCCAGGGTAATGTGATTCCCTCGACCAAGGGTTCGCTCTGATTCTATGACCAACCGTATTGCTGTTGTTGACTATGGCATGGGCAATCTGCGCTCGGTCGAGCAGGCGTTGCGTCATGTTGCGGGCGAATTCGAGGTCGTGCTTGCATCAACGCCCGATCTGATTGAGTCGACTGACCGTATTGTATTTCCCGGTCAGGGTACCATGCGTGACTGCATGGCAGAGCTCGATGCCCGCAATCTGCGTCAAGCCGTAATCAACGCGGCTGCCAGCAAACCCTTTCTCGGTATCTGCATCGGTTTACAGATGCTGTTTGATCATAGCGAAGAGGGTAATGCTGCCGGTCTCGGGATTATGCCCGGACAAGTGAAACGCTTCGCCGCTGATCTCAAGGGTACGGATGGGCTACTTCTGAAAGTGCCGCATATGGGCTGGAACCAGGTCGTGCAAACGAAGCCGCATCCACTCTGGGATGGTATTGCCGATAAAGCCTTCTTCTACTTTGTGCACAGCTACCATGTGGTGCCGGATGATGCCGGCATTGTTGTGGGCCAGACTGATTACGGTCACCCCTTCACTACAGCGGTAGCGCGCGACAATGTGTTTGCCATTCAGTGTCACCCGGAAAAGAGTGCACGCGATGGTTTGCAATTACTTCGTAATTTCGTTGGTTGGAATCCAATAACATCATGCTGATCATTCCTGCAATTGACCTTAAAGACGGACAATGTGTACGCCTCAAACAGGGCCTGATGGAAGACGCGACTGTATTCAATAACAGTCCGGCCGATCAAGCCAAAGCCTGGTTGGATCAAGGTGCGCGTCGCCTCCACCTGGTCGATTTGAATGGCGCTTTTGCCGGTAAGCCAATTAATGATGTGGCTGTCCGCAGCATTCTCGAGGTGGTGGATGGCCGTATTCCGGTGCAACTGGGCGGTGGTATTCGTGATCTCGATACCATTGAACGTTATCTGGATCTGGGTATCAGTTACGTGATCATCGGCACCGCTGCCGTTAAAACGCCAGGTTTTCTGCATGACGCCTGCAACGCGTTTCCGGGTAACATCATTGTTGGTCTGGACGCTAAAGACGGCAAAGTGGCTGTGGACGGTTGGTCCAAGATTACCGGTCATGATGTGATTGATCTGGCTCAGAAGTTTGAAGGCTATGGTGTCGAAAGTATTATTTACACGGACATCGGCCGCGATGGCATGCTGACTGGCATTAACGTCGAAGCCACGCAAAAGCTGGCGCAAGCGCTGAAGATTCCGGTGATTGCATCGGGCGGTCTGACTAATATGGCGGACATTACCGCGCTGTGCGCTGTTGAAGAAGACGGCGTTACCGGGATAATCGCTGGTCGTGCGATTTATGATGGATCGCTCGACCTGGCTGCGACGCAGGCGGAAGCAGATCGTTTCGCCACGGATGCCGGTCTGGGCGGCAATTCCTGATAGAGATGTTGGCCAAACGCATTATTTCCTGCCTCGACGTGACCGCGGGTCGCGTTGTTAAAGGCACCAATTTTGTGGGTCTTCGGGATGCCGGCGACCCCATAGAAATTGCGCGTCGTTATGACGCCCAGGGTGCCGATGAAATTACGTTTCTTGATATCACGGCCAGCTCGGATCAGCGCGACATCATTCTCGAAGTGGTTGAAGCCTGTGCTGCCCAGGTGTTCATTCCGCTAACAGTGGGCGGCGGTGTCCGCCAGGTAGCGGATGTCCGCCGATTGCTCCATGCTGGCGCCGACAAAGTATCGATTAATACCGCCGCCGTGGATCGTCCCGAGTTGGTCTGTGAAGCCTCTGACAAAGTGGGTTCGCAATGCATCGTGGTAGCCATTGATGCCAAACAGGTATCACCCGGCCGTTGGGAAGTGTTTACCCATGGCGGGCGTAAAGCAACCGGGCTGGATGTGATCGCCTGGTCCTGCAAAATGGCCGAGTATGGTGCCGGTGAAATCCTATTGACCAGCATGGATCGCGATGGGACCTGTGAAGGGTTTGATCTGGCGTTAATGCGTGCGGTGTCCGATGCCGTGCCCGTACCGGTGATTGCTAGTGGCGGCGTTGGTAATCTGGCGCATTTGGCCGATGGTGTTAGCGAAGGCCATGCCTCTGCCGTGCTGGCTGCGTCAATCTTCCATTTTGGGCAGCATACTGTGCAGGAGGCTAAAGCCTTTATGCAGCAACGCGGCATCCCTGTCCGGTTGTAATGCCATGAGCAAAGATCTCAATCCGGAATTGAACTGGCTCGATGCCCTCTCTTTTAATGAAGAAGGCTTGATTGCCGCGATTGCTCAGGATATCGATTCTGGCGTGGTGCTCATGCAGGCATGGATGAATCGGGGGTCTCTGGCGCTCACCATTGAAAGTGGCAAAGCCGTGTACTGGTCTCGTTCACGTCAGAAACTCTGGCACAAGGGCGAAGAATCTGGGAATGAGCAATTGGTTCGTGCGATCCGTACGGACTGCGATGGTGACGCGTTACTATTACTGGTAGAGCAACAGGGTGGCATTGCCTGCCATACAGGGCGTCAATCCTGCTTCTTTTATTCACTGATCGGTGAGCAATGGCATGCTGTCGAGCCAGTATTGCGTGATCCGAAGGAGATGTATCAATGAAAGCTGGCACCCTTGAAGTTTTAAATCGTCTGAGCGAAACCCTGCTTGCGCGTCGCAATGCGGATCCATCGACCTCGTACACGGCTTCGCTATTTGCCAAAGGCCCAGACGCCATCCTCAAGAAGATCGGTGAAGAATCAGCCGAGCTGATTATGGTGGCAAAAGATGGCAAGCGCCCGCATATTGTGAATGAGGCTACCGATGTGGTTTATCACGTGTTGGTGTTGATGGCCTTCTTTGATATGTCGGCAGAAGACATTCTGCAGGAAATGCATCGCCGAGAGGGCCTTTCCGGTATCGATGAAAAACGCTCCCGTACAGCTTAAACTATCAGCGGATTACTCTCATGAGCCAGAACTGCCTATTCTGTAAGATTGTTGCCGGTGAAATTCCATCGAAAAAAGTCTACGAAGACGAACTGGTTTACGCATTTCACGACATACACCCACAGCGACCCGTACATATTCTGGTGATTCCGAAGCATCATTTGCAGTCGTTGCAGCAGGCAACACCAGCAGATGAGCCCGCATTGGGTCGATTGTTGGCAGTTTCGAATCAATTGGCAACCGAAGCTGGTAGTCCGGGTGGTTTCCGTATCATCATTAACAATGGTGAGATCGGGTGTCAGGAAGTGCAGCATTTGCATGCACATATCGTTGGCGGCGACCAACCGGTTGGTCCAATGCTCAAGCGTATTGATTAACTCACCTTAGAATAATTCTGGAGATAGATATGGGTTCTTTTAGCATCTGGCACTGGCTGATTGTACTGGTCATTATTCTGCTGATTTTTGGCACAAAGAAACTGCGTAATGTGGGCCAGGACCTCGGTGGTGCCGTCAAAGGTTTCAAGGATGGGCTGAAAGAAGGCGAAGCTGATGTCGCTAAACCCTCTGTTGGTCAGGCAGAATCAGCACCTGCTGCGCAGCCTACGGCTGGCCGTACCATCGAAGGCGAACAGACTAAGGGTTAATGCTCAGCGAGCACACCCGCGCCGCTTGAAGCAGCTTGGCGCGGGTTTGTTTTTGAGTGGCATCCTGACGCATTGATTATGTTCGATATTGGATTTTCTGAAATTCTGCTGGTGGCCGTGGTTGCGCTTGTCGTGATCGGCCCTGAGCGGTTGCCTGGCGTTGCACGTAATGTGGGGTGCTACGCGGGGCGCTTGCAGCGTTATGTTCAAGACGTCAAACGCGACTTCAACCGGGAAGTGGAGTTTGAAGAAATCAAACGTCTTCAGCATGAGATGGAAACCACGGTGCAATCGATGCAGGAATCGATGCGCGCCGTAGAAACGATCTTGCAACAGGAAACTCAAAAACATCAGGCAGAGCTGACCACGGCGCTGTCAGCCGATGAAAAGCCTGCCTTAGTGAAGAAATCCAAACCTGTTCTTGCACAGGCGCCAACAGCAACCGAACCAACTGCTGACCCAAAACCCTAAAGAAGACCAGTTGTCGCTGTTCTGATCCCGATGCCATTGTCCCCTCTGCCCAAGTTTCTGAAAAAGCGTCCTCCGGAATTGGCTGGGCCACCATCAGAAGATGAAGCGCCTGCAGCAGAAGGATTGCAGGGCACGCTCATCGAGCATCTGATTGAGCTGCGTACGCGTCTTATTCGTGCAGCATTGGCTGTGCTGTTCGTCTTTGTTGCGCTATTTCCTTGGTCGCGTGAATGGTATGCGATGCTGGCTGAGCCGATGATCGCAGCACTGCCTCAGGGTGGCCAGATGATCGCCACCGATGTCGTGGGTGTGTTTCTGGTGCCGGTTAAAGTGACTCTGATGCTGGCATTTCTGGTGGCGTTGCCTGTGGTGCTCTGGCAGGTATGGGCCTTTATTGCGCCGGGTCTTTATCAGCATGAACGTTCTCTGGCCGTGCCCTTGATGCTGGCATCGATTGGTTTGTTTGCCGCCGGTATGGCCTTTGCCTATTTTGTAGTTTTCCCATCGGTCTTCAGCTTCATGGTCGCGGTGGCGCCAGAGGGCGTCGCCTGGATGACCGACATTGATAAATATCTATCATTTGTTTTGACGACTTTCCTGGCCTTCGGTTTTACCTTTGAAGTACCTGTGGTTGTGATCGTTCTGGTGCGAATGGGTATTGTGTCGCTTGAGAAACTTCGTGCCTGGCGACCTTATGTGATTGTCGGTGCGTTTATTATTGGTGCCATCCTTACACCGCCCGATATCATGTCGCAGGTGTTGCTGGCCGTGCCGCTGTGGTTGCTTTATGAGTTGGGAATTATCATGGCCCAGTTTGTAAAGCCGGCTGTTAAGCCCGGTGCCGATTCAGACACAGATCAAATAGCCTGATGAGTGTGCCGGATCTCAACCGGCTCGCCACCGCGGAATAGCATTAACGTACCGGATTCTATGCGTGTCCAGTCCTCGTTATCTGTGAGGGGTGTGGTGGCAATGACGGTGACGCAGTCTGTCTCCGCGGTTACTTCGTTGAAATCAATCGTGACATCCTCATCTTTCAAATGTGCCTGATTAAAAGGTGCGCGCCGCACGATGTAATGTAGGTCGGTTGAACAATGGGCGATTAGCCAGCGTCCATTTGAAAGTAGGAAGTTGGCCGGGCCGTGTGCCCGCAATACCGCAGCAACCTCAGCCATCGTATCCATCAGATGTTCGTAACTAGGTGCGGTCGCACCGAAGCGCTGCGCCAGGGTGTCGAGAAGAAAGCAGAAAGCCCGTTCACTATCGGTATTACCCACGGGTAAATAGCGCCCGGAAAGCTCCGGATTGAAATCAATCAGATTGCCGTTATGGGCAAAGACCCAGTAACGACCCCAGAGTTCACGTTGGAAGGGGTGGGTGTTCTGCAGGCAGATATCACCCTGGGTGGCTTTGCGAATATGCGCCACCACATTCATGGATTGGATCGGATAGTCTTTGACCAAAGCAGCCAGTGGCGAATCCGTGGAAGGAGAGGGGTCTAGAAAAACCCGGCAGCCTCTGCCGTCGTCCCCTTCGAAGAAGCCGATGCCCCAGCCATCCTTGTGAACATCGGTACCACCCCCACGGCGAGAAAAACCGCTAAAAGAAAAGCAGATATCGGTGGGTACGTTACAGCTCATGCCGAGTAGCTGGCACATGCTTAAAACTCCTGAGATCGTCGCGTATGATCGCGAGATATGTATTAAGAGGAACGCCGAATGAGCCAGGTCAATCGCGATGTGTTAACGCAGTATCTGAATGAGTTGCTCAAACCGGAAGGCTTTAAGGATTATTGCCCAAACGGTTTGCAAGTGGAAGGCCGGGAAGAGATTCGCCGTCTGGTTTGTGGGGTCACTGCTAATCAGGCCTTGCTGGATCTGGCCATAGCCGAGCAGGCAGATGCTATTCTGGTGCATCACGGCTGGTTCTGGCGGGGCGAGACTGGGGTGGTCACAGGTATCAAGCGAAACCGGCTTAAAACCTTACTGGCCAACGATATTAACCTGTATGCCTATCATTTGCCGCTGGATGCCCATCCTGCGCTAGGTAACAACGTGGGTCTGGCTAAAGCGGCCGGATGGCAACAGACGGGCGTATTCAGCGAGCAAGGGTTAGGCTGTATTGGTATACCTGAAGCACCTGCAACAGTTGCCACGTTAGCCGCCAACCTGGAAAAATCCCTCGGACGCCCCCCGTTTGTGCTGGCTGAATCATTGGAACACCCAGTTGGTCGTATTGCCTGGTGCACGGGCGGTGCCCAGAGCTATTTCGAGGCGGCTATCGCAGCCGGAGCCGATGCCTTTGTAACTGGGGAGGTCTCCGAGCCCATGGTGCACCTGGCACGTGAAACCGGGGTGGCCTATATTGCCGCTGGGCACCATGCCACAGAGCGTTTCGGAGTGAAGTCGCTGGGCGAGGTGATTGCCGCGCATTTTGGCATTGGCGTGCGCTATTTGGATGTCGATAGTCCGGTCTGAAAGCCCGCCCCGATAACATTTTCAATCTTTTGATTGTGTCCGTAATTATGAATTTTAGGGCGTACGCTTTGTCGCCTGCGTGCTAGAATCTTTGTATTCGATCGGGATGCCGCTGGCATACGTTCTTATGGACTGAGCTTAATATCCTGTTTCGGCGCATACGTTCAGATTCTGGCGGGTGAGAGACAATCCGTTTGAAATTCGTAACCTTATAAGGCAAGGAAAGCGCATGAAAATTCACGAATATCAGGGCAAACAACTCCTGAAGAAATTCGGCGTAAACGTTCCGCGCGGTATCCACTGCACCAGCGTCGATGACGCCGTGAAGGCAGCGGAAACCCTCGGCGGCAAAGTTTGGGTCGTTAAGGCTCAGATTCACGCAGGTGGTCGCGGTAAGGGCGGTGGCGTTAAAGTCGCCAAATCGCTCGACGAAGTGCGTCAGTACGCCAACGACATTCTCGGCATGCAACTGGTTACGCATCAAACTGGCCCAGAAGGTCAGAAGGTTCGTCACCTGCTGATCGAAGAAGGCGCCGATATCCAGCACGAATACTATGTGGCAGCACTGACTGACCGTGCAACCCAGTCGGTGGCCATCATGGCCTCCTACGAAGGCGGCATGGACATTGAAGAAGTTGCTCACAAGACCCCGGAAAAGATCGTCACGGTTTTTGTTAACCCCCTGGTTGGTCTGACCGACGAGCAGGCAATGACCCTGGCTAAGGGCATGGGCATGAACGAAGCCTCGATTCCGCAGTGTGTGGACACGCTGAAGAAGCTGTACACCTGCCATATGGAAACCGATGCATCGCTGGCCGAAATCAACCCGCTGATTCATGAAGGTAACGGCACAGTTAAGGCACTGGACGCCAAGTTCAACTTTGACTCGAACGCCCTGTACCGTCAGGAAGAGATCGTTGCGATGTGCGATCTGGACGAAGAAGATGCTGACGAAGTCGAAGCTTCGAAGTTCGATCTGGCCTACATTTCCCTCGACGGCAATATCGGCTGTCTGGTGAACGGTGCCGGTCTGGCTATGGCCACCATGGACACCATCAAGCTGTTCGGCGCTGAGCCGGCCAACTTCCTGGACGTTGGCGGTGGCGCTACAACCGAGAAGGTTACTGAAGCATTCAAGATCATGCTCAAGAACCCGAAGGTCAAGGGCATTCTGGTTAACATCTTCGGCGGCATTATGCGTTGCGACACCATCGCTACCGGTGTGGTTGCAGCAGCCAAGGAAGTGAACCTGTCGGTACCGCTGGTTGTCCGTATGAAGGGCACCAACGAAGATCTGGGCAAGCAAATCCTCAAGGATTCCGGCCTGCCGATCATCGCTGCCGATTCCATGGCCGAAGCCGCCACCAAGATCGTTGCTGCGGTCAAGTAAGGAGCATTGAATGTCTATTCTGATTAACAAAAACACCAAAGTTATCACCCAGGGCATCACCGGTAAGACCGGTCAGTTCCACACCGAAAAGTGTATCGAATACGCAAACGGTAAGAACTGCTTCGTTGCTGGCGTTAACCCGAAGAAAGCCGGCGAGAAGATCCTCGACGTGCCTATCTACGGTACCGTTAAAGAAGCCGCTAAAGATACTGGCGCAACTGTGTCGGTTATCTACGTGCCACCTCCTGGAGCCGCTGCTGCCATTTGGGAAGCCGTTGAAGCCGATCTGGATCTGGCCATCTGTATTACAGAAGGTATCCCTGTCCGCGACATGCTGATGCTGCGTAACAAGATGAAGGAAAAGGAAGCCAAGGGCGGCAAGAAGACGCTGCTGCTCGGCCCGAACTGCCCTGGTCTGATTACGCCTGACGAAATCAAGATCGGCATCATGCCTGGCCACATCCACAAGAAGGGTCGTATCGGCGTTGTGTCCCGTTCGGGCACGCTGACGTACGAAGCCGTGGGTCAGCTGACTGAGCTGGGTCTGGGTCAATCGTCGGCTGTCGGCATTGGTGGTGACCCTATCAATGGTCTGAAGCACATCGACATCATGAAGATGTTCAATGACGATCCAGATACCGACGCTGTCACCATGATTGGCGAAATCGGTGGTCCGGACGAAGCTAAAGCCGCTCGTTGGTGCAAAGACAACATGAAGAAGCCAATCGTTGGCTTCATCGCTGGTGTTACTGCCCCTCCGGGAAAACGCATGGGCCATGCCGGTGCGCTGATCTCTGGTGGTGCCGATACCGCCGATGCCAAGCTCGCCGTAATGGAAGAGTGTGGCTTCACGGTGACCCGCAACCCGTCAGAAATGGCGAAGCTGCTCAAGGGTCTGCTGTAATCAGTTCGCTGATTCAGTCACCAGAATAAACCCGGCTTCGGCCGGGTTTTTTTATGTGGGCATACAAAACCCAGTCATCTATCTTGTAGGGGTGAGTCTCGCATGTATAGTCATACCTAGTTGGATTATCTAAAGTCAGATGATGAAACTCAATCAGGCACCGGCTGTACAGATTCCGATTGCGACCAAGTTTTTTTAACGCTGTATGTGGCAGTGCTTGTTCCAGCTTATCTAACCACGTACGGCTCAACGAACTTTTTGTTCTTTTGTGACAAGGCGCTATTGCTTACATTAGTGGCGATGTGGCGGGGGAGTGCCTTGCTGGCATCGGCAGCTGCCGTTGGTATCCTTTTGCCGTAGTTATTGTGGGCTCTGGATTTTCTGTCGTCATTGATCGGGATGCCCATTACCGGGATGACTGAGTACATGTTCCAGTCATCGATTCCGCTGCACGTTCGATTTCTGTCGTTTTTTCATTTCTGGTTGCCCTTCGTGTTGATCTGGTTATTAGGGCGTATGGGCTACGATCGACGTGGTCTGCCTGTGTGGATGGCAATAGCATTTACGTCGCTGTATATCTGCTATTTCTTTATGCCAACTCCGCCGGCACCAGCAAATAATCCAGCTTTGCCAGTCAATATCAACTACGTTTACGGATTTAGTGATCAGGCGGTTCAGACCTGGATGCCGGAGGCTGCCTAGTTTGTATTGTTACAACTAATGCTGGTTTTCTTGGTGTTTCTACCATCGCATTGGGCGCTCAAGCGGCTTTATCCACCTGCGTTAGAGTCGGGTACTGAAGAAACAACCGTATGAGGTTGGTTGCTTTTGCCAGTCAATGACCCATGGGGTAATATAAGCCCAAGTATTTTGTGGTTTTAACTGGAGACACACATGCGTAAGACCCTGCAAGCCGGCTTTACTTTGATTGAACTGATGGTTGTGATTGCCATCATAGGTATTCTTGCCGCAGTTGCGCTGCCGGCGTATCAGAACTACACCGTGCGCGCCAAAGTGTCAGAAGGCTTGCTGGCTGCTTCGGCCTGTAAGGTGTCTGTGACCGAGGCCGTGCAGAGTGGTGCAATAACAATTCCGGCTAATCTGTGTTCCGGCTCGACCCAGTATGTAGAAAGTATTGCTTCTGGCGGTGATACGAGTAATGCCACAGTAACAGTCACTCTTAAAGGCATCGATAAAAACGTCGATGGTAAGTCGATTGTTTATACCGGTGCCATAGCAAATGCCAGCATCACGGGTTGGACATGCTCGACAGCACTGGAACAGAAGTACGTACCATCGGGCTGTACCGGTAAGTAAGCTGTCTCACATTTAAGGAGCCCATTTTGGCTACACGTCCTGCAGCAAAACGTAAAACAGTCTCATCTTCTCGTGTTTCGGCACGGCCTGTTGCTAAGAAAGCTCCCGTTAAGGTTGCGGCCACTCGACCTGCTGCAAAGAAGCCGGCAAGCAAGTTTGTTTCGACTGCACCACGTAAGCCTGTAACTAAAATTGTTGCCAAGAGCCTTAAGCCTGTCGTTGCTAAGTCAGTAACTGCAGTGGTTAAGACTAAACCCGTTGCAGCTACGAAAACGATCGCCAAGCCAAAGAAGGTGAAGTTGGTTCGTAAGAACTTCTCCCTGCCGGCTACGGAACATTCGTTGCTGTTAGATTTGAAGAAACGTGCCAAGAAGCTGGGTAAAGAGTTTAAGAAATCGGGGTTTATTCGGGCTGGTATCGCGCATCTCGTTGCGCTGACGGACACGGTTCTTATGAATACACTCTCTAAAGTCGAGCGCGTTAAGGCAGGGCGCCCTTCTAAAAAGGGGAAGAAGAAGTAAGTATTTGCTAATCCCTAAAAGGTCAGGTCTTTGTACCTGGCTTTTTAGTCTCTGAAGTGGCAAGAAATGTAATCTTTCCAGCTTTTGTTGAGCCCCGTTATGAGTGCAAAACTATTTAATGTGCTGGTGCTTTGTACCGGCAATTCTTGTCGATCTCAGATGGCCGAAGCTTTGATTACACATAATCTTGCTGGGCTAGCCAAAGGGCTGTCTGCTGGCACAAGACCTCAGCCAAAAGTGGCAAATGGTGCGATCGAAGCCTTGAAACTAGCTGGATTGCCGACTGAAGGGCTTTACCCAAAAGACATTGATGCGGTTATTAACGAACCGATTGATTTGGTGGTAACCGTCTGCAATAACGCCAACGAAACCTGCCCCATTTTTCTGAAGCCGGTGCCACGTATTCACCTGCCATTCCATGATCCACATGGTGAGCCTCTGAAAAGCTTTGTTCAGGTTCGGGACGACATTCGTGTGCGTCTGATTCCTGCTGTGCGGCACGCATTGTCGTTGTGAAGACCTGGCTGGTGGCCCAAGAGGCGGCAGAGTTCGAAGTGGGCTCTTAAGCCAAAGAAGCTGACTGGCCCGCGATCGGCGTTATAGGCTGGGTTGCGGATGTATTGGTAGTCTGCGGACAGGTAGGCGCCCTTGGATAGATTGGCGCTGTAATAAGTTTCAAGAATGCGTTCGCCCTGATAGGTAATGCGACCATCACCAATAAACATGGAGCTACCACCCTGGTTAAGATAATTAATCTGAGACGAGCTAATGCCGTTTAATGCAAAGCCTAGACCATAAGTATCTTTTTCGCGTCCCCAGTAGGTTCCTTTTATAGAAGCACCTCCAGACAGTGAGCGGCTAATATCGGTAAATGCTTCAGTTTCAGTATTGCCGTTATTCCAACTCCATCGGCCAAATAACCCAAAGCTGTCAGATAGCGCTTGCTCAAAGTTCAGTGAGTACCCCCATTTAGTCTGGTAGCCATTGCGCGAAGTCAGAATGTTGGGTGGATTCGGGGGGGTAGCCTGGTTCACAGCATCGTTAAATGTGGCCAGAATGCCTCTGTTTTAAAAGACAAGTGCACGCACGGTTCCGTCCTGCCCCCACAAAGTGTACTTATGTTCTAACTCAATCTGGTCTCCGTATTGTTGCGTAAGTTGCCAATCGAGACGAAGCGCGTTGGGTTCTTTGGGCATAGCTAGGCGGCCAGCTCGAATTGCCCATCCATCATCAAAGTATTCTGCGATTAGGCCATAGGTATAGCCTCTGGAATTCGCCGGAAAATCCCAACCACCAGCAGCCATGATTGACCAGTTTAGGAACTGCGTGCGAGGGTCGTGGCTGTATTTGTTGCCATCAAAGTAGTCGAGGGCAGAGAAACCACCATAGGTAAAACGCAAGCGACGTTTGTCCACATTACCTGCTAATTGGTTTGGGCCACCTTCGATGTGTTCCTGACCACCGCCAAAGCCAAAGGTTTGTTGAATAAAGTAGCGGGCATTATACACCTTGATAGGGATATTAGTGCCTCGTTATAATTCGCCGTTGGTAAAACTACCTAATCCGCTAAGATTGGAAAATGCGATGCTTTCTACCGCTTCCGGGTTGTAATAGGCCTCTGCGCCAGGCCAAAGCCGAGCACCGATAAACGCGGTTGCGGTAGAGTTATAGCTTTTTCCCTGGTCGCCGTAGCTGAGCATGCTCTTTTCGCCTTGATAGGGCGAATTGAACTGATTTTTGTACTGAAGTACATAGGTAGATTGACCATGCAGGCTGAAATTTTCAGTATCGTCAGCAATCGGTGAAGTGCTATCAATGGTTGGGTTCCCCTTGACAGGGGACTCAGCTAGGCAATAGGGCGCCCGCGCTCCTAAAAAAAGAGCGAACAAAATTCCCGAGAGAAGTTTGATTTTGGGGGTCACTTTGGGTAGAAGGCCTATTCATAGAGATGGTCATGATACGCGAATAGTGCGGTGCAGTATAGATTAGTGTTGGCTTAGGCGGATGGAATGAAGTCCTTATCGCCCTGACACTTGCGTTCGAATTTAAGAAAGCCGTAGTAGCCGCATTTCTTGCCATCCGGGAATGCACGACATACATCAGGTCGTGCTTCATAAATCGTGCAGCGTCGAAGCTCTGGGTCATGAAATTGACAGGTGGTGGCGTAAATATGATCTTTCTTATGTTTTAGGATGCGTTCGTTGACGTGATCTTTCGGATGGCCTTCTTTATAGACATAGTTGCGCGTAAATTTTGATTTGGCCTGTGCCGGTGTTATCTCGAAATGTCCGGCAAGGCGTTCGATATCACTTTTAGTAACTTCGATACGTGGGTAGTTACAGCAGTAACCAGGGCATTTTGCGCAGTCGTATTTAACTTTAGAGGTTTTCATTGTTGCGTTTCATGTTGCTTGGAATCATTTATCCCAAGGCGTATCTAGTTTGATGATCGGTTTAAGTGCTGATGGGAGCATCTCCAGATAGGCGCTCATTCGACCTTTAGCCCAAGCAGTGGGGGCGTCAGTGATGATGCTATCGCGCTCTGCCATCAGAACTTCTGCAGTTGCCAGATCATTCATGTGGCCCAGCAACTCCTGGGTACTGGTGAGTGCCCGTAAAAAGGCTTGCACACGTTTCTTCGGATAAAGGCTTTCGAAGAAATCGAGAGTGTAACGGAGTTTCTTGAGATCAATACGTACTTCGTGCCGATCTTCGGCGTTCAATGTATGAGCAAGCCTGGCACCTTGAATAAAACGTTTGTGACGGCGCTTCAGTGCTTTTGTGGCATAGCTGCGTATGTTGTCTGAATTGTCTTTTAGATTCATCAGCGCTTCGCAGAAGCTAATGATGTTGAGGCTGTACGCTTTGCTATTGATACAAGCTTTTGCTGCTTCATGCGCCTCAAGCCGACGCTGGTGAGCGAAACTACGCAGGGCGATCAATTCCGGGTGCTACCCAAGGTCGTGATCCATCAATGGGAGCTGCTCTGTACAGAATACGTCCCAGTTTCTTGCGTTTCCGAGTTCCTGGGCGATGTCTCGCCATGCTTTGCTCCAGCGATCGGCAAAGTCTGTAGGAAGTGCATCGACAAACAGTCGGAGTGCCGTGCGTAATCGGCGTAGCGCAACGCGTGCCTGATGGACGTATTCCTCATCCTGAGGCGATTGAATGCCGCATTCATTAGCCTGTAGTTGCGCGATACAGCTTCTAGCGATGAGCTGGAAGACGGTGATGGTTGAGTCGCGCGGTTGAATGTCCAGAGTCCCGGCTTTACAGGGTGTCAGACGTTTATTTAGAAATAGGGCATAGCCACGGGCCGCTTTGCTTTCGTCGGCAGGGTGTAGGCGAACATCCCGGCTCAGCATTCGGGCTAAGGCAAATAGTGTTGCTGGGTTTCCTTGCTTCAGTTCTAGCTCTAGTTCACAGATGGTTTGTTCCCGTGTGAGCTCATCTCTTTGTACGGAAATGCTGCCTTGGTCGAGTGCAACCTCGATCGTTGCGCAGCGAAAGTTTAATGTCCAAACACGTCGACTAAAGTCTGTGGTGAAAACAGGCACCAATTGTGCTGCCTTCAAGCTGAGCGCTTCTGCCAATTGGGCATCATCCACTAAGGTCGAAAAATCGAACTGCCCCGGGGTTATTGGTGCTTCCCATTCCGAGCGTTGGCTAATACCGCCCTCGCTACGTTGAGCAGTTTTAACGGTTAGGAGGGTTTTGCGTAAAACGCGGCGTTCACGAACAGCGACTTTTTGTTTCGTGAGATCTAAATTCGGGGTATCAAAGTAGGTGTTGTAGAGTTTCAGCCGCTTGGCGGGTTCGGCCAACAATGGATGTTTTAGCAGACGCGGAATATCTTCAGCTGACAGCGATAGTTTAAGTTCGGTTTCAGTGCCCATGCTACAGATTTGTTAAATTCCCATTAAAAAATAATGGGTTAAGCGCTATTTGTGGGCGAAGCTTACCTGCGGCACTGGGGAATAGCAACTCAGAAAGTAAAAAAACCCGTAGGGTCGGCCTACGGGTTTTAATGACTCGAGTGTAAAGACTTAGTTCTTCAAGTCACCCGAGATGTATCCAGCCAGTTGTTGAATCGTTTCTTCGTGGCCGGCAATGATCGATTTCACCACGTCACCAATAGAAACGAGGCCAATCACTTTGCCATCTTCCATCACAGGCAGGTGACGAATGTGCTTCTCCGTCATGATGGCCATGCAACCATCAATGGTTTGCTCTGGAGACATTGTGTACAGCTCGCTGGTCATGAGTTCGCGCACCACCGTGTCACGGGAATTACGGCCACGGAGAATAACCTTGCGGGCGTAGTCACGCTCGGTAAAGATGCCGTTGAGCTTGTCACCTTCCATGATGAGAACTGAACTGATGTCTTCACGAGCCATCAATTCTAGCGCTTCAAGCACGGACGCATCGGGACGTAATGCGCAGACACCCGAAGTCTTATGGTTAAGCAATTGGCGAACTGTGAGCGACATCACGAACTCCTAATTTTATAAGGACGATGTTGAAAGCAAAGTAGTAAGATAAGCGCACTCTCCATTTCTGGCAAGAGCGAAGTGTTGCTTTGTGTTTTATGGTTTTTGATGCTTGTTATGTCCGACTCTATATCCGAACGTTTGAATTCTTTCCTTGGCACTCTGGCTGGGCGATCACACGCCCTGGCACAAGGGCAGGTGAGCCTGGTAGGCGCGGGCCCTGGGGATCCGGAGTTGCTGACGTTACGTGCCCTACGACGCATTGCCGAAGCGGATGTGGTGCTTTATGACAACCTGGTTGGTCCGGAAATTCTGCAGTGGGTCACGGAGGGGGCAGAGTGTCACTATGTCGGGAAGAAAGCGGCCAAGCACGCATTACCGCAAGATGACGTAAACCAGTGGTTGATTGATCTGGCACGCGCAGGCAAACGTGTGGTGCGCTTGAAGGGTGGCGATCCGTTTGTTTTTGGGCGGGGCGGCGAAGAGATGGATGCCTTGCTCGAAGCCGGTATTGCAGTGGAAGTCGTGCCGGGTATTACAGCTGCTATCGGCTGTGCGGCCTATGCCGGTATCCCATTGACGCATCGTGATTGGGCACAGTCAGTCACTTTTGCAACAGGTCATTTAAAACACGGTTTGGATGAGCTCGACTGGGCAGGGTTATCGCGCCCCACGCAAACTGTTGTTTTCTATATGGGGATGACGGCTGCAGCCGGTATTGCCGAAGCGCTCATGGCGCATGGTTGTGCGCCAGAAACGCCCGTCGCTGTGATTTATCACGGGACTCGCCCAGATCAGAAGGTAGTTATTACCATGCTAAAAACGCTGGCCAAACAAATTAGCGCCGAGGCAATCAAGCCACCGGCGCTACTGATTGTGGGAGAGGTCGTTCGGCTCTACAGACCGAACTAAAGGCCCACCGAAGCGGGTCAGACTAAAAGCTTAGGCAGCTTGTGCAGGGATGCCGTTACCAATCCGGGCGATGCGGTTGTTAGAATCGGCGTACACCAGCTTAGACTCGTAATTAGCCAGTTCCACTTCGTTGTACACGGCAAATGTCGCGATGATCAGCAGATCGCCAGGTGCAGCACGACGGGCGGCTGAACCATTAACGGAAATCATGCCCGATCCGCGTGCACCGCGGATGGCATAAGTTGTGAAGCGCTCGCCATTGTTGATATTCCAAATGTCGATCCGCTCGTACTCGCAAATGTTCGCGGCGTCGAGCAAGTCTTCGTCAATGGTGCAAGAGCCCTCATAGTGCAATTCCGCATGCGTGGTAGTTACGCGGTGCAGTTTGGACTTGAGCATGGTTCGCTGCATGGATATCAACCTGAAGTCAGGAAATAGAAGCGCATTGTGAATTGTGAATTACGCGCTGTCAATAACCCTGTAACAAAAAGTTTTATTGTTAAAAAACCAACAAAAACAAAGGGTTCTAGATCTCTACGTTGTCCAGGAGGCGAGGGGTGCCTAGCTTTGAGGCGGCAACGATCACTAAATCAGTGTCTGAGGCGGTTGCCGGTGTCAGATCTTGCTGACGGCGTATGCTGATGTAATCTGTTTTCCAGCCATGGGCATCTAGGTTTTCAGTGGCTTTTTTGCACAACGATTCGTAATTCCGGTCACCTGATAGCACGGCCTGGCGAATGCTTTGCAGAGTCTGTTGTAGTCGAGGCGTTTCGGCACGCTCTGCGGGGCTGAGGTAGCCATTGCGCGAAGACTGGGCCAAGCCATCTTCGGCACGGACCGTTTCGCCACTAATGATTTTGATAGGCAACATGAATTGCTGTGCCATGTTACGCAGTACCATCAGTTGCTGGTAATCCTTCTTCCCGAACAGCGCGACATCGGGCTGAACGATCTGGAATAGCTTCATGACCACCGTGGCAATGCCACGGAAGTGGCCTGGGCGACATTCACCTTCCAGAAGGAACTGAATCTCGGCGGGATCGACCACGTAGGTTTGGGGTTCGGGGTAGAGGTCGGCTTCCGTGGGGGCAAACAGGAGCTCAACCCCAGCTTCGCGTAACTGAGCGCAATCGGCCTCAAACGTGCGTGGATATTTGTCGAAGTCTTCGTGGGGGCCAAATTGCAGCCGGTTGACGAAAATGCTTGCAACGACGCAATCAGCGTGGTCATGGGCCTGGCGCATCAGGCTGATATGACCCGCATGTAGATTACCCATGGTGGGCACAAAGGCAATGGTTTGCCCTTGCTGACGCACCTGAGCCAGCGCCGAACGAAACTCGGCTACATTTGAAAAGATTTGCATGCTTATTCCGGGTAAATCTGATCCGGGCCAGGGAAGGTGCCGGCGCGGACTTCTTCTACATAGGCAGCAATCGCCGCAGCCACCGAGTCTTTACCCGCCATAAAATTCTTAACAAAGCGGGGTTTTTTGCCGGGGGCGATATCCAGCATATCGTGCAGCACAAGTACCTGGCCGGAACAGCCCGTGCTGGCACCAATACCAATGGTCGGAATGCGCAGGTGGCTGGTAATGAAGTCGGCGACCTTGGCCGGCATGGCTTCCAGGACCAGTAGGCTGGCAACTGCTTCTTCCAGGGTCATAGCGTCGGTGAGCAGTCGCTCACGATCGCCATCGACGCGGCCTTGAACACGATAGCCGCCGAGTTGAAACACCGATTGCAGTGTTAAACCAATATGGCCGCAAACCGGGATGCCGCGTGCGGTTAGAAACGCAGTGGTTACGGCCATTTCAGACCGCCCTCAATCTTGACCATTTATGCGCCCGCTGCCATGAGTTGGGCCGCGTTGCGGAAAGCCAGTTCCGGACTTTCCTGATAGGTGCCAAAAGGCATATCGGCAATAATTAATGGGCGATCACAACCACGGGCAACACAAGCGACGTGATAGGCCATGTTAGCCTGTGTTACCGGCAGAGTCGAATCATGGCCTTGCAAAACCATGCCCAGTGAATCGCCAACAAGCAGCGCATCAACGCCGCTGGCCTCAGACACGCGGGCAAAGGTCGCGTCATAGCAGGTGAGCATGACGATCTTCTCGCCGCGTTCGCGCTGACGAGCAAGATCGAGCGGATAAATATGGCGGACAGCAGTTTGGGTAGACATGCGAGTAATCGGCTCAGTATGAGTAGTAATTTGGCTAGGATACACAGCTATCCGCGGGCGGCAAACTGTTTATTCGATCCGTTCAATCGCCTGATCGGCAACCTGTGGCAGGTACTGAACCAGTTGACCAAGTCCAGGGGCGCTCATGTCTGGCAGAACATCTAGTAGCGGGCGTAGCACAAAGGCCCATTGGTGTAGGCGAGGGTGCGGCAGCACCAGCAATGGCGTATCCATGGAAATCTGGTCGTAAAGCAATAAATCCAGATCCAGGGTGCGAGGTGCGTTACGGGCAGTATCGTGGCTACGATCACGTCCAAAGTGCCGCTCGGTTTCCAGCAACCAGCGCATCAGCGCCTCCGGGGCCATCTCTGTGCGAAAGGTGGCTATCCCATTGATGTAATTAGGTTGGGCTTCATCACTGCCTATTGGCGCCGTGCGGTACAACGGAGAAAGCTGCCATTCAGCCGTGCTGGCATTGCTTCGCAGCTGTTGGATGGCCTCTTGTAGTGTATTGCGTGCATCACCCAGATTGGCGCCTAGGCCAATCACGGCCAGGTGCGGTAAACGTCGTGCCATTATTCGCCCTGAGGATTTGTGGGCGTGTTACCGTCGTCAGCATTCTGGCTGCGTTTACGATTTGGGCTACGGCGCCGGCGTTTCTTGGCTGGCGCAATGTTATCTTTGGGTGCACCGGCAATGAGCGATTCTTGAACGGCAGCGTCTGATTCCTGGAACTTTGTCCACCAGTCGCCGAGTTCTGGATCAATTTCACCCGTCTGTGCCCGGAGGAGCATGAAGTCATAACCGGCACGGAACCTTGGATGGCCTAGTAAGCCATAGGGGCGCTTGCCACTGCGTTGTTCGAAGCGCGGTTGTAACGACCAGATTTCTTTGATGTCACCTACGAGACGCTTAGTAATGGCCAGTTTGGTTGCCTGGCGATCCAGCACATCGGACATCGCCGCAAAGAGTGCCGGGATCGCAATCTCATTTTTGGCTTTGCGCTTGTTCCAGTGTGCCAGCACTTCATGCCAGAGCAGGGCGGCAAAGAGGAAGCCCGGAGAAATAGATTTGCCTTCGCGGATCCGCTGGTCGGTGTTGGTCAGTGCCTGTTCGACAAAACGTTCGCCTAAGGGCTGCTCGAGAATCACATCGAGCAAAGGCAGCACGCCATGGTGCAGACCTTCATCCCGTAAACGCTTTAGGCAAGCCAGCGCATCGCCACAGGTGAGTAGCTTGAGCATTTCATCGAATAGACGCGCCGGGGGCACGTTGTCGAGCAGATCAGCCATTTCGCGAATGGGTTTGCGTGTCGCAGAGTCCAGATCGAGATTCAGTTTTGCACCCAGACGGACAGCGCGCAGCATACGCACAGGGTCTTCACGGTAACGTACCTTCGGGTCGCCAATCATGCGCAATGTGCGTTGCTTCAGATCCGCATAGCCCTGGTGGTAGTCATGGATCGTTTCGTCGTATGGATCGTAATACAGTGCATTGACCGTAAAGTCCCGACGGGCGGCATCGTCAGATTGTGTGCCAAAGGTGTTGTCGCGCAGTACACGGCCATGTTCATCGGTGGCGGAGGCGTCTTCATGTAATGCACGGAAGGTGGTGACTTCAATCAGTTCCTGACCCACCATCACGTGCACAATCTGGAACCGGCGGCCAATAATGCGGGAGCGGCGGCAGCAACGTCGTACCTGCCCCGGCGTTGCATTGGTAGCTATATCAAAATCTTTGGGGTCGCGATTCAGTAGTAAGTCACGAACGGCGCCACCAACGACATAAGCACGGTAGCCGGCACGTTCCAGATCGTCACAAACCCGTTCGGCACCACGACTCAGCATGTCACGGGTAATGCCGTGCGTCTTAACTGGAATGATCTTGGGTTCAAGCTGCACCGCCGGCGCGGCATGACGGTTAAAAATCTTTTTAACGAAACGGCGGATCATTAAGCGAGACCAATCTTCTTGAATAGGGCATCGGGCGTTCTGTTGTCGTGTAGGGTAACAGTAGGCCAGCCCTTTGCGGTGGCATGCGCCTTTAATGTGTCGTCTGCATCAACGGCTACGGGGTTGGTCGACCATTCCAGCAGCGGTAAGTCGTTGTGCGAATCACTATAGAACCAGCGGCGCTCAAAGCTGCCTTGCCACAGGCCGATCGATTCTAACCAGGCGTTCACCCGGGTAATCTTTCCCTTCTGGAACGACGGTGTGCCCACTAGTTTGCCCGTGAATTGTCCATCGACTTCACCCGGTATCGTGGCAATCAGATGTGAAATACCGAATTCGCGCGCGATATCACCGGTAACAAAGGCATTGGTGGCAGTTACTACGGCACAGAGATGTCCCAGTGCCAAGTGGCGGCTCACCAGGGCACGGGCATTGTTCAGCATGATGGGGCGAATATGCTTTTGCATAAACTCACGATGCCATGTGTCTAGCTGTGGGCGTGGGTGGTGTGCCAGCGGTGCGAGTTGGAAATCGAGAAACGCATGGATATCCAGCGTGCCGGCTTTGTAATCGGCGTAGAACTGGGCGTTTTTAGCGGCCTGTATTTCCGGATCAACGATACCTTTGCTAATAAGAAACTGGGCCCACTCAAAATCGGAGTCTCCATTGAGTAGGGTGTTGTCCAGATCGAACAGGGCGATGGTGCGTTGTTGCGTCATAAATTAGTCTGCAGTCACAGTAGATTCGGCCAGCGCCGTACGAAGCAGGGGCAGGGTAATCCGGCGCTTTTGTTCGAGTGATAGGTCATCCAGACGGCGGATCAAGCCGGCCAGGCTGGACAGATCACGCGGGGCGCGTTGGTAGAGGTAATCCAGTACGTCGGGGGTTAATGCCCAGCCACGGTGCTCGGCCCGTTGTGCCAGAAGTTGCCTCTGATCAGGTTCGCTGAGTGGTTCCAGCCGATAAATGTGCCCGGCACCCAGACGGGTACGAACATCTTCCCGTAGCGCTGTTTGGGCATCGGGTGGCATGTTCAGCGTTACTAACAGCCGTTCATTTGTTTGCGCCAGACGCACCAGGTGACGAAAAAGGTCCTGTTGGCCGTTGGCATCGAGTTTGTGGGCGTCTTCCAATACCCAACCCAGGGTTGGGGCGGATAAAAGCATTTCTGTTAGCGGCAATGGGCTAAAACCGGCGCTGAGTATGCACTGACTGAGAAACGATTTGCCACAACCAGTCGGGCCCCAGATCACGAATACATTACTCGGATAGGCTTGAACCAGCTGATTCAGCCAGTTTTCAAGCGCTGACAGCAATTCCACGTTCTCACCCGGCAGAAAGTGCTGCAGGGCAGGCGTCTGGTCTGGCAGGAGATCGAGTATCAGTTGTTGCATGGTCACCTGCATCGTCAGGCAGGTTGTATCCTCATCGGTTACAATTCGCGGTATTAGTAACCCGCGTAGGGCAGAAGTAACCCGCGTAGGGCAGAAGCCGCCATTTTACACGGCATTCAGCCCCAGACGTTGCACGCTTAACGCCATCTTGATGTAAGGATCGCCCATGTTTTGCCCGCTAAATCACGCTCGCCAACTGTTCGCTGCTCATGATGCCAAGGCCGGTGGCAGTCTATCCTATCGTGATGCTGGCGTGGACATGGAAGCCGGTGACGAATTGGTTGAGCGTATTAAGCCGATGGCCAGGCGCACCATGCGCGAGGGCGTGATGGCCGGTATTGGCGGCTTTGGCGCCATGTTCGAGATTTCCAAGAAATACAAAGAACCTGTGCTGATATCCGGCACCGATGGCGTAGGCACCAAGTTGCGCCTGGCCTTTGCCTGGAATCGTCACGACACCATCGGCCAGGATCTGGTGGCCATGAGCGTGAACGATATTCTGGTGCAAGGTGCAGAGCCGCTGTTTTTCCTGGACTACTTTGCCTGCGGTAAGCTGGATGTGGATGCTGCAGCCGCTGTTATCGGTGGTATTGCTAAAGGCTGTGAGTTAGCGGGTGCCGCACTGATCGGCGGCGAAACCGCCGAAATGCCGGATATGTACCCGGCGGGTGAATACGACCTGGCCGGCTTTGCCGTAGGAGCCGTTGAAAAATCACACATCATCGATGGCAAAAGCATCAAGGCCGGTGATGTGGTTCTGTGCCTGGCTTCGAGCGGTGCCCACTCGAATGGTTACTCGCTGATCCGTAAGATCATCGAGCGCAGTGGTGCCAAGCCAACCGATAGGCTGGATGAGCAATCATTGGGCGATCTCGTGATGGCACCAACCCGTATTTACGTGAAGTCGGTTCTGGCTGCATTCCAGGCGTTGCCAGGAGCCCTCAAGGGTTTGGCGCATATCACCGGCGGCGGCATTACTGAAAACGTACCGCGCATTCTTCAGGCTGGCCTAACCGCTGAAATCCAGCGCAACAGCTGGGAGCGTCCGGCACTGTTCAACTGGCTGCAGGAAGCGGGTGGCGTGGCCGATGGCGAAATGCATCGCGTCTTCAATTGCGGTATCGGCATGGTGATCGTGGTTGCCCCAGAAAACGCGGATGCCGTGAGCAAGGTACTGGCCGAGCACGGTGAACAGGTCAGCCGCATCGGTGTGATCCGTGCCAGCCAAGCCGGTGAAGCACCGACCGTCGTGGTTTGATTAGACTGAAAGAAATTCCGCAACGCGCCGGCCGATCAGGTCGGCGTTGTTGTTTTGGAGGCAGTCAAACGGTTCGCAACCAATGGTGTTGTTCAGCCACGTGATCTGACGCTTAGCCAGTTGGCGCGTGGCGTAGATGCCACGTTCTTCGAGTTCCTTAGCCGGTAGGATGCCTTCCAACATTTCCCATGTCTGGCGATACCCCACGCACCGCATCGAAGGGAGGTCAGCGTGGAGCGTGTATTTCGCACGCAACGATTCAACCTCTTCAACAAATCCCTCCTGCAGCATGAGCTTGAAGCGCAGGGCAATGCGCTCATGTAGCCAGGCCCGGTTGCTGGGTAATAGTGCAAGGGAAAGAAATCGATAGGGGGGAGCAGCCTGTTGCTGTTGTTCGGCATAAAGCGCTGAAGCAGGGCAGCCGCTGAGGAGGCAGATTTCCAGTGCGCGCTGGATGCGCTGCGAGTCGTTAGGCGCTAATCGTGCCGCAGTGATTGGATCGAGCTTTGCCAGTTCTTCATGAATCGCGGGCCAGCCCTGTTGTTGGGCGCGTGCATTGATTTCGGCACGAAGCGTTGCGTTGGCTTGTGGCAGATCCGAGAGGCCTTCTAGCAGTGCTTTGACGTAAAGCATCGTGCCGCCCACCAGCAGTGGGATGCGGCCACGCGCGGTACTAGCGGCCATGGCGGCAAGTGCTTCTGAACGGAAGCGGGCAGCCGAGTAGCTTTCTTCAGGTGTAATCACATCAACCAGTGCGTGCGGGTAGCGCTCTAGGGTATCGGCATCAGGCTTGGCAGTGCCGATATTCATGTCCTTGAACACGAGGGCTGAATCAACGCTAATCAGGTCAATGGGGTATTGATCCGCCAGCCGCAGCGCCAGATTTGTTTTACCGCTGGCGGTAGGGCCAAGCAGCAATATGGCAGGCGGCAGTGGGTTGTTTGTGTTAGCGACCATGGAGGAACAAGGCGTCGATCGCCGGTAGATCGACCAGAATCCAGGTGGGGCGACCATGGTTACATTGATCGGCCCGCTCGGTGTCTTCCATCTGGCGTAATAGCGCATTCATTTCAGTGAGGCTCAAGCTGTGACGACCACGAATGGCGGAGTGGCAGGCGCAGGTGCCGAGGAGTCGCTCCTGTCGGGCAACTAAGTTAGCCTGAGCCGGCGAATCTTGCAGGGCGTGGATGAGCTCTTTCAGTAGGCTTTCGGCATCAACACGGCCGAGTCCCGCAGGAACTTGTCGAACGACTAGGGTATTGGGGCCGGCTTCCGATAGCTCTAGCCCGAGCGCCTCAAATTCGGTTTTATGTTCGTGATAGGTGGCAACAGACAGGTCATCCAGAGTCACGGCGACAGGAATCAGTAATGGCTGCCGTGGCGGCTGACTCAGTGCACAGGCTGTTTTGAGTTTCTCGTAGAGCACGCGCTCATGCGCGGCGTGCTGATCAATCAGGATCATGCCCTGGGCATTTTGCGCAACGATATAGCGGTCATGTAGCTGGCCGATGGCATAGCCCAAAGGCGGGATGTCTGAGGGTTCGTTATGTGCTGCCGTGTCAGCGATGGGTGCATATGCCCGCATCACTGCAGCATGTTGTTCGGCTGAGCCAGAACGCTGTGTCTCGGTGTGAAAACTTCGAACTTGAGCTAATCCGAGCCCCTGTTGCTGCATGGATGGTGTGTAGTTGGTGGCAACGCGATCCAGCGTAATAGGTGGTGCCGTTTCCGTGCTGGTCGCGAGAACCTGCTTAAGGGCGTGATAAATAAACTGATGCACGGCGCGGCTGTCGCGGAATCGTACTTCGGTTTTGGCGGGGTGGACGTTAACGTCGACGAGCGACGGGTCGATGGTGAGAAAGAGGCAACAGCCTGGTTGGCGGCTACCGTGCAACTGATCACGATAAGCTTCGCGAATGGCATGCTGAATTACCTTGTCGCGTACGTAGCGGCCGTTGACGAAGGTATGATGAGCCTCCCGATCCGACAGAATGGTGGTGGGAATCATCGCCCATCCCTTGAGTTGCAGCAGGTCGTTGCCTACGTTTACAGCACGGCATGCCTTGAGGAAAGCATCGCCCAGGACCTGGCGGATGCGTCCCTCTGCGCTATCGACGGGCCAATGATGACTTTCCTTGCTATCTCTACTGATCGTAAAGCTGATTTCCGGGTGTGCTAATGCCTGGCGACGTATGGTCTCCATGCAGTGAGCCTGTTCGGTGCTGGCGCTTTTAAGAAATTTGCGGCGGGCGGGCATGTTGAAATATAGATCACGCATTTCAACCTGGGTGCCAGCGGGCAAGGCGTCTGGGGTTAATTCACCATCGGCACTTATCCGCCAGGCATGTGGTGCTGCGCGGGTGCAGCTGACTAGCGAAAGACGGGAAACGCTGGCGATAGCCGCCAAAGCCTCACCCCGGAAGCCCATGGTGCTGACCTGTTCCAGATCTTCCAGAGAGCGAATTTTCGAAGTGGCGTGACGCGTGAGCGCGAGGCCCAGCTGGCTTTGTTCAATGCCGCAACCATTGTCCCCAATGCGAATCAAGCGCATACCGCCTTCTTCCAGATCAATGCGTATGCGGGTGCTGTCTGCATCAATCGAGTTTTCCAGGAGCTCCTTGAGTACCGATGCCGGTCGTTCGACAACCTCGCCCGCAGCGATCTGGCTAACCAGATGGTCTGGCAGGGCGCGAATGACAGGTTGGTGTTTAGAATCGCTCATCAACGGGATTATAGTGGGATCGGATAAAATAACGGGCTTAGTCCCTGATCAATAGGAATGGCCACGCTATGGAATGGCTTGCCTCTTTTACCGACCTTGTTCTCCATCTGGATAAACACCTGGTGTTTTTTGTCCAGCAATATGGCGATTGGGTCTATGCCTTGCTGTTCGCGATTATTTTTGTCGAGACCGGTATTGTTGTTGCTCCCTTTTTGCCGGGCGATTCTCTGTTGTTTGTGGCGGGTGCCTTATGCGTTACCGAGTGGATGAGCCTCCCTCTATTGATGGTGCTGCTTGTTGTGGCAGCTATCCTGGGTGATGCCCTTAATTATTCAATTGGCCACTGGTTTGGTGAGGCCCTGATCAAACGCACCCGGTTAATTAGCGCAGAGAAGCTGAAATACACGGAGCAGTTTTTTGAGAAGCATGGTCCAAAGACGATTGTCATTGCGCGCTTTTTGCCGATCGTGCGCACCATGGCGCCTTTTGTGGCCGGCTTTGGGGGCATGAAGGCCCAGCGCTTCTTTCTTTATAACGTGACCGGTGGCTTGCTCTGGGTGGTTTCGCTGACGCTCGCGGGCTATCTGTTCGGCAATATTCCGTTCATCAAGAACAATCTAACCGCAGTCATTCTGGTAATCATTTTTGTCTCGATTCTGCCGGGCATTATTGCCGTGCTGAAAGCACGGGCGGCAGGTTCCAAGAACTAATGTCCGTCATGCATAAAACCCGCTGTGTCGTTCTGATCTCCGGGCGCGGCACGAACCTTTCAGCCATTCTGAGGGCTGCAGCTACGCCGGATTATCCGGCTGAAATTGTTGTTGTCATTAGCAATAAGGCAGATGCAACGGGTCTGTTACTGGCGCAAGAGGCAGGTATTCCTACAGAGGTCGTGCCTTCGCAGGGTGTTAGTGATCGAGAAATTTATGACCAGGCGCTGCAGACGGCCATAGATCGCTTTCAACCGGAGCTGGTGATTCTGGCCGGGTTTATGCGAATTCTGACACCGGACTTCGTAGCGCAGTATGCTGGACGCATGATTAATATTCATCCTTAATATTCATCCTTCGCTCTTGCCGTCGTTTACCGGTATGCATACCCACCAGCGGGCGCTAGATGCCGGTGTGCATGTGCATGGCTGTACGGTACCCGAGTTGGATCATGGGCCGATGATTGCCCAGGCAGCCGTGCCTGTATATGCAGCAGATGAATGCAGCCAAGCTTGCCGCACGTGTTCTAAAAGAAAAGCACCGTATTTATCCGGAGGCCATTCGCTGGTTTGCCGAAGGTCGTCTTAAGGTGGAGGGGCAACGTGTGCTGCTCGCTGATGAGCCCGCTGTAGCCAACACACTGATTGTGCCCAATTTGGGCTGAAAGAATTTATGAGCAAGAAAAAACCAGCACCCTCACGCAAGACTACTTCCTCTAAGTCATCGGCTGCTGAGCCAAAGTCGCCTGCTGAGCTTGCGTTGCCGCGCCCATTTGTGGCACAGGCGATTAGCATGATGGCTGAAGTGCTCAAGTTCGAACGTTCGTCAGATAGCGTGCTTTCTTATCATTTCAAGAACCATCGTGAAATGGGTCACGCCGATCGGGGGCGTATTGCCGAGCTTGTGTATAGCATCTTGCGTCACCTGCGTAGCCTGCGGGATGTCGTGGCGCGTTCTGAACCGCCTAGCCCCAGTGAAGCGCGCTATCTGGTGTTGGCAGCCCTGGTGCGTTTGCAGGGTAAAAATCTCCGTGAGATCGAGCACCTGATTAAATGTGAGGATAATGAGTGGTTTGGTCGTTTGAAGGCAGCATGCCAGGAAAAAGGAAGTACCGCGGTACAACACGAATTCCCGGATTGGCTGGAAGCGGCTTTGTCGGCAATGCCTGCGGAAGAGCTAGATGCATTGGCGCGTTCCCTTCTGGTATCTGCGCCTCTGGATTTGCGTATTAATCCCTTGCATGCGCGACGCCCTGAAATCATGGCGCAGCTGGAGAAACATGGCATTGTTGCCAAGGAAATGCATTATTCTCCGTGGGGTATGCGTCTTGAGGGTAAGCCAGCCATTCAACGTCACCCGGCCTTTGTGAAGGGTGATATGGAAGTACAGGACGAGGGCAGCCAGATTCTGGCAGCGCTCGTGGCGCCCAAGCGTGGTGAGATGGTTCTGGATTTCTGTGCCGGCGCGGGCGGGAAAACGCTGCTCATGGGCGCGTTGATGAAAAACACAGGCCGACTCTATGCCGCAGATGTTTCAGAGAAGCGTCTGGCTAAGCTGGGGCCACGTGTGGCGCGTTCAGGTTTGTCGAACGTGCAAACCATCCGTCTAGCGCACGAACGGGATGTTCGTATTCAGCGTCTGGCGGGTAAGTTCGACCGCGTGCTGGTCGATGCCCCTTGTTCGGGCACGGGTACGTTGCGTCGTAACCCCGATCTGAAGTGGCGTCATGGTGAAGCGCAGATTATGGAGCTCACTGAGCTTCAGGCCAAGATTCTTGAAGCCGTTGCGCCGCTGGTGCGCCCGGGTGGGGTATTGGTTTATGCGACCTGTAGTTTGCTACCGCAGGAAAATACATTGATACAACAGGCTTTCAGCGAAGCCCATCCGGAATTTGAAGTGCTGGATCCTGTGGCGCAATTAGCCGCTGTGGGTATCGAGCTACCGGCTGATGCATTGATTGCAGGCCAGACATCGCTGCCAGGCCTGCAGTTATTGCCGTATCGCCATGGAACGGATGGCTTCTTTGCGGCAATCTGGCGTAAGAAAATTTAATTACTCACTGCCGAACTCTTCGAAGGCACGCATCGTTTCTCCCGCATACATCAGCGATGGGCCACCGCCCATCATCACGGTGACGCCCAGCATTTCTGTCAGCTCGGCTTTAGTCACGCCGAGTTTGATCAGTGCCTGGGTGTGAAAGCCGATGCAACCATCGCATCGAGCGGCAACACCAATGGCCAGGGCGATCAGCTCTTTGGTTTTGGCGTCTAGGGCACCGTCTTGCATGGATGCTTTGTGTAAAGCACTAAATGCGGCCTGCACTTCGGGAACCTGGACACGAAATTGAGCCAGACCTTTGCTCAGGTCTTGAGTAACGGTTTTAAAAGATTTTTCTGACATGGTTTATCCCTCGTAGTTAGCGCACTAGTGCATAAATATATAATTACATATAATATACGGCCGTGGTATAAATGTCACGTTAGTTCAACAGGAGAAGCAAAATGACACAAAACGTTGGTGGTCTGGATCGCGTTCTGCGCGTAGTGATTGGTTTGGTACTGATCGGTTTGGCAGCCACAGAGACCATTCCGGCCTGGGGTTACATTGGTGTCGTGCCTTTGCTGACGAGCCTTTTCCGTTATTGCCTGGCCTATAGCATTTTTGGTTGCAAGACTGGTGGCGGTAGCTGCGGTACCGGTTGTGGTACAGGTTGTAAGACCGACTGCAAATAATCTGCGTTAGCGGAGCACACATAGTTGCGCTAAGGCCCATTCGATGTGTGTTCTCACGAGCGCACTCGCGTGGGCTTTTTTATGTTCCAGGGCATCGATGGTCGCCTTGTTCGGCGTAGCGTTGCCAAGGGCAATACTGATGTTCCGCTGCCACTGTTCGTAGCCGATACGCCGTACGGGGCTACCGGTCATTTTGTTCAGAAATGTCGACTCGTCCCAGCTAAATAGATCTAGCAATGTTGCTTGGTCAAGGTTGTGACGTGGCGCAAATTCAGGGTCGCCTTCCTGTGTGAAACGATTCCAGGGGCAAACAAGTTGGCAGTCATCGCAACCGTAGATCCGGTTCCCCATGGCCTTACGGAATTCAACAGGGATCTCGCCCTTGTGCTCGATCGTTAGGTAACTGATGCAGCGCCGCGCATCAACCTCGTAGGCTGCGGTAATGGCGCCTGTCGGACAACTATCCATGCAATGGGTACAATCCCCGCAATGTGATTCAATCGGTGGGTCAGGCGTTAGAACGAGGTCGCAGATAAGCTCTCCCAGAAAATACCAGGAGCCGTTTCTATCGAGGGAGAGGGTATGTTTGCCTTTCCATCCCAGACCCGCCTGAGCAGCCACAGCCACTTCCATCACGGGGGCAGAGTCGGAAAATGCCCGGTAATTGAAGGGCCCGATCTCATTGATCAGTCTGTCTGCCAGTGTTTGTAAACGATTACGAATGACTTTGTGATAATCGCGTCCTAGCGCATATCTGGAGATGTATGCGGCATCCGTGTTGTTAAGCTGCGTCTGCGCATCGGCAGCATCGGCTGGCCAGTAAGGGAGTCGAACAGAAATGATGCTGAGCGCACCCGGAAAAAGCTTGACTGGATCTTTGCGCAGGTCTGCGTGGCGTTCCATGTAGTCCATGCTGCCGTGGTGCTCGCGTGCCAGCCATGTATCAAACTGCGTCCGGTCCTTTTCTGGGATCGTCGCAGGGCTAATCCGAACGCCGTTAAAATCGAGCTCGGTAGCAAGTTGTTCGATCAGTTGGCGCTTGTCTGAGTAATTAGGCAAAACGTGCGCGCCAGGTGAGCCAGAGCGCATTGGCTTCGTCTGTTCCTTCCGCAGGGGACCATGGAGCGATTTCATCTGTGCTTAAGGGAACAAAAGGACCTGCTTTTGCTTCAAAGAAAACGCTATTCGGATCCAGCGCGAGAATGGTATGAGTTGTACCATGCGGGATATCGATTCCGAAAACGGGGCCGCCCGGTGCGAGCTCTATCGCTTCTTCAATCGCACCATGTTCATTGAAGCTCAGATAGCCAAAACGACCCTGAAGTGCAACGATCGTTTCATCTTTGGCCGGGTCAAGATGCCGGTGCGGACGCACATAAGAGCCTGGGTGCATGGCATTGATTAAACGATGCGCAGGGAAATCGTCTGTTGGGTGAAAGTTTGCGTTTTTGCGCAAGCGGGGTGATGTTCGGGCTTCGCTGATCGTCTGTTGTAGCAGCGTTTGATCAATTTTCTGGGTAGGCATGGAATTTACTTGATTACGATATATATTAGAATATATTATGAGAAATATATCCGAAGCGGCGGCACTTGTTAACAAGCCACAATGGCTGGGAGAAATCTAGCATGAAGCGTACTACAACGGCAGAGATGACATTTGTACCATTGCATGGGTTGACTACATTGGGTGCGTGTGGGCTCACGGTCAGCCTGTTTATGTGGCTGTTGTTTTTGACGCCACATGCAGGCGTGCCAGTGCCGACGTTTGAAACGCTACAGAGCTATGCCGCCAGTGAAGATATCGCCTGGGGCTTTGTTAGATCGATCCAGGCAGGCATTCTGATCATGGGTGCAGTCCATCTTGCGCTGGTGGTTTGGATGCTTAAAGGGCTGGCAGCCTTTAAGCGATCTTCCCAGTTTACGGCCTTCTGGCAGTCACATATGGGTCTGCAATTAATGGTGCGCCCCCTGGTTCTGGCGATGTTGGTCAATGTTCTGTTTATCATTGGGTTAGTCTTTGTGCCAGGCTTGTGGGATTTGCGTGAGATGCTCTTTCCGGGCGCGCTGATTGCTTTCTTCCTCATTGCTATAGATGCCGTGATTCTCTGGATGGATCATTTGTCCGAATTGTATCAGAGCAACTCAGATAACGCTGGCAGTGGTCTTGCCGGGATGTTTCCGGCCTTTACCTTTGCCATGTTGAGCGTTGGCTTTTCCGCGTCTGCCGCAATGAGCCACCATAAAGTGACCGCAGGTATCGGTTTTGCCGGCTCACTCATTCTTATGGTCTTTGCCTTGTTTATCGCCTCGGCACATTTTGTCGTGCAGTTTCCGTGCATGATGAGCGATGGTGTTAAACCGGTAGCTTCCGGAACCTTGTGGATGGCCATCCCAATTTCAACTATTCTGGGTATTGCCTCATTTCGTTTGCTCATGAGTGCGCAGCACGTATGGGGTGCACAGGTGGGTCATGTGCTTCCGGCAGCTGTTCTGTTGCTGTTTATGTCTGTGCAGGTTTTCTTTTACCTGCTGGGTCGCGCGGTGATGAACAGAAATAATGGTTGAAAATGTCTGGTCACAGAAGCGCCACAAGCTGCCAGCTTTTCCCTCATTTGCCCAGGAGTAGGGCTCTTTGTGCTCGGTATGTTTGTAGTATTCCGTGCATTGGTGCCGCTGTCAGTGGTTGATTCGGTAACGATGTGGTTACCGCTCATGGTTCTGCTGGTCTTACAGCTGGCAACTTTCGGACTGTTTGCGCGTCTGATGCGTAAAGCAATGCCCTCACGTATCAAGGCATAATAAACTAAAGGGTTAATGTGCGCCGCGGTTTGTACAAGTCTGTCTGGATTTGGTTATTTCTGTTTATCATGGCGCTCGCGTTAGCAAACTATTTCGTAGGTGCGACGCCATCCTGCCCGGGTTGTTGTCGGGTCTATTTTTAGTCATTGAATATTTTTATGCCAAAGCTACATCGTAAATATTTCCACCTGGTTTTTTTCCCTAGTTATGGGCGCCAAGATGGTCTTTGTAATGACTTTTTTCATTACGCTGATCAATCTTGGATGGGTCGATGGATTTTTTGCGAGCTGGATGCGTGCTTACGCCATTGCCTACTTTATTGCCGTGCCCGTTATTTATTACATCGCGCCTTTGGCAAGGCGATTTGCTGCCCGTTGGGTTGAAACGCCCTAATCCGATACACTTAGACTAGCCAGCAAGCTTAGGCTCGGGCACCATATCGAAACTTTCTTGAGGTTTCGATGTCTGTATTGCGTTTTGAGTTAATTGATGAGCAGGCTACGCTGGATCTGGGTGCAACGATTGCCCGGGCCTTGCCCATTTTGCCAGAGCGATTTCTCATTACGTTGAATGGCGATCTCGGTGCAGGAAAAACGACTTTAGTTCGTGGGGTTTTACGCGGATTGGCTTATGAAGGGCGGGTTAAAAGCCCGACCTATCCCTTGCTTGAAGTCTATAAAGTTCCCGGCTTTGTGATTAATCACTTTGATCTCTATCGGTTAGAAACACCCGAAGCGCTCATTGAAGCAGGCTTTGAAGAGAACCTCAGCGGCCCTAGTATCAGCTTTGTAGAGTGGCCGGATCGCGCTGGTAGTTATCTGCCTGAGATCGATTGGAAGATTGTGATTACGGACTCGCCGTCCGGCGGAAGATCGGTCGCTATTGAGGCTCATTTAATCAAAGGTGAGGCATGTTTAAACCGCCTCGCATAAGAATTAGCGTCCCTTTAATGCCACGTCGCTCCTTTTTACGGAATGCGGGTTCGCTGTTGCTTTTAAGTGTGACACCCGTTGGCGCATGGGCAGCCGCAGCGGCTTCCTCGATCGTTGCCGTACGCGTCTGGCCAGCCGAAGACTACACCCGGGTGACGATCGAGCACAAAGGCATGGTCAAGTTTACCCAGAGCGTAGTGCATAACCCGGAACGCCTGGTGGTGGACATTGAAGGCATTGAACTGAATAACGTACTCAAGAGCCTAGGCGATAAGGTCGGGCACAATGACCCCTACATTCGCCAGTTGCGGGTAGCCAATTACAAGCCGGGTGTGGTTCGTCTGGTCATGGACCTCAAGGGTGATGTGTCGCCACAGGTATTTAATTTGCCACCGGTGGGTGATTACCAGAGCCGCCTGGTGATGGATGTTTATCCTACGGTGCCAGCCGATCCGCTCATGCGACTGGTAACGGCGAAACAGCCGGTTCCTGCCAAAGAACCCGTTAAGGTAGAAGTGCCGAAGCCGGAACCGTTGAAACCGCAGCCTGAAAAAGCTGTGCCCGCTGAACGGCCGGTAGTGGCTGAGCCGGAGCCAACGCCAAAGCTGGTGGAGAAATCGGTAGACAAACCGGCAGAAGCGCCGTTAAAACCCGGGAAGAAGTCGGGTCGAATGGTGACGATTATGCTAGATCCCGGACATGGCGGAGAAGACCCGGGGGCGATTGGTGCACGTGGATCGATGGAAAAGAACGTGACGCTATCGATCGCCCGTCGTTTGCGTGAGCGCATCGAGAATGATTCTAATATGCGGGCGGCCTTAACCCGGGATGGTGACTTTTTTGTGCCGCTGGGTACCCGTGTCCAGAAGGCACGTAAAGCCAAAGCTGATCTGTTTGTTTCGATTCATGCCGATGCCTGGATTAAGCCGGAAGCACGGGGGTCATCCGTATTCGTGCTGTCTGAAAAGGGTGCTTCCAGTGCGGCAGCACGGTATCTGGCCCAGAAAGAAAACGAGGCGGATAAGGTGGGGGGGGTGAATTTTACGGTATCTGACCCGCATCTTGCACGAACACTCATGGATCTGACGCAAACAGCCACACAAAATGACAGTATGAAGCTGGGAAAATCTGTGTTGTCGAACCTGGGTAGCGTGAATGCGCTGCATAAGCCTTCGGTGGAGCAGGCGGGGTTTGCTGTGCTTAAAGCGCCCGATATTCCATCTGTTCTGATCGAAACGGCCTTTATTTCAAATCCTGAAGAAGAGAAGCGTCTTAATGACGAGGAATATCAGGATAAGTTGGCCGAAGCGATCATGAGAGGCATTCGTCAGTATCTCGCACGAAATCCGGTGCAAACGGGGTCGCGTAGCGGTTAAAACACCCCGCCAAGCCTTATAATGCAGGGTTTTCTTATTAATCCCTGCGTCCCGATCCTATGCGCGTACTTCGCGGACTGAACTCGCCTGCCCAGAGGCCTGCGGCTGTAACCATTGGTAATTTCGATGGCATGCATCGCGGGCATCAGGCGCTATTGCGTCAGCTTAAGGCTGAGGCTGAGTCGCGCGGGTTGCAACCAGCCGTACTCACTTTTGCGCCACACCCCCGAGAATTCTTTGCCCGTAAGCTCGGGGAGGGGAATGCGCCACAGGTGCCCGCACGCTTGCATACGCTTCGTGAAAAACTCGAGGCATTGGCTGCCGTGGGCGTGGCTGAAACACGAATCGGTGTTTTTAACGAAGCATTTGCTGTGTTGAGCCCAGAGGACTTCGTTAAGCAGGTGCTGGTTGATGCCATGCAGGCAAAGCACATTCTGATCGGTGATGATTTCCGTTTTGGTGCGCGCCGTGCGGGCGATTTTGCGTTGCTTGAAGCGCTTGGCCAGCAGTATGGATTCACCGTGTCTGCACTGGATTCGCAATGTCAGGCCGATCAGCGGATTTCCAGTTCACAGGTCCGGTCAGCCCTGGCCACAGGTAATTTGCAACACGCTGAGGCGCTGTTGGGGTACCCATACGCGATGGAAGGCCGGGTCATCAAAGGTCGACAACTGGGTCGCACCATTGGCGTACCAACGGCCAATGTACAAATCCGGCATGATCCGTTGCCGCTCCGTGGTGTATTCGTCGTTGAAGTGGCGCTGGACGAAACAAAACTTGCGGTGCCGCAAAAGACACGTAGCTACGCCGGTGTTGCCAATCTAGGCTATCGACCTACATTGGGTGGTGGTACACAACCATTACTGGAAGTGCACCTGTTTGATTTTACTGGTGACCTTTATGGCGCCCACCTAGATGCCCGTTTTCTCGCGAAACTGCGTGATGAAATGACATTTGCCAATTTCGAAGCGCTCACCAGGCAGATCCGCGATGATCTGGCCCAAGCGCGATCCTTTTTTGAATCTCAGCCTGTCCAGTAAACCCATGACCGAACAGTCAAAAAATGCCCAACAAAACGATCAAGCCAAAGAGGCGCGTGCAACGCTCAATCTGGCGGATACCGCATTTCCGATGCGTGGTGATTTGCCCAAGCGCGAACCGGACTGGATTGCCGAGTGGCAGAAGAACGGGCTCTATCAGAAGATTCAGGCGCATACCAAAGGCCGGCCACGTTTTGTGCTGCACGATGGCCCCCCCTATGCCAACGGCGATATTCATATCGGCCATGCGGTGAATAAGATCCTCAAAGACATCATTGTCCGTTCGAAGGTGTTAGCCGGTTTTGATGCGCAGTACGTGCCGGGCTGGGATTGTCATGGTTTGCCGATTGAACACCAGATTGAAAAGCAGCATGGGCGTAATTTGCCTGCAGACGAAGTGCGTAAGTTGTGCCGTGTTTATGCGGCCGAGCAGGTGGCACGTCAGAAGAAGGACTTTATCCGTTTAGGTGTTTTGGGTGATTGGGATAATCCTTACCTGACTATGAATTTCAGTGCCGAAGCCAATGAGATCCGGGCGCTAGGCAAGATGCTGGCGGATGACTACCTTTATATGGGTTTGAAGCCAGTGAACTGGTGTCTGGATTGTCGTTCGGCTTTGGCAGAGGCGGAAGTCGAATACGAAGACAAGCATTCTCCAGCCATTGACGTGGCATTTGAAGTGCATGGAAGTCATACGGCTCAAGTGGCCAAGGCCTTCGGTCTGGGGCATCTGGAAGGACCTGCCTTCGCAGTCATCTGGACAACGACGCCGTGGACACTGCCTGCCAATGAAGCAGTCAGTGTGCATCCAACGGTTGAATATGCGCTGGTAGGTACCACCAAGGGCAATCTGATTCTGGGTGCTGATCTTGCTGAGGCTGCGCTGCAGCGCTATGAGTTGCAAGGGCAGATATTGGGCAAATGCCAGGGTACGGCCCTGGAACATGTGCTGCTCAACCATCCTTTTTACGCAAAAGAAGTGCCCATTATCTGTGGCGCACACGTCACAACCGATGCCGGTACCGGTTTGGTGCATACGGCGCCGGCGCATGGTGTCGATGACTTTAATATCGGTAAGAAATACGGATTACCTGTTGAAAACCCGGTGGGTGATGACGGCCGTTTCTTGCAAAAGACGCTGCCTCTGCCCGAGGCTGCATTAGCTGGTCTGAGTGTCTGGGAAGCTAACTCGAAGGTTCTGGAAACGCTGCGCAATAACCAACGCCTGTTGGCAGAGATCAAGCTGAATCACAGTTATTTGCATTGCTGGCGTCATAAAACCCCCATTATTTTCCGCGCGACCACGCAGTGGTTTGTCGGCATGGATACGCCACCGAAACCAGGTGCATCGACCTTGCGTCATCTGACAGAAGTCGCTGTTGCCGACACGAATTTCTATCCAGCCTGGGGTCGTGCACGACTTGAGGCAATGATTCGCAATCGTCCTGATTGGTGTGTCTCGCGTCAGCGTAACTGGGGTGTACCAATTCCGTTTTTCCTGAATAAGGAAACGAACGAACTTCATCCGCGTACACCTAAACTCATTGAAGAAGTAGCCCGTCGGGTCGAACAGCAGGGTATCGAAGCCTGGTTCCAATTAGATCCTGTTGAGTTGTTGGGTGATGAAGCCAAGGATTACCGCAAACTATCTGATACGCTTGATGTCTGGTTTGATTCCGGTACAACGCACTGGCATGTGATGCGTGGTTCACATGCAAATGAGCATGCTTGGCCGGCCGATCTCTATCTAGAAGGCTCTGATCAGCATCGTGGCTGGTTCCAGTCATCGCTGTTAACCGGTTGTGCGCTTGATGGCAAAGCACCTTATAAGGGCCTGTTGACTCATGGCTTCGTCGTCGATGGCAAGGGTAGAAAGATGTCAAAGTCTGTGGGTAACGTCATTTACCCGCAAGAAGTCGCCGATAAGATGGGTGCTGAGATTTTGCGTCTGTGGGTAGCCAATACCGATTACTCAGGCGAGCTGACGATTTCGGATGAAATCCTGAAGCGGGTTGTAGAAGGTTACCGCCGTATTCGCAATACCATGCGTTTCCTGCTGGCTAACACCGACGATTTCAATCCTGCAACGGATCATGTTGCCATTGAGAGCATGCTGGAAATTGATCGCTATGCAATTGAAATGGTTCGCGCATTGCAAGCAACGGTTGAGGCTGATTATGCCTGTTACGATTTCCATCATATTGTTCAGTCATTACAGACATTCTGTTCGGAAGATCTGGGCGCCTTTTACCTGGATGTGCTGAAAGATCGCCTGTACACAACGGCGCCGAATTCCCGTGCGCGTCGTTCGGCGCAGACTGCGCTGTGGATCATTACCCAGACGATGCTGCGTTTGATGGCACCGATTCTGTCGTTTACGACTGAAGAAATCTGGAGTTTGCTTGCCAAGAAACAACCAGGGCTGCCCGAGTCGATCATGCTATCCGATGCTTCGCCGCTTCCGGTAGTGTCGAATGCTGATTTGCTCAGTGCCAAATGGGATCGCATTCGTGCGGTGCGCGCTGAGGTGGCTAAAGCCATGGAAACCGTTCGAACAGAAGGCGGTATTGGATCTTCGTTGCAAGCTGAGGTTGCCATTGTTGCGCCGGCCGATGATGCAGCCGCTCTGGCGAGCATCGGCGACGATTTAAAGTTCGTGCTGATCTGTTCACAAGCAACGGTTTCAGCGGGTGACGCATTGCAGGTTAAGGTGACGGCAAGCGAGCAAGCCAAGTGTGAGCGTTGCTGGCATCAACGAGACAGTGTTGGTCAGGATGCGAATCATCCAGGCTGGTGTGATCGTTGTATGAGTAATGTTCATGGTGCCGGCGAGACGCGTACTTATGCGTAATCGTGGCGCACTGGTGTTTGGCGCACTGCTGGCGCTGGTGGTTATTCTGATCGATCAGTTGACCAAGCTCTGGGTATTCAATAATTTTGTTCCCGGTGAGTCTGTCAGTATCACGCCATTCTTTAATCTGGTGTTGGTGTTTAACCCCGGTGCCGCTTTCAGTTTTCTGGCGGATCACACAGGTTGGCAGCGCTGGTTTTTTAGCGTTATTGCCTTAACTATTAGCGGGTGGATTGTCTGGCAATTACGTACCGCAAAACCCGGTACCTGGTTGAGTGTGGCATTGGCGCTCATTATGGGTGGTGCCCTGGGCAACCTGATTGATCGCCTGTGGTTAGGTATGGTGATCGATTTTATCGATGTGCATGCGGCTGGTTGGCATTGGCCGGCATTTAATATCGCCGATAGTGCTGTTTGCGTTGGTGCCGTTCTTTGTGTTCTGTGTCAGAACAAATCTGAACAGCAGTAATTGAGTATTAGGGAGTTAAGCGTGCAAGAAAACAAACCCCAGATTCAGGCAGATAGCCTCTTAACCTTGCATTATCGGTTGATAACGCAAGATGGTGAAGATGTGGTGAGCACCTTTGATCTAGGCCCCGCTACGATACAAATGGGTAATGGCGAGTTGAATGAAAATCTTGAAGCCTGTCTTGTGGGCTTGGTTTCTGGGGGGCACGCAGTATTTGAAGTGCCTGCGGAAGCCGGGTTTGGTCAGCATAATCCAGCGCTAGTACAGCGGATTGCGCGAACCGCTTTGCCAGTGGATCAGGATTTGAAAGAAAATACGCTGATTGAGTTTGCATCACCTGAAGGTGCGGAGTTTGCCGGCTTTGTTAGAGAAGTCGATGCCACGCACGTGCTCATGGATTTCAATCATCCATTAGCCGGTAAGAGTTTGCGCTTTGAAGTTCAGATTATTGGATTGCTATGAGCAGCACGATGAAAACCATGCCGATCATTCTGGCAAACCCTCGCGGGTTTTGTGCCGGGGTAGAGCGTGCAATTGCTATTGTGGAGCGGGCGATTGAAGAGTTTGGCGCGCCGATTTATGTGCGTCACGAAGTGGTTCACAACAAGTTTGTTGTTGAAGGTTTGCGTGATCGTGGCGCGGTATTCATTGAATCCCTGGCTGATGTGCCTGCCGGGGCAACATTGATTTTTAGTGCGCATGGCGTGCCAAAGGCTGTTAGAGATGAAGCGGCAGCCCGTGGTTTGCGAATTTTTGATGCGACGTGTCCGCTTGTTACCAAGGTGCATGTGGAAGTGTCGCGTATGCGCGCTGAAGCCCGTGAAATCATTATGATCGGACACAAGGGTCATCCGGAAGTAGAAGGCACCATGGGTCAATCCCCGGATGGGATGTATCTGGTTGAAACTGCAGACGATGTCGCAACATTGGTTGTTCGTGACCCAGCCCAGCTTGCCTATGTCACCCAGACCACGCTATCCGTTGATGATGCAGCGGTGATTGTGGCAGCGCTCCGTAAACGTTTCCCAGAGATTGTCGGCCCTAAGAAAGACGACATCTGTTATGCCACACAGAACCGTCAGGATGCAGTTCGAACGCTTGCTGAAAACTGTGATCTGGTGCTGGTTGTCGGATCGGTAACAAGTTCTAACTCGAATCGTTTGAGAGAGGTTGCACAGTTGCTGGGGCGTAAAGCCTATCTGATTGATCGGGCTGAAAACATCGACCCGGCCTGGCTGGTTGGTGTTGACCGGATTGGTGTGACAGCCGGCGCATCTGCCCCGGAAGTATTGGTTGAAGAGGTGATCGCCCACTTACAGACTTTGGGTGCGGGTAACGTGCAAAATCTCGATGGGGTAATTGAAGACGTAAAATTTCCCTTGCCCAGTGGTCTGCGCTAGAAATACTGGATAACCGCATGGCTGAAACCTCTATCGACACCTCTTGTTATCACTGTGGTTTGCCAATCCCTGATGGGGTTAAGTTAGATGTTCAAATCAGTGGCCAGTCACGTGCAATGTGTTGTGAGGGGTGTCGCGCGGTAGCAGAAGCCATTGTGGCTAACGGTCTCGAGGCGTATTACCTGAATCGTGATGCTATGCCTGAGTCTCCCCGTGAGGCTAAGCCCGAAATTCTGAATTCGCTGGCACTCTATGATCAAACTGAATTTCAGAAAACCTTTGTTCGTGCACTGGGTGAGGGCGAGCAGGAGGCTTCGCTAGTCCTCGAAGGGATTACCTGTGCGGCCTGTGTCTGGTTAAACGAACAGCATGTGGCGCATCTGCCCGGGGTGCTGGCCGTCGAGGTGAATTACACGACCCGTCGTGCCCGTATCCGCTGGGATGACCGCCGCATTGCGTTGTCACAGATTCTCAAGGCGATTGCCGATATTGGTTATCGTGCCCATCCTTTTGATCCGGCGCGTCAGGAGGCCGTCGCGCAAAAGGAACGACGGGCGATGCTATGGCGTTTGGCGGTATCTGGCCTAGGCATGATGCAGGTGATGATGTACGCCTATCCGACTTATATCGCCAATGATGGCGATCTGTCTCCGGATATCGAAGCCTTATTACGTTGGTCTAGTTTGTTACTCACGCTACCGGTTATTTTTTATGCCTGTGGCCTATTTTTCCGCAATGCGTGGCGTGATTTCAAATTCCGCCGTGTTGGGATGGATACACCAGTTGCTTTAGGGATTAGTGCTGCGTTTCTCGCGAGCGTGTGGGCAACGATTGTGAATCATGGTCACGTTTACTACGATTCCATCAATATGTTCGTTTTTTTCCTATTGGGTGGTCGATATCTTGAGTTGCTTGCCCGGCAAAAGGCGTTACGCGCAACCGAAGAGCTGGGGCGCTTGGCTCCGGCTTTTGCCGATCGCTTGTTGGTCGGTGGTGGTGAAGAAACTGAACGTATTCTTGTGAGTGCGTTGCATGTCGGGGATATGGTGCTGGTAAGACCGGGTACCCAAGTGCCCGCTGATGGTTCCGTTGTGCGTGGTCAGACAAGTGTCGATGAGTCGCTTTTAACGGGTGAGAGCTTGCCCGTGCCGAAATCAGTGGGTGCTCTGGTTACCGGTGGCTCGATGAATATTGAAAGCCCGATGACCGTGCGCGTCGAGCAGGTTGGTGATAACACACGTTTATCAGCGATTCTTAAGCTCATGGAGCGGGGTGCGCTTGAAAAACCTGTGGCCGTAACTACGGCAGATCGTGTCGCATCCTGGTTCTTAAGGGGTTTATTGTTGCTTGCAGCAATCACGGCCGGTATCTGGTGGTTTGTAGATCCATCACGCGCATTACCCGTTACCGTGGCTGTGCTCGTGGTGAGTTGCCCTTGTGCCTTGTCTCTGGCAACCCCAGTTGCCTTGACGATCGCCACGGGCCGACTGGCCCGTGAGGGATTGTTGGTCACGCGTGGACATGCGGTAGAAACGCTCGCGAAGGTAACAGACGTCGTGCTAGATAAAACCGGGACACTCACAACGGGTGTAATGAAGCTAGAGCGGGTAGAACTGCTATCAGCGGGGGACGAAAGACTTTGCCTGCAGTTAGCGGCAAGTCTGGAGCAGCGCGCATCTCACCCTCTGGCGCAAGCATTGGTTCGCGCTGCACATGATTTGCCTCGGTTGGCGATTGATAACGAAAGCCATGAAACAGGCAGCGGTATCGAAGCCACGATTGATGGCAGGGTGCTGCGTATTGGTCATGCTGCCTATGTGGTGCAATTGGTTGGCGATTTGCCTGTTTCATCCGTCGATACGGCATCGTCTCCGTCAACAACGCTCTATTTAGGTGAAAAGGGTGCCTGGTTAGCCCGGTTTTATATTTCCGATGCGCTGCGTCCCGATGCAATGGCCGCAATCAATGCGTTAAAGAAACTGGGTTGTACGGTGTCGTTGCTGTCCGGAGACGATCCGGTTGTCGCGCAATCGATTGCCAAGCAGTTGGGTATTGAGGATGCGGCGGGTAGAGAATCGCCTCAGACGAAATTGGCCAGGGTTGCGGCATTGCAAGCGGCTGGGCGTGTAGTTTGTATGGTGGGGGATGGCGTAAATGATGCCCCGGTACTGGCCCATGCGCAGGTATCCGTTGCGATGGGAGAAGGTACGGAACTTGCTCGGACACAGGCTGATTGTGTTCTGTTGGGTCAGCAGCTGCTTGTGTTGCCTGCAGCAATTCGATTGTCGCGATCGGCAAGTAGAATAATTCGGGAGAACCTCTGGTGGGCGATTGTTTATAACGCGATTGCACTGCCCGTTGCCATGTGTGGATTCCTCACGCCCTGGTTAGCAGGTATCGGTATGTCGTTCAGCTCGCTCTGGGTGGTTTTGAACTCGCTGCGGTTACAGCGAGTAAAGATTCGCGATTAAGTTGTGCTTAGGGCAGAATGGGCGTTATGGAATCTCTTTACCTCCTTACCCCTGTTTCTGTCGTTCTTGTGTTTGTGATTGCCGGCCTGTTCTGGTGGTCTGTGCGATCTGGTCAATTTGATGATCTCGAAGGGCCAGCGCATCGCATCATCATGGATCGTGACGTTAAACAAGCGCTAGAAAACAAGGACAAAAGTCCCAAAGACATGTCATTTCCGGATTAAACTAGATGCTGCGTCGCAGCTAAATGTGATATGGATCAAAGAAGTCTTAAATAAGTCGATAAATCCTCTGATTTTGAAGCGGCTGGTCTTGTAAAAGACATTAAATGTATCGGATACTGCCGATCGCAGGGTTGTTTTGGCAATTATGTCCAGACCTTGCTTCTCTGTTGGGGTTGGGGTGCATTGTTAAGGCAGTGCACTTTTTTTGCCCTACAGCTATAGGTCACGGAATTTCTTAAGAATTTGATCTAGATCAATAAAGTGTTATTAAGTTAGAATTAAGCCTTTGTTAAGGCGCGCTTTGCGTGCAAAATCACACTGTTTTTCAATCAAAGAGGTGCGTCCAATGTCTGTAATGTCGGATACGCAATCTGTATACAACTACAAGATTGTTCGGCAATTTGCCGTTATGGCGGTGATCTGGGGGATCGTCGGCATGCTGGTGGGTGTTATTGTCGCTGCCCAGCTTGTCTGGCCTGAGCTCAATATCGCTCCTTGGTTGACCTTTGGTCGTCTGCGTCCACTGCATACCAATGCCGTTATTTTTGCGTTTGGTGGTTCTGCACTGTTCGCGACGTCTTACTACGTTGTACAGCGCACCTGTTACACGCGCATATTCTGCGACAAGCTAGCCGCCTTTACGTTCTGGGGTTGGAACCTGGTGATCGTGCTGGCTGCAGTCACTCTGCCGCTGGGTATGACTTCTGGTAAGGAATATGCCGAGCTGGAATGGCCAATCGATACTCTGATCGCTGTGGTGTGGGTTGCCTACGCTGTTGTGTTCTTCGGTACGATCGCTAAGCGTAAGGTTTCGCATATTTATGTAGCGAACTGGTTCTACGGCGCCTTCATTATCGCTGTTGCACTGCTGCACATTGTTAATAGCGCCGAAATTCCTGTGAGCCTGTTTGGTATGAAGTCGTACTCGGCTTATTACGGCGCACAGGATGCGATGGTTCAGTGGTGGTATGGCCACAACGCCGTGGGCTTCTTCCTGACTGCAGGCTTCCTGGGCATGATGTACTACTTCGTGCCTAAGCAGGCGGGTCGTCCGGTTTACTCGTATCGTCTGTCGGTGGTCCACTTCTGGGCGCTGATCTTTACGTACATGTGGGCAGGTCCTCACCATCTGCATTACACCGCGCTGCCAGACTGGACTCAGTCAGTTGGTATGGTTTTCTCGCTGATTCTGCTGGCACCATCGTGGGGCGGCATGATCAACGGCATCATGACCCTGTCGGGTGCCTGGCACAAACTGCGTGATGACCCAATCCTGAAGTTCCTGATCACCTCGTTGTCGTTCTACGGTATGTCGACCTTCGAAGGTCCGATGATGGCGATCAAGACTGTTAATGCGCTGTCGCACTACACAGACTGGACTGTTGGTCACGTTCATTCGGGTGCCCTGGGTTGGGTGGCCATGGTATCGATCGGTTCGATCTACTTCCTGATTCCTAAGCTGGTTGGCAAACAGGAAATGTGGAGCACCAAGCTGGTGACGACACACTTCTGGATCGCTACGATTGGTGTGGTTCTGTACATCGCTTCGATGTGGATCTCGGGCGTCATGCAGGGTCTGATGTGGCGTGCAGTTAACGCCGACGGTACGCTGACTTACAGCTTCATCGAAAGCGTTAAGGCCAGCTATCCATTCTGGGCAATTCGTGTGCTGGGTGGTGTCATGTTCCTGGGCGGTATGATCCTGATGTTGTTCAACATTGTTAAGACAATGCAGGGTGCCCGTATGGTGAACGATGCTGCTGTTCCGGCACCAGCACACCACTAAGCTCAACAGAATCGGAGAAATACGATGAAAATTACACAAGAACTCGTTGAGCGCAAAGTAGGGTTGTTGATTGTTCTCACATTGCTCACAGTATTTGTGGGTGGTGCAATCGAAATCATTCCTTTGTTCTGGCAGAAATCGACCACGACACCTATCGAAGGCCTTAAGCCTTACGATGCAGTTCGTCTGGTTGGTCGCGATCTCTATGTACGTGAGGGTTGCTACAACTGTCACTCGCAGATGGTTCGTCCGTTCCGTGCAGAAACTGAACGTTATGGCCACTACTCGGTTGCTGGTGAGTCTGTCTATGATCACCCGTTTCAGTGGGGTTCGAAGCGTACCGGTCCAGATCTCGCTCGCGTTGGCGGTCGTTACTCGGACGTTTGGCACGTAACCCACCTGAATAATCCACGTGACGTGGTACCTGAGTCGAACATGCCTGCCTATCCACACATGTTAACTATCAAGGCTTCGGCTACCGTAGGCGCTGATGTGGATGCCAAGATGGTTGCTCTGCGCCGTGTGGGCGTTCCCTACACTGACGAAGATATCGCCGGTGCCAAGGATGCCATCGGTGACAAGACCGAAATGGACGTGCTGGTTGCATACCTGCAAGGTCTAGGTACGCTGCTGCCTACTACGGCGGCTGCATCCTCGGCTCCAGCTGCGGCTCAGTAAAAATGGATCAGAACGATCTTCGCGTAATGGTCACGGTGGTGTCATTCATCGCTTTCCTGGCCATTTTGATCTGGGCGTTCAGCCGGAAAGCCAAGCCTGATTTTGATGTGGCGTCGCGCATTCCGTTTGAAAGCCTGGACCAGGCCAAGCAGGGCGAGGCCCGCGAAGCATCTCTAAAGTAATCCAACCCGTTACGAACTTACGGAAAAATCATCATTCTAACTAGTGTTGCATCAATTATCGTCACCATCGTGGTGCTAGGCAGCATCCTCGCGTGCGCCTTTATTCTATGGAACCAGAGTCGTTCAAAATTCCCAACAGGGAAAGTTGAAACAACTGGACATGAGTGGGATGGTCTAGAGGAATACAATAATCCACTACCAAAATGGTGGATGTATCTCTTCTGGATTACAGTAATCTTCTCCTTGGCCTATGTGTTCCTGTACCCAGCGCTTGGTAACAACAAGGGCTTTCTGGATTGGTCATCAACAGGTCAGTGGCAGAAGGAAGTGAACAAAGCCGATGAGCAGTATGGTCCGTTGTTTGCGAAATATGCTCAGACACCGATCACTGATCTGTCGCAAGATCCGCAAGCACTTGAAGTGGGCAAGCGTCTGTTCCTGACCTATTGCTACCAGTGCCATGGCTCTGATGCCCGCGGTGCCAAGGGTTTCCCTAATCTGACCGATAACGATTGGTTGTACGGTGGTTCGCCAGAAGTCATTCTGCAAACCATTACCAATGGCCGTAACGGTATGATGCCTCCGCATGCACACCTGGGTGACGCTGCGATCAAAGACCTGGCTAATTATGTGCGTTCGTTGTCGGGTCTGGCTAACGATTCTCTTGCTTCTGCAAAGGGTAAAGAATTGTTTGCATCCTCTGGTTGTGCTGGTTGTCACGGTGCTGATGGCAAGGGTAATCAAGCAATCGGTGCGCCTAACCTGACAGATAACGTCTGGTTGTATGGCAGTTCTGAAAAGACCATTGTTGAAACAATTACCAATGGCCGTCAGAACATGATGCCTGCCTTTGGTGATCGTTTGAACGAAGGTAAGCTCAAGTTGTTGTCAGCATATGTATACAGCTTGTCGCAAAAGCCGGCTGCTAAATAAGTTCTAGACTTATTGAAACGCCTCACTTGGGAAACCGGTGAGGCGTTTTTTGTTTGAATGTACTCATTTAATAGTCTAAACGTTATGCACAAGAGTATAGTGTTTAGACTATTGAATGCTACTGGGTCGTAAAATGACAAATCAAGAAATGCCTGACAATCAGACCAAAGAACAAAACGTAGAGTTTGTTGAGAAATCGCTTTATGAAAAGCATCGTAAGGTGTACGCTCGTGCGATTTCGGGGAAGTTCAACAATCTCCGTTGGTTGCTGGTTTTTCTTACACAGGTAATTTTTTATATTGGTCCATGGATACAGTGGGGCGGCCGTCAAGCATTATTGCTAGATCTTGTTGAACGTAAGTTCTATATATTCGGCCTAGTCCTTTGGCCACAAGATGTTATTTATCTGTCGGTTATTTTGCTGCTTTCAGCATTTGCCTTATTTCTGTTTACAGCGGTTGCTGGACGCTTATTTTGTGGCTACGCATGCCCACAAACGGTCTACACAGAGATCTTCATGTGGATCGAGAATAAAATTGAGGGCGATCGTAATGCACGTATCAAGCTCGATCAAGCGCCAATGTCTGGTGCCAAATTTCGAATCAAAGCAACCAAATTTTTCTTGTGGAGTATTGTTTCATTCTGGACCGGCGTGACCTTTGTAGGTTACTTCATGCCGATGCACGAACTGATTGGTGATCTCGTCAATCTAACGATTAGCGGTTGGTCAGCTTTCTGGGTGTTCTTCTACAGTGCATTTTGCTTTTTGCAAGCTGGTTTTATGCGGGAACAAGTATGTAAATACATGTGCCCTTATGCTCGATTCCAGAGTGTCATGTTCGATCCGGATACGCTGATTGTTACTTATGAAGAAGCCCGTGGTGAACCTCGTGGGCCACGTCGTAAGAGCGATGACTTCAAGGCTAAAGGTCTGGGTGATTGCGTCGATTGTAAAGTCTGTGTGCAGGTGTGCCCGACCGGTATCGATATTAGAAACGGTCTGCAGTATGAATGTATTGGTTGTGGCCTCTGTATTGATGCGTGTAACGAAATCATGGCCAAAATGGACTATGCGCCTGGTCTGATTCGCTATGACACAGAAAACTCGGTTAACAAGCATTACACCTCTAAAGAAATGTTGCGACATGTTATGCGTCCACGCATCATGCTCTATACGGGCATTTTGCTAGTGATTTCCGCTATATTTGTCTATTCATTGAGTACGCGTATTCCATTGCGGGTTGACGTTCTACGTGACCGTGGTGTCATGACACGCGAAGTAGGGGATGGACTCACCGAGAATGTGTACCTGCTCCACATTATGAATATGCAGGATAGCGTTCGTACCTTTAGCGTTAAGCCCGAAGGTATGGATAAAATCCGTCTGGATGGCGCTTATACATTCAAAGTTGAGCCTTTGGGTAACTTGACTCAACCAATCAATGTCCGTGTACCGTCAGACGTTGGAAATCCAGGCGCAAACCAAATTAGGTTTATCATTGAAGATGTTGAGAACCCATCCATTAAGCTGGATGAAAAGTCGACATTTATTCAGCCTAAATAATTTAACAAAATGACCAACTCAATTACGCCCTGGTACAAGCATCGTTGGCCCTGGATTCTTATGGCTGGGCCTGCGATTGTTATCGTTGCAGGATTTGCTACCGCTTGGCTGGCTATCATCAGTAATGACGGCTTGGTAGATGATAACTATTATAAAGTTGGTCTAGCGGTAAATCAGGAGCTGAAGCAACGCCAGTTGGCTGCTGAGTTAAATATCAACGCCCAATTGAGCCTTGGTGCAGATAAGCGATCGGTTGATTTGGTTTTAAATGGTTTGCCTAAAGAAGCCTTGCCAGATACGCTTCAATTGAGGTTGGTGCATCCGACGCGTAAAGGTGAGGATCAACGAATCAACCTCGTGCGTTCGGGTAACGTATATCGAGGTGAGATCTCGCAAAGCCTTGGTACAGGGCGTTGGCACGTGGTGATTGAAGACCCATTAGCTGGTTGGCGTATGGATGGTAACTGGGATATCCAAAAAAACAATGCGGCTGTTGTCTTTGCAAAACCCCAATAATTTTAATTTTATCTAGAGGAGTGAAAGATGGCTTGGAAAGAACTATTTACTACTGATGTTGGTCTAGGTAGCCTAGGTGTGATCGTTTTTGTAATTGGTATGTCGATCTTCTTTGGTCATTTGCAGGTTCTTAGGCGGCTGTCATAGGCGTTGACGTTCTGTACATGCCAAGATTCCGTTCCACCTGGGCCATGATAACTAGCCAGACTCAATACCAAGAGTTCTTGCGGCGACACCATAGCCAGGGTTGCCATCGCTGCTGAGTACCGCATCTTTGCTCAATGCGGGACGTAATGCCGCCGTCAAAGCAAAGGCATTGACGGAATCCAACACACAGTCATGGGTTAAGCGACTGCCACGTTGCATTGCAACCAGCACAGGCACCCTCTTTGTTGCTGGCATGTCCTTATCTGGACCGCCCCGCTTTTTTGGTGAACGGGGGATCTCTTTTTAGCGTTGCTGCCCCCGCAGCTTACCAAATTTCACAATGGCATCATTTGCACAGTGAGGGCAATGAATCTGACCACCAAGTCGCTCATCGATTAGTCGCTGACTATCGTCGTGATCCGCGAGCGTTCTCACTCGGGTCATCAGCGCTTCGCGCTGCGTTGGTGTCAGACCTTCCAGTTCGTTCACAAGTTTTTGAAAGGACTGGCTATCCATCTTCGCTCTCACTTAGCATTTAGGTAAAAATGATATAATAATTCATCAACCAACAATCTGAATACAGCGAGAAAGCAATGCCTGTAGCTAAGCCTAAAGTAAGATCGATACCCATGATTATTTTTTCCGATAGATGATATTGGCTACCAAGGCACCTACGCCGAAGAAGAAGGCGAGCGCAACGTAGGAGCTCACTGACATTTGTATCATGCCGCTCAGGCCATGGCCACTTGGGCATCCATTTGCCATGCGTGCACCGATCATCATGACAATGCCGCCCAAGATGGCCGCAATGGCACGTTTTGTGACGGAACCTCCGAAGCATGCTTCCCATTCTGGTGGAACCGCTTCCAGTTGGAAGCTGCCATCCATTTTGGAGGCAATGAATGCGCCAATAAAAATCCCCCACGATCATCATGAATTGCCAGTCGATGATGACTTTCTCTTTAACATAGTAGGCATTGTCCGCAACATATGTAGGATCAAACGATCCTATTAACATGCCGGCGGCTCTGACAAAGGTTGTTGAAGCATCTAGATACATCGATTTACCTAAAAGAACCGTTGTCAGGTAAACAGAGATGATTGCTAGAACACCGACCAGTGCTCCGGCGATGTAAGGGCTCCAGCCTTTAGATTCATTTTGTGCCATAGGGATTTGCTCCGTAACTATATAATTATATATAGTATATCAATGCAAGAGAAGCAATGGGAGAATGGCAGCAATTGGCTAGTTAGGTGCCACAAGATTAGCCATCTTGAAGTAAGCTGTTAAGTGCAGTTGAAGTTTGTTAACTATCTAGGAGATAAATATGTCTTTGACACGCCGTAAGTTTTTGAAATCTAGTCTTGTTGCCGGTGCGGCAATCACGTTCTTTGGTAAGGCTAGTGCCGGTACTCCTGTTTCCGAATCTGATCCTCAAGCCAAGTCGCTGGGTTATGTTGCGAATGCGTCGAAGGCTGATAAGACCAAGTTCCCTAAGTTCGCGGCAGGTCAAAACTGTGGTAATTGTTCGCTGTACCAGGGTAAAGCTGGTGCTTCGGGACCTTGTCCGATTTTCGCGGGCAAAGATGTTGCTGCTGCTGGTTGGTGTTCTGCTTATGTTAAAAAGGCCTAACGATAGTATTCGCAGTTACTACATCAACACACAAAAAAAGCAGCCTAGGCTGCTTTTTTTGTGGCCGTTGAAATACGTTTTATCGATACACCAGTACGGGAATCTTGGAATGCGTCAGGACTTTCTGGGTTTCGCTACCGAGCAACAGGCTGGTGATGCCGCGGCGACCATGTGACGCCATAAAAATCAGGTCGCATTGTTTCTGTTCGGCGGTTTCGATAATGATGTCGTAGGGGACATCGCTCGTTTCGGTATGTACCGTGAATGACACGCCTGCGGCACTGCAGATATCGGCCGCTGCTTTCAGGTTGCGGTCTGCAATTGTTTTGGTCAGTTTGCCAAACTCTTCGGGTGTGGTTGGGTCGATCATCGTACCATCGCCGTAGTAGCTAACGGGTACTCAGGCTTTACAAAGAGCAGAGTCATGGTTGCTTTGATTTCGCTAGCGAACTCAGCAGCACGGCGTATGGCCATTAATGACAGTTCTGAGCCATCAATAGGTAATAAGATGTGTTTGAATATGGTCTCTTTCCTTATGCGATCCTAGTGGGCCGCTTTTCCTGAAGCAATGTCTGCCAAAGCTTCCGGTTGTGTGCTTTGTAAGTGCCGTGTTTGTACGTCGACTAGGCCATCTTCCTGGAATCGTGAAAATAGCCGTGACACGGTTTCTAGTGAAAGACCCAGGTAACTGCCAATTTCTTCACGGGTCATCCGCAAGACGAAGGTATTGGGCGAGTAGCCAAGATGTGAAAACCGTTTTCCCAGATCAAGCAGAAAAGCCGCTAAACGTGATTCAGAGCGCAGATTGGCAAGAATCTGGAAAGTTGTCTGATCCTGAACAATCCGTTGGCTCATGAGCTTGTTAAGGTGAGCATGCAGGTTTGGTAGGTTAGAAGCCAGTTCTTCGATGCTGCCGTAGGGCATCATGCAGACTTCACTGGCTTCAAGCGCAACGGCTTTACAGGCGTGATTTCCAGTGCCAAAGCTGTCGATCCCAAGAATTTCACCGGTCATCTGGAAACCGGTAATTTGGTCGCGCTGCTGCTCAGAGGGCAACAATATCTTGAAAAAGCCACTGCGTACCGCATAAATGGCGGTAAAGGGCTCGCCAATTTCGTACAGAGACTTCCCGCGCTTAAGGCGACGTCGGGTTGGAAACCACTGGTCCAAAGAATCCATGTCTTCGGTTTTTAAGCCGGGCGGATGGCAAACCGGATTCATGTCACAGTTCTGGCAATGTGCCTTTGCTTCCGTAAAGTCGACAGCATGCCGCTGGCAATCATTGTCTGATTTGTTTTACAGGCCTGCGATACTGGCTTTGAAGTCATATAATTCTGTTATGAACAATTCGACACTTGCATTAGTAGATCGGAACCTGCGCCGCCGATTCGATATCAGCGGACCCCGTTACACATCCTATCCTACGGCGGACCGATTTGCTGCCAACCCCGGGGCGCAATTATTGGTAGACGCCTTAAAGGAACGGCCAGCACCTGATCAACCGCTTTCATTATATGTCCATCTGCCTTTCTGTAGCACAGTCTGTTATTACTGTGGCTGCAACAAGGTCATTACCAAAGACCATAGCAAGTCCTCTCTTTATCTGGATTATCTGGAGAAAGAAGTGGATATGCAGTTGCAATCCTTGAGTGGATCTCGTTCGGTTACCCAGCTTCATTGGGGCGGGGGTACGCCGACCTTTCTTTCTGATGACGAAATGCGACGCCTTGTTCAGATTTTGCGCTCACGTTTCGATTTTCTGCCGGAGGGTGAGTATTCCATCGAGATCGATCCGCGATCCGTCGATCCTAGTCGTGCGCATTTACTGGCTGAATTAGGTTTTAACCGCATGAGCCTCGGGATTCAGGATTTTGATCCCCTGGTTCAGAAGGCCGTTAACCGTATTCAGACCTTCGAACAAACACGAGATGTCTTGCTGGCAGCCCGCGATGCAGGTTTTAAATCCGTCTCGGTCGATCTGATCTATGGCTTACCTAAGCAGACGCTAGAAGGCTTTCGTGCTACCCTCGGCAAAACGCTCAGCCTAGCGCCAGATCGTATTGCGCTCTATAGCTATGCGCACCTGCCGCAGATCTTTATGCCACAGCGTCGGATTGATGAAGCGGAATTGCCCAAAGGTGAAGACAAGCTTTCGCTGATGGCCATGGCGATTGAGACGTTGGTGGAGGCTGGTTATGTCTTTATCGGCATGGATCACTTTGCCCGGTCTGATGACGAATTGGCGCTGGCCCAACAGGATGCCAAACTCCATCGTAACTTCCAGGGTTACTCCACGCATGCTGAACTGGATCTTTTGGCCTTTGGTGTCTCAGCCATTGCCAAGGTGGGGCCAGTTTATTCTCAGAATGCTAAGTCATTGGAAGAGTATTACGCCGACATTGATGCGGGCCATTTGCCGGTGCGCCGTGGCTACCGGATGAACAAAGATGATGAGTTGCGTCGTGCGGTCATTCAGGAACTGATGTGCCACTTTGAGCTCGAATACGCTGAAGTAAATTCGGCCTGGTCTATTGATTTCGTCAGTTATTTTGCAAGTGCCGTTGAACAGTTGCAGCCACTGGTAGAAGCCGGGTTGTTAACTTTGGATACAACAGGCATTCGGGTTGAACCCAATGGACGTTTGCTGGTGCGGATCATTGCTATGGCTTTTGACCATTATCTGCAACAGGATCGACTGAAGACTGAAGCCGGCAGGCCACGATACTCGCGTGTGATTTAGGCCAGGTATTTTGAGTATGAGCATCACAGCATTACCATTTTTTGCCGCGGTGCTGATCGGTTGGCTTGGGGGTGTTCATTGTCTGGGGATGTGTGGTGGGATCGTAAGCGCGTTGTCGCTATCCGTGTCAGAGAGTCGTCGTCCTGTTTTGCTGTTGGTCTATAACCTGGGGCGGTGTTTCACCTACATCCTGTTAGGCGGTGTGGCTGGTTTTATGGGTTACGCTGGCATCTCTGTATTGGGCCTTGCGCCGTTAGGCTTTTACATACTGGCCAATGTGTTGCTCATCGGTATGGGCCTATACCTGATGGGTTGGCCATTGATTATTCGCCCATTAGAGCAGGGTGGGCAGTATCTGTGGCGGCGTATAGAGCCACTTGCGCGTCGGTTCTTTCCGGTAACCACACCCGCCAGGGCATTGATCGTGGGTTTTGCCTGGGGATTTCTCCCTTGTGGTCTTGTTTATAGCGCTCTGGCTACCGCAATCGCCAGTGCAAACCACGTTTCTGGCGCTATCTGGATGGCGGGTTTTGCTTTGGGAACGTTGCCTAATCTTTTGCTTGCCGGTTGGATGGGTGCTGGTTTGTTAAATCGTCTGCGCCAATCAGCACTCCGTTGGATCGCCGGATTAATGGTGATTGCTTGGGGCGCGTATGGGTTAGTTCAAGGATTGAGTATCCAGTGACCGAGTATGTTTTAAAAATATCGGGCCTCAGATGTGCAAACTGTGCCCGTACCGTTCAGAAAGCCATTGAACAGCTACCAGAGGTTCAGGCAGAAGTTAATTTTGCTACCGAAGAAGCCATTGTTCAGGCGCCTGGTTCGATGAGTGTTGGCGCGGTGATTAGCGCTATAGAAACGGCAGGGTATGGCGCGGCAGAAGTGCGCGATATCTTGGAAATGTCTGCCGTCGAAACCGATCGTTTGCAACAGGCGCGTTTCTGGACGGCGATTATTTGTGCTGCGCCATTACTGTTGATGATACCGTGGATGTGGTTATCCGGTGAGCGTATTCATGTGCCATTAATCTGGCAGTGGCTGCTGGCAACGCCCGTACAGTTATGGGTGGCCTGGCCGTTCTATCTGGGTGCCTGGTATGCGCTGAAATTGCGTACCTCGAATATGGATGTACTGGTGAGCCTTGGTACCTTATCCGCCTATGTTTATTCGGTGGCGGTGATGCTCACCGGACATCATGGTGATGTTTATTTTGAAGCATCTGTAGTTGTTATTGCTTTAATTATGACCGGTAAGCAATTGGAGCTGCGTGCCCGTAAATTCAGCGCATCGGCGATTGAACGCTTGCTGCATCTGACCCCTAAAACAGCCTGGCGAGAAGTGGTAGCCGAATCATTCGAATCGGTACCGCTCTCCGAAATACGTCCGGGAGACCGGGTAAGGGTACTGAGTGGGGAAGCCATTCCGGTTGATGGTTTGGTGATCGAGGGAAGTTCCTCGGTGACGGAATCTATGCTGACGGGTGAACCGGTTCCTGTTGAAAAGCATTTAAATGACAAGGTTTATGCCGGCACACTCAATGGCGAGGGGTTACTGGTCTGCCGTGTGATCGGGGTTGGGCGCAGTACGGTTCTGGCAGGAATTGCACGCCTGGTTGCGCAAGCACAAGGTTCGCGTGCGCCGGTTCAGGCGCTGGTTGACCGTATCTCCGCCTGGTTTGTGCCCATGGTTGTATTGATTGCACTCGTGACATTCGTTGTGACAGGGCTTTGGGTGGGCAATTGGGAAGCGGCGGTGATTCGGGCTGTGGCGGTGCTGGTCATTTCTTGTCCCTGTGCACTTGGATTAGCCACACCGACGGCGATTATGGTCGGTATTGGTGAAGGTGCGCGCCAAGGTATTCTGGTGCGTGATGCAGATGCGCTACAACGAGCAGCCTCTGTCGATACGGTAATTTTTGATAAAACCGGTACGCTTACCGAGGGTCGTTTGACGCTAACGGATGTCGTTTTGCCTGTCGATAGCCCGGTAAACAAAGATCAGGTGCTTTCTATTGCAGCAGCACTCGAACAGGGTTCAGCGCATCCAGTGGCGCATGCCATTCGTGCCGCCGTAATCGAGCATGGTGCTACGGAGACGATTACCGATTTTCGCAATGAGGCAGGCAAAGGTGTATTTGGCCAGATTGCTGGGGAAGTGTATGGCGTTGTGCGTTGGGACGCTGCGCATATAAATAACCCATCTGACTTCTGGGCGCAGCAAGCCTCTCGATTGGCTAAAGATGCTAAGACTTTGTCTGTAGTCATGCACCAAGACACACCCATCGCCATACTGGCTTTTTCTGACAAGCCCCGTTTTGATGCGGCTAGTGCGTTCAGCCAGCTTCGGATGCTGGGTTTGAATACGGTCATGCTCACCGGAGACCAGATTGAATCTGCCCAGGTAGTCGGGGCATTGCTTGGGGTAGATAGCATTCGAGCAGGGGTCTTGCCAGCGGGCAAAGCGGCAGAGGTCAAGCGGCTACTGGATCAAAACCCTGGCGGTGTGATGATGGTGGGTGACGGCATTAATGATGCGCCAGCATTGGCGTCTGCTTCGGTCGGTGTGGCCATGGGTGGCGGCATGGATATTGCGATGGAAAGTGCCGGTATTGTGCTGATGAACAACCGGCTCACTGGCGTAGTCGATGCCATTCGACTTTCCCGTCGTACGCTGGCTAAAATCCGCCAGAATTTATTTTTTGCCTTTATCTACAATGCGTTGGCAATCCCTCTGGCGGCAATTGGCATGCTGAATCCGGTGATTGCGGGTGCTGCCATGGCCTGTTCTTCAATTTCTGTTGTCGGAAATTCATTGTTATTGCGTCGCAAGCGTTAAAAACACGCTGCAGAGGCTATAATTTTCAAGTTAAGCGCATTTTGTTACGCGTAAATACAACCACATCATAAAGGGAAAAGACATGAACATCGATAACATTTCCATCGGCAAGGATGTCCCGAATGATTTCAACGTCGTTATCGAGACCTCGGCTAATGCACCTGGCATCAAATATGAGCTGGATAAAGATTCGGGCGCCGTATTTGTAGATCGCTTCATTGCCACGCCGATGCACTATCCTTGTAACTACGGTTTTATTCCTTCGACCCTGTCGAAAGATGGTGATCCTGTAGACGTGCTGGTTGTATCGCCATACCCGCTTCCACCAGGCGTTGTTATCCGTTGCCGCACCATTGGCATGCTGGCCATGGAAGATGAAGCCGGTGAAGATGCCAAGCTGGTAGCGGTGCCTGTTTCGAAGCTGACTGGTCTTTACGACAAGGTTCAGAGCACAGACGACCTGCCAGAACTGCTGATCAAGCAGATCACCCATTTCTTCGAGCATTACAAAGATCTGGAAGCTGGCAAGTGGGTTAAGGTCAAGGGCTGGAAAGATGCTGCTGCAGCCAAGGCTGAAATCACTTCGGGCGTTGCCCGTGCCAAGGCTGGCAAGTAAGTCATAGCCTTTAGGCATAGAATAGCCCTGAGTCAGCCCAGGGCTATTTTTTTGATAAGTTCAGATCAGAGGCAGGGATAAAGCGTGCGGGTTGCAGTTGCTCAAATGAATGTGGTGCTTGGTGATTTGCCGGGCAATGTACGCAAAATTGCCGGGCTTGCCGAACAGGCCTCCTCAGGTGGCGCTGATCTTTTGCTTACGCCTGAATTGAGTCTTTGTGGTTACCCACCCGAAGACTTGCTGTTACGTCCGGATTTTTATCGTTCCGTTGAAAGTGCATTAACCGCGCTGGGGCAGGCAACCGCCCACTTGAGTATTGCCATCGTAGTCGGTTTCCCGGAGGCGCAAAATGGCCAGCACTACAATGCGGCCACTGTCTTCCTGAAGGGGAAGCGTCTAGACACCTATCGCAAACAGCATCTGCCGCAATACGAAGTCTTTGACGAACTGCGTTATTTCTCGCCGGGCCATCAAAGCGTTTGCTTTGATCATGCGGGTGTGCGCTTTGGTCTGGCCATCTGCGAAGACATCTGGTTTGCCGAACCGGCCAAAGCTGCCAAAGCAGCAGGTGCAGAAGTCCTGCTGGTCCTTAACGCATCGCCGTACCATCTGGACAAAGCCGTAGACCGGCAAACCATTCTTAAACAACGGGTCGCCGAAACAGGTCTATCGATTGTCTACTGCAATCTCGTCGGCGGCCAGGACGAACTGGTGTTTGATGGTGCTTCGACCATTGTCGCCCCGGGTAGTGAGCCCGTGCTCCAACTGCCTCAATTTACAGAAACCACGGCCTATGCCGATTGGACACCTACTACTGGTTGGCAAACGGCTGAGCCCAAGACGGAACCCGCTGAGTTGAATGTCCAGATTTATGGCGCCATGGTATTGGGCGTACGTGATTATTTTGCCAAGAATGGTTTTGCTGGCGCCTATCTCGGCCTGTCAGGTGGCATTGATTCTGCTCTGACACTTTGCGTGGCTGTTGACGCGCTGGGTGCAGATCGTGTGCGGTCCATCATCATGCCGTCACCGTATACGGCACAGATGAGTATCGATGACTCCTGGGCCTTATGCGCAAATCTTGGGGTAAAAGGCGAGCTGGTCGATATACAGCCAGCCATGCAGACCTATGAGTCGCTGCTGGCCCCGTATTTTATGGGCAAAGCACCCGACACTACCGAAGAAAATCTGCAGGCACGGATTCGCGGCAATCTGCTGATGGCGCTCTCCAATAAGAGCGGCTGGCTGGTTCTGACCACGGGTAACAAATCCGAAATGGCCGTCGGATACTGTACCCTGTACGGCGACATGACGGGTGGCTTTGCCGTGCTCAAAGATCTGCTTAAAACGCGTGTTTACGATGTCTGTCGCTGGATTAACCGCGATAAGGAAATCATCCCCTGGCGCATTATCGAGCGCCCACCTTCGGCGGAGTTATGCCCGGACCAGACCGATCAGGATTCGCTGCCGCCTTATGAAGTGCTGGACGCCATTGTTACCACCTACATGGAGCAGGACATTAGCCCGCGAGACATTGTCGCCCAGGGCTATCGTGAGGCTGATGTGCGCAGAGTTGTACGCCTTTTACGCATTTCCGAATACAAGCGTCGTCAATCTCCCGTGGGTATTCGTCTCACGCGCCGTGGCTTTGGCAAAGATTGGCGTTATCCGATTACCAACCGATACCCGGATGAGTGGTAAGCTATCACTTATTGAATTTGTATTTGATCGCATGGAGTCATCATGAAGCAGATCGTAGCTATTATTAAGCCTTTCAAACTGGACGAAGTTCGTGAGGGTCTCTCTGAAATTGGCGTGACTGGTCTCACCGTAACCGAGGTTCGGGGTTTTGGCCGTCAGAAAGGTCACACTGAGCTCTACCGCGGCGCCGAGTACGTGGTTGATTTTCTGCCGAAGGTGCGACTTGAAGTCGTGGTACAAGATGATCGTGTTGAGGCTGTGCTGGAATCGATTATCAAATCGGCGCGCACCGGCAAGATCGGTGATGGCAAGATTTTTGTATTGCCCGTTGATCAGGTTGTTCGTATCCGCACTGGCGAAGTTGACGACGCAGCCATTTAATCAGCGTCTTGCTGAACTGATTTCAGCAAAAGATCAAAGCCCTGCGGTGATCCATCAGCAGGGCTTTTTCATCGTGTCTAGCCGATTGAGAATTTCCTGTGTCACTTGTTGCGTTCAATAAACCCTATGGGGTGGTTTCCCAGTTCACGCCAGAAGGCCATTGGCAGGGATTAAGTGTCTACTTAACCTTGCCCGAATTCCGGGTGGCGGGGCGACTGGACGCGGATAGTGAAGGATTGTTGCTGCTTACCGATAACAGCGCATTGCAGGCACGTATTGCCGAGCCAAAGCACAAGTTGCCCAAATGCTATTGGGCACAGGTAGAAGGCGTTCCTGACGAAGCGGCATTAGCCCATTTGCGTGCTGGCCCGGTATTGAACGATGGGCCGACCCGGGCCTGTGTGGTGAGCGTGTTGCCGGAAGATGTGGAGGCACGCTGTTTGTGGCCAAGAAATCCACCCATACGCTTTCGCAAATTAATTCCAACGACCTGGCTCTCGGTCACGCTGACTGAAGGACGCAATCGTCAAGTCAAACGGATGTGCGCTGCGGTCGGTTTGCCAGTGCTTAGGCTGGTACGCGTGTCCGTAGGCGGTGTGCAACTGCTACAGCTCAATGACGGACAACCCCTGGAACTCGGTACCTCGACAGAGATATCCGTCAATCAATTAAACGGGAGTAACGCAAGACGTTTATCACGCGTGCTGGCATCACCGGGTTGATCTTGTTTGTGTTATCGGCCATGGCCCAGGCAGCGGACCTGCCGGTCATTAGTTTATCGGCTGGCACCGGTAATTTGGAAGTCGAAGTCGCCAGCAACAAGGCACAGCGCTCACTGGGTCTCATGAACCGTGCATCAATGCCGGAGTCGCGTGGCATGCTGTTTGTCTACCCGGCGCCTGCGTACTTCTGTATGTGGATGAAGAACACCAAGATCCCACTCTCTGTTGCTTTCATCGATGCCCAGGGGCAGGTGATTAATATCGAAGATATGGCACCGCAAACAGTAACCAATCACTGTACGCAACGCAATGCGACCTATGCCCTGGAAGCCAATCACGGCTGGTTTGCCAAGCATGGTGTTGTTGCGGGTAGCCAGATCATCGGCCTTGAAAAAGCCCCCCAGGGTGAATACTGAGTCATGGGCATACGTGAGAGCCGGGTTCAGTCTCATCGTTTCAAAGGGCGCAGCCGAGGTAGTCATTGGCACCCCCTTGGCAAAGCGCTAAAGCCACCCAAGGATCTTGTGTCCCTGGCTTCAGGAGCCCAAGTCGCTGACAGCACGTTTGCAACGGCATTACGGCGATGTGAATTTGCGGGTGATCAGTCAGGCGCTGGATAAGCCCTATAACGATGAAGGCTCTGGAAAGCTGCCTATGGCCGTTTGTCGGGCAGTTGTGCTTTCTTCAGGAGATGGATCGCCGCTGGTGGTCACTCATTACATACTGTCTGCCATTCCACGTGGCCCCTTATCAGTCATGTTCCGTAAGCTGGGTCGTCAGGCACTCGGCTCGTTACTCTTTACGCATCGTGGTTTCGTGCGACGAGAGCGCGAATGGGCATTTCTCGATAAACGACATCCACTTTATCGGCTGGCAACTGCACAAATACAAGGAGCGTGTGAACCCAGACTCTGGGCGCGGCGTGCAGTCTTCAGCCAATCACGCTATCCGCAGCAGTCTGTTCAGGTGACGGAAGTCTTTCTTTTAAGTACCACAAAATAAAAAACCCGGCCTAAGCCGGGTTTTTGTGCAACTAGATTGTTTACGCGAAGTTAGCTTCAGCAAATTTCCAGTTGGCCAGTTTTTCGAGGAAGGTCTCAACAAACTTAGGACGCAGATTGCGGTAGTCGATGTAATAGGCGTGCTCCCACACATCAACAGTCAGCAGCGCTTTGTCGCCAGTCGTCAGCGGGGTGCCAGCAGCGCCCATGTTAACGATATCAACGCTACCATCGGCCTTCTTAACCAGCCAGATCCAGCCCGAACCGAAGTTACCAACGGCCGAAGTCTGGAAAGCTTTTTTGAACTCGTCGAACGAGCCCCATTTTTTGTTGATGGCATCAGCCAGTGTGCCGGTTGGTGCACCACCACCGTTTGGCGACAGGCAGTTCCAGAAGAAGGTGTGGTTCCAGACTTGTGCAGCGTTGTTGTAGACGCCACCGGCTGGTGCCTTCTTGACGATCTCTTCCAGGCTCAGCTTTTCGTATTCGGTGCCTGGAATCAGGTTGTTTAGGTTGGTCACATAAGCCTGATGGTGCTTGGCGTAGTGGTAGTCGAAAGTTTCTTCCGACATGTGTGGGGCGAGGGCGTTCTTGGCGAACGGCAGTGCGGGTAATTCAAATGCCATGTTGATTCTCCTGGTTGGGGGATTTGTTGGTTTAATGTTTGATTCTAGTCAGAGCCGCTGTTACCTGCAAGCATTGCCAAGAGTTAGTTATCCGCTTGGGCAAGAAACTATATTGGCGTGTAGCTTGCCATCGGCAAGACGTAATTCAACTTTTGAGTCTATGGGGGCTTTGTGGATGCTGTCTACCAGGTGGCCATGGGCATCTGTGACCAGTGCGTAGCCACGTTTGAGGGGCTGACTCGGGTCAAGGGCTTGTAGCCTGAGACCTAATTCGTTCAGGCTGCGGTATTCGCGTTCAAGTGCCCGCTGTGACCAGAGTTGAAGGCGTGTCTTGAATTGATTAAGCCGGTCCTGTTGACGCTCCAAAAGGGCTGCCGGGCTTCTCAGACGCGCGGCATAACCATCCAGTTTCATGCCGGCATCATCTAGCCTGCGCATGATCAGTTGCTGTAACCGTTGCTGGTTGGCCTCAATCAATGCGCTAAGCTGGGTTTTGTCGGGCGCAACCAATTCTGCGGCAGCCGTAGGGGTTGGGGCGCGTACATCCGCAGCCAGATCGGCTAGGGTGGTATCGGTTTCGTGGCCGATGCCGGCAATAATTGGCAGTTGGCTGGCGGCGATGGCTTCCACCACGACCGCTTCGTTAAAGCTCCATAAATCTTCGAGCGAGCCGCCGCCTCGACATAGCAACAGCACATCAGCTTGGCCGTGTTGATTGGCTGCTTCAATGGCCTGAACAATCTGGGCTGTAGCTTCAGCGCCCTGCACCAGTGTGGGGTAGAGGATGAGTTGGGCATAGGGTGCTCGCCGCGATAGGGTAGTCATTACGTCATGCAATGCTGCTGCCTGTGGGCTGGTAATAATGCCGATGGTGCGTGGGAAAGCGGGGAGTGCATGCTTTCTTACCGGGTCAAAGAGTCCTGCAGCCTCCAGTTCGGTTTTAAGCTGCGGGAAGCGCTCATAAAGCGCACCCAAACCGCCTTTAACAAGGGTTTTGACAGTGAGCTGAAATTCGCCTCGGGCCTCATAGAGCGTTATTTGTACCTTGGCGCGGACTTTGTCTCCCTGGCGGGGTTGCCAACCCAGGCGGGCAGCACGTGTGCGAAATAGGGCGCAACGTACCTGGGCGCTGGTATCTTTAAGGCTGAAATACATATGCCCGGAGCGAGCCACAGTAAATTGAGCTATTTCTCCTTCGACCCAGAGCAGGGGGAACCGGCTTTCGAGTTGACTACGAACCGCAGCGTTGAGGTCCGATACCGACATAACCGGAATGTCTTGGGTTGCCGTGGGTGGGTCAAAGAGTGTGTTGGGAACCATATGACATACTTTACCTTGGTTCGGAATTCTTTATAGATGAACCTGATCTGCTTATAAGTAAAAAATAGGCGCGAATTCTCTTGACATAAGCTAATTTTCTCCACCGCAGTGCAGCGAAACCTTTTGCAGTACGGGTTTTAATACAGCTGCCACCTTGCAACCCAGTAAAATTATCATAACATTTTGATAATAAAAGAAAAAGCAAAACAAGCTTTTTTTGAGCAGCGTAACCTAACTTCCTTTGTCTGCACGACTTAGACACTTTTATGACAGGCTATCCACAAACTTATCCACCAATTTTGTGGATAACAAAGGTGCATTGATAACTCATTGAAATGCTGAGAATCGCTTGGGATTTGCTTGCTCAAAAATAGGGGGGTGGCTAAACTGCTACTTTGACTTTTGTGGGTCTGGAATAACGTGTTTGCCATCATTCAAGCGGCCGGTTGGCCCATCTGGCCTCTTCTAATTGCCTCTGTCGTAGCGCTTGCACTGATTATAGAGCGTTTGTATTCATTACGACGCACTAAGGTTTTGCCGGTGGGCTTGTTGCAGAGTGTGCTTTCCAGGCTGGCCAATGGCGGGTACGATGCCGCGCATTTCAATGCCCTTGAAGAAAACTCTCCATTGGGTCGCGTGCTGGCGGCGGGGGTTCGTAACCAGAATAGCAGCCGGGAAGTCATGCGCGAAGCCATTGAAGAGTCGGGTCGCATGGTCTATAGCCAGTTAGAGCGCTATTTAACCACCCTGGGCACGATCGCCTCGATTGCCCCACTATTAGGTTTGCTGGGTACGCTGGTCGGCATGATTGATATCTTCGGCGCGCAATCTCCTGCCACGGGTAACCCGCAGCAATTGGCCTACGGTATTTCGGTGGCGCTTTATAACACCACGTTTGGTTTACTGATTGCGATTCCTGCGCTGATTTTTTGGCGTCACTTCCGTGCGCTAATCGATAAGTTTATAGTCGATATGGAGCAGCAGGCCATCAGACTGGTCGAAGTCGTTCACGGCGAACGCAACTGAGTCCTCGGAGCGCGTGATGAATTTTCGCCGGGGTAGCAGGCGCGATGAGCCTGAAATCAATCTGATTCCGTTTATCGATGTTCTATTAGTAATCATCATATTTTTGATGATGACCACAACGTACAACAAAGTATCGGGTATCGAAATCGATCTGCCGACGGCGGCTGCGACTAATGCCACGCCACCGGATGAAATTAGTGTGTCGGTTACAGCGGGCGGTACGGTGGTAATTGATGGCCAGGCCAAGCGTTGATGCAGTAGCCGCCGCACTTAAAGCAGCAACTGCAAAGCGCGGTCAAGGAGCCAAGCCACCCGTTGTTTCAATTAATGCCGATGCCAAAGCAACGCATCAGAGCGTCATCGATGTCATGCAGGCGGCGCATCAGGCTGACCTCTCTCAGATTTCATTCACGACGCGTAGCGGTTCATGATTTTAAGGCCTCAGGAGATTGAGGCCAGCTGGTATGGCCGTTGCCGGTTGGGTGTTTTCCAAACTGCGTTGCTTGTGTTTTTGTCGTGGATATATGGTCTGGTCGTTAGCGTGCGTCGCCATCTGTATCAGTGGGGCCTATTGAAGCAAGTGCGCTTGCCTGTTCCTGTGCTGGTGGTTGGGAACCTGATTGTCGGTGGTGCTGGCAAAACACCGGTGGCCCTATCGATCGCCCAGCAGCTTAAAGATCTGGGTTGGCGTCCGGGAATTATTAGTCGCGGCTATGGTCGTAAAGTGCCGGGTGTCAGAGCGGTAGGTGTTGGCGATAGCCCGCAATATGTAGGAGATGAGCCGCTGCTGTATGCGCAACAGGGTTTCCCTGTGTTTGTGGGTGAAAAGCGTGCAGAGGCGGGTCGCGCATTGTTGGTAGCCAATCCGGGCGTCAACATACTCATCGCTGATGATGGCTTACAACATCTCAATCTGGCACGGGATATTGAAGTGGTGGTTTTTGACCAACGCGGCGTAGGGAATGGGCACCGCCTGCCGCTTGGTCCATTACGTGAACCATTAACCCGATTGAATGATCCGCTGGTACGCGGCACGATTATTCAGGGAGCCCCTGATCAATCGGGCTGGCTAGTCAAGCCGCGGTTTGAAATGTCACTCGTTCCTGATGCGGTTTATCGGTTGAATCAGCCGGATCAAAAGTCGCTGTTTAAAGATTTTGCTGGGCAATCGGTTTTAGCAATTGCGGGCATTGGCAATCCAGAGCGGTTTTTCAATATGCTGCGGGATGCGGGTATGAAGGTGGAGGGGCTCAAATTTCCTGATCACCATGATTTTCAGGCGAAAGATATACCACCAACAGTATTGCCCGTGATGATGACCGAGAAGGATGCAGTAAAATGTCAAAACTTTGCTGTTGGTCACGATAACTGGTTTGTTGTGCCCGTCAGTGCTTGCTTTACCCCAGCTTTACCGCTGGCCGAATGGCTAAGCGAAAACAATGCTGTGTCTACGATAGAGAGTTGTTAAATGGATCCACGTTTACTGGAAATACTCGTTTGCCCTGTATGCAAAGGCAAACTGGAGTTTGATAAATCGGCACAAGAGCTGATTTGTAAGCCTTGTAAGTTGGCTTATCCGGTGCGTGATGGCATTCCCATCATGATGCAGGATGAAGCCCGTAGCTTGAACGGTCAGCAAGGGTAAGGCATAGGAGCCGGAGGTGAATTACGTGACATTCCGCGTGGTGATTCCGGCTCGACTTAAATCTAGCCGGTTGCCTGATAAGCCGCTGCTTGATCTGGGTGGCAAACCCATGGTCGTCCGTGTTTGTGAGCGAGCGCAGCGATCGGGCGCCGATACTATTGTGGTGGCAACCGATAGCCGGGATGTGCGCGATGCCGTCCGCGGAGCTGGTTTTGATGTATGTATGACACGAGAAGATCACCCCAGTGGTACGGATCGTATCGCCGAAGTGTGTGATCATTTCGGATGGGCTGATGAAACTGTTGTGGTGAACGTGCAGGGTGATGAACCATTTATCCCGCCGGAGCTGATTGATCAGGCAGCGCATCAACTGGTCGATTCGGGCGCTGATATGGCAACCCTGGCGCATGCCATTCATGATGCCGGTGAATTGTTCAATCCGAATATCTGCAAAGTGGTCATGAAGGCCAATGCCGATGCGTTGTATTTTTCACGTGCGCCGATTCCTTTTGCCCGTGATGATTTCAGCCCAGTCTGGCAACAGGGAAGCCATCCCCAGGACTTACCAGCGAATGGCTATGCCTGTTACCGCCATATCGGCCTTTATGCGTATCGTCGTCGCTTTTTAAGGGATTACGCCAGCCTGGCACCCAGTCCGCTGGAATCTGTAGAAGCACTGGAGCAACTGCGTGCGTTGTGGCATGGCTATCGAATCAGTGTCGCTGTCACAGAAACGTTGCCGCCGGCCGGGGTAGATACGCCGGATGATGCTGTACGGGCGCAACAGGTATTCGCCGAACAGTTCGCTGCGCTGCGCATCGACCCTCTGTCGTAATTATCGTAAGTTTTCAGCAAGCTAAATGTTTCACACTTTCACCATTCATGCTTTCTAATCGAGGATACCGATGAAACTCATTCTGTTGGGCGCTTCGGGCGCTGGTAAGGGCACACAGGCCAAATCATGCTTTCTAATCGAGGATACCGATGAAACTCATTCTGTTGGGCGCTCCGGGCGCTGGTAAGGGCACACAGGCCAAATTTATCTGTGAAAAATTCGGTATTCCACAAATTTCAACCGGCGATATGCTGCGTGCCCAGGTTAAGGCCGGTACGCCGCTGGGTATGGAAGCTAAAAAGCACATAGATTCGGGTGGTCTGGTGCCGGATGCTGTGATCATCGGTATGGTCAAAGAGCGTCTGAAAGAAGCCGACTGTAAGAACGGCTACCTGTTCGACGGTTTCCCACGCACCATTCCACAGGCAGAAGCTATGAAAGAAGCCGGTGTGCCGCTGGATATCGTTCTGGAAATCGACGTGCTGGATCAGGACATCATTGATCGTATGGCCGGCCGCCGTGTGCATCTGGCTTCAGGTCGTACCTATCACATCACTTACAACCCACCTAAAGTGGCCGGTAAAGATGACGTGACCGGTGAAGACCTCATCCAACGCGATGATGACAAGGAAGAAACCGTACGTCATCGTCTGGACATCTACCATAGCCAGACTAAACCCCTGGTGACTTTCTACACCAACTGGAAGAACGCAGGTGACGTTAATGCACCGAAGGTAGAGAAGGTTGCTGGTGTCGGTAGCGTTGATGAAATTACGTCACGTGTACTTGGCGCGCTGAAGTAATTTATTAGAAAGTCCGAGTCGGGCGTCCGGTTGGCTCTGCCAATCTGGCGCCCGATCTGTTTTAATGGTACCATGAAGAACGCACTCTATTTTCAGTCGGGCGGTGTAACGGCCGTCATTGGTGCTACTGCTGCGGCGCTGATCAAAGCGCATCGGAATGCATCAGAAGGACGATTGTTTGCAGTTGAGCACGGTTTATCCGGTCTGATTAATAACCAACTGGTCGATGCGTCGGCACTGCCAGAGCCAATGCGATTGGCGCTGAATCAACTGCCGGGTGGCGGGCTTGGATCTGGGCGGACATTGCTCACGAGTTATGCGGATAATCCTGAACAATGGCATTTGGTGCGTGATGTGTTCCTAGCCCATCAGATCGGCACGATATATGTGAACGGCGGTAATGGTTCGATGGATACTGCCGCCAAGCTCGTCGAGCTCAGTGATCGGTTTGCATTAGGCCTCAAAGTGATCGGTTTACCAAAGACCATCGACAATGACCTTGAGGGTACTGATACATCACCTGGCTTTGGCTCGGCATTAAAGTATCTCTCGGTATCATTGATGGAAGCAGCACGGGATCACTGTGCCATGGCAACCAAGCCCAGTGTATTTATTCTGGAGGTGATGGGGCGTCATACCGGCTGGTTAGCAACCTGCGGTGCCGTTGCCCGGTTGCCAACCCAAATGGCGTCACCGCTGATCCTTTTTCCTGAAGTGGTGTTTGATCCATCGTGTTTTGTGGCGGCAGTTCAAGCCAGTTTTGCCAAACATAATGCCTGTGTCTATGTGGTATCTGAAAGCATTCGAACCGCAAATGGCCAGTTCTATGCGCAACAGAATGCGGTGGCAATCCGTAGACAACGGGTATGCCGAGTCGAACTGCGGCATCGTTGACGAGGTATTTGGTGTCGAAGTTATCTGACCCATCAATAACGATATCGAAATCACTAAAGATATCTAGCGCATTGTCACTGGACAGTCGTGTCTGAAATACCTTGAATTCGGTATCGCTATTTAGCTGCTGTAGGCGCGAGGCTGCAACTCGTGATTTTGCGTTACCTTCATCGGATTCGATGAAGAGGATCTGACGTTGAAGATTACTCAGGTCAATGTTGTCGTCATCAATAATGCCAATGCACCCACCAGCCTGTTTGAGGCCAACGCCAGCGGCCGTTAAGTAGAGCAGTGCGGGTGAGCCGAGCCCGCCAGCACCAATAACAAGCATGCGTGCGCTGGCTAATGCGGCCTGACTGGCATCACCGATCTCAGAAAGTACACGTTACCGGGCGTAGCGCATGTTCGCGTCTAGATTGCTTTATGCCAGCAGCCGCGTTGGATAAAACGTGATGGCTTGGCCGGCAGAATAGTCTGTTGCGGTTTCATCGAGAATTGCCCACGCATTAGTCTGCAGTAGTGGCGCAATCTTGAATGATTCCTGTCCGGCAAGTAGTTTGATTTCAAGAGTGCCGTCGGCCGTTAATTGCGCTCTGGCTTTAAGGAAGAGACGCAGGGGGCCCTTCTTGCTGTATGACGTTTTAAGTCGAGCAAAAGTGGGGGCTTCATCAGCAAGGCCGAGCAGACGACGTAACAACTGCATCATGAAGCAACGCAGGCCGATTGCGGCCGAAATCGGGTTGCCAGGCAAACCAAAGAAATAACGACCATCAGGGAATCATGCAAAAAGAACAGGTTTGCCAGGCTTGATGGCTACGCGGTGAAAGAGAATTTCAGCACCTAACTCTTTAAGCACGGTAGGAATAAAGTCCCATTTGCCTTTCGAGACAGAACCGGAGCTTACAAGAATGTGGGCATCTTTTTGTGCCGCTAACATGGCGCGAAACTTGTCTTCGTCGTCACCGATGTGTCCGGCACAAAGGGCCGGAATATCGATACTTTGTAACTCGGCAATTAGGTAAGGGGTATTCGAGTTGTAAATTTGCGATGGGCCTAATGGCTGATCGTAATCGTCGGAGACTTCTTTGTCTGTTGTAAAGATGCTGACGGATGGTGGTGTCACCACATTAATATGGGTTGTACCCGTTCCATAAAGAATGGCGATATGGGCCGGGGTGATGCGGGTGCCGGCGCAGATTAAGTGCTGACCAGCAGCAAAGTCTTCACCGGCAAATCGAACATTGTCATGTACTGGTACGGGGCAGGTGAGCGTGATGTGGGTGACATGACCTTGTGCATCAGATTGGGTCGTGACGTTCTCAATTGGAATAACCGCATCAGCGTGCTGTGGCATGGCGGCGCCGGTCATGATTTCAACACTGTGACCCGGCTGGTTATTGCCTGCAGCATCGCCAGCAGCTTGTGCCCGCAAGACGGGAAGGGTCAGAGGTGTTTCAGTACTTGCAGTGAGCGTGTCTTCAGCGCGAAGGGCAAAGCTGTCCATGCTGGAGTTATCGAAGCGGGGCAGTGCAAAGGGTGCTTTAAAGTCTTCGGCCAGCACATGACCCAGGGCGTTCGACGTTTTAACGCAAGAAGTATGAGGGGGTTGTTGCCGCATTCTGAATAATCTTCAGCGCATCAAGATAAACAATCATCAACGGATATCCTGAATAATGGTTAGCAGGTGCTTCATAAGTGGGCCTAGAACATTCAGCCCTTCTTTAACTGCTTTGGGGCTACCTGGAAGGGTAACGATAAGGACGTTGCCTAATGTGCCGCCAATAGAGCGGCTGCTCCAGCTTAAAGGCGTAAATGCGGCCCCTGACGCTCGCAGCAGTTCGCCGACACCGGGAATCAGTTTGTCGGCAATGGCTGCAACCGCTTCCGGCGTGCTATTACGTTCGAAGACGCCTGTGCCGCCGGAGGTGATGATAAGGCGCGTTGTACCCGTTGCCTTGATCGCTTTGATCTTTGCCTGAAGTTCAGCGGGTTCGTCGGGTATGACTGATACAGCGAGCACATCCGCACCCATTGCAGTCAGTAAGTTACGCGCTATGGGACCAGATTTGTCCTCATAGACACCGCTCGAAGCGTGATCACTGAGAACGATCACTTCAGCAGTAATGCCGGCGAGTGCCGGTTTAACGGGTGGCCGCACAAGTTCAATCACCCAGTTCGGAATCAGGCCTGCTTCAGGATTAAGCCAGCAGCCTGATTTGCCGCCCACTTTGGCCAGTAATCGTATATCCGAGATACAGAGCCATTTTGGTGAGATCCCAGACCGTGAGGAGTGCCGCATTTACGCCCGCCAGGGCTTCCATTTCAACACCGGTCTTGGCACAGGTGCGGGCGGTGCAGTAAACACGAATCGTCGCTGCTGCTTCGTCCAGTTCTGTGGTGACACGCACATGATCCAGACCAGAGCGGCATCAACTGACTGGCGTTTTTGGCATCCTGGATGCCGGCAATTTCAGCCAGCATCAGGACATCGCCCTTAGGGAGCTGTCGGTCACGGATCGGGGCAAAAGCCGAAGCCCCTACTTTGATAAGACCGGTGGCTACGGCAATACGGTTGGTAGGCTGTTTGCCACCAACATTAATCATCGAGAAAGTTTGGATCATAGGGCTTAGCCGCCCAGCGCAGACAGATTCTTAGTGGCGCCGGACTGGTGAAAATGCAAAAGATTGGTTGAGGCTTTTTGTTGCAAAAGCGACGTGACTGCGTGCTGCAGTTCAGTTTTCTGATCTGCTGATTGAAGCAGATGCCGAAGATTATGACCGCCATCACCGAACAGACAAAGACGTAGGTCACCGCGTGCAGTTACACGCAAGCGGTTACAGGTTTGGCAGAAGTCTTTGGCGTAGGGGGCAATGAGACCGATTTTCCCTACATAGTCCGGATGGCTGAACTCCTGGGCCGGGCCGGCAGCAATAGCCCGGGCGACCGGCTGCCAACCGCGTAACTTGTGTGCTTCGGTGATATGACTCGCGCATAAGTGATGTTTCTCGAAATACGCACGGTTGTCGCCGGTTTCCATCAGTTCGATGAAACGAAGTGAAATCGGACGGTGTTTTACGAAGGCCAGGAAGTGGTCTAGCTCGTGATGATTCAAGTCTTTGAGTAAGACGGTATTGATTTTGATGTCTTCAAAACCAGCTGCCTCGGCAGCATCAAGCCCTTTAAGTACCTGCGGCAGATGGTCCATGCCTGTGATACGTTGAAAATTGGCAGGGTCTAGCGAGTCAATGCTAACGTTGATGGCACTGATGCCGGCATCACGCCAGAGTTGGGCATGCTTAGCCAGCTGATAACCATTGGTCGTTGTAGCGACCATTCGGATGCCGGGAATGGCTGAAATCGCAGCAGCGATCTGGGCAAAGTCTTTACGAACGGTGGGCTCACCGCCGGTAAGGCGTACTTTCCATAACCCCAGTTCTGCAAAACCGGCGACCAGATGGCGGATCTCGTTGATATCCAGAAAGCGTCGAGGCGCTTCTTCAATGTAGCCATTCGGCAAGCAATAGCTACACCGGTAGTTGCACACATCCATGATGGACAGGCGCAGATACTGGAAGGAGCGGCCGTTGGCGTCGAGGATCATGGTGTTTGCTGTGGTGTAGACGTTCTATCAGACACCTGGCGTGCCGTACTTGCGGAACCAGGCGATACCCAGCTCCCAGGCCTTTTCTGCAGCAGCTTTGTTGTAATTGGCGCGGTAGTCAGAATTAAAGGCATGACCAACACCTGGCAGTACAACGATTTCCGAGCCGCTGCTGGATTTTTTGAGTTCGGCTTGCATACGTGCTACAGACTCCAGACTGATGCTGGTATCTTTTTCAGCATATAAACCGAGCACAGGCACCTTGAGTTCAGAACCAAAGTCGATCGGATCCAGCGGGCGTTCATCCGAAACCATGCCTTCAACACGGCCGTAGTAGGCGAGGCCTGCCGTGAGTTTCGGGTTGTGATAGGCGTATTCCCAGACAGCACGCCCCCCAGCAATAGCCAACGGCACCGACCAGGGTTTTGTGACCCTGCAAGCACACCCAACCGCCAGAATGGCGCCGAATCCCATAAAGTAGCCACCAATCATGTAGCGGATCATGGTGCGTGGATCGTGGAAGCCTTCAATTTTGAAAGTTCGGCTGAGTAATGCGGCTGCTATGGCACCGATCAGCACGCCAGGAATTAGCCCAAGATCAAAACTCAGCGCACTACCGGGGGGGGTGACAAGAAGTACATGAGCGTATCGGATGTCGGCGAGGCAAAGCTCAGCGAGTGAACGGGCACGACTTCAAAAGAACTTGCGGCAATACCGAAGTTGAACCACCAGGCTGCTGCAATCATTAGACCGACAACACAACCCAGAATCACGGTGTATGCGCTAACGGCATGCTTGCGCACCATATAAGCGCCCAATAACAATCAGGCCACACTGAAAGCCAATGCACCCCAGTTGCCAATGCCAGTCACACCAATCAGGTTGCGAGAAGGGCCATCGATGGTCCACCAGCTGCCGATTTCTGTGCGCAGTGGCGAAAAAATACCTTCTAGGGAGGCTTGTGCGGCAACGGCAAAGACCAGACTTGTAAGCAGGGCGCTTAGATTGCCACCACCCGTCAGTACAAGCATACGGCCTGAGCAGGCTCGGCTGAGTGCTATACCAATACCAAAAAGTAAGCCACCAATAATGGCGCCAGAGAGGGAGCCCCTGTTACTAAATTGGCGCAACCCGTTGGTGTCAAACAAACCACCAATAATCAAGAGTTGTGTGGCAATCAGTGCAATGGCAAAGGTCACTAGCCAGATGGCCATCCGGTCAGCTGGTTTGCCATGCGCCACTTCCATCGTAGCGGCACGCAGGCAAAACCGTGCTGTATTCAGATTGTTGGTTGATGAATTATTATATCATTTTTACCTAAATGCTAAGTGAGAGCGAAGATGGATAGCCAGTCCTTTCAAAAACTTGTGAACGAACTGGAAGGTCTGACACCAACGCAGCGCGAAGCGCTGATGACCCGAGTGAGAACGCTCGCGGATCACGACGATAGTCAGCGACTAATCGATGAGCGACTTGGTGGTCAGATTCATTGCCCTCACTGTGCAAATGATGCCATTGTGAAATTTGGTAAGCTGCGGGGGCAGCAACGCTAAAAAGAGATCCCCCGTTCACCAAAAAAGCGGGGCGGTCCAGATAAGGACATGCCAGCAACAAAGAGGGTGCCTGTGCTGGTTGCAATGCAACGTGGCAGTCGCTTAACCCATGACTGTGTGTTGGATTCCGTCAATGCCTTTGCTTTGACGGCGGCATTACGTCCCGCATTGAGCAAAGATGCGGTACTCAGCAGCGATGGCAACCCTGGCTATGGTGTCGCCGCAAGAACTCTTGGTATTGAGTCTGGCTAGTTATCATGGCCCAGGTGGAACGGAATCTTGGCATGTACAGAACGTCAACGCCTATGACAGCCGCCTAAGAACCTGGATGGTGCGATTCAAAGGCGTCGCCACCAAGTATCTGCACAATTACCTCGGGTGGCGTCGATTCATTGATCGCTTTCGCGACAATGTCACTGCACAGCAGTTCCTGTTTCATGCGCTACGAACTGAGTACGTCAACTTATAATCTGAATACAGCGGGAAAGTACGAGCGGTGTCGCTATGCTAGTTGCCAGCTCGACATCATGAATGAGCCCCATCGTTTTTAATGCCTTGAAGACATAAGCCGCAAGTCCGATGCCATAGTAGCTAATAGCTACGATGGAGAGGCCTTCAACATCATGAAGATCATTTTTGTGCGGCCTGCCGCGTCTATACGGAAATCCGTGAAGGCGGCGCCAGCATTGTGTGCAATCAAGCTGCCGATTAATGTATTCCCTGAAAAATAAGGTGAAATTTCATGAACGGATGGGATGTGCTCTGTCTGGCACACCCGGATGTTCATGGCAACTAGCAACTTCCCTGGCAGTCTCTGAAGCCATTGATCAAGATTGCAGCAAAATTCAGGAGGTTGGGTTAGGTCACTTGATGTTGTTTGCTGGAAGAACCACCATGATGAAAACTCACCATGCCTCTCGTATTTAACCCGGAATCTCAGATCACTCTGTGTGTTCTGGCATCCATCCCTGTTGGCACTAACATCGAATTCGATATTATTTCCTTGGAGCGTAGGGCAAGAATCGCCACCTAGCGAATCACATAAGTCCCGGATGACGACCTCTTCCTGTAATCGCTTTCCGCTTGTGTTGACAAGCGCAAGGTAAAGAATATGCTCGTTTGGCCAGAGGGCAACGGGTGGACGAGCATGCAACTCGTCATTGAGGCGCTGGCGATCTGGATAGGATATGGGCAAGTGAGCTTGGTTCATACCCAGATATATTACGGAATATGAAAGTGATTTCCTATTCTGTGCCCAAATTAATGTTTTATAGTCGTCTAAGGGGTAGGTTTTAAAGAGGCTTACACGTCAAGCATAAGCTAGTAGTGCTTGCAGTGTTTGTGTGATTCGGGAATCGGCTTGTCGTCGTATGACACGGGACCATGAGAGCACAGTGCATGCCCTTGAACCCAGTCGCTGTCACCATCGAGATAGTGTTCCTGCTTCCAAATCGGGGCGCGATGTTTGATTTCTTCAATAATGAAGCGACAGGCTTTGAACGATTCATCTTTGTGGGGTGAGCTGACGGCAATAAGAATACTGACACCGAGAATGTCTAAGCGCCCCTTGTAATGCTCGATATAGATGTTCAGTTTATCGCCCCAGCGCTGCCGGGCTTCGATGGCGAGTTCACGAAAAACGTTAATCGTAAGCTCATCAAAGACATCATATGACACGCCTTTGACTGCTTTTCCTAGGTTAACGTTTCTGACGGTGCCTATAAAAAGGTCGGCAGCACCGTGTGCATCATCAGCAGCAAAATCGACAGCTGCCTGGACCTGGATTGGCTGTGTTGCAATCGCAAAATGATCTTTGCCGCTCATCTTAACCTCCACAAACGGGTAGCAGAATCGCAATGCTCGCAGACTCTTCGATCACATCATCATCCTGGTAGATCTTTTGATTGTTAGCCAGCACTGATTTGCTCAGGAGTTCGGTGTCATCAAAAGCGGGATTAAGCTCACGAAGTGCACTCTCGAGTGCCGATTTAACCGCTTTGATTTTTGTGTTTCGCTCAATACATAGCTCTACGGGCCGTGGGTGAACGCGACGGAAGGCCCCAAAAAGTTGTACTGAGATGTTAAGTTTGTCGTTAGAGGTCATGAATCATCTAAATTTGATTGAGCCCATGCACGATAATACGGATCGAGGCAGGGAAGGCAATATTAAGAGAAAGCGCGGTAGGCCATTCCCAGAGAGACGCAAAAGGCAACTAGAGCGAAGCCCTGCTGTAACCTAGGGCCTTTGATGTGATTGCCGATTGATTTACCACTTAACATACCAATAAGCGTACCTAAGGCAAATGGTATGGCTGTTGACCAGTTCATTGTGCCGATAATGTTCGAGCCAATCACCCCCGTGAGGGAAATGAGCGTAATGACACCGAGTGATGTGGCCACAATCGACTTGATAGGCAGGTTGGTCGTCTTTTTTAGAACCGGGACAATCACGAAACCACCACCGACCCCCAGTAAACCGGAAAGAAATCCGGCTGTGCTTCCTGCCGCAACCATGGCTCTGAAGCAGGGTAGGGTCCAGATCAGTTTTCCCCGTGTCTGATCCAGCAAACAGGGCTGGTTTTGCATCTCATTCGCTGATGATCCATTGAGCTCTCGCTGAGCCTGGCGAAACATGGTGATTGAGACATAAATGAGGATGACAGCAAAAAGGATTAGTAGGGGTTGGTTGGGTATTTGTTGTGCAACCCACAAACCCAGTGGCGATAGTAAAAGACCAAAGGCGGACATCACCAGAGCCGCTTTGTAACGCAAGATTCCAGCACGAAAGCCAAGTGCTGCACCAAAGCCTGCGGCAATTGCTACTGCCAGTAAGGCAATAGGAGACGCTTCTGATACGGGTATGCCCAAGCCAAATACGAGTAGCGGTACACCAAGAATAGCGCCACCGGCGCCTGTTAGAGCGAGTGTTAGGCCGACCGCTAAACCGAGTGATAGCGCAAGGAAGAAATTAATGTCCATTATCTAAGCAATGGTGTTTGGAGTTTAATCGTAGAAATAGGTTGGATGGACTGATGTGCTTGTTACCCGAGCTTCTAGGATACGCGAGAATTGCGTACAATTAAAAAATAGATATCTTATTCTTAGCGAGAGCGACTATGAACCCGATTGTAAAAGGTTTCTTTGATCATGATACGTGGACGGTCACTTATGTCGTCTATGAAAAGCCAGGTTCGGCATGCGCAATTATTGATTCTGTGCTGGATTATGATCCGAAATCCGGGCGTACAACGACAAAGTCTGCCGATGAAGTTATTGCTTTCGTCAAGGAAAACCAACTTGACGTGGCTTGGATTCTTGAAACGCACGCTCACGCTGATCATTTAACCGCTGCACCTTATTTAAAAGACAAGTTGGGCGGCAAGGTCGCGATTGGCGAAAACATTCGCACAGTACAAAAAGTCTTTAAGTCGATATTTAATTTGGAGTCTGGCTTCTCAACTGAGGGTGTTCAGTTTGACCATTTGTTCGCTGACGGCGCTGTTTTTCAGGTTGGTGATTTGAAAGCCGAAGTCATGTCCCTGCCCGGGCATACCCCAGCATGTGTGGCTTACCGCATTGGTGACGCCGTCTTTGCTGGCAACACGGTTGCCATGCCCGACGTGGGTACGGCACGATGTGATTTCCCCGGTGGTGATGCGGCTCAATTGTTCAAGTCGATTAAGAAGCTATTGTCCTTGCCACCTGAATCTGCTCAGGGAGCATGCCGAGTACACGCAATTGATCGGCCATTGCCCGTCGTTCGGCGGAGGTGGTTTCTGCTTCGCTCTGACGTCTCTGCAGATCTGCTTTGGCTATGACGTCTTCTTTGAAGAGTATTTGTGCTCGATCATAGGCGCGCTGCGCGAGTTCGTTGGCTGCACGAGCCTTTAGATAAGCCAGCTGTGTTTGGCCTAATTCGGTAGAGTTGACCCGAGCGAGTACGGTGCCGCGATCAATTTCCTGGCCGGGCATGGCAAGAATCTCGGTAACACGACCGGTTACTGTGGCACCAATACGGGCAACGCGTTGCTCATCAAACTCAACTTTGCCACTTACCCGCAATGTTTCAGAAAATGGCATGACCTCGACAGGTTTGACATCAACGACCCAGTGCGGGCTGTCGGGTTCAGTCAGGTCCTGGCTAAGATCGATAATGTCAGGGTCATGAATCGTAACTTCATTGTGGGACTTATGTCTGTCTGGCATCAGAATCGTTAATGCAATGAATCCCGCGACACATCAGAACAGAATATTGTGTCTGCGCGATGGTGGAATGGTGCGCCAACGATTGACCTGATGGGGTGCAATCCGTTCAAGTAGTGACAGTATGGGATACCAGAGCCAGTCTCTCAAACGTAACCATAGGCCTGTTGCCAGTGGGAGAAACAGGGGTTTCAGGTTGTTCCAGAGTGGGTCGATCCACTTGGTCTTTTGTGGTGCCAGAATCCTGGCAAGGTGGGTTTTTTCTTGACGATAGGTCCGCCGGATTCGACGGATCAGCGGTTCTGTTATGACGAGTAAACGATTAGCGAGATCAACAACACCTTTCTTTAGTTGAAGAATGTATTGTTGAACTTTGCTGGAGGAGGGGGAGGGCGTCATGTGTGTTTAGGTATGCTCAGAATTAAGGCAGCTTAGAAGCACCCTTGTTGGTGTCCTGGATGTAAGGCTCTTGTTGTGCATGAGAAATTGAGCGTAATCGGTCGATTTCTACCGAAACGGTTGCCAGATCAAAGCGAGCTGCAATCAGTTCGTTACGAGCTGCTCTATACGTACGTTGGGCATCTAGCCATTCAAGAATGCCGCGCTCACCGTAACGGTATGCTGATTCGGCGATCCGTTGAGCAGCAGCGGCCTGAGATAGCAATTGTGTTTCGAGTACCCGAACCTGATTACTGGCAATCTGGTAAAGCTGATACGTCGCTTCAAGAGATTCTGAGAAACTTAATCGTTGGGCGTTGAGCTGATGCCGGCTACTTGATACTTCGGCTTTGGCTTTAGAGATCTGACCGCTTCGCCAGTCCCAGAGGGGGATCGTCATGACCACCCCACCACGGGAATACTGTTGGGTCGGATCCACTTCTCGTTCTTCGATCAGTGCGATCTTGGGGAGTCGCATTGATTTTTCCATGCTTAATCGGTGCTCTGCCGCGCGTTGTTCGGCTTCGGTTTTCATCAGGACAGGGTTGCGTGCCAGCAATTCGTCCTTCAGTTTTTCTTTGGGCGGTAATTGAATCGCATTGGGAAGGCTGCCTTGCACGGTTCAGCCTTCGGGAAGTGGGTGACCAACGGTCAGACGCAAATTGGCCCGCGCTTGGTCAACACGAAGGCGAGCGGCATCCCTGTTTTTGCTGGCGTTCAGCATTTCTGTGTCGGCTCGAATCAGATCGAACTTTGGAGATTAGCCCACCTGGTGGCGCAGCGCAATTCGGTCGCGAATTTGTTGCGTAAGCGCGAGATCTTCTTCCGTTGCAGTGGCCTCTGCCAGTCGGCGCAGCAACTCGTAGTAAGCCAGTTTAATGCGGGCAACCGAGTCATCTTCAAAGCTTTGTCGGCTGGCATCGGTGGCTTTAACAATTTCATCTGCGGCATCAATGCGGGCACTACGCACCATCGGGATCTCAATGGGTTGGGCCATAGTGATGTTATAGACTTGCCCCGACAGCGGTGTCAGCGTATTCCGTTCTTTACTACGCCCTAGTTGGCCGGATTAGGGTAGGCGCGCGCAGTCGTCGCATCCCCTTTTGCAGCAGCAACCTGATCTCGCGACGCCAGGATGTAGCGTTTTCGTTTAACCCTATGCCAATAAGTTGATCGAGGGTGAGCGAAGGGCCTGCTAAGGCAGATTCAATGAGGCCGACACCACATAAAGCAGCCCACGCCCATAGTTTTAGTGCACGAAACGCGCTTTTGTGGGTTTGCGGTAAGTCGGTAGCAATTTGCATGTGCGAATTTTAAGGGTTTGACCTTAAGAGCTGATTAAAGATGGTTTTAGAGACGCAAGCTTCGTGCCGTTTTATATCATCGGCTCTGTTTCAACAACCTCCTTATTCAAACTTGCGATGACCTTATCGATGCGCTTGCCATCCATGTCGACGACTTCAAACCGCCAGCAGTCCCAATCAACGATTTCTCCTGCGTTTGGGATTTGGCCCATGAGAAGCATAAGCATGCCGGAAAGGGTGTTATAGCGTCCTTTATCTTCCTCGGGCAGTTCTTTGAGTTTCAGGCAGTCTTTGAGTTCGGGTACAGGAATGATGCCGTCAAGCAGCCATGATCCATCCTCGTGGGGTATTGCCCAGGCATCCTCGTGATCGTCGGGTTTGAATTCGCCGGCAATTGCTTCGATGAGATCTTGCAGGGTAATAATGCCCTGTATTTCACCGTATTCATCAATAACAAAAGCCATCTGTACGCCAGAGGACTTGAAGTGCTCGAGGAGTTCCATCCCGGTTAATGACTCTGGGACAAAGACTGCGGGTTGTAGTTCCGTTTTAAAGTCAGGCATTTCGTCACGCAAAGTCTGGGCGAGCAGTACCTTGGCATTGATGATGCCGAGTACCTCGTCGAAGCCGCCTTTGCATACCGGAAAGCGGGAATGTTCGGATTCCTGGATGCGTTGCAGGTTTTCGTTAAGGGGTTCTTCGATATCCAGGGCAATGATGTCGCTCTTGGGTACCATCAGGGATGTGATCTGACGATCGTCCAGACGAAACACGTTGCGCACCATCTGATGCTCGCTGTGCTCGATGATGCCGGCGTCCGAGCCTTCTTCCAGTATGGCATGAATTTCTTCTTCAGTGACCTGCTGGGTGACGTGATTGCGAATTCCGAATAGTCTCAGAAGGAGCTGGGTTGAGCCTGAAAGTAGTTTTACCATCGGGCGGGCAATGCGAGCCAGCGTCAGCATGGGTCGAGCGACTAAGCGGGCGATGGGTTCCGGATTGGATTGACCAATACGCTTGGGGACCAGCTCGCCTAAAACAATGCTGCAATAAGTAATGATGACAACGATTAGGGTCGATGCCAGCAAACCGGAGGTGCTATCGCTAACGCCCATGCGTTCTAGCCAGACCGCGACAGGTTCAGACAATGCAGATTCAGCCACGACACCATTCAGGATGCCGATGGTCGTGATGCCAATTTGTACCGTTGATAGAAACCGGTTGGGGTCTTCGCCCAGTTCTAGGGCTGCGGCAGCCTGACGGTCTCCGGATTCAACCATGCGTTGTAGCTTGCTTCTTTTTGCGGTAAGTAGCGCTACTTCAGCCATTGCAAAGACTGCGTTGATCGCAATCAAAGCGATGAGTATGGCAACGTCCATCAGGTGTCCTAGGTGTTCTGGAAGCTACATTGTACGTCAGGTGCGACTTTGCTGCCGCAAATCCCGTTTGCAGGTTGCAGGATAACTCGTTATTTCTTCTTGGCTTTTTTGTCTGCAAGTTGCCGCTCTTGCAGCACGGCACTATGAAATTTTTGCCGGATCTGGTCGAGATTAACACTGGGCTTGGGTAATTGCGGCGTCATGTCTTCCAGTGTTGCCAGCACAATCGAGGCAACAGCGTAATTGCGATACCACTTGTTATCGGCAGGAATAATGTACCAGGGGGCTATTGGGGTCGATGTTTTTTCAATGGCCCGTTTGTAGGCCTCTTGGTAGTCTGCCCAGCATTGGCGTTCGGTGTAGTCTGATTCGCTGATTTTCCAGTTCTTGGCCGGGTCATTCAGCCTTGTTGCAAACCGGTTTAATTGCTCTTCGGGGCTGATATGCAGAAAAAACTTGATAATGCGAGTGTTGTTTTGCGTTGCAAGTAGCGTTTCAAACTGATTGATCTGCTCGTATCGGCGGTTGATTTGTGGTTTGGGGCAGAGTTTGTGGACGCGGGCGATTAGCACGTCTTCATAATGGGAGCGGTTGAATATGGCAACCTCCCCAAGCGCCGGGGCGTGAGGGTGTATCCGCCATAGAAAGTCGTGCCGTAGCTCCAGTGCGGTGGGTTGCTTGAAACTTGTGACCGTACACCCTTGCGGGTTCATCATGCCCAATACGTGCTTGATTGTGCCGTCTTTACCTGATGCATCTAGACCTTGCAGCACAATCAGTAAGGATTGCTTGTTTTCAGCGTACAGCTGATATTGGAGCGACCGTATTTTTTTAGAGATGCTTTCAGTCGCTTTAATGGCAGCTTTTTCCGTTGACACGCCGGGCGTTTGATTGGCGAAGGCATGCTCCAAGCGACAGGATGTGCTGTTCGCAAGGAGCGATTTAGTCAGCGTCATAGGCGATACCGTTTCCGGGTTAGCGCAACGCTGCGTTCAGGGTATAGGTGCCAGTGAGGGAAGCCTGGCCAAGGACGTGTCCTTTGAGCGCCTCAAGGGCTTCGCCACCATTGAACTTGCCACTGATATCTAGTTTTTCAACATCGAGGGCGTACACAGTAAAGACATATCGGTGCACACGCAGGTCATTCCAGGGTGGGCAGGGGCCATCATAGCCGTAGTAATCGCCACGCATGTCCGGATCATTGGCAAACCAGGCGGTGTAATCGTTAATACCCTGGCGGGAACCTAATGGCGCACCGGGACCCGCTTTACCGCAAGGGGTTACCTCGCTCGAGAATTGACCTGCTGCCAGCGATTGGGTGGTAGCCGGTAGATCGATCAGTACCCAGTGATAGAAATCAACGCGCGGTAGATCAGCTGCAACAACACGATCTTCGATATTCACGTTATCGCCCACTGAAGGCACATCCGGGTCGACACAGAATATGGCAAATGATTTTGTGCCAGCTGGCGCGCCTGTCCAGCTGAGCTCGGGGCTCATGTTGCTGCCCAGGTAAACGTGTGACTTGTCGTTGGGAATGCAGAAAGCAAATTGCCCGGCGATGGGTTGATTGTCCTGAATGTTCTGGCTCGTCAGTTTCACAGATGTCTCCTCACGGTGTTTTTTTGGATCGGGTTATGGCACCCTGTGTTTTGACGATTCTGCGCCGGGATTAGGTTTTGCGAAAGTCCCTCGGGCGGAATCCCAGCAAAAATAGTGTGAGGCCATAGGCGATGCCGGATACTGTAATCAGTCCCGAGAGCCAGACCAAGCGATCAATAAAGGGGGCTTCAAGCCAGAAAGTGTCTGTCTGGTAGCCGGCGAACAGAATGCCGGCCATAACCGCCAGAGCGATGCCCAGCTTGACCATAAACCCGGTCCAACCCGGTACCGGTTCGTAGATGGCGGCCTGACGCAGACCCCGATAAAGCAGTGCAGCGTTGATGCAGGCGGCTAGGCCGATCGATAGTGCCAGGCCGGCCTGTTTAAAGGGGCCAATAAACGCCAGATTCATCAACTGCGTCGAGATAAGCGCGATGACGGCAATTTTGACCGGGGTTTTAAGGTTCTGGCGGGCATAAAAGCCGGGGGCCAGGACTTTAACGAGGATGAGCCCGCTAAGGCCAACGCTGTAAGCAATGAGGGCGTGGCTGGTCTCGCTCACATCTTGCGCGGTAAAGGCACCATGCATAAAGAGCGTTGAGATCAGCGGCACAGCCAGAATGGCTAATCCCAGTGCTGCGGGGAGGGTAAGTAGGAAGCAGAGTCGTAGACCCCAGTCGAGCAGGCTGGAATAGGCGGCTTTATCGCCGCCATGGTGATGACGGGTGAGACTGGGCAGTATGACGGTGCCGATGGCCACGCCCAGCATGCCGGCAGGAAACTCCATCAGGCGATCCGCGTAGTACAGCCATGAAATACTGCCGCTTTCCAGGAATGAGGCAAATACCGTGTTGAGCAGCAAACTAATCTGGCTGACGGAGACGCCCAGCAAGGCAGGCACCATCAGCAGGCCAATGCGCTCGACGCCGGGGTCTTGCCAGCAGGATTTGAGATTGAAGGTAAAGCGGGGAAGCAGGTTGATTCTATGCAGGGCATAGAACTGCAGGCCCAGTTGCAGGATGCCCCCGATAATCACGCCCCAGGCGAGGGCTTTAACCGGCGGCTCGAACCAGCTTTGGGCAAATGCCGCCATGAATATCAGGCTGACATTAAGAAGCACCGGTGTGAAGGCTGGGACAGAGAAATGGCTCCAGGTATTTAATATGCCGGCCGCAAAGGCCACCATCGACATAAAGAAGATATAGAGGAAGGTAATTCGGGTCAGCGTGACAGCTAGCTCGAACTTGTCCGGCGTTTCGAGAAAGCCGGGGGCGGAAATGGTGACAATAGCGGGTGCCCACCAGATACCCAGGAGTGCCACCACTAGAACAATGGCGCCCAGGGCGCTACCGGTACGATTAATGAGTTGCCGGGTTTCCGCCTCACCCCGTTGTTTATGGTATTCACCCAGTAGCGGAACGAATGCCTGAGAGAATGCGCCCTCGGCGAACATTCGACGTAGTAGATTCGGGAGTTTGAAAGCCACAAAAAAGGCGTCGGTGGCGGCATCCGCCCCGAAACTCCGGGCGATCACGAAATCCCGGACAAAGCCGAGGATGCGGGATAGGAAGGTAAAACCACTGACTGTGGCGACGGAACGAAACAGACTCATAGACGAATTGTACGATGGTTGCCAATGTTTTAGCTTTCCGGTATAGTCGCGCGTTTTCGAATTCCCCCGCAAAGGAAGTTTCATGGCCAATAGCGCCCAAGCCCGCAAACGTGCCCGTCAGGCAAATAAGCAGCGTGCTCACAACGCCAGCCAGCGCTCCGAGTTCCGTACGGCGATCAAAAAAGTGCGCCGTGCCATTGAGGCTGGTGACAAATCTGCTGCTCAAGCTGTATTTGCTGCTGCAGTTAGTGCAATTGATAGCATTGCTGACAAGCGCATCGTTCACAAGAACAAGTCGTCGCGTCACAAGAGCCGCCTGTCGGCTCAGATTAAAGCCATGGCTGCCTAAGCCTTCGGGTTTAGTGTGAAGCAATAAAAAAGCACCCACGGGTGCTTTTTTACGTCTGTAGGCTGGTGATTTGCTGATTTAGCGGGCAGGTACGTTAGGTGGGTAAACCACCACATCCGCCATGGCGTCATCGATATTGCAGCCTTCCAGGCTACAGACACCATCGACCAGCATCAGATCGTTATCTTTAGCAAAGTTGGCTAGAAAACGATAGGCAATCGGGGATAAGTCGTAAAGGATGCCGTCGATAAAGACACATTTATCGCCTTCTCATTCGCCCGGGCTGACGTATGGGGAGTATTTCATGCGTTTTTCAGTGCCGAAAGCGGACATCACACCGCATAGCCGTTCAGCCCAGTCTGAAGGGCGGAACTTCTTTCCGTCCTGTGTGCGACCAACAATAACAAGGCTGTGAGACAGATTTGACTGTGTTTTTTCGTCTTCTGTCGGTGCGGGGGTGTTCATGCCGTTGTTCTATCGGCTTTTGTGCGCTTGCGGGAGTGGATGCCTGCGCACTTTTGCCATAAAATCACGATAAATGTTTTCAATACGCGACGCGATGCGAATTCGGCAACCGCTTGGTTAAGAATTCAGTCTCGGCGCTTTTTGTTTTTCGATAGGCCGAGAAGTTTTATGACCCATGTGATGAATACGTATGCCCGTCAGCCTGTTGCCTTTGTGCAAGGTGAGGGGAGCTGGCTGGTTGATACCGAAGGCAAACGCTATCTGGATGCGTTGTCAGGTATTGCCGTCAATACATTGGGTCACAACCACCCGGAACTGGTGCGCGCACTGCGTCAGCAAGCTTCTCAATTGCTCCATACGTCGAACCTATACCATATTCCGCTTCAGGATGAGCTGGCCGGAAAGCTAGCAGCTTTGTCCGGTATGGATGAGGTTTTCTTCTGTAATTCAGGCTGCGAAGCCAACGAAGCAGCGATCAAGCTCGCGCGCTTTTATGGCCACCGCCAGGGTATCGATAATCCGAACATTATCGTGATGGAGCATGCGTTTCATGGCCGTACCATGGCAACGCTGTCGGCAACGGGCAATCGTAAAACCCAGGCAGGCTTTGAACCGCTGGTGAGCGGCTTTGTCCGTGTTCCCTACAATGATATCGAGGCTATTCGTCAGGTCGCGGAGCACAATAAGAATGTAGTAGCTGTTCTGTTGGAAATGATTCAGGGCGAAGGGGGCATTCATCTGGCCGATGATGACTTCCAGCGTGACCTACGTGCATTATGTGATGAAAAGGGCTGGCTGCTGATGACCGATGAAGTGCAGTGCGGCATTGGTCGCACGGGCAAGTGGTTCGGTTTCCAGCATTCGGGTGTGCGTCCGGATGTCGTGTCGCTGGCTAAAGGTTTAGGTTCCGGCGTACCGGTAGGTGCCTGTATGGTGGGTGGTCGCGCTTCTGGTCTTTTCGGGCCGGGTAACCATGGCTCTACGTTTGGCGGAAACCCGCTGGCAATGCGTGCCGTAAATACCACGATTGATGTTCTGGAGCGCGAACAATTGCTGTCTAACGCAGAGCGTATGGGCGCCGCAATTCGTGAAGGCATTCGTGCCCGTATCGGTGAGTACCCTGAAGTGCGCGATATCCGTGGACGTGGTTTGATGATTGGTATTGAACTCGATCGACCTTGTGGTGAATTAGTGGGCCTGGCCCGAGATGCAGGCCTGTTGATTAACGTCACCTCTGATTCGGTCGTGCGCCTGTTGCCATCACTCAATATCGCGCAGGCCGATGTTGATACATTGGTCGAGCGTTTGACGGATGTGATTACCCGTTATCTGGGAAAGTAATATGAGTCTGAGACATTATTTGCAGTTCAGCGATCTGAATCGTGAAGAGTACGAGTATCTCTTTGCGCGTACATGCTGGATTAAAGAGCGCTTCAAATCCTATCAACAGTACTGGCCACTGACTGACCGAACGCTGGTGATGATTTTTGAAAAGGCTAGTACGCGTACGCGTCTCTCGTTCGAGGCTGGCATGCAACAGCTGGGCGGTGCTGCGATTTATCTGAACACCCGTGATTCCCAATTGGGTCGGGGTGAGCCGGTAGAAGATGCGGCGCAGGTGATTTCGCGGATGAGCGATATCGTGATGATCCGGACCTTCGAACAAAGTATTGTCGAACGATTTTCGACTTATTCGCGTGTGCCTGTCATTAACGGTCTCACCAACGAATACCACCCTTGCCAAATTCTGGCCGATATCTTCACCTATCACGAGCACTGCGGCGATCTGCGCGGCAAAACGGTGGCCTGGGTGGGTGATGCCAACAATGTCTGTAATACCTGGCTGCAGGCTGCCCGCATTCTCGATTTCAAAGTGAATGTTTCAACGCCGCCGGGCTACGAACTGGATACCGCGCTGGTCGGTAATGATCAGGGACACTACGAAGTGTTTGCTGATCCGATGAATGCGGCACGCGGTGCGGATCTTGTCACTACCGACGTGTGGACATCGATGGGCTATGAGGCCGAGAATGAAGCACGCCTGAAGGCATTTGCCGATTGGCAAGTGGATGACGACATGATGCGTGTGGCTAACCCCGGTGCGCTATTCATGCACTGTTTGCCGGCGCACCGTGGCGAAGAAGTGACGGCCAGCGTGATTGACGGCCCACAAAGCGTGGTCTGGGATGAAGCCGAGAGCCGCTTGCATGTGCAAAAGGCATTGATGGAATTTTTATTGCTAGGTCGGGTTAACTGATCTAGCGTGGTTTTGTTTTTAATATTGAGCGGAAAGCAGCAATGAGCGATATCAAAAAAGTAGTATTGGCGTACTCGGGTGGTCTGGATACCTCCGTCATTCTGAAATGGCTGCAAGACACCTATGGGTGTGAAGTGGTCACTTTCACTGCCGATCTCGGACAGGGTGAAGAGCTGGAACCCGCACGTGCCAAAGCCCTGAAGCTCGGTATCAAGCCGAAGAATATTTTTATCGACGATCTGCGTGAAGAGTTTGTGCGCGATTTCGTGTTCCCGATGTTCCGTGCGAATACCGTGTACGAAGGTGAATACCTGCTGGGTACCTCGATTGCCCGTCCGCTGATTGCCAAGCGTTTGATCGAGATCGTGAACAAAACCGGTGCCGATGCGATTTGTCATGGCGCAACCGGTAAGGGTAATGACCAGGTACGTTTCGAGCTGGGTGCTTATGCGCTGAAGCCAGGCGTTAAAGTCATTGCGCCATGGCGCGACTGGGATCTGCTCTCCCGCGAGAAGCTGATGAATTATGCCGAATCGCATGGCATTCCAATCGACATGAAGCACAAGAAGGGTGGCTCACCGTACTCGATGGATGCCAACCTGCTGCATATCTCTTTCGAAGGTCGTCACCTGGAAGATCCAGCAGCGGAAGCCGAAGAATCGATATGGCGCTGGACCGTGTCGCCGGAAAATGCCCTTAACAAGGCCGAGTACATCGACATCCAGTACGCTAAGGGTGACCCGGTGGCCATTAACGGCAAGAAGATGAAGCCGCATGAAATTCTGGCTTTGCTCAACCAGCTGGGTGGTAAACATGGCATCGGCCGTCTAGACCTCGTGGAAAACCGCTACGTGGGTATGAAGTCGCGTGGCTGTTACGAGACCCCGGGTGGGACCATCCTCCTCAAGGGCCACCGTGCCATTGAGTCGATTACGCTGGATCGTGAAGTCGCCCATCTGAAAGATGATCTGATGCCACGTTACGCTAGCCTGATCTATAACGGTTACTGGTGGAGTCCTGAGCGTCAGGCGTTGCAGACGCTGATCGATCATACTCAGGAGCACGTCAACGGTAGTGTTCGCCTCAAGCTCTACAAGGGTAACGTCATTGTCGTTGGTCGTGATTCGAAACAGGATTCTCTGTTCGATCCGACGATTGCAACTTTTGAAGATGATGCAGGTGCTTACGATCAGAAAGATGCAGGCGGCTTTATCAAGCTGAACGCATTGCGTATGCGTATCGGTGCCAACCGCGATGCCCGTAAGGCAGGCAAGGTAACTGCCAAGAAGCCTGCAGCCAAAAAGTCAGCTGCTAAAACGGCAGCGCGCAAAAAGGCTTAATCATGGAAGGTACCCTGTTTGGCTTTACTGAAGAGCAAATTGCCGACTTCATGTCGACTTACGGCGTGGCGGCTTTTATTCTCTTCATGCTCTTCATTATTGGCGAAATCGCCTTTAAATCGAAGGCGGGCAAAACGGGTACCGCTGTTCTATTTTTCGTACTGGCTTTTGGCATGGTAGGGTTTATTGCCAAAAGCGTTATTCAGAAAATGTGGGGAATCTAAATGGCTCAATACGATAATGTTTCGGTAGTTAAAGCAGCAAATGTGTACTTTGATGGCAAGTGCGTAAGCCACACGGTGCAGTTTGCAGATGGCACCAAGAAGACCGTAGGCGTGATTCTGCCGTCGTCACTGACCTTCAATACCGGTGCGCCGGAAATTATGGAAGGTGTTGGCGGCAGCTGCCGTGTGCATCTCAAGGGCGAGACCGAATGGAAGACCTACGCAGCGGGCCAATCTTTTGACGTGCCGGGCAATTCGTCTTTTGAAATCGCTTGCGATGAGCCTTATCACTACGTTTGCCACTTTGGTTGATCACTATGCCGAGCTTTGATATCACCTCTGAAGTTGACATGCCTTCGTTGAAAAACGCGGTAGATGTTGCTAATCGTAAGATCACCAATCGTTATGATTTCAAAGGTTCGGATGCCAAAGCCGAACTGAATGAAAAAGATAAAACCATTAGCCTGCATGCCGATAACGATTTTCAGCTGGATCAGATGCAAGGTATCCTATTGCCTGAAATGACCAGCAAGTCGATCGATGTCCGCTGCCTCGATCATGGATCTGTCCAGAAGGTGAGCGGCAATAAGGTGAAGCAGGAGCTTAAGGTCAAGGTCGGTATCGAACAGAATACGTCGAAAAAGATCGTTGCCATGCTCAAGGACTCCAAGATGAAAGTCCAGGCATCCATTCAGGGTGAGGCTGTGCGCGTTACTGGCGCCAAGCGTGATATCCTGCAAGAGGCTATTGCGATGGTGAAAGAGGGCATTAAAGACGTGCCTTTACAGTTCGGCAACTTCCGCGATTGATCTTTAGGGCGCTTCGGCGCCCTTTTTATTGTCATGGCGATAACCCCCGAAGCACTCAGAACTGCCTTTGCCGGGTTAGCTCCCGGAGCGGTTTCTAGACTACCCGACATTACTGAAGTGGTCGATGAGCCGGTGCCTGCAGAAATCCGGGAGCGTCTGCTAACCGGACGACGTTCGGCGGCGGTGCTGATTCCTATCCTGCAGGCTGCGCCTGATGCACCATTACGTCTACTGCTGACGCAACGTACTGTGCACTTGCGCGACGATCAGTTTTCCGGGCGGTGGCCTTAATCCGGGTGAAAATGCCACGGCGGGTGCGCTGCGAGAGGCACAGGAAGAGATCGGCCTCAATCCTGAACGTGTTGATCTGTTTGGACAGATGCCGCAGTACCACACGGGTACCGGCTTTTCTGTGTCACCCATGATTGGTTTTGTACAAACACCCTGTGACCTGGTGCCGGACCCAGGTGAAGTGGCGGAAATCTTTGATGTGCCTCTTGATTTTGTCCTCGATCCTCGCAATATCCGGCAAGAGACCCGCTACTACAGAGGTGCCTGGAGAAGCTTTCTGGCTATTCCCTGGTCCGGTTACTACATTTGGGGCGCAACGGCAGGCATGCTGGCGCAGCTTTCGCGTATTGTCCGGGCCGGTGGGTAGGCACAAAAGTTTGTTTAAACCCGCCTTGAATATGATATCTTGATCAGCATAGTGCGATGGCCAGATCCATTGTGGTTCTGGCATCCGTGCGGAATGACAGGCTTTAAGATCTATGAAACTCGTTGTACTGATACTCGCGCTCCTGATTGAGCAAGTTCGCCCACTGCCTTATGCCCGTTTTGTAGGCGCGCCATTAACCCGTATTTCGAACTGGGTAGAGAGTGTGTTTGATTCGGGTAACCGTCAACACGGCTTTCTGGCTTGGCTGTCGGTCGTTGGCGGCGGTGTATTGCTGGCCACGATTCTTGATGTGCTGTTGTCTAGCATTAATATCTTATTGGGTCTGGCCTTCGGTGTTCTGGTGCTCTATCTCACGCTCGGTTTCCGTCAGTTCAGCCATTCCTTTACAGCGGTGAATGAGGCGCTACAGGCAGATGATGTGCCTGCTGCCCGTAAGGCCATGAAGGCATGGAATAGCGAATGCCCGGATCAGGCAAGTTCAGATGAAATTGCTCGTCTTGCCATTGAAACGGGTGTTTTGGCGTCGCATCGTCATGTGTTTGGTGTGCTCGCCTGGTTCGTGATTTTTGGCCCGGTGGGCGCCGTCTTTTACCGACTCTCGGCATTTCTGGCCACGCACTGGAATGGTAGTGAACGCAAGGATGAAGAAGTTGTCGGCGAACACGCGGCAGAAGAAGTCCAGGTAAAGCGTCGTCAGTTTGGTGCATTTGCACGCCAGGCCTTTGCCTTGATCGATTGGCTGCCAGCCCGTATGACGGCTGTGGCATTTGCCATCGTGGGTAATTTTGAAGATGCACTTTATTGCTGGCGGGAACAGGCTAACAGCTGGCGTGACCATACCGCGGGTGTCATTGTGGCTGCCGGGGCCGGCGCGCTTGGCGTTAAGCTTGGTGGTGCCTTGAGCCCTTCGCCGATTATTGATGACGAAACAGTTTCCGACCGCCCTGAAATCGGGGTAGGGGAAGAAGCAACGCCAGCCGCGCTGCCATCGGCAATCGGTCTGGTCTGGCGCGCTTTGATTTTGTGGGTGATACTACTCGCTGTTGTAGGGCTTGCCGCTTGGGTGGGCATTTAATTTATAAAAACAAAATATAGGTTGGGAGACAGAAGCATGACCAAAGACGTTGTTGTACTAAGTGCAGTTCGTTCCGCCATTGGCGCTTTTGGTGGATCGTTGGCAGACATGGAGCCATGTGAACTGGCCGGCACCGTTATGAAAGAGGCTATAGCCCGTTCCGGCGTCGACCCTCTGGCAATCAACTACGTGACTGTTGGCACCACAATGCCGACCGGTTCGCGCTATGCCTATGTTTCCCGCGTAGCATCCATCCAGGCCGGCCTGTCGATGGACTCAGTGGCTATGCAAGTTAGCCGTCTGTGTGCTTCTGGCCTGCAGGGTATTGTGACTACTGCCCAGAACATTATGCTGGGTGACGCTGAATATGGTATCGGTGGCGGCGTGGAAGTGATGTCCAAAGCCAGCTACATGTTACCAGCGCTGCGTACTGGCGCCCGTATGGGTGACACTAAGGCTATCGACAGTATGGTTGCCGTGCTGACCGACCCATTCGGTGTTGGCCACATGGGTATTACGGCAGAAAACCTTGCCGCTAAGCACGGTATCACCCGTGAAGCCCAGGATGTGTTTGCTGTTGAGTCGCAGCGTCGTGCTGCTGTCGCTATCGCAGCCGGTCATTTCAAGTCGCAGATCGTGCCGATCGTCAAGCAGACCCGTAAGGGCGAAGTCGTGTTTGACACCGATGAGCACGTTAAGGCGGGTACGACTATGGAGTCCCTGGCCAAGATGAAGCCAGCTTTCAAGAAAGAAAACGGTACGGTCACGGCTGGTAACGCCTCGGGCATTAATGATGGCGCTGCCTTCTTTGTGCTGGCTGATGCTGCCACCGCCGTTAAGGCTGGCCAGAAGCCACTGGCGCGTATCGTGTCTTACGCTGTTGCGGGTGTCCCGAACCACGAAATGGGTGAAGGTCCGATTCCGGCAACTCAGCTGGCACTGAAGAAGGCCGGTCTGAAGCTGGATCAGATGGATGTGATCGAGTCGAATGAAGCTTTCGCAGCTCAGGCACTGTCGGTTATGAAGGTGTTGGGTCTGGATCCTGCCAAGACCAATCCAAATGGTGGTGCGATTGCTCTGGGTCACCCAGTCGGTTGTTCGGGTGCCTTCATTGCCACCAAGGCCGTGTACGAACTCAACCGCATTGGCGGCAAGTATGCACTGGTCACCATGTGTATCGGTGGTGGTCAGGGTATTGCCGTGATCTTCGAACGCTGCTAATCCTAGCGCACTTCGATGAAAACCGCCCTCCGGGGCGGTTTTTTTATAAGCGCGATTTGTTTTCGATGAGGAGTTGGCGCAAGAGCGCCAGACTCGTCGCCGAGGCGCTAGCCGCTTCCACAGACGCCTGGAATGCACAACTTGGCTCGTTCAGGTGGCGGCAGTCTCTGAAACGGCAATCACCCAGATAGGGTCTAAATTCGGGAAAAGCGAGCAGGATCTGCTCGTCCGTCAGGTGGGATAGGCCGAACACCTGCAAACCGGGTACGTCGATGATGGTGGTATTGCCTTCCTGCAGGTATGCCTGCACAGTGGTGGTTGTGTGTCGCCCCGTGTCCAGATAATTAATGCGAGATTTCGCCGATGGTGGCTTTGGCTTCAGGTACGAGCGCATTGATCAGGGATGATTTGCCCATGCCGGATTGGCCTGTGAGAACCGTTGATCGTCCACTAATGCAGTTGCGTAAATCCTCCATGCTCAGGCCGGAAATCGTCGAAGTATGAACGACCGGAATGCCAATCGATGCAAAGGGGGTGACCAGCGCTTCGGCTTTGGGGAGCAGATCCGTCAGATCAGCCTTGTTGAGCAATATCGTGAAGTATATATCTTCAGCGGCACAGGCGACCTGACAACGGGAGAGTAGTGCCGGGTCAAAGAAAGATTCCGTCGCTACGACAAACCAGACCTGATCCACATTGGCGGCGATCGCTTTGTCTTTCAACTGATTCGGTAAGATGGACGAGATCGTTAACCGCGACTTCGTGTTTTTTGCCGCGTGCAATGCAATGCCACAATGCGCCGTTGTTATTCCGGGCGACGTAATGTCGACCATGGCTGGCAATAATGCGTCCGATGAATGAGTCGCTCATGCGTGGTGGCCCGATTGCCCTTGCAGGTGCCCGATGCGTAGCGTGGCCGGTGGGTGGCTATCGTGAAAGAGCGAATAGAGCGTATCAGGTGTCAGCGTGGCAGCATTTTCCCGATACATCGTGATGAGCGCGTCTACCAATTCCTGAGCGCTGCTGTATTGCGCGGCGTAAGCATCTGCTTCGTATTCGTGCTTGCGTGACAGGGCATTGCTGAGGGGCGTTAATGGTAACAGGCATAAAGGCATGGCCAGGCTGAATATCGCCAGTGCCGTTGCCGGGCTGGCGATATTAACACCCAGTGCGGTATAGAACCACGGCGTATGCATCAATTGGAAAAGACTCCAGAGCAAAGCAGCTGAAATCAGCGCCATGAGCACCAGACGTTTTTGCAGATGCTTGCACTGATAGTGACCAATTTCATGGGCGAGTACCGCTTCCAGTTGTTCAGGGGAAAGTTGGTTAATTAAGGTATCAAAAAGGACGATTCGTCGATTTTTACCAAAGCCAGTGAAGTAGGCGTTGGCATGTGCCGAGCGCTTAGAACCATCCATCACGAAAAGCCCTGCCGCACTGAAACCGCAGCGCTCTAGCAGCGCATCGAGTTTCTGCTTGTGGGCGCTGTCTGGCATCGGCGTGAATTTATTGAAGAGCGGGGCGATGACGACCGGGTAAATAAACAGGAGGAGAGCATTAAAAGCCATCCAGCCTAACCATGCCCAGAGCCAGCTCAAGGGTGTCGCCAGATCCAGTAACCAGAGAATAAGCGAGAGCAGTGGGAGTGCGATGATCAGGCTTACCAGGGCATTCCGCAGTAGATCAGTGACAAAGAGTCTCGGGGTCATACGATTGAAGCCAAAGCGAGCTTCCAGATTGAACTGGCGATAAATGCTAAGGGGCAAGTCAATGAGTCCTGACAAAAGACCCAGAATCATCAGGAAAACAAGGCCGGTGATGAGGCCAGTCTGATTACCACTAATCTGAACAGCGAATGCATAGAGAGTGTTAATCCCACCGCCCAGGGTGAGGATCAGTAACCAGAAGGTATCGATCAGGAGGGCCCATTGATTCAATCGGGTTTTGGCGCAGGTATAGGCAGCAGCTTTCTGGTGCGCCTCAAGATTAATGACTCCGGCAAAGGCATTGGGAACAGATGCCTGGTGTCGCAGTACGTTGTTAGCCTGGCGCTGGTTGAGCCAGAGTTTGATGCACAGATTGGCAGTGACGGGGGCAACAAATACAAGAGAAATATCAGGCATGGGGTCGTGGGTTAAGGCGAGTGACTATGACACAATGTCGCATCTTAAAGCATCAGGCAAAAGGGTGTGCGTGTATGGCGATTGATCAGAGGCGTTTAGTCTGGCTGGATATGGAAATGACCGGCTTGAATCCGGATTCGGACACGATTCTGGAACTGGCGATGGTGGTGACCGATGCGGATTTAAATGTGGTCGCTGAATCGGCTTCCTGGGCCGTGCATCAGACTGATGCCACGCTGGCCGAGATGGATGACTGGAATACCAAAACGCATGGTGTTTCGGGTCTGACCGAACGTGTACGACGCTCACCACTGGATATGCATGCGGTGGAACAAGCTGCGATTGCGTTTATGCAGGCGTGGGTGGGCAAGGGTGTTAGCCCGGTGTGTGGCAATTCGATTTGCCAGGATCGTCGCTTTATGGCGCGTTATATGCCCGAACTCGTCAATTGGTTCCATTACCGTAACCTCGATGTCAGTACCATCAAAGAGCTTTGCAAACGCTGGCGTCCGGACCTGTTGGCAAAAGTGAATAAAACCGGTGCCCACACAGCCCTAGCGGATATTCACGAATCAATCGACGAGTTACGTTTCTACCGCACCTACTTTATTAAGGCTGAGTAGAGGCCACTGCTGCTCTGACGTAAAGGGTATAACGTTCTGCGCGATTACCCCGGCGGTGCCCGGCCCAGATTTTTTCGGCGTTTTCCCAGCTTTTCGGTAGTGTCACTTCGGACTGATTGCCCGGTGTTTCAATCAGCAACCAGTTACAGGTTTTTGCCGCGCTGAGTGCCGAGCGTGGCATGGATCGGTTGATAGCATAGCCAATGGCGGCGCGTGCATCGTCTGTGACTTTATAGGTGGCAATGCAGCCCGGACTATCCAGCTGTTTGTCTAGTTGACTGGCCAGGCGGTTGAAGCTCATGCCATGATCCAACCATGGAAACCACAGCGCAACCACCAGCGCCCAGATCAGGGTGATACCAGCAAACCAGTGTTGAATACCACGGACGGGTGAGCGAGGGATGTTTCTCATAAGCACAAACCAGCCAATCGTCAGTAGAAATGCGATTGCAGGCGGGATAATGGTTAGGGGGGTTGTAAAGCCCGGCTCCAGGCGTGTCACGGTTTGCGCCAGCTGTTCAGGCCAGCCAAAATGAATGGCGCCCCATCCCAGCCAGATAAAACCGGCCGTAATGGTGAACAGGGTTAGGGTAAAGGCATCAAGCATGTTGGCGGCACCACGTCGGAGGTGGGTTACTGATGCGGTGGCCAGCAATAGGATCGGCACAAGCAGAACAAGACTCTTGGATGGGCGTGCGGCACTAAGGCAAATTTGTACAACGAAGGCCATGAGCAATACAACGAGTGGCACGATCGTTTCCTGGCGCCAGACCGTGAGGCGCCGACGCCACAGAGTCCAGGCGGCGATGGGCCACGCCGGCCATGTAGCCCATACGATGAGCTTGATGAAGTTCATCATCGTATGGGGAGGAATGTCTGAGAAATTGCGCAGGGCCGAAACGGGCCATATGGCTTCAAAGAGTGCGGATGGATCGGGGTTGCCAAATGCGGCCGCGTGAATAAACCAGGAAAATCCGATCAGCAAGCCCAACATTAGCGCTACCAGACTATTGAGCCTGAGCTTTGGTTTGAACAAGAAGAGACCAAGCAGCACGACGACGAGCGGCAGGGCAATGCAGAGGCCGCCCGATAATATGGTAACACCTAGACCCAGTGCCGCTAATGTTGAGTCCGGCATGACGCGTTCAAAACAGATCTTGCTGCTACCCCAGAAAAATAGAGCGTAACCCGTCATGATCGCCAGATCAGGTGGTGTTTCGTGGGCGCTAAGCATCAGGCCTGGCGCACTTAAGGCCATGAAAGGCAAGACATTTGCATCTTCCGCATCGAGGGTGCTACGTACCGTTTGATAGAGCGCGTAGAGGGTCGTGCTAACCCAGAACAGATTGCCGATGCGTGCCGCATCAGGCAGCGACAGAAAAAAACTGAAAGGCCAGGCAATGAGCGCATTAATCCAATAGTAGAGCGGTGACTGATTCCAGGTGTCGCCCTGGAATGTGGGCACCAACCAGCTACTGCCCGAGAGCAGGCTGGCAATGATGCCGAAATGCTCGGCATCGTCACCACGCCATGGATCTCGACCGATTAAACCCGGAAGCAGCAGTATCAATCCAAGACAGAGTGCTACCGGCCAACCCATCAGTAATGGCTGGCGGGAGTATGTGCTCCAGCGTACTGGGGCGTCTGCTCTGGCAGATGGCGGTGTGGGTCTGAGATCAAGAAAGGACATAGTGTGACGATTGTAGGGCTAATAAAGCAAAAGGGCAGTCTAAGTTGCACTTTGATCGTTCGATCTTGCGAAGGTCTTAGGCAGACTTGCGCAGGCCGTCAAATTTCTGACGGAACTTCTCGACGCGACCAGCCGTATCCACGATCTTCTGCTTACCGGTGTAGAACGGGTGGCAGTTCGAACATACTTCAATGTTCAATGCCTTGTTCATGGTCGATTTGGTCGTGAACTTCTCACCGCAGGAGCAGGTGACTTCGATATCGTTGTATTCGGGGTGGATGCCAGACTTCATTTGAAAGAATCCTAGTTTTAGTTACACCGATCCGGCGATTGTGGCAGGATCACTTAAGTTTTAAATTATCGCTGAATTTTCAAGCAATTGCAATGGCTTTGTTAGCCACGGCGCATGGCATCGAAGAATTCGGCATTGTTTTTGGTCGAACGCACCTTGTCGAGCAGGAATTCCATGGCTTCCAGATCGTCCATCGGGTAGAGCAGTTTGCGCAGCACCCAGATCTTCTGCAGGATTTCCTGAGGAATAAGGAGTTCTTCGCGGCGGGTACCCGAGCGATTGACGTTGATCGATGGGTAGAGACGTTTTTCCGACATCTTGCGATCCAGGTGGATCTCCATGTTGCCGGTGCCCTTGAATTCTTCGTAAATTACATCGTCCATGCGGCTGCCGGTGTCGATCAGCGCGGTAGCAATAATCGTCAGCGAACCACCTTCTTCGATATTACGGGCAGCACCGAAGAAGCGTTTTGGCTTCTGCAGGGCGTTAGCGTCGACGCCACCTGACAGCACTTTGCCGGAGGCAGGCTGTACGGTGTTGTAAGCGCGGGCGAGGCGGGTGATGGAGTCAAGCAGAATGACCACATCCTTTTTGTGCTCGACCAGGCGCTTGGCCTTCTCAATCACCATCTCGGCGACTTGTACGTGACGTACGGGGGGTTCGTCGAAAGTTGAGGCAATCACTTCGCCGCGCACGGAGCGCTGCATTTCGGTCACTTCTTCCGGGCGTTCGTCGATCAGCAGGACGATCAGCACCACATCCTGGTGGCTCGCTGTAATGGCGTGCGCAATATTCTGCAGCATGACCGTCTTACCGGATTTTGGTGAGGCCACCAGCAGACCGCGCTGACCCTTACCAATCGGTGCCACCATATCGATGATGCGTGAGGTGAGGTTTTCTTCGGTTTTGCTGTCGCGCTCCAGACGGAGGGGTTCGTTCGGGTGCAGTGGCGTCAGGTTTTCAAAAAGAATCTTGTTTTTACAGGCATCTGAGGCTTCGCCGTTAATACGGTCGACCTTGGTGAGGGCAAAGTAGCGCTCGCCTTCACGTGGCATGCGGATTTCGCCGTCGATGGTGTCGCCATTGCGCAGGTTGTAGCGGCGCATCTGGGATGGGGAAACGTAAATATCATCCGAGCTCGCCAGATACGACGATTCTGCAGCGCGCAGAAAGCCGTAGCCTTCCTGCATGACTTCCAGGCAGCCATCGCCGTAGATAGTTTCGCCGGTTTTGGCGTGCTCTTTGAGGAGCGCGAAAATAAGCTCCTGTTTGCGCAGGCGGTTGGCATGTTCGATGCCGGCAGCAGTAGCCATGTCAATCAGTTGGCTGACATGCTTGGACTTGAGTTTGGAAAGATGCATAAGTGGGGCGCAGAGGTGCGATATAAGGTCACGCCTGTTTGTAACGCGCACGTCATGTGTGCAAGACCATTACGAAAGGGCTGGGAGCTTGGTTATTCAAGCGGCTTGCAGAAGCAATGTCAGAGAGCAGTTGTTAAGGTCGTCTGAATTCTTTTTCATTCACAACCAGAATTGCTCTGATCATGGGTGTTACAGGTGTTGCTTTGTAAAACAAGGGGTGGTGCTTGACCACCCCATTGATACTACAGGTGACTGTCTAGGAAGGCAACCAGTTGCGACTTCGACAGGGCGCCAACTTTGGTAGCCTCTACAGAGCCGTTTTTGAGTAGCATGAGCGTCGGAATACCGCGAACGCCGAATTGAGCGGGTGTTTGCTGGTTTTCGTCGATGTTGATTTTGGCAACTTTGACCTTGCCTACGTAGTCCTTGGCAATATCGTCCAGGATCGGCGCAATCATTTTGCAGGGACCGCACCATTCAGCCCAGAAGTCGAGCAGAACAGGTACGTTCGAATTGGTAACGTCGTCAGCGAAAGAGCTGTCAGTAACGTGGACAATATGTTCGCCCATAGCGCATTGCCTCAAAGGAATAGTGAAGTGATTGAAATGATTGTTTAGACCAATTTTACATTCAAACTAACCAAACGTGTGCAGTTTGCCGCAAGAATTCGCAATGGGCAAGTTGTTTTGATTCAATTAAATCAGGTCTGTTGTGATTATCGTTCCCCGCCTAATCTTGCTGTACATAGACTGTGCACATGGTATGCTCACCAAAAAAGCAGTGCACCATTTATCAGGAGTTGAGAGAGAATGACGTACGTTGTTACCGACAACTGCATCAAGTGCAAATATACCGATTGTGTCGATGTTTGCCCCGTGGATTGTTTCCACGAAGGCCCGAATTTTCTGGTGATCGATCCGGACGAGTGCATTGACTGCACTCTGTGCGTTGCCGAATGCCCTGCGGAAGCGATTTATGCGGAAGATGATGTGCCGGCAGGTCAGGAAGCATTTATTGCACTGAACGCTGAACTGGCTAAAAACTGGCCGGTTATTTCTGAACGCAAAGACGTGCTACCGGATGCGGATACCTTTAATGGCCAAGTGGGCAAGCTGGCTGATCTAGAACGATAAGATAGAAAACCGAAACTTATGCTGGTACAGGAAATACTGAAGCTTAAAGGTAATGTGCTTTATACTACCCATTCTTCGGCGAGCCTTGCGCAAGCTGTCGAAGCCTTGACCGAGCACGATGCGGGTTCGCTGGTGGTGATGGATGGCGGTGAGATGACCGGCCTGATTACCTTCCGTGAGGTGCTTCAAGCCGTAGCTAAGACTAAAGGTGATTTATCTGCAATGACAGTCGCTGACTTTAAAGTCGTTCAGCCTATCGTTGTGCGACCCGATATGCTGATTGAAGCGGTGCGTGAGCTTCTGGTGAACCATCACCAGCGCTATGTGCCTGTAATGGATGGCAAGGTACTGATGGGCGTTGTGTCATTTATAGATGTTGCTAAAGCCGTTCTTGAAGAGCAGGGGTTCAAGAACCGCATGCTCAAGAATTTTATCAAGAACTGGCCAGAGGAAGAGGGCAACGACTAGCTCGCTGTTTCCCCCTTCGTAAAGCCAGCGAATTTCCGCTGGCTTTATTTTTTCTGCTGAGCGTCAGCAATCAGTACGGCTAATACGCAAGAAGCCATTCTGGTTTCTGCGTTGTCGGCGCGGGAGGTCAGAATAATAGGCACCTTGGCCCCGAGTACGATACCCGCCGGTACGGCACCTGCAAGATATTCCAGTTGCTTGGCCACCATGTTGCCGGATTCCAGATCAGGAACCACCAGAATGTCGGTAAACCCTGCAACGGATGATTTGATCCCTTTGGTTTTTGCTGCTTCCAGCGAGATGGCATTGTCAAACGCCAGCGGGCCATCGAGTGTCCCGCCTTTGATCTGACCACGGTCCGCCATTTTACAGAGTGCAGCAGCATCCAGGGTCGATTGGATTTTTGGGTTAACTGTTTCTACGGCTGAAAGAATCGCAACGCGTGGATCTTTAACACCCAAAATATGAGCCAAATCGATCACGTTCTGAATGATGTCGGCCTTGGCTTCCAGATCCGGGTGAATGTTGATCGCGGCGTCTGTAATGAGTAGCGGTTTGGCATAGGTTTGAACGTCCATGCGGAAAACATGTGACAATCGCCGGGATGTTCTCAGGCCTGTTGTGCGGTCTACAACTGCGCTCATCAATTCGTCGGTATGCAGGCTGCCCTTCATCAGCGCCTGTGCTTCGCCTTTACGGGCAAGCTCTACGCCAACACGGACTGATTCCTGGCTATAGGCGGTATCGACAAGACGATAAGGCTCAATGTTTAGGTCTAAGTTCCCGGCCAGTTGGCGAATCCGTTCAGCCGGACCAATGAGAATTGGCTGGATCAGACCACACTCAGCAGCGAGGACTGCACCGCGTAGTGATTCATCATCACAGGGATGGATGACTGCGGTACAAACCGCAGCCTTGCCTTCGGCCTGTGCAATGAATCCCTGAAAGCGCTTATCACGAGTCGATAGGGTTGCTTCGGGTACGCAGAGCTGTTGGCGAACAATCTTTTCGGAAGGCGCCAGTGCTTCCAGGGTACCGGTTACGGCACGCAAGCCATTCTCGAGTAAGACCTCTGCATCAAACAACACGTGCTGTGTTCTTTCGTACTTACGCTCGACAGTGATTTTGAAAGTCACCGTGTCGCCTACTGTAACAGGGCGCAAATATCTCAAATTCTGGTCAACAAGAATGGTGCCTAACCCGGGTAATTCACTTCCCAGTAGATTAACCAGCATGGCACCCGACCACATCCCGTGGGCAACAGCCTCCCGGTAGATGTTACTGTCTGCAAATTCCGGATCCAGCATGTTTGGATTGGCGTCGCCGGTTACGGCGGCAAATAATCGTAAGTCGTCAATCGTAACTGTTCGCGTTACGGAGGCGTGATCGCCAACGTTCAATTCACTAAACGGGTGGTTCTCGATGAGATCGCCACAAAATTTTTCAAGGCTGGAGTTGTGAGGCATGAAGTACTCTAAAGTCAGTAAAGAATGTGGCGTCCGCCATCAACGACAATAACGCCACCGGTGATGCCGCGCCCGGTTGGGCTGGCGAGTAAGGTCGCCAGTGCACCAACCTCTTCGATGGTGACTAAGCGTCGTAATGTGGCATGTTCGATGCTGTCTTGCATCAGGTGATCAAATTCGGGGATACTCGAGGCGGCATGCGTTGCAATGGGGCCGGGGGAAATCGCATTGACAGATATGTTTTTGGGACCAAGTTCCACGGCCAGTACGCGGGTAGCTGCTTCTAGAGAAGCTTTGGCCAGGCCCATGATGCCGTAGTGGGGCGCCACGCGGTTGGCGCTTTCGTAGCTCATTGTCAGTAATGCGCCGCCATCCTTCATCAGGGGCGCTGCATGTTTGGCGAGGCGAATCAGGCTATGGCAGGAGATATCCATTGCCCGGGCAAAGCCTTCCCGGCTGGTATCAAGTACGGCGCCGTGCAGATCTTCGAGGGGCACAAATGCGATATGAGTGCAATACAAAATCAAGCTTTCCCCATTGCTGTTCAATTTTGTCAAACAGAGCAGCCATTTCAGCATCATTCTCTACATCCAGTGCCTGGATGATTGACGCGTTGACGCTTTCGGCGAGGGGGCGAACATGCGGTTCTGCTTTGGCGTTCAGATAGCTCACTGCAAGTTCTGCGCCCGCTGCCCTAAATGCCTCTGCACAACCCCAGGCAATGCTGTGTTGATTGGCAATTCCGGCCACCAGACCTTTAAGGCCTTTGAGGGTGGTGCTCGATGTTTCCAGTTGCATAGCGATTCCTGAAATAAATACTATAGGTGTTATGTTGCGCCGCAACGAGAATCGATGCAAGGGAATTGGCTCGTGTAATCAATTAATTTTTTGTGACATTGGCTGCTGCTCTCTAGGATAATGCCCGCTTGCCTAATAAAGATGGATCCATGAGCCAATCTGCAGTCACAGAACCGCGCCATTACATGACACCCGGTGGCCACCGCCGTTTGTGTGATGAGCTGGACTTCTTGGTGAAGACCGAACGCCCGAAAATCGTTGAGATTGTTTCCTGGGCAGCATCCAATGGTGACCGCTCGGAAAATGGGGATTACCTCTATGGCAAAAGCGCCTACGGGAGATTGATCGCCGGATACGATTTCTGATGAAGCGACTGGAAAATGCGCACATAATCGATCCGGGGCTGCAGCAGCACCGGGATCAGGTGTTTTTTGGCGCCACGGTAGTGGTTTGTGACGAAACTGTGGTTGAAAGCACCTACAGCATTGTTGGCATTGACGAAGCCGACCCCGTTAAAGGCTGGATTAGTTGGGTATCGTCCCTGGCTAAAGCACTGCTCAAGCTACGGGAAGGCGATGTTGCCCGTTTTGCCAGCCCATTGGGCGAGCGTTAGCTGGAAGTCGTGGAAGTGGTTTACCAATCGTTGGTTATGCCCCCCCATTAATCCAGACGCTTGAATTTCAAAGCAGTGGCCTTATTTAGGGTGCATTGCGTTGTATTTGGTTAACCCCACCCCTTAAATCTCAAAGACTTATGACACATCAAACTCAGACAGAAACCAAGGTATTTCAGGCGGAAGTAAAGCAACTGTTACAGCTGAAGATTCATTCGCTGTATTCAAACAAAGAGATTTTCCTACGCGAGTTGGTCTCCAATGCCTCGGATGCCTGTGACAAACTGCGCTACGAAGCTTTGGCCAACCCGGCGCTATTTGAAAACGATCCGGACTTGGGGCTGCGGATTCTGTTGGACGCCGACGCCAAGACAATCACGATTGCCGATAACGGCATTGGTATGACTAAGGACGAGGCGATTGCCCATCTTGGGACGATTGCAAAATCCGGTACCAAGGAGTTCTTTTCGGCGTTGACAGGTGATGACCAGAAAGATGCGAATCTGATTGGTCAGTTCGGTGTGGGTTTCTACTCGTCGTTTATCGTTGCTGACAAGGTCACGGTGCGTAGTCGAAAGGCTGGCGCACCAGCCAACCAAGGCGTGGAGTGGGTCTCCGCCGGTGAGGGTGAGTACACTGTGTCCGATATTGATCATCCGGGTCGTGGTACGGAAGTGATACTGCACCTTCGTCCCGAACAGGAAGATCTGATCAATGGCTGGAAGATCCGCGAAATCCTGCGCAAGTACTCCGATCACATTGCTTTGCCGATCCGTATGGTCAAGGAAAGCTGGGACGAAGAAACCAAGGCCATGAAGGCGACGGGTGAGGAAGAAACCGTTAACCAGGCCAGTGCATTGTGGGCACGTCCGAAGAGCGAAGTCACTGAAGAGGAATACAAAGCCTTCTATCAGCATATAGCCCATGATTATCAGGAGCCACTCACCTGGGTGCATGCCAAGGTCGAAGGCCGTCAGGAATATACCCAGTTGCTCTATATTCCCTCGCAAGCACCTTTCGATCTGTGGGATCGGAATGCCCGTCACGGCATCAAGCTGTATGTCAAACGTGTCTTCATCATGGATGACGCAGAACAGCTGATGCCGACCTATATGCGCTTCGTTCGCGGTGTGGTCGATGTCGCCGATCTGCCTTTAAACGTGTCACGCGAAATTCTGCAGGAAAGCAAGGATATCGAGCAGATCCACTCCGGCTGCACCAAGCGCGTGCTTGGTTTGCTGGAAGAGCTGGCAGATAACAATGCTGACAAGTACACCACGTTCTGGAATCAGTTTGGCCAGTTGCTTAAAGAAGGTGTTGGTGAAGATCATGCCAACCAGGCGCGGATCACCAAGTTGTTGCGCTTTGCAACCACCACGACAGATAGCCCGGAACAAAGCGTTTCTCTGACGGAATACGTCTCGCGTATGAAGCCGGGTCAGGACAAGATTTATTACGTGACGGCTGAGACTTTCCATGGTGCCAAGAACAGCCCGCATCTGGAAATCTTCCGCAAAAAGTGCATTGAAGTGCTGCTGCTGTCGGATCGGGTTGACGAATGGCTAGTTAGCCATTTGCGTGACTTTGAGGGTAAGGCACTACAGTCAGTTGCCAAGGGCGGTCTGGATCTGGGTGAGCTGGAAGATGCGAGTGAAAAACAGGCGCGTGCCGCAGCCGAGACTTCTGCCAAGGATCTGGTTGAGCGACTGCAGAAAGCACTGGGTGAAAAACTCAAGGAAGTGCGTGTGACGCATCGCTTGACGGATTCACCAGCCTGTCTGGTGGCCGATGAGCATGATCCGGGTGCGAACCTGCAACGCATGCTCAAGATGATGGGTCAGAATGCGCCTGAGATTAAGCCGATTCTGGAAATCAATCCGCAGCACCCAATGTTGAAGAAAATGGAGCTGTTGCCGAATGAAGGTGGCCACTTCGATGACTATGCGTCGATTCTCTTTGATGAAGCGTTATTGGCCGAAGGTGGGCAGATTGAAGACCCGGCAGGCTTTGTACGCAAGATTAATCGCCTGATGCTAGGTTAATTCATAGCAGCGTAAGAAACAGAAACGCCACCTGCGGGTGGCGTTTTTTATGATGTTGGACAGATCGCTTCGATGCGCAGTTGCGGTCGATCGACCCCATTGTAGTGATTGATCTCCAGCGTATAGGCAAGGGTATCCTCAGGCGTTGGAATGGTGGTGTCGTTAAAGCGGATGGCATCCATCCGGCTTTGACCACACCCCAAAGTGAGCTTCAGATGTTTGTCTTGCAGCAGGCGTGATTCGAGAATCTGGAAGCGGTTCGCAAAAATGGGGGCAGGGAAACCTTGCCCCCAGATGCCTTCAGAAAGTTGTTTGGCGGTATTTAAACTCAGCTCGCTATCGACCAAAGCTCCATCAATCGCCAGGCTGTGGGTTCTAGCTTCAACCGGTAAAAGTTGATCGACCAGTTCATCAAAGGCGCGCTGGAATAAACTGAAATCACTTTCACGAATGCTCAGACCGGCCGCCATGGCGTGGCCACCGAACTTTATAATCAGGTCCGGGTAGAGTTTTGTAAGGTGATCCAATGCATCCCTGAGATGCAAACCGGGAATCGAGCGGCCCGATCCCTTAATGAGACCGCTGCCATCGCCAACAAAGATCACCGTGGGTCGATGCATCTGTTCTTTGATGCGGCCAGCCAGAATGCCAACGACACCACCATGCCAGTTGGGATAATAAAGACTAATGCCTGCCGTATTGCTGATATCCAACTGTGTCAGAATTTTTACGGCGTCGGACTTCATCTGATCTTCAACGGAGCGACGCGCCACATTCAGCCGATCTAGCTCCTGCGCGAGTTTAAGTGCGTCACCGATGTCTTCTGCCAGCAGGCAACGGATGCCAATCCGCATATCGCCCATGCGTCCGGCTGCATTGAGTCGGGGCCCCAGTAAAAAACCCAGGTCGCTGGCTTGAGCGCGATCGGGTTGCTTACCAGCTACGGCATAAAGCGCGAGAATGCCGGGGCAGCAGCGACGTTGGCGAATTCGATTGAGCCCATTGGCCACCAGAATACGGTTATTACGATCCAGCGATACGACGTCGGCAATCGTGCCCAACGCCACCAGGTCGAGTAGCGACCCCAGATTCGCCTGTTCGGCCGCTGGCCAACCACGCTGGCGCAATGCCTGGCGTAGTCCCATCAATACATAGAGCATCACGCCCACGCCGGCCAGGTTCTTAGAGGGGAATTCGCAACCCGGTTGATTGGGATTCACAATCGCATCGGCAGCCGGCAGGGTGCTGCCTGGCAGGTGGTGATCGGTAATCACGACCTGCATGCCCAGGGATTTGGCTTGTGCCACGCCATCAATGCTGGCAATCCCGTTATCCACGGTGATCAGCAGATCAGGCTTGCCGCCCGGCGCCTGAGCAACCAGATCGACGATGGCGTGGGTGAGTCCGTAACTCAGTTTGAAACGATCCGGTACAAAGTAGGTCAGCTTGTCGGGTTGAATACCCAGGAGACGCAAGCCTTTAACGGCCACGGCGCATGCTGTGGCACCATCTGCATCATAGTCGGCAACGATACAGACTTTACGTCCATCAATAATGGCATCGGCAAGGATCTGCGAGGCAGTTGTTATGCCTTTCAGAGCGGTCGGCGCGATCAGGTCTTCCATTCGCGTGCTGATCTGGTCGGCTTGGCTAATCCCTCTAGCGGCATACAACCGGGCCATGAGTGGACTTAAGCCCCATTGTTCTAGTTGCCATGCCGTGCGTTCCGACCAGGCGCGTTTGCTCAGCATTACCATGAGGCGATGAGCGTTGCTAGATCTGGGTGATTTTGAGCGCGCCCCAGGCATCGTTGAAAGAACGAGGGCGTTAAGCCTTTGTGGCTTGCTTCCAGTGTCCAGCGATGCGTTTGATACGCATCCGGGGCAATGAGGGACAGGCGTTTCAAGTGACCCTTGGCCAGCGCATCGAGGGCAGGTGCAATATGTGCCTGAGTCAACCGGGCAACCGAATGTTGCCAGGCACTCAGATCATCCTGGGCAATGGCATCGCTAAGGCTTGTGTCTAGTAACAGACCGCTTCTGGGGGGGGATTCAGCGAGATGTGATATGCCAGTAAGGACACATAGCCCTCGTAAGAGGGCATTGTTCCCAACGGCTTGATCAAAGGGGCTTGTAGCGTGCTGTGTGTTATTCGTTAACGTACCTGCGCCCCAAGGCCAGACGCTATTAATGCTGATTAAACCCTGCAGCTGCCGGGCTTCGTTAACCTGATGGCCATTCAGGCACATTTGAATACAGTTGATCCAGCGTAATCCGCTGCTGCCCAGTAAGTGTCTGGATTCATCTGCATCAATACGACGGCCAAGGAGTCGGCTGCAGGCCGCGAGGTTGGGTAGGTCCTGATCGCCTGAGTTTGGGGCGAAATACCAGTGATTGGTTGAGTGGCCATAGAAAAATGTGCCTTCACCGGCAAACTCTTCATTCAGGCTAGCGATGAGGGATTTGGCATCCTCGATGCTTAGTTGCATAGCATCGGGGCTGCTCAGAACCAGGGCCTGTTGCATAAAATCAAGATTGACCGGATCTGCACAGAGCAGTGTGCGGCCATAAGCCGAGGCATCGTTGGTGCCAGATTCGCCAAGCAGTCGAAGCGCAGCAAGTGCACTCGTTTCAGCCGAAAGGCCAAAAGTATCTGCCAGAACGGATTCCCAGGAAGCGGTTGGCTTCAATGGGCTAGAAGTGTGTTGAGCTAAATGCAGAAATCGGGCGAGCGTGTCCGAGTGGTCAAATTCAAAGGCCTGACGATGCTCGTGATCTGGCCAGAGTAGGTCGGGGACAAAAAGGGTCAGATGCATGGGTTTGGTCGTGCCTAAGTGCATTCGGAACATCTTGCAGATGAATCAAGTGTAGCATAGCGGTCTTATGCGTTTTTGGTGCCAAAAGCACGCCTGATTGTGAAAATATCTTTTCAGTTACTGATCGGATTGAGATATGTCCGCAGCCGTCGTCAGATTGGCCAGGACAACCGCTTCATCTCTTTTATTTCCAGCTTGTCGATGGTGGGTATCGCACTGGGTGTGGCCGCACTGATTGTCGTGCTGTCCGTGATGAACGGCTTCCAGAAAGAGCTGCGCTCGCGCATTCTGGGTGTGACCTCCCATATCGAAGTGATGGGCATGGAGGGCGCCCTAATGGATTGGCAGCGCGTGGCCGCACAAGCGCGCCAAGTACCGCAGGTGCTGGCGGCAGCACCCTACGTGCAGGGTCAGGTCATGCTCAATGGGTTAAACCGCGAGGCGGGTGAAGGTCCTGTCATGCCTGGTAGTGGTGTCCGTGGTGCGATTGTGCGTGGTATCGACCCGCAGCTGGAGGATACGGTTGCCGACTTCAGTTCACACATGAAGCACGGCTCACTTGATGTGCTACAACCCGGCTCGTTCAAGATTGTTCTGGGTAGTGATTTGGCCCGTGCCCTTGGCGTGGTAGTCGGTGATCGGGTCACTGTGATTGCACCTGAAGGGGTAGTGACTCCGGCTGGGGTCATCCCGCGGATTAAAAGTTTTGAAGTGGGTGGCGTTTTCGATTTCGGGATGTTCGAGTACGACAGCGGTCTGGCGCTCATCGATCTGAAAGACGCGCAAGTGCTATTCCGACTTGGTCAGTCAGTGACGGGTGTGCGACTGAAGGTGGATGATCCGTTCAAGGCACCACAGATTGCCCGATCGATTGCACCAGTGCTCGATGAGCCAGCATATCTGATCGACTGGAGCCGTAAGCATGCTAACTTCTTCAGGGCCGTACAGATTGAAAAGCGGATGATGTTTCTCATTCTGTTCCTGATTGTTGCCGTTGCAGCCTTTAATATTGTTTCTACCCTGGTTATGGCGGTAACCGATAAACGCGGTGACATTGCGATTCTGCGAACGCTGGGTGCGAGCCGTGGCAGCATCGCCATGATCTTTATGGTGCAAGGCGCGCTGATCGGATTGATCGGTCTGGGCCTGGGCGTAGCCGGTGGCGTTGCGCTGGCGCTGAACATCGACACGGTGGTGCCGGCGATTGAGCGTCTATTCGGGATTCATTTCCTGTCGCGGGAGGTGTACTTTATTTCTGACTTGCCGTCTGATCTGCAGTGGAATGATGTCATCACGATTTCAACGACGGCCTTTGTGCTGACCTTACTGGTAACCCTTTATCCGAGTCTGCGTGCAGCACGGGTTCAACCCGCGGAGGCTTTACGTCATGAGTGATTTTGTGTTGTCCTGTCGTGGCCTGAGCAAAATTTATGGCGCGGGCGCCGAAGATGTTGTCGTGCTGAAGGATGTGTCATTTGACCTGAAGGCAGGCGAATCCGTCGCTGTTGTCGGGGCATCGGGTTCTGGTAAAAGTACCTTTCTGCACCTTCTGGGGGGGCTCGACCATGCAAGCTCCGGCGACGTACTCATTGCCGGACGCAGCTGGGCGGCGATGTCTGAAAAAGAGCGTGGCCTGTGGCGTAACCGGCATATGGGCTTTGTGTATCAGCACCATCATCTGCTCCCGGAATTTACTGCTGTAGAAAACGTGGCTATGCCGCTCTATGTGCGCGGTTTACCTAAAGCTGAAGCGGATGCCGAAGCGCGTGAATGGCTTGAGCAGGTTGGATTAGGGCATCGGCTGCTGCACACGCCGGCCGCTCTGTCTGGTGGGGAACGCCAGCGGACGGCCATTGCCCGTGCTCTAGTCACCAGGCCATCCATTGTTTTGGCCGATGAACCGACCGGTAACCTGGATCGCCAAACCGCCGAGCAGGTGTTTACGCTTTTCAGAGAACTCAGCGTTAAATCGGGTGTTGCTTTTGTGCTCGTTTCCCATGATCCGGGTTTGGCGGCACAGCTAGACCGGACGATGCGTTTGCAGGATGGTGCCCTGATGGATGCCACCCTGTGATCCAGTGAGACAGGCGTGCCAGCGCTGCTGATTGCATTTGCAACAGGCGTTCTGGCGTGCCAGTTTTTGCCGAGTATTCCTGCCGGGCCCTGGGGGCTGGTGACCCTTTTGAGTATGGCCGCTGTGGGCGGACTGCAAATTTACAGCGCCTGTTATGCTGTCAGATCTTCCCGATATTTATTGATTCTGCTACTCCTGAGCAGTTTTGTTGCAGGTGTCGGGTATACCTGTTGGCGGAGTGCCACTGTTCTTGCGGATAGTCTTCCTGAAGCTGCCATGGGCCGGAATATTCAGCCCAGCGGTGTGGTGGACTCCTTGCCGGATCGCACGGCTCGTAGCCAGCGCTTCCAGTTACGCGTTGAGCATGTGGATTCAAAGTTTCATGTGCCGGAGCGGATACAGCTTTCGGTATGGAACGCCCAGCAGGATGGGGACGCCATAGATAAACCGGTCGTGGGTCCGGTTAAAGCCGGTGAACGTTGGTCCTTTGTTGTTCGTTTGAAGCGGCCGCATGGATTGGCTAATCCTCGTGGCTATGATCTTGAGGCACGGCTTTTCGAGAGTGGGGTGCGCGCGACAGGTTACGTAAAATCTGGCGGGCGTATAGATGCCTTTGTACCTGGCTTCGCCACAGGCATTGCCCGGTTACGCTCAATGATTCGGGATCACTTTGATGCCGTCTTGCCGCAAGAGGCTTATCCGGATTCCGGGATTCTGACGGCATTGGCCATTGGCGATCAGAAAGCGATATCCGGTTCACTCTGGCAGGTGTTTGCTAAAACGGGTACCACCCACCTGATGTCTATCTCTAGGCTCCACGTAACGCTGTTTTCCGGCTTGATTGCGTTACTGGTGTCGACTATCTGGCGCCGCCTACCCAAGCTGGTCTCCCGGCTGCCGGCACAAAAGATGGGGCTGTTCTGTGGCTGGTTTGCCGCCGCCTTCTACACGTTAATTGCAGGTGCGGGTACCCCGGCATTGCGTACACTGTTTATGCTCACGGTGGGTGCGATTGCCCTTTTAACAGGGCGACATGTATCACCTTTCAAGATACTCCTGCTGGCCTTAGTGGTCGTTCTGCTGTTAGACCCCTGGGCGGGCATGAGTCCCGGATTCTGGTTGTCTTTTATTGCCGTGGGCTTGCTTTTGTGGGCAATTTTATCTGAGCATATCAGTAGTCATGAACAACGTTCCTGGCGGCAACGTCTCAGCCTATGGTTCAAAAGTTTTGGCCGTACCAGTGGGCTGTTACGATTGGCACGTTGCCATTTCTACTGCTGTTTTTTAGTCAGTTTTCATTAATTTCACCCCTGACTAATGCCGTGGCAATTCCCTGGGTGAGCGGTGTAGTCACGCCAATTACGATCCTGGCACTGGTTGTGCCCTGGGATGGGCTTCTGTATCTGGCGAATGCGCTCATGAACCCTTTGTTAGGGTTTCTCAACTGGTCTGCGGCACTACCACTTGCTATCTGGCATGCGCCGGTACCATCACCAATGGTTTTTGCCTTGGCATTACTGGGCGCGCTTTGCTGGTTAATGCCGGCGGGTTTGCCCGGTCGGTGGATGGCTATCTTTTTATGTCTGCCGTTAGTGTTCCCTAAAATCGAAGCAATTTCCGCTGGTAAAGCCAGAGTCGAAGTGCTTGATGTAGGGCAGTACGCACGCATAAGCATGTACTGCTGTATGACACGGGTCCCTATTACAGTAGTGAGGCAGATGCCGGTGTTAGAGTCATCGTGTCGTATCTCCGGGCCATTGGTGTCGATCGCCTGGATGGTATGGTGGTGACGCATCGGGATACCGATCATTCGGGTGGCGCCCAATCTGTACTCGAATCCATGCCCGTTGGCTGGGTCGCCGATGCACCTGACACACAGTTTGTCGATGCAGTTCCCGGGGTGCGCGCAAAAACCTGCCGTGCGGGTAGTGGCTGGACCTGGGATGGGGGTACGTTTTGATTTCATGCACCCGTCTGCGCCTAAAGCAGTTAAGGATCTGGCCAGTAACCATCAGAGTTGTGTTTTGCAGGTGGGTATAGGAGACAAGCGCATGCTGCTGACGTCAGACATTGAACTGGCCGATGAACAGCAAATTGTTTCGAACGGCTTGCCTCAAAGCCAGGTACTCCTGGTGCCCCACCATGGTAGTGGTACGAGTTCCAGTCAGTCGTTGCTGGATGCCGTACAACCAGAAATCGCCATCATTCCAGTAGGTTACAGAAATCGCTATCGTCATCCGAAGCCAAGCGTGATGGCGGCGTACGAAACGCGTAAAATCAGAATTTGTCGAACTGATACTGATGGCATGGTTCAGGTTGATTTACCATCCATGAAGGTATCAGCGTATCGACAGATTCGTCAGCGCTACTGGATAGATCGGCCGTCGACAGCAGAGGCTCAGGATGAGCAGTAAGGAATTGGCATGAACAATCCTCATCAAGGAACGATACAGAAATTACTCTGCGGTGGCGCTTTGGGTCTGTATCACATGGCCTATCGTGAATGGGGTGATCCAAAAAATCCACAAGTGCTGGTTTGCGTACATGGGCTGACCCGAAATAGCCTGGATTTCGAGCGGCTTGCACAGTCGCTGTCCGGCAAATATCGGGTCATAGCGCCAGACGTTGTGGGTCGAGGGGAGAGTGATTGCCTGGCTGATCCCATGGGGTACAATACCATTACTTACGCCGCCGACATGATTACCTTGCTTGCCAGGCTTGGCGTCACACAGGTTGATTGGCTCGGTACGTCTATGGGCAGTTTAATTGGCATGATGCTGGCCGGGCAACCGAATTCGCCCATCAGGCGACTTATTCTGGATGATGTGGGTCCCACGCTTTCCCTGGCAGCATTAAAGCGCATCGTAGGTTACGTGGGCGAACCCTATGAATTTAGCGATACCGCAACGGCCCGGCGTTATGTCCGCACTATTTTTACGCCGTTTGCCTTAAAGACAGATGCCGATTGGGATGCGCTGATTGATACCACCCTAAAGCCTTTGCCTAATGGGGGCTGGCGTTTCAATTACGATCGAAACATACGCAAGCCTCTTGAGCAGGCATTGTTAGGGCAAGACATCAATCTCTGGCCAATTTATGACCGGATACAGTGTCCTACCTTGTTAATACATGGCGCGCTATCTGATTTGCTCACTGCTGAAACAGCTTTGGAAATGACACAGAGAGGTCCCAAAGCAATTCTTAAAACCGTAGCAGGTGTAGGCCACGCGCCTATGTTTATGTCTGAAGACCAGATTGATCGGGTTCGTGATTTTCTGGAAACGACCTGAATGCTTGAAACGCTGTTGCCCGAAGTTGTCTGGCTAGATCTCGATGCTACCCAGCGCGAATCCCTCGAGCGCGTGGCTGTGCATGCCAAAGAAACTTATGCCGATGCATTGCTGGGCAGCGGGGAAGCTGTCTGGCCTCATGCCGTAGGGATGGCCAAGTTGGCCGCTGAACTCAGGCTGGATCTCACCAGCCGTCAGGCTGCTTTGCTCTTTGCCTTTCCGAACGACGAGCATTTCAATAAAGACAAATTCGAGCAGGAATTTGGCGAAGATATTACACGACTGGTGAAGGGCGTTGATCGCCTGAATCAGATGCGGCCAGTGACACAGGGCTTTGCTGCAGACGCAACGCTGAACCCGCAGGATCTCAAGGTGCAGATCGAAGTGCTGCGCAAAATGCTTTTAGCCATGGTGGAAGACGTGCGCGTGGTGCTGCTCCATCTGGCGTCACGGACGCAGACCTTGCGCTATTACGCACAGCATCCCGATCCGGCGCGTCTGGATGTGGCCAGAGAAACGCTGGAACTGTTGGCACCGCTGGCCAATCGACTGGGTGTCTGGGAACTGAAATGGGAACTGGAAGATCTTTCCTTCCGGTTTCTGCATACCGACACCTACAAGGACATTGCCCGCAAGCTAGATGAAAAGCGTCTGGAACGGGAGGCCTTCATCGGTAATGCGGTTGAACGTGTCAAAGCGGCGCTTCATGAGCGAGGTGTCGAGGCCGAAGTCTACGGCCGTCCGAAGCATATCTACAGTATCTGGAACAAGATGCAGCGCAAGGGCTTGAGCTTTGATGAGCTCTATGACGTTCGTGCGTTGCGTATTGTTGTAGATAGCATTGCCGATTGCTACACAGCGTTAGGTTATGTGCATCAGATCTGGACGCCGATCCCTTCCAAATTTGATGACTACATTTCTCAACCCAAGGGCAATGACTACCGCTCTCTACACACGGCCGTGCATTGTGAAGACGGCCGAGCGCTAGAGATCCAGATCAGAACGCACGACATGCATCAGCATGCCGAATTGGGCGTTGCTGCGCACTGGCGTTATAAAGAGGGGGCTGCAAGCTCAGGCTCCTATGACGACAAGATTGCGCTGTTGCGCCAATTGCTCAATTGGCGTGATGACATCGGTGATAGCCGGGATTGGCAAACTCACTATCGGGAAGCCGCACTGAACGACACCCTGTACGTGTTTACCCCGCAGGGCAGAGTGGTCGACTTGCCGGATGGGGCAACCCCCGTTGATTTTGCGTATGCGTTCATACCGAGTTAGGGCACCGCTGCCGGGGCGCTAAAGTCGATGGTGCCCTCGTGCCTTTGACTACCCCCCCCTTAAAACCGGTCAGCGGGTAGAAATCGTATCAGCCAAAGAAGGCGGGCCGTCACGTGATTGGCTCAACCCGCATCAGGGTTATCTGATTACGAAATCAGCACGAGCCAAAGTGCGCGCCTGGTTTGCCAATCAGGCGCTGGATGAGACTTTGGCTGCAGGTAGGGCGATTGTTACACGTGAAATGCAGCGTGCCGGCGTTAGCCATACTTCGATAGACCAGGTGGCGCATACACTGGGTTACGATCAGGCAGATGATCTGCTCGTTGCAGTAGGCCGTGACAAAGTCGGTTTGCGCTCACTGCAACAGGTCTTGCGTGGAGAGCTCCAGAAGTCGGTGGCAGCCGAGCAGCATGAGTTGCCGCTACCGGATCTCTTGCCCGAAACCATGGTGCGCCAATCACGCCACCGCGGTGGTAGTGGCGTACTCATTGTCGGGATAGATCAGATCCAGACACAACTGGCCAAATGTTGTAAGCCTGTACCACCAGACGTCATTCAGGGATTCGTGACACGTGAAAAAGGGATTTCTGTCCATCGGCAGGATTGTTCGAGTTTTCTTCATGTCGCTGCCTTGCATCCGGAGCGGGTGATTGATGCCGACTGGGGTGGTCACACGCCGGAAAACGAGGTTTACGCAGTTGATATTCTGGTGGACGCGCAGGATCGACAAGGCTTGCTGCGCGATATTTCCGATGTCCTAGCGCGGGAACGACTAAACGTCACTGCTGTTAAAACCCAATCTAAAGCCGGGGCGGCAGAAATGGCCTTCACTGTCGAGATTTCGGATCTCAAGCGTCTACATCAGGCGCTACACCACATCCACGAGGTGGGTGGTGTCGTCAGTGCACGTCGGGGTTGATGCCTTATAGGGTTTTGCCCAGCAAATTCGCCATGTCCTGTTGCGCGCAATGCGGTTTGCTGCGACCCGGTTTGCGACGGGTATAGACGCCATCGCTATCCATGTCCCAGGATTCCTGGTTGTCGGCTAGGTAAAGCTTCAGGCCTTCCGTAATCACGCGCTTTTTGAGACGGGCATCGAGAATGGGGAAGGCCAGTTCAATGCGGCGGAAGAAGTTGCGTTCCATCCAGTCGGCCGACGACAGGTAAACCTTTTCTTCGCCATCGGCATAGAAATAGAAAACACGGGTGTGTTCGAGGAATCGGCCGATGATTGAGCGCACCTTGATGTTGTCCGACAGTCCTGGCACACCGGGGCGGAGGGCGCATACACCGCGCACAATGAGATCGATTTCTACACCGGCCTGGCTGGCGGCATAGAGCGCTTCGATGATCTGTGGCTCAAGCAGGGAGTTCATCTTGGCGACGATGCGACCCTTGCGCCCGGCTTCGGCCGCATGCTTTTCAGCCTCGATGGCTTTGATCATGTTAGCGCTGAGGGTAAACGGCGCCTGCCAGAGGTAATGCAGGGCTTGGGCCCGTCCCAGACCGGTTAGCTGTTTGAAGACTTCTGAGACGTCCATGCCGATGGATTCGTTACAGGTAAGCAAACCGAAGTCGGTATACAAGCGGGCGGTGCGCGGATGATAGTTACCTGTGCCCAGGTGCACATAGCGACGCAGCATGGGCGTACCGCGCTCATCTTCTTCGCGGCGCAGGATGAGTAGGGCTTTTGCATGTGTCTTGTAACCGACCACACCATAAACCACATGCGCACCGACTTCTTCCAGCTTGGTGGCCCAGCTGACGTTGGTTTCTTCGTCAAAGCGGGCGAGAAGTTCCACAACGACGGTGACTTCTTTGCAGTTCTGGGCGGCACGGATCAGCGAGTTCATAAGTACCGAGTCGGTGCCTGTGCGATACACGGTCATTTTGATGGCGACGACCTGTGGATCGGTCGCAGCCGATTCCAGCAGCTGGATGACGGGGGTAAAGCGCTGGTAAGGGTGGTAGAGCAGTACATCACCCTTACGGATAACGTTGAAGATATTCTTGCCTTTTTCCAGGCGCTTCACTTCGCCGGGAACGAAGGTCGGAAATTTCAGATCCGGACGATCCACCCAGCCCGGCACCTGCATCAGGCGCACCAGATTGACGGGACCTTCGACGCGATAGAGATCTTTTTCTTCTAGCCCGAACTGTGTCAGCAGGAACTCGGTCATGGCCTGTGAGGTGTTGTCCGCTACTTCCAGACGCACGGCATCGCCAAAGTTACGCTGGGGGAGTTCCCCTTGAATCTTGGCGCGTAGATTTTTGACTTCTTCTTCATCCACAAAGAGGTCGGAGTTACGGGTGACGCGGAATTGGTAGCAACCCTGTACCGTCATGCCGCTGAATAGCTCGCCCACGAAGGCGTGCACAATCGACGACAGGAAGATAAAGCTATAGGTTGCCTCTGGCGCTAGAGCCTCGGGTAAACGGATGATGCGGGGCAATACCCGGGGCGCCTGAACAATGGCAATGCCTGAACTGCGTCCAAACGCATCTCTGCCTTCAAGCTCAACAATGAAATTGAGACTTTTGTTATAGATACGCGGGAAAGGGTGCGAGGGATCCAGCCCAATCGGCGTGAGAACCGGCATGACCTCGCGAAAGAAGTAGTCGCGAATCCATTCACGTTGGGCATCTGTCCACTGGGAACGGCGCAGAAAGCGAATGCCCTCGTTAGCCGCTGCCGGTAGGAGTGTTTCATTCAGTTCCCGGTACTGGTCTGCAACCAGTCGGTGCACCGCCGAAGAGACCTCGTCGTAGGCTTCCTGCGGTAGCAAACCATCGGTGGTGGGCGTTTTGCTGTGACCTTTGATTTGTTCTTTTAGGTCCGCCATGCGGATTTCAAAGAACTCATCCAGATTGGACGACACAATACAAAGGAAAAACAGACGTTCCAGTAGCGGCATCCGTTCGTCTTGAGCCTGGGCTAAGACACGACGGTTAAAGGCGATGAGCCCCAGCTCACGGTTCAAAAAATGGCTAATGGGGGCGTTATGTGCCGTTGGTGTCATGGATCAGATGAGTATAGAGGTATGAATAAGCGTAAGCATGTCTATTGTGACAGGATTATTAAAACAGCGTGAAATCGGGGGTGTTGCACTGCGAAATTTGCCTAACACCGGTTATGCCTCTGGGGTAAAATCTCGGCATATGGCTTTGCCATCAAACAAGGGACGGGCATGCAGTACGAATCAATCGCCGCAGTAGATCTGGGATCCAACAGTTTCCGCCTGGAAGTAGGCCGCGTTGATGATGATCAGATTTACACCCTGGATTCCTTGAAAGATGCGGTTCGGCTAGCTTCCGGTCTGCAGGCAGATAAAAGCCTGGATCATGCATCGCAAGATCGTGCGTTGGTGGCGCTGTCACGTTTCGGTGAACGCCTCCGCGGTTTGCCTAAAGATGCCGTACGTGCTGTAGCCACGAATGCCCTACGTGTCGCCAAAAATGCGAATAGCTTTCTGGTCGAAGCCGAGGCAGCCTTGGGTTTCCCCATTGAAATTATTGCGGGTCGAGAAGAAGCACGCCTGATTTATATTGGTGCGGTGCACTCCTTGCCGGCCTCTGATCAGCAACGCCTGGTGTTTGATATTGGCGGTGGGTCCACCGAGTTTATTATCGGCGCTGGCATGAAGCCGCTCAAGCTCGAATCACTGTTTATGGGCTGCGTCAGTTATTCACTGCGCTATTTCCCGGAAGGCATGATTGATCGCCGCCGGTTGCGGGAAGCGCAAATGGCGGCCGCCAAAGAGGTCTCGCTCATTGCCCATGCCTATAAGCAAACCGGTTGGGGTGAAGCGATTGGTTCTTCCGGGACGGCGAGTGCCATTGCTGAAATTCTTGAACAGAATGATCTCAACCCCCGGGGTGTTACCAGCATTACCCGTAGTGGTCTCGATAAGCTCTGTGCTTTGATGATTCGCTATAAGCACATTGATGCATTGCCCCTGCAGGGCGTTAAGTCAGATCGTATCCCTGTGTTACCAGGTGGTATTGCGATTATGTCGGCCATTATCGATACCCTGGGTATCGAGCGGGTGACCTATGCCGATGGTGCGTTGCGTTTGGGTGTGCTCTATGACTTGCTGGGCCGCTTTCATCATCACGATATGCGCACCGCGACCGTGCGGCATTTTCAACGACGCTATCAGGTTGAGTCTGATCAGGCCAATCGTGTCGGTGAAACAGCGATTGATATCTTTTCAGATCTTATGGGGCTTAAGTTACGAAGTGCGGAGGAGCGAGAGCGCGACCTGCAATTTGTGCGCTGGGCCGCTGCTCTGCATGAAGTCGGTTTATCGATTGCCCACAGCGGATACCATAAACATGGTGCCTATATTCTAGGGTACGCCGACATGCCGGGCTTCTCCAAGATGGATCAGGCGCGCCTGGCGCTGCTGGTGCTCTGTCACCGTGGCAAGCTCAACAAGGTCGATGGTCTCAGCCGAGAGGATATGGCTTGGCGCCAGATTCTGGCGCTCCGATTGGCGGTGATTCTGCATCGTTCTCGTCTGGAGTCTGGTGTGCCGGATCTTCAGGCATCGGAAACCGTGAATGGCTTTACGCTGCAGTTGCCTGCGCTATGGCTCGAGGATAATCCGATGACCATGGCAGCGCTTCGCGATGAAACCGCGATTTGGGAAGAGGCCGGATTCCGCTTGCGCATTCGTGCGACACGTCGATGATTCACTCTGGTGTGATTGATCCAGCTTGGTGGATAACTGGTTTTTTAATTGCGGGCTGGTTCTACCTATTAGCGCTTCGCCCCTTTAAAGCAATACTGACGGAAATTAAATCTCGTTGGCTAGCACTCCTGATTGCGGCACTGGCACTTGTTGTCCTTTGGCACATCCGTGCAACAGCCCTTCAAGGATTGAGTCTGCATTTGATCGGCGCGACTTTATGTACGCTTGTTTTTGGCCCACGTTTAGCGCTGATACCTTTATCTGCTGCACTGGTGCTCGCCCAGACGAGCGCAGCAGGTGATTGGCATTCCTTGGGGCTCAATGCCTGTTTGTTGGTCTTGTGGCCGATTGCTTTAAGCCAACTGGTGGCTTATCTGGTCGATCGACTTCCTTCCAATCTCTTTGTGTTTATCTTTGCCGGTGGTTTTTTCGGTAGTGCCGGGGTGGTTGTTTTGACCGGTTGGCTGCTGACACTGATGCTCTGGTTGACCCAATTGTACCCCTGGGGGCCTTTGCTGGAAGATTATGCGTCTTATTGGTTACTCGTGGCGTTTTCAGAAGCGTGGTTGACTGGCATGCTGCTGACCGTGATGGTGGTCTACCAGCCGGATCTCGTTCGATTATTTGATAGTGCGCGTTATATAGATAACGCCTGATTCATATTGCGGTCTTCAATCACACGCTTATACTGCCTCGCTTGGCCGGTATTGATTGCACAGTTAGCGACGATTGGCATGATGGCGATCAATACAATCGTTGTGGGTCGATCAAATACCGATAATCTTGCCGCGTTGGCTGTGGGTGCCAGTATTTATGTGTCACTCGCCCTAGCGCTTTCCGGAGTGGTGCAGGCCTTGTTACCGGGTATTGCGCACCAGATTGGCCGTGGCCATGCGTCAGCAACAGGCAAACTGATTTATCAGGGCTTCTGGCTGGTTGTGTTGCTGGCATGCTTTGGTGATCTGGTGCTCTGTTTTCCCGGATGGATGGTTGCCCTGGCTGAATTGCCCCCAGCCGTAGAGGCGCTCACACGGGATTATCTTTTTATATTAGCGTTCTCTTTACCCGCGTCTCTGGGATATCGCGCCTTTCATGCCATTGCGGGTAGTGTCGGTAAAACCAGACCCTTGATGTGGTTGAGTCTAGTGCAGACTAGCGGCCATGCCATCCTGGCACCTATTCTGGTCGATAGCATAGCCATTGGATCCTTAAGCATCGGCGCAGGGTTAGGGGTGAGTGGGGCGGCCTTATCGCAGGCTTTTCTTGCCTGAATGGTGTGCGGCGCTGGCGTTTATGTGCTCTGGAAGTCACCGGTCTATCAGGATTTTCTCTCCCGTGCCCGATGGTCTGGCCCGGATTGGGAGACTCTGGCCAGATTGTTACGGGTCGGATTACCGATGGGGCTGTCCTATTTTGTAGAAATTACGGCATTTACCGTGATGGCGATCTTTATTACCCGACTGGGGCCAGAAGTGCTTTCCGGACACCGCATTGTCGCGAATTTATCCGCCATGGTTTATATGTTCCCCTTGGCGATCGGTACGGCAACCGCTGCCTTGGTAGGGCAGGCGGCTGGGGCGGGCCGGGACGTTGAAGCACGGACGATGGCGCGCAGTGCCTTTCTGGTAGGCTGCTGTGGTTCTGGAATACTGGCTTTGGTATTTTGGGTCTTGCGGGCAGATCTGGCCTGGCTGGGCAGCACTGACCCGGATATGCAGCGGGTGGCGATTGGTCTGGTCGGCTTTGTTGCTGATTATCAGTTATTTGATGCGGCGCAGACAGTAGCGGCTTTTGCGCTACGCGGTTATCACGTCACCTTGCTGCCTTTGGGGATACATCTGGCCGCTTTCTGGTTGATCGGCCTCTGGGGAGGCTATCAATTAACGTTTAACGAATGGCCGTTACTGGGTATTGCTGCAATGGGTGCGGCTGGCTTCTGGTGCGCTGTTCTGGTTGCCACGGTATTAACTGCTATCGGCCTAGTCAGCCTCTTGCTCTGGGTGCAAGCGTTGCAGCGGCGTTAGCCTGCCCCAGATTCAGGTTCCAATTACTTGCGTGGTGGCATCACCGGTGGCCAACTGCCATCGGTGCGCTTGCAGAAACGGTAATAGCCAGAGCTTTTAACGTTCTCGGCAATATTGACCATGTGGATTACCCGGCAATTGGCATCCTTTTCTGGATCCGGATACGGGGTGAGGGTACCAAAAGCGCCTGTGCCGGGGTTGCTCCATTTAATCTCTGTACCGTCCTTGGCCTTAAGTGCCTCGTGGGCGGCCTGATTGAAAAACTCGGCGTCCTGATCCGTAAAGCGGGACATGGCCTGATCCGCCATGAATGCCATGTTGGCAGCTTGAGAGACGCCGCCACCCAGAAGTGCCAGCGCGGTACCGAAGGCGAGAAGGATTTTTTTACGCATGGAGGTGCTCCTGGGTGCGATAATGTAATGGGTGGGTTTAGCCGCGTGTGCTGGCCTGTCCAGCCACCTCAACCAGCGTGACAGGGGGTAGCTGCTGCCAGCCTTGCTTGCGGTGCTCGGCGATAACCGTTGTGAAAACGCCGCCACGTACGTAAAACTTTGCAGTCAGACGTATGAAACGGGGCTGCGTTGCTACAACCAGGTCATCTAGAATCCGGTTGGTGATGGCTTCATGAAAGGCGCCCTCGTCGCGGAAGCTCCACATATAGAGTTTGAGGCTTTTGAGCTCGACGCACAGCTGATCCGGAATGTAGTCGAGGATCAATGTGGCAAAGTCTGGCTGCCCGGTTTTAGGACAAAGACATGTAAATTCAGGGTTTTCCATGTGAATCGTGAAATCGCGCTGAGGAGTAGGGTTCGGAAAGGTCTCTAGGGACTTGCTCGGTTGGGTGCTCATAGGTGAAAGCTCTTATGTGTCTGGTTCTCTGCAACTGATATTATAAGCAGCCTTTACCGGTAGTTCAGCCATATTCTGGGCTGATTGCCTAATAACTACGTCCGCTAACGGGCGCATCACGAATTATGCGACTTACCAAGCTTAAACTTGCCGGCTTTAAATCCTTCGTTGATCCGACTAATGTCGAACTTCCTGGTCAATTGATTGGCGTGGTGGGTCCGAATGGCTGCGGCAAATCCAATATTATGGATGCGGTGCGCTGGGTGCTCGGTGAGACCCGGGCCACCGAGCTGCGCGGTGAGTCGATGCAGGACGTGATCTTTAATGGCACGAGCTCTCGCAAGCCGGTATCGCGTGCCAGTGTCGAGATGGTGCTCGACAACACTCTGGGCCGCGCCGTAGGGCAGTGGTCGCAGTATGCGGAGCTTTCGGTAAAACGTGTGCTGACTAGAAATGGTCAGTCGGATTACTTTATTAATAATTTGAAGGTGCGTCGCAAGGATGTGACGGATCTCTTCATGGGTACTGGCCTGGGCCCGCGTGCCTATGCCATTATCGGTCAGGGTACCGTTTCCCGGATTATTGAAGCCAAGCCTGAAGAACTGCGGGTTTTTCTGGAAGAAGCCGCCAATGTTACCCATTATAAGGAACGTCGTAAGGAAACCGAAGGGCGCCTTTCGGATACCTGTGAAAACCTAGCACGACTGGAAGATATCCGACAGGAGTTAGGTACCCAGATTGGCCGCCTTGAAAGCCAGGCTGAGGTTGCTGAGCGTTACCAGAGTCTGCAGGCTGAACTAATCAGCACCCAGCAGAAACTGTGGTCGGTAAAGCTGCAAGAGGGTCGCACGGATGCACTGTCATTGTCTTCCGGCCTTGCTGCAGCCCAGACTGAACTGGAAGAAACGGTTGCACGCCAGCGCAATATTGAAGCTGAGTTAGAAACCCTGCGTGAAGCCTATTACACCGCCAACGATCTGGTGCAGACGGCGCAAAGCGCATTCTTTAGCATTAATGCTGAAGTCGCCACCATTGAAGCCGATATTCGCCATCGACAGGAAACGCGTCGTAATCTCGAAGCCCGTTTGCAACAGCTGATGGTCGATCGGGAAAGCTGGAAACAACGCCAGGTTCAAGCCGAAGAGGATCTGGTTCGCTGGACCGAGCTGCAGGAACATGCCGCAATGCGCCTGGCGCAGAATCAGGAGATGCTGGAGCGCGCTCAGGAAGGGCTACCTGCATTTGAAGAGGCTGAACGCGAAGCGCAGGAGCAGGCCAGCCAATTCCGTGGCGAGTTGTCCGGCCTAGAGCAGCGTTTGCAGGTGGCACAGGCTAACCGGAGCAATGCAGAGCGCAATTTGGCGCGGATCGTTCAACAGATCGAACGTTTGCAGCGTGATGAGTCGTCGCTGACGCCACCGGACGCCGACCAGTTACAAGCGCTGGCAGAGCAGCGTGAATCGGCTGCTATGGCGCTGGCAGAATTGCAGGAACAACAGACGGCGGTTGAAGAAAGTCTGACAGACGCAGAACAGCATTTGCAGGAGTCTACGGAGCAGCAGCGGACCTTGCAACAGGAATTTACCCAGACTCAGGCACGTCATCAGGCACTCAAGCAACTGCAGGAACGCGTGCAGGCAACTGGTTCGTTGCCAAATTGGCTGCGCAAGGCGGGATTGCAGGAACGTCCCGCTCTCTGGCAGAAGATTCGTGTCACCAACGGCTGGGAACTAGCCGTTGAAGCCGTACTGCGTGATCGTTTGAAAGCAGTGGCCTGTGGCCAGCAGGATCTGCCAGAACTGAATCGTTGTTTTGCCGAGCCGCCGTCATTACGCTTAACCCTGCTGATGCCAGAGACGAAAAACGCATCGGTAAATGGCGGTGTGGATGCATTGATGACCCAGGTGGAATGTCTGGATGATCAGATTAAGCCGGTATTAGCCCGTTGGCTTGCCGGAGTACGAACATCGCCGTCTCTGGAAGCAGCGCGTGCGATACAGAACCAATTGTCTGTAGACGATTCAATTGTTACACCGCAAGGCCATTTGCTGGATCGCTATAGCGTTACCTTCTTTGCGCCAGACGCAGCAGATCATGGATTATTAGAGCGTCAGCAGGAACTGGAAACGACGCGGGCGCGCGTGGAAGCGCTGGCGATACCATTAGATGAAGCTAATGCGCGTGTTGAAGCGGCACGTGAAGCACTACGCTCTACACGATTGACCATGGAAGGCTTGCGTCAGCAGGCGCAATCAGCCCAGGCAGAGCAGAATCGTCATGCGATCGAACACGAAAGGCTGGCGCAGGCGGTTCGTCATTACGAAGAACGCGTCCGATCGCTGAATGCCGGACGTGACGAACAACAAGCCGAGTTGCAGGCAGAACAACAGCGTCTGGAGGAGCAAAGCGCATTACTGCAAAATCTGGAATCGGCTGTGGCGGTTGCTCAAAGCTCACTGAGTGAACGTCTTTCTGTACGAGAAACTGCCAGCCGTGCCTTGCGTGATGCGCGCGATGCCATGGTTAAAGTTGAACGCGACGTGCAGGAAGCCGAGTTCTCCTGCCGTGAATGCCAGAGCCGCCTGGATGATTTAAGAAATCAGGCGCGGCTTTCTGTTGAGGAGTGCCGTCGTATTGAAGACAGCACAGTCCATGCCAAGTCCGAGCTTGAGGGTGCTGACAGCGATGAACTGCGTGAAAAGCTGGAATCGGCACTGGGCCTGCATACGGAGAAAGAACAGGCGTTGGCCGAAATTCGGGATGCGGCAGAGAGTAAGGCCAGTGAACTCCGTGCTCTGGAAGAAAGCCGGATGCGCATGGAACAGCAGCTGGAGCCAGTACGCGCACGCATTAATGATCATCAATTGAAACACCAGGCGGCCGAGTTGGCTGCAGCGCAGTACGAAGGGTTGTTGATCGAAGCAGGTTGTACACCAGAGCAGATTGAAGTACTGGTGTCAGGGATTGGTGACGTTAAGGCCGGACCACTGCAGTCGATCATTACCCGCGTACAACGCGAAATAGAAGCGATGGATCCGGTTAATCTGGCGGCGCTGGTCGAATTGAATTCGGCCCTCGAGCGGAAAAACTATCTGGATGCCCAGTCTGAAGATCTGCTTTTGGCGATGGAAACGCTGGAAAATGCGATCCGTCGTATTGACCGCGAAACCCGGACGCTGTTGCAATCCACCTTTGATGCTGTGAATCAGCACTTTGGCACCTTGTTCCCGAGCCTCTTTGGTGGTGGTGAGGCACGTCTGATCATGACGGGCGACAAGATTCTCGATGCGGGTGTTCAGGTCATGGCCCAACCACCCGGTAAGAAGAATTCGACGATTCATTTGCTGTCGAGTGGTGAGAAAACGCTCACGGCGATTGCGCTTGTGTTTTCGCTATTCCAGTTGAATCCGGCACCATTCTGCTTGCTGGATGAGGTGGATGCGCCACTGGATGATGCCAATACCGTCCGTTTCTGCGAAATGGTGAAGCGTATGTCGGATAAAACCCAGTTCCTCTTTATTAGCCACAATAAGATTGCGATGGAGATGGGTAATCAGTTGGTCGGTGTGACCATGCAGGAGTTTGGCGTGTCACGAATCGTAGAAGTCGATATGGAAGAAGCGCTGCAAATGCGCGAAACGACAGCAGGTTGATCATGAACGAATTGCAACTGAGTCTTTTGGGCATTGGCCTGCTTGCCATCATCCTGGTGGTGGTTTACAACCGTTGGGTCGAGCATAAACACCGCAAATTGAATGCCCCCGAGCCTGCCGAGGTGGTCGTTGAAGCGGTGGAAGAGGGTGCTAACTTGGATCGTCAAGAACCCGTGTGGAATCATGGGGAAACCGAGGCTGACAATACGGCTGGGGAGATGCCCGCAGAACCGATCATTTCAGAATCTTCCGCTGTGTTGCCTGAACCTATCGCAGCGTTGACTGAGGTTGAGTCGTGGATTGACGCCATCGCGACGCTACGTTTCTACGAACCGCGCACGGCGGGTTCTATTCGTGACACCCTGAATCAGATGGGTGCAGGACGTTTCGAGCGTGTTGATTTCTATTCGGGCGATGGTTGGCATGCTGCCGATGTGCTACCTAATTCAGCCATTGTCAGTAATTTGCGGGCACGGATGCAGCTGGCATCCAGACGCGGCCCGGTATCACCGGATAGTCTCCATGAATGGATGCGTTCCCTCGAAAGTCTGGCGCAAATGCTCTTGGCAGGGCTTTCTGTCGAGTCCGAAGCCACTTTGATTGATCGCGCAGCGAATCTTGATGCCTTCTGCGTGCGTGTGGACGCCCTGATCAGCTTGAATCTTAAGCCACGTCAGGATATGGCGAGTACCCTCGAGAAATTGGCATTGAGCGCATCGGCAATGTCGCTGATCGGTGACTTGCCGAATTATGCCCGTCTGAGCACAACAGGCAATGTCGATTTCCAGCTGCAGGCAGATCAAAGCGCCTCACTCGTTAGCCTGGTTATGGACTTCCCCCATGTGCTGCGTCCGGATGCCGTGGTTGTTGAAATGCTGGATTTGGCACGCACACTGGCGACAACCCTGGATGCGGACATTGTTGATGATTCCGGGCGCGCGATGAGCGAAGAGGGCATGGCCCTACTGGTCAATCAGGTGATTCGTCTGAATGCCATGCTACAAGCGCAGGGTATTGAGCCGGGCTCGGCATTGGCACATTGTCTCTTCTCCTGATTGGCTCGGTGCAGGACGCATTTGATTTTAGCGTTCCCAAACAATCGGGGACATCAACATCCGACCAGGGTGTCGCAGATCGTATTGCGTCATTACGGGTGTTGCTCGATCGTTATGTGCATGCGTACTACGTCTGTGATGCCCCTGAAGTTCCTGATGCCGAATATGATCGGCTGTTTCGTGAACTGGAATCACTAGAGGCGGCAAATTCGGCTTTAGTAACCGCTGACTCACCAACGCAGCGCGTTGGTGCAAAACCACTGGCTGTATTTGAAGCAGTGACACATCAAACACCGATGTTGTCGATTAACAATGTACTTAGTGTTGAAGAAGTGGCGGCATTTGATCGGCGCTGCCGGGAAGGCCTAGGTCTTTCAGACGCCGAACCGCCTGTTGCCTATGCCTGTGAACCAAAATTTGATGGTCTCGCCATTTCACTGGTCTATGAAGACGGCATCTTCAAACAAGGCGCAACGCGCGGCGATAGCACAACCGGCGAGAATGTCACACTGAATTTAAAGACGATTCGAAGTATTCCCTTGCGGCTAAAGCAACAACCGGTGCCACAAGGACGTTTCGAAGTGAGAGGTGAGGTGCTGATTCGTCGTGCAGACTTTACCCGCTTGAATGCCGCCCAGGAGGCCGCTGGTGAAAAACTGTTTGCTAATCCGCGTAATGCAGCGGCAGGCAGTTTGCGTCAGCTTGATTCGGCGATCACAGCGCAGCGCCCACTCACATTTTTTGCCTATGGTATTGGTGAAGGCAATCAACTTGATGTGCCCGATACGCAATCGGGCATCCTTACCTGGCTTTCCGGCCTCGGCTTTCGAGTGGCTGAAACACGGGCAGTGGTTGAAGGTGCAGAAGGTCTTGTGGGCTATTACGAGCAGATGGCTTTGCAACGGCCTTCCTTATCGTATGACATTGATGGTGTCGTTTATAAAGTAGATCGTCGTGATTTACAGAGTCGCTTGGGCTTTGTGTCGCGCGCCCCGAGATTTGTCATTGCCCATAAATTCCCCGCCGAAGAAGTCCTGTCGCGCATAGAAGGCATTGATGTACAGATTGGTCGCACAGGTGCGGTGACTCCGGTTGCACGTCTGGAACCGGTTTTTGTGGGTGGGGTGACTGTCACCAATGCCACGCTGCATAATTTTATCGAGTTGGCACGCAAAGACATCCGGGTTGGCGATACGGTAGTGGTAAGACGGGCTGGCGATGTGATTCCTGAAATCGTCTCCAGCCTGCCTGATCGACGTCCGCTGTCTGCCGATGGCAAACCGCTTCACTCGCTCATGGTTTGTCCGGCGCTTTGTCCGGAGTGTGGCTCCCATATTGAGCTACCGCCTGATGAAGCCGTTGCTCGCTGCACGGGTGGTCTTGTCTGTCCTGCCCAACGTAAGCAGGCTCTACGGCATTTTGCCTCCCGTCGCGCGATGAATATTGAAGGCCTGGGGGAAAAGATCGTGGATCAGCTGGTTGAGGCCAGCCTGGTTCATTCCCCCGCAGATCTCTATACCTTAACCGTGCCACAACTGGTGTCATTAGATCGCTTTGCCGAAAAGTCCGCTGAGAATCTGGTTGCGGCGATTCAACAAAGTCGTCATGCCCGTCTGGATCAATTGATTTATGCCCTGGGTATTCGAAATGTTGGTGAGCAAACGGCTAAAGATCTTGCGCGTTATTTCGGGTCCATGGATGCGCTTGTCCAAGCCGATACCGCCACATTGATGCTGGTACCCGATGTTGGCCCTGTTGTTGCTGATTCCATTGTTGCTTTTTTTGCTGAAGCCCATAACCGCGATGTGCTTTTCCGTATGCAGGCGGCGGGTGTGCATTGGCAGGACATCCCCGTGCAGCATGCCGAAGGGCCGCTGCTGGGTAAAACCATTGTTTTGACGGGCACCTTGCCAAACCTGAGCCGTGATGAAGCCAAAGCGCTAATTGAAGCAGCGGGCGGGAAAGTCTCTGGCGCTGTTTCATCCAGGACCTATTGGGTGGTTGCCGGTGAGGCTGCAGGATCCAAGCTGGATAAGGCACAAAGCCTCGGTATCCCTGTTCTGGATGAAGCTGAATTCCTGAAACGTTTACAATCATGAAAACTATCAATGCAGTTGATACGGAGTGTTCGATGAAAAAGGTTCGTAAAGCAGTATTTCCGGTGGCCGGTTTGGGCACACGATTCCTGCCCGCTACTAAAGCGAGCCCGAAGGAAATGCTCACGGTGGTAGATAAGCCGCTGATCCAGTACGCGGTTGAAGAAGCTGTTGCGGCTGGCATTACCGAAATGGTATTTGTGACCGGGCGGAGCAAGCGCGCTATTGAAGATCATTTTGATAAGGCCTATGAGCTTGAGAGCGAGCTGGCCCAGAAGAACAAGCAGGCACTGCTTGATATCGTTCAGAATATTCTGCCCAAGCATGTGAACTGTATCTATATCCGTCAGGCTGAGCCACTCGGCTTGGGCCATGCGGTTCTTTGTGCCAAACCGGTCATCGGTGATGAACCGTTCGCCGTGCTGCTGGCTGACGATCTTCTGGATGGCTCAATCCCTGTTATGAAACAGATGGTTGATTGTTACGATTACTATCGCTATTCAGTGCTGGGTGTGCAGGATGTACCTAGAGCCGACACAAAGAGCTACGGTATTGTGGATGCGCGTACGGTGTCGGATCGCCTCGAGCAGGTGAATGCCATTGTTGAAAAGCCGGATCCGGCTACAGCGCCATCAACGCTGGCGGTGGTTGGCCGTTATATCCTATCGGGCCGCATCTTTCATCACCTGGAAAATATCAAACCAGGTGCCGGTGGCGAAATTCAGCTGACGGATGGCATTGCCAGCCTTCTAGGCAAAGAGCAGGTTTTGGCCTATCGCTATGATGGTGTGCGCTACGACTGCGGTTCTAAGCTGGGTTATCTCAAGGCCACCGTTGCGTTGGGTCAGCGTCACCCGGAAGTGGGCGCGGAATTTAGTCAGTACCTCGAATCAATTAAGTAATTTATCGGGTTTTAAAATGCGTCACGATCCATCAGTTGCAGAATGTCTTTTTGACCGCTCGGCAATTGATGGGCTTATGGACGAACAGGCGCGTTTATTGAATGCGCGTTATGCAGAGACTTGCCCCCTGGTGCTCTGCGTCATGACCGGTGCAGTTGTCTATGCCGGTCATTTGCTACCCCGTCTGCACTTTCCGTTAGATCTCGATTATGTACATGCCAGTCGTTACGATGAAGCTCGAACCGGTGGGGTGCTTCATTGGTTAGTTCGTCCGAGAAAATCACTGCATGGTCGGGATGTTTTACTACTAGATGACATTCTCGATGAAGGTGTCACACTGTATGAAATTGCCCTATGGTTAAAGAATGAAGGCGCTCGTAGTGTCGAGATTGCTGTCTTGACCCATAAGGACAAAGCGACCCCGCAGCCATGCCAGCCGGACTATCCCGCATTAAAAACACCGGATCGCTATGTTTATGGTTTCGGGCTTGATGTCGATGGCTTATGGCGTAATGCGAATGGGATCTTCGTGGCTGGTCCGGCATGAGTCAGCAGCCATCTGCGCGTAAACCCACCGTGCTTGAAGAACCGCTTGTCGATACCTTGAATCGATGGTCGGCAGAAGCAGCGGATCTTGAAAAGCAGGGTGCTTATGACTGGCTCTGTCATTGTGTGCGGGCCGATCGCGTCCTGGAGATTGGTTGTGGGTTCGGGCACTCGACAGCCGCACTGGCAAAGCATGGAAAGACGCTCTTTGCCCTGGATAACCGCATGGATTGCCTTGAGGCTGCGCGCGAACGTGTGCCTGATGCGATCTATGGTTTGGCAGATATCCGGCAGGTGAATGAACTGTTGATCAATGATCTTAATGAGTTCGCGCCTCAGGCGATGGTGCTCTGGATAGGCGGTGCGCCTGCAGATGCTTTGCTCAGAGACATCCCTGAGCAATATGCAGTGATGCAATACCGTCTTGCGTTTCAGCAGGCTGCTGTTGCTTTAGCCGGGCAGATTGATTCGATCCAGACCATTCATCTGGCTGATCGGACGATATTGCCCTGGTCGATGAAAGATGCAGGGCGTCAAATCATGATGCAAATGATTGCGACATCGGTCATAGACAGGGCACCATTCAGTGTGAGTTTGCCGAATGTTCAATTTAGAAAGTTGTCATTGCCTGTCACTTCGATTCACCATGCGATGCCGGGTAACATGGTGCCGGTGCTCGGTGAGGCGACACTCGAGCGTATGCAGAGTACTGCTAGCAGTGTGATTAATTGATTGAGGACCGTATGAATACAACAATTAAGCCGCCCTTGCTGGCGATTATCGGTGGCAGTGGCCTGAATCACCTGCCGATTCTCGAAGGCGCGCATAGACGTTTTGTGCGTACGCCCTATGGCGAGCCATCGTGCCCAATGACTCTGGGCACTATTTGTGGGCACCCCATGGTATTTCTTGCACGACATGGCTATGGGCATACTATTCAGCCGGACCGGATTAATTATCGCGCTAATATTTACGCATTACATTCTCTGGGTGTCACCGGGATTGTTGCTGTTGGATCGGTCGGATCGATACATCCAACCCTGAGCCCCGGTGATCTGGTCATTCCTGATCAGATGATTGATTACACCTGGGGCCGGGCTTCCACGTTTCATGGCACCGAACCCGGTGTCGACATGCATATTGATTTCACGCACCCGTTCTCTGAAGACATTCGCAGCCAACTTTCCGGTGTTGCAGATCTACTTGGCTTTAATGTCCATGAAGGGGGTGTCTATGCATGTACTCAGGGCCCACGACTGGAAACAGCAGCCGAGATCCGCCGGTTAGCGGGAGACGGGGCGGATGTGGTGGGTATGACAGGTATGCCAGAAGCCGTATTGGCTCGTGAACTGGGGATCCCCTATGCATAGCTCAATGTTGTAGCCAATTACGCCGCAGGGATTGGTGAAAGCGTTCATGGCATCGAGTTTAGTGCGCTGGGGCCGGTGCTAGAAACTGCAATGTGCAAAGTACGGCTACTGATTGAGACGCTGGTTGGCTGTAAAGTCCCCGAATAGGGCAAAGCAGGTTTCAGATCTGCAACTGCTCTAAAAGGTCGTTTTCAAGTAACAGCCGGTCACGGCTTTGGGAAAGTGCGTGGCCAGAAATCAAAAAGGTATCTTCGGCACGCTCGCCGAGTGTCGAAATGCGTGCCGTGTGCAACGCGACACCATATCGGGTAAGTGTTTCGGCGATGGCATGGAGTAACCCGGTGCGGTCGGCGGTACGAATAGATAAAACGTACTGCTGGCCACTTTCATCGGGTTCCAGCATCACATCCGGTGCGATTGGGAATGAACGCACCTGACGGGAAATTCTGCCCATGCCCGGCGTTCTTGGTTGAATCTTGCCAAGAAGCACTTCAATCAGATCATGTTCGATAATTGCGCAGGCTTCACGATCTATGCCGTGATTCGATGCGTCAAGTAGATTGAAACTATCGAGTGCATAACCATGCTTGGTGGTATGAATTTTGGCATCCATAATCGAATAGCCGATCGAACTGAAGTAGCCCGAAAGACGCACAAAAAGGTCGGGCTGATCCGGAGCGTAAACCAGTACCTGAATGCCTTCGCTATCTGGATTCGGTCTTGCCCTGACTACGGGCTTGTTCTCGTGTGTTCGATAGTAGAGACAGCGTGTATGCCAGGCGATTTCTTCGTCCGTATGCCGGAGGAAATAAACGTCATCAAGCTGCTTCCAGAATTGCGCTTGCACTGAATCGCCCAGAGCAAAGTAGCGCAGATGGGTGAGTGCATCACGCTTGCGTTGTACAACCATGTCGCCCAGTTGATCCGGATCGCCACCTTGAAGCATCTCAAGGCGACTCAGTGCGCTGCGATAAAGCGCTTCCAGCAGGCGCGCCTTCCATGAGTTCCAGACCTTGGGGCTAGTGCCGCGAATATCGGCTACGGTTAAGAGATACAGTGCAGTGAGATGGCGCGCATCGCCTACCCGTTTGGCGAAGGCGGCAACGGTTGAAGGGTCAGAAATATCTTCCTTCTGGGCAACGGCTGACATGGTCAGGTGTTCTTTAACGAGCCAGACGATGAGTTCGGTATCCTTTTTGCTCAGACCATGAGACTGGCAAAATACTTCAGCATCAGCCATGCCCAGTTCTGAGTGGTCACCGCCGCGACCTTTCGCGATGTCATGAAACAGTGCGGCCAGAACGAGCAGCCAGGGGCGCTCGAATTCGTTCATCAGGCGATGGCAAAAAGGGTTTTCATGCGCAAAGTCTTCGCGAACAAAACGGCGGATGTTTCGGACGACTTGAAGAATATGCTGGTCAACTGTAAAGACGTGAAAGAGGTCGTGCTGCATCTGACCGACAATCTGGCCGAAAGCAGGAATATATCTACCAAGAATGTCGAACTGGTTCATCAGACGCAGCGCGTGCAGCACACCATTTTTCTGGCGCAGGATCTGGATAAAAAGTTGTTTATTTTCAGATTGCTGTCTGAATTCCCGGTTAATCATCCGGCGCCCGGCATAGAGGGCGCGCAATGTTCGTGCGGTCATCTCCTGAACACCACCTTGTTTTTCCATGAGCAGGAAGGTTTCAAGAATGGCAGACGGGTTGCTCTGGTAAATTTGTGGATCAACGATATCCAGTTTATGCCCGACCTTCTGGAAACGATCGTTCAGACGTTTAATCTTTTGTTTGCTGGCCGGGGCGAGCCGTTCGCTGATGGATTTCAGAACAATAGTGTTGATCTGGGTGACGCGTTTGGCAATTCGGTAATAGCGTTGCATGAACTGTTCGCTGGCGCGTCGGTTCGCAATATCCATAAAGCCGAATTGCTGGGCGATTTGTCCCTGAACGTCAAAAAGCAACCGATCTTCAGCGCGACCGGTCAGCAAATGCAATCGAATCCGGAGATCAGTCAGAAATCCTGCCGCACGCTCAAGCGCGACACGTTCATCGCCTTGCATCAGTGCCTGTTTTTGCAGTGCTTGCCAGGCATCAGTGTGTGTGCCAAACCCTGCGGTCTGTGCAATCCAGTTAAGGCTATGGATGTCGCGTAACCCACCGGGACTTTCCTTGCAGTTTGGTTCCAGGCTGAACGCACTGAATGCAAACCGTAAGTGCCTCTCTTCCTGTTCGGCCAGTTTCGCTGCAATGAACTGGTCTGCCACCATGCTGTCTGTAATACGTTGACGCAGAATTTTTTGCAGCTTCGCTGGCCCACAAATCAGGCGGGATTCATAGAGTGCGGTTTGCACTGTGATGTCAGCCGCCGCTGCAGCGATACATTCGTCAATCGTACGCACACTATGGCCAATCGCCAGCCCGATATCCCAGAACTGGCTGATCAGTCGCTCTAATGCAGTTTCGATTTCCGGTGTCGGTGGATTTTCGAGTGCAATAAGTACATCGATATCCGAATAGGGATAGAGCTCTCCGCGACCATAGCCACCTACGGCAATCAGGGCTGCTGATTTAGGAAGGTGTGCGGCTTCCCATAGTCGCGTCAGCATTTGATCGACCAGCTGTGATCGACCTGAAAGATAGGCTTTGTGGTCTGGCTGGGCCAGATACTTGGCTGCCAGGTCTTTCTGACCCTGTTGAAGCGTTTCGCGAATCTCGGTCAACAGATGCTGAGTGCCCGCTGTCATGATGAAACCAGATTAAAAGTTCGGACGGGGCGGGGTGCCGTCCGAAAGCGTCAGCACTTCAACACCATCGGCAGTCACCACAATGGTGTGTTCCCATTGTGCAGATAGAGAATGATCCTTGGTCACAATCGTCCAGCCGTCAGCCAATTCCTTGATATCCGCTTTGCCCGCATTGATCATCGGCTCGATTGTGAAAATCATGCCTTTCTGGAGTTTCAGACCAGTGCCGGGTTTTCCATAGTGAAGCACCTGCGGATCTTCGTGGAAGTGCTGGCCGATGCCGTGCCCACAGAATTCACGTACCACCGAATAGCCGTTCTTCTGGGCATGCGTCTGAATGGCATGACCAATATCGCCGAGGGTAGCACCAGGGCGCACAACGTCAATCCCTTTCCAGAGACACTCGTAAGTCACATCGCTTAAGCGCTGGGCAAGGGTAGAGACTTCGCCAACGCTATACATACGACTTGTATCGCCATACCAGCCGTCTTTAATGACCGTGATATCCAGATTGACCACATCACCCTTTTTTAGCTGTTTGTCACCGGGAATGCCATGGCAGACCTGATGATTAACCGACGTGCAAATAGACTTGGGGTAGGGTGTATAGCCGGGTGGCTGGTAATTCAGCGGGGCAGGAATCGTGCCCTGGATGTTCACCATGTAATCGTGACAGAGTTTGTCGAGTTCACCCGTTGTAACGCCAGGTTTAACAAAAGGTGCAATATAATCAAGCATTTCAGATGCGAGCTTGCACGCAATGCGCATTGCGGCGATTTGTTCGGTGGTTTTGATCGTAACGCTCATTTTTAGATTTTTATTCGTAAAAAAGCCGGGCGGGAAGGGTTTTCATAACCGAACACGAAGCATAACTGAGTCGCTCCGCTACAGCCAGCCAAAAGGTGTTTCGAGTTTGCTGCAGTGCGTTGTTTGCTGATACAATCTGCAAGTTTTCTTAATGAAAACCGGCCGCTAGGCTGAAATCGTCCCGGAGCATCCATTTCGGGGCAAATTCACACACAATGCCGAATTCAGGGTGTTTTTCTCCGGAAAAATCGCAGTCGGTGTTGTGGCGGTTTAACCCTGCAAGGAGTCGTTATGTCGACAATGCGTCAAATGCTGGAAGCTGGCGTCCACTTCGGACACCAAACCCGCTTCTGGAACCCCCGTATGGCCCCCTATATTTTTGGGGCTCGTAACAAGATTCACATCGTTAACCTTGAAAAAATCGTTGCCAAGTACAACGAAGCGATTGCTTTCGTTAAGAAGCTGTCGGCGAACAAGGGTACGGTTCTGTTTGTAAGCACCAAGCGTCAGGCACGTGAAATCGTTGCTGAAGAAGCCGCACGTGCAGGTATGCCTTGGGTCGACCAGCGCTGGTTGGGCGGCATGCTCACCAACTACAAGACGCTGAAGCAATCGATCAAGCGTCTGAAAGACATGGAACAGTCTGTTGAAGATGGTTCATGCGAGAAGCTGACCAAAAAAGAAGCGCTGGGTTTCAAGCGCGAGCTGGAAAAGCTGCAGAAATCCATTGGCGGCATCAAGAACATGGCAACCCTGCCAGATGCTATTTTCATCATCGACGTCGGCTATCACAAGATTGCCGTGACTGAAGCCAAGAAGCTGGGTATTCCAGTCATCGGCGTGGTTGATACCAACCACAGCCCAGAAGGCGTTGATTACATCATTCCAGGTAACGATGACTCGTCACGTGCGATTCGTCTGTATGCCCGCGGTATCGCTGATGCCGTGCTGGAAGGCCGTAGCCAGTCGATCCAGGAAATCGTTGACGCCGCTGGTGGCGACGACGAATTCGTTGAGGTCGAAGAAGAAGTCGCGGGCGAATAACCCGTCACGCCGGACGCCTGATTCTTTCGGGTTTATCCGGCATGATCGGCCGCCTTCGGGCGGCCGATTTGCAATAAGCAAGCTCTTTGCCTCCGAGAGTCCGGGGCAGACAGCGTGAATCAGAGATGAATTAGGAGATAAGCATGGCTGAAATTACCGCAGGAATGGTTAAAGAACTTCGCGAAAAGACCGATGCGCCAATGATGGGGTGCAAAAAGGCACTGACCGAAGCGCAAGGTGACATGGATAAAGCCGAAGAAATTCTGCGCGTTAAGCTGGGTAGCAAGGCTTCGAAGGCTGCAGCCCGTATCGCTGCCGAAGGTATTGTGGGCATCTACATTGCCGCTGATGGCAAGCTTGCCTCGATGGTTGAAGTGAACTGCGAAACCGACTTCGTTGCCAAGAATGATGATTTCCTGGCATTTACAAGCAAGGTTGCCGAACTGGTTGCCACGCAGAATCCGGCTGATGTTGCTGCGTTGTCGGCTTTGCCAATGGATGGTTCGACGGTTGAAGCTGTACGCGCCGCTCTGGTTGGCAAAATTGGTGAAAACATGTCGATTCGCCGCTTTGTGCGTATCGAAGGTGCCGGCAAAGTTGCTTCGTACATTCACGGTGGTAGCAAGATCGGTGTACTGGTTGATCTAGTCGGTGGTGATGAAGCGCTGGCTAAGGATCTGGCCATGCACATTGCTGCCAACAAACCTAAATCGCTGGATGCATCGGGTATTGATGCCTCGCTGATCGAAACCGAGCGCCGTATTGCGACTGAAAAGGCCACAGAATCCGGCAAGCCAGCTGATATCGTCGCCAAGATGGTTGAAGGCACCGTTCAGAAGTTCCTGAAAGAAGTGACGCTGATGGGTCAGGTTTTCGTGAAGGCTGAAGACGGTAAGCAAACGATCGAGCAACTGCTTAAGCAGAAGAACGCAAGCATCAATGGCTTTACGCTGTACCTGGTGGGTGAAGGCATCGAGAGGAAAGTTGATGACTTTGCTGCTGAAGTGGCTGCCCAGCAGGCTGCTGCTTCCGCCAAGAAGTAATTTGTGTCTGTAGGGTCACGCCGAGGTGTGTGACCCGCCGGATTCTTGAAGCACGCATCTCTGTATTGAAAGGTTAAATTATGGCAACGCCCAAATACAAACGTATATTGCTCAAGCTGTCCGGAGAAGCATTGATGGGCGATGATGCGTATGGCATCAATCGTCAGACAATCAACGGGATCGTCGCAGAAATTAAAAAAGTCGCTGATCTGGGTGTCCAGATGGGTGTCGTTATCGGCGGTGGCAATATTTTCCGCGGGGTTGCGGCATCTGCCTCGGGCATGGATCGTGCGCAAGCCGATTACATGGGCATGCTGGCCACCGTGATGAATAGCCTTGCGTTACAGGATGCCATGCGCATTGCAGGCCTGCCGGTACGCGTTCAGTCTGCACTCGATATCCAGCAAGTCGTTGAACCGTATGTTCGAGGTAAAGCAATTCGCTATCTGGAGCAGGGTCGTATTGTGATTTTTGCTGCGGGTACCGGTAACCCGTTCTTCACAACCGATACGGCAGCGGCTTTACGTGGTGCAGAAATCGGCGCCGAAATCGTGCTCAAAGCAACCAAGGTGGATGGTATTTACACGGCAGACCCAAAGAAAGATCCAACGGCCACGAAGTACGAAACTATATCCTTCGATGAAGCGATTCAGAAGGATTTGAAAGCCATGGACGCAACAGCCTTTGCATTGTGTCGTGACCAGAAGTTGCCAATCAATGTCTTTTCGATTTTCGAGACTGGTGCACTGGAGCGCGTCGTCATGGGCGCAACCGAAGGCACGCTCGTTTATTGCTGATACGTAAGGAAAAGTAACATGAGCGAAATCAAAAAAAATACAGAACAGCGCATGCTCAAGTCGCTGGAGAGCCTAAAAACCGATCTGGGTAAGATCCGAACTGGTCGCGCCCACACGGGTATTCTTGATCACGTGATGGTTGAGTACTACGGCTCAATGGTTCCGGTAAATCAGGTGGCAAACGTTACGCTGGTTGATTCACGTACGCTCGGCGTACAACCCTTCGAAAAGCCGATGGCTGGCAAGATTGAAAAAGCGATCCGTGATTCGGATCTGGGTCTTAATCCTGCGGCTCAGGGCGAAACGATCCGTGTGCCGATGCCAGCCCTGACCGAAGAGCGTCGTAAGGAGCTGATCAAACTGGTGAAGGCTGAAGGCGAGAACGGGAAAGTCTCCGTGCGTAATTTGCGTCGTGATGCCAATAACACGCTTAAAAACCAACTGAAGAATAAAGAAATTTCGGAAGATGAAGAGCGTCGTTCACAAGACGAAATCCAGAAGTTTACGGATAAGTTTGTTGCGGATATCGACAAGCTTCTGGCGGACAAAGAAAAAGAACTGCTTCAGATCTAACGGTTACAAGTGAGCCTCATCACCAGCTGGTTCAAAAGACAGGCTCAGCCCCAGGCTGAGCCTTCTGTCCTTGATGGCGTCTGCCCGCGCCATATCGCCATTATTATGGATGGCAATGGACGGTGGGCTAAACGACGTTTGCTGCCACGTGTTGCGGGGCATCGCCAGGGCGTTGAAACGGTTCGTAGTACGGTCCGTCGTTGCCTGGAAATGGGTGTTGAGCATCTGACCCTTTTTGCGTTCAGTTCTGAAAACTGGCGTCGACCGCCTGAAGAGGTTACTTTGCTGATGCAGTTGTTCATGCGTGCGCTGGAACAGGAAGTCGGCAAGCTGAATGAGCATGGGATCCATTTGCGTGTCGTGGGAGATCGCTCACGCTTCGCCCCAGAGCTACAGGCCATGATTGCGCAGGCGGAGTCGATCACGGCGTCGAATACCCGTATGACACTCCATGTATGCGCTAACTATGGTGGGCGTTGGGATATTGCTCAGGCCATTAACCGCCTAGTGCTAGCGCAGCCAGAACGGGCCGGGGAATTTGTCGAGCAGGATCTTGAGCCTTACCTCTGTTTTGCCGGCGTCCCTGAACCTGATCTTTTTATACGAACGAGCGGGGAAGAGCGCATCTCCAATTTCCTTCTCTGGCAATTGGCTTACTCGGAGCTCTACTTCACGCCTATTCTTTGGCCTGAGTTTGGTGAAGAAGCTTTTGTTACTGCCATACGTTCATTCCAGAAACGCCAGAGACGTTTCGGGCAGACGGGTGATCAGATCGAAGCCGCACAACGTGCTGCGATCCAGAGCCCCGGCACCGTTGCTGCTAAGGAAGGTCGCTCATCATGTTAATGACGCGTATTAAAATAGCCACTGTCCTTCTGGCACTGGTGTTGCTCGTATTGTTTGTATTGCCGGGTTGGACCTGGGTCGTGTTTGCTTCATTGCTTTCCGGGCTGGGCTTCTGGGAATGGTTGCGTATGACGCCCACACCCTATGCTTCACCGGTAGGACGCATACTGCTGGCCCTGTTGTTCGGCAATATACTGGCCGCGATTGCCTTGGTTGCGCCGGTATTCTGGATGGCCTGGTTAACAGGCATCAGCTTGCTTGTCGCCAGCGTTTTCTGGTTGCTGCTTGTGCCCTTGTGGTTGGTTAAGCGCTGGGAACTGCGCAAGCCGGTCCTCCATTTCTTGGTGGGTATCGTGTTGCTCGTTCCCGCCTGGTGCGCCCTGGTATCCATGAAATCGGTACCGCCTGAACCCTGGTTGTTGCTCACCACCATGGCCGTGCCCTGGATCGCTGACATTGGCGCGTACTTTTCTGGCAAACAGTTTGGTAAGCGCAAACTTGCCCCCGCGATTAGCCCGGGTAAAACCTGGGAGGGTGTTGCAGGCGCGGCGGTCTGCATGTTAATATACGCTGTTGCCCTAAATCAGATCGGTGGTATTTTTACCGCACTGTCCTTGCCGGTGCTGCTGCTGTTACTGGTGCTTTCAGTCACGGGTGATTTGTTCGAGTCCCTGATGAAACGTCAGGCCGGCATTAAGGATAGCTCTCAGCTGTTGCCGGGTCATGGTGGTGTGCTCGATCGCATCGACAGTCAATTGTCTGTGTTGCCGGTCGCGTTGCTGATGATCATCATTGCCGTTGGGCACTAAAAGAGTCTCATGCAGCAGCGCGTTGTCGTCCTTGGATCTACGGGCTCTATCGGCCAGAGCACCCTCGATGTCATCGCACGGCATCCTGAACGCTATCGTGTCTATGCCTTGGCAGCATTGCGACAAATTGATTTGCTCGAAACCCAGATAGAACGATTCAACCCGGCAGTCGTCGTCGTGGTTGATCCGGTCGCCGCTGAGCAATTGCAGGCGCGTCTCAAATCAAAGGGTGCTCCGGTACAGGTTCACACGGGTGCAGAAGCGCTGATCAAGCTCGTACAAAGTCCGGAAACTGATACGGTCATGGCAGCCATCGTCGGTGCTGCCGGGCTGCCATCGGCCCTTGCCGCAGCCGAAGCCGGCAAGCGTGTGCTGCTGGCTAATAAAGAAGCGCTTGTTATGGCGGGTCCGGTTTTCATGGAGGCGGTACGCCGATCGGGTGCCGTGCTCTTGCCGATTGATAGTGAGCACAATGCAATATTCCAATCGCTGCCCCCAGGCTACGCGGCAAATCCCGCAGCGCATGGGGTGAACCATATTGTGCTCACGGCATCGGGTGGTCCATTCCGTGGCTATAAAAAGGAGCATCTGACAGAAGTCACACCGGAGCAGGCGGTCAGCCATCCTAAATGGTCGATGGGTCCGAAAATCTCTGTGGACTCGGCGACGCTCATGAACAAAGGTCTTGAAGTCATCGAGGCCCATTTTCTGTTCGGACTACCCGCCGACAAGATCAAAGTGGTGGTTCATCCGCAGAGTACGATCCATTCTTTGGTTCAGTATGTGGATGGCTCGGTCATAGCAGAACTGGGTGAGCCCGACATGCGGACGCCGATTGCCCATGCATTGGCCTGGCCAGAACGGATTCAATCCGGGGTCAGCGTCCTGGATCTGGTTGCCTGTGGTCAGTTTGATTTTGCCGAGCCTGACCTTGAGGCCTTCCCCTGTTTATCGCTGGCCTTCGAGGCGCTGCAGCGGGGTGGGTCTGCCCCGGCAGTACTGAATGCGGCAAATGAGGTTGCGGTTGCGGCTTTTCTGGACAAGAGAATCGCGTTCCTGGCGATCCCGGATGTCATTCGTCAAACCCTCGCCGCAATCTCTGATTGCCCGCTGACAGATCTGGATTCGGTGCTTGATGTTGATCGAAAAGCGCGGCGTTATGCGGAGTCACTGGTGGGTGTGGCCTGATGAATGTCATCAATTCTATCTGGGGCTTTATCCTTGCCATTGGCCTGCTTGTAACAATTCATGAACTGGGTCATTACCTCGTCATGCGCTGGTGCGGTGTCCGTGTTTTACGCTTCGCGTTTGGCTTTGGCAAAACCCTCTGGTCTCGTAAGGATAAGTCCGGCACTGAATGGGCAATTTGCCTTTGGACATTAGGGGGTTACGTCAAACCACTGGATACCCGGGAGGCATCCGGCTTATCTGCCGAACTCCGCGCACAGGCTTTTGATACCCAACCCGTTTCCAAACGCATCGCCATGGTTATGGCGGGTCCGTTAGCGAATTTCCTGCTGGCGTTGCTGCTGTACTGGGTTGTTTTTCTCAACGGTATTACCGAATGGCGTCCAATATTGGCCGCACCAGCTCCAGATACGCCGGCAGCTGTTGCGGGCATCCGGGCGGGTGATCTGGTGACCCGGGTTGACGGTCACGCGGTTGACACATGGTCGGCGGCGCAGTGGCAATTGATACAGGTTTTCGGCAAAGAGCCTATCGTAACCCTTGCCGTGATTGCCACTGAGCTGGGTACGCCGGCGACTGGGGCCAAAGACCGTGGGGTTGAGTTGAAATTGCCAACTGATGTCGCATTGGGCCCTAATTTGTTAGGAAGCCTGGGCCTAAAACTTGCCAGTCCGCCTTTGGCACCCATTATCGGTCAGGTGCAAGCAGACAGTGCGGCGGCGATAGCAGGGATGTTGCCGGGCGACCAGATCAAGCAGATTGACGGTCTTGCCGTTACGGATTGGTTCGAATTCGTTCAGAAAGTTCGGGCTCATCCTGATCAAACCCTCACGGTTGCCATTGAACGTCAGGGGCAGCACCTGTCTTTAGCATTGACTCCTGTACCGCTAGAAGAACAGGGTCAGCAGGTGATTGGCCGGGCAGGGGTTTCACCCCAGCCTGGCCCTATTCCAACGGCCTATAAATTTCATCAATCGCTCAATCCGGCTGAGGCACTGGCTGCGGCAGTGACTGAAACCTATGAGAAAAGCCGGTTTACCCTTGTTACGCTGGGACAGATGATTGTCGGTAAAGCCTCATTAGATAACCTATCGGGGCCAATCAGCATTGCTTCGGCAGCGGGGCAGACGGTTCGCATCGGTCTGGAGGCTTTTTTACGGTTTCTGGCCATCGTCAGTCTGTCACTGGGGGTGATTAACCTGTTACCGTTGCCTCTCCTAGATGGGGGGCACTTGCTGTATTATTTCGTTGAGATTCTGACTGGAAAACCCGTTTCGGCCGAGCGTCAGGCCTTGTTTCAGCGTTTTGGTGTTGTTTTGCTTGGATCGCTGATGTTTATTGCAGTTTTCAACGACTTACAGCGACTATTTAACTGGTAATCGGATGTCTCAGAAGTATCGCCTCTCTCGCAAACCCGGTTTATTGAAGCAGCGACTTTTTGCCGCCTGCTTTAGCGGGCTCCTTTCAGTGTTAGCTGCTGGAACGTCGTGGGCTCAGACGCAGCACGAAACCGAAGCATTTCGACCTTTTGTAGTGCGTGATATCCGTATTGAAGGGCTCCAGCGTACCGAGCCTGGGACAGTCTTTACCTATTTACTGATTAAAGTCGGTGAAACAGTCAACGCGCAAAAGATTACTGAGGCCATTCGAGCGCTGTATGCCACGGGTTTTTTCAAAGACGTCCGTATTGAAGCAGTGGGTAGCGAACTCATCGTTAGCATTGCCGAGCGGCCAGCGATTGCCTCGATCACCTTCGAAGGCATGAATGAGTTTGAGAAAGACGTTGTTCTGAAGTCGCTTAAGGAAGTCGGTCTCGCCGATTCACGGATTTTTGACCGTTCCGTACTGGAACGGGCAGAACAAGAACTCAAGCGTCAGCACCTGTCTCGCGGTAAATATGCCGTACAGATCACCACAACGGTCACACCGCTCGAGCGTAATCGGGTGGCCATCAACTTTGCCATCAGCGAAGGCGACACGGCTAAAATCCGCGAAATCAATATCATTGGTGCAAAGGCCTATCCTGAGAGCGAGTTGCTCGATCTCTTCGAGCAGTCAACGCCCACCTGGATGTCCTGGTATACCAAGAGTGACCAGTACTCCCGCCAGAAGCTCACGGCCGATCTGGAGAAGCTGCGCTCGTTCTATCAGAATCGGGGCTACCTGGATTATGCAATCGATACGACACAGGTATCGACCAGTCCTGATAAAGAGAATATCTATCTGACGATTACCCAGAGTGAAGGTAATCGTTATCTGATCAGTAGCGTTAAGGTTGTGGGTGAGTTTATTGTCCCCGAAGAAGATATCCGTAAACTGATTAAGATTGCCCCAGGTCAAGATTTCTCACGCGAAAAAGTGAATCAGACCATTAAGGCAATTACCGAGCGTCTGGGCAAAGAAGGCTATGCATTTGCCAACGTCAATGCAGCGCCAGATATTAATCGTGAAAAACGACTGGTAGGGTTTACTTTCTTTGTTGATCCGGGGCGTCGTGTGTACGTGCGCAAGGTAAACGTGACCGGTAATGTTAAATCCAAAGACGAAGTCGTTCGTCAGGATACGCGTCAGATCGAAGGTGCCTGGTACGATGCCGACAAGATCAAGCTATCGCATGAACGTTTGATGCGTACGGATTTCTTCAAGCAGGTTGATATTCAGACGCCGCCTGCACCGGGTACGAATGACCAGGTGGATGTCAACGTAAACGTTGAAGAAAAGTCGACGGGTAGCTTCCAGATCGGTGCCGGTTTTTCCAGTTACGAAAAGATTACGCTCTCGGGTTCGATCGCCCAGAATAACCTCTTTGGTAGCGGTAAAAATGTCACGTTGTCGGTGAATACCAGTAAGGTCAACACCCTGTATAACCTGTCTTACACCGACCCGTATTACACGGTTAATGGTGTGAGTATTGGTTACGATGGTTATTACAAAACCTTTAACTCGGCCACACTGGACTGGTTGTCTACCTATAAGACGATGTCAGGTGGTGGTATCCGCTTCGGTTATCCGTTGAGTGAAACCAGCAGCATGAATCTGGGCTTTACCATTGACTCGACGAACATCAATTTGTCCGGGGCCAGCACCACCACGGTCACGGATACCTCGGTAACGCCGAACGCGACCTACACTTATCCGAACGTTCCCTACAATATTTACAACTTCACCCAGAAGTATGGCTCCACCAATACCTCGCTGATTTCCAGTGCCGGGTGGCGTTTGAATTCCTTTGATTCAAACATTATGCCGAATAAGGGGAATCGATTTGGTATTGGGGCTGAAGTGGCCAGTCCACCGGGTAGCATCGCTTACTACAAGCTGTCTTATCAGGAACAGCACTTTGTACCGCTGACACCTAAAAATAGCTTGATTGCCATGGCTAATATCAATCTGGGTTACGGCCAGGGGATTGGTGATAAGGCGTATCCGTTCTACAAAAACTTCTATGCCGGTGGTATCGGTTCGGTACGGGGTTATAAACCGGGTACCGTAGGCCCGCAGGCAACCAATGCCGGTGGTGGTACCTCCTATATTGGTGGTAACGAAGTGGCTACCGGTAACTTCGAATTCCAGGGGCCTTTGCCGGGCCTAGGCGACACAATGCGCTGGAATATTTTCTATGATGTGGGCTATGTAGGTGCGGTAGGATCTGCCACACCAGGTTGCTATCCTGGTATGAGTTGTAATCCGACCAACAATACGATTGCCACATCGGCAGGTATTGGTATGTCATGGGTATCGCCGGTTGGTCCGCTTAAATTCAGTCTGGGTTATCCTATAGGCGCGGGGCCGGGCGCCCAGAAACAGCCGTTCCAGTTTACGATGGGTAGTGCTTTCTAAAAAGGCCGTTATGAATCGTTTGCGTTCTAGTCGTTGGGTTCTACTTACTGTTGCGATGTCCGGGCTGGTTTTCTCTGGCGTGGTTAATGCAACAGAAACCAAGATTGGTTTTGTTGATATGCAACGCCTTTTTGATCAGGCGCCGATTGCCATTAAAGCTAACAAGAAATTAACTGCCGAGTTTGCCAAGCGGGAGCTTGAGCTGCAAAAGCTGGGCAAGCAGATTAAATCCCAGCAGGAAGCGCTCGAGAAGAATGGCGCCACGATGTCCGAGACAGAGCGTCGTAATCGTGAGCGTGATCTGTCGGATGCCTCGCGTGAGTTTCAGCGCAAACAGCGCGAGTTCCGGGAAGATCTGGATGTGCGTCGGAATGAAGCCATGGTTGTCGTGATCGAGCGTGCCAACAAGGCCCTGAAGCAAATTGCCGAATCGGAAAAGTATGATCTGATCGTTCAGGATGCGGTCTACTTTAGTCCGCGCATCGATATTACCGACAAGATTATCAAAGCACTGGCTGATGATGGGAAGCTGCCTGCACAATGAGTAAGCCTAAGGTAACCCTAACGCTTGCTGAGATTCAGGCAAAACTCGGGGGTGAGCTCGTAGGCGATGACGCTGTTGCGATTAGTGCTATTGCCCCATTGGCAGATGCCACCGTAGGTCAGGTGAGTTTTCTCTCGCAACGGAAGTATGCGCCGTTGCTGGCAACAACCGGTGCATCGGCGCTGATTCTGCCAATGGAAGCCAAAGGTCATTTCCCGCGCGCCCACATTCTGACTACTAACCCGTACCTCTATTTTGCGCGTGTTAGCCAGTTATTAAATCCGGTGACGGTTCCCGATCCGCGCATTCACCCGACGGCCGTTATATCGCCAACCGCTAAGATTGGTCGTAACGCGATTATTCACGCGGGCGTCGTGATCGGTGATGATGTGTCTATCGGCGACGATGCATTGATCTACCCGAACGTCGTTGTTTATCACGATTGCCACCTGGGCGATCGTGTGGTGTTGCATGCAGGTGTCGTGATTGGCGCTGATGGGTTCGGTAACGCCAAGGATGGTGATGCCTGGATCAAAATCCCCCAGATTGGCCGCACCGTCATAGGTAATGATGTGGAAGTCGGTGCCAATTCCTGTATTGATCGTGGCGCACTCGATGACACAGTGATTGGTGATGGTGTGCGTATCGATGATCAGATCATGATCGGTCACAATTGCCGCATTGGCGATCACACCGCGATTGCGGCCTGTGCCGGTATTGCCGGTAGCACCATCATCGGTAAGCGATGCATTATCGGTGGTGCAGCCATGTTCTCCGGGCATATCGAGATCTGTGACGATGTCACAATTTCCGGCGGCACGGGGGTGATGAAGAACATCCGAAAGCCCGGTCAATACACTGGGGCATTTCCTAGTCTCCAGCATGCCGACTGGTTGCATATTGCCGCGAACTTACGCCAGCTCGATAGCCTGGCCAGTAAAGTTCAGTTACTAGAAGCACAAATCAAAACTTTGACCGAAAAACATAACGGGGAATAATCCACATGCCACAACTCAATATCCATCAGATCCGTAAGATTCTCCCGCATCGGTACCCATTCCTGCTCGTTGATCGCGTTGAGGATATCGAGTATGGCAAAACCATTCATGCCATCAAGAACGTCACTGTGAATGAACCTTGTTTTACGGGACATTTTCCCGAATACCCTGTCATGCCGGGTGTGCTGATTATGGAAGCCATGGCGCAAGCCGCTGCCATTCTGACTTTTGCCTCCGCGACCGAAGAAGAAACATTACAGGAGGCAGATGACCTGTACCTCTTTGCCGGTATTGATAATGCCCGCTTCAAACGTCCGGTTGGCCCCGGGGATCGTCTGGACCTGTATGCCGAGATGGTTGCTAAAAAGCGTGGCATCAACAAATACAAGGCGGTTGCCAAGGTTGATGGTCAGGTAGTGGCAGAAGCCGATCTGATGTGTGCACATCGTAAGATGGGCGGTGCCTGATATGGTTAATATTCACCCGAGTGCACTCGTTCATCCGAAGGCCCAGCTAGGCATCGGTGTGAATGTCGGTGCGTTCACGATTATTGGCGAGCATGTCAGTATCGGGGACGGTACAAGTATTGGCTCGCACTGTGTGATTGAAGGTCACACCACGATTGGTCGTGACAACAATATTCACCACTATGCGGCACTAGGGGGTATACCCCAGGATAAGAAATACAATGGTGAGCCCACACGTCTCGAGATTGGCGATCGTAATACCATTCGAGAGTTCGTTAGCTTCAATGTAGGCACCGTGCAGGATAAAGGGGTGACTACTATCGGCTCCGATAACTGGGTGATGGGCTACGTTCATGTCGCTCATGACTGTCGCATTGGTAGCCAGACCATTCTGGCGAGTAACGCCCAATTGGCTGGCCATTGTGAAGTAGGGGATTGGGCCATTCTCGGTGGTCACACCGGATATCATCAGTTTGTACGTATCGGTGCGCACGCCATGATTGGTGGTGGCTCCATGCTGGGGCAGGATGTGCCGCCATTTGTGATAGCGCAGGGTTATCCAACAATCCCTCGCGGGATTAATGCAGAAGGTCTCAAGCGTCGTGGTTATACCTCTGAAGCCATCAATGCCATCAAGCAGGCTTATCGTGCCGTCTACAAGTCAGGCTTGAGCATGGAAGAGGCACGTCTGAAACTGGATGAGATTCAGAAGACAGCACCGGAGGTGGCCATTCTTAACGAGTTCCTTGCTTCGTCACAACGCGGCATTATTCGTTAACCCGGGGTGTGTTTGTGTCAGACAGGCCCCTGAAATTTGCTCTGGTTGCCGGAGAGGCATCCGGGGATGTGCTGGGTGCCAGTCTGATTGAGGCATTGAAACGCCGCTATCCGGATGCAGAGTTCATGGGGATTGGCGGTCCGAAAATGATCGCTGCCGGTCTTAAAAGTGAGTACGACCAGGAAAAACTTGCCGTGCGCGGTGCTGCCGAAGTGCTGTCGCACCTCCCTGAAATTCTATCGATACAACGTGGCATTATTTCCCGATTAAAGGCCTGGCGTCCGAACGTCTTTATCGGTATCGATGCGCCTGATTTCAACCTCACGGTAGAGCGCAAACTCAAGGCCTCCGGTATTCCAATCGTGCATTACGTCAGTCCAACGGTATGGGCATGGCGTCGCGGTAGAACCAAAAAAATCGTTGCGGCTGTGAATCAGTTGTTATGTCTGTTTCCCTTTGAGCCCGCCTGTTATACGGATAGGGGATTGCATCCCGTATTTGTTGGCCACCCGCTGGCCGATGAAATCGATACGAACCCCGATCGTGCCTTGGTACGACAAAGCCTCAAGCTGCCCGAAGCATCGCCACTCATTACCCTGATGCCGGGCAGTCGTCAGTCCGAGCTGGCGTTTCATGCCGAACTGTTTATCGACACTGCCAATCGCGTGGCTGCAGAATTGCCTGATGCGCTATTTCTAGTGCCCTTAGCAACGCCGGAAACACGGCAGCTGTTTGAAACTGCGCTGCGGCAATTTGCGCAACCTGGCTTGAAGGTAAAGATACTCTTCGGCCATGCCCGCGAAGCTCTGGCGGCCAGTGATCTTGCGCTGGTTTGTAGCGGTACGGCAACCCTTGAAGCGGCATTGCTGCGTTGCCCGATGGTTATCACGTATAAGGTAACGGCAATTTCTGCCTGGATTTACCGGAAGATGCGTTATCTGACCTGGGTCGGGTTACCTAATATTTTATTGGGCCGGTTGGTAGTTCAGGAGTTGTTGCAGGAAGATGCAACGCCCGAAAAGTTATCGATGGCGCTGATTGATCTCTGGCGGCAGCCAAACCGGCGTAAAGAGATGGAAGTGTCTTTTGCAGATATTCACACGAAGCTCCGTCAGAACTCAGCTGAGCGTGCTGCCGATACCGTTGTCGATTGCCTCAAATTACAGGCATGAGTATGCAGCAGTGGGTATGTGGTGTGGATGAAGCAGGGCGTGGGCCTTTAGTAGGGTCAGTAGTCGCTGCTGCTGTGATTCTTGATCCTGCACGCCCAATCACAGGTCTTGCTGATTCTAAAAAATTACGTCCTGCCGTGCGTGAACGGCTGGCCATTGAAATTCGTGAGAAAGCGATTGCCTGGTGTGTCGCTGAAGCTACCGCGCAGGAAATCGATGAGATCAATATATTGCAAGCGACTATGTTGGCGATGAAGCGTGCTGTCTCAGGTTTACAAGTGGTACCCGCACATGCATTGATTGACGGCAACAGAATCCCGCAAGGACTTGTCTGCAGTGCTGAAGCCATTGTTAAAGGCGATGCAAAGGAACCTGCCATATCGGCTGCATCGATTCTGGCCAAGAAGGCCAGAGATGCACAGATGGTCGAACTAGATGCGATATATCCGCAGTATGGTTTTGCCAAACACATGGGTTATCCGACGCCTGTACATTTAGCAGCACTTAAAGCGTATGGCCCGTTAGCATCGCATCGCCGAAGCTTTGGCCCCGTTGCGCAATGTGCGTTACCAGGTGTGTTCTGATGGAAGTGATCAGCTCTCGCCAGAACGCACTCGTCAAGCAGATTAAAAAGCTGGTTGATAGTAAAAAGGCACGCAGTGAGCACGCTCAGGTTGTTGCCGAAGGTACGCATCTGCTGGATATACAGCTGAGTGCCGGAATTCGACCTGAGCTAATTGTTGTTGCCCAACGCTGTATCAATAGTGCCGAGATTAGTGCTTTGCTTGAACGGGTACCTTCTAGTCGGCAGGTGGTGTTGGCTGATACCATTTTCGATCAGATCGCGCCTGCGGATGCGCCGAGTGGCTTGCTCACCATTAGTCCCGCAGTGAGTAACGAGCACGGGCCGCTTTCAACGGTTGATACACTGGTTTTGGATCGTATTCAGGATCCGGGTAATGTGGGCAGCCTGATTCGAGCAGCCGTTGCGGCTGGTGTGCGGCAAATCGTGTTATCGGGCGGCTGTGCTGATCCCTGGTCGCCGCGCTGTTTACGGGCAGGCCAGGGCGCGCAGTGGCTAGCGTCACTTTATCCGGAAGTGATGCTTGAAGATTTTGTAGGTGGGTTTAAGGGCTCGATTGCTGCCACCGTGCTTGAGGGCGGTACGAATCTCTATGGCCATAATCTTAAACAGACTACGGCATGGCTATTCGGTAACGAGGGGCAGGGTGTGAAACCCGAGTTGATTGAAAGGGCCGCTCACCGTATAACGATTCCCATGCCGGGAGGGATGGAGTCGCTGAATGTGAATGCTGCAGCGGCAGTATGCCTATTCGAGCAAGTGCGTCAGCGACTCTAAAGCCTTCTAGAAGGCAGTCTTGCTGTTCAGGCGTATTTCCTGGAGTACCGTTGTCGAAATTTCCTCAATACTCTTGGTTGAGGAGTCCAGCCAGTGGATGCCCTCGCGGCGCATCATCTTTTCAGCATCAGATACCTCAGCACGGCAGTTAGCGAGTGAGGCGTATTTGCTATTGGGACGGCGCTCTTCGCGAATTTTAGCCAGGCGTTCCGGTTGAATGGTTAAACCAAACAGTTTTGATTTGTGGTCTTTAAGTTTGCCCGGGAGGACGCCACGTTCGAAGTCTTCTGGGATCAGCGGAAAGTTGGCTGCTTTAACACCGTACTGCATAGCCAGATAAAGCGATGTCGGCGTTTTGCCACAGCGGGAAACGCCCACCAGAATGACATCGGCTTCATTCAAATCCCGATCCGTAATACCGTCATCATGCGCGAGGGTGTAATTGATGGCCTCGATTCGGTTTTTGTAATCAGAACTGTCTGTACGGCCATGCGTTCTGCCGACTGTGTGATTCGATTTGATATTGATTTCGGCTTCAATCGGCGCCAGAAATGTTTTAAAGAAATTTAGGCACAACGCAGGCGCAGCTTCTAGCAGTGATGAAATTTCCGAATCCACGAGCGTGGTAAACACAATCGGGCAAAAGCTGTCTCGTTCTGCAACTGCCTCGATCCGTTGCACAGCCTCAAGGGCTTTTTCTCGGGTATTGATGAAGGGTAGGCGGTGTTGAACCCACTCCACACCTTCAAACTGGCTCAGTAGGCTATGTCCCAGAGATTCGGCGGTAATGCCCGTGCCGTCGGATACGAAAAATACGGTGCGTTTATTCATGAGGTGAATTGTATATAATCCGAATGCATCCGTGTGGTAAATTGGTATTATCAAATAATTGAATCAATTTGAAAATATTTCATTGTATCTACAGGGATTTTTAATTAAACCTGTGATAAATTTACCATCATTGATCAATAATCGAATATTGGTATTATCAATTATCAACTGTTCGACATGGCTCAGGACTTAAAGACTGCACATCGGTTGTCTGACACAGTAGCCCGTCAGCTAGAGCAGCGCATTCTTGAAGGCGCGCTCAAAGCGGGTGATCGTTTACCGGCAGAGCGTGAGCTCTCGATGGAGCTGGGTGTGTCTCGTCCCTGCCTGCGTGAAGCAATCCAGAAACTCGCTTCCCGTGGGCTACTCTATAGTCGTCAGGGTGGCGGTACCTTTGTTGCCGATCAATTCGATGATCTGTTGGAATTCAGAGCGGTGCTAGAAAGTCAGTGTGCGGTTTGGGCTGCTTCAAGAGCAACGCCTGCAGATGTACAACGACTTGATCAGTGCTTGAAAGCGGCTGAAGCGGCAGTATCAACGCTCAATGCCGAAGCAGTGACCGAAGCCGATCTCGCATTTCATCAGGCCCTTGCCGAAGCGGGGCATAACGCATTTGCAGCCCACCTCATGTCGATGGTACAAAAACTTCTGCTGAAGGACATTCTGTTCAATCTCGGTGAGCTGATTAGTGTGCCTGTGGCCAGTCGTATGTTGGTCGATCAATGGACCGCGATTGTTGACGCTGTCCGTCATTAGAATACAGAGGCTGCTAGCCAGGCTGCAGCCACACACTCCGGTTTTTTCCGCGAAACGCTCAATCAGGCACAACGGGCGCAGGCGCGTCGCGAAACTGCCGAACGACGTTTAGCCGCTTCTTGATTTCTTATTGCACTTCAACCTTAAAGGACCGTTCATGAACGCCTCTGTGATTAACTTCAAAGAACTCCGCATGTCCGATGTGGATCAAGTGGGTGGTAAAAACGCATCACTGGGTGAAATGATTAGCCAGCTTTCGTCAGCCGGTGTTCGTGTGCCGGGCGGCTTTGCGACAACAGCAGACGCCTACCGCGTTTTTCTGGCACATAATGGCCTGGCAGAACGTATTAACGCCACCCTGGATGCTCTGGATGTTGATGATGTTGATGCACTGCTCAAGGCAGGCGGCGAGATTCGTCGCTGGGTGGTTGAAACACCGTTTCCACCTCAGCTCGAAAAAGAAATTGCAGTTCACTATGCCGCATTGATCGCAGAAAGTGGTCCTGAAGCATCTTTTGCCGTGCGCTCTTCTGCGACGGCTGAAGATCTACCCGATGCATCTTTTGCCGGCCAACAGGAATCGTTCTTGAATATTGTCGGTCTGGACAATATTCTGCATGCCATCAAGGAAGTGTTCGCATCCCTCTATAACGATCGTGCGATTTCCTATCGCGTTCATAAAGGCTTCGCTCACGCGGATGTCGCGCTCTCTGCAGGTATTCAACGCATGGTGCGCTCTGATAAGGGTGCAGCGGGTGTGATGTTTACCCTCGATACCGAATCCGGTTTCCGTGATGCTATTTTTGTGACGGCTTCTTATGGCCTGGGCGAAACAGTGGTGCAGGGCGCGGTTAACCCTGATGAGTTTTACGTCCATAAACCGATGCTGCGCGAAGGTCGTCCGGCAGTGATTCGTCGTAATCTCGGTTCAAAACTGATCAAGATGATTTTCTCGACAGACCATCAGGCCGGTAAATCAACGCATACCGTTGATGTGCCTGAAGTAGAGCGTAACCAGTTCTCGATCCGTGAAGAAGAAGTGCTGGAGCTGGCACGTTTTGCTGACATCATCGAAAAGCATTATCAGCGCCCGATGGACATCGAGTGGGGTCGTGATGGTGTTGATGGTCGTCTATACATTCTTCAGGCGCGTCCTGAAACCGTTAAGTCGCAAGAGTCGAAAGACAAGGTCGAAAAATTTGCGCTGAAATCTTACGGCAAAGTCCTGGCATCCGGCCGTGCCATTGGTCAGAAAATTGGCGTGGGTCCGGTGCGTGTTGTGAACGATCCATCGCAAATGAATACCGTTAAGGCAGGTGATGTGCTCGTTGCCGACATGACCGATCCTAACTGGGAACCGGTGATGAAGCGTGCAGCAGCAATCGTCACCAACCGGGGCGGTCGCACCTGTCACGCAGCGATTATTGCGCGTGAGCTTGGCATTCCGGCCATTGTGGGTTGTGGCGATGCGACAGAAACGCTTACCGAAGGTGAAATCGTTACCGTGTCATGTGCCGAAGGGGATACGGGGCATGTGTATCATGGTGCCCAGGAGTATGAAATCACCACGCGTGATCTGGGCGAGCTGCCAGAGATTCCTGTAAAGATCATGATGAACGTGGGGAATCCGGAACTGGCCTTCGGCTTTGCACAGTTGCCGAATGAAGGCGTTGGTTTGGCCCGAGTCGAGTTCATTATCAATAACATTATTGGTGTTCACCCGAAAGCCATTCTGGAAATTGATCGCTTGCCTGCCAGCAAGCGCGAAGAAATACAGCGTCGTGCCCGTGGCTATGCTGATCCGGTCAGCTTTTTCACCGATAAGCTGGTCGAAGGCATTGCAACCATCGCGGCTACATTCTGGCCGAAGCCGGTGATCGTCCGACTGTCTGACTTCAAGTCCAACGAATACCGCAAGCTGCTCGGTGGCGATCTCTATGAGCCGGAAGAAGAAAACCCGATGCTGGGCTTCCGTGGTGCATCACGTTACATTGCGCAGACTTTCCAGGACTGCTTTGCCATGGAATGTAAGGCCATGCGTACGGTTCGTGAGGTGATGGGTTACACCAACGTGCAACTGATGGTGCCCTTTGTACGCACACTGGGTGAAGCAGAGCAGGTGGAAAAACTGTTAGCCGGCCATGGCCTGCGTCGTGGTGAACATGATCTGAAGCTCATCATGATGTGCGAAATTCCCTCCAATGCCTTGTTGGCGGATCAGTTCCTGCAGTACTTTGATGGCATGTCGATTGGTTCGAACGATCTGACACAGCTCACTCTGGGTCTTGATCGTGACTCGGGGCTGGTTGCATCGCTCTTTGATGAGCGGGATCCGGCTGTGAAAATGCTGCTTGAGTGCGCCATCGAAGCCTGTAATAAGGCGGGTAAATACATCGGTATTTGTGGTCAGGGTCCGTCAGATCATCCGGATCTGGCCGAATGGCTCACCGAGAAGGGCATCACGAGCCTGTCGCTTAACCCGGATACCGTGGTTGATACCTGGCAGCAGATCGCCGAACGTGGCTAATCAAATTTATGCCCGATGATGAAAACGGGGTAGGGTAATTTTCCAGTGGATCGCGATCATCCGCACAGTAATGCCTACGAAAATGGCAATCCAGGCTGCCAGCGTGGTGTTGACATGGATCGCGTCTAAAGCAATGAGTGTCATGCCGCCAATCCACGCTGCGGTGGCATAGAGTTCACTCGTAAACACTAGGGGGGCTTCATTAATCATCACATCCCGCAGCAGACCACCGAGCACTGCCGTTAATACGCCGAGCAAACTGGCGGTGAGCCAGGGCATGTTCCAGTCGAGCGCTACCTGTGTGCCAACAATGGCAAAGAGCGCCATACCGATGGCATCGGGGATCAGAAAGAGTTTTTCAGGCAGGTGTCGGACACGGGTAATAAAAAACGTGAGCAATGCTGCAACCACAGAAATCTGGAGGTAGCTTTCATCAGCAAGCCAGAACATCTTGCGCCCGAGGAGTAGGTCACGAACGGTACCGCCTGCCAGAGCCGTTGCCAGGCCAGCCATAAGGGCACCGAATAGATCAACACCTTTGTCTCGCGCAACCAGAACCCCGGTAACCGCACAGACCACTGAGGCTGCCAGGCCAAGTCCGTAAATCAGCACATCGTTTGCCTGGATGATTTGTTCAGAAATAACCATGGTGCTGAATCCTCGGGTTAGCGAACTTGCGTTTTCAACAAGCGGCCTTGTTCGCGCTTCCAGTCTTTCTCTTTTTCAGTATCGCGCTTGTCGTGCAGCTTTTTACCTTTGGCCAGGCCGATCTGCGCTTTGATGCGCCCCTTGTTGTAATGCAGGTCAATCGGCACGAGTGCATAACTGGCACGTTCTACTTTGCCGATGAGCGTATCAATTTCGCGGCGATTCAGCAGCAGCTTGCGAGTTCGTGTAGCGTCCGGGCGCACATGTGTTGATGCGGAGATCAAGGGCGCAATGTGCATCCCGATGATAAACAGCTCGCCATTTAAAACAACGATATACGCCTCTTTAATCTGGATGCGTCCTGCGCGTACAGCTTTGCATTCCCAACCTTCCAGGCAGAGTCCGGCCTCGAACTGTTCTTCAATAAAGTACTCGTGAAAGGTCTTCTTGTTGGAAACAATGCTCATTGGTGCAAGTATTCGCTAAAATACTGCATTCTACAACCCTTCATGAAATCATCACGTATCCATGGCGCTCGTCGAGAAAACTGTACTGATCGAGAATTCCGCCGCCCAGATGTATGCCCTGGTCGATGACGTGGAGAGTTACACCCAGTTTCTGCCCTGGTGCGCCAAAGCCGAACTTAAATACCGTGATGATCACAAAACGGTGGCAACGCTGCACATTGATTTCCTGAGCGTGAAATCATACTTCACCACAGAAAATGCCAAGGCTTTTCCCACGCAGATGACCGTGAAACTGATCGATGGGCCATTCCGCCGCTTTGATGGGCAGTGGACATTCAAACCACTTTCTGAAAACGCCTGCAAGATCGAATTCCGGTTGAGCTATGAATTTTCCAGTAAGCTGTTTGAAAAAATCATTGGTCCGGTCTTCAGTCGGATCGCCAATACCTTCATAGAGGCCTTCGTACAGAGGGCGGCACAGGTTTATAAAGCACCATGAAAATCGAAGTCTGTTACGCCCTGGCGGATCGTCAGGAACTCGTTACGCTGGATCTTCCGGAATGGTCAACAGCACTGCAAGCGGTTGAGGCCTCGGGTTTGCTACAGAAATACCCTGAAATCGAGCCGGGTGGCCTGAACAAGCTGGGCGTGTTCGCCAAACTCGTTAAAGCGGATGTTGTGCTTCGCGATCGGGATCGTGTTGAAATTTATCGTCCGCTCATTGCTGACCCGAAAGAAGTGCGCCGTCAGAAAGCCGCCAAGGGTAAGGTCATGAAGCGAGGCGCTGCAGAATTGGATACCGCCGAATAGAGTTCACTTCAGGCAAAGCGACTGTAGGCGCTCTAGCGTGGCCAGATTTTGTTGCATGGCTACCAATCCTGAGTCCGGAATCAGTAATTTGCCACTGGCCTTGTCTTTTTCCGTCTGTTCCAGGGTCGTTTTTGTTTCAATGTAGCGTTTGTTAATGCCACGGCAAGTGGCGGCCTTTTCGGGCGTTTGCTTTTGTCGCAAAGGTTTCGATTCAGGTGCCAGCTCCCTCTGCTCATGCTTTTTCATGCGCGTCTCGGGGGGCGGCAGTGTCATTAGCTGATCCAGTTCCAGGGGTTGGACGCCTGGTGGCAAAGGCTGATCAGAGATCATGAGCGAGCCATCATTGAGCCGTCCAGCCTGGATTTGAGCCTGAACGGTGCATGGTATGAGGCTCAGGGTCAAAACCCAGAGGCTTAGATGAATTTTGGGCAAACCGGGCATATCACTAAGAAGCGGCATAAGGGCGAGACAGGAAGGGCATAGTTCCGTACAATGTCGTTTTGTGTCTTGGGGCTTGGCACCATGCAGCTTATTCAGAAAGCGCTGACCTTTGACGACGTTTTGCTCGTTCCGGCGCACTCCGCAATTCTTCCGCGCGATGTTTCCCTGCAAACCCGTCTAACGCGCGACATTACCCTTAATCTTCCCTTGCTTTCTGCCGCCATGGATACGGTAACAGAAGGTCGTCTGGCCATCGCGCTGGCACAAGAGGGCGGCATTGGTATCGTTCATAAAAACCTGACGCCTGCCCAGCAGGCGGCCGAAGTGGCCAAGGTTAAACGTTACGAATCAGGCGTGCTCAAAGACCCAATTACGATTAATCCGAACATGACCGTGCGTAATGTGCTGGCACTGACCCGTCAGCATCGCATTTCCGGTCTGCCGGTTCTGAATAAGAGTGGCAAGGTGGTCGGTATTGTCACTAACCGTGACTTACGCTTCGAAGACAACCTGGATCAGGCCGTGCGTCAGATCATGACGCCGAAGAAAAAGCTGGTCACCGTTCGTGAAGGCGGCAGCATAGAAGAAGCCAAGGCACTGATGCATCAGCATCGTATCGAACGCGTTCTGGTGGTCGATGATGAGTTCCAGCTGCATGGTCTGATCACCGTTAAAGATATCCTCAAAGCCACCGAACACCCGAATGCCTCTAAGGATGCTTCCGGCCGTCTGCGTGTCGGTGCCGCGGTTGGTGTTGGTGCGGGCACTGAAGAGCACGTCGAGTTGCTGGCCGAAGCGGGGGTCGATGTCATCGTCGTTGATACGGCGCACGGCCATTCGCAAGGTGTGCTGGATCGTGTCAAATGGGTCAAGAAAAACTATCCGAATGTTCAGGTGATTGGCGGCAACATCGCTACGGCTGACGCAGCGCGTGCGCTGGCCGATCATGGGGCCGATGGCGTTAAGGTCGGTATCGGCCCGGGTTCGATCTGTACCACCCGTATCGTTGCCGGTGTGGGTGTGCCACAGATTACGGCCATCGCCAACGTGGCCAAGGCACTGGAAGGTACGGGCGTACCGCTGGTGGCCGATGGGGGCATCCGATTTTCGGGTGATATCGCCAAAGCCATCGCCGCTGGCGCCAACTGCGTCATGCTGGGTGGTTTGTTCGCCGGTACCGAAGAGGCTCCGGGCGAAGTTGAGCTGTTCCAGGGCCGTTCGTACAAGAGCTATCGTGGCATGGGTTCACTGGGCGCCATGCAGGCCGGTTCGAGTGACCGCTACTTCCAGGAAAACACCGCCAACGTCGATAAGTTCGTGCCGGAAGGTATCGAAGGCCGTGTGCCTTACAAGGGCTCGGTGCTGGCCGTGATTCACCAGCTCATGGGCGGCTTGCGCTCTTCCATGGGCTACCTGGGTTGCGCCACCATTGACAACATGCACAAGCAGGCGCAATTCGTCGAGATCACTTCGGCCGGCGTGCGTGAATCGCACGTTCATGATGTGCAGATCACCAAAGAAGCACCTAACTACCACGTTGAATAATTAAGCCTTATGTCACGCTCGCATCAGAAAATTCTCATCCTTGATTTCGGCTCGCAGCTAACCCAGCTCATCGCACGCCGTGTGCGTGAGCAGCAGGTTTACTGTGAACTGCATCCCTTTGATGTGAGCGATGACTTTGTTCGCAGGTTCAATCCGCAGGGCATCATTCTGTCGGGTGGGCCGAACTCGGTTTATGAAGCCACCGACTGGAAGGCGCCGCAAGCCGTTTTCGAACTGGGTGTGCCAGTACTGGGCATCTGCTACGGCATGCAGACCATGGCCTCACAATTGGGCGGTAAGGTCGAAAGCTCGAATAAGCGTGAATTCGGTTATGCAGAAATGCGTGCCCGTGGCCACTCGAAACTCTTCGAAGGCCTGCAGGATCGCGGTAACGGACAGGGCCATGGCTTGCTGGATGTCTGGATGAGTCATGGTGACAAAGTCACCCAGCTACCGCCAGGCTTCAAGGTGATCGGTGACAACGAATCGACACCCGTTGCGGCTATGGCGGATGAAGATCGTGGTTTCTACGCCGTTCAGTTCCACCCGGAAGTGACCCATACGCTAAAGGGCAAAGAGATGTTCGCCCGTTTCGTACACGACATCTGTGGTTGTGGTCATGGCTGGACCATGCCGAATTACGTGGAAGAGGCCGTTCAAAAGATCCGTGCCCAAGTGGGCAACGAAGAAGTCATTCTTGGCCTATCTGGCGGTGTGGATTCTTCTGTTGCCGCTGCGCTGATTCATCGCGCGATTGGCGATCAACTCACCTGTGTCTTTGTCGACAATGGCTTGCTGCGACTCAACGAAGCCGACCAGGTCATGGAAACCTTTGCCCGTGGTCTGGGCGTCAAAGTGGTTCATGTCGATGCCACTGAACAATTCCTTGGACACCTCAAGGGCGTGAGTGATCCGGAGCAGAAGCGCAAGATCATCGGTCGTGAGTTCGTTGAGGTTTTCGACGCCGAATCCAAGAAACTGGTCAATGCCAAATGGCTGGCTCAGGGTACGATCTATCCGGACGTCATCGAGTCCGCTGGCGCCAAAACAGGTAAAGCCCACACCATTAAATCGCACCATAACGTCGGAGGTCTGCCTGAGCATATGAAGCTCAAACTGCTGGAACCGCTGCGCGAACTATTCAAGGACGAAGTCCGTGAACTGGGTGTTGCACTGGGTCTGCCGCATGACATGGTCTATCGTCATCCGTTCCCGGGTCCGGGTCTGGGCGTGCGTATTCTGGGCGAAGTGAAAAAAGACTTTGCCGATCTGCTGCGCCGTGCCGATGCCATCTTTATTGACGAACTGCGCGCAGCGGGTTGGTATGAAAAAACCTCACAAGCCTTTGCCGTCTTCCTACCGGTCAAGAGTGTTGGCGTCATGGGTGATGGTCGTACGTATGAGTATGTAGTGGCGCTGCGTGCTGTTGAAACCCAGGATTTCATGACAGCGCATTGGGCTGAACTGCCGCACAGCCTGCTGGGTAAGGTCAGTAATCGCATCATTAATGAAGTGCGTGGGATTAACCGGGTGGTCTACGATATCTCGGGTAAACCACCGGCAACGATCGAGTTGGAGTAAGCGCCCTTAAGAACGTTGATCGTTCATTGATTTAATATAAGGCCCTGTTTCGACAGGGCTTTATAGTCTGTACGCTATTTGAAAAGACGCTCATGGAAATCAAGGTTAATTTTCTCGATAAGCTCCGGCTAGAAGCAAAGTTCGACGACTTTACCGTTATCGCCGATCAGCCCATCCGTTACAAAGGTGATGGCTCGGCACCGGGACCTTTTGATTATTTCCTCGCATCATCTGCTTTGTGTGCGGCGTATTTCGTCAAGCTGTACTGCGATACGCGCAATATCCCGACGGAGAATATCCGTCTGTCGCAAAACAACATTACATCAAAATTGAAATCGCCTCCTGGCGCAATATCATTCACAACGTGTGGTCATTACATATCCGAGATGCCCACTCGCTGATGTGCTTTACCAACGGCAAGGGTGCCACTAAAGAAAGTGCACTAGCATCTGCCCTGGGTGAATACATTGAACGCCTGAGTAACAACCATTTTTATGCCGGTGCGTTCTGGGGCGAAGAGATTGCAGTTGCACCCTTCGTGCATTACCCGAATGAACGCTGGTTCAAGCCCGGCCCTAAGGATGCTTTACCCAAAGAGATTCTGGATGACTACTGCCTCGAGATCTATAACCCGGAGGGTGAGTTACACGCCTCGAACCTGATTGATACCAATTCCGGAAACACGGAACGTGGCATTTGTTCGCTCCCTTATGTTCGACAGTCAGACGGGGAGGTGGTGTACTTCCCCTCGAATCTGATCGAGAACTTGTTTGTCAGTAATGGCATGAGCGCCGGCAATACGCTCGCCGAGGCGCAGGTGCAGTGTCTGTCAGAAATTTTCGAGCGGGCCGTTAAGCGGGAAATCCTCGAAGGAGAAATCGCACTGCCTGACGTACCCAAAGAAGTCCTTGCTAAGTATCCCGCTATTCTTGCCGGCATCGATGGTCTGGAAACCCAAGGTTTCCCGGTGCTGGTGAAGGATGCCTCACTTTGAAGTGGCGTTGGAGCGGAGTCTCACGGAACTGCTGCAGGGGCGTAGCTTTGAAGGGCTTAACGACTTACCGAAGCCCACCTTTGAAAGCCAAGCAGTTACCGAACCCTATAACTTTGTCGAACATTTCATTGATTCCAGTGGCATCGTTTCCTGGCGTTTCTTCAGTGCCAAGTCAGATTACGACTTTGTCGAATGGGATTTCTCAGCCCAAGGCTCAGATGCCAATGTACAAGAAGCGGCCACGCTGTTTGGTATTCTGGAAGCCATGGGCAAAGAGGTTTACACCGCAGTCTACGATCAGCTGGGTGCAGTGGCTTGCCGCATTCTCGTGCCTGGTTACTCCGAGATTTATCCCGTGGAGGATTTGGTCTGGGATAACACCAATAAAGCATTGCTATTCCGCGAAGATATTCTGAATCTGCATCAGCTGGATGACGACCAGCTGGAGGCACTGCTAGATCGCCTGGAAAACAACGAGCTGGATGAGTATTCGGATATCGCCACCCTGATCGGTATCCAGTTTGATGAGAATACAGTCTAGGGTCAGCTCACTGTACTTGAATTAAAACTCCTTATCCAGCTTGCTTTACAACAGTTTGAGGAAGCTCATGAACTGGTGGGTGCTTTCCTGCAGCACAACGACAACACTCTGGATTGTGGTTTGTTTTATCAGGCATTGAATGTGGTGCTCGAAGTATTGCTCGACGATGACATGGCGCTGGAAGACTACGAGATCAATTTCCGTCGGATGTTCGGTGATGCCCGTATGGATGCTGTTATCGGTTCAGTCGAAGGGGTAGTTCGGTTTTATGGTCTAACCCCAACGAGCATTAAACTCGAGGGTCTGGATCGTCACCAGCGTTTACTCGATAGCTACAGAAAGATTCATCAGGCTCGTACCGCCATCATGGGCAAGGCAAACTAGGCGCAACTGCATGTCGTCCATAAAAATCCTCAGCATCATCCTACCGATGACGCAGTTGAATACCCTGTATCCTTCTACGGCGTATTTAACGGGTTTTTTACGTGCTCGTGGCTTTAATGCAGTTCAGAAGGATCTGGCGCTTGATCTGGTACTCACGTTTTTTACTGAGACAGGTCTGTCGGATATGAAGTCAGCCGCCTTGGCACAGCCTGAAGATACTCGCAGCGCCAGTGTTAATTACTTCCTGGATTATTTCGATCGTTATCAACGCACGATCGAACCAACCATTGCTTTTTTACAGGGTAGGGATAGCACGCTCGGTCACCGTATCGCCAGCCGTGGCTATTTACCCGAAGGCCCGAGATTCGCTGCGCTGGATGCGTATGACGATGATTCAGGTGATCCCCTTGGATGGGCCTTCGGTGCGCTAGGTACACACGACCGGGCACGACATTACGCGACGCTATACCTCAATGACCTAGCCGATGTGCTTCGCCATGCAGTTGATGAGCGTTTCGAGTTCGTCCGTTATGCCGAATCTCTGGCCGGTAGCCAGCCGACATTCGATCTCTTGGACACTGCACTTGCAGCAAACCCAACCCTGGTTGATCAATACCTGCAGAGCTTGACTGTAAATGCATTAAAACGACACCAGCCTGATCTTGTTCTTTTGTCAGTGCCTTTTCCCGGTAATGTCTATGCGGCATTCCGCATTGCCCAGTTTATTAAACGAGCCGTTCCCGACACCAAAATCGTGTTGGGCAGTGGTTTTGTGAATACCGAATTGCGGGAACTGACCGATCCACGGGTATTCAACTTTGTTGATTACATCACGCTGGATGCCGGCGAGCGCCCGTTGCTGGCGCTCATCGAACATCTTCAAGGCCGACGCTCTGCAGAACGCCTTGTTCGAACCTTTGTCCGTAATGCAGATAACAACACATCGGGACGCCGACCTAGGATGGCCTACCGCTGGATCGATATCTTTCACTGTTGAATATGCTCAATCCCATGCATCGCCTCTGGAGCGATGGCCACTGGAATAAGCTCACCATCGCCCATGGTTGCTACTGGAAGAAGTGTAGCTTCTGTGATGTGAGTCTGGATTACATCTCGCGCTATGAAACGGCCTCGGCCGGGTTGCTGGTGGATCGTATCGAACAGATCATCGCAGAAACCGGGCAAACAGGTTTTCACTTTGTCGATGAAGCGGCGCCCCCCAAAGTTCTTAAAGCCCTAGCAGAGGAACTGATTCGCCGTAAGGTCACTATATCCTGGTGGGGCAACATCCGCTTCGAAAAAACTTTTACACCGGAACTTGCTGAACTGCTTGCCGACAGCGGCTGTATTGCGATGTCGGGTGGCCTGGAAGTCGCCTCTGATCGTTTGCTGAAGCTCATGCAGAAGGGCGTGTCGGTTGAGCAGGTCGCACAAGTGACGCGTGGCTTTGCCGATGCAGGCATTCTGGTTCATGCATATCTGATGTATGGCTTCCCCACGCAAACGCTACAGGATACCGTCGATGCGCTGGAGTATGTGCGTCAGCTCTTTGAAAACGGCTGCATCCAGAGTGGCTTTTTTCACCGCTTTACCTGCACGGTGCATTCGCCGGTCGGTAAAGACCCGGCCGCCTATGGGATTGCGTTGCAGCCGTTGCCACCGATATCAGTAATTCGAAGAGGGCTCGGTCATCCCACAGAGGTACACCCCATTCTTTATCATGGTACTGACGATACAGATCAAAGCCCGTGCACCACGGGCATACCGCTTCGCTGTTATTTGAGTTCTGCGGCATAGATTTCCGGGCTAAAGCCAACCAGGAGTTTCTTGCCGATGTCGAGCACAGGCCGCTTGATCATGCTCGGGTACTGAATCATCAGTTGGTGTGCTTTTTTTTGCATCAACATCGGCACGCTCTTCATCGGTAAGCTTTTTTCACATCAGGCTGCGGGTGTTGAGCAGGGTTTCCCAACTGGCGCGCTTGATCCAGTCTGGTAGGTGGCTTTCGGCAACGCCGGCTTTTTTGTAATCGACAAGGGTGTATTTGATGTCGTGTTCCTGTAGCCAGGCGAAAGCCTTCTTCATGGTGTCGCAATTCTTGATGCCGTAAACCGTGATCATGATTACTTCCTCAGTTTGGCAAAGGCATTGGCCATGGCATTGTTTATGGGCGCCGCTTGATGACGCGGTGCTCTCTGCCTCTCTGCTGCTCGTTATCACGGGGGCGTTGTGGCTGACGATTATCGCCTGATGCATCATGGCGCTCGCGCTGGGGTGTTGCCTCATCGCTCATTCGCATGGTCAGGGCGATACGTTTGCGTGGCAGATCGACTTCCAGGACTTTAACGCGAACGACCTGGCCAGCCTTAACGACCTCGTGTGGGTCTTTGACAAAGGTGTTGGATAGGGCCGAGATATGTACCAGGCCATCCTGATGCACGCCGATATCGACGAAAGCGCCGAAGGCCGCAACGTTTGTCACGACACCTTCAAGCATCCATGCCGGGCACCAGATCTTTCACTTCTTCGACGCCGTCGGCAAAGCTGGCAGTGTGGAATTCGGGGCGAGGGTCGCGACCCGGTTTTTCCAGTTCTTTGAAAATGTCCTGAACGGTGGGTAGGCCAAACCGGTCATCGGTATATTTAGCAGCGCTCAACGAACGCAATACGCTATTGTTACCCATGATGGATTTGATGGGCTGCTTCAGGTCAGCAATCATCTTCTCGACAACATGGTAGGCTTCGGGGTGAACCGAAGACGCATCCAGTGGGTTCTCGCCATCACGAATACGTAGAAAGCCGGCGGCCTGCTCAAAGGTTTTATCACCGAGGTGCGGCACGCTCAGGAGTTCTTGACGTGATTGGAAGGCGCCGTGGGCATCGCGATAGCTCACGATATTACTGGTCAATGTGCTGTTGAGTCTGGAGATGCGGGTGAGCAGGGGTGCTGATGCAGTATTGACGTCCACACCAACGGCGTTAACGCAATCCTCGACTATGGCATCCAGGCTGCGCGCCAGTTTGAGTTGGAACACATCATGCTGGTATTGTCCGACCCCGATCGATTTAGGTTCAATTTTGACCAGCTCGGCGAGTGGGTCCTGCAGTCGGCGGGCAATGGAGACAGCGCCACGCAGTGACACATCCAGCTGCGGGAACTCGCGGGCGGTGAGTTCAGAGGCTGAATAGACGGAAGCACCGGCTTCGGAGACCACGATTTTCGTCATCTTGATGTCCGGGAACTGCTTCATCGTATCGATGATCAGCTTGTCTGTTTCGCGGTTGGCCGTTCCGTTACCAATAGCAACGAGTGTGACCCCATGCTTTTTAGCGAGCGCAGCGATGGTGGTCATTGAACCTGCCCAGTCACGGCGTGGTTCATGCGGGTAAATGGTTTCCGTGTCGAGGAGCTTGCCGGTGGCATCGACAACGGCAATTTTGCAGCCAGTACGAATGCCGGGGTCGACACCTATGGTGACGTGTTGTACGGCTGGGGCGGCTAGCAATAGGTCTTTCAGGTTTTTGCCGAAAATGCGGATGGCTTCTTCTTCGGACTTCTCGCGCAATTGACCCATCAGATCGAGTTCCAGATGCAGAGAGAGTTTTACACGCCACGTCCAGCGCACCGTATCATTGAGCCATTTGTCAGCAGGGCGTGATTGCTGCTTGATACCAAAGCGGTTTGCAATGCGTTATTCGCAAAGGTTGGGCGCTGTCGAAGGTGTTTCCTGATTCAGCTCGCTATCCAGAACCAGCGATACTTGCAGGAAACCTTCGTTGCGGCCACGTAGCAATGCCAGTGCACGGTGCGACGGCATGCTGTTGAGCGGTTCGGAAAAGTCGAACCAGTCACGGAACTTAGCGCCTTCGGTTTCTTTTCCTTCAACCACTTTGGATTGCACCATGCCGTGATCATTCAGATATTCCCGAAGTTGGCCAACCAGTTTCGGGTCTTCGGCAAAGCGCCCCATCAATATCTGACGGGCGTCATCGAGTACTGCTTTGGCATCGGCAAAACCTGCATCCACGTTGATAAACTTTTCGGCTTCCTCTTCAGGTGTTAGATCCGGGTTTTGGAGCAGGGCATCAGCCAGAGGTTCGATGCCGGCCTCACGCGCAATCTGTGCCTTGGTGCGGCGTTTCTGTTTGTAGGGTAGGTACGAGATCTTTAAGGCGTTGTTTGGTTTCGGCAGCGTCAATATCCGCTTTGAGTTCCGGGGTGAGTTTGCCCTGTTCTTCAATGGAGGTCAGGATGCTGTTGCAACGATCTTCAAGCTCACGCAGGTAGATCAGGCGTTCTTCCAGGTGCCGCAATTGGGTGTCATCCAGACCGCCGGTCACTTCTTTACGATAACGGGCAATAAAAGGCACCGTGGCGCCTTCATCGAGGAGTTGAATAGCGGCTTTAACCTGTTCGGTTTTTACCTAGAGTTCTTTAGCGATCTGTGTGTCGATGATTAATGGCATAAAAGCCGGTGTATAAAAGTTCAGGTATGCCGTTCCCGGCATACGGATTTAAGTGCTCGAAGCGGGTTAGTTTTGAGCGGGTTCGCTCAACCACAGGCATTTGCCGCCAGATTCTTTTTGAATCTGCTCCAGCACCTTTTGATGTTCCTGTAGTTCGTGTTCATCGGCCATGACGATACGCAGTTGCTTGAGTCGGCTGGAATCGGCATTGAAGGCGATCGTTTCTGCTGATTCCTCGAATACCATGGCGAAATCATCCTGACCACGTGTCATCACCAGGTAGGCATCGGCCAGTAGCTCGGCATCGAGGAGGGCGCCGTGCAGGTTACGTTTGGAATTGTCGATTTCAAGGCGTTCGCACAGCGCATCCAGGCTGTTACGTTTACCCGGGTAGTTATCCCGAGCCATTTTCAGGGTGTCGGTGACTTTTTGACAAAACTCGGTTACCGGTGGTTTGCCGAGAAGTTCCAGTTCTGCATTCAGAAACCCGATATCGAATGGCGCATTGTGGATCACCAGTTCGGCGCCATCGATAAAATCCAGAAAGCTATCGGCGATGTCGGCAAAGCGCGGTTTATCTGCAAGGAATTCCCGGCTAATACTATGAACGGCCTGAGCGCCTTCATCAATGTCGCGATCAGGATTTACGTAATGGTGAAAGTGCCGGTGCGTCAGGCGACGATTGACTACTTCGACACCCGCCACTTCGATAATGCGGTGACCGAGACGATGGTCGAGGCCGGTGGTTTCGGTATCAAGAATAATCTGGCGCATGGTTTTCCGATTCAGGTTCAGACGCTATTTTACAGGCTTGTGAGCTCGTCGATGCCCTGATTAGCCAGTTGGTCTGCACGTTCGTTTTCCGGGTGGCCGGCATGGCCTTTAACCCAGTGCCAGCTGACGTTAAACTTCTGCGCCAGGTCGTCTAATTGCTGCCATAGGTCGGCGTTTTTAACCGGTTTTTTGTCCGATGTTTTCCAGTCATTACGCTTCCAGCCGTGAATCCACGACTGCATACCCTGTTGCACGTATTTGGAATCGGTGTGGACTTCCACCGGGGTCGCATTGTCGGGTTTAAGTGCTGCGAGGCCCGAGATGACCGCCTGTAATTCCATACGGTTGTTCGTGGTGTCGTGTTCGCCCCCATACAGGGTTTTTTCGTGGCCACGATAACGAAGCAGAGTACCCCAGCCGCCCGGGCCCGGGTTCCCACGACAGGCACCGTCGGAATAAATCTGTATGACATCAGTGGTTGGGGAATTGATACTCATGATGATGTTTTCTGGTTCTTTTCTGCAATAAGCGATGCTTTTGCATTCATTTTAGTAGTGTTCGTAGCCCAGATTGGCGTGATGAGCGTCATCCCCGGAATCCGCTTGATGGCGGTAACGGCATAGCAAGCGCCGGCAAAAGCCCACCAACGATTGCCGGCCAGTTCCAGCCAGTTAAAGTGCGTGTAGGTACTTTCCCGATTGCAGGGTGGGGCATAGCATCCGAAATGGCCCCGAGCCACTTCGAAATCCAGTAATTTGAGCCAGTCTTTCAAACGGAGCACGGACAGATAGTTACCTGGCCAGGGGAACTGGATTTGCTCAGGTGTTGCGAGCCGCGCAAGATAATTTCGAACGCCCCACAGTGATAACGGGTTAAACCCCAGAATAATCAGCTGGCCCTCCGGGCGAAGCGCCCGATAGGCCTCACGCAAAACCTGATGGGGGTCGAGGTGCACTTCCAGCATGAATGGCAGAACAATCAGATCCATACTGTCTGTTTCAAAAGGCAGGGCAGAGGCATTGATTTCAAGTGCCAGTGGCGTTGAACCCCGCTGTGTGAGGTTCAAACCATGATTGGCTGTGACGCAGCGAAAACGATGCTGGATTCTGTTGCTGGCTAATAGATCCAATAATTCGCAGCCTACCTGTGCTGCCTGCAAACCGAATATATCAACCAGTAAACCTTCCGTAGTGCTCAGAGCCCACTTGGCAACATAGCGACCGGCAGGGGTTTGAAACCAGTCGTTATCAGGTGATGAAAATGGGGTGTTTGACATCCGGAGTTGCACAGGGACAATGAGGCATCAGTTTAACGTGCAATGCGCTCATTCTATGAAGAATTCCAATCCAGTTTTTGATCATCAGTCGCTAAGCGTGGTTGCCATTCCTGCATTTGACGATAATGTCATCTGGTTCATTAAACCAGTGCTTGGCGGAGACGCTCTAGGTGCCGCTGTCTGCGTGGTTGACCCGGGCGACGCTGCACCGGTGATTGATTATTGCAAGCGTCAGCAGTTGGTGCCGGAAACCATTTTGCTGACCCTGATTGGACCAGCCGCTGAAAGTGTTCCCGGCGTTAACCATGCGTTGGTAGGTGGTGAACGTATTTCTCTGGTGGGCGGCCTTGCTAGCCACGTGATGGCAGTGGCGGGGCACACACACGGTCACCTGGCGTATTTTATTGACGAGGCATCTGGTTGCCGCCCACCTGCATTGTTTTCGGGTGATCTCATCTTTGGCCTGGGCTGTGGCCGCCTGTTTGAAGGTACCGCAGACCAGATGCATGCAGCACTCGGCAAGGTTGCCAGCCCGGATCCGGCAACGCGTATCTATTGCGCTCACGAGTACACGGCACTCAATCTGCCATTTGCGCTCAAGGTCGACCCGGCCAATGCTGATCTTATTCAGCGCGCGGAACGCATCCGGGCTTTGCGGTTAGAGGATGTGTCCACGCTGCCGTTGTTACTGGCCGAAGAACTGGCGGCAAATCCCTTTTTGCGGGCGGATCAGGCGATGTTGAAAGAGGCAGTATGTCTTGCGGATGATGCTGCGCCCAATGACGTATTTGCTGCCCTACGCAAAATGCGTGATCACTTCAAAAGCACCTGATCGATGATTAGTAAAGCTGATACCAGGGCTTGGAACGTTGAATACCTTCGGTGAGGAAACGGCTGTTCGGATAGTTCAGTTTCAGAATACGGTCGCTATCGTTTTGTAAATCAGACAAGCCCAGTTGGCCGTAGCTATAGCTCATCACGGCCAGGGCTTCTTCAACCGCCGGCGCATCCGGGTAGTAACGCACCACGTCCTGGGCACGATTGGCAGCAGCCAGCCAGGCACCACGACGCACATAGTAGTTGGCCACGTGCAGGTCATGTGAGGCGAGGGCGTTGACCAGCCAGATCATCCGCTTGGCACCATCGTCCCGGTATTTGCTGTTAGGGAAGTTGTCGTAAAGATACTTGAACGCAATGAAGGATTCGCGCATGCTTTTCGGGTCCCGCTCGGTGGGATCCTGCTGCATGATGTAACCGCCGTAACCCAGATCTTCGTTAAAGCCGATCATCCCTTTCAGGTAATACACGTAGTCCAGGTTCGGATGATTCGGGTGCAGCTTGATGAAGCGATCACAGGCGGCAATAGCGGGGGCGGGTTCATTCGCCTTGTAATGCGCATAGGCTGTTTCGATCTGTGCCTGCTGCGCATACGTGCCATATGGGTAGCGCGCTTCCAGTTTTTCGTAGAACTTAACCGCTTGTTCGTAGTTACCTTCGTCCAGAGACTCTTTCGCGGTGGTGTACAGCTTGTTGGCAGACCAGCCCTTGGTCGGATCGGTATCTTCCTGAAATAGCGCGCAACCGCTCAGGATGCTCAAGGTAAGACCGAGCAATACAAGGCGACGACAGGTGCGCAGGAATGATAACCGGGTGGTATGAAGCATGCTTTTTTGTGAAATAAGCGTGGGTTTGGCGCCCGAAACTCACCTAAAAAATGGCCTGAATGGCCTGAAAACGATAGACTACGCACAATGAAAACGCAGCCTTACCCCGAAGGCATCGACACGCCAGAAGCGTTTGATGACCTAGAAGACAATAGTGGTGATGATATCACGGTCGCCACTCAGGGCGGGCGCCTAGATCAGGTGCTGGCCGATATGATGCCCGAGCACTCCCGTAACCGCCTGCAGCAATGGATTAAGGCCGGTCGTGTTATGGTCGATGGCAATCCGGTGCTGGAGCCTAAGCACAAGATCTATGGCAGCGAAAATCTCTCTGTAAGGGTGGATCAGGTACAGACCGAGGCTGAGGCCGGTACCTTTTTGCCGGAACTCATGGATCTGCATGTGGTTTATGAAGATGAGCACATCCTCGTGATCAACAAGCCAGCCGGTCTGGTGGTGCACCCGGCGGCTGGCAACTGGCAGGGAACCCTGTTAAATGGCCTTCTGGCCTATGACCCGGTGTTTACCTACTTACCCCGCGCCGGCATTGTCCATCGTCTTGATAAAGACACGTCTGGCTTGATGGTGGTGGCTAAAACCCTCACAGCCCATACCCACCTCGTGCGTCAGTTACAGGCGCGTACGGTAAAACGCCTGTATCGCGCCGTGGTGTGCGGCGTGCCGCGCGTGGATGGGACAGTCAATGCCCCGATCGGCAGAGACCAACGTTTACGGACCAGTATGTCAGTCACCAGCCAGGGTAAAGAAGCCATTACCCATTACCGACTGCTGGAAATGTATCCCGGTTGCAGCCTCGTCGAGTGTGTGCTCGAAACGGGCCGTACGCACCAGATCCGTGTTCATATGGGCTTTTTGGGAAACCCCCTGGTGGGAGACACCACATATATTGCCGGCAGACGTTACCAGTTGCCTGAACCGGCCGCGAATTTTCAGCGCCAGGCGCTGCACGCACGTCAGCTGGGGCTGATACATCCGGTAACAGGCGAGGCCATGAAGTGGATGGTTCAGCCGCCGCCCGATATGGCCGATCTGATCAACGATCTGCGCGATCTGGCTGACAATGCCTAAGGGTTTGCCCGGCTTTGTGCCGGATTGGCCTGTGCCATCCGGTATTGAAGCCTGGCAAACCTGCCGAGGTACTGGGCCAGTGGCCTATGGCGGTTTTAACCTGGGTCAGCACGTAGGCGATGATCCTGCTGCTGTTGATGCCAATAGAAATCAACTGCTGCAAATCATTCCGGCGCAACCGCTCTGGCTGAATCAGGTGCATGGCACCCGCGTTCTTGAGCTGCCGGTCAAAGAAGCTGACACATCGATCGATGCCGATGCGGTAATGACCACCGTGCCCGGCGTGGTTTGCGCCGTCATGACGGCCGATTGCCTGCCGGTATTGCTGGCCACGTGTTGTGGGTGCGGCACATGCCGGTTGGCGTGGTTTAGCTGCTGGTGTGCTGGAAGCCATGGTTTATAAAATGCCTGCGAGCGTTAATGCATTGCCCCAGGATCTCGTTGCCTGGCTGGGGCCGGCGATTGGGCCGGAGGCTTTTGAAGTGGGTGATAACGTCCGTGAAGCCTTTATTGGCCTAAACCCGATAAATCAAGCGTACTTCAAGCCGGGTGTAACGGGTAAATGGCTGGCTGATCTGCCTGCCATTGCGGCGGCAAAACTGCAGGGCATGGGGGTGAGCAGCATTACGCCCAGCGGCTGCTGCACCTATACCCAGGCAGAGCGTTTCTATTCCTTCAGGCGTAATCAGGTCACGGGTCGCATGGCGACCATGATCTGGATCAAGCCCTGAGCTTTATAATCATCGTTTTACTTCTCAACGACGTCCGATGCCCGTTATGACTTTTTCTCCGATCACATGGATTGTGCTGATGTGTCTTGCCGGCACCATCGCTAGTGTCGTCGTTTCATGGCTTGCTTCTCTGGCATCGCACCCTCGCATCGTGCCGATTCTGGTGTCTTATGCCATTGGCGCCATGCTGGGCGCCGTATTTCTGGATTTGCTGCCGCACGCCTTTGAACATGCCGACAACGTTCAGCACATCACTACCACCGTGCTCGGTGGCATTCTGTTTTTCTTCCTACTGGAAAAGCTGGTGCTCTGGCGCCATTGCCACGAACGTCACTGTGAAGCGCACGAACATCCGGCCCATAGTCATGGGGTAAAGACTTCCGGCTGGCTGATTCTTTTAGGTGACGTCGTGCATAACTTTGTCGATGGCATTCTGATTGCAGCCGCCTTTTCTGCCAGCACCGAAGTCGGTATCGTCACCGCACTGGCAATCATTGCGCATGAGATCCCTCAGGAAACCGGCGATTTTGTCATTCTGCTGCATTCGGGTTTTAGCCGTTTCAAGGCCATTTTGCTCAATGTGGTTTCGAGTGTGGCAACGCTAGCCGGCGCACTGATTGCGTATCTATTGTTATCCGGTCTGGAAGGCTGGGTGCCGACCATGCTGGCACTGGCAGCGGCCAGCCTGTTGTACGTTTCGGTGGCCGATCTGATTCCGGGATTGCATAAGCGCCCGGAGCTTAAAGCCACCGGCTTGCAGATCGGAATGATTCTTCTAGGTGTGTTTTCAATTCAGGTCGTTCAGACCCTTATCGGGAAGTAGGGCAGCATGATGTCATTTCAGAATCCATTCTGGCCAGGTATGCAGGGTATTGCTGACCTGCCGAAACAGATAGAAACACTTACCAAAACGCTCACCGGTTTTCTGGAAGACAAACTGCCGCAAGATCAGATGCGCGGCATCGGGTCTCTGACGCCACCCGCCGAAAAATTCCAGCCTCTGGTCAACGACCTCATGGCGCAACATCAGGCGCTGTGGCAACAGATGCTGAACCATCAGCAAGATGCCGAATCGACGCCTGTCGTGAGTGGTGTAGCCAAAGACCGTCGATTTGCCGATGCCGCCTGGTCCTCCAGCCCCGTGCACGATTACATGCGTCAGGCGTATGTGTTGAATAGTCGCTTCCTCAATAGTCTGGCTGAAATTCTGCCGAGCGAAGACACTAAGGAATCGGCAAGAATCCGTTTTCTCACCAGTCAGTTTGTTGATGCGTTGTCGCCCAGTAACTTTGCAGCAACCAACCCGGAAGTCATTCAGAAAGCCCTGAAGACGGACGGCCGGTCGATTACCGAAGGCATTAATAATCTGCTCAGGGATCTGGCTAAAGGCCGGATCAGCACTTCCGATGAATCGGCCTTTGAAGTGGGCAAAAATCTCGCTACCACCGAAGGTGCCGTGGTCTATGAAAACGAGTTGATCCAGCTGATTCAATACGCGCCGCTGACAGCCAAGGTTGGTAAGCGCCCATTACTGATTACGCCACCCTGTATCAATCGCTTCTACATTATGGATTTGCAGCCGGAGTCTTCTCTGGTGCGTTATGCCGTTGAAGCAGGTAACACGGTATTTCTGGTTTCCTGGAAAAACCCGGGCAAGGAGGATGCGCATCGCACCTGGGATGATTACCTGGAACTGGGCCCGTTCTCGGCGATTCCCGTCGTTCAGGCCATCAGCGGTAGCAAGACCATGAATATGCTGGGCTTCTGTATTGGTGGCACGCTACTGTCATCAGCCCTGGCGGTACTGGCTGCCAGAGGTGAAAAACCAGCAGCTTCATTAACGCTACTAACCACCATGCTCGATTTTGTCGATACCGGTGATATTGATATCTTCGTTGATGCGCAGTCAGTCGCCGCACGTGAGGCGGCCATTGGTAAGGGTGGGTTGCTTGAGGGCAGGGAACTCATGACGATGTTCTCGTCCTTGCGACCGAATGATCTGGTCTGGCCTTATGTGTCGGGCAATTATCTGCTGGGTAATACGCTGCAGGCCTTTGATATTCTCTACTGGAACGCCGATTCGACGGGTTTACCGGGGCCTATGGCCTGTTGGTACCTGCGTAATACCTATCTGGAAAATCGCCTACGTGTGCCGGGCGAGCTCAAGCTCTGTGATCAACCGGTTGATCTGGGTCGACTTGATATGCCGACCTATCTGTTCGCCGCGCGGGAAGACCATATCGTGCCGTGGCAAACCGCCTATCTGGTAACACGTCTGCTGCAGGGACCGCATCGCTTTGTTCTGGGAGCCAGTGGTCATATTGCCGGTGTGATCAATCCTGCCAGCAAGAATCGTCGCAGCTACTGGGTCGATGGCGATCTTAAGGGTGATGCCGAGCAATGGGCCGCTTCATCAAAAGAAAAGCCGGGTAGCTGGTGGACCGACTGGTCGGCCTGGTTGGCCGATTTCAAGGGCGGTGAAAAAACAGCGCCTAAGTCATTGGGCGGCAAGGGTTTTAATCCGATTGAACCCGCACCAGGCCGTTACGTACGCCAGAAATAGATCGGTTGTCCCTGAAAGGCGCCAGTTTTGTCCGGCACCATTGTTGTGGTGCGGCAAAACAAGGGATACACTTACTCAGGAGCAGGGTATTAACTACCGGTCTTGTCGCTTGAATTTTTGTTTTTTAATTTGAAAGGATGTTTACATGTCGCAGTACAGCGCATTCGTCACCGGCGCCATGGGTGGTCTCGGTACCGCTTTCTGTCAGGCTTTTGATAAGGCTGGTTACAAGGTTGTTGCCGCTTATCACCCTGAGTTCGACGATAAGGAAGCCTGGTTGGCCGAGCAAAAGGCTGAAGGTTTTACCAACTTCATCCCGGTTGCCTGTGATGTCGGCAATTACGAATCGTGTGTTGCAGCCGCTGCAGAAGCTGAAAAGCTGGCCGGTGGCGTGATTGACGTTCTGGTAAACAATGCCGGTATTACCCGTGACAAGTTCTTCACCAAGATGGACAAGGGGCAGTGGGATGCTGTTATTAACACCAACCTGAACAGCGTTTACAACGTGACTCAGCCTTTCGCCGCCAAGATGGCTGAAAAGGGCTGGGGCCGTGTCATCAACATTTCGTCGGTGAATGGCGTTAAGGGTCAGGCTGGTCAAACCAATTACTCGGCTGCCAAGGCCGGTGTGATCGGTTTCACCAAGGCACTGGCTGCCGAAATGGCCACCAAGGGTATTACTGTTAACGCCATTACCCCGGGTTACGTTGCTACCAAGATGGTTATGGCCATCCGTAAAGACATCCTGCAAAGCATCGTTGACACCGTACCAATGAAGCGTCTGGCCAAGCCAGAAGAGATTGCCGGTCTTGCCGTTTACCTGGCTTCGGATCTGGCTGGCTTCATTACGGGTGCCACCATGAACATCAACGGCGGTTTATACTACCAATAATAGTTCAAACTCGAGATGCAGTCGCATCAATATGCTGATTGCATCTTGTTGATTTGAAAGCCCCGGCGAGTTGTACTCACGGGGTTTTTGCTTTTATAATGCGTTGCAAAATGTGCAATATCGAAAAACTGTTTTGTCCAACACATTCGTGATTTTTGTATCAAGGCTAGGTGCATGACTGAATCTCAACGTTTGATCAAGAAGTATCCCAATCGTCGTTTGTACGATATGCGCACTAGCGCTTACATTACCCTCGCAGACATCAAGGAACTGGTGCTACAGCACGAGAACTTTCAGGTCGTTGATGCCAAGACCGGTGATGACCTGACGCGTGCGATTCTGCTGCAAATCATTCTTGAAGAAGAGAGGGGTGGCATGCCGATTTTCAGCAGCGAAGTGCTCTCGCAAATGATCCGCTTGTATGGCAACGCCATGCAGTCAGTGCTGGGTCAGTACCTGGAAACCAATATGACGGCTTTTGTGGATTTTCAGAAGAAGATGCAGGGCAACAGCAATAGCAGCGACCTCTGGTCCCAGTTCCTGACCTATCAGGGACCAGCGATGCAGAGTCTGATGTCGGCCTATATGGATCAGAGCCAGAAGATGGTTCAGAACATGCAGAGCCAGATCCAGACACAAGCACGCAATATGTTCCAGGGCATCACCCCGAACAAGTAAACGTTTGCGTTGTATTGCACCAAAGGCGCCGAATAGCGGCGCCTTTGTTATTTCAGGCGCGGCGTAGATCGATATGTACCCGGATTAAAGGCTGGATTGCCTTGCCATAGATCTCTTGCTGACCGGAAAGGATGGCGCGTAAGGTGCCGCGGGCAAAGGCCAGTGTGTCGAGCGCCATCAGCGCCGGGTCGAGGCCGGGTTTCAATTCCCGGCGCGCCGAGGCCTCGCGATAGAGTCGATCAAAGGCACCCAGAATGTCCGTGCAGGGCTCGGTAATAATTTGTAGCACCTCACCAAACTCTTCAACATGCTCGCAACGCAGCATCATGATTGCGTAGGTTTCTCTGGCGGCCGTGTTCGAGAGCAGGGCGGTGAAAAGCTCCTTCAGGTAGTTTCCCAGAGCAGTCAGAGGTGATTCATCTGCCTGTGGCGTCAGCAGGGTTTGAAGCTGATCAAACTCGCTGGTGTAGGTCTGTTTTACCGCGAGAAAAATCTCTGCTTTGTTGGCAAAGTGCCAGTACACCGCACCCCGTGTTACACCCGCTGCCTTGGCGACTTTATCCAGCGTTGAGCGATTGACGCCCTCGGCATGAAATACGCGCCGCGCAGCGTCAATGATCTGGGCGCGGGTTTCAAGCGCGGCTTCTTTAGTTTTGCGTGCCATGAAGAGTAATTTTGCTAGACGTTCAAAATCAGTTGGGTGAAAAGCCTGCGAATTATAAGTGAATATACATACATGCGGAAATGTATATAATCACAAATTAAAGTCTGGTTAAGCTAGCAGCTTGCCGTTCTGGCGCCTAAATTCCGTGTGCTGACCGAGCAGCCGCTGTATCAAAAAGCGCAATCATTCTGTCAGGTGCAATGGCAGCAGCATCGTCGTCGAACGCTGCTCTGGGGCGGGGTATTTCTTGTGGTCATCGTTGCCTGGAATGGCTGGAGCTACTGGCAGAAAATGCCGAAAGCACCTCCGCCCATCCCGGTGAGCTTGTTGGTGGCCGAGCCGGTGACGGTGCCGAATGTGATCGAAGTAATGGCCCAGGCGGAAGGCGCCAAGGAAACCGAAGTGCGTGCCCGTGTTGGCGGTATTCTGGTGAAGCGTCTTTATGAAGAAGGGCAGCGGGTCGAAGCCGGTCAACCCTTGTTCCAGATTGATCCGGACCCGTATCGCATCAAACTAGAAGAGGCTCAGGCGCGTGCTACGCAGACCGCACGCGAATCGATTCGCCTGAAAAAGTTGTATGCGCAGCAGGCTGTCAGCCGCAAGGAAATGGATGACGCCGTTTCCGCCGATGAGATGGCTCAGGCCAATCTGAAGGCCGCGAAACTGAATCTGGAATGGTGTACCGTCACGGCACCTGTGGCCGGCGTGGCCGGTCGTGCACAGCGTTCTGAAGGCAACCTGATGACGACCAGCAGTGATGGTAGTTTGCTCACTGTCATCCATCAGGTTAATCCGATCTGGATCCGCTTTTGTCTCTCCGATGCCGATACGGCCGGATTGCCCGGCGGTCGACTTGATCCGTCGGCAGAAACAACGGTTGAAGTGATTCAGGCCTCCGGAAAAGGGCGTCATCAATTTCCAGGCATCCTATATCGACCCGAAACTCGGTACCCAGCAACTGCGCGCCACGCTGGCTAACCCGGATGGCGTTCTGCTGCCCGGTCAGTTCCTGCGTGCCCGCATCAGCACAGGTGCGTTAGAGAACGTCTACCGCGTGCCCCAGGCGGCGGTGGTTCAATCAGAGAAAGGGCATATGGTCTGGATCATGGGTGAGGGTGGCAAAGTCGTTCCGACTCCCGTGAAGCCCGGTTTCTGGTTGGGCAAAGACTGGATCATTCTGAGTGGTCTGCAACCCGGTATGCAGATTGTTACGGATAACATCATCAAGATCCGGCCTGGTGCGGTGGTGATGCCAGCGCCGGCTGCGCCGCCCGCAAGTGCACCCAATGCGCCCGCGACTGGTAAATAAGGAACGCTGATCGTGTTTTCCCGTTTCTTTATTCACCGGCCGATCTTTGCAACGGTAATTTCCATTGTGATCGTGCTGGCCGGCCTGGCAGCGGGTCGTGTGCTGCCAATTTCGTATTACCCGGAAATCGCACCACCAACAGTAATTGTGTCGGCGAACTACCCCGGGGCGTTGACCGAAACCCTGATTCGTACGGTAGCCGGGCCGATTGAGGAGCAACTGTCGGGTGTCGAGAACCTGCTGTATTTCAGCTCGACGGCTGCCTCTAATGGTTCTCTCACGGTCACCGCTACCTTTGAGGTCGGCACCAATATCGATATGGCTACGGTGAACGTTAATAACCTGGTCAAGATTGCCGAACCGCGTTTGTCTGATGTCGTTCGCCAGTTCGGAGTCACGGTTCAGAAACGTTCCAACGACATTCTGCTGGTATCCATCATTACCTCGCCGGATAACAGTCGCTCGGCACTGTTTTTGTCGAACTATGTGCTCATCAATATCCTTGATGAGCTGAAGCGCCTTCCCGGTGTGGGTGATGCACAGATTTTCGGCGCCAAGGATTACTCCATGCGTATCTGGTTGCGCCATGACAAAATGGCGCAGCTGGGTATCACGACACCGGCCTGGGTATGACGCTACGAGACGGTATGGCCCTGGTTTTCAATCTGCCGGCTATTCGCGGTATCGGTTCGGCAGGTGGCTTCGAGTTCTACGTTCAGGCGCGCAACAATCCTTCGGTCTCTGATCTGGCAAAGGTATCCGGTGGTCTGATTGAGGCACTCAAGCAGCAACCAGCGCTGACCGGGATCGGCCAACTTCGCCACAGATCTATGTGGAGGTTGATGAAGCCAAGGCGATCTCGCTGTGGATTGCTGTGGCCGATGTTTACCAGAGCTTGCAGGCGACTATGGGTAGTCTGTACGTTAACGACTTCAACCTGAGCGGTCGTACCTACCGGGTGCAGATGCAGGCGGATGCCGCGTATCGGACACGTCCCAATGATCTGGGCCAAATCTACGTACGTGCAGACAACGGATCCATGGTGCCGGTATCGGCGCTCATTAAAACGACCTCGCTGGTGGGCCCTGAGCAGCTAGAGCGTTTTAACGGTTATCTCTCGGCCAAGATTCTGGGTAATGGTCAGCCCGGAGTGAGTTCCGGTGATGCCATCAAAATTGTGAATGACGTTGCTCAAGCGACGCTGCCACCAGGGTACGAGCTGGCTTGGTCCGGTCAGGCATATCAACAGATCCGGGCGGGTAACACCTCTGGTATTGCCTTCATTTTGGCATTGTCATGGTCTTCCTGATTCTGGCAGCACAATACGAGCGCTGGTCGTTGCCGCTGGCGGTGATTCTCGCCGTGCCGTTTGCGCTGTTCGGTGCCTTACTCGCCGTATTCTTGCGCGGGAGGCCGAATGACATTTATTTCCAGATCGGTCTCGTGGTGCTGGTCGGTTTGGCCGCCAAGAACGCGATTCTGATCGTCGAGTTTGCCGCCCAGAAACGTGCCGAGGGGATGAGTGTCTATGATGCGGCCATACAGGCGGCGCGCCGTTCCATGGGAACTGGGGTATTCGGGGGTATGCTCGCTGCAACCTTTATTGCCACGATTTTCATTCCGATGTTCTTCATGTGGTTATCTGGGCGTAAACAGAAACGTGACCTATTTCCCGGAGAAACCACACTGGATCTACCCAGGCAGTACAACGCCGAAGTGCTGCAATCAACCGACGCGGGCAATGTTGCAAAAGAACCTGTCGTGATTCAGCAGGATTGGTGGACGTTGTTCAATGATCCCGAGCTGAACAAACTGGAAGATCTGGCGCTGGCCAATAATGCCGATCTGCAGATTGCCGTTGCTCGTATTGCCCAGGCCAAACTGGATGGCGGGTTGGTCTCGACGCTCGATATCAATCAGGCGCAGGTAACCCTGTCGAGTGTTCAGGCCGTTCAATCAGAACTGGTGCGTCAGCGCGCAATTGCACAGAATCAACTGGCGGTGCTTACCAGCAAGCTCGATCTTAAAATTCCTGCGGGTGGGTTAGAGCATTTACCTGTGCCACCCTTGCCACCGGTGGGGCTGCCTTTGGAGTTGCTTGAGGCTCGCCCTGATGTTCGTAAGGCAGAAGAGCAACTGGTCTCGGCTAACGCCCAAAGTGTTGGTATGACCAACTTTCTGTCGGCGGGCGGTTCTGTATGGGCCGCCACCCTGAGTGCCATGCAACCGGTGTTTACCGGCTGGTTACTCACTGGTCAGCTGGATTCGGCTAAAGGTAAGCAACAGGAAGCACTGGCGAATTACGTTAAAACCGTTCGCACCGCGTTTGCTGAAGTCGGTGACTCGATGATTTCCGTACAGCAAACACGCGAGAGCGGCGAACACCTGTCGGTACAGGTGGCGTTGGCAACGAAAGCCCAGCAGATCTCCATCCTGCGTTATCAGGGTGGCTATGTGGATTACCTCACCGTGCTTGAAGCCCAGCGAGTAGCCAATGATGCCAGTCTGGCCTACGCGTGCAATCGCGGTACCCAGCTACAAGCCAGTGTGGATCTGTTCCGGGCATTGGGCGGCGGCTGGCAGTCAGAATTCAAGCGCTAGTGGGGCGGGGTTGGTAAAATGCCGCCCATGACTAAGAAAACAGATACGCCCAAGGTTGGCATGGTCAGCCTGGGTTGCCCCAAAGCAGCCTCCGATAGTGAAGGTATTCTGACCCGTCTACGGGCAGAAGGTTATGACATCGTTGGTGATTACGCCGGCGCAGACCTAGTTGTAGTGAACACCTGCGGCTTTATTGATTCGGCGGTAGAAGAATCGCTCGATGCCATTGGCGAAGCGCTGCGTGAAAACGGCAAGGTGATAGTGACCGGTTGCCTTGGCGCCCGCGAAGGTGTTGTCGAAACAGCCCACCCGGATGTCATGGCCGTTACCGGGCCGCATGCGCTGGATGAAGTGATGACCATCGTGCACGAGCACCTGCCGATGCCGCACGACCCCTATACCGATCTGGTGTCGCCGCAGGGCGTGCGTCTCACGCCAAAACATTATGCTTATCTGAAAATTTCGGAAGGCTGTAACCATCGCTGTACCTTCTGCATTATTCCGTCGTTGCGTGGTGATCTCGAATCGCGCCCGATCGGCGATGTGCTCAAAGAAGCCGAAACACTGGCCAAGGCTGGCGTGAAGGAAATGCTGGTGATTTCGCAAGACACCAGCGCCTACGGCGTCGATGTGAAATACCGCACAGGCTTCTGGGAAGGCCGTCCGGTCAAGACCCAGTTGCAGGCCTTATGCGAAGCATTGGGCGAGATGGGTATCTGGGTGCGCTTGCATTACGTGTACCCGTATCCGAGCGTTGACGACATTATTCCGCTCATGGCGCAGGGCAAGATTCTGCCGTATCTGGATATTCCATTCCAGCATGCCAGTCAGCGTATTCTCAAAGCCATGAAGCGTCCGGCATCTTCCGAGAATGTGCTCAAACGTATTAAAGCCTGGCGCGAGATCTGCCCGGAACTGGTGATTCGTTCGACGTTCATCACCGGCTTTCCCGGTGAAACCGAAGATGATTTCCAGGAGCTGCTTGTTTTCCTGGAAGCAGCGCAACTGGATCGCGTGGGCGCCTTTGCTTACTCGCCGGTAGAGGGTGCGACCGCTAACGAACTCGAAGGTGCAGTTCCTGAAGAAGAGCACGAATCACGTCGTATGCGCCTGATGCAGTTCCAGGCCGATATCTCGGCGGAAAAACTGGCCCAACGCATCGGTAACGAAGAAGTGATTGTTATCGACGAAGTGGATGAAGAGGGTGCCATTGGCCGTAGCTGGCGTGAAGCCCCGGACATCGATGGCGTTGTGCAGGTGATGGGTTTCACCGATTGCGCGCCGGGTGACTGGATCGCCGTTCGCATCATCGATGCGGATGATCATGATCTTTATGCCGAGCCGCTGTTGTCGGCATCCGTTAACTAAAACGCCAGACCATGAGCCTGATCGCACAATTACAGCAATGCCTGGGTGCCGATCAGGTACTGACGTTACTTGACGCGCAGGCGCCGTATCTTAGGGATTGGCGCGGTCGTTATCAGGGGCGTGCGCAGGCCGTGGTTTTGCCGGCGACTACCGCAGCGGTGGCCGTGGTCGTGCGTCTATGCACCTCGGCAGGTGTGCCTATCGTGCCACAGGGTGGCAACACCGGCCTCTGTGGCGGGGCAACGCCTGATGACTCGGGCAATGCCGTTGTTGTTGCAATGACGCGCATGAATCGCATCCGCAGTATTGATGCCACCAATTTCAGCGTTACGGCTGAGGCGGGGGTGACATTGGACGCATTGAAGACGGCCGCAGAATCGGCAGATCGCTTGTACCCGCTCACGCTGGGTGCCGGGCATCTCACCACGCTGGGTGGCACGCTTGCTACCAACGCGGGTGGTTTGCAGGTGCTACGTTATGGCATGACCCGTGACTTGTGTCTGGGGCTGGAAGTGGTGCTGCCCGATGGCACGATCTGGTCCAAACTATCTGGGTTACGCAAAGACAATACCGGCTACGATCTCAAGCAGCTATTTATCGGGGCCGAAGGCACATTGGGGCTGATTACCGCGGCGACCATGAAGCTCTATCCGTTGCCCGCAGCGCGCGCACTCATCTGGCTGGATTTGCCAGATGTGCAGTCGGCGGTTGAATGCCATGCGCTGGCGCAGACTGTGTTTGCCGGGGCACAGACCGCCGCTGAATTGATCTCGGCAACCACCTTATCGCTGGTGCGTAAGCATTTGCCGGAAGCAGTGTTGCCCGTAGCGGCTGGTAACTGGCCTGAGGCCTGGGGTCTGATGATCGAAGTATCGGCACATGACGCCGATTTTCTGCAGGCTTTGCTCACATCCTGGCAGAAAGCCTGTGTTGCGGCTGGGGTTGCACCCGGTTATATCGCCACAGCCGCCGCCGAACAGGCACAGATCTGGGCCATCCGTAAAGGGCTGGCCGAATCACAAAAGCGGGAAGAGCTCTCCATCAAACACGATGTGGGCCTGGCAATTTCCATGCTGCCGCGTTTCATCGAAGAAGCCTCTGCCGCGCTGGATCAACACTTCCCCGGGTTGCGTATCGTTGCGTTCGGTCACATTGGCGATGGCAACCTGCACTTCAATCTCTCGTATGTCGACCCAGCTAAAAATGCCGCGCTGATCGAGCAGAGCCTCGCGGCCAATGTGGTGGTCTACGACGTGGTTGATCGCCTGGGGGGGTCTATTGCCGCCGAGCATGGCATTGGCCAGCTCAAGCCCGAATGGTTGGCACAGCACGCGCCCGCAGGCAGCATGGCGTTAATGCGTCAGCTTAAAACAGCGCTTGATCCCAAGGGCTTGATGAACCCCGGCAAAGTCCTAGTGTAGGGTTTGCCCGGCAGAGGTTGTGCTGCCTGCAGGCGGTGCAAACAGGGCTGCAATATCTTCCGCGCTGAACCGGTATTCCTGATTGCTCAGGTCGTCGTTAATGACCATGACGCCGTGCTCTTTGAGGATCGATTCCACTTCCGGTTGTCCAAGGCTGCGCAACATGTCGCGTACTTTATCCCAGTCATCCAGATGCACCCAGGCACCCCGGATCGAGAGTTCGGGAAAATGGAATCTTACAAAACGGTCGGTTTCGCACAGCATGAAATCTTTCTTTGAAGGGTTGTCTGCTAGTTTGGGTGTCATTGGCGGATTTCAACCGCTTAGAGCGCTTTCAGATGTTGCCGGTAGCGGGCGGCGTTCTGAACGTACTTGGCAGCACTGTTTATGAGGCGAGCGACTTCTTCATCCGTGAGTTCACGCACGACTTTGCCAGGGGTGCCCATAATCAGGGAGCGGGGCGGATACACCTTGCGTTCGGGAATGAGGGTGCCGGCACCCACCAGACTGTGTTTGCCGATCACGGCATGATTCAGAATCGTGGTGCCGATGCCGATTGGCTGCCCTGGCCAATGCGGCATCCGTGCAGCATCACTTTGTGGCCAATGGTCACATCCGCCTCGATAGTCAGCGGGGCGCCCGGGTCCGTGTGAAACACGCAGCCATCCTGAACGTTGCTGCGGGGACCAATCACGATGGGCTCGTTGTCACCGCGTAGCACGGCGTTCCACCAGACCGAGGCGTCTGCCGCGCACTGGATGCTGCCAATTAGCACAGCAGTCGGTGCAATCCATGCACTCGGGTCGATTTGCGGTATCCGGTCTTCCAGTTGGTAGCAGCTCATGACAAGGCCTTATTCCAGTAAAATGGGCGGTGCAGCATTTTATTCTGATCCTTCAGACACATAAAGCCACAATGACACAAGAAGCCCGTTACGATCTGCATTGCCACTCCACAGCCTCTGATGGCATGTTGCCACCAGCCGCTGTCGTGGCGCGTGCGCACGCCAACGGGGTCACGTCGCTGGCGCTCACCGACCACGATGGGCTATCCGGTATACCCGAAGCCGCTGCCGAGGCTAAAAACCTGGGTATCGAACTGATTCCGGGCACCGAGATCTCGGTGGAATGGAACGACCATTCCGTGCATATCGTCGGTTTGCAGATCAATCCCGAAGACCCGACCATCGTTCAAGGGCTGGATGAGATCCGTGAAGGGCGTGCCAACAGAGCGGGGCGCATCGCTGCAGAACTGGAAAAAGTCGGTTTTGTAGGCATTCTGGATAAAACCATGGTTTATGTTGGCAATCCCGAACTGGTATCGCGGGCGCACTTTGCCCGGGCGCTGGTAGAAATGGGTGTCTGTCGTGAAGTTAAACAGGTGTTTGATCGCTATCTCACGCCGGGTAAGCCCGGCTATGTCGAGCACCCCTGGCCGAGCCTGGAAAAGGCGCTGGGCTGGATTCGTGCCGCTGGCGGTGTTGCAGTGATTGCCCACCCGGGCAGATATCGTATGTCTAACAAAGAGTTGGGAAAGCTTTTTGAAGCTTTTTGTGATCTTGGTGGCGAGGCAATCGAGGTCGCTTCAGGCAGCCATACGCCGGAACAGATCGCGCACTTCGGGCGTCAGGCACGGCATTACGCCTTTATGGGTTCGCAGGGTTCCGATTTCCATGGACCGGATGAAAGCTACGTCGATCTGGGTCGTAGTCTGCCGTTGCCAGAGGGTGTCGTGCCCGTATGGAATTCATGGAAAAACAGTTAATTGGAAACTATTTGTGACGCAATACTTTAATATTCATCACGAGACCCCCCAGAAGCGTTTGCTCGATCAAACGGCCGAAATGCTCCGCGATGGTGCCGTTGTCGCCTTGCCGACAGATTCCTGTTATTCCCTGGCCTGTCATCTGGATGATGCCGCAGCCCTCGATAAGATCCGCAAAATCCGTGGCATTGGTGATCACCACCTGATGACCCTGATGTGTCGGGATCTGTCCGATATCGGCCAGTATGCGCGTGTCGATAACAGCCAGTATCGTCTGCTCAAGCTGGCCACCCCGGGTGCCTACACTTTTGTGCTGGAAGGTACCAAGGAGCTACCACGACGGATTCTGCACCCCAAGCGTAAAACCCTGGGGCTGCGTATCCCCGATAACCGCATCATGCAGGGTGTGCTTGAGGCCCTTGGCGAGCCATTGCTCACCACAACCCTCGTGCTCTCCGGCGATGAAGACCCACTCAGTGATGGCTGGTCCATCAAGGAGCACCTCGAATCCAAGCTGGATCTGGTGGTGGAAGGCGGCTGGTGCGGCACAGAGCCCACCACGGTGATCGATCTGTGTGAAATGCCACCCACCGTCTTGTGCGTCGGCCATGGGCCGCTGGCCCCCCTCGGTCTGGAATAAGCAATCCACCCACCTGCATGGGCGGGTGCTCTGTTAGAATCGCTGGCTAAACGGATCCATCATGAATATTGATATCGCACTGCTGGCCATCGCCGCCATCCCCATGATTTTTGCCATTACGCTGCATGAGGCGTTGCATGGCTATGTTGCGCGTTATTTCGGTGATCCGACGGCCTATCAACTGGGTCGGATTAGTCTGAACCCGATCAGCCACATTGATCTGGTCGGCACCATCATTGTGCCGGCAGCCACCTTGTTGCTCGGCAGCATCCTGTTTGGCTGGGCCAAGCCCGTGCCGGTGGATTACAGTCGTTTGCGTCATCCCCGTACCGATATGCGCTGGGTAGCACTGGCCGGGCCTGCCTCCAATCTGTTCATGGCCTTTGGCTGGGCCTTGCTGCTCAAAGTTGGGCTCTCCACCAATAACTATTTCAGCGTGCCCCTGGAAGAGATGGCGCGCATCGGGGTTTCGATCAACCTGATGCTGATGGCAATTAACCTGGTACCGATTCTGCCGCTCGATGGTGGTCGTATCCTGTCCAGTCTCTTGCCGCCGCATGTCGCCCATACCTATGGCCGCAGCGAACCCTATGGCTTGCCCATTCTGTTGCTGTTGCTCGCCACCGGTTTGCTCAGCATCATCGTGCTACCGATGATTCGTGCCGCGGGCAGCCTTATTTCCACGATTTTCTTCCTCTGAGTCTCTGATGTCTGCTGAACGCGTTCTTTCCGGCATGCGCCCTACGGGTAGCCTGCATCTGGGTCATTATCACGGCGTCCTTGAAAACTGGGTGCGCCTCCAGGAAAACTATGAATGTCTGTTCTTCGTAGCGGATTGGCACGCGCTCACAACGCATTACGATGCGCCACAGAGCATTGCCCAGGCCGGTCGCGACATGGTCATCGACTGGCTGGCCGCTGGTCTGGACCCGGAAAAATCGATTATTTTCCAGCAGTCACAAGTGCTCCAGCACGCCGAACTGCATCTGCTGCTGTCGATGATGATACCGCTAGGTTGGCTCGAACGCGTGCCTACCTATAAGGATCAGCAGAAAAAGCTGTCGCATAAAGACCTCTCGACCTATGGCTTCCTCGGCTATCCGCTGCTGCAATCGGCCGATATTCTGGTTTACGATGCCAAGCACGTGCCTGTGGGCGAAGACCAGGTGCCGCATGTCGAGCTGACACGCGAAGTGACCCGTCGCTTCAACCACCTGTATGGTCGTACGCTGGAGTTCGAGCTCGAAGTGATTGCCGCACTCAAGAAGCTGGGCCCTACGGCCAAGCCATATAAAGAGCTGCGTCAGCGCTATCAGCAAGAGGGCGATCGCGAAGTGCTGGGTCAGGCAGAAGCCTTCCTGGCTGGTGCCGATGCGCTCAATACGGCCGATAAGGAATCGCTGTGGGGCTGGTTGGTCGGCTCGGGCAAATCCATTCTGGTTGAACCGGCCGCATTGCTGACCAAAGCATCGAAAATGCCCGGGCTGGATGGGCAGAAAATGTCCAAGTCCTATAACAACACCATTAGCCTGCGTGAAGCGCCGGAAGATGTGGCCAAGAAGCTTAAAGCCATGCCAACCGACCCGGCGCGAATTCGCCGTACCGATGCCGGCAACCCGAAGAATTGCCCCGTCTGGCAGCTGCATGAAGTCTACAGCGACGACGCCAAAAAGCAGCGGGTGAATGAAGGCTGTACCTCGGCGGGTATTGGTTGTATCGATTGCAAGAACGTAGTGGCTGAAGGCATTAATGTGGTGCTGGCGCCAATGCGTGCGCGTGCTGCCGAGCTGGCCGCCGAACCGGAAAAGATTGATCGTATTCTGCGCGATGGTGCCGAGCGTGCCCGTGTGCTGGCTGATCAAACCATGTCCCGTGTGCGTGCCGTGATGGGTCTCACAGGTTAAGTGATGTCAACCGAAGATCAGATCCCCGAAGAATCCGCGTTGCCGCCCCTGGCGTCAGAGGCGCCCGAGGCAGCGCCGGAAGCTGAATTGCCCGAACCGGTCGCTTACGAACAGGCCATTCAGGTCACTGTAGAAAACAGTGAAACGCGCGTCATGCTGTACGGTCAGCCGATCGTCGACATGCCGCAGGATCTGTACATTCCGCCGCAAGCGCTGTCGGTCATGCTGGATGCCTTCGAAGGCCCGCTTGACCTATTGCTTTACCTGATTCGCAAGGCCAACGTCGATATCCTAGATATCCCGATGGCTTCGCTAACGGTGCAGTATCTGGATTACGTTGAAGCCATGCGCTCGGAGAATCTAGAACTGGCTGCTGAATATCTGGTGATGGCTGCCATGCTGATTGAAATCAAATCACGCATGCTGCTGCCGCGCCCGAAAGCCGAATTCGAAGAAGAGACTGAAGACACTCGTGCTGAGCTGGTGCGCCGTCTGATCGAATATGAACAAATGAAGCTGGCTGCGCGTGAAATCGATGAGATGCCCAAGGCAGAGATCGACTTCCAGTGGCTCAATGTCTGGGTTGATAAAGAAGCGGTGGTTCGCCATCCAGATGTCTCGCCCGATGATCTGCATGCCGCCTGGTTGTCGGTGGTGCGTCAGGCCAAACTGCATACCCATCACAAGATCGCCCGCGAAGAGCTCTCGGTGCGCGAGCACATGGGCCTGATCTTGCGCACGCTGCGTAATAAAGAGGGTTATACCGAATTCGGTGAGCTCTTCGATGTCACCGGCGGTGTGCCGATGGTCGTGGTCAACTTTATTGCTTTGCTCGAATTGTGCAAGGAACATTTGCTGGAAATGACGCAGACGGCCGCCTTTGCGCCGATCTACGTACGCTTGCCTTCCGATGCGCCCGAACAGTCCATGTTCGAGGTGCCTGAGGCGTTTAACGATACAGAGGAGGGTGAGAATGTCTGAAGAACAGCGCTCCCTGACCGAGCTGGTTGAATCGACCGAAGGTGTAGTAACGCCCGGTCCCGTGATTGATGTGGCCGATCTGGCCTGTATCGTTGAAGCCGCTTTGCTGGCATCGACTGCGCCGCTGGATATGGTGCATTTGCGCCGTCTGTTTGACGACACCGTGGCTGCGGATGAAATTCTCCAGGCCATCGGCCACCTGCAGGAACGTTGGCAGAATCGTGGTTGCGAATTGCTGGAGTTGGCTGATGGCTGGCGTTTCCGCACGCACGCCAAGATCCAGCCACACCTGGATCGTCTGAACCCTGAAAAACCACCGCGCTACTCGCGTGCCGTGATGGAAACCATGGCGATCATTGCCTACCGTCAACCCGTTACCCGCGGTGACATCGAAGACATTCGTGGTGTTACGGTGGCGATTCAGGTGATCCGTACGCTTGAAGAGCGCGGTTGGATCGATACCGTTGGCCATCGCGAGACCCCGGGTCGTCCGGCGCTGTACGCCACCACACGCCAGTTCCTCGATGATCTGGGGCTGCGTAGCCTCACCGAACTGCCACCGCTTGAAACCCTGCAGGGCGCCCTCGAAGGCATGCCCGGAGCTGAATAACTGATGCCGTCACCACGTAAACCTGCTGCACGCCCGGCTGCGCCACGCCGTGCCAAACCGGTGGTCGCAAAACCGACCGTAGAGCCATCGGATTTCTTTGATGATGAAGTAGACGATTCGTTGGAAGAAGCTACGGAGGCGCCTGCCCGTAAAGCCGCCGCCAATGCCGGCGAACGACTGCAGAAGCTGCTGGCTCAATCCGGTCTGGGTGGTCGTCGCGAAATGGAAAAGTGGATCGCAGCTGGCCGTGTTCAGGTGAATGGCAAACCGGCTACTCTGGGTCAGCGTGTGCTGCCCGGAGACCGGGTCAAGGTGAATGGCCGTCTTGTTAACCTGCATGGCGCGACCCGTGCGCCGCAGGTGCTGCTCTATCACAAACCGGAAGGGGAAATTGTTTCCCGTAGCGATCCGGCCGGTCGCCCGAATGTGTTTACCAACCTGCCACGCGTGCGTGGCGGCAAGTGGATCGCTGTTGGCCGTCTGGACTTCAATACCAGTGGTTTGCTGTTGTTTACCACCTCCGGTGCGCTGGCCAATGCCCTGATGCACCCGCGCCACGAAATGATCCGTGAATACGCCGTGCGCGTATTAGGCCCGATGGATGATGAATCCAAAGAGCAGCTGAAAAAGGGCGTTGAGCGGGAAGACGGCCCTGCTGCACTGAAAAGCATCGAAGATGCGGGTGGCGAGGGTGCCAACCAGTGGTGTCGCGTCACCATTTCCGAAGGTCGCAACCGCAAAGTACGCCGTTTGTTCGAGGCCGTGGGCCGTACGGTCAGCCGTCTGATCCGCGTGCGTTATGGTCCGTTCCTGCTGCCACCACGCCTCAAGCGGGGTCATTCGCTCATGGTTGAAGATGAGGCCGTTGAAAAACTGATCAAATCGCTGGGTGCTGATGCAGAAGGCCCGACCCGCAACGTGGGTCAGAAGGTGCGTGGCGGGCGTCCGGGTGGCAAACCGGCACCACGGGGTCGTGCCCAGGCGCGTTCACAGGGTAAAGGTGCCGCGCCAAAGCGCAGTGACACTCGACCTGCGGCGAAAAAACCTTTATAATAGAAAAGTTGCGAATTTCCCGTGCCACCTGGTCATTCAGGCTAGGTGGCACAGCCAGTTGTTGGCGTGATGGGCTTTATGCCCATTTTTTATTTGTGTTTTCCGTTTATTACCAATGAGTCTGCAGGAATTAATTGAATCGACAGTCACCGGATTGGGCTACGAGCTCGTTATGGTAGAGTTGTCGCCGCGTAGCCGCCTTGTGCGAGTGTTTATCGACGCCCCTGAAAAGCCACGCGGTGTTGACGTGGAAGACTGTGCCACTGTTAGCAACCAGCTGACCCATCTGTTTCAGGTAGAAAACATCGATTACGACCGACTGGAAGTCTCGTCACCGGGCCTTGACCGTCCGTTGGTGAAGGCTGCCGACTACACCCGTTTTGCAGGTTCACAAGTGCAGGTCAAACTGCGCATGCCGATCGGAGAGCGTCGCCAGTTCAACGGCACGCTGATTGGAATTGAAGGTGACCAGGTCCAGCTAGAGCTGGGTGGTAACACCATCACATTCCCTTTATCGAATATCAACAAGGCTCGCCTTGTTCCCAAGTTTTACGCATTCCAGAGAAAGGATCCCCAAATGACCCGTGAAATTCTGCTGCTTGCCGATGCACTGGCTCGTGAAAAGAACGTCAGCAAGGAAATTGTTTTCGCGTCTCTGGAGCTGGCGTTGGCCCAGGCCACCCGCAAGAAGATGAACCTCGAAGCCGATGTCCGTGTCGTGATCGACCGCGAAACCGGTGAGCATGAATCCTTCCGTCGCTGGGAAATCGTCGAAGACGCCGACCTCGAGAACGAAGATGCACAGCTTGCCATCAGCGAAGCCCGCGAACAGCACGCCGACATCGAAGTGGGTGACTTCATCGAAGAAGAACTGGAACCTATCGACTTCGGTCGTATCGGCGCCCAGGCTGCCAAGCAGGTCATTCGGCAAAAGATCCGTGATGCCGAGCGCGAAGCGCTGCTGCAAAACTTCCTCGAGCGTGGCGAACACCTCGTTACCGGCACCATCAAGCGTATGGAACGTGGCAATGCCATCGTTGAAGTCGGCAAGATCGAGGCCGTGCTGCCACGTGACCAGATGATCCAGCGCGAAAATCTGCGCCCGAGTGATCGTATTAAAGCCTTCCTGCTGCGCGTAGATCACGCTGCCCGCGGCCCGCAAATCGTACTGTCGCGTACGGCCCCTGAATTCATCAGCCGCCTCTTTGAACTGGAAGTACCGGAAATCGAAGACGGCCTGATGGAAATCAAAGCCGCCGCCCGTGACCCAGGCATGCGCGCCAAGATTGCCGTCCTGAGCAAAGATGCCCGTATCGACCCGATCGGTACCTGTGTGGGTCTGCGTGGCATGCGCGTGACTGCCGTTCGTAACGAACTCGGCGGTGAAAACGTCGACATCATCATCTGGTCGGAAGATCCGGCCCAGTTCGTGATCAACGCGCTGGCACCGGCTGAAGTGACTTCGATCGTGGTTGACGAAGAACGTCACGCCATGGACGTGGTGGTTGACGATGCCAACCTGGCCACCGCCATTGGTCGCGGCGGTCAGAACGTGCGTCTGGCTTCGGAACTCACCGGTTGGACCATCAACCTGATGACACCGGAAGAATCGCAGCGTAAGAATGAGGCTGAAACAGCCATGACACGTCTGCTGTTCATCGAAAAACTGGACATTGATGAAGAACTGGCCGATCTGCTGATCGCCGAAGGATTCTCCACGCTGGAAGAAGTGGCTTACGTACCACTGAACGAAATGCTGGAAATCGAAGGTCTGGAAGAAGAACTGATTAACGAACTGCGTACGCGTGCCCGCAACGCCTTGCTGACCGAAGCCATTGCTACTGAAGAAAAGCTGGAAGATGTTGCCGAAGACATGCTGAACCTGCCGGGAATGGAAAAGGCCATTGCCGTCAAACTGGTTGAAGCCGGTATCAAGACACGTGATGATCTGGCCGATCTGGCCACCGATGAACTGGTGGAATACACCGGTATGACGCAAACCGCTGCCGTTGCTCTCATTACAGAAGCCCGTGCCCACTGGTTTGCTGATGATGCATCGTCCAACTAATCGGAGAACTCATGGAAAAGAACACCGTCCTCGAGTTCGCCAGCGAACTCAAAATGCCCGCAGAAGTACTGCTCGAGCAACTGAATAAAGCAGGCGTCAGCAAATCGGCAACCACCGACACGCTCAGCGCTTCAGATAAGAATAGTCTGCTGGATTTCCTCCGTGCATCACACGGTGAAGGCCAGGCTGCGTCGAACCGCATTACGCTCACCCGTAAATCAACATCGGCACTGAAAGCCCAGGATGCCACGGGTAAGACCCGTACCGTTCAGGTCGAAGTGCGTAAAAAGCGTGTACTGGTCAAGCGTGACACACCGGAAGTCGCAGCTGCACCGGCAGCACCTGTCGAAGCACCAGCTGTCGTGCCGGAGCCGGTGGTTGAAGTTGTTGCGCCAGTCGTTGAAGTGGCACCGGAACCTGTGATTGAAGCGGTTGTGGAAGTGGCGCCCGAGCCAGAGCCAGTTGTCGAAGCAGCACCGGTTGCCGCCGAAGAAAAACCAGCCCAGAAGCCGTTGAAGAAAGTGGCCGTCAGAACCAAAGCATCTTTCCTTGACGAAAAAGAACTCGCTGCGCGCAAAGCAGAAGAAGATCGTTACGCACAACTGCGTGTACGTCAGGAGCAAGATCGTCTGGATCGCGAAAACCGCGAAAAAGAACTCGTACGCCTGCGTGAAGAAGCCGCTTCCAAACAAGCTGCCCTGAAGGCTGCAGAAGAAAACCGCAAGGCTGCCAGCAATGCCGCACAAGCGGCGCCTGAAGACCGTCGTGACGGCGGTCGTGATGGTAAGAGCCGCAACGATGATCGTCGTGGTGGTAAGGGTGGTCGTGATCAGAAGGGTGGCGCAGGCCGCGGTGGTAACGCCGGCGGCTGGAAGATGGGCGGCAAGAAGGGTGACAAGCGTCATCAGTCGCCGTCTGATGAAGCGCACTCATTCAACGCACCTACCGAACCGATCATTCGTGAAGTTCACGTGCCTGAGACCATCTCTGTAGCCGATCTGGCACACAAGATGTCTGTGAAGGCCACCGAAGTGATCAAGGCCCTGATGAAGATGGGTTCGATGGTTACCATCAACCAGGTTCTGGATCAGGACACGGCCATGATTGTGGTCGAAGAAATGGGTCACAAGGCCATGGCTGTCAAGCTGGACGATCCGGATGCGTTCCTGGATGACGTGGTAGAACACGTTGATGTTGAATCCAAACCGCGTGCGCCTGTCGTTACCGTAATGGGTCACGTTGACCATGGTAAGACCTCGTTGCTCGACTACATCCGTCGTAGCCGTGTGGCCAACGGCGAAGCCGGTGGCATTACCCAGCACATCGGTGCCTACCACGTGGAAACACCGCGCGGCATGATCACCTTCCTGGATACCCCGGGTCACGAAGCCTTTACGGCGATGCGTGCACGTGGTGCCAAGGCAACCGATATCGTTATTCTGGTCTGTGCTGCGGATGATGGCGTGATGCCGCAAACGCGTGAAGCCATTCACCACGCCAAAGCGGCCGGTGTGCCGATTGTTGTGGCCATTACCAAGATTGATAAGCCTGAAGCCAACGCCGATCGCGTCAAGCAGGAACTGGTTGCCGAAGAAGTGGTGCCGGAAGAATACGGCGGCGATTCGCCATTCGTAGGTGTTTCGGCCAAAACGGGTCAGGGCATCGACGAGCTGATGGAGCAAGTGCTCCTGCAAGCCGAAGTGCTCGAACTCACGGCACCGGTCGATACTACGGCCAAGGGTCTGATTATTGAAGCCCGACTCGACAAGGGTCGCGGTGTCGTAGCCACCATGCTGGTACAGCAGGGTACCCTCAACAAGGGTAACGTACTGCTGGCCGGTTCGGTATTCGGTCGTGTTCGCGCCATGCTGGACGAAAACGGCAAACCGATGGAATCGGCGGGTCCGTCGATCCCGGTTGAAATTTTGGGTCTGTCCGATGTGCCGGGCGCTGGTGAAGATGCCATGGTGCTGGCTGACGAACGTAAGGCGCGTGAAATCGCGCTGTACCGTCAGGGCAAGTTCCGTGAAGTGAAGCTTGCACGTCAGCAAGCCAACAAGATGGAATCCATCATGGATCAGATGACGGAAGGCGAAGTGAAGACCTTGTCGCTGATCATCAAGGCCGACGTTCAGGGTTCGCAAGAAGCGCTGGTTCAATCGCTGGTCAAACTCTCTACCGATGAAGTACATGTCAACGTCATTCACTCGGCAGTGGGTGGTATCACCGAAAGCGACGTCAACCTGGCCTCTGCCTCCAAGGCAGTGATCATTGGCTTTAACGTTCGAGCTGATGCCAACACCCGTAAGATCGCCGAAGGCATGGATGTCGACATCCGTTACTACAACGTGATCTACGACGCCGTTGACGAAGTTCGCGCTGCGCTGTCGGGCATGCTCTCGCCAGAACGCAAGAAAGAAACGCTGGGTCTGGTCGAGATCCGCGAAATCTTCCGTGTGCCGAAGATTGGCGCCATTGCAGGTTGTATGGTGCTGGAAGGCATCGTCAAGCGTCAGTGTCGTGTTCGTCTGCTCCGCGACAACATCGTGCTGCACGATGGCGAACTCGATTCGCTGCGTCGCTTCAAGGATGACGTCAAGGAAGTCCGTGAAGGTTTTGAGTGCGGTCTATCCGTCAAGAACTTCAATGACATCCAGGTGGGCGATAAGCTGGAAGCCTACGAAATTCTGGAAGTTGCACGGACCCTGTAAGCATGAAGCACGGTCCACAACGCGGATTTGCCCGGACCGATCGGGTGGCGGAGCAAATCCGCCGCGATCTGTCCGAGCTGATTCGCACAGAACTCCGCGATCCGCGCGTACAGCAGGTATCGATTACGGCGGTAGAAGTTACGCCGGATTACGCCCACGCCAAAGTGTTCTACACGGCGCTGGTAGCAGAAACCGAACGCGAAGCGCTGGCCAAAGGCCTGCAACGCGCGGCCGGCTTCTTGCGTCACGAACTCTCGCGTCAGCTCTTGCTGCGCACCGTGCCTGAACTGCACTTTGAATACGATACATCGGTGGAGCGGGGCATCAGCCTCTCTTCGCTGATCGATACTGCAGTTTCACGTACGGCGGATGATGCAGACGAAGAAACGCTCGCCAAGGACTAAATTTGTCGTTTGAGGATTTGCCCGTCATTCCACGCCCGGATAAGTGGCGAAATCTTGATGGGGTTGTCTTACTGGATAAACCGGTTGGCTTAACCTCCTATCAGGCGCTGCAATGGTGCCGCCGACTCTTTGCCGCCAATAAGGGCGGCCACACCGGCACGCTTGATCCGTTTGTGACCGGCGTGTTGCCCCTGTGTCTTGGTGAAGCCACCAAATTCTCTGCAGATCTGCTTAATGCCGATAAAACCTATCTGGCGACTCTGAGCTTTGGTCAGCGTACCGATACCGGTGATCTCACCGGTGCAGTCACCGAAACCACTGATCAACTACCTTCGGCCGATCAGCTGCAAGGCATCCTCAAGCAATTTACCGGGGACTCCGAACAGATCCCACCCATGTATTCCGCGCTCAAGCGCGATGGTCAGCCGCTCTACAAACTGGCGCGCGCCGGCATTGAAGTCGAGCGCCAACCCCGCAAAATCCATCTGCAGGATCTGGCCTGGTCTGATATCGAAACGAACGAAGCAGGTAGGGTGCTCAAAGCCAATCTCTCCGTACGTTGCAGTAAAGGTACCTACATCCGCACGCTGGCCGAAGACATGGCCGTTGCCGTCGGTAGTCTGGCGCACCTGGTCGCACTGCGCCGTACCCGCGTAGGTGATGTATCGCTGGATGGCTGCAAGGACCTGGTGCAACTGGTCTCGGGTGTTAGCAAGCTGGCCGTATCCGGCAACCCAACCGATGAACAGTTTATCCATGCCCATTTGCTGCAACCCGCAGACTTTCTGGTGAAAAACCTGCCACAGTTAGACATTACCGATCAACAGGCCGTTCTGTGTCGGCATGGCAACCCCTTCAAGGCAGAGGCTGGCCAAACGCTGGAAGCAGGTGCCAGCGTGCGTATTTACCTTGCAGGGCGATTTATCGGGGTGGGGCAGGTAGAAGGCACCGGAAAAGACCAGAAAATTCAGCCGGTTCGCTTAGTATCTACATCAAATTCTTGATATACTCCCGAATTCTTCGCAACCTGGGTTTCCGGAAGCGGTTTTAACCCCTCGGGGTAACCTGAATGTGGCTCTCTCAAACTGGGGCGCGTTCGTCACTAAAAGGAAAGTTTGACATGATGCTAAATACTCAAGGCAAAGCTGCCATCGTTGCTGATTTTCAACGCACTCAAGGCGACACCGGTTCTTCGGAAGTTCAAGTCGCGCTGCTGACTGCCCGTATCAACGAACTGACTAGCCACTTTAAAGAACACAAGAAGGATCATCACTCGCGCCGCGGTCTGCTGCGTATGGTGAGCCGTCGCCGTAAGCTGCTGGACTATCTGAAGAACACTAATCTGGATAGCTACCGCACCCTGATCACACGCCTTGGCCTGCGTAAGTAATTACGTGCCAGCCGTTTGACGCTACGGGCGCTCTCTCTGGAGAGCGCCCGTTTTGTTTTTGCTGTTGTCGATTGTTGAGAGGAAGAGAAAACAATGAGTATGTTTGAAATTGCACGTGAAAGTATTCAGTACGGTGCCCACACCCTGACCCTGGAAACCGGCCATGTGGCCCGTCAGGCCAGCGGTTCGGTGATGGTTACTTATGATGACACCGTCGTTCTGGTAACCGTTGTTGGTGCCAAGAAGGCAAAACTGGGTCAGGACTTTTTCCCGCTGACCGTAGGCTATGTTGAAAAGACCTACGCCGCCGGCAAGATCCCAGGTGGCTTCTTCAAGCGTGAAGGCCGTCCTTCGGAAAAGGAAACGCTCACCTCGCGTCTGATCGACCGTCCGCTGCGTCCGCTGTTCCCGGAAGGTTTCTATAACGAAGTTCAGATCGTTGCTACCGTGATGTCGATCAATCCTGAAGTGGATTCCGACATTCCTGCACTGATCGGTGCATCGGCTGCCCTGGCGCTGTCGGGTATTCCGTTTAACGGCCCGGTTGGCGCCGCTCGCGTGGGTTACATCGATGGCCAGTACGTCATCAACCCAACATCGTCGCAGATGAAGACTTCGCAAATGGACCTGATCGTTTCGGGTACCGAAGCCGCTGTGCTGATGGTTGAGTCCGAAGCCCAGATGCTGCCAGAAGACGTGATGCTGGGTGGCGTGGTGTTCGGTCACGAGCAACAGCAAGCTGTGATCCAGATGATCAACCGTCTGGTTGAATCTGCCGGCAAGCCAGAGTGGGATTGGCAGTCAGCACCGAAAGACGAAGCCCTCATTTCGATGGTGTCGGATTTCGCCAAGCCACGCCTGGAAGCTGCTTACAACGAGACCAGCAAGCAGGTTCGTAGCCAGAACCTCAAAACCATCTACGCAGATACCGAAGCCCAGTTCCGCACCGGTGACAACGCAACCGATGCCAACACCATTGGCAACATCCTGTTTGATCTGGAAGCAGGTATCGTTCGTGGCCGTATCCTGGCCGGCGAACCACGTATCGATGGTCGCGACACCCGCACCGTTCGTCCGATCGAAATCAGCAACGGCGTTCTGCCACGCACCCACGGTTCGGCTCTGTTCACCCGTGGCGAAACCCAGGCACTGGTTGTTGCCACACTGGGCACCGGCCGTGACGAGCAGATCATCGATGCACTAATGGGCGAGTACAAAGACCGCTTCCTGTTCCATTACAACATGCCTCCGTACGCCACTGGCGAATGCGGTCGTATGGGCGGCACCAAGCGCCGTGAACTCGGCCACGGCCGTCTGGCCAAGCGTGCACTGGTTCCTGTGCTGCCATCACCAGAAGAGTTCAGCTACACCATGCGTGTGGTTTCGGAAATCACCGAATCGAATGGTTCGTCGTCAATGGCTTCGGTCTGCGGCGGCTGTCTGTCGCTGATGGACGCTGGTGTACCACTGAAAGATCACGTAGCCGGTATCGCCATGGGCCTGATCAAGGACGGCGGCCGTTTTGCCGTGCTGACCGACATCCTGGGTGACGAAGATCACCTCGGCGACATGGACTTCAAGGTAGCCGGTACTGAAAACGGTATTACTGCACTGCAGATGGACATCAAGATCCAGGGCATCACCAAGGAAATCATGCAGGTGGCACTGGCCCAGGCCCGTGAAGCCCGTCTGCATATTCTCGGCCTGATGAAGGGTGCCATGGGCGAAGCCCGTACGGAAGTCTCGACTTTCGCACCACGCCTGTACACCATGAAGATCAACCCTGAGAAGATCCGTGATGTCATCGGTAAGGGCGGCGCTGTGATTCGTGCGTTGACCGAAGAAACCGGTACCACCATCGACATCCAGGACGACGGCACCATCACCATCGCTTCGACGAGCGGTGAAGCTGCTGACATGGCAATTGTCCGTATCAAGGCCATTACCGCCGAAGCCGAAGTCGGCGCCATCTACGAAGGCACCGTGCTGAAGCTGCTGGACTTCGGTGCCATCGTTAACGTTCTGCCAGGCAAGGATGGTCTGCTGCACATCTCGCAAATCGCTAACGAGCGTGTCGAGAAGGTGTCGGACTACCTGCAAGAAGGTCAGGTCGTTCGCGTTAAGGTTCTGGAAACCGATGACCGCGGTCGTATCAAGCTGTCGATGAAGGCACTGCTGGAAGCCGCACCACCAGCCGCCTAAGGCACAAAGGGCAGGGCAGCCAGCTAACCCCGGGCTGCCAGACCGGTAGATACAAAAAAGGCCGGTCGAAAGACTGGCCTTTTGCTTTGGGACGAAGCTACCGGTTACTTGGCGGTTTGCTTCTCGCGCAGCTCTTCCAGCGTTTTGCAGTCAATGCACAGCGTGGCAGTTGGGCGGGCTTCCAGGCGCTGAATACCGATTTCGATACCGCACTTGTCGCAGAAACCGTAATCATCGGCTTTGATGCGATCCAGCGTCTCTTCAATCTTCTTCACCAGCTTGCGCTCGCGGTCGCGGTTGCGCAGTTCCAGGGCCATATCGGTTTCCTGGCTGGCGCGGTCATTCGGGTCGGCAAACACCGTTTGCTCATCCTGCATGGTGTGCACCGTGCGTTCGATATCGGCCATCAGGTCACCCTTGAGGTTACCGAGGATATTGGCAAAGTGAGCCAGCTGGCCCTTGCTCATATATTCCTCGCCCTTTTTGGCGATATACGGCTGGAACGACGAAGCACCGTTGTTCATGCTCTTGGCTGGAGCGGCTTTAGTGGCAGCCGGCTTTGCAACAGCTTTGGCGGCTGTTTTAGGTGCTGGTTTGGTGGCCTTATCGGCGAGTTTTGCGGTTTTAGAAGTTGCCATGAGTTTCTTGAAAGATGGGCAAAAGTGGAGCTACGAAAACCCTTGATCCTAACACAGCCTTTGCCTTAAATTACTACCGTTAAATGACGGCAAGTTATTGTTATGACTTTGGCTTTTTATGGGGCAGATCGGGTTGCCATTAGCCGCCGTTGGCCTATCATGGCAGACATTACATCTGGAGGTTTCTGCCATGGCTAAAAAACTCACCGTCTCGATTGAACTTGAACTCACCGTGCCGGATGACTGGCAGATTGTAGAAACCGAAGACGGCATCGGTGTGCTTAAAATCGCCCCGGATCAGTACCTCGACCTGACCTTTGAACCCATGGTTACATCGGACATCGAAGGCTCGTGGACCAACGCCGTCACCGAAGACTTCATGGAAGAGCTGATGGATATGGTTGAAACCGAATCCGTTGCCTACGAACTGAAGCAAACGCTCAACTAAGCTCTATGGGTCAGGCGTTAGGCTTAAACAAGTGCGGTCTCAAGCTCAGCTACACAAGCTTACCGGTCGTATTTCATAGCAGCCTGACGCCGCAACCCGTTCGGGCGCCCGTACTTAAAGTTTTGAACACCGCCATGGCTCAAAGCCTGGGGCTAGATCCGGCGGCCTTAGCTGCACCGGATAACGTCAGCCTGCTGGCCGGTAACACCTTTCTGCCGAATCAAGCCGTCATTGCACAGGCCTATGCAGGCCACCAGTTTGGCAGCTTTGCCATCCTGGGCGATGGCAGGGCGTTGCTGCTCGGCGAGTTAGAAACGCCTGATGGGCAACTGTTTGATATCCAGCTCAAAGGCTCGGGTCCCACACCCTATGCCCGCCGTGGCGATGGCCGCGCTGCCCTCGGCCCCATGCTGCGCGAATATCTCATCAGCGAAGCCATGCATGGCCTGGGCATACCCACCACGCGTAGCCTGGCAGTGGTGGCCACCGGAGAACCAGTTTTTCGGGAAACGGCCCAACCCGGCGCCGTGCTTACCCGGGTAGCGGCCAGCCACATTCGCGTCGGCACCTTCGAATTTGCCGCCACCCAGGGCGCAGAAGAACTCAAAGCACTGGCCGAATACGCCATCGAGCGGCACTATCCGCAGGTGCGAGCTGAAGCTAACCCGTACCTCGCATTCCTCAAAGCCGTGATTGACCGGCAGGCGGCACTTATTGCCCGCTGGATGCAGGTGGGCTTTGTGCATGGCGTTATGAACACCGACAACATGAGCATTGCCGGAGAAACCATCGACTACGGCCCCTGTGCCTTTATTGATCGCTACGACCCGGCCACCGTGTTTAGTTCGATTGATCGACAGGGCAGATACGCCTACGGCAATCAGCCGCACATTGCCCAATGGAACCTCAGTCGTCTGGCCGAAGCCTTGTTGCCCATCCTGAACGAAGACGAAGCGACTGCGCTGGAAATGGCCCAGAACGCCATTGGTGATTTCCCCAGCCTTTACCAGCAGTACTGGCATACCGCGCTTTGCCAGAAAGTAGGCATCAATAATCCTGATCGCAACACCGTGCGGCTGGGCGGTGAACTCCTGGATCTGATGTGGGAAGCCCAGGCCGACTTCACCAATACCTTCCGCCAGCTCACCACCGGCACGCTCACCGATGAACGCTACGCAGACTGGCTCAGCCGTTGGCGCGCCATCATCGACGCCCAGTCCGATGGGCTAAGCCAGGCGCAACAGATCATGCAACAAGCCAACCCGGTGATCATCCCGCGTAACCACCTGGTCCAGGAAGCGCTGGATACGGCAGAAGAGAAGGGCAGCTTCACCCGTTTCGAACAACTCGTCGCCGCTCTGCAAAACCCCTACGACCCGGCTTTGGCCGAAACGATTTACGCCAAAACGCCGGCTGCCAGCGCTGCACCATACGTTACGTACTGCGGTACCTGATTTAGAATGAACACATCTACCCACATGAACAAACACACCATGCGCACCTGCATCGCACTCCTGGCCGCAACACTCCTTACCGCTTACGGCACCACTGAATACCAGAAGACCATCGCTTCGCCCCGTATCTGAGCTGCACCAACGAAGACATCACCATCGAAGGCGAATCCGGTGGCTGGATGACCGCGCACGAAGGCTGGGTCGCCACCTGCCGTGGCCGCAGCGTGATCTGTGTCGAAAGTCGCGATAGCGGTGGTGGCTGTAACTACCTCACCAAACTGCAGTAAAACCACAAAGCCAGACTCGGTGACAGACGTGGATGCGTTTCTGAAAGCCGCCATCGAAGAAGCTCAACAAGGCCTAGCAGAAGGCGGTATACCCATCGGCTCGGTACTCGTGCACAACGGTAAGATCATTGGCCGCAGTCACAACCGCCGCGTGCAACAGGGCAGCGCCATCCTGCACGGCGAAATGGATGCTCTTGAGAACGCCGGTTGCCTACCGGCCAGCGTTTATAAAGAATCCGTGCTCTATACCACGCTATCGCCATGCCCCATGTGCACCGGCGCAATCCTGCTCTATGGCATTCCCAAGGTCGTCGTCGTCCGAGAACCAGACCTTTATGGGTGACGAAGACTTGCTGCGTGCACGAGGCGTTACCGTCGACGTGATTCAGGACACCACCTGCATCGAAATGATGCAAAACTTCATTGCAGCCAAGCCAGCGATCTGGAACGAAGATATCGGCGTGTAAAAACAATTCGAGGGGCTCATCTGGTGAGACTCTCGGCTAATACGATGGTTCCATGCCCGAATCAAAGGGTGAATACATAAAGGAACATCGTCATGAAAAACCTACTAGTCTGGATCTCCCTGATTTCAACTGCCGCTCTAGTGGGTAGCCGTTGCAGAGCCGGCAGAAAGCTATGCAGCCAGTACTATCAACAGCATGACTTCTATCATCTGTTAATATATCATGGCACACAGGGATGCGGGAATCTCAACCCTGCTGGATCTTCATGACCAGATTATTGATCAATGTGATGGGTACTGGCAACGGCTGATATTCCCCATGGCGTGCGGTACTCTCTGACGCTGCATGAGCCCTACGGCAAACGGATTCTGGGCTACGACAATACGCATGCCGTAAAGCCGGTTGGGAACAGCAGGTTTTCGGGTAAGCGGATGCCGTATGACCACAAGCACCGGCATTCCAGTGATAAAGGGGTGCCGTATGCGTTCGAAAGCGCACACCAGCTGCTGTCGGACTTTTTCAAAGAGGTTGATCGGGTACTGCACGAGGTAAAGCGACCATGAAAAAACTGATGATCGGCATCATGCCCCCAGGATCGAACCCGTGAACGGATGCTGGCCATTGCCCGTGGTGATCACAAGCCCAAGGCATCCGAACCACGGATCTGGTTCACATCAATGCGCTCGCTGGCTGAAGTCTTGAGCGATGAGAATAGGGCGTTGCTGAAAGTCATCCGTGAAGCCAAGCCACATTCCATATCCGCATTGGCAGATATGACAGGGCGCAAGCAGGGGAATCTATCCCGTACGCTAAAAACCATGTCGAACTACGGCTTTGTCGAAATGCGCCGCGAAAACCAGCATGTACGGCCTGTGGTTAAGGCGACCGAGTTCAGGATCGTTGTTTAGAGGGTTACTTTAGAGAACTTCTATGCCAAGCTCAGTCATGTAGTTAAAGATTGGATCGTAGAAAGAAGGATCTCGTGTTGGGTCATCAAGATCACCAGATGGCACAACGATCACCATGCCTTGTCGCGCGCGAGTTAGCAAAACGCAATAGGCATTTTTTAGATACATCTGACGATGTTCCGCATTAATTCTTTGCCATTTGTTGCCGACAAGGATTTGTAGTCCCAAGCATCCTCTCCGTAACGTAAGTCTGCATCCCATACGATACAGGCCCAGTCTAATTCGAGACCCTGAACGTGAAACTCAGTTGCTACGTCTTCAAGATAGTACGAAGAACGAACATCATCTTTGTCATCTAAGAACCAATGAATTGGATTCATCGGTGATTTAACGTCAATGGCGTGTGGTTTTAAGCGTTGAGCTTGTGATGAAACAACAATTCCATATCTCTCGTTTCCGCGTGATCTTTGCTTAAGCCACAGTTTTGCTTTTGTTAGATCACGCGTTACGACCATTGGGTACCGAGGTCTTACTTGATTCAATATTTCTCGTGCTTGCGTAATGTCACGATCAAGCAAGTGTTTAACAAACGTAGACATGTGTTCTGCTCTAAAAGATCTCATGGATACTGAAAGATGTAAGTCTTCGTTAAAGAAGACGTTTGTTCGCTCTTTCAGTAGATCTAAAGCTTTGCCAGCGCCATATTCCGAATCATGAAGGTGAGGTGAAATATGTACTTCCCAGTCCTGAAAGTGTTCATGCATGGCATTTAACCACTCGCCAATCCCGGCTTCACCGGTGTTAATTTCTTGACCTCCGCCTACTAGGCAAACTACGACAGCCCAATCTGGATGGTGGTCTAAGCATGAAATAAGGAAATCAGGCTCTGAACGATTAAAGTTTGGGCGCCCCTTTTTGCGAGCCATGAACTGCGTTGTTTGTTCTTTAGTCCAAGCGCGCTGAGCTTCATCAAAAATTACCACATGGTCCGCAGGAGGAGTTTCGTCTGCTAAGTATGCATCTCGAAAGTGGTGCGCATTCTGAATAAATGCTTCAACGGCCTTTTTCGCTTACCTTTACGCAGTTTTTCTCCAAGTAATTTCATTCGAGATATCTTGTCTCTTGCTAAGGCTTTACGAAGAATTGATACCAAAGAGCCGTTGCCAGAGAGATATACACTATGCAGATCGCTCTCTGGGTTCATATGAGTAGTTGCTACATCTAGCCCGACAAGTGTTTTGCCGGCTCCAGTCACCCCGGTAACAAAGCAGATGGCTTTTTTTCGATCGACTTTTGCGTGTTCAATTAAATTTGATATTGCGACAGATGTAAGCGATAAGTTCTTTTCGCCAGCATCGCTTCGAGAGAGATCAGAAACCGAATGGCTGCCATATAACGCAGTTGCGGCTTCAATGATTGTTGGTGTGGGCTTGTATCTGCCTGTTTTCCAACTTGTAGCCTCTAATTTGTTTCCATCGGTAAACAGCAATACAGCATCAATGACATTGCTAAGTTGATCAGGGGATGCGTTTATCGGATATAAAACCCCATCGTCATGATGGCTGGTTGCTATTGGGCTACTAATTCCTGAAGTATTGGTTGCTATTAGTATTGGCGCGATCGGACAAGCGTGGCTTGTTTCATGGAAGTTCTTCAAATCAAGGGCGTAATCTCAGACTTGGTCTATTGCATATCGAGTGAATTGGCTTTCGCCAACCTTAAATTCAATTATGAATACAACGTGATTAATTAAGACAAGAGCATCGATGCGCCTTCCCAGTCGGGGCACAACAAACTCTAGATATATTGAGCCTTTGCCAGCGTATTGATTAAGTTCTCTCTGAAGGATTTGAATTTCACCGACCCAAGCATCTCTAGAGTTGGGGTCGATCGAAAACCCAGAATTTCGAGTTAATCCGCCAAGGATGGTATCTAGGTCAGCAATCGTAAAATCTTCGATGGTTGCTGAATAAAACGATCGATCAGAACGAATGACGCTTAAGTTCACGCGGTTGCTCACAATTTGAGATATAAATTTTTATAAGTGAGCTTACCTTAGAAGAGACCGAGTTGTTTGGTCAATAACTTTATCCTTCATGTTTTTTTATGAGGCTCACCTGGTGAGACTCTCGATATTTAAGATGGCTCGTAATACATATATGAGGACGAGCCATCATGTTCGAACAGATCGTTAAATGGGCGCTGTGGTTTGCGGTAGCCACCTATTCAATTGGAATGGTTAAGACCTTGACCCTGGCGCTGGGGGCAGAGGGTGGTGAGCCATCAGGTTATGTGCTGCTGAAGGAAGAGGGTAGAAAGCCGCTGATTTACCCGGCGATTGAGGGTACCGATGTGGCGATGCCTTTTGGGGTGCCTTCGCAAACGTCTTCTCGGGTGGTTGGGACTTCGAAGCTTTATTACGCGGTGTATCCGGGGATGTCTGTACGGGATACGCGGTATCGGGCGTTCTTGAAGTAGTTGTTTTGATTCTTATTGGTAAGTGTGTATGATACACATCAATAACAGCAGAGATCTGATTAAAATGCTGCTAGCCAATGGCTGGATCCTGAATCGCACAAAGGGTTCGCACCATGTGTTTATTCACCCTGATAGAGGTGGTCACATTACGGTGCCGCACCCTAAAAAAGATTTGGGGGTTGGACTAGTCAGTAGCATTTTGAAACAGTCAGGAATCAAGGGGAAGCCATGAAGTATCCAATTGCAATTGAACCGCCAGCACGCGATAAAGATGCATGGGGCGTTGCGGTGCCAGATCTGGAAGGATGTTTCTCGGCGTCAGATAACGGCGTTGACGAAGCTATAGAGAATGCCAAGGAGGCTATCGAACTCTGGATAGAAGTTGCGTTGGATAGCGGTATGGCAATTCCTGCGCCCAGCACGATTACCCAATTGCAAAAAGATGCCAGGTTCAAAGGATGGATCTGGGCTGTTGCAGAGATTGATCCTGCGTTGCTTTCTAACGAGATTGAACGGGTCAATATCACACTGCCTAAACGTGTGCTGACACGGTTGGATCAGAAGGCTAAAGCAGCAGGGGAATCAAGATCAGGTTTTATTGCGCATCTGGCGCTCACAGCCTGAAGAAAACCATCAACAAATCTTAAAAACTTCGCAAAGAAGTGTTGACGCAGCGCACAGATTTACGTATAGTTCGCAGTTCGTCGGGGCGTAGCGAAGTCCGGTTATCGCGCCTGGTTTGGGACCAGGAGGTCGTGAGTTCGAATCCCACCGCCCCGACCACTTTTTTGTAGTTGATGTATCCAAGAGTAACGCGTTTCCGCAAGGCGCCCGTAGCTCAACCGGATAGAGCAACGGCCTTCTAAGCCGTAGGTTGTTGGTTCGATTCCAATCGGGTGCACCAACTTTAGCAGTTAAGTTGTACAGTGGTGGGCGTAGTTCAGTTGGTTAGAATATCGGATTGTGATTCCGAGGGTCGTGGGTTCGAATCCCATCGCCCACCCCAAAAAACACAGTATTAAGGCCAATCGATTGATTGGCCTTTTTCGTTTCTAGCTGATTGTTTGTAGTGATGCCTGATCAATCAGGAACACAAAATCACTGCCGCCGTCTGTGTCTAGCCATACGAGCGGCAGGTCCGAGTAGGTGTTGGTCATTACGTCTTTGTTGTGACCAATTTCTACGATTAACCAGCCGCCAGGATTCAGTGTCTTTGCAGCCTGGCGCATGAGCGTGTGCACCAGATCGAGACCATCTTTACCGCCGGCCAGTGCCATCTCCGGTTCGTGGCGATACTCGCTTGGCAGTGCATCCATTGCGGCGGCATCTACGTACGGCGGGTTGCTAATGATGATGTCGTACTTCTGATCGAGTAGCGGTGACATGAGGTCACCCTGGTGCAGTTTGAGACGATCCTGCAAACCATAGAGGTCTACATTGATGCGGGCTACTTCCAGCGCTTCGGGCGAAAGATCAACGGCATCGACCTGGCTATTGGGGAAGTGCAGTGCGGCCAGAATGGCGAGGCAGCTGGAGCCGGTGCAGATGTCGGCAACACGGGTAATGGCATCCGGGTTTTGAACCCAGGGAGCCAGGTCGTCCATGACGAGTTCTGCGATGAACGAACGCGGCACAATCACGCGGCGATCGATCTTGAAGATGTAGGGGCCGAGCCAGGCTTCACCCAGAATGTATGCGAGCGGCGTTTTTGTTTCGCAGCGTTCGTTCAGGCGTTGCGTGAGCGTGGCACGCTGTTCGTCAGTAAGTGTGTCTGACCAGAATTTATCGAGTTCATCGAAGGGAATGTCGAGGGTGGCGCTGATGAGCCAGACCACTTCGTCTTCGGCGCAGGTGCAGCCGTGACCAAAACTGAGACCGGCGCTTTCCAATTGGGTTACAGCGGCTTCGTAAAACGCGGCAATGCTGCCTGCAGGTGCGGTCATGGTGTCTGGTTACTTCAGCAGCTGGCTGAAAATTTTCTTGTAGATGGCAGCCAGCTGAGGCAGGGCGCTCAGTTCGATGTGTTCATCGATCATGTGGATTGAGGCATTTACCGGGCCCAGCTCGATAATCTGTTCGGCAATGTCGGCAATAAAGCGGGCATCCGATGTGCCACCGGTAGTGGAGAGTTCAGTCTCGATACCGCACACGGTTTTAATGGCGTTACGGGCTGCATCGGCCAGCGGGCCTTCGGGTGTGATGAAGGGCTTGGCGCCGAGCGTCCATTCAATGTTGTATTCCAGGCCGTGACGCTTGAGCAGATCTTCAACGTACTGCTTGAGGCCGTCGGCCGTGTTAGCGGTGGAGAAGCGGAAGTTGAACTTCAGGTTCAGCGTGCTGGGAATAACGTTGGTGGCACCGGTACCGGCATTGAAGTTGGAAATCTGCCAGGTGGTGGGCGGAAAGTATTCGTTACCATTGTCCCACATGGTGGCCGAGAGTTCGGCCAGTGCCGGGGCAAACTGGTGAATGGGGTTGCGCGCCAGATGCGGGTACGCCACGTGGCCTTGCACACCCTTGATGATGAGGTTGCCCGAGAGCGACCCACGGCGGCCATTCTTGATCATGTCACCACAGCGGTTAACCGAGGTGGGTTCGCCGACGATGGCGTACTGGATGGTTTCGCCACGCGCCTTGAGAGCATCGACCACAATGGTGGTGCCGTCGTTGGCGGGACCTTCTTCATCCGAGGTGAGCAGGAAGGCGATGGAACCGGGGTGGTTCGGGTGTTCTGCAACGAATTGTTCTACGGCAACAATAAAGGCGGCGAGTGAGCTCTTCATGTCAGCGGCGCCACGGCCGTAGAGTTTGCCGTCCCGTTCCGATGGCTGGAACGGGGGCGTTGTCCACGCATCTAGGTTGCCGGTAGGCACCACGTCCGTATGGCCCGCCAGCACCATGAGGGGTGCAGACGTGCCGCGCTGTGCCCAGAGGTTGCTGGTGCCGTTACGATCGATACGTTCGAAGCTAAAGCCCAGAGGGCTTAGGCGTTCGGCGATCAGTTCCAGGCAACCGGCATCTTCCGGGGTGACAGAAGCCCGCGCAATGAGGGTTTCAGCGAGTTGACGGACGGATTCGCTCATGGGTTGGTTTTTATTAGTCGCGGAGCAAGTCGTTGAGGCTGGTCTTGGCACGGGTCTGTGCATCAACTTTCTTAACGATCACGGCGCAGTACAGGCTGTACTTGCCATCGGGCGATGGCAGGTTGCCGGCAACCACCACTGAACCGGCCGGTACGCGACCATAGTGGATTTCACCTGTTTCGCGATCGTAGATCTTGGTCGACTGGCTGATGTACACGCCCATCGAGATAACGCAGTTGTCTTCAACGATCACGCCTTCGACCACTTCCGAACGGGCGCCGATAAAGCAGTTGTCGCCAATGATGGTTGGGTTGGCTTGCAGTGGCTCGAGCACGCCGCCGATGCCAACGCCGCCCGACAGGTGAACGTTTTTACCGATCTGTGCGCAGGAGCCAACGGTGGCCCAGGTATCCACCATAGTGCCTTCGTCAACGAATGCGCCGATGTTTACATATGATGGCATCAGCACCACGTTCTTGGCGATGCACGAACCACGACGGGCGGTAGCCGGTGGTACCACACGGAAGCCGCCTTCGCGGAACTGGGCTTCAGTCCAGCCCTGGAATTTGGTGTCGACTTTGTCGAAGTAGCGCAGGTCGCCACTGTCTTGTACGCGGTTGTCGTTGGTGCGAAACGACAGCAGCACGGCCTTTTTAACCCACTGGTGGGTGACCCATTCACCGTTGATCTTTTCGGCAACGCGCAGGTCGCCGCGGTCCAGCTCATGAATAACCTGATCGATGGCTTCTACAGCTTCTTTAGGCGAACCGGTTGGCGACAGGTCGTTGCAGTTTTCCCAGAGGTTTTCGATGACGGGTTGCAGGTGGTGATTGATGGCGTGGCTCATGGACATGGCTTTAAAAAGGGCTTGAAAGCCTTTCATTATAAGGGAAAAGCTGTTTTTACCCGCAGGGAGGGGCTGAGAATTTTTGTCGTTTTCGTTTGAGAAGGTGGTCAGCTTCGGGTATCATCGGGCCTTCCCGCTGCACGTTTTGTTATGACCAAATATGTCTTCGTCACGGGTGGTGTCGTGTCTTCCCTGGGTAAGGGAATTGCGGCAGCCTCTCTGGGTGCGATTCTCGAATCGCGTGGCCTCAAAGTCACCCATTTAAAGCTCGATCCCTACATCAACGTCGATCCTGGCACGATGAGCCCATTCCAGCACGGTGAAGTTTTTGTGACCGAAGATGGCGCAGAAACCGACCTGGATCTCGGCCACTATGAGCGCTTTACCAGCGCCCGTATGCACAAGCGCAATAACTTTACGACCGGCCAGGTTTACGAGTCGGTGATCAAGAAAGAGCGCCGGGGTGAATACCTGGGTAAAACCGTTCAGGTGATCCCGCACATTACCGACGAGATCAAGCATCTTGTTAAGCGTGGCGCTGAAGGCGCCGATGTGGCGCTGGTTGAAGTAGGCGGTACGGTGGGTGATATCGAGTCGCTGCCGTTCCTGGAAGCCATTCGCCAGATGGGTATTGAAGAAGGCCGTGAAAACGTCTGCTACATCCATCTGACCCTGTTGCCATGGATTCCGATGGCTGGCGAATTGAAAACCAAGCCAACCCAACACTCGGTAAAAGAACTGCGTGAAATCGGTATCCAGCCAGACGTGCTGCTGTGCCGTGCCGACCGCGAGATTCCTGTGGAAGAGCGCCGCAAGATCGCGCTGTTCAGTAATGTGGCGCCGGAAGCCGTGATCGAAGCGCTGGATGCGCCATCGATCTACAAGATTCCTAAAATGCTGCATAACCAGATGCTGGACGAGATCGTCTGTCACAAGCTGGCCATTCTGGCCCGTGCGGCCGATCTGTCGGTCTGGAACAAGCTGGTGCATTCGCTCGACAACCCACAGCGCTTTGTCGATGTGGCCTTTGTGGGGAAGTATGTGGATCTGACTGAGTCGTACAAGTCGCTGATCGAAGCGCTGGTACACGCCGGTATTCATACACACGCCAAAGTACGTATCCATTATCTGGATTCGGAAGACCTCGAGCGTAATGGCTGCGGCGCCTTAAAGGATATGGATGCCATTCTGGTGCCGGGTGGCTTTGGTAAGCGCGGTACGGAAGGCAAGATTGCCGCAATTCGTTTTGCCCGTGAGAACAAAGTGCCTTACCTGGGTATCTGCCTGGGTATGCAACTGGCTGTAGTGGAATACGCCCGTGATGTGGCCGGTATGAAGGACGCACACTCCACCGAGTTTGATCCGGCTTCGCCGTTCCCGGTGATCGGCCTGATTACCGAGTGGAAGGATCGCTCCGGCAAGATGGAACAGCGTAGCGAAGATTCCGATCTGGGCGGCACCATGCGCCTGGGTGGCCAGCTCTGCTTGCTGAAGCCTAATTCGCTGGCCCGTGAGATTTACGGCGCTGATGAGATTACCGAGCGTCATCGTCACCGCTATGAAGTGAACAACAGGCTGCTGGCCAAGTTGGAAGAAGCCGGTCTGGTAGTTGCGGGTCGTGCACCGGTTACGGATCTGTGCGAAATGGTTGAACTGCCGAAGTCGGTACACTCATGGTTTGTGGGCTGCCAGTTCCATCCGGAATTTACCTCGAACCCACGTCAAGGTCACCCATTGTTTACCGCCTACGTGAATGCCGCTGTGGCCCATCAGGACACAACCGGTGTACGCAAACAGGCGATTGTGAAAGAAGCTAAAGCATGAAGCTCGCCGGCTTTGAAGTGACAGATACCTCGACGTTCTTCCTGATTGCCGGGCCATGTGTGATCGAGTCCGAGCAGATGTGTCTGGATATCGCCGGCACGATGAAGGAAATTACGAGCGGTCTGGGTATTACGTATATTTTTAAAGCCAGCTTCGATAAGGCGAACCGGAGTTCGGGCAAATCCTTCCGCGGCCCTGGCCGTGAAGGTGGCCTGGAGATTCTGGCCAATGTACGCGAGCAGATCAGTGTGCCGGTACTAACCGATGTGCATGGTATTGACGATATCGCCCCGGTGGCGGCGGTGTGTGATGTGCTGCAAACGCCGGCCTTTCTGTGCCGTCAGACCGACTTTATCGAGGCCTGTGCGGCCAGTGGTAAGCCCGTGAATATCAAGAAGGGCCAGTTCCTGGCGCCGGGCGATATGCAGAACGTGGTGGATAAAGCCCGTGATGCCGCCAAGGCTGCCGGCATTACCGAAGACACCATCATGGTGTGTGAACGTGGCGCTTCGTTCGGTTATAACAATCTGGTGTCGGATATGCGGTCGCTGGCGATCATGCGTCGCACCGGTTGTCCGGTGGTTTTTGATGCCACGCATTCCGTACAGTTGCCGGGTGGGCAGGGTAGTTCATCGGGTGGTCAACGCGAGTTTGTGCCGGTGCTGGCACGCGCCGCTGTGGCCACGGGTATTCATGGCCTGTTCATGGAAACCCACCCGGATCCATCCAAAGCCATGTCAGACGGCCCGAATGCCTGGCCGCTGGCACAAATGCCCCAATTGCTTGAACATTTGCTGACGCTGGACCGTGCGGTCAAAAGCGCCAGGATGTTTGATCTTTCCTGAAGTACTTTGACGTCCTGTTTAAACCACTACGTATTTAAATATCTACAAAGAAAGGCCTGACCATGAGCGCCATTGTTGACATCATCGCCCGCGAGATCCTTGATTCACGTGGTAACCCAACTGTAGAAGCCGATGTGCTGCTGGAATCCGGCGTGATGGGCCGTGCGGCTGTGCCGTCGGGCGCTTCGACCGGTACACGTGAAGCGATCGAGCTGCGTGATGGTGATGCAAGCCGTTATCTGGGTAAGGGTGTAACGCGCGCTGTCGAGCACGTGAATACCGAAATCAGCGAAGCGCTGATCGGCCTGGATGCTCAGGAACAGGCATTCATTGATAAGACCCTGATTGATCTGGACGGTACGGATAACAAGGCTCGTCTGGGTGCCAATGCCATGCTGGCGGTGTCGATGGCGGTGGCCAAGGCTGCTGCTGAAGAAGCCGGTCTGCCGCTGTACCGTTACTTCGGCGGTGCTGCCCCGATGTCGCTGCCTGTACCAATGATGAACATCATCAATGGTGGTGAGCACGCCAACAACAGCCTGAACATTCAGGAATTCATGATCATGCCGGTGGGTGTGGAGTCGTTCCGTGAAGCCCTGCGCTGTGGCGCCGAGATTTTCCACGCGCTGAAGAAGCTGCTGGACAAGGCCGGTCACTCGACCGCTGTGGGTGATGAAGGTGGTTTTGCCCCTAACCTGGGTAGCCATGCCGAAGCGCTGGAAATCATCATGCAGGCGATTCAGGCCGCCGGTTACGCGCCAGGCAAAGACGTATTGCTGGCCCTGGACTGTGCCGCTTCCGAGTTCTACAAAGATGGTAAGTACCAGCTGTCGGGTGAAGGTCTGCAACTGACCTCGGCCCAGTTTGTTGATTACCTGGCAACGCTGGTTGATAAGTTCCCGATTGTGTCGATCGAAGATGGTATGTCGGAAGCCGACTGGGATGGCTGGAAGCTGCTGACCGAACGTCTGGGCAACAAGGTACAGATCGTTGGCGACGATATTTTCGTGACCAACACCCGTATCTTCAAAGAAGGTATCCAGAAGGGTATCGCCAATTCGATCCTGATCAAGATCAACCAGATTGGTACGCTGAGCGAAACTTTTGCTGCGATCGAGATGGCCAAGCGCGCCGGTTACACTGCCGTGATTTCGCACCGCTCCGGTGAAACGGAAGATTCAACTATTGCCGATATCGCTGTTGGCCTGAATGCCGGTCAGATAAAGACGGGTTCGTTGTCGCGTTCGGATCGTATCGCCAAGTACAACCAGCTGCTGCGTATTGAAGAAGATCTGGGTGACACTGCGTCTTACCTGGGTCGTGACGCGTTCTATAACCTGCGTTAATAAAACCCCATGCGTCCTTCAACCGCTTTTCTGCTTGGCCTGGCTGTGGTGATTCAGTATACACTGTGGCTGGGTAAGGGTGGCTGGTTGAAGGTGTGGGAAAGCGATGCCCAGCTGCGTCAGCAGCGTGAGATGAATCGCCAGCTGGAGCTGCGTAATGCAGGTCTGGAAGCTGAAACACGTAATCTGAAATCTGGCCTGGAAGCGGTTGAAGAACGCTCCCGGTTTGAGCTGGGTATGGTGAAGCCTGATGAAGTGTTTTATCAGCTACCCCAGCGCAAGAAAGTGGCAGCCGACCCTGCGGCGCCTGATGCCGCCAAAACCGATGCGGCCAAGCCTGACTCTGACAAGGAAAACAATGACCGGACTCGTTCACCGTAATACTGTTGTGACGCTGGATTACAGCGTTACCGATTCGGATGGCCAGGTGGTTGATGATGGTCGTAACCCGATCCGCTATCTGCATGGCGGCTTTGGTGACATTTTTGACCGTATTGAAGAAACCCTGGAAGGTAAGAAGGTGGGTGAGTCGGTCACGGTGAAGCTGCAGCCTGAAGAGGCTTATGGCGACTACGACTCCGAGTTGGTACAGATTGAAGAACTGTCGCGCTTTCCGAAGGAAACCAAAGTGGGCATGCAGTTCGAAGGTGCGCCTGAAAGTTCGGACGAAGACGATATCGTGATCTACCGCGTCACCGATGTGGCCGATGGCAAAGTAGTGCTCGATGGCAACCATCCGCTAGCGGGTATGTCGCTGGTATTCACGTGCACGGTACGTGATGTGCGCCCGGCAACGGCCGAAGAGCTGGAAGACGAGTGCGTGGATGATGACGACGAAGACGGCGAAGCGCCGCAGGTGGTCATGCACTAATTGGTTGTTGAGGGATCTTCCTCACCGGCCTTCATATCGAGTGGCGGCCAGGGGTAGGATTCAAATAGAAATTCAGTCCGGTGTACGAGATCGTCACCGGACTTTTTATTGCGCTCGATTTTTACCTGCACCCAACCCTGTTGTAAGGCGCCGTAGGTTTCAACACGCGTGAAGTTCTGCAGCGGTAGCTGATTATCCGGGTTCAGTAGCGGGTGGTCGATACGATGCACGCCGTTGCCGCCATGAACCATGAGCACCTGACCTGGAAACGCCATGGTTTCCGATAGGATCAGATTAGCCAGCAGCGGCTTTTCAGGGGGAGCTTTGCTATCGGCCTCGGGGGTGTCGAACTTAAGCTGATGGGGCATAACCATCACGAGCATGGTGATGTCTTGTTTGTGTGCTTCGCTAAAGGCGTTTTTGATCCACGCCTCGACGGCGCTTATCCGAGATTCCGTGGCGGCGATGTTTTTACGATCGACGCTGATGTTGTTGGGGGACGAGAGCGTAATAAAAAGGGCCGGCCCCGATTGCCACCGCATGTGTTCCGGATAATCTGCCTGACGAATCAGCGGTAAGCTAGGTTGGCCGAGGCTACGATCGGATTGATAGTAGGTTTTTCGGAGCAGATTGAGCCGCTCTTCAGGGGTGAAGTTGCCGTTGGCGTTTTTGCCGCAGAGCAGCCATTCGGCATCGCCGGGTACATAAAAGGTGGGCAGCGGCGCTGCGGCCATAATCGGGTAGGCGGCTAGCAGATTGCTGTCTTTACAGTTCTGGTCGGCAGGCTTGAGGCCACCGGTAGATATGGCCAGTTCGGAACCCTTGGCGGCCATATCGGCCAGCATGCCTTTGAGATAGCCCTGATGCTCCGGTGTCATGTAGACATCGCCAAAGAGTGCGAAGGTAAGGCTGCTGGCCCAGAGGCTCTGGCTGCAGCACAGTACGGCAGCGAGGAGGATTCGCCGAGCATAGCGGTTAAAGGTTGCGGGCAGACGTTGCGTCATGTGGACTAATGCTTTGAGATATTCTTGAGATGATACAGGGCATCGAGTGCCTGTCTGGGCGTGAGGCTATCCGGGTCGAGGGCTGCGATTTCTTCAATGAGCGCATGCTCAATGCCGGTGATCTGCGCTGCGGTGTTGTCTGCGACTTCCGACACGGTATGGTCTATATCAAAGAAGTCGGACGGATTGTTGCAGTCTTCGGTGCTCTGGCTATGTTGAACCGATTGCGCTTCCAGCTCGAGCAGCGTCCGCCGCGCATCACGTACCACCGAAGCAGGAATGCCGGCGAGCGATGCAACTTCGATCCCATAACTCTGGTTAGCCGAGCCGGGCTGCACGCGGTGCTGGAACACAATACGATCGTGGTGTTCAACGGCATTCAGATGTACGTTCTCCAGTTGCTTGAACTTTTCGCTGAGGCGGGTCAGCTCGAAGTAATGCGTGGCGAAGAGCGTGAGTGATTTGTTCTGGCGCAGAACCTGTTTGAGTACGGCAGAGGCAAGCGCGAGGCCATCAAAGGTTGAGGTGCCGCGCCCGATTTCATCCATGAGCACCAGGCTGTTGGCATCGGCCTGGTTAAGAATTGCTGCGGTTTCGGTCATTTCCACCATGAAGGTGGAACGACCGGAAGCCAGATCGTCCGATGCACCGATGCGGGTAAACAGGACAGTAATGCGTCCGATACGCGCCGCACGCGCCGGTACATAGCTGCCGATACGCGCCAGCAAAACGATGAGCGCTGTTTGCCGCATGAAGGTGGATTTACCGCCCATGTTGGGGCCGGTGATTAACAGACACTGACGATCCGGGTGCAGACGCGTGTCGTTTTCGACAAAAGGTTTGCCGTCTTTACGCAGCGACTGTTCAACAACCGGGTGGCGACCCTCGCTGATATCAATTTCGGGAATCGGGCTAAAGACGGGGCGGGCCCAGCCACGCTCATGCGCAGTCTGGGTGAAGCTGCCCACGAGATCCAGTTCGGCAATGTCGCTGGCCAGGGATTTGATGGCCGTGACATGCGTTTGAAGCTGTTCGAGCATCGTTTCGTATAACTGCTTTTCACGGGCAAGGGCGTGATCCTGAGCGGAGAGCGCTTTGTCTTCAAATGCCTTGAGTTCGGGCGTGATGTAGCGCTCGGCATTCTTCAGGGTCTGTCGACGGCGGTAATGCTCGGGCACTTTAGCCGACTGGGCTTGCGAGACTTCGATGTAGAAACCATGGACCCGGTTGTATTCCACCTTAAGCGTGCTGATACCTGTGGCTTCTCGTTCGCTGGTTTCCAGATCCAGCAGGAAGTCGCCGCAATGGGTCTGGATCTGACGGAGCTCATCAAGGTCAGCATCGTAGCCATCGGCGATAACGCCACCATCACGGATGTTGAGCGCCGGTTCATTCTGTAGCGATGCGGAGAGTAGCTCGCCGACTACGGCAGGTGCGCTTGCCTCAATGATGCTGGTGAGTTGTTGTAACGCTGCCTGGTTGAGAGAAGCGGCTTCGATCTGGCTAAGCAACGTTGAAAGTGTTGGCCATCGCAGCAGGGTGTCGCGCAGGGCGGCAAGCTCGCGGGGGCGGACTGATTGCAAGGCAATGCGACCGGCAATACGTTCAATGTCGCAAAAGTTGCGTAGCAGGGCGCGCAACGAATCCAGTAGATCGGTACGATCAAGCAGGATGTCGATTAACTGGTGGCGATTTCCCGGAATCACATCGTCGGCCGATGGGTGATGCAGGGCATGACGCAGGGCGCGTGCCCCCATGCTCGTCATGGTTTGATCGAGAATGCTGAATAGCGTGGTGGATTCGGCATTGGGGCCAGCTGCCAGGCGGAGCGATTCGGTGAGTTCGAGATTGCGCCGGGTAATCGCATCCATGCGCAGATATTGATTGGGTCGCTCGACCAGTAGCTGGCCGATGCCCAGCATCTCGGGTTTACGGAGCTGCGTTGCCTGGATGTAATCGAGGAGCGCACTGGCAGCGGCGAGCGCGGGCTGGTCTTCGTTGGCGTCAATCCCGTAGGCGTTGAGCGCGCTAACCTTGAGTGCAGCACACAGGGTACGGGCGCCGCTTTCGGCATCAAATAGCCAATCGGCCCGGCGCAGCGGTTTGTGATTGGCTTCCTGCCAGGAGTGCGTCTCTGGTACGAGAAGTTCGGTAGGCTCAATGCGCCCGAGTAGGGTGCTCACCTGATCTGCGGGGATTTCACTCAGGGTAATACGGCCTGCCGCCAGAGAAATCCAGGCGGCACCCCAACGGGCACCGGCGGGAAAGAGCGCCATGAGATGGTTTTCCCGGCGCTCATCCATGAGCGTGGCATCGCTAACGGTGCCCGGTGTGATGATGCGGCTGATGGCGCGCTCAACCGGTCCTTTGGAGGTGGCCGGGTCACCGATCTGTTCACAGATGGCGACCGACTCACCGGCCTTGATCAAACGGGCAATGTACTGATCGGCGGCGTGGAATGGCACACCGGCCATAGGGGTCTGGCCACGCTTGGTGAGGGTGATATCGAGTATGCGCGCTGCCTTTTCGGCATCGCTCTGGAACAGCTCGTAGAAATCGCCGAGACGATAGAAGAGCAGGGTATCGGGTACGCTTTCCTTAATCGAAAGGTACTGACGCATCATTGGCGTCAAAGTCTGTTCCGGGGTCTCTGCGGTGGCGTTCTTTTTGCTCATATCGGCAAGGACCCCGGTATTGCTGAACTTAGGCGCTGGTCTTTGTCAGATGCTTCTGAACGATCTGTAATAGCGGCGTGTGTACTTTCGGCGTGCCTGCAACGACATCACTGGTTTTGAGATAGTCGCCATCGCCACTCAGATCCGTAACAAAGCCGCCGGCTTCAAGAATCATCAGAGTGCCAGCCGCCATATCCCATGGTGCCAGGCCGAACTCCCAGAAACCATCGAGACGACCCGCTGCCACATAGGCCAGGTCCAGCGATGCTGCGCCCGGACGGCGCATGCCGGCGGTTTTTTCAGTGAGTTCACGGAAAGCGCCCATGTAGTTATCAACACGGTCAAAAATGCGATAAGGGAATCCTGTGCCGATGAGCGAATCGGCTAGGCGGTCGCTGCGGCTTACGCGGATGCGGCGGTCATTCAGGAACGCACCACTGCCCTTGCTGGCGGTGAAGAGTTCGTTGCGCATCGGATCGTAGATCACGCCGTGGGCCAACTGTCCATTCTGGGTGAGGGCGATCGATACCGCATATTGCGGGAAGCCATGAATAAAGTTGGTGGTGCCGTCGAGTGGGTCAATGATCCACTGGAACTCGGCATCTGCATGAGTGCTGCCCGATTCTTCCGCTAGAATGCCGTGGTTCGGATAGGCATCGAGCAGGATTTCCTTGATAGCATCCTCTGCAGCACGATCAGCCTGGGTGACGTAGTCACTCTGGCCTTTGCGGGCAACCTGAAGGTTCTCGATTTCGAGGGCAGCGCGGTTGATAATCTGACCGGCACGACGTGCGGCCTTAACGGCAACATTAAGAAAGGGATGCATATCAGGGACACAGAACAAGTGGCAAACGAGGTTCGTTCGCGCGATTGGCGCTATTGTACCTGTTGGCAGCGCGCTGGTCGACCAATGCCACACCTTTTACCTGTACTGAAATACCCATGACTGACGATTTTGCCCAACCGGATTTACCGACAACGCCCTTTCTGGATTGTCAGCGTATTGTGCTGTGCCGGCCATCGCATCCCGGAAATATCGGCGCGGCGGCGCGTGCCATGAAAACCATGGGGCTGGGTTACAACGCCAGCGTAGCGCAGTTGATTCTGGTTAACCCCTTGTGCGCTGTGGATGATGTGGCTATTCGCCGAGCCTCGGGTGCCGCCGATCTGGTTACTGGGTGCCGTGTGGTGGATAGCCTGAGCGAGGCGCTGGCAGGGTGCACGGGTGCTTTCGGGATGACAGTACGCGCCCGCGAGCTGGGGCCGGAGCCTTTGGCGCCCAAGGCGGCCGTTGCAGCTGCGCATACCTACTGGCAGCAGGGTGGCGCGCAAGGGGCGCTATCGGCGTTTGTTTTTGGCAATGAAACGAACGGCCTGACCAACGAAGAACTGCAGCATTGCCGGTCCGAAGTGAGTATTGCGACGAATCCCGAGTATGGCTCGCTCAATCTGGGGGCAGCGGTGCAGATCATGACTTATCTGTTGAAAGAGGTATCTGGCAATACCGCGGCCGTGGATACGGGTGCAACACGTTATGCATCACCGCTGGCTACGGTCGATGCGGTTGAAGGGTTTTATCGCCATCTGGAACTGGCGATGATCGAGGCGGGATTCCATGATCCGCAAAAGCCACGTCGCCTGATGCCCAAAATCCGTCGCATCTTCGAGCGTACCCGTCTGGAAGCCGATGAAGTGAATATTCTGCGGGGCATTATTTCTGCCCTGAAAACCCCGAACAAGGTTGATTAAAAAAGTCGGAATTAGTACAATGGCAAGCGTCGAAAGGTTGATTTAAAGCCTTTTCAAACCACAAAACCAGACGCCAAGATCACCATGTTTAATGCCATCCGGGAAGATATCCGCTCCATCTTCGAACGCGACCCTGCCGCGCGATCGACGCTGGAGATTGTGACGTGCTATCCTGGCGTGCATGCCATGACGTTCCATCGCCTGGCGCACCGCTTATGGCAGTGGCATTTTTACTGGCTGGCGCGTTTTGTTTCCCATATATCACGCTTTCTCACGGGGATTGAAATCCACCCCGGGGCAACGATTGGCCGTCGTTTTTTTATTGATCACGGTATGGGTGTGGTGATCGGCGAGACCGCCATTATTGAAGATGATGTGACGCTGTATCACGGGGTAACGCTCGGCGGTACGAGCTGGAATAAAGGCCGTCGACACCCAACCCTGAAGTCGGGTGTCGTCGTAGGTGCCAGTGCCAAGGTGCTGGGTCCGATCACGATCGGTGCAGGTGCCCGTGTAGGCAGTGATGCTGTGGTGGTGAAAGATGTGCCTGAAGGGGCCACTGTGGTCGGCAACCCGGCACGCATTATCGAGAACGAAAAAGCTCAGGACACGTCGCCACAGGCGGCCAAGCTGGGTTTTACGGCTTATGCGATTAACCGCGATGCCAGCGATCCTTACGCCAAGGCTTTGCACGCATTACTCGAACATGCCGCGGAAACCGATCAGCGCCTCGAGCAACTATTTAAAAAACTGGAAGCTTCAGGTATGCAGGTGGAAGAGGCCAATTCGGTTGCCGATAAGTTTGATCCGCAATACCTGAGCAAAATAGTTGACTAATTGCAGCCAAATGCTGTATAGTTGACTCAAATAGTTGGATATAGTGCACAGCGCACCCATTCAGTTAAAACCAGCCCCAATCCCAACGGGAGGCATTATGAGATTAACGACCAAAGGCCGCTTTGCAGTCACTGCCATGATTGATCTGGCACTCTTTGTCGGTGGCCGTCCGGTCACACTGGCATCGATTAGTGAGCGGCAGAATATTTCCCTGTCTTATCTGGAACAGCTCTTCGCCAAGCTGCGTCGACACAAGATTGTGGAGAGCGTGCGCGGGCCCGGTGGTGGCTATTGTCTTGGCCGTGATGCGGTCGAGATTACGGTAGCAGATGTCATTCTGGCTGTGGACGAGCCGATGGATGCAACCCAGTGCGGTGGCCTCGAGAATTGCAAATCAGATCATCGTTGCATGACGCATGATCTGTGGTCGACGCTGAATCGCAAGATGCTCGATTACCTGGCATCGGTGACATTGTCTGAACTGGTGGAAAAGCAGCGTAAGAAAATCGCGGCCCAATCCGCCAAGTCGGATTCAAAGACCGTGTCTTTCAGTGTTGCACAGGCTGCCTGAGTTAGACCATGTCGACGCTTTACTTCGACCATAACGCGACCACCCCGCTGGATCCGTTTGTGCTTGAAGCCATGTTGCCTTACATGGGGGCAAACTTCGCCAATGCGTCGGCAACCTACACGGCTGGCCGTGAGGCACGTCGTGCGGTAGAACAGGCCCGCGAGCAGGTCGCTGCAGCGATAGATGCAGATCCAACCGAAGTGATTTTTACTGCCAGCGGTAGCGAGGCCAACAATCTGCTGGTGCGTGGCTATGCTGATGCCTGGCTTGCCGAAGCGGGTAAGCCAGCGGGTGTTGCCTGTACATCGATTGAACACCCTTGTGTGGCTGAACCTGTGCGCGCTTTAGGTCGTGCCGGTTGGGCTGTTAGTGAACTGGCTGTAAATGAATCGGGCGTCGCTGAAAAGGCAGGCGTGTCGGCTCTACCTGAGCAAACGCGCTTGCTGTCTGTGATGTCTGCGAATAATGAAACCGGCGTACTGCAGCCGGTAGCGCAGCTCGCTGGGCAATACAAAGCAGATCGCGATCCTGCGTGCTGTTTTCATACCGATGCAGTGCAGGCATTTGGTAAACACCCTTTGAGCTTCCGTCAGTTGAACGCGGCGGGGGTCGATGCGTTAACCCTGTCTGCGCATAAGATTGGCGGCCCCAAGGGAGCGGCTGTGCTGGTGCGTGATCGCCAGTTGCCGCTGATGCCGCTGGTGTATGGCGGTGGTCAGGAGCAGGGCTTGCGTTCCGGTACGGAGAACGTTGCAGCCATCGTCGGTTTCGGCGTGGCCTGTGCGCGTGCCGCGACGCATCTTGAGGCGCGCATCGCCCAGGCCAGAATCTTGCAACAACATCTGGAATCCTGGCTTAAAAGCCGGGGTGCCGTAGTTTTCTCGCATACAGCTGCACGTTTGTCCAATACGACTTTCGCGGCGTTTCCCGGTGTCGACGGCGAAACGCTGGTATCGCTACTGGATCGGCAAGGTATTGCGATTTCGAGTGGCGTGGCCTGTGGGTCGGGTAAAGATGGCGTGTCTGCGGTACTGCTGGCCATGGGCGTGGATCCATTGCTGGCTAAAGGCGCGATTCGTATCAGTCTGGGCATGATGCCTTATGGCGTAAGCACCATTGAAGATGTTGATCGTTTGCTCGGTCAGCTCGATAAGGTTTTGAGTCAGCTGCAGCGCTTTGCTGCTGTGGCCTGACAGTTTCTTGTGGAGAGAATGATGAAGCTCCCAATCTATCTGGATTATTCGGCAACGACCCCAATCGACCCGCGTGTGGTCGAGGCCATGATGCCGTACCTGACCGAGAAATTCGGTAATCCGGCATCGCGTTCTCACCAGTATGGTTGGGATGCAGAAGCAGCGGTTGAAAATGCGCGTAACGAAGTCGCTGCTTTGGTGAATGCCGACCCTAAAGAAATTGTCTGGACCTCGGGTGCAACCGAAGCCAACAATCTGGCCATCAAGGGCGCTGCCAACTTTTACCAGGGTAAGGGTAAGCATCTGATCACGCTGAAAACCGAGCATAAGGCCGTGCTGGATACGATGCGCGAGCTGGAGCGTCAGGGCTTTGAAGTGACTTACCTCGATGTGCTGCCGAATGGTCTGGTTGATATGGCGGCGCTGGAAGCTGCGCTGCGTCCCGATACGATTCTGGTGTCGATCATGGCGGTGAATAATGAGATCGGTGTGGTACAGCCAATCACAGAGATTGGTGAGCTGCTCCGTAGCAAGGGCATTCTGTTTCATGTGGATGCGGCCCAGGCCACCGGCAAGATCGATATCGATCTATCAAAGCTCAAGGTTGATCTGATGAGCTTTTCGGCGCACAAGACCTATGGCCCAAAAGGCATTGGTGCGCTCTACGTGCGTCGTAAACCACGTGTCCGCCTGGAAGCACAGATGCATGGGGGTGGCCATGAGCGCGGTATGCGTTCTGGCACGCTGCCAACGTTCATGATTGTCGGTATGGGCGAAGCCTTCCGCCTCGCCCGTCTCGAAATGCATGAGGAGAACAAGCGTATTCAGGCGCTGCGTGATCGTTTGCTCAAAGGCTTGTTTGACATGCCCGAGATCTATGTGAATGGTGATCTGGCCCATCGTATACCGCATAACCTGAATGTGAGCTTTGCCTATGTGGAAGGAGAGTCGCTGATTATGGCAGTGCGTGATATTGCCGTGTCTTCCGGTTCGGCCTGTACGTCGGCATCGCTGGAACCCTCTTATGTTTTGCGCGCGCTGGGTCTGACCGACGAGCTGGCACATTCATCGATCCGTTTTTCAATTGGCCGTTTCACCACCGAAGAAGAGATCGATTACACGGTGGATCTGCTGCACAAACAAATCGGTCGCCTGCGTGAAATGTCTCCACTGTGGGAGATGGTTCAGGAAGGTATCGACCTCAATACGGTTCAATGGGCTGCCCACTAAAGCAGCTGATCTTATACAAAGGAGTCTCTCATGGCATATAGCGTTAAGGTCATTGACCACTACGAAAATCCCCGCAACGTAGGTTCTTTCGATAATAAAGAAACTGGCGTAGGCACCGGTATGGTGGGTGCACCAGCCTGTGGTGACGTAATGAAGCTGCAGATCAAAGTGAACAAGGAAGGCGTGATTGAAGACGCCAAGTTCAAGACCTATGGTTGTGGCTCGGCCATTGCATCCAGCTCGCTGGTCACCGAATGGGTGAAGGGTAAGAATCTGGATGAAGCACTGGAAATCAAGAACACCGCGATTGCCGAAGAGTTGGCACTGCCACCGGTAAAAATCCACTGCTCGATTCTGGCTGAAGACGCCATCAAGGCAGCGGTTGCTGATTACAAGAAGAAACAGGAATCCTGAAAAAGGAGATCGCGATGAGCGTGACCATGACTGAACGTGCCGCCACCCACGTGGGTAAGGCACTGACACAACGAGGCAAGGGCATTGGCCTGCGACTCGGTGTGCGTACGGCGGGTTGCTCCGGTATGGCTTACCGTCTGGAGTATGTGGATGACCTGGCCGATGATGATTCGGTATTCGAATCACATGGCGTCAAGATTGTGGTTGATCCGAAAAGCCTGGCTTATCTGGATGGCACGGAACTGGATTTTGTACGTGAAGGTCTGAACGAAGGCTTCAAGTTCAACAATCCGAACGTGAAGGATGAGTGCGGTTGCGGCGAGTCGTTCCATGTCTGATGCAAGTGCTGCGCCCGCTGTTGCCATAACGGCAGATTTGCTGGGGGCAGACTTTTTTACGCTGCTGGGCCTACCCAAGCGTTTCGAGCTTGATACGCTGGCACTGGATGCGCGTTTTCGTGAACTGCAACGCGAGGTGCATCCGGATCGCTTTGCAGCGGCGGATGATGCCGCCCGACGTGCATCGATGATGCTGGCGACGCAAATCAACGCGGCTTATCAGACCTTATGCTCGCCGCTCAAACGCGCGAGCTACCTGCTGGAGCAGGCCGGTATCGACATTGGTGCCGAGTCCAATACGGCGATGTCACCCGAGTTTCTGATGAGCCAGATGATGTGGCGGGAGCAGGTGGCTGATGCGCGTGGCGAAAAGAATCTTGCCGAGCTGAAGCGCTTGCAGGTTGAGATTGCGGATGATATCCGCGATGCTTATGGTGATCTAGCCAACGCCCTCGATAGAGACCATCGTGCACAGGATGCGGTTGAAGGTGTGCGCCGGCTGATGTTTCTGGAAAAATTACGGGAAGAGATCGAAGACGCGGTTTTTGCGCTCGAAGATTGTTGTTGATTCTATGGCACTACTGCAAATCGCCGAACCTGGCCAAAGCCCTTTACCGCACGAAACGCGGCATGCCATTGGTATTGATCTGGGTACCACCAACTCGCTGGTCGCCAGTGTGCGTCAGGGTATGTCTCATGTGATGAATGACGCCGAGGGCAGAGCGCTGGTGCCTTCTGTCGTTCGTTATCAGGAGGATGGGTCGGTACGGGTGGGCTACGATGCGCTCAAGGCCATTGCCAAAGATCCCAAGAATACGATTGCCTCTGTAAAGCGTCTGATGGGTCGTTCGCTCACCGATATCGAACATCGTGAAAACCTGCCCCTGGATCTGGTCGATAACCCAAGGATGGTGAGTGTTAAAACCCGACAGGGCGTTAAGACGCCTGTTGAAGTGTCTGCCGAGATTCTGCGTATGCTCAATGAACGCGCGCAGCAGACCTTGAAGCAGGACATTGTGGGCGCCGTTATTACCGTGCCGGCCTACTTTGATGATGCGCAACGCCAGGCAACGAAAGATGCCGCCCGTCTTGCGGGTTTGAACGTACTGCGTCTGCTGAATGAACCAACCGCCGCTGCTGTTGCCTATGGCCTGGATAACGCCTCAGAGGGCGTTTATGCCGTTTACGATCTGGGCGGCGGCACTTTTGATATTTCGATTCTGCGTCTGACGCGTGGGGTGTTTGAAGTGCTAGCCACCGGTGGCGATTCTGCGCTGGGTGGTGATGACTTTGATCGCCGCATTTACTGCTGGGTACTGGATCAGGCCAAGCTGAAGTCACCACCGACGGTAGAAGATACCGTGCTACTGTTGTTGCGTTCACGCGAGGCCAAAGAGTATCTGTCGACCCACCCGGAAGCGCCGATTACGGCACGTCTGGCATCGGGTGAAATTGTGGATGTCACCATCGATATGGCAACCTTTGCCGAGATTAGCCAGACGCTGGTATCAAAGACACAGCAGCCGGTGAAGAAAACGCTGCGCGATGCCGGTTTGCGTCCTGAAGATATTCAGGGGGTAGTGATGGTGGGTGGCGCAACCCGTATTCCCTTGATCCAGCGGGCTGTAGGTGAATTCTTCAAACAGGAACCACTTAACAATCTGGACCCGGACAAGGTCGTTGCCTTAGGTGCGGCGATCCAGGCCAATCTGCTGGCTGGTAACCGTGCACCGGGTGAAGACTGGTTGCTGCTGGATGTAATTCCGCTGTCGCTCGGTCTGGAGACCATAGGTGGCCTGGTCGAGAAGGTGATTCCCCGTAATTCGACCTTGCCTGTGGCCCGTGCCCAGGAATTCACCACCTATCGTGATGGACAGACCGCCATGATGGTGCATGTGGTGCAGGGCGAGCGCGAGTTGGTCGATGACTGCCGCTCGCTGGCCCGGTTTGAATTGCGCGGTATTCCGCCGATGGTGGCTGGTGCCGCACGTATTCGCGTAACCTTTCGGGTGGATGCCGATGGCCTGCTGTCGGTGACCGCACGGGAACAGACCACGGGCGTTGAAGCGCATGTGGAAGTTAAACCATCCTATGGTTTATCGGATGATCAGATTACCGGCACGCTCAAGGCATCGGTGGATCATGCCCGCGATGATGCGCAAACCCGCGCCTTGAAAGAAACCCAGGTTGATGCACAGCGACTCATCGAAGCAGTGCGTTCGGCATTGGCTGAAGACCGCCATCTGCTGAACGAACAGGAGTTTCAACTGATTGAGTCGGGCATTGTTAAATTACAAACGGCGAGTCTATCGGGTAATCGTCGTCAGATTACGATCGCCATGGATGACCTGGATGCTGACTGTAAGGAGTTTGCTGGCCGCCGGATGAATCAGGCGGTGAATCGTGCGCTGGCCGGCAAAACGATTGATTCGGTGGAAGAAGCCATTCAGGATCTACACCAGACAGTTAATGCACCGGTTAAGGACGCCAAATGACACAAATGATCATCTTGCCACACGCAGAATACTGCCCGGATGGCGCGGTGCTTGAAGCGCCTGTGGGCGAATCGATCTGCGAGGTGCTGCTCAACAACGGGATTGAAATCGAACATGCCTGTGAATGCTCTTGCGCCTGTACGACCTGTCATGTGATTGTGCGTGAAGGCTACAACTCGCTCAATGAACCGGAAGAACTGGAAGAAGATTTGCTGGATAAGGCCTGGGGTCTGGAACCGGAGTCCCGGCTTTCCTGTCAGGCCATTGTTGCCGAAACGCCGCTAGTGGTTGAAATTCCCAAGTATTCGATCAATATGACCCGTGAAGGGAAACGTTAATCATGGGACTGAAGTGGACTGACACGCTGGATATTGCCGAGGCACTGATTGAAGCGCATCCTGATCAGGATCCGACAAAGATTAACTTTGTCGACCTAATGAAGTGGGTGATGGCGCTCCCCGAATTTGACGATGAGCCAAATCGTTGTGGTGAGCGTATTCTGGAAGCGATACAGCAGTGCTGGATTGATGAACAGTAAGTAAGCAAAGGAGGTTCTTATAGAAACCCCGATTCATTCGATCAACAGTCTGTTCAAGCAACTGGGTTTGCCCAGTGAAACGGCGGAAGTCGATGCCTTTATCGAGTTTCACCGACCGCTGCCGGATCATTGTCTGTTACATGAAGCGGCATTCTGGACAGCCTCTCAGGCAACCTTTCTGGCAGAAGAGATCGAAGACGATGCCGATTGGGCCGAGGTTTAAGCGGCAGGGTAAAGCGTCAGGATGCTGTCCAGCCCGCCGTGATTGATGGCGTGGCTGGCTTTGGCTTGTGTGGCCGGTTTGGCATGATAGGCCACTGAGGTACTGGCTTCTGCCATCATCAGTAGATCATTCGCGCCATCACCCACCGCCATGACCTGGTCTTTGGAGAGACCGAATTCTTTGCTCAACTCTAAGAGCTTATCGGCTTTGGCCTGGGCATCCACGATATCGCCAACGACCTTGCCAGTGAGTTTGCCGCTGACGATTTCGAGTTCATTGGAGGTGGCAAAGTCGAGGCCCAGTTCAATACGCAGACGCTCGGTGAAGTAGGTAAACCCACTCGAGAGCAATGCCGTATGAACGTTAGCTGCTTGCAGGGCTTCCAGAAGTTCGCGCGCCCCAGGGTTTAACAGCAGGCGCTCAGAAAAAACGCGGGCCAGTACTTTGGCGCTAAGCCCTTCGAGAATGGCGACCCGTTTCTGCAGGCTTTCACGATAATCCAGTTCGCCCCGCATAGCGGCTTCGGTAATTTCGGATACTTCTGCTTTACGACCGGCAAAATCAGCCAGCTCATCAATACATTCGATATTGATCAGGGTGGAGTCCATGTCGAACACCACCAGTTTGAAGTCATTGATTGTCCGACCGGCGGGAACAATGCCCCAATCCAGTTGTTCATTGTGCAGACTCTGGCAGAGGGCATCAGGCAACGATTGTGTCGTTACGCCCGTAAAGCGAACCGCCTGCATGCCTTGGGGTTTGACTGCGGCCGGTTGCAATGCCGATTGAATGCCTTCAATCAGATACGTGGGTACTGGGCCACCGTAAACAACCAGATCGAACATGATGCTTACCCTTTGCGGGAGGCAAGAATAGGGCGCAGGCGTTCAGCCGCTTCGCGGATCATCTGTTCGGTGGTGTCCCAGTTCACACAGCCATCGGTGACTGAGCAGCCATAAGTCATCTGGCTACGATCAGCCAGAATCGGCTGGTTGCCGGCCACCAGGTTCGATTCGATCATCAGACCGGTGATGTTCTTGTTGCCGGCAACAATCTGGCTAATCACATCCGCCATAACCAGCGGCTGGAGTTCGGGATTCTTGTTGCTGTTGGCGTGTGAACAGTCGACGATGACATTAGGCAGCCGCTTGGTTTTGGTCATGGCATTTTCAGCCAACGTGACTGAGACGGTGTCGTAGTTCGGACGACCATCGCCGCCGCGCAGCACGATATGACCATAAGGGTTGCCCTTGGTGCGCACGATGGCAACACGGCCGTCGCCGTTGATGCCGAGGAAGCTATGGGGGCGACTGGCCGATAGAATGGCGTTGATGGCGATGGTCAGGTCACCATTTGTACCGTTCTTGAAGCCAACCGGTGTCGATAGACCCGACGACATTTCCCGATGGGTCTGAGATTCAGTGGTGCGTGCACCAATGGCGTTCCAGGCAATCAGGTCACCCAGGTACTGCGGTGAAATCGGGTCCAGCGCTTCGGTACCGGCGGGTAAGCCCAGCTCATTAACGGCAAGCAGGAATTCACGAGCCTTGGCTATGCCTGCATCGACCTTGAAGGAATCATCCATGTCCGGGTCGTTGATGTAACCCTTCCAGCCAACGGTGGTGCGTGGTTTTTCAAAGTAGACACGCATCACGATCATGAGCGCATCCGACACATCATCCGACAGTGCTTTCAATCGACTGGCATAGTCGAGGCCGGCAACCGAGTCATGAATCGAACACGGACCAACCACGACGAAAGGGCGTGGATCGCGGTGTTCCAGAATATCGACCAGTGCGGCACGACTCTGGGCAACTGTTTCAGCCGCTTTGGCGCTCAGTGGCAGTTGCTGCTGGATCGCGTCTGGCGTTGGCATCGGGTCAAAAGCCGCAATGTGCAGGTTGCTGATCGGCTGTTGGGTACTCTGGGTCATGATCTGGGTTTCTGGTGGTGCGTTATCTAACTATTTAGTCTTGCTGCTGGCTTTGGCCAGTGCGGCCGGCGGTTTTTCCAGCGCACTGCAGAGTTCTCGGAATGCCTGAATGCGCAAAGACAATGCGGGCATATGACGTGAAAGGATAATTCTATCCTGCCCGGCGAGTTTAAGGTCACGCCGGTTCTGGATAAGCCAGAGCATGGTCATCGGGTCTGCCGGTGTATGCGCGCCGAACTGGATGACGATCTGATCCTGTGACATGTCCACCTTGGTCATGCCCCAGTATTTAGCCTGAAGTCGAACCTGGTGCGTTGCCATGAGCGATTCCGCCTGTGGTGGCAAGCTGCCGAAGCGATCAATCAGCTCTTCCTGCATCAGGGTCAACTCTTCGGCATCATCGCTATTGGCCAGGCGCTTATACAGATAAAGGCGTTCATGCACATCCGGGCAATAGGCATCGGGTAGCAGGGCAGGCACATGCAGATTGATTTCCGTGCCAATGCCGAGTGGTTGGCTGAGGTCGGGCGTTTCACCAGCCTTCATGGCTTTGACGGCGCGGTTGAGCATTTCGGTAAAGAGGACAAAACCCACTTCCTGGATCTCACCGGATTGGGAGTCACCGAGAACCTCACCGGCACCCCGGATTTCCAGATCGTGCATGGCCAGGTAGAAGCCCGAGCCAAGCTCTTCCATAATCTGGATGGCTTCAAGCCGCTGCTTGGCGGCTTTGGTGAGGCCTTTCATTTCCTGCACCATGAGATAGGCATAGGCCTGATGGTGAGAACGACCGACACGACCGCGTAACTGGTGTAGCTGGGCCAGTCCGAATTTGTCGGCACGGTTGATCAGAATGGTGTTGGCGTGCGGGTTATCAATACCCGTTTCAATGATGGTGGTACAGAGTAGGACGTTGGCACGCTGTTGCGTGAAGTCACGCATGACCCGTTCCAGTTCCCGTTCATTCATCTGGCCGTGGCCAATAACAATACGGGCCTCGGGCACCAGCTTGGCCAGCCGCTCACGCATGTTCTCAATGGTGTCGACTTCGTTATGCAGGAAGTAGACCTGGCCGCCCCGGTTCAGTTCACGTAGCACTGCTTCTCGGATGATCCCGTCTGATAGGCTGTGCACAAAGGTTTTGATAGCCAGCCGCTTCTGCGGTGCCGTAGTAATCACAGAAAAATCCCGTAGACCTTCCAGCGACATGGCCAGCGTTCGCGGAATTGGTGTGGCGGTGAGGGTAAGCACATCCACTTCGGCACGCAGTGCTTTGAGTTGCTCTTTCTGTTTGACACCAAAGCGGTGTTCTTCATCGATGATGAGTAAGCCCAGGCGGGAGAATTTAATATCGTTCTGAATCAGGCGGTGGGTACCGATGACGATATCGGCACGACCATCGGCCACTTCATCCAGTGCGGCCTGGCTTTCCTTAGCCGAACGGAAGCGGGATAGCTCGACCACTTTGACGGGCCAGTCGGCAAATCGATTGCGGAAGTTTTCGGCATGCTGTTCACAAAGTAGCGTGGTGGGGCAGAGTACGGCAACCTGCTTACCCCCGGCGACTGCCGCAAAGGCGGCCCGTAGTGCCACTTCGGTTTTACCAAAGCCGACGTCGCCACAGACCAGACGATCCATCGGCTGGCCCGAGCGCATATCCGAGAGCACGGCATCAATGGCGACAGCCTGGTCGACAGTTTCTTCAAAGCCGAAGCCATCGGCAAAGCGTTCGTAGTCGCCTTCATCGAAATGGAAGGCGTGACCCTGACGGGAAGCGCGAGCGGCATAGAGCGCCAGTAATTCTGCGGCCGTATCGCGTGCCTGCAGAGCAGCCTTTCGTTTAGCCTTTTCCCATTGGCCACTACCCAGGGTATGAATCGGGGCATGATCCGGATCGCCACCAGAATAGCGGCTGATCAGATGCATCTGGGCTACGGGCACATAGAGCTTGGCTTCGTTGGCAAATTCCAGCACCATGAATTCGGTGTCACCATCACCCAGATCCAGGTGAGTGAGCCCCTGGTAACGGGCGACACCATGGGTTTCATGGACAACGGGGTCGCCGGTACGTAGCTCGGTCAGGTCGCGTAACCAGTTGTCTGTGCCGGTCTTTTTACGGGTTTGTTTCTTGCGACGGGGTGTGCCGGCAAACAGTTCCGTTTCAGTAACGATTGTCAGTTCGGGAGTGGCGAAGCCCTGGTGTAAAGACCCGGTCAGCAGCTGTAGTTTGTCGTCTACATCGAGTGCAGCACCCAGAGAGTCCACAGGATGAACGACGAAAGCACCTTCTTGCAGCAACGCCAGAATGCTTTCCCGACGGCCGGGGGTTTCTGCCATGACCAGCACTTTGCCGGCATGCTGTTGCGTAAAAGCGCGGAAGGCTTCTAGTGGATCTTCACGGCGGCGGTCCAGGCCGAGTGGCGGTAATTCCGGGAACGCTTTCCTGTCGGACTCTGATTCAGCCGCAGCCAGCAGGATACGCGGGGTGTGCTGGATTTCCTTGAAGAAGGTTTCTTCATTAAGGAATAGCGATTCCGGCGGCAGAAGTGGGCGCTCTTTTTCCCCTTGATGGAAGGTGTAACGGGAACGGACTTCCTGCCAGAAGCTCTGGATTGGGGTGCTGAGCTCGGAGGTGAAGACCACAGGTGGCGGGTTTGCCGCATCACCCCCGGCTAGATAATCGATGAGTGTGGCGGTTTCGTTATCTTCAAAAAACAGTGGCAGGTAGTATTCAATACCGGCAGGTAGCGTGCCCTGTGAGACGTCACGGTAGACGCCGGTTTTAGCCGGGTCGCCTTCGAATACTTCACGGAAACGCTGGCGGAAGAGGGTGCGGCTACGATCATCGGTGGGGAATTCACGCGCCGGTAGCAGCTGAATTTCCGGGACGGGGAAGAGCGTTCGCTGGGTATCGACATCAAAGGTTTTGATGCTTTCGATTTCCTTGTCGAACAGATCCAGACGAAATGGCAGCATGCTACCCATCGGGAACAGGTCAATGAGGCCGCCTCGAATCGAGAACTCACCCTGTGAAATGACGTTGGTAACCGCCTGATAGCCGGCAAGGGCCAGTTGCGCCCGCAAAGCCGATTCATCGAGCGCCTGTTTCTGAGTGAAGCTGAACGAGTGAGCCGCCAGGAAGGCCGGTGGCGGTAGACGATGCAAAGCGGTTTGTACCGAGGCCAGCAGAATGTCGCATTCGCCCCGTTGTAGTGCAGACAGTGTGGCCAGACGCTCTGAGATTAGGCCGTGGTGCGGCGAAAACGGATCATAGGGCAGGGTTTCCCAATCCGGGAACTGACGGATCCGGGATGCCGGCGTTAACCACTGGAGCTCTTCAAAGAGACGCTGACGCTCCTGGGCGTCTGCAGTAAAAACCACCAGCAAGGGCTGTGTTTTAATACGTGCCAGTTCGGCAATTAACAGGCTTTGAGCGCCAGTGGCTACGCCACGAATCGTATGGCGATGACCCATATCCGGCAGTCGTGCAGGCAAAACGCCACTTGGGAGTTCTGGTAGACGGGTGTTTTGATCCGGATTGGTAGGGAAAACCTGGGGCATAAGGCCTGTTACACAATTTAAAACAAAGCAGAAGGCCGAAATTATAGGCGATTGGTAGAATACGGGGATGTCTGCACAATACTTCGCCATCATTTCTGCTGCCGGTTCCGGTAGCCGCTTTGGTGCGCCTTTGCCCAAGCAATATCTGACCATTAATGGCTTGCCTATTATCCGGCATGCGGTTGATGCATTACTGGCCGATGCACGCATTGCCCGCGTGGTTGTCGTGCTGTCGCCGGATGATCAGGATTGGTCTGAAGCCTGTGTGCCTGCAGCTATACCGGAGCGAGTTTCGGTTATTCGCCGCGGTGGCGCAACGCGCGCGGAGAGCGTTACAAATGGAATCAATTGGTTATCAAACGAATCTAATGTAAGTTCTAGTGATTGGGTTCTGGTGCATGATGCAGCGCGCCCCTGTCTGACACCGACGCAACTGGATGCTTTGATAACGTCTTTGAGTGATGACCCGGTGGGAGGTTTGCTGGCGATTCCTGTCGCCGATACCGTGAAACGTGCCGATGCGGCGCAGCGGGTAGAAGCCACCGTTGATCGTCGTGTGCTCTGGCAGGCACAAACCCCCCAGATGTTTCGCCTCGAATTATTGCAACGCGCCCTGAGTGCGGTCGATTTAGCCGTGGCCACCGACGAATCGTCTGCTGTTGAGGCACTGGGTTACGCCCCGAAGCTGGTTGCAGGCAGCCTGGCAAATCTTAAAGTGACTTATCCCGCTGATTTATCGCTGGCCACCGCGATTATTAACAGTAACGCCAACAATTCATAGGAAACAGGTTATTTATGCTCCGTATTGGACAAGGTTACGATATTCATGCGCTGGTGCCTGACCGCCCGCTGATCATTGGCGGTGTGACCATTCCTCACACGCACGGTCTTGATGGGCATTCGGACGCGGATGTGCTGCTACATGCCATTACGGATGCCTTACTGGGTGGTGCTGCGTTGCGCGATATCGGGTTTCATTTTCCTGATACCGACCCGGCCTTTGCCGGCGCCGATTCACGTGCCTTGTTACGGGAAGCCATGAAACGCGTAGAGGCAGCGGGTTACGGCGTGCTTAATATTGATAGCACGGTGATCGCTCAGAGCCCCAAACTGTCTCCGCATGTGCCTGCCATGATTGCCAACATTGTGGCCGATCTGGGTTTGCCGGAAAAGGACATCAACGTCAAAGCAAAAACTAATGAGCAACTCGATGCGGTGGGTCGTAAAGAGGCCATCGTTGCCCAAGCGATTGTATTGCTGGGCGAGCTGGCTGACGAAGAAGACCACGATCACGATGATCACTAACGCGATGTCATTGTCTCGTTGATGCCTAGACTCCTCAGCCTGGAAACTGCGACAGACCGGGGTGCCTTTGCGCTCTGGTCAGGTGATGTCTCGGACTTTCATGTGACCACAACGCTCTGTCACGAGTTCAACTGCCCGAGTGGTCAGCCGCATGCCGAAACGCTGTTGCCTGCAGTGCGTGAGGGCTTAAACACTTTAGGTTGGACGCTGGATTCTCTGGATGCAATCGTGTTTGATGCGGGGCCTGGGATGTTTACCGGGCTCAGAGTTTCAGCAGCACTGGCGCAGGGGCTGGCCGTTGCACTGAATAAGCCACTGATTCCGGTGTCGTCACTCGAGGTGCTGGCTGAATCCACGCATGAATCTACCGGTGCGAACACGGTTCTGACCTTGCTCGATGCCCGTATGAACCAGATTTATGCGGCAGGATGGACAAAGACAGCCTCAGGGTGGCAGCCGCTGTTCGATGCATGCCTGGTTAATCCGGATGCGCTTGATCAATTACCGAGCTTGCCAGAGCCTTATGCTGCCGCGGGTACGGGGATCGATGAATACCCCCCTGTAAAAGCCTGGCTCGCCCAGCAGGGTGTTCCGGATCCTGCGGTACGCTACCCATCAGCGGTTGATTTGGCGCGTTTGGGCGCTATCCTATTGGCTACGGGTCAGACAACGGATCCGGCTGAGGCTATCCCGGTCTATGTACGTGATCGTGTCGCACTGACTACGGCCGAACGTGCTGCAGGTGAAAGTCTTTAATCAGTGACATTAGCAACGATCCGGCCGATGAATGAGGCTGATGTACCGGAAATCGCCCGGATTGAAGCGTTACAGCATCATGCGCCATGGTCTGCCCAGAGTTTTACGGATGCCCTGCGTTGCGGTTGGCATTGTCGGGTACTGACAAGCCTAGCAGATGAGATTCTGGGCTATTGCATCTGCATGACGGCCGGCGATGATGAAGAGCTACTCACGATCACGGTGCGACCCGATAAGACGGGTCATGGGTATGGCAAGTTGCTGATGCAGGCAGTGGTTTCCGGCGCCCGTATGCGTCAGGCTCAGCAGCTTTTTCTGGAAGTCAGAGAAAGCAATCAGATTGCCATCAACCTCTACGCGCAAATGGGCTTTAAAATAACTGGCATGCGTGAGGACTACTATACGACACCGGCTGATCCAGCGCAACAACGTCCTGCAGGACGAGAACATGCGTTGCTGATGACCCTGGTTCTGGAAGAGGCACTCACATGACTGTCGTTCGTCGTGAGCTGAGCCATGGACAATGGCTCGAGGCCCTGGGGGTAGATCCTTTCTGGATTGTCGATGCGCAGCCTGCCGTAAAAGCGGCTGAGGCGGGTGCTTCAATCCCTGTTGCTGATGTTCGTCGTGACGCAACGGCACGTGATGCCGCGATCAAGTCCTGCAAGCAATGTGACCTGGCTCGTCATCGTAAACAGCCCGTGCCCGGTGCTGGCGATTACAACGCCGAATGGCTGCTGGTCGGCGAAGCACCTGGTGCCGAAGAAGATGCGGTAGGCCTACCATTTGTCGGTAAATCCGGCAAGCTGCTGGATGCTATGCTGGCGGCGCTCGATCTGAAGCGTGATCAGGGTGTTTATTTGACCAATGCCGTGAAGTGCCATCCGGAAGAGAGCCGGACACCTACCTCTGCCGAGATGGATGCCTGTAACGGCTATTTAAACGAACAGATCGCACAGATTCAACCCAGAGTCATTCTTGCATTGGGTCGATCAGCGGCTTATGCAGTGTTGGGTGATGAAGCCCCGATGCAGCGTTTGCGCGGTAGCGTGCATTACCGGCAGCAGGGTCCCCAGAAGATTCCGGTGGTCGTGACTTACCATCCGGCGTATCTGCTGAGAGAACCTGCCGAAAAATGGAAAGCCTGGCAGGACCTCCTGCTGGTCAGGAAAGCGCTCAACGCTTAATGCGTGGTGCAGTCATCGAGATGACAGGCGTCATCTCGAATCCGCTGATTGGCATCAAAGCGGCGCTTCACCAGATACATGGTGCCGGCAACAAATAGCCCGAAAGTCACAATTACGGTGTAAATACTGCAGTTTGCCCAGATTAGCACGGCATAGAGACCGGTCATCATGAGAATAGCCAGATTTTCGTTAAAGTTCTGAACGGCGATCGAATGACCGGCACCCATCAGAATATGACCACGATGCTGTAGCAGGGCATTCATCGGCACTACAAAGAAGCCGGAGAGGGTGCCAATGATGATCAGCAAGGGAATTGCACTCCACAGGCTGGTCGAGAAATTCATCAGCATAACGACAAAGCCCATGGTGATACCCATCGGGATAATGCGTACGGATTTACGCAGGGTGATCATGCGTGCCGCCATGGCAGCCCCCACGGCCACGCCGATAGCGGTAACACCTTGCAGCATGGAGGCTTTGCCCAGATTGTAACCAAGCGCATCAGCCGCCCAGCGAATCACAATAAATTGCAGCGTGGCACCGGCACCCCAGAATAGGGTGGTGGTGGCCAGGGAAATCTGACCCAGTTTGTCGCGCCAGAGCAGTTTCAGGCAGTGGTTGAACTCGTGAAACAGGTGCTTCGGCTTGAGCGAAAGCGGCACGTGATCGACTTTGGTGTCGGGAATATAGAGGTTAAATAGCGCTGCCAGCACGTAAATGCCAGTAATGATCATCAGTGATGCTTCAAGTACGGTATCAATCGGCGTATCAATGACCAGCATATCAAAACTGAGTAGGGCAGAAGCAATATGCGGGTTAATGAGTGCACCCCCAGCAACGGTGCCCAGAATGATGGCCAGCACGGTGAGGCCTTCGATCCAGCCATTGGCGACGACCAGCAGACGATGCGGGAGCAGTTCGGTCAGGATGCCGTATTTGGCTGGGGAATACGTAGCAGCACCCAGGCCAACCACCGCATAGCCCAGCAAGGGATGCGCCCCTAGGAAGACTATCAGGCAGCCAATAATCTTGATGCTGTTAGAGATCAGCATGACCTTACCTTTGGGCATGGAGTCAGCGAATGCGCCCACAAAGCCGGCAAGAACCACGTAAGAAACTGTGAATAAAAGCTTTAACATTGGGTCGAACCACAGCGGTGATTGCATTTCATGAAGTGCAAAAATTGCTGCGATTAATAGTGCGTTATCTGCCAGCGCTGAAAAAAACTGCGCTGCCATGATGATGTAAAACCCAAATGGCATGCTTCTCGCCCGTAAAAATCAGACCGCTTTATAGCATGAATCACATGACATTCGATTGTGCGCCGCAACGAACCGGTTCGGTAAGCAGGTAGAATCGCACAATCATGAATTCAAGCTGCATGCCCAGTTCCCCGAGACCAATCATTGCCGAGTTTTCCGGTAAGGCGTTGCTGCATAACGTGCAGCGAGCACGGGCGTTGGCACCTGAGGGCGGCAAGGTATTTGCCGTGATCAAGGCCGATGCCTATGGGCAAGGCTTAGCCGAGGTTGCCCAACGTATTGGCCCGGCAGTGGATGGTTTCGCTATTCTGGAGCTGACTGCAGCCCAATGGCTGCGCGAGCATGGCTTCAAGCAACCCATTGTGATGCTGGAAGGCTTTTTCAACGCCGACGAGCTCGGAACTTTTAGCCAATTAGGGCTCAGTACGGTAGTGCATCGTGCAGATCAGATCCAGTCCTTGGCCAAGGCAGATCTAGCTGCACCGATTGATGTCTTTCTGAAGATCAATACCGGCATGAATCGGCTGGGGTTCACCCTGTCGGATGCGCGGGCAGCTTACGAAGCGTTACTGGGACTCCAGTCTGTACGGCATGTCACCATGATGACGCATTTCGCTGATGCCGACAATACGCGTGGGATAGATTGGCAACTGCAACGTTTAGCGGATGCGTGGCCGGGGGTGTTCGACCTGCCGCTGTGTTTTGCCAATTCGGCTGCTTTGCTGGTGGGGAACCGGGAACGCACTCGTCTGGGGGATGCTGTCCGTCCGGGCATCATGCTCTACGGTGCTTCGCCCTGGGGTGCTCAGGATGCCTCTAAAACTGCCCGTGCACTTGATCTTCAACCCGTGATGACGCTCAAAAGCAGTCTGATTGCCGTTCAGCGTCTGCAAGCAGGCGAACGGGTTGGCTATGGCGGTACTTTTGTCGCCGAGCGACCGATGACAATCGGCGTTGTCGCCTGTGGGTATGCCGATGGCTACCCTCGCCATGCCGGTAATATGGCACCGGTTCTGGTCAATGGTCAGCGTAGTCGTGTATTGGGTCGAGTCTCCATGGATATGCTGTGCTGTGATCTCAGCGATATCCCAGAAGCCACGATTGGTTCACCTGTGACTTTATGGGGAGAAGGTTTGCCCGCAGATGAAGTCGCGGATGCCGCAGGCACCATTGCCTATGAACTCTTCTGCGCTCTGGCTGCGCGGGTTCCCCGTGTCTGGAAAGACTAGCCATGGCGAAAGTTAAAGCTCTTTATATCTGCACCGAATGTGGCTCTACCCAGCCCAAGTGGCAAGGACAGTGCCCGGACTGTAATGCCTGGAATACGCTGGTGGAGACGGTGGCAGAAAAGGCCGCTGCCAGCGCGCATCGTTTTGCGAGTCTGGCACCGGTGAGCGGGGTGCAGAGTCTGGGCAAAGTAGAGGCGCGTGAGTCACCGCGGCTGAGTTCCGGTATTGATGAGTTCGACCGGGTCCTGGGTGGTGGCCTGGTCTCGGGTGGTGTTGCGCTGATCGGTGGTGATCCGGGTATTGGTAAGAGCACATTGCTGTTGCAATGCCTGGCGGCTGTGTCGACCAGGGTGCCTGTGCTGTATGTGAGTGGCGAAGAGTCTACCGAACAGATTGCCTTGCGTGCGCAGCGGCTTGATATCGATGCACTGGATTTGCCGCTTTATGCCGAGATCAATCTCGAAAAGATTCTTGCAACGCTGGAGTCACGCCAACCACGCGTAGCCGTGATTGATTCCATTCAGACGCTGTGGTCAGAAGCGCTGACCTCAGCGCCCGGTTCAGTGGCGCAGGTGCGCGAATGCGCGGCCCAGCTGACCCGTTTTGCCAAACAGCATGGTATTACCTTGCTGTTCGTCGGCCACGTGACTAAAGATGGTGCGCTCGCCGGACCCCGTGTGCTCGAGCACATCGTTGATACCGTGCTGTATTTCGAGGGGGATACGCATTCCAGTTTCCGCCTGGTGCGTGCTTTAAAAAACCGTTTTGGCTCGGTAAACGAGCTGGGCGTGTTTGCCATGACCGAAAAGGGTCTGAAAGCCGTCACCAATCCTTCGGCGCTATTTCTGTCACGCCACCCAGAGCCGGTAGCCGGTTCTTCGATCGTGGTCACCCAGGAAGGCTCGCGCCCGCTATTGGTAGAAGTGCAGGCATTGGTCGATCAGGCGCTGGGCAATCCACGCCGGTTGACGGTGGGGCTGGAGTCACAACGTTTATCGATGTTGCTGGCGGTGTTGCATCGTCATGCGGGCATTCATTGCGCCAATCAGGATGTCTATGTGAATGCAGTGGGTGGCGTTCGTATTAATGAACCTGCAGCGGATCTAGCGGTAATTTTGTCGATTCTGTCCTCCTTCCGCAACAAGCCGCTGGACCAGAAGCTCTGTGTATTTGGTGAAGTCGGGTTAACCGGTGAGCTTCGCCCATCACCCCGTGGTCAGGAGCGACTCAAGGAAGCGGCCAAGCTGGGTTTCATGCATGCCTTGATTCCCGAAGCCAATGCCCCAAAGTCGCCTATACCGGGCTTAACGATTATTGCCGTATGCCGGCTGGACGAAGCCGTCGAGCGCGCTTTCGCGCTATAAGAATCAGGATCTCCGATATCCATAGATTTTTCGGTGCCGCCGAAACCCATGTTTAGTTATCGCAAATACTGGGCGCAACGCTTCGGTACGGCACCGTTTTTGCCGATGTCTCGTGCCGAGATGGATCAGCTGGGCTGGGATTCGTGCGACATTATTCCGGTAACGGGAGATGCCTATATTGATCACCCCAGTTTTGGTATGGCGCTGGTAGGGCGTTTGCTTGAAGCGCAGGGGTTCCGTGTCGGCATTATCAGTCAGCCAGATTGTCATTCGGCCAAGGACTTTCAGCGACCCGGAAAGCCGAACTTATTTTTCGGGATCACTGCCGGCAACATGGATTCCATGGTGAATCGCTATACGGCCGATCGCAAGATCCGTTCGGACGATGCCTATACGCCGAATGCCGAGCCGAACAAGCGGCCGGATCGGGCCGTGGTGGTTTATAGCCAGCGGGCACGGGAAGCGTATCCCGATACCACCGTGATTATTGGTTCGATCGAAGCCAGCCTGCGGCGTATTGCCCACTAATGACGCCTAAAAACTGGTTGCCCGGTGACGATTGGCAGGTCGTAGATTCGACGCAGATCGCTGCACACAAGAAGACACGCCAACACACGGCAATCCGCTTGCCGGCTTATGAGCAGGTGAGTGTGGATCCGGTGCTTTATGCCCATGCCTCGCGCGTCTTCCACCTCGAGTCCAATCCTGGCAATGCGCGTCCTCTGATCCAGGCGCATGGTGAGCGTAACGTCTGGTTGAATCCGCCACCGATTCCGCTCACAACCCCCGAGATGGATGGGGTATTCGATTTGCCTTATGCGCGGGCACCGCATCCTGCTTACGGCGCAGCGAAGATACTGGCTTGGGAGATGATCCGCTTTTCGGTGAATATCATGCGGGGCTGCTTTGGCGGCTGTACTTTCTGTTCGATTACCGAGCACGAAGGACGCATCATCCAGAGCCGTTCCGAAGAATCGATACTCAAGGAGATCGAGGTGATTCGCGATAAGACCCCGGGCTTTACGGGTATCATTTCAGATGTCGGCGGTCCAACGGCCAACATGTATCAGCTGACCTGCAAAGACCCGAAAATTGAACCATCGTGTCGCAAGCTTTCGTGTGTGTATCCGGATATCTGTGACAACCTCAATACCGATCATGGCCCCCTCATTCAGCTTTACAGAAAAGCACGTGCGCTACCGGGCATCAAGAAAATCCTGGTGGGTTCAGGCTTGCGCTACGAACTGGCCGTTCGCTCGCCGGAATACATTAAAGAGCTGGTTACGCACCATGTGGGCGGATTGCGCCTGAGCATACCGAGACCGGACCACTCTCCAAGATGATGAAACCGGGGATGGGGGCTTATGACCGTTTCAAACAACTGTTCGAAGCAGCGTCCAAGGCAGCAGGTAAAGAACAGTATCTGATTCCGTATTTCATCGCGGCGCATCCGGGCACCAGGATGAAGATATGCTGAACCTGGCGCTCTGGCTTAAACGTAACAACTTCCGCCTCGATCAGGTACAGACCTTCCTGCCTACACCCATGGCGCTGGCAACCACCATGTATCACAGCCGCAAGAACCCGTTACGCGGTCTCAAAGGCGGCGGTGAAGATGTCGAGGTGATTCGTGAAGGCCGGCGCCGCCGTCTGCATAAAGCCTTTTTGCGTTACCACGATCCGGCCAACTGGCCTTTGTTACGTGAAGCGTTGAATGCCATGGGGCGCGTAGATCTGATTGGCAACGGGAAGAAGCAATTGATTCCTGCCTGGCAACCCAAAGGGGAAGGGGGAGCGCACAACGCGATCCCTGACTTCAACACCCGCCGCGACCCCTCGCTCCGGTCTGATGCGTCCGGGTGCGCGACTTGCAGCTGGCGTTGGGGCAAGCACGCAAAGAAAAGGGGCTCCCGCGAGAGCCCCTGTGGCGAATCGTACGGCTAAACCAACCGCTAAGCGTTCACCCAAGCGTTGAGGTACAAGCCGGGCAGCGCTTTGCTTCCAGCGGAATCTGCGTACAACATTCCGGGCAAGCCTTGGTGCTTGGCGCCGCCTCTTCTTTGGGAATGAGCGTGTCCGCTGCTTTGTTATAACCCTAACGACCCAGTAGACGGCAAAGGCGATGATGAAGAAGCTGACTATGGCATTGGCGAATAGGCCATAGTTCAGGGTCACGGCGCCCACCGCTTTGGCGATCGAACGAATCATACAAAGCAAAGACCATGGTTGTCCCGCGCATTGACCAGAGCTATTACGAACTATTAGGTGGCGAGGAGGGCGTGCGCACGCTGGTGGATGATTTTTATGATCATATGCAGCTGGATGAACGTTTTGCTGGCATAAAGGGGATGCATCCGCAGGATATGAGTACCTCGCGGGATAAACTTTTCTGGTTTCTGTCCGGCTGGCTGGGTGGTCCGCCTCTGTTTGAAGAAAAATTTGGCCATCCACGCTTGCTGGCGTGCCATTTGCCTTTTTCCATTGGCGAATCTGAACGGGATCAGTGGATGACCTGTATGGTCGATGTGATGCAGAAATCTGCTTTAAGCCAGGAAGCCCGTACTGCGCTTATCGGTTCGTTGTTCAAAACTGCCGACTGGATGCGCAATAAGGACGTCTGATCGGCAATTTGTTGTACAGAATCAACGACTTTCTGCTACAATTTCAAGATTATTTTGGCCTGCTGCGCAGCAGCAGGCTTTCCGTTGTTTATCGTTCCTATTTACTGACTTACGGTTGAATACACATGTCTGCACGTCCGATTCGTAACATTGCCATCATTGCCCACGTTGACCATGGTAAAACCACGCTGGTTGACCAATTGCTGCGCCAGTCCGGCACCTTTGCCGCTCACCAGCAACTGGTTGAGTGCGTTATGGACTCAAATGACCTGGAAAAGGAACGTGGCATTACGATTCTTTCCAAGAACACGGCCGTTGAATACAATGGTGTGCACATCAATATCGTCGACACCCCGGGTCACGCCGACTTCGGTGGTGAAGTGGAACGCGTGCTGGGTATGGTTGATGGCGTTGTGCTGTTGGTGGATGCGGCCGAGGGCACAATGCCGCAAACCCGCTTTGTGACCAAGAAGGCGCTGGCTCTGGGCCTCCGCCCGATCGTGCTGGTAAACAAGGTAGACCGTGACGGTGCCGATCCTGATCAGGCCGTAAACCTGACTTTCGATCTGTTCGATAAGCTGGGTGCTACCGACGAACAGCTGGATTTCCCGATTGTCTACGCCTCAGGTCTGAATGGCTGGGCTGCAGATGAACTGGATCAGCCGCGTGAAAACATGAAGCCGCTGTTCGATAAGATTCTGTCGCACGTACCGGCACCGGATGCCGATATCGATTCGCCGTTGCAGCTTCAGATTACCGCGCTGGATTACTCGTCTTATGTCGGCCGTATTGGTGTGGGCAAGATTATTCGTGGTCGCGTTAAGACCAGTCAGAACGTCATGGTGATGTTCGGTACGGACGAAGAAGCTGCGGCGCATGATCGTAGCCCGATCAAGGCAAAAATTGGCCAGGTATTCGGTTACAAGGGTCTGAACAAGGTCGAAATGGCCGAAGGTCTGGCCGGCGACATCGTTCAGATTACCGGTATTGAAGATCTTGTTTTGGGTTGTACAGTCACTGATCCGGAAAACCCCGAAGCGCTGCCGCTGCTCAAGATTGATGAGCCGACACTCGAAATGCAGTTCATGGTGAATACCAGCCCGCTGGCCGGTACCGAAGGTAAGTTTGTTACCAGCCGTCAGGTACGTGACCGTCTGCATAAAGAGCTACTGACCAACATGGCCTTACGCGTTAAAGACACCGCGAACGGCGATATTTTCGACGTGGCCGGCCGTGGTGAGCTTCACCTGGGCATCCTGCTTGAAAACATGCGTCGTGAAGGTTACGAGCTGGCTGTTGGTCGTCCACGTGTGGTTAAGAAGATGATCAATGGTGTGGAATGCGAACCGTATGAAATGCTGACGGTAGACGTGGAAGAAGACACACAGGGTGGCGTGATGGAAACGCTGGGTATGCGTAAGGGTGACCTGCAGGATATGGTGCCGGATGGTCGTGGTCGTGTCCGTATCGAATACAAGATCCCGGCGCGTGGCCTAATCGGCTTCCAGGGCGAGTTCATGAACCTGACCCGCGGTAACGGCCTGATGAGCCACGTGTTCGACGAATACGCACCGGTGAAAGAAGGTGGCGTTGCCGAACGTCGTAATGGCGTGCTGATCTCTCAGGATGATGGTGAAGCCGCGGCCTACGCGCTGTGGAAGCTGCAGGATCGCGGCCGTATGTTCGTGAACCCGGGTGAGAAGCTGTACGAAGGCATGATCATCGGTATTCACAGCCGTGAAAACGATCTGGTTGTGAACCCGATCAAGGGTAAGCAACTGACGAATGTGCGTGCATCGGGTACCGATGAAGCCGTACGCCTGGTGCCTCCTGTGCAACTGAGCCTGGAATCGGCCATCGAGTTTATTGCTGATGATGAGCTGGTTGAACTGACGCCGAAGTCGATCCGTCTCCGCAAGCGTTACCTGAAGGAACACGAGCGTAAGAAGGCCTCGCGCGATTCGGCATAAGCCCGGGAGCGTTTGCCGAATAAAGGGTGTGAGTCGAAAGGCCACACCCTTTTTTATGCCAATGATTTTCTGGTAGCATTTAAGCGGTCGATCTGATCCATCAGGACGCCGATATTCTGTAACAGCTGGTAGTAGGCCTCTTTACCGCCTTCAGGTACCCACAGTGATTTTGCTGAACGCGTCAGTTCATCCAGAGCCGCTTCCTGAGCTTGGATCTCTGCTAATGAGCTTGATGCGTCCAAGTTGTTCTTCAATTGATTTCATGATCACGTAGGCACGGTTGAGCGATAGCTGGAAGTGAACGAAACGGTATCGTGGTGAAAAGCGCATCAGCGGGCAGATAATCGCCAGGCCAGCGAGCAGATAGAACCATATGCGCTCCATGAAACTCGCCAACCAGAAGGGCAGGTAGTGATCGAGCGGAAAGAGACCCTTTTCATAAAATCGGGCGGCGATACTGCTTTCCTGAATAGACTGGTCGATATAAGCCGGAAACCCGCCAGGCCGGTTAATTTCCGCATCATACTCAAAAAAAACCCGCCAGGTGGCGGGTTTTTTTGGGGGCAAACATTTGAAAGCTCACCCGGATCCGCCGTGAATTACTTCACGCGCGAGCGGTACTCGTGTGTACGGGTATCGATTTCGATCTTGTCACCGATTTCAACGAATGCAGGCACGTTGATGACAAAGTTTGTTGGCTTGATACGGGCTGGTTTCATGACCTTGCCCGACGTGTCACCCTTAACAGCAGGTTCGGTGTATTCAACTTCACGAACTACCGAGGTAGGTAGTTCTACCGAAATAGCCTTACCGTCATAGAAGACCACTTCACATGGCATGCCATCGTCGAGGTAGTTCAGTGCCTCGGTCATGTTCTCGCCTTCAACTTCGTACTGGTTGTACTCGGCGTCCATGAATACGTACATCGGATCAGCGAAGTACAAGTAAGTCACTTCCTTGCGGTCGAGAACAACGACTTCGAACTTTTCGTCTGCCTTGTAAACCGATTCGCTACCGCTACCGGTGAGCAGGTTCTCCATCTTCATTTTGACAACAGCGGCGTTACGGCCGGACTTGTTGTATTCGGTTTTGAGGATGACCTGTGGCTTAGTGCCGACCATGATTACGTTACCAACGCATAAGTCCTGTGCTGTCTTCATGCTCTTCGCGCTTTCTTTAAGTTAAATCCGATGGCGGGTTACTAGCAATAGCGACCAGCTCACTAAACCCTGCATTTTACCAGATGCCTTACAAAATCCCTGAGTTGTGTCACTAGGTCAGGTTGTTGCAGCAGTTGTTGGCGCCAGAGAACGGCGTTTTCATTCAGAGCCGGCAGAATGGCTACAAATTGCGGCCACAGTTCAGCCAGTGATTCTGATGTCGATAGCGTGTGGCCGGTATTCCAGGCCAGCACAAATCGCCAGACGATTGAACGTTCCGACGCGGAAAGGACACAGGTACCCAGATACCGGTCATAAAATGCCTCAAGCTTTAGCAGGTGACCGTCTTTTTCCTGCGGGTATATGTGCCATATCAGCGGCTTTCTTGCCCATTGTGCCCGGACAAAAGAGTCTTCACCCCTCACAAACAGGACATCAAACCGGGAAAGCAGGGCGTCAAAATCATTCTGCGGCACAAATGCCAGTGATTCCACATGAAGATTTTTATGATGGCTATGACTGAGAAGCCACTCATCAATCTGTGGTCTGGCAAGGCAAGGAGCTACGCTCAGCGCGATTTTTCTAGATCCGGTGTTCAGTGCCTTTAGCCACTGAGCAATATCAGGTTGCCCATAGCTAAAGAGGAAGATTTTCAGCGTCTGAGCCAATTCATTTGTTTCGATCGTTGCAGCTGCTTGCAGCAATGCTGATATAGCCGGTTCCCGCAAAAGACCGCCTGTGCGGGCTGTAAATCCCGGGAAATAGAAATGCCTGGTTAACGCAAAGCGGGGGTGGGGTGAGGGCATGCCATGATGCTCGTCTACCCAGGTCTCTGCCGACAGGTATTCGAGATTGATCCAGGCGACTGATTTTTCAGCTGCATTCATCGCATGCAGATAGCCATCAGGGATATCACAGGCAAACGCTTCTATAACAACGTCCGCAACGTCCTGCACTTTGAAAGGGAATTGATTCTCTGGCCAGGCGCGTATCTCGACGAGTTGAGCGGCTGGGCTGTTGCCAATCAGCTGCGGCAGGATATCGGGCTGATCAATGAAAAGTCGTACGCGCTCGCCGCGATTGGCCAGATCTGAGGCGAGTCGCCAGCAAACTCCGGCATCACCGAAGTTATCGATGACTCTGCAAAAAATGCCCCAATGGCGGCAAAGGTGCTTCTGATCGTCCATAGGGGGCGATCATACGTGAAGCTCAGCTTTTGGCCGATTCGTTTCTAGACGCTTGAGTGACTTCGGCCGTTATGCGCTGAGTCTGATCGGAGCGCCGTGCAACATTAATGCCGGCCAGCAAGTTGTAATAGGCGAGGCTACCCGACATGGCACTTGAGCGTCTGGTGGTTGTCTTGTTTTGTTGGGTGTTCACTCGTTGTCCTGTACAAGATATTTATAACTTACTATGATATTATCATGACATCTAATCAGATAAAAGTTGTCCTAAACAAAATGATGCTCTATTTTGAAGACTCTCAGTTGCCCATGCGCATAGCCGAGGTTGAAAGAGACACCGGGCTGGCAAAGGAAACTTTGCGCGTTTGGGAACGCCGATATCAATTTCCTAAACCGGAACGTGACGAACTGAGTGAGCGGCTGTATCCCTTTACCCAGGTTGAACAGCTCCGGGTGATACGTCGTTTGATTGATCACGGATTTCGTCCAAGCAAAGTACTGGGCAAAAACCTCGGGCAACTTCATGAGTTGCTGGACTCGATCAGCCAGAGTAGCTTAAGTCAGGAGCAGACATTACGTTGCGCATCGTTGCTCAAGCTGTTGCGTTTACATCGCAGCGCTGAGCTACGTCAGACGCTCAACAACATTTTGGCGCGAGAGGGGCTCAAGCGTTTCATCATTGAAACGATCGCGCCTCTGAATACCGCAGTCGGTGATGCCTGGGTACGCGGAGAGATTAGCGTCCCCGAAGAGCACCTGTATACCGAACAAGTGCAGAATGTGCTGCGTCATGCGATTCAAAGTCAGCAAGGTGTCGATGGCCGACCCAATATATTGCTGACCACTTTTCCGGAAGAATCTCATCAGCTCGTTATTTTGATGGTTGAAGCGCTCTGCCTAGCCGAGGGGGCTAATTCACTATCCCTGGGCACCAGACTCCCCATCGCGGATATTGCCAAATACTCACAGGAAGGCAAATTTGATGTGGTCGCACTGTCGTTCAGTGCAGCTTACCCATCACAGAATGCTATCCGTGACCTTAAGCAGTTCAGAGAGCGGCTGGATCCCAAGATCGAGCTGTGGGCGGGTGGCCGGGCCTTGCACCGGAAAGACAAACGCTTACCGGGCATCCGGATTGTTTCGGATCTGGAGCATATCCAGACGCTGATCAAGAGCTGGCGGGATATACGACAGGTAGATAGCTCGCGATCAGTTGCCTAAGGCAATTTCGTTCTAGACCGGCACTCGGTCAGCGCGCGCATCAAGAACTCGGTGGCGTTCTTCTGCACTCATCGTTGACCAGAGTCGTATCTCGTCGAGCGTGCGCCAGCACCCAATGCAGTAATGGTTATCAGTGTCCATGCGGCAGATATTGACGCAAGGTGATTCGGGTTCGGGTCGGATTCGGCAGGCCATTGTCTAACTGAGTTTGGGTTGTATGTTCGTATTTTATACGTGGTTGGACTTTGCCAAAAGATTCGATAGTCTCTGAAGAAAATGGAGACTCTATGAATTCCCGCTACCTTGAAGACCTTAAGATGGGCGATGTATTTGTTTGCCCCGGTGTAACGATTACCGAGAGTGAAATTATCGGATTTGCACTCACTTACATTCCATTTATGGCGGTTTGATCGCCAGTGGTTTTCATGTAATTGCTCTGAGCTTCCGGTTATTTATGCAGCTGGGTATTTTTCAGACATCCAGCATGGGCTCCCCCGGCATTGATGAGGTTCGCTGGACGATGCCCGTGCGCCCGGGCGATACCCTGCACACCGAAGTGATCGTTGAATCGGTAACGGCTTCACGCTCAAAGCCTGATCGTGGCGTTGCCAAGCTGAAGTTCAAATCAATCAGCGCAGAGAAGAAGTAGCTTCGTTCTATTTGAATCTGCTGATCAAATTCCGTAGCACACTGGCCTGATAGCGTTTGATCAGTTAGCGGATTTATCCTGCTTGATTAATCTGGAAAAAAGAACGGGCAACAGGAAGAGGGTGCAGATGGTGGCGGAGATAATGCCGCCCACAATCACCACGGCAAACGGGCGTTGTTCATGATAATCGGCCGCATACGTAATACAGCACCATCACGAATGGCTTGCCGTTACGCAGCATTTCCACAATTTCTTCGACCATAATCACGCCATTCTGAATGGCGATGCCCGACACAGCAATAAAGCCTACGGCAGCAGAGATGGATAGATGCATCCAACTCAAGGCCAGGCCGACTAAACCACCGATCAGGGTGGTTGGCGCAATTGCCAGAATCACAGCAGCGATCTTGTAAGAGCGGAACATCCAGAACAGGAGCCCGAAAATGGCCAGAAGGCTGGCCGGCACCACAATTTTAAGTCGAGCCATGGTGCGTTGCTGGTTTTCAAACTGCCCATCCCAGGTCATGGTGTAACCCGGTGGCAAGCTGACGTCACGTTTCACCTTGCGTTGTGCTTCTTTGACAAAACTACCCTGATCCCGACCCATGAGGTTGGCTTTAATCAATACTGCCCGCATACCCACCTCGCGAGCAATACGAGATGCCCCTTGTTTCAATTTAATCGTGACGATCTCACCCAGTGGTATCGAGCCGTTTTCAACACTAGGTATCTGGATGGCGAGATTGGCAATGTCATTAATAGAGCCACGATAATCTGCACCCATGCGTAACGTCATATCGTATCGGCGATCACCTTCAAAAAAACCGGTTGCTTCGAAACCACCCATAGCGGTTTCAAAGGTGCGGTTAATGTCTGCAATTGACACTCCAAGGCGTGCCATACGTTAACGATCGGGAATAACCGTGACTTCAGTTTGCCCGCCCACTTGAATTGCAGCAACCTCTACAGCACCTTGAATACCCGCAAGAATACCGGCCACGTGGTTCGCTTTTTCATGAAGAATGTTTAGATCTGGCCCAAAAATCTTGACAGCAATTTCACCATTCCTGAATCACCTGAGAGAAGTTAGTTGGTACCCCTGGCATTGAATTGAGGTCATCGCTCATATTCCTTACCAGTTCTTCTTTCGTCGAAAAGCGCCAATCATCTCTGGGTGCCAAATCAACGAGGACTTCAATATTGTTAGGACCCTTGGGGTCAGTACCTTCGTCAGGTCGACCGACGTGGGTGATGACCTTGCTTGTTTCCGGATAACTGATCATGTACTCACGGACCGATCGTTCGATCTCACGAGATGGGTGGAAGGCGGCATCATGATCGTGAGCCAGATGTTGCCCCCTCATCCAGTTTCGGCAGAAATTCTGTGCCCACGACTGGGATCAGGCAGAGTGATGCAAGAATGGCGCCGCCTGTACGCACATAAACCTTACGCGGCGTGGCGAGCATTGATTCCAGTTTTTCGCGGTAACGTTGCTGGAATCGTGCCATCCATTCCAGATGCGGTTCGAGTAAGGGACCTTTGTCCGCCATGTAGGCAAGCAGGGTCGGCACATAGGTGAGTGTCAGAAGAATGGCGCCCAGCAATGCGCAGGAGAGGGTGAGGGCGACGGGCGAGAAGATCTTTCCTTCAACGCGCTGAAAGGTAAAGATCGGAACAAAAGCCAGAATAATGATCGCCTTCGAATACAGAATGGGCGAAGCCAGGGTCGATACGGTGTTCTTTAATGCATTCAATCGCCATACTGGCCGGTTATGACCCAGGTGTTCGTATTCGGGGCCTGTTTGCAGTGTCATTTTGACCATGAGCGCTTCAACCACCACTACCGCGCTATCAATAATGATGCCAAAGTCTACGGCGCCTAGTGAAATCAGATTGGCCGAAACCTTGAATATGTCCATCATGATGAAAACGAAAAGCAGGGTCAGCGGGATCAGGCTGGCGACAATGAGCGATACTTTCCAATTGCGCAGGAAAACAATTAGCACGCCAACGACCAGTAATGTACCAATAATCAGGTTGTGCGTAACGGTATGCACCGTATGGTTAATCAGTTCAGTACGATCATAAAGAGGTTTAAGTGCAACGCCGGGAGGTAAATGCTCCTGACTGTTTAGCCAATCAATTTTTTTCCGTATATCTTCGATGACATTGGCGGGGTTTTCTGCCTTGGTCATCATGACGATGCCTTCAACGACGCCTTCCTTCTGCGTTACCTCACCATTTTCGTCCCGAAGTGCGACAGAAACACTACCCGAAGGGGGATGGTCACCGATGCCTACCTGTGCAACATCACCCACTAGAATTGCTCTGCCGTTTTGAGAACGAATGACCGTACTCTGTATATCTTTAATGTTGCGGTAGAGACCCGTACTTCGTAATACGAGACCTTCGTTATCGCGACGTAAAATACCGCCGCCGGTGCTGTCGTTGTTTGTGCTCAATGCATCAGAGATCTGATTCAGCGTGACCCCATAGCGGCGCATGAGTATCGGATTGGCATTGACCTAGATTTCCTTGACGGTGCCGCCAAAGCTGGTGACGTCGGCAACACCGGGTACACGACGCAGGGCCGGCCTGACGATCCAATCCTGAATCGCGCGGATTTCATTTAACGGCGTTTCAGGTGGCGCTTCAATAACATAACGGAATATTTCACCAACGGCTGTAGTTAGTGGCGCAAGGGTTGGCGTGACGCCGGGAGGGAGTGTGATCCCCTGAAGCTTTTCTAGTACCTGACTACGGGCAAAACGGTCCTGTGTGCCATCGCTAAAGATGAGCGTAACCACAGAGAGGCCCGTAATTGAAACGGAACGTTGTTGGGTCACTCAGGGCACGCCACTCATTTCCCGTTCAATAGGTAACGTGACACTCCGTTCGACTTCTTCAGGGGGCCTTACCAGGTACCTGAGTGATCACTTGAACCTGGACATCCTGCACGTCGGGAAATGCTTCAATCGGGATGTTTTTCAATGCCCGCAAGCCAACGACCGCCATAATGGCAAAGGCCAGTAGGATAAAAGCCCGCTGGCTGACGGCAAAGTTGACGAGCTGATGCAACATTATCGGGCGCTCTGCGAAAACTCTGAGGCAAGCAGGAGTGCACCGATGGTGACGACTTTATCGTCCGCCTTGATACCCTCGTCAGGTTGTATCCAGGCCCACTGGCTATCCTGGAACGCTACCATGACGCGTTGGCGCCGGAAGAGACCTGGCTCGGCTTCAATGAAGACTGTGGTGTAGATACCATCCGTGCTTATTTGTACGCGACGCATCTGTGAATCCAGCACCGGAGAAACGCGTGTGACACTGGCTTTAAAAACCTGGCCTGGCAAACTGTCAAAGGCTACCAACAGGACATCACCAATGTGAATACTGCCTGCCGATTGCTCAGGTGCATCAACGATCACCCATAAATGACCCAGATCGGTAATCACGAACAATGGGTCGTTTTGATCCGAGCGGATTTCGCGGCCGGGATTGATATTAGCCGAAGCAATGACCCCGGAGATAGGGGCGCGTGTTTGCTGTCCGGATCGGGTTTACCGTAAGGCACCAGATTAGCAATCCTCAAGTAGGCATGGTGTGCCTCGGCATCAGCAATGCGGAAATCGCTCTCGGCAACTTCGTAATCTCTTTTGGCGATGGCTTCTCCGGCCAGCAATTCTTTAGAGCGCATATAGGCAGCCTTCTTACGCTTGGCGTCTGCTTCGGCTTTTTGCCAGTCGGTGAGAGCCGTCCCGTAATCGGGTGAATCGATGGTGACCAGGGCGTCACCCGTTTCAACAGTGTCACCCAATTGGGCATGCTGTTTGGTGACGAGACCGTTGAGCGAGGCGCTAATAGGGGCTGTGCTGGTGTCATCGACCGCAACACGTGCCGGGACGGGAGCACCCGTAGGCAGCAGGGGGGATAGCACCAGAGGTTTGGAGCGGATGAATGAGAGCTGGGGCGAACCATTTTTAAAGCGGATCTCATTCTGGTTAATGCGGAAATTGGGTACTTCAGGCGCGCTACCAAATGACAGCCACAGCACAATAGCTAAAAAAATGGCAAAGCCACCCGTATACCAGACCTGCCGGGACTCCTGGTATTTCTTGACCCAGAGCGGGAGATTGCTTTCCAGATAAGCCTTTGTGCGGGTTATGGCCGGGTCATTCTTTATCCGGACGAGACCGCGCTCAAGACGGCCACGGATTGCGTCTGAGTTTAACCAGTCGAGCGTACCTGATAACAATAAAAACCAGGCGCGTTGAAGTTTGTTACGGGGCTGCGTCATTGTTGGCGTGCTCTGGGTAAATCCGGCAATTGAAGATCTCTGTCTGGCAGATTAACGGGTGTCATAGATTGAACGGGTGAATCGTAATGTGCCGGCTTATTGGCTACGGCTGATTCAGACACCGAGGCGAGAATACGAATGGCGCTTGCCGCTTTGGCGGCTTCGGCACGCGCAACCAGTGCCTCAAACTCGGGCCTGTCTTAATTAAAGCGCACTTTGCATCGAGGTATTCGAAGGTGCTCACGGCACCACGGGTATAGGCAACATCAGCTGCTTTGTCCGTGCGGCGGGCAGACTGCAGGGTTTGATCCTGTAGGCTTTTCAAACGTGCATTTGCCTGATCCAGTTCATGCAGATAGAGCAGGGACTCGGAACGCGCCGCACACTCGGTTTGCAGCATAGCGATTTCCGCCTGGGTCATTTCTGCCACGCTTTTACGTATATCGCCTTCAAAATTGTTACCAGTGAACAGGGGGATGGCAATGCCGGCGCCCACCGAGTTAATCACGGTCGGATTATTGCGTTCGTACTGGAGGCCGACTGAAAAATCCCAGGTCTGTTGTGCGCGTGCTAATTCCACACTCTGTTTGGCCGCGGCTAACCGGGCGCGGGCAGCCTGCACATCAGGGCGTTTGTTGGCTAATGACGTGATGAGCTTTTCTGCATCCTAATGTGTCATCACCCCGGGCCAATCCCCGCGGGTACCGATTCGCTCGCGCTGCATTTCCGAACCCAATAGATTCGACAGATTGGCGGCAGCGCGTGATCGGTCTCGCTGAGCCGCTTGTGATTCGGCCAGTAAGCGGCCATGATCTGCTTCGATCCGACCTAGGTCAGCGCCTGAAAGATCGCTGGTTTTAAATCGCAGGCGGGCTTTTTCCTGCACCTGATTGGCTTCGGCAATCTGGTAGGCCTGTTCCGCTACCCGCAAATCCAGCCACGCAGATACCACACGAAAGCGTTCCTGGCGAATCGTGTCGTGCATATCCCAGACGGTGGCCTGGCCCAGATCGGTTGCTTTGGCAATGCGTAAATCCCGCTTGTTACCGCGCTCAAACGGCTGGTCGATTCTGACAATCGTATCCAGCGCGTTCAGACGTGTGCCATATTGATACTGTGTCTTATCAACGCCCGAGGTGTTGACCGACATGACGGCATTCGGTCTGGCGCTCGCTGTAATCAGGTCTGCCTGAGCGCCATCCAGCGCCGCACGGGCATTATGTTTGAGTGCCACATTTTCAGCTTCAAGATAGCCGATACTGACAACGGGCGCTTGCGGCACAGCATAAGCTGGGATTGCACTGAAAAGCAGGGCGCACATCACCACCCGATGCCATATAGGGCTCGAATTCAGAGTGACAGTGCGATGGTTTTTAGGCATGAGCTTGGCATCATGCCTTAAGGTATACTCGCGGTGCAACATAACTGGCGCATAAGAAAGAAAAAAGCCCCAGCGATAAACGCTAGGGCTTTGAATTTTGGCTCCTCGACCTGGGCTCGAACCAGGGACCTACGGATTAACAGTCCGGCGCTCTACCGACTGAGCTATCGAGGAACAGCGAAGCGAATTATATGGGAGTCGTATTTGCTTGGCAAGCTTTTTTACTAAGCCATACCCAAAGAAGAGAAGACGGGTAGCTCTTCTAACGCGGTTGTATAGCGGCGTGAGCAGCTCATATGCCAGTCTGCTTTTTTCTAAAGCCCATACTGGCCACGCGCAAGGCATCCCGACCAAAACGTGCGTTTACCTGATCCCATTACCTGCATGAGCGACACTGCATGTTGATGTGGCTGGTAGTGCTCAAGTGGCACGATACCGCCCAGAACAACGCCCGCTTGCCTGGCCGATAGATATGTTTTAAACCGGATAAGGCGGCATCTACTAATCGACGGGTGTCATCCGTCGGTGAATCCAACTGGATGAGGATGGCATCATCGGGGTTGTCTTCCTGAACGCTAAAGGGATTGCCACGAACGTACACCTGCAGATGGCTCGCAAGTGAGCCATCTTCGCGTAGCCGTTCTGCCGCTCAGATTGCAGATGCCAGAAAGTTCTTTTAGCGTTTTTGCCATTTCATTGGCCAGTTTGGCGAGGGTTTTTGTAGCGCCCAGACCAATGCATACCGGCAAGCCCAGGCATTGCAACAAGGTCTGGCGGATTTTGGCCGACTGAACCATCGCCTGATCGAGGCTTAAACCGGAAAAGTCGAGAAAACATTCGTCGATCGAGTAGATCTCCTGGTTTTCTGCCATGTCGCGCATCAGGCTCATGGCCCGTTGGCTCATATCGGCGTACAGCGCGTAATTGGAAGATAGGGCGACGCCATTGAGTTGTTTGAGCTGGGCTTTGATCTTGAAGTAGGGCACGCCCATCGGTATGCCCGCCAGCTTTGCCTCGGCCGAACGCGAAACGACACAGCCATCATTATTGGAGAGGACGACAACCACTCGCTGGCGCAGCGCCGGATTAAAGGCCTGCTCACAGCTGATATGGAAGTTGTTGCAGTCGACCAAGGCCAGACGGCGGGCAGGTATTATTTTGAAGGCGTGCTTTGGGCTGGCCGCTTACGGCGGCCTGTGGCACGTAGATCGTGTATGACCCGTACAACCACGCCCCATATCCTGACTTCGTCATCCGGTTTGATCGAAATGGCCGGGTAATCCGGGTTTGCCGGCATTAAAAAGCTGCCATTCGACTTCTGTACCAGACGTTTGACCATAAAAGATCCATTCATATCAGCAACCACCACATCATCGTGGCGGGGCGTCAGCGATCAGTCGATGACCATGAGATCGCCGTCGAGGATACCCAGATCCTGCATGCTGTCGCCTTCAGCCCAGGCGCAGAATGTACTGGCCCGGTTTTCAATCAGCTGATTCAGATCAAGCCCGGGTTCGGCGTGGTCATCGGCAGGGCTTGGGAACCCGGCCCTGATACCAGAGGCAAATACCGGCAGCGGGTGAGACTCTGGGTGCGTTGCTAGCGGCATGGGTTTTATGGCGGGCTGAGGAAACACCTGCTGGTGCAAAAACGCACGCTGGACTCATCAGTTTAAGCAGACCGATTGGCTACATGTCGCCCGGACGGCACCTGGCCGGATCCAATCTGCGGGGCGCAGACATCTGCATGCCTTCAAAGCGCGTAGTAAACGCGATCAATGGCTGATCGGCGCTGGTCTATTGATTATTGCTGCTTATGCACTAATCGGATTCCTTAATGGCGACAGCTTGCCGTGGTGTTATCAGATCTCGATGGTGATTTCTCTCACCGTAACGCCCATGATGACGGACATCCTGTTACGAGAACACGCACCTAGGATTGCAACCCCGGCGCATTCGAAGCGCAACAGATTCCAGCGAATCGTGTCGCGGGTGGGTGCTGCCTTTCAATGGCTACAAGCAGGCTTTACGAAAACCTTTGACCGGGTTCACGCGGGCTATACCCAAACGATTGGCTGGGCGCTGGATCACCGAAAGCTGATGCTGGCAGGCCTATTGGTCACCATTGTGCTTAATTTCCCATTGTGCTTAATTTCCAGCTGTACAAGATTGTGCCCAAGGGGTTCTTTCCGCAGTAGGATACCGGGCGGATTATGGGATTCATCCAGGCAGACCAGTCTGTGTCCTTCGGCACTATGAAAGACAAGCTCACTCGATTGATCAACATCATTAAGGAAGACCCCGCTGTGCATAAAGCCTCCGGATTTACCGGCGGATCGCAGCGCAATAGCGGCATTGTCTTTATTTCATTGAAACCACTCAGCCAACGCGATGTCTCTGCCGATGAGGTGGTAAATCGTCTTCGGCCGAAACTGGGGAGAGAGCCGGGCGCCGGCCCGTTCCTCGTGTCTATGCATGATATCCGTATCGGCGGCCGTCCATCGAATGCGCAGTATCAGTTCTCTTTACAGAGTGATGACCTGGAAGAGCTTCGTGAGTGGGAACCTAAAATTCGCGCTGCTTTAAGCAAGCTACTGGTACTGGCTGATGTGAATACAGACCAGCAGGACCTGGGGCTACAAACGCGCGTGGAAATCGACCGGGATGCGGCGTTTCGTCTTGGTATTACCCCGAAAATGATTGATGCAGCGCTTAATAATCTCTTCGGTCAACGCCAGGTCTCTGTCATTTATAGACCGCTGAATCAGTACCGGGTAGTTCTGGAAGCGGCTCCTGAATATACCCAAAGCCCGGATAACACTGGACCGGTTGATGCTCACAGTACCAGCTACCGGCACAACACCCGCGAGGCAGGTTGCTCTCAGCAATATCGCGCGCATCATGCCTGATAAAACGCCATTGGCTGTGAACCATGAAGGGGCTTTTGTCGTATCCACCTTGTCGTTCAATCTGCCGCTGGGTGTATCTCGACTTCGCCATTTCTGCCCAGCGCACGGGAATGTCTGCCCGTGAAGCGATTCACCAAGCCTGCCTGCTGCGATTCCGGCCAATCATGATGACCACCTTTGCGGCGATTCCTCTGGCGATCGGGCAGGGTGATGGCGCAGAGCTCCGGGTTCCACTTGGCGTTGCCATTGTCGGTGGCCCTTATCCTGAGCCAGATTCTGACGCTTTACACGACACCGGTGGTTTTTCTGGCGCTGGACCGATTTACACGCAAACCGAAGGAAGAGGGCGCACCACCAGCTAGAATAGCGTCTGTGGAATCGCCCTAACTTATGTCACGTACACACCCGACTTCGATCAAACTCTGGCTATCGCTGCTAGGTGTTAGCTTTATGGTCGCTGGCTGTGCGGTCGGGCCTGATTATGTGCGTCCGGATGCGCCCATTTCTGCCGAATTCAAACCTGCACCGGGTTGGAAAATTGCCGCACCCGAAGATGGTGTGTCTAAAGGTGAATGGTGGAAAATTTACAAAGACCCGCAGCTCGACGAGCTGATGGCGCAGGTATCTCCGAATAATCAGAATATCGCCATCTATGTTGCTCGGGTTCGCCAGGCCCAGGCATTAGTAAGTGGGGCCAATGCAGCACGTTATCCCACCTTTGGTCTAAACGCTAATGGTGGACGCCAGGCTTCAGGCACGGGGTTGGGCAACCTGGTAAATCCGGATGGCACTATTAATGACGGCGCCATACTAAATCAGGTCAATATGTATGGCGGGATCACCTGGGATAGCGACCTTTGGGGTAAGTTGCGCAGAAACGTCGAATCTAAAGATGCCAGCCTGGTTGCCAGTGTTGCCGATCTGGAAAACGCCATCAGAATTTTCTATTGCTTTCAATCCGTTACCGGCAAGATCTAATCTAACGGTTCCGGTTGTTCCGCCGGGTTTGCCCTCCGATTTGCTCGAGCGCCGACCGGATGTTGCAGCCGCTGAAAGACGCATGGCCGTGGCAAACGCTCAAATTGGCTATCAAATGGCGGCTTACTTTCCGAGCCTGACATTGAATAGCAATCAGAACAATATCGGCTATCTGGGGCAATCCTTTAGCCAACTCCTTACGGCACCCTTTCTGTATTGGGGTATCGGCCCTTGACCCTGCTTGATTTTGGCGCCCGTGCCGCCAACGTAGAGCAGGCCCGTGGCGTTTACGATGAAAACGTCGCAACTTATCGCCAGGCGGTACTGACAGCCATGCAGGAAGTAGAAACTCAGCTGGCCGCTTTACGTATTTATGAAGAAGAGGCAGGTATTCAGGATGAAGCCGCTGAGCTAGCCGAACGGGGTGTAGTTATTGCTCTGAACCGTTATCAGGCTGGCATCGATAACTACACTAATGTGGTGGTTGCGAAAAACAGTGCGCTGAGCAATCAGCAGAAGTCAATTCTCATTGCCCAACAAAGACTTAACGCCAGCGTGTTATTAATCAAGGACTTAGGTGGCAGTTGGCAGCATCAGCTCAAAGCAGCCGATAAGAACGCATTAACGATTTCGGATAGCAATACCCAGCACACCCCCCAGAACAGTCAGTCCAATCAGCGACCAGGTGGGCAAAGCTAGACCGAACAGAGGTGGAATAGGATCCGAACACAGGCCTAGTGCCATAAACACCTTTGGAAACCACTGTGCCGTAGGCAAGCCATTCAGAAATAATTCAACCGGGTCTCGACCACACAAGATCTCAGGGTGATACATTACCCACAAATTACGACCTGCGGCGACAGCACCGCCCAGTGCACCAATGATTCCCATAATACTTAACAGAATACGCGCAGGCCGAAATAGCAGAACCAGGGCGAATATGGCACATAAACCAATCCAAATGAAGGCATAGCGTTGGATAATGCACATAGTGCAAGGTTGCAAGCCCTTTCCGTGCTGCATGTAGAGTGCAATACTGACACAAGCAGCGGACGCCAGCAAAACCAGCAGATAGCAAAGCAGGGTGGTTAACTTGCTGTTTTTATGACTATTTTTCATTTTTTCGTCTATTAAATATCGAGGGGCTGCGGAAAGCGATCCTCTTATATCACCAGTATATCGAGAACAAGCAACGTGAGCATGATCGACCTGCCAATCGGGACAGCGTTATTACACGTATAAAACCGCATTTTCCGGAAGCGGTTGCTGTGCACCGGCTGGATAAGCCCACATCCGGCCTCATGATGGTGCCTATTAACAAAGCCATGGGTGGCGGCCTGAGCAAATCGTTCCGGGAGCGACTGGTTAATAAACGCTATGAGGCTATCGTTACCGGCATTATGGAAAAGGACGAAGGCAGGGTTGATTTTCCATTAATGGCAGATTGGCCTAATCGACCCAGACAGAAAATCGACTTCGAGAATGGTAGAGCCTCACTAACGCATTACTGGGTGATCGAACGCAACCTTAAAGATAACTGGACGCGGGTTGATCTGGAACCATATACCGGACGCTCGCATCAGATCTGATGGCATTGGGTCATGCCATCCTTGGCGATCCTTTGTATGCTGATCCTGAAACACTTTTGAAAGCACCTCGTATGTTATTACATGCGAAGCACCTGGATCTGGATCATCCTTTGACATGCCAGAAGCTGGTGTTTGACTCACCAGTAACTTTTTAGACCCTTTCTACCTATTCCGTATTTGCGCATAATTTATATTATGTAAAATATGTTCAGAAGCTGCCTGCGTCGGCTGACTCTTTTCGGACACCGAATACAGGTTGTCGCCAACCATCGCTGCTGAGTACCGCATCTTTGCTCAATGCGGGACGTAATGCCGCCGTCAAAGCAAAGGCATTGACGGAATCCAACACACAGTCATGGGTTAAGCGACTGCCACGTTGCATTGCAACCAGCACAGGCACCCTCTTTGTTGCTGGCATGTCCTTATCTGGACCGCCCCGCTTTTTTGGTGAACGGGGGATCTCTTTTTAGCGTTGCTGCCCCCGCAGCTTACCAAATTTCACAATGGCATCATTTGCACAGTGAGGGCAATGAATCTGACCACCAAGTCGCTCATCGATTAGTCGCTGACTATCGTCGTGATCCGCGAGCGTTCTCACTCGGGTCATCAGCGCTTCGCGCTGCGTTGGTGTCAGACCTTCCAGTTCGTTCACAAGTTTTTGAAAGGACTGGCTATCCATCTTCGCTCTCACTTAGCATTTAGGTAAAAATGATATAATAATTCATCAACCAACAATCTGAATACAGCGACCAGCTGAGCTACTGCCGCAAAACATGGAGGCGCGAGCCGGAGTCGAACCGACCTACACGGATTTGCAATCCGGTGCATAACCGCTTTGCTATCGCGCCTTTGTACAACTTAACTAAAAAGGGAAAGCGACTTGCTTTCCCTTTTTATGAAACTGGAGCGGCAGAAGAGTCTCGAACTCTCGACCTATACCTTGGCAAGGTATCGCTCTACCAACTGAGCTACTGCCGCATGAGAGCCCAAATTATACAGAACTAGTGAAATCCAGGTCAACCCCAATTGTGCCCAATTTCATAAAAGTTACTTAATCATAAAAGTTACTTAATCGGATTCTTTAAGATCAGGCCACGCTACATACAGGTAATACGCCATTGACCACAGTGTTAAGCTTGCGGCAATCCAAATCAGTAGCGTACCCCAGAAGCGCATGTCGTAGCCACCCAGTTCGGCGCCGTAAAGCAGCATAGGTATGGCCGATAGCTGTGCTGCGGTTTTAAATTTGCCGATCATGTTCACCGCCACGCTCTTGCGCTTGCCCATGCTGGCCATCCATTCGCGCAGTGCAGAAATGGTGATTTCACGACCGATGATGATGATGGTCACCAGTTCGCTGACACGACCGTCTGCAACAAGCAGAATCAGTGCCGTAGAAACAATCAGTTTATCGGCTACGGGATCAAGAAAAGCGCCGAAGTTAGAAGTCTGGTTCCATTTGCGCGCCAGGTAACCATCTGCCCAATCGGTAAGTGCCGCAATGATGAAAATAGTCGCTGAAAGGATATTTCTGCCCTCTTCCGGAATGGGCAGCACTTGCGGCACGAAGGCAATGATCATTAACAGAATACAGGCGATACGCGCCCATGTCAGAAAAAGTGGCAAGTTCATCATGTACGTATTACGTATTATCAGCTATCTTGCAGTGCTTCGTGTAGTCGTTGGGCTAATTCGACACTCATGCCCGGCACATTAGCAATAGCATCAACGCTGGCGACCTTCATGGCTGAAACACTGCCAAAGCAGGTCATCAATGCCTTGCGACGTTTGGGCCCGATGCCGAGCACCTCATCGAGCCGGGAGCTGAAGCGGGCTTTCTGACGCCGGCCCCGGTGTCCTGTGAGTGCGAACCGATGCGCTTCATCACGAATTTCCTGAACCAAGTGCAAGCCCGGGTCGTCTGAATCCAGATGCAGCGGTTCTCGATCATCTGTGAAAATCAGTGACTCCAGACCGGGTTTGCGCCCCAGCCCTTTGGCTACACCCACCAGAGGAATATCCGAGCGGCCAAGCTCGGCTAATACCTCGGCAGCCTTGGCAACCTGCCCTTTACCGCCATCAATCAGCACCAGATCGGGTCTGATCCCTTCATTGGATTTTTCATTCGGCTTATACCGCCGGTATACGGCCTGATGAATAGCTGCGTAATCATCACCAGGGGTAATGTCGACAATGTTGAATCGACGATAATCAGCGCGGCGCATGGCACCGCCCTCTTTATCGTCATGCGTCCAGACGACACAGGAAGCAACCGCTGCTTCACCCTGTGTATGGCTGATATCGAAACACTCAATCCGGTTGAGTTGCTCGATAGCCAACCCTGCCTGCTGTAAAGCGACCAGGAGCGATTGCTGTCGCTTACCCTGCAGGCTCTGCATGTGACGGCGTTGCGTCAGTGCAAGCTGCGCATTGTTTACTGCCAGCTCGACCCAGGCCTTGTGCTGGGTGTAATGCGGCAGATCCATCGGCAAAGGTCTGCCGATAAGCCCGGCAACTGTTTCACTCACAACCTCGTCAACAGCCTCATTGACCAAGACCTTTCCTGGCGGGGGATGCAAGGCATAATGCGATTCGATAAAGGCCGATAGCACTTCGCTCAATGATGCCTGCTCCAGCTGATTACCTGCTTGTGGAAAGTGGACTCGATCGCCCAGATGTCGCCCTCCTCGCACCATGGCGAGATTGACGCAGAGGCTACCGCCCTGCTCCACAACTACAATGATGTCGATATCTTCAGCCTGGTGGCTGTCCATAATCTGTGTGTCCTGCGCGTGATGTAGTGCCTGGATCTGATCGCGAAACTGTGCCGCCTGTTCAAAAGCCAGCTTCTCTGACGCCTGCTCCATCAGCGTGGTTAGACGTTGCATGATCTCCTGGTGACGGCCCTGAAGGAACAGGGTCACTGCTTTTACATCCTCGGCATAGTCCGTTTCGCTAATACGTCCAACGCAGGGACCGCTACAACGTTTGATCTGATACAGCAGACAAGGGCGTGTACGGTTGTTGAAGACACTATCTTCACAGGTGCGCAAGCGGAATATCTTCTGCAGCAAATGAACGGCTTTTCTGACCGAATAGGCATTCGGATAGGGTCCAAAGCAATCGACATTGCTCGACAATGCACCGTGATGCAGCCCGATGAGGGGCCAGGTCTCACGGGTTAAGCGTATGTAGGGATACGATTTGTCATCCCGGAACAGGATGTTGTACTTGGGTGCCAGTTCTTTGATGAGATGGTTTTCAAGTAGGAGTGCTTCGGATTCCGAGGGTGTGGGTGTGATTTCGAGCCGGGCGATTTTGCTTACCATCAGCGCAATACGCGGACTGCTCAGGTTTTTTGCAAAGTAAGACGAGACGCGGCTTTTAAGATTGCGTGCTTTACCCACATAAAGCACCTGGCCATCTTCGGCCAGAAAACGATACACCCCCGGCCGCTCAGGCAGCGTACGTACCTGATCCTGCAGGGGGTGGCTCATGGTTTAGAGCGCCTGAATACGAGCCAGTGCGGCCTGGTAGTCTGGGTTGGCTTCAAGCTGTGCACGCGTCAAGGGCCGATCTGTACCCAAACCCGGTTCGCCTAAGAGATTTGAAATATGTGCCAAACGGACCGGGTGCATTTCAGGCTGCCACTCAGCTAGCAACGCATCAACAAAATCAGGCTTATTGCAGACCAGAAGTACATCACAGCCGGCATCCCATGCCGCGTTGGCACGATCAACAATGCTGCCGGCAACACTGGCACCTTCCATGGAAAGGTCATCACTGAAAATAATGCCATCGAACTGGCACTCAAGTCGTAATTTTTCTAACCAGCGTGGTGAGAATCCGGCAGGACGCTCATCTAGCACCGGGTAGATTACGTGCGCCGGCATCACTGCGTCCAGAGAGAGTTCATGATACGGCTGCATATCAACTTCAATCTCTGCCATGCTGCGTTCATCCACCGGAATGGCGACGTGAGAGTCGGCTTCAACCCAGCCATGTCCGGGGAAATGCTTGCCACAGGAGCCCATGCCCCCTTTAGCGAGACCACGAATTAATGAAGCAGCAAGACGTGACACGATCTGGGGATCCTTGGAAAAGCTCCGATCGCCAATAACACCACTGCGCCCCCAATCGATGTCAAGTACTGGCGTAAAAGAAAAATCAACACCATGTGCACGCAATTCAGTTGCCAGTACCAGACCTACTGCCTCGGCGCTTTCATCTGCCGCAACCGGGTCTTTGGCATGAAGTTCGCCCAACAGCCGCATGGCTGGCAGACGGGTAAAGCCTTCGCGGAAGCGCTGTACCCTGCCCCCCTCATGATCGACCGTAATCGATAGTGGTGGCTGACGTAGATCGGCAATTTCCTGCGTTAAAGCGGAAAGCTGCACCGGGTCTCTGTAATTGCGGGAGAAAAGAATTACGCCGCCCACTAACGGATGGAGCAATCGGCGCCTGTCGGCCTCATTCAGCGTCAGACCTTCAACATCAATCATCAACGGGCCGTAGGGTAGCTTCGTGCTCATAGTTTCTCCACAACAACAAATGCAACAGCGTGATCCACCTCATCGGTAATCGAAAGGTGGATTTGCAGGGAACGCTGACAGATCCAGTCTGCCAGCTCGGATTCAAAACTGAAAAAGGGTTTGCCCAAGGCGTCATGCTCAACGCGTATGGCGGGCAACAGCACAGGCGCACGTAACCCTGTGCCTAAAGCTTTGGAGAGCGCTTCTTTAGCAGCAAACCGTTTGGCAACAAAACGATCAGGGGCGGCAGATTGCTGAGCTTCAAGCTGCTCTGCAAAATGCAGCAAATGCGCTGCGCCTCGTTCCGGATGGCGCGATAGCATCTGTCCAATACGCTGGACAGAAACAATGTCGGTACCGATGCCGTGAATCATTATGTCGCAGGCCGGCTTAGCTAAGGCTGACGGCTTCACGCATCAGGCGCTTCATTTCGCTCACCGCTTCGCGCAATCCGACAAAAACCGATCGGCTTACGATCGCATGACCGATGTGCAGCTCGCGGATGCCTGGCAAGGCAGCAATCGGTTGCACGTTGTAATAGTTGAGCGCATGACCTGCGTTGAAGCGCATACCGAGGGAACGAATCTGCTGACCAGCGGTAGCAACACGCTGTAGTTCTGCCTGCACCGCCGGGCGTTCGATATCACGACCCGCGGCGTGAAAGGCATGGGCATAAGGTCCTGTATGGATTTCGCAGACCTGCACCCCAATTCGGGCTGCGGCTGCGACCTGGTCAGGTTCCGCATCGATAAAGGTGCTGGTAACAATGCCGGCATCGCGCAGCTTGCTGACAATGGCTTTCAATCGGGCTTTCTGACCAACGATATCCAAACCACCTTCGGTTGTTACTTCCTGACGTCCTTCCGGTACGAGCATGACCATTTCAGGCTTGAGCTCATAAGCGATGCCCACCATTTCATCGGTAGCCGCCATTTCGAGATTCAGTTTGATCTGTGTCAGATCACGCAACTTGCGCACGTCGGCATCCTGAATGTGACGCCGGTCTTCCCGCAGATGAACCGTAATGCCATCAGCACCACCCAGGTGGGCCTCAACAGCAGCCCAGACCGGATCCGGTTCATAGGTACGCCGTGCCTGACGCAGTGTGGCAACGTGATCAATATTTACGCCAAGTTCAATCATGATAAATATTCAGTAGGCTATTAGAGGTCAGCCAGGTCTTCGAACAGCCGACGGCTATGCAGTTGCCGACCATTCAAATAAAAAGCCATCAGGCTGCGCATGAGTTGTTTACTCTCGAGCAGTGAAACAGGGTTGTCAAATGACTCTGTTTCCATATCCAGCAAAGTCTGACCGCTTATTGTACCGGCGCTCGCCGAAGAATCTGCAATAACCCGCGGCCCGGACTCCATTTCATAAAGATAGTGGTTATCAGCAGCAATTGGTTGACCATTGGCATCATGAACCAGCATCAGGCCATAACCGAGTTCGCCAAGCAGCTGTTTTTCAAAACGCCGTAAAACCCCTGAAAAGTAAGCCGCATCATGGGATTCGGATGTCGATAGCGCTTGTAACGTGCTGCTGTAATGTGTGAATAGCTGCTCATGTGCATCTTCACGGGGCAGCAGATTGATCAGGAGCTCATTCAGATAATAGGCACAGAGCAAGGCACGACCTTGCAATAGGGGTTGCCCGCCCTGCCATTCGGCATTGTGCAGTGTTACAACCTCACCTTTGTCACTCCAGGTCATCTCCAGCGGTTGGAACGCCATAAGCACGCCACGCATGGCAGACCGCGGGCGACGCACCCCTTTCGCTACCAGCGCCATGCGCCCATAATCCCGGGTTATGGCTTCGACAATTAGACTGGTTTCCCGATAGGGTCGACTGTGCAGCACAAAGGCTGGTTGGCGTTCGACTTTGACGGGTCGCATAAGATGGCTAAGGGATGGCCTACACTTACTCGTAGCCTAGGGTACGCAGAAGACGTTCATCATCTGCCCAACCCGATTTAACTTTGACCCAGAGCTCCAGATAAACCGTGCCACCAAACATGCGGGTCATGTCCTGACGTGCTTCTGAAGCGATGCGTTTGAGTGTTTCCCCATTACGTCCGATGATCATAGGCTTGTGGGATTCGCGATCCACGACGATAGCGGTAAAAATCCGGCGCAGTTCGCCTTCTGTTTCGAATTTTTCAATCTCGACCGTAGCCGCATAAGGCAATTCGTCACCCAGCAGGCGAAACAGCTTTTCGCGAATATATTCCGAGGCAATAAAGCGCTCGCTGCGATCAGTAAGCGTATCGGGATCGTACAAAAAGCCCTGCTTAGGCAACGCTTTTTTAATTTCCGAGAGGAGTGCTTCTGCTTGCGTCCCCTTTTCAGCACTCACCGGCACGATCACTGCCCAGTGACGTAGTTCAGCAAGTTTGGCGACAAAGGGTAGCAACGCTGCTTTATCTTTCAGCTGATCAATTTTGTTCAGCACCAGAATGACCGGGCGATCTTCGGGAAGCAATGCCAACACTTTACGATCAGCATCGCCAAAGCGACCTGCTTCGATAACAAAACAGATGACATCCACATCCAGCAGCGCCTGCGTCACGCCCCGATTCATCGTCCGGTTTAAAGCCGAACTGTGTTTGGTCTGGAATCCCGGTGTATCAACAAAAACGTACTGCGCGTCCTCATCTGTACGGACGCCCATGATGCGGTGGCGCGTTGTTTGTGCTTTGCGTGATGTGATACTCAGCTTTTCACCGATCAAGCGGTTCAGCAATGTCGACTTGCCGACATTGGGTCGTCCTACCAGTGCGACAAGGCCTGCAGGCTCCTGATGCTCAGGGGGTTCAATCGGTAGTTCGGTCATCGCTTTTTATCCTGGTGAACCGCTTCGAGTTGGGCAAGCGCCAGTTCTGCGGCCTGCTGCTCTGCCGCCCGACGTGTAGGACCTTTACCGCAGGTCTGAATTTGATGTTCGGCGATATGACACAACACTTCAAAGGTCTGGGCATGCGCCGCGCCGCTCACCATGGGGGTGTCATAAACGGGTAGCGGCAGCCGACGGCCCTGCAACCATTCCTGCAAACGTGTCTTGGCGTCCTTGGCTGAAGGGAGTTTATTCAGGTCGATGGCATTGATACGTTGGGCAAAGCTTGCCAGGATGACACGACGTGCTGTTTCAAAACCGGCATCCTGCCAGATGGCCCCATAGAGCGCTTCAACGGTATCCGCCATAATCGATGGACGATTTTGACCGCCACTCTTTAGCTCGCCCTCACCCAGCCGCAAGTATCGACTGATGGAAAGATCACCAGCAACGGTAACCAGTTGATCCTGACACACCAGATTGGCCCGCAAACGGGACAAGCCCCCTTCCGGCAGATCCGGAAAGGTCTGAAAGAGGGCCTCTGCGACGACTGCGTTGAGGATTGAATCGCCCAGAAACTCCAGACGCTCATAGTGATCGCGACCATAGCTACGATGCGTTAGCGCCTGATCAAGCAGTGTCTGATCACGAAATTGGTAGCCAATGGCAGACTCGAGCGAAGCCAGTCTGTTTTGAGCCGTTGCGGGGCGCTGACCAGTTTGAGTCATACCGATGCTGACTTAGCGGAAAGAGCCAATACGGCTCAGTTCACCCCAGTGAAACCAGATGAAGAAGGATTTGCCGACAATGTTTGCATCAGGGACAAACCCCCAGACGCGGCTATCTTTACTGTTGTCGCGGTTGTCACCCATTACGAAGTAATTACCAGCTGGCACTTTGCACACGAAACCGGTGCTGTCATAGCGACACTGATCACGATAGGGAAAGCGCGCCACATCGGGCACAAAGGCCGGAGCATCGGCGTCATTCAAGGTGTTGTAGCTAATACCGTTTAAGGATTCACGGTACTGCTTGGAGTAATACATCCGGTCAGGATGCAGATAATCAGCTTCAGGCGTACGTGGGACAGGTACGCCATTAATGGTTAGTTGCTTGTTCTGATAGCTGACCGTATCTCCCGGTAAGCCAATAACACGCTTGATGTAATCCACGTTGGGTTCAGGCGGATAACGGAACACCACCACATCTCCACGCGCCACTGGATTGCCTGAAATGACTTCTGTGCCAACGATGGGCAAACGCAGGCCATACGTGAACTTATTCACCAGAATATAGTCACCCACTTGCAGCGTAGGAATCATCGAGCCCGACGGAATCTTGAATGGCTCAACGACAAAGGAACGCAGTGCAAACACGGCCAGAATTACTGGGAACAGGCAGGCGCCCCACTCTACCCAGATCGGGTTCTTACTGCCTGGTGCACGCAGCTTACGGGCATAGAGCACATCAATCAGCCAGAGAATGCCTGTGGCAAGAGTGATCAGAAACAGGATCAGTGCAAAATTCATTCAATCGTTCCGTACTTAATGACTTATAGGGTTATTTGCCATCAACGCGTAAAACAGCCAGGAAGGCTTCCTGTGGAACTTCTACCGTACCAATCTGTTTCATGCGCTTCTTACCAGCTTTCTGTTTCTCGAGGAGCTTTTTCTTACGCGAGATGTCGCCGCCGTAACACTTGGCAAGTACATCCTTACGCATGGCCTTCACGGTTTCACGGGCAATAATCTGTGCACCCAGTGCGGCCTGAATCGCCACATCGTACATCTGGCGCGGGATAAGTTCGCGCATCTTGCTCACCAGTTCACGGCCACGATAGACAGAGCTGGAGCAGTGCACGATTAACGACAGCGCATCCACCTTGTCGCCGTTGATCAGCACATCAAGTTTGACCATATCTGCCGTACGGTATTCCTTGAATTCATAATCGAGCGAGGCATAGCCGCGGGAAACCGATTTCAGCTTATCAAAGAAGTCGAACATCACTTCAGACAGTGGCAATTCGTAAATCATCTGCACCTGCCGACCGTGGTAACGCATATCGATCTGCGATCCACGCTTCTGGTTACACAAGGTGATCACCGAACCCACATAGTCCTGTGGCAGGAAGATAAACGCGGTAATGATCGGTTCGCGAATTTCTTCAATCTTGCCGATGTCCGGCAAGCGGGATGGGTTTTCAACAATGATTTCTTCGCCGTTACGCAAACGGACTTCATAAACCACGGTGGGTGCCGTGGTAATGAGATCCATATCAAACTCGCGTTCCAGGCGCTCCTGCACAATTTCCATGTGCAACAAACCAAGGAAACCGCAACGGAAACCAAATCCCAAGGCCTGGGATACTTCAGGCTCGAACTGGAGTGCCGCATCATTCAGTTGCAGCTTTTCCAGCGAGTCACGCAACTGTTCATATTCATTCGGCTCGACCGGGTACAAACCGGCAAACACCTGTGGTTTGATTTCCTTGAAATCTTCGAGTGGCTTGTCAGCCGGACGGTCTGCCAGTGTGATGGTGTCACCCACACGCGCAGCCTTCAACTCCTTGAGGCCGGAAATGACGAAGCCCACTTCACCTGCTGACAGCTGGGGTTGCTGCTTTGATTTCGGCGTAAAGATACCGACCTGTTCGCACAGGTGGGTGGCACCTGTCGACATCAGTCGCATCTTGTCTTTAGGTTTAAGCGTCCCGTCAATCACACGGACCAGCATCACCACGCCAACATAGTTATCAAACCAGGAGTCCACAATCAGTGCTTTAAGCGGCGCATCCGGGTCACCCTCGGGTGCTGGAATCTTGGCAACAACCTGCTCGAGAATATCGTCGATACCAATACCGGTTTTAGCACTCGCTTCTACCGCTTCTGTGGCATCAATCCCAATCACATCTTCAATCTCTGCGCGTGCATTTTCAGGGTTGGCGGATGGTAGATCGATCTTGTTCAAGACCGGCACAACCTCAACCCCCAGGTCGAGCGCGGTATAGCAGTTGGCAACTGTCTGGGCCTCTACGCCTTGCGAAGCATCGACCACTAACAGTGCGCCTTCACAGGCAGACAGCGAGCGGGATACTTCGTAGGAAAAGTCAACGTGTCCCGGCGTATCAATCAGATTCAAACGATAGGTGTTGCCGTCTTTGGCTTTGTAATTCAGCGCAGCGGTTTGCGCTTTAATGGTAATACCCCGTTCTTTCTCGATGTCCATCGAATCAAGAACCTGGGCGGCCATTTCCCGATCGGATAAACCGCCACAACGATGGATCAGGCGATCTGCCAGGGTCGATTTGCCATGGTCAATGTGGGCAATGATCGAAAAGTTACGTATGTGCTTCACGGAATTCCATTTTTCCAGCGTTATGCTGGCAACAAGTGCAATGAGAGCGCTAATGAGCGCCAGAACAACCCGCTATTCTACCGGAACAGGGCTAAGGCTTGGCGGTCTTCGTACGCTAGCCTTAGCCCTGTTCGGGGTTTATCGTAGCCCTGGCTGTGCCGGCTGGGCCTGCGGAATTGGCACGAATATCTGTACATTTGAGCGGCGAATGAGCAGTGTTGCGGGTGCTTTGGCATCCATTTGAGCGATGATCTGGTTAAATTGCTGCACCGATCGGACATCCTGGGTGTCGCCTTTAGCGGTTATAGCCAGAATGATGTCACCCGGGCGCAAATCGAACCGGCTTCCCGGACGGATATCCACCACCAGAATACCGGCGTTCAGGCGCATCTGCTGCTTCTGCTCTGCGGTCAGATCTGAAACCGCAATACCCAGACGGCTATTGGTTGCTTCACCGACGCCACGGCCGGCCGGCTTATTCGAAGCGACCCGTTCCTCCTGGAATTCCCCGATGGTGACGCTTACCGTGCGCACCTGGCCTTTACGCCAGAGTTCCGCCTGAGATTTCGTACCGGGTTTCAGCGCACCAACCATGCGTGGCAGATCACTGGAGACGGTGATTGGTTTGCCATCAAATTTGAGGATAACATCACCCAGTTCGATACCGGCGCGGGCAGCTGGTCCGTTAGGTTCTACGCTGTTCACCAGAGCACCACCCGACTTGGGGAGCCCAAAAGCCTCGACCACGTCACGGGTCACTTCCTGAATAGACACACCCATCCGGCCATGGCTTGCTCGACCTTTGGTGCGCAGTTGCTGTTGAATATCTATGGCCAGGTCGATCGGAATGGCAAAGGAAATCCCCATGAACCCACCGGAACGGCTGAAGATCTGTGAATTAATCCCTACAACTTCGCCATGCAAATTAAACAGTGGTCCACCGGAGTTTCCCGGATTAATTGCGACATCGGTCTGGATAAATGGCACGTAATTTTCCTGGGGCAAAGCGCGACCCTTAGCACTGACAATGCCCGCTGTTACAGAATGCTCAAAACCAAAAGGACTGCCGATGGCAACGACCCACTCACCCGGCTTCAGGCTGGCGGAGTCACCAAGTTTTACTGCCGGCAAGCCATTTGCCTCGATCTTCAGCAGCGCCACATCGGTGCGTTTGTCGGCACCAATGACTTTGGCACGGAACTCACGTTTATCCAGCAGCTTGACCGTGACCTCATCAGCCCCATCAATCACGTGGGCATTAGTCATCACATAACCATCTGCCGTGATAATGAAACCGGAACCTAATGACCGATTCTCCTGTTGCGGCTGACCGTTTCCCGGAGCCTGTGGGAAGAATCGACGGAAGATCTCGTAGGCAGGATCGGTTGGATCCATCGGAAAATCGTTGCTCGTTGCCCGTCCACGATTGTTCTGTACCGTACTGATATTCACCACCGAAGGCGACTGCTTTTCAGCCAGCTCTACAAAATCGGGCAACCCGCGACTTTGAGCCTGAACCATGCTGTTCAAAGACAATGAACAACAAATCAGAACGACCTGCAGGATTTTTTTGTAGGAATCACGCATAACTAACATTTTCTTGTAATAGAAAAATTCAATTCAGACGGCGAACGATACGGGGAGCGGCCATGGCACGTGTTGGCTGGTGTCGCTGCAATTGCCACCGGGCAGCAATCAGACCCATACCCGCACCGGCAATCGCGCCAATATCCGCTGTTAACTGCCATTGCAGAGGCGCTAGATCGGGCAAAATGAAAGCACCTATGGCACTTCCGAGAAATAGCAGAATCAATGGAATCAGATAGGCACGTGTAACGCCCTGTGAGAGCAAGGCATCAGGAATGGCGACCAGCACCTTGTCACCAACTTGCACACCAACACCATCAGCGACCAGAAGTGTTTTGGGGGTATTGCAGAGCGGCTGTGCAATGCTGACCCCGCCGCAACCACTCGTTTCATGACAACGGCCACAACCGCCGGACATATCAAACTGAAGACGCGCCAGACCGGGCGCCTCTGGGCGTGTCGGCGGTATAACTTCGATCACTTGTGCTTCACGTTCTGCCATAAGGGCGAATCCTACGCTATTTCAGGAGGTTTGAATGTCCTCTAGCCCATCAACCTTAGCCCAGAGTTTCGCAAATCAGATTTGGCTCCAGGTACTAGATTCATGCACGTCCGCGGTCATTACCGTGCCCAGCAATGTCTGACGGATCAATTGATAGTGGTAATACTGATGCCTCTCGCCCGCCGTAATATCCGAACCCTCGAACGGTAATGACGCTTCGCCATCAATCAATGCAGAAACCCGCGTTTCCTGCGCTACTAGAATTTCAGTTAACGATCCGGTCATGCTGGCTCCATCAATCCCTTAAGTGTGTGCGTCAACGATTCACGGGCGCGATGAATCCGTGAACGCACATCAGCTGTCTGTTTAATGCCTGTTTCCATTCTAACCTTGTAGAATGCCCGTTAGTTTAAGTTGTGAACGTCCTTTTCGCCATACTGGCTATAACTGCCCTCCTACTCCGTTGAACCAGACTTCCTTACCCTGCTCGAACCGTTTTGATGTGCTCATCATCGGCAGTGGCCTGGCCGGCCAGGGCGCTGCATTGTGCCTTGCCGATGCTGGCCTGAAGGTTGGCCTTATGAGCAAGAGACGCCTTGTCGATTCGGCTTCGGGTTGGGCCCAGGGTGGTATTGCCGCAGTTCTGGACAGCACCGACTCCGTTGAGAATCATATTGCAGATACGCTTACTGTAGGTGCTTATCTTAACGATCCAGCGGCCACCCGTTTTGCCATTGAGCATGCCGCCGAAGCGATTCAGTGGCTTATTGACCGCGGGGTACCCTTTACACGCGAAGATGGTCGTTATCACCTGACACGGGAAGGCGGCCACAGTCTCATGTTGACGATGCGACCGGCGCCGCCGTTCAGGACACCCTCACCCCGTAGGTGCGCAACCATCCCAATATCTGCGTGATGGAACACCACATCGTGGTCGACCTGATTACTGCCAGCAAAATCGGGCAACAACCATTAGGCCAGAAAGACCGGTGTCTTGGGGCCTATGTATTAGATAGCGCATCCGACGAAGTTAAAACCATTCCTGCGGGCCAGACCATCCTGACAACCGGCGGCGCGGGAAAGGTTTATCTCTATACAACCAATCCCGATACCTCTACGGGTGATGGCATTGCCATGGCGTGGCGCGCAGGCTGCCGTATCGCCAATATGGAATTCATACAGTTTGTCTTTACCACCCGCAGGAAAAATCTTTTCTGATCAGTGAAGCAGTACGCGGTGAAGGCGGATTATTAAAGCGGCCGGACGGCTCACGCTTTATGGATGATTACGATCTCCGCGCTGAATTGGCTCCGCGCGATATCGTTGCTCGCGCTATCGATGCCGAAATGAAACGACATGGCCTCGATTGCGTGTATCTGGACATTTCACATCAACCTGCCGAATTTATTCGTTCGCATTTCCCAACGATCTACGAACGATGCCTGCAACTCGGCATTGATATCACCAAAGAACCCATACCCGTTGTGCCGGCGGCGCATTACACCTGTGGGGGTGTCATGATCGATCAGCACAGTCGAACGGATTTGCTAGGACTTTATGCTGCTGGCGAAATGACTTGTAGCGGGTTGCATGGCGCCAATCGTCTGGCTTCAAACTCCTTACTTGAATGTCTGGTTTATTCGCGTGCGGCAACGGACATGATCATCGCCAACCCTTTGCTGACACCAACCGCTTTACCGCATTGGGATGAAAGCCGCGTGACAGATGCCGATGAAGAAATCGTCATCTCCCACAACTGGGACGAACTGCGCCGTTTCATGTGGGACTACGTGGTCATTGTCCGCACGACCAAACGTTTGCTCCGGGCACAACATCGTATTCGTCTGCTGACACGCGAGATTGATGAGTTTTACGCCAACTTCCGTATTAGCTACGACCTACTCGAGCTAAGGAATCTGGTTCAAACGGCAGACCTGATTGTACGAGCAGCGCTGAAGCGCAAAGAGAGTCGTGGACTGCATTACTCCCGGGATTTTCCGGACACCCTGAAACGGGTTAAAAACACCATCCTGCGCCGGTGCAGCTAACAGGGCTTTATTGCATCGCGATCTGACGACGCATACGCTTCGCCCAAACCAACAGCTGTCGCCATTGATCCAACGAGCGATCTGGCAAACTATCCGGTAATAGAACAATCACCTGACGACCTTGTTGGTGACACTCGGCATGGAGAACGATCAGCTAGGATCAGCACCCTGCAAATCGGTCAGCCATACTTTGGCCGGCCTAAAGGTCATTAATAACGCGGGGGGTTTACGCGAAGCTGCACGCCATGACTGTATAAAAACAACAATCAGCAACAAGCCAACGATTGCAAGCGATAGCCCCGAAAGACTACTCTGGCTGAGGCTCAATACGGCCAGCAACAACACCAAAAGCAACGCCGCCCGTAGACGACGCGAAGCAACCGGCTGGATTTCAAGCCGGTACATCATGTTACTCAGAAGCGCTTGAAGACCAGTGAGCCGTTGGTACCGCCAAAGCCGAAGTTGTTCTTCAGTGCGACGTCAATCTTCATCTCGCGGGCCGTATTGGCACAATAATCGAGGTCACATTCCGTATCCTGATTGAAGATGTTGATGGTTGGTGGCGAAATTTGATTGTGTACGGCCAATACCGTGAACACCGACTCCAGGCCGCCAGCGCCACCCAGCAGGTGACCGGTCATTGACTTGGTCGAGTTCGCAACCAGCTTCTTGGCGTCATCACCAAACAGTAGTTTGATGGCCTGTGTTTCATTCTTGTCGCCCAGCGGTGTCGAGGTACCGTGTGCATTGAGATACTGCACGTTATCGGTATTCACGCCGGCGTTCTTGAGTGCAGCTTGCATACTGCGCTTAGGGCCGTCGGTATCCGGAGCGGTCATATGATACGCATCACCACTCATGCCGAAACCACTCAGTTCTGCATAAATCTTGGCGCCACGGGCTTTGGCGTGCTCGTACTCTTCGAGCACCATCACACCCGCTCCCTCACCCAGCACAAAACCATCACGGTCCTTGTCCCATGGGCGGCTGGCGGTTACCGGATCATCATTGCGCTCCGAAAGGGCTCGTGCGGCACAGAAACCACCCAGACCCAGCGGGGAGATGGTGGATTCAGCACCACCGGCAATCATCACATCCGCATCACCATATTCGATCATACGGCTGGCCATACCGATGGCGTGAAGACCTGTCGTACAGGCAGTCACAGGTGCAATATTCGGACCTTTGAAACCGTACATGATCGAGAGGTTACCGGAGATCATATTGATGATCGAACCCGGCACAAAAAATGGGGAAATCTTGCGAACACCGGTCGCATCGTAAGTGACTTTGGTTTCTTCGATCAGCGGCAAACCACCGATACCCGAACCAATACATACGCCAATGCGTTCGGCATCTGCTGGGTTTTCACCCAGACCGGCATCGCGAACGGCCTGAATGCCAGCCGCCATGCCGTAATGAATAAAGGTATCCATGTGGCGAGCGTCTTTAGCAGGCAGATAGTCTGCCACGTTAAAGCCCTTAACCTCACCGGCGATACGTGTTGGGAAGGTGCTGACGTCAAAACGGGTCACTGCTGTAATACCACTACGACCAGCAAGCAGATTATCCCATGCTTCTGCAACGGTGTTACCTACAGGGCTGATAACGCCCAATCCTGTGACGACGACGCGACGACGCATGCCAACCCCTTCACTGACCCGGCTTTATAAATCCCGGGCTGATATAAATACGGCCGACACAAAGCGCGTCGGCCGCAATGACGCAACAAGCGAAATTACTTCTGGTGCGACTTGACGTAGTTGATCGCTTGCTGAACCGTGGTGATCTTCTCGGCATCTTCATCCGGAATTTCGCATTTGAATTCCTCTTCGAGTGCCATCACGAGTTCAACTGTATCCAGCGAATCTGCGCCCAGATCATCAACGAAAGAAGATTCATTCTTGACGTCAGCTTCATTCACGCCGAGTTGTTCGGCTACGATCTTTTTGACGCGCTGTTCGATGTTATCCATTGAAGCTCCTATTACCCTTCTATTAGAGGTGGTGGAAATCAGACTCTATTCTACCAAAACACAGCCAACCGCAAAGTTTTCGTGCGCAATAGAATAAAAAAGTTAAGGCAGGTACATCCCGCCATTAACGTGAATCGTACTGCCCGTGACATAAGATGCCGCTGGCGATACGAGGAAAGCGACTGCCGCCGCGATATCTTCAGGGGTCCCGAGGCACCCCAGAGGAATGTTGCCCAGCAACATCGCCTTCTGGTTGTCATCCAGGGCCTTGGTCATATCCGTATCAATAAAGCCCGGTGCCACACAGTTGACAGTGATGCCACGGCTACCCAGCTCACGGGCCAGGGAACGGGTCATCCCGCTCACACCGGCCTTGGCGGCACAATAATTGGCCTGACCCGGGTTGCCGGCATGGCCAACCACGGAGGTGATGTTAACGATACGGCCGGTGCGGGCTTTCATCATGCCGCGCATAACAGAACGGCACATACGGAATACCGACTTCAGGTTGGTATCCAGTACATCGTCCCAGTCTTCATCTTTCATGCGCATGGCGAGCGTATCGCGCGTAATACCGGCGTTATTGACCAGCACAGTGATGGCAGCACCAGTTTGGGTTTCGATATCGGCAATCAGGGCATCCACACCGGCGGCATCACGCACATCCAGGGCTGCACCCCACCCTGCACCACCGGCAGCCTTGATGGCTTCGGTAATGCTGGCAGCACCCGATTCGCTGGTAGCGGTACCAATAATGGTCATGCCCTGACGGGTCAGTTCCATGGCAATCGCACGGCCGATACCGCGCGATGCGCCAGTAACCAGAGCAACAGTTGCAGTCATGTGAATTCCTTAGCTTAGGGAAAGATTGGCGTTCACCGACTCAGCATCAGCCAGTGCCACACCGGTAATGCCATCAGCACAACGTTTGGTCAGACCGGCCAGTACCTTGCCCGGGCCACATTCAGCCGCCGTAGCAACACCCATACCCGCCATTTTCTGGATAATTTCTACCCAGCGGACCGGTTTAGCAGCCTGGCGTACCAGGGCATCCTTAATGCGTGCCGGATCGGTTTCAATCGCCACATCCACGTTATTGATCACAGGAATCACTGGCGAGGCAATAGTGATATCTGCCAGGGCAACTGCCAGACGATCAGCTGCTGGTTTGAGCAATGAAGAATGGAAAGGAGCTGACACCGGTAGCAGTACGGCACGTTTGGCACCACGTGCCTTACAGGCGTCACAGGCGCGCTCGACCGCACCCTTATGACCCGCGATAACGGTTTGACCGGGTGCGTTGAAGTTTACCGGTTCGACAATCTCACCCTGAGCCGCTTCGGCACAGGCGGCAGCAGTACCGTCATCATCCAGGCCAAGAATGGCGGCCATGGCACCCGTACCGGCTGGAACGGCTTCCTGCATGGCAGCCGCACGCAAACGCACCAGCGGCACGGTATCGGCAAGTTTAAGGGCACCAGCTGCCACAAGCGCCGAGTATTCACCCAGGCTATGACCCGCTACCACGGCGGGCGTTTTACCGCCCAAGCTTTCCCACAAACGCCAGGCAGCCACACCCGCTGTCAGCATGATGGGTTGTGTATTGACGGTCATTGCCAGCTTTTCTGCCGGACCTTCGGCAACCATGGTCCACAGATCTTCACCTAAGGCAGCCGAAGCTTCGTCAAAGGTCGCACGCACAACGGGCGAATCGCCGTAGGCAGCCATCATGCCGACCGACTGGGAACCCTGACCGGGAAATACGAAAGCAAAGGACATAGATAATCTCCGAGAAAACGCTTATTAATACTTAAGGAGCACGCTGCCCCAGGTGAACCCACCCCCCACGCCTTGCAGCATGAGCGTCTGGCCACGCTTTACACGACCGGACTTCACGGCTTCATCCAGCGCCAATGACACTGAAGCCGCAGAGGTGTTGCCATGATGGCCAACGGTAACAATGACACGCTCGGTTGGTAGCGATAAGCGCTTACCAATCGCCTCGATAATGCGAACGTTGGCTTGGTGCGGAATCAGCCAGTCAATCTGTTCAGAACTGATCCCGGCGGCCTCACAACATTCGAGTGCGCTATCAGTCAGCGCGCGTACGGCAAATTTGAACACGGCCTGACCATCCATGCGCAGGAACGGGTCGCCCGTCACCACGCCGTTACGCACCTGGCCCGGCACATTGAGAATATCGGCCTGGGAACCATCGGCATGCGTGGAGGTTGCCAACAGACCTGGCTGATCGCCAGCTTTGAGCACCACAGCACCCGCACCATCACCAAACAGCACGCAGGTGCCGCGGTCATTCCAGTCCATGATGCGCGAGAATACTTCGGCACCAACAATCAGCGCCGTTTTATGACTGCCCGAACGGATGAACTTTTCGGCAATCGTCATGGCATACACAAAGCCTGAGCAGACTGCCTGTACGTCAAAGGCTGTTGCACCCACATTGCCCAGCTTGCCCTGCAACAGGCAAGCCGTGCTCGGAAAAATCATGTCTGGCGTTGATGTCGCCACGATAATCAGATCAAGATCGGCAGCAGCAACACCGGCATCCGCCAGAGCGAGGCAACTTGCCTCTTCGGCCAGCATGCTCGAGGTCACACCCTCGGGCGCATGATGTCTGGCAGCAATCCCTGTGCGGGTAACAATCCATTCGTCACTGGACTCGAGACCCTTGGCCTGAATCAGCGCTTCATTGGAAATCGGTTCACCCGGCAAATAACTGCCAATGCCTGCAAGTTGCGCGTAAAGTGTTTCAGCCATCAGGCCTCTCCTGTTGCTGCAGAATCCTTTGCGGGTTCCACGAGCAGTGCAGCTGTTTGTAAACCGGTGTAACTGGAAACACGATGCGCGATCTTATCGATCACATCGTTCTCGGCTTCGAAGTAAGCACGTTTGATTGCCTGGCTGAAAGCAAAAACATCAGCCGAGCCATGGCTCTTGATTACCGTACCCTTGAGCCCCAGAAGGCTGGCACCGTTATAACGGCGATGATCAAGGCGCTTTTTGAATCGGCTCAACACAGACAGCGCCAGAAGCGCAATCAGTCGCGTAAGCAGATTACGTTCGAACTCTTCCCGCAGAAATCGACCCATCATTTGGGCAAGACCTTCGGAAATCTTGAGTGCGACATTACCGACGAAGCCATCACAAACCACCACGTCTGCCTCACCCTTGTAAACCCCATCGCCTTCAACATTACCGACAAAATTGAGGTCTGTGGCACGCAATAATTCTGCGGTCTGCTTAACGACTTCGTTACCCTTAATGTCTTCTTCGCCGATATTCAGCAAACCCACACGCGGCGCAGCAATATGCTCTACAGCACTGGCGAGAATGGACCCCATCACACCAAACTGAAGCAGGTGCTCAGCCGTACAGTCGACATTGGCACCCAGATCCAGGATGCGGGTCTGGCCGGTCATGGTTGGAATAACCGTACAAATGGCCGGACGATCAACCCCCGGCAGCATTTTCAGCACAAAGCGTGAAATCGCCATCAGGGCACCAGTGTTACCGGCAGAAACACAAGCAGCTACCTCTTCGGACTTCACCAGATTGATGGCCACACGCATTGAGGAATCTTTTTTGTTGCGCAGCGCCAGCGCCGGCGGTTCATCCATCGTTACAACTTCACTGGCATGAACAATCGACAAACGTTCGCGAATCGCTTTATCAGGCGATGCACGACGCAGACGCCCTTCCAACCGGTCGGCATCGCCAACCAGTTTCAATTCGGCAGTGGGAAACTCCGCGGCAAAAGCCAGCGCAGCAGCGACCGTGACCTTGGGGCCATGGTCGCCACCCATACAGTCAATCGCGATTTTGACGGTCATATCCGGTCAAATCTCACGCTTAACATCGGTCAGGCAAATAATCCTGACCTAAGCTCTATCAGGCCTCAGTCGTCTTGATGGCCTTCTTGCCGCGGTAAACACCCGACGGCGAGATGTGGTGACGGCGGTGAACTTCACCGGTCGTTGTCTCGATAGCCAGCGCTGGATTTGTCAGCGCGTCATGGGCGCGGTGCATACCACGCTTCGATGGAGATTTTTTGTTTTGTTGAACAGCCATGTTGATACTCCTGGTTAAATCGTTACTGCCTGTTTTACTGCTAATTAAGTCCCGGAACAATGCTCTGGAAAGAATCCCTAATTCAAGCTCTTGAGTTGAGCCAGCGCTGCGAACGGATGATCTTCTGCCTTGTCCGGCACTGCTTCTGGCAACGCACACACTTCGTGCAGCGGGACAATCGGCAGCGAAAGAATGAGTTCATCTTCCACGAGATCCAATGTCCGCACCTTCGGAGGCACAGGCATCGGCAAAAACTCCCAATCCGGATTATCCAAGTCATCTTCGGACGTATCCAGTCTGGCAAGTTCTGCCTCATCCGCCACCCACTCCACGGTGTGCGTGTGGTTAATAACCACCGTCACCGGCTGCAGGCAGCGCTGACAGGACTGTTCCAGTGTTGCATTAAGCCAGATCGTCGTAGTTGGTCGCTGATCGGCACTCATCGAGGCCTTAAGCGTTACCCAAACCACACCGTCCGAACCAGTCAGCAGGTCTACCAGACGCGAAAACTGAGACACCGGCACATCAACACACGCAGTAAAACCATCGCGCGCCATGACGTTCGGGTCAAAACTTTCCGGCAAATCGGCAGACAACATCCAGACCTGTCCCGTTGAAAAACGGCGAATGATACCATCGGCAGGGCGAAATGTTGACCGTTTTCTTGCAATATTGATCGCCAAGCCATTGAAAGCACACCGAACATGCATACAAACCACCCCGCTGAAACAGGAAAAAATGCCTCCCGCAGTCTGATTCTGGGTTCCAGTTCCGCCTATAGACGCGCTTTATTAGAACGTCTGGCACTGCCGTTCAGTTGTATCAGCCCGGGTATTGACGAAACGCCCCTACCCCAGGAGCACCCCGCCGCCACCGCCAGACGCCTGGCCCGGGAAAAGGCCAAAGCGGTAGCCAGTCTATTGCCCGCCGACCAGAAAAACAGTCTGATTATCGGCAGCGACCAGGTAGCCGTTGTGGGAGATCAGGTCTATGGCAAACCCGGCAACCACGAAAAGGCAGTTGCCCAGTTGCAGGCTTTGAGTGGACAAACTGTCCGTTTTGAAACAGCACTTTGCCTTTACGATGCCGTTAATGGCCAGACTCAGGAAGAATTGATCGGGACGGAAGTCGAGTTCCAGGAATTATCACTGGCTGAAATTGAGGCTTATCTACAGCGCGAACCGGCCTATGACTGTGCAGGATCGGCCAAATCAGAAGCTTTGGGTATTGCGCTGCTCGACCGTTTAAGCGGCGACGACCCGACAGCTCTGGTTGGTTTGCCGTTGATTGCACTGTGCCGGATGCTGCGTCACGCCGGATTTAATCCCTTACTAGTTTAACTGGCTTATGACTGCCCTACACCTGATTCCCGTGCCCCTGAGTGAATTGGCCAGCGCAGACCCGGCGCAATCGTTAACCCCAGATCTACTGGAATTAACACGCCAACTGCGTTATTTCATTGTTGAAAACGCCAAAAGCGCACGTGCTTTCCTTAAAACGGTACAAATGCCGGTGCCAATTGCTGATTTGAGCATCCAGGAGCTACCCGGCAGAGGAAAAATGGGGAAATCCGAGGCAAAAAACAGTGATTGGGATGCACTTCTACTACCGATTGCTGATGGTCATGCGATCGGGCTAATCTCGGAAGCCGGTTGCCCGGCGGTGGCAGACCCCGGCTCGGATCTCGTACAACGGGCGCACCAACGCAATATCCCTGTTATGCCACACATTGGCCCTTCGTCGCTGCTGCTCGCACTCATGGGATCGGGTCTGGGTGGCCAACGATTCGCATTTCATGGTTACCTACCCCAGGATGATCAGGGACGGAAGCAGGCGCTATCCAGGCTTGAAGATGAATCACGGCGGCTAGACGTGACCCAGATTGTCATAGAAACACCCTATCGCAACCGGGTGTTCTTCGAAAGCCTTGTGCAGGGACTGAAGCCGAACACCCAATTATGTGTTGCAGCCGACCTGACGATGCCTTCTCAGCTGATTCAAACGAGGACCATCGAACAATGGAAAAAGAGCAGCGCTCCCACCCTGGATAAACGGCCTGCCGTATTTTTATTCAAGCATTAACTGTTGCTTAGCCGTTAGTTTTAATCCAGTTTGAAAGATCGGAGATCGAGTCCACAAGACCAACCGGGTTACACGCCAACAGATCCTGGACGGCATGAGCCCCATGAGTAATCCCCAGTCCCTTCGCGCCGGCGTTCTGGGCCATCAACAAATCGTGCGTGGTGTCACCGATCATCAGGGTTCGTTCAGGCGCCACCGCAAACTGATCCATAATTTCCTGAAGCATCTGGGGATGCGGCTTACCCCGCGTTTCATCAGCGGTTCGTGTGGTGTCAAAGTATTTCCCGAGTCCGCTATGGCCCAGCGCCCGATCTAGCCCTAAGCGGCTTTTGCCCGTTGCCACGGCGATCCAGCGGTTTTCTTCTTGCAACGTCTGCAACAAGGGCTCTACGCCGCTAAAAAGGGTCGGCTCATGATCTCCCGACAGGTAATGCTTGCGATAAGCATCGACCAGATCGTCATAGCGGGACTCCGGCAAATTCGGCACTGCGTGCATCAGCGCATCCCGCAACCCCATGCCAATTACATAACGCGCCCGTTCATCGCTAGGCTTTTCTGCGCCCACGTCGACACTGGCAGCCTGAATGGCTCTAACAATGGCCGCCGTTGAATCTAATAGCGTACCGTCCAAATCAAATACAACAAGGTCGTACGCAAGATTGTTCAAGTATTTCATAAAGAATTGTTTCGTTCCAACAAGGCCAGAAATCTTTCAAGCTCAGGCGGTAATGGGGCATCGACGTTTAGCGGTTCACCGGTTACCGGATGCTTGCAACGCATCATTGCCGCATGAAGAAACATACGCTCAAGCTGTTTTGCATTGGCTAAAGATTTGTTCAGAGCAAAATCGCCGTACTTGTCATCACCGACAATGGGATAACTCAATGCCGCCAGGTGCACTCGAATCTGATGTGTGCGGCCGGTTTTAAGCTTGGCCTCCACCAACGCATAGCCCGGATACTGTTTTTTAAGTCTGAAATGCGTCTCGGATGGCTTAACTTCAGGGGACTGCAAATCGCGTCCCTTGGCAATACGCACGCGACGCTCCCCTTCCGCAGTCAGGTATTTAACCAGCGGCAAGGTGACTTTGACCGATTTTTCAGCCCAGACACCCGGCACCAGTGCCAGATAACGCTTATCACCCCTTTGCTCCCGGAACATATCGTGCAGCGCAACCAGGGCTGCGCGCTTCTTGGCCACCAGTAATACACCGGATGTTTCACGATCCAAACGATGTGCCAGTTCAAGAAAGCGCACCTCAGGACGTTTCGCACGCAGCGCCTCGATCAAACCCCATGCTAAACCGCTGCCCCCATGAACAGCAACCCCACAGGGTTTATTCAGGGCAATCAACGACTCGTCTTCATATAAAACCGGCAAATCGATAATAGGCGCGACCGGTGGTTTGTCTTCAGAAAACGCCGCACAACGTACTGGCGGCAATCTGAGTACATCGCCCCCATTAAGACGCTGATCTGGCTGACAACGCCCCTTATTGATCCGAACTTCGCCGCTGCGTACTATTTTATAAATGCGGCTTTTAGGAACACCTTTTAAATGCCGCAACAAATAGTTATCCAGACGCTGACCCGCCTCTTCCGAATCAATAACACATTGTTGTACTGACAATCCCGACCCTAGATCAGGCGAAACAGCCTCGCCAGATTCATAACGCTTTGTTTCTGTGTGTTTTTTACGAGCCGAGCCTGCCGCTTGAGAAGATTTTTGGCGCAAAGGGCTCGTTGGCGTTCTATTACTGCGTGTCATGCCTTATACTCTATACGTTTGTACTGCCAGCAGGTCGCCTCTCCGGTCAAATCCGGATCGATCTGCCCGGATTCCGAGCCGAGATCGTCGATCCACGCGTTCGTGATTCGTGACTATCCGGTGCAGCCAAACCGGGCTATGACGACCCGCCCAGACGAACACAAGCGGCCGTCACCGACTGACACACGCCCGGCGCGTATGCAGTCCCGAATGCAGCAACGGCAGACTATGCGTATCAAAACGCATTAGCTGTCGGTCGTAATTGATTGTCCTTGTCCGAACGTCCGGCTTGGGATCCACGCATGATATCCCCTGCCTCGCCCTGAGAGTACGCCGCGCGGAAAGCATCGATTACACGCAGTGACCCTGCCTACGGGAATGCCCATGCCGGTGCTTTTGGAGCACCACGTATGAAGCGCATGCTATTTAATGCGACGCAAGCTGAAGAACTGCGCGTCGCAATTGTCGAGGGCCAGAAGCTCATCGACCTCGACATCGAATCCGCTGCTAAAGAACAGCGCAAGAGCAACATCTACAAAGGCGTTATCACCCGTATCGAACCATCGCTGGAAGCGGTGTTCGTTAATTACGGTGCAGAACGTGACGGCTTCCTGCCCTTCAAGGAAATTGCCCGCGAATACTACGCACCGAATGGTGAAGGTAGCCGCGCAAAGATGCAGGAAACCTTGAAAGAAGGTCAGGAACTTATCGTTCAGGTCGACAAGAACGAGCGTAGCAACAAGGGTGCCGCCCTCACGACCTACGTGTCTCTGGCCGGTCGTTACCTTGTTCTGATGCCGAACAACCCACGCGGTGGCGGCGTATCGCGCCGTGTTGAAGGTGATGATCGTTCTGAACTGCGAGATGCCATGGCTCAGCTGACCGTGCCTGAAGGCATGAGCCTGATCGCCCGTACGGCTGCGATCGGCCGCACGGCAGAAGAACTGCAATGGGATATGAACTACCTGATGCAGCTCTGGACGGCCATTGATTCGGTCGCCAAAGACAATGCTGCGCCCCTGTTGATTTTCCAGGAAGGCAGCCTAGTCATTCGCGCCATCCGCGATTACTTCCAGCCGGATGTCGGTGAAATCCTTATTGATACCGATGATATCTATGAGCAGGCCCTGGCATTCATGAGCCAGGTCATGCCGAACAACGTCAATCGTGTTAAACGTTATCGCGATGATGTGCCCCTCTTCTCGCGATTTCAGATCGAGCACCAGATCGAATCGGCTTACGCCCGCCAGGTGAATCTGCCGGCTGGTGGCGCGATTGTGATCGACCATACCGAAGCGCTGGTATCAGTTGACGTGAACTCGGGTCGTTCGACCAAGGGTAGCGACATCGAAGAAACCGCACTGAAGACCAACCTCGAAGCCGCCGATGAAATCGCCCGCCAACTGTGCTTGCGTGACTTGGGCGGCCTGATCGTTATCGACTTCATCGACATGGAAAGCGCACGTAACCAGCGTGAAGTCGAGAACCGCCTGCGGGATGCCCTGCAGCACGACCGTGCCCGTGTACAAACCAGCAAGATCAGCCGTTTCGGTCTACTGGAGCTGTCGCGTCAGCGTCTGCGTCCGGCATTGGCAGAAACTTCGTACATCACCTGCCCGCGTTGTACCGGTACCGGCCACATCCGCTCCACCGAATCCGCTGCGCTACACATCCTGCGTATCCTCGAAGAAGAGGCAATGAAGGAAAACACGGCGGCTGTTCATACCCAGGCACCCGTGGACGTTGCCACCTTCCTGCTTAATGAAAAGCGCGCCGATATCCAGGCGATTGAACTGCGTCACAAGGTCACCATCCTGCTGTTGCCGAACAAGCATCTGGAAACACCGGCACACCATATTCAGCGTCTGCGTCATGACGAACTGAATCAGGATGACGTCCATGAACCCTCCTACAAGATGGTTGATCAATCACTGACCGAACTGCCTGCTTACGCAACAGAGCAGCAGAAAAACCAGAACCGCCCAACAGCGGCGATTCGTAATGTGGCGCCTGCCGCACCAGCACCGGTTTCGATGAAATCGACCACACCACCAGAACAGATATCAGAAGAGAAAACTGGTTTCATGACCAAGCTCTTCAGCTGGCTCAGCGGTGATAACAAGAAAAAGCCACCGGTGGAAGTGGCCTACCCACGTACACCGCGTGAACCACGTGAAGGCCGTGGCAATGGTCGCCGTCAGAGCGGTGACGGTGAAGGCCGCCAGGCACGCGGAGAACGCGGCGGTTGTCAACCACACGGTGAGCGTGGACCGCGTCAGGAAGGTCAGGACAATCGCCGAAACAACCGCGTTGAACGCCCTGTCAACGCTGAAGGCGCTGCAGAAGAAGTGGGCCAGAACAATGGCGGCAACAATCGCCGCCGTGGTGGCCGTGATCGTCGCTCGAACACCGGCAATGAAGCAGCCGCACCTCAAACCGAGAATGTTGATCTGCTGAATGCCGAAGGCATTACGTCAGAAACAACGGCAAACGAAACCGGAAGCGGCAACGGCCGTCGTCGTGGCCGCCGCGGTGGTCGTCGTGAACGCGGTGAGCGTCAATCGGCAAATGCCGAGACACAGAATGACAACGTTGTTGAACAGCAATCTGAACCGGCTAACGTTGCTTCGGAAGCTGCATCACCTGTACCGGTAGCAGCATCAGCTTCGGCCCCTGCGCCTGCACCTGCTGTTCAATCGGCAGCTCCTGTAGTGGCCCCTGCCCCGACACCGGTTGCTACGCCAGCACTCGTAGTTGAAGCAACCCCTGAACCAACTCCAGCACCAAAACCGGCGTATGTAGCACCAGCACCGGTATCGCTTGAAGCGGTCGGACTGCAGATGGTCGAAACCGATCCATCCAAGCAGGCCAGCGCTCCAGCTACTCCGGCAGAAAAGCCGGTGCGCAAACCACGCACACCACGTGCTAAGCCAGTAGTCGTTGAAGAACCACTACAAATGGTTGAAACCCGTAAAGAGTAATCTTGAACGACACCCATAAAAAAACGCGCCTCGGCGCGTTTTTTTATGTCTGGAAGTTGTACTGATCAGCTGGCGTTAGATTTTGCCACACCTGCTTTGGCACTTGTTTTAACTGGTTTCGGTTCACCACGCTCACGCACAATACTATCGAGCAAACCCTCTGCCGCATCTTCGATCATATCGAGCACCAGATCGAAATCGTGGGCAAGACCGTAATACGGGTCAGGCACTTCATCATCATCGAACTGACGGGCATAGCTCATAAATAGCTTGGGACGATGTAGACGATTTAAAGGGCAGAGCTTTCTCAACGCATCCAGGTTGCTCCGATCCATAGCCAGCACAAGATCGAAGTACTCCAAATCTTCCGGGGCCACCTTGCGTGCATGAATTTCAGACAAATCGTACTTACGCTCTGCCGCAGCACGTTGCGTGCGCACATCCGAGGTTTCACCCACATGGTAACCATGGGTCCCAGCCGAATTGATTTCTAGTTCACCGAGCAACTTGCCGGTTCACGTCTTAATAATTTTTTACATTGTTCCATAATTATGGCAAACGTGCACAATACCGATAATGACATTTAAATCCATTATTTTAAATGCGTTGATAGGCCTTACGCTTTGCACCACCCTATCCGCTTGCGTATCCGGACCTTTCAAGATCAATCAATCCGGAAAAGCTGCCGATGTCGTGGACGGAACTGCCACCGAGCCCGTTCGACAGGCACCCTATCAGGTCTTGATTATTCCTAGCGGTGCCGTAAAGACGAGTTATATCTCTGACAAGACTTCAACGATTGGCGGGTTTCTGGGGAGCTTGGTTGTCGGGCCAGTGGCTGGTGTTATTGGAGGATTGGCTGGATCTACAGCTGGCAGCGCTGCTGCTTCTCACGCCGAAGAAACCGCTTCCAAAAACGTCAATAGCCAGGATGTCGCCCAGGCAACTGCACCAGTTAATCTACTGGTCTACTTTGCACAAAAGCTGGCCATTCAGCTTAAAACCTGCGGTATTAATACGGCGCTCTACCCCGAGACCCTGGAACCCACCAAAGTCAACTGGAACGAAACCCATCTGACCCTGCCACCTGATTTTAAAGATAGCGCTGCCCCGTACCGGTTCTTCATGCAGGCAGGCGTGACCGCTATAAAACTCAGATCAGTGCTCAAGGATGACACCCTGAAAGGCGATGCGTTTGTGCGTGTATACGAATCGCGTAGCCTCAAGCAAATTGGTCGATATGCCTATAGCTCGAGCACAACGGGTTCTGTCACTTTGCATCATTACAGCAAAATAAGTCCTCAACAGGTTTCGGAACTGGCTCAGGCATCAAAAGCTGTCTCGCAATATCTGGTGAGCGGTATCGCCACAGATATGTGTGCCATTATGAAAAAGTTCTAAAGCGACTAATCCCCTTTGGGCGCAGCACCGAATAGTTGTTCCTTAAGCCGGAACAATTGATCCCGGGCATGTGCGGCTGCTTCAAACTCGAGATTTTTCGCGTGCTGCTGCATGGTCTGCTCGAGCTTACGGATTTCTGCTGCCACTTCTTTTTCAGACATCGACTCATAGTGTTTACGCGTCTGCGCCGCCTTACGCATGGACTGGGCATCGGTCGAATCCGAGTATCCCGTTGTGTAAACCCCGTCAATGATGTCTTTGATACGTTTCTGAACACCTCGCGGCACAATGCCGTGCGCTTCATTAAACGCAAGTTGTTTCTGCCGGCGCCGCTCTGTCTCATCGATCGCACGGCGCATAGAACCGGTTATTTTGTCTGCATAAAGGATGGCGGTGCCATTCAGGTGGCGCGCTGCACGGCCAATGGTCTGGATCAGTGATGTTTCCGAACGTAAAAAACCTTCTTTGTCAGCATCGAGAATAGCCACCAGCGATACTTCGGGTATATCCAGACCTTCACGCAACAGGTTAATACCGACGACCACGTTAAACACACCCAATCGAAGATCGCGAATGATCTCGACACGCTCAACCGTATCAATATCCGAATGCAGATAACGAACCTTGATACCGTTTTCAGTGAGGTAATCCGTGAGATCTTCCGACATACGCTTGGTGAGCGTCGTTACCAGAATACGTTCATCAAGGGCGACACGTTTACGTATTTCGCCCAGCAAATCGTCTACCTGTGTCGTAGCGGGCCTAACTTCAACAACCGGATCGACTAGCCCTGTTGGGCGCACCACCTGCTCAACGACCTGACCCGCATGCTCCTTTTCATAAGCAGCGGGCGTGGCTGATACAAAAACCGCCTGGCGCATACGCTGTTCGAATTCATCAAATTTCAGTGGACGATTATCCAGAGCAGAAGGCAAGCGGAAACCATAATTCACCAGGTTCTCTTTGCGTGACCGGTCACCCTTGTACATGGCGCCCACCTGCCCGATCGCCACATGCGATTCGTCTATAAAGATCAAGGCATTGTCGGGCAAATAATCAATGAGCGTTGGTGGCGAATCACCCGGCTTACGGCCGGAAAGGTGTCGTGAATAGTTTTCAATCCCCTTGCAGAAACCCACCTCATTCAGCATTTCGATATCGAACTTCGTGCGCTGTTCAAGACGCTGTGCTTCGACCAGCTTGGCTTCTGATAGAAATGCAGCGCGTTGTAGATTGAGTTCTTCCTTGATCCCTTCGACAGCACGCAACACCGTTGCCCGCGGGGTAACGTAATGGCTGGAGGGGTAGACGGTAAATCGGGATAGTCGCTGTCTGATTTCGCCGGTCAGCGGATCAAAAAGTTGCAGCCGCTCCACCTCATCGTCAAAAAGCTCAATACGTAAGGCATGCTCTGCATGCTCTGCGGGGAACACATCAATCACATCGCCGCGTACGCGGAAGGTGCCGCGCTGGAAATCCATCTCGTTACGGCTGTACTGCATCTCGGCGAGCCGTTTAAGCAAGTCACGCTGCTCCAGCTTATCGCCCTCCCGGACGTGCATGATCATCTGGTGATATTCATCACGATCACCGATACCGTAGATACAGGAAACCGTAGCAACAATGATGCAGTCGGTGCGCTCTATAAGGCTTTTAGTAGCTGAAAGCCGCATCTGCTCGATATGCTCATTAATGGACGAATCTTTTTCAATGAACAGATCCCGGCTAGGCACATAGGCTTCGGGCTGATAATAGTCATAATAGGAAACGAAGTATTCAACGACATTTTCCGGGAAGAATTCCTTGAACTCAGCATAGAGCTGTGCTGCCAAAGTTTTGTTGGGCGCCAATACCAGGGCAGGACGGCCGCTCCGGGCAATCACATTCGCCATGGTGTAGGTTTTCCCGGAACCGGTTACCCCCAGCAAGGTCTGAAAGGAAAGACCATCTTCTAGACCTGATGTGAGCTGTTCAATCGCAACCGGCTGGTCACCCGCAGGCGGAAACGGCTGGTGGAGACGAAACGGACTACCCTCAAAGGTCACGACCTTGGATGGCGCAGCTGATGTCAGTTGGGAAATTGATGCAGAAGCGGTCGTCATTAAGAATGATCTCTGTTGCAGCACAATAGCGGCATAGAAAGACCATGCCATGTTAGAATTTTCAGGTTTCAGGTTGAATCTATGCCGTATCGCACAGTTTAACGCGTCCTTATCTATTTCCTCCATGCCGGCAATGCCGGCGGCCACCGGAGCTTTTATGACCTCGATTTTTGCTGATGTCGCCCTCGCACCGCGCGACCCGATTCTCGGCCTGACCGAAGCCTTTAACACGGACACTCGCGCCAACAAGGTTAATCTGGGTGTGGGCGTGTACTACGACAATAAGGGCAAATTGCCCCTACTCAAGGCTGTTCGTGCCGCTGAAGAAGCCCGCATGAAGAACCCGCCAGCACGTGGTTATCAGCCTATCGAAGGTTCGGTTGCCTATGACCAGGCCGTACAAGCCCTGCTCTTTGGTCACGATACCCAACTTCTGCGCGACAAGCGCGTTGTAACTGCCCAGGCCATCGGCGGTACCGGCGCCCTCAAAATCGGTGCTGATTATCTGAAGCGCCTGGTGCCGAATGCAACGGTGTATATCAGCGATCCCTCCTGGGAAAACCATCGTGCGCTTTTCGAAGCAGCAGACTTCCCGGTTAAAACCTATAGCTATTACGACGCGAACACAAGTGGCGTTAATTTCGCCGGCATGCTGGCTGATCTGAATGCCATGCCTAAGGACTCGATCGTCCTGTTGCATGCATGCTGCCACAACCCGACGGGCGCCGATCTGAGCAACGAGCAGTGGGATCAAGTCATTGATGTCATCCGTGCCAAGGGTCTGATTCCATTCCTGGATATGGCTTATCAGGGTTTCGCTGAAGGCATCCAGCCTGACGCCATCGTACTGGATAAGTTCGCACACTCGGGCTTACAGTTTCTGGTGTCCTCTTCGTTCTCGAAATCTTTCTCGCTTTACGGCGAACGCGTTGGCGCCCTGTCGATCTTAACCGAATCGGCCGATGAGTCAGCACGTGTCATGTCGCAACTGAAGCGTGTTATCCGTACGAACTATTCAAACCCGCCAACACATGGTGCTGCCGTGGTTGCCGCTGTACTCACCAGCCCGGAACTGCGCGTGATGTGGGAGCACGAACTGGCTGAAATGCGTGGGCGAATCCGCGCCATGCGTCTTGCTCTGGTCGAAAAGCTCAAGGCCAAAGGCGTCAAGCAGGACTTCAGCTTTGTGATCCAGCAACGTGGTATGTTCTCCTATACCGGCCTCACGGCTGATCAGGTCAATGTGTTACGTGACAAATATGGCATCTACGCGGTTTCTACCGGTCGTATCTGTCTGGCAGCCCTGAACGACAAGAACATTGATGCGGTGGCAGACGCCATTGCAGCTGTTGTTGCTTGATCAGTTGTCACTCAATAAAAAAAGCGCCTACGGGCGCTTTTTTTATTGGCTTGAGTTTATTCGTTGGAACGGCTGCGAGTGTCGTCGATGTTTTTGCCAATTATTGTGATATTTCTCGGCCACTGAACCTGACTCAATGATCACCAGATTCTCCGCATTGCTCTTTTCTGCAGCTTTTGTGAAATTGTAGCTCCCGGTGATCACCACCCGCCCATCAATGATCATGATTTTGTTATGAGCAATGGCGTGTCGATCATCAATGAGGGTTTGAATACCGGCATTCGACGTAAAGTCTGCTGCTGAATATCGTTGCGTGCGGTGGCTTTTATCCAGCAGAATCACCACATTTACGCCACGATTACGTGCATCAGTTAAAGCAGTTGCAATCGCCGGATTGGTAAATGAATAGGCCTGAACCAGAATCGATTCCTTAGCGTTGAGTAACTGATCAACAATGGCCATTTCGGCAGAATCACCAGGGGTAAAGTAAACGTGAATCTGCGTTTGCGGTACCAATGCCACATTATCTGCTTGCGGCATTGGGTTTTCAGCAAGCGCCAGGGGTAAGGTGAATCCACCTATACCCGCCAACAACAACCCCTGCAGCAGTCTGTTAATCAGCGTCATTACTTCTCGGGTGGTGCGTCTTCATCATCTTCCGACTCATTCAGCACCACTGAACGCCCAAATCCAACCTTCTCCTGAGCCTTCATAATCTTCGCTGCAATATCGGTATTCTGGGCTTTCAAAGCCCAGTCGACTGCACTTTCACCACCTTTGGTCCAGGTCGGATCGGCACCTGCTGCCAGTAATCGATCGACCATCTCTTCCTGGCCCTCTTGAGCCGCGTACATAAGCGCGGAGACCTGAGTCGGATTATTACCGTTAGGATCAGCGCCTTGATCCATCAGGTAGTTAAATATTGCCTGCTGTTTACCGACAACGGCATACGTAAGCGGTTGCCATCCCTGCGGCCGTGTTACTGGTACGCCTTTGGCAACAAGCGCTTTCACCATGGGTAGACTCCCTTTGATGGCTGCGTAATTGAGCGCATCATCGCCTGAACGATTTTTAAGCTTCGGGTTGGCGCCCCCATTAAGCAAGGCCAGACCCGCAGCGTCTGACACATTTGCGGCAGCATGAATCAATAGGCTATTACCCTGGCGATCTTTGTAGTTCGGATCAAAACCCGCTTTAAGACCTTCCTGAATCGTCGATGCATCATCCTTTTTGGCAGCAATCACCATGTCGTCCGCCGTCGGTGCCGCCCACAGCATTGAACCGTAGATCAACAACAGGAACCCACAGAGTACGTTCTTCATAGACCAACCCTCGATGCCAGCACACTGGCAGATGCATGAAACAGCCTCAGAAAATTGCGGCTACTGGCTTCGGCCACTTCGGCATAGGAAATCTGGCGCAGATCGGCAATCGCTTCAGCCACATGCTTTACATAGGCGGGTTCGTTTGGTTTGCCACGATAAGGCACCGGCGCCAGATAGGGTGAATCGGTTTCAACCAGCAAACGATCCAGTGGAATTGAACGCGCGACTTCATGAACCTGCTCGGCTTTTTTGAAGCTCACAATACCGGAAATCGAAATATAGAATCCGAGTGCGATTGCCTCTTCTGCAACAGCAAGACTCTCTGTAAAGCAGTGCAGAATGCCACCGACCTCACTGGCACCCTCTTCTTTGAGAATGGCTAACGTGTCTTCAGCGGCTTCACGTGTGTGAATCACCAAAGGTTTTTTCATCACTTTTGCAGCACGGATATGCACGCGAAATCGTTCACGCTGCCATTCCGGCCGGTCTTTGTGCCGGTGATAGTCCAAACCGGTTTCGCCAATAGCCAGCACCTTCGGGTGTTGCGCTAAGGCACACAGCGTATCGACACCAGGCTCCTTGTGATCCGCATATTCCGGATGCACCCCGACCGAGGCAAATACCTGGTCATGTGCTTCAGCTATGGCAAGTACCTGTGGCGCCTCTTCCAGGGCCACCCCGATCGTCATGCAGCCGCCGACATCATTAGCGTTCATCGCGGCAAGCACTTCTGGCAGCCGATTTGATAGACCATCAAAATCAAGATGGCAATGGGAGTCAATCAAACGCGTCATAGTAAAAATTAGGCCTGCCGTTCGTAAAGCGCCATCGTGCGCGAAAAAATGGATTCCAGAAACAGTTTGATGTTGAGGGGGTGGCTACTCAATTTACGGGATTCGATCAGAAAATCAGGGAATACACGCAACGCATCGTCATTGAGTTGTGCTGCAAGCTTCTGCATAACCGTCATTTGCTCTGGAAAGACTCGTGGCGTTGAACCGAGTCGAACTAATTGCAAGTCCAGCGTCCAGCGTTGTAACCAGTCGATCAACCCGGCAAGACGTAAGCCAGACTGGTCTCCCTTGATGAGCCCCTCGCAGGTCTTGGCCAGTGCCAGTGAATCCATGCGATCACCTAAGGGCAATTGCGCCAGCAGTGCATTAAGAATACCGACTTCGGCCAGGGCTTCATCATGGGTGTTTGGGTGCTTCTCTGCTGCCTGAGCGAGATTAACGGCAAAGCGTAGCGCCCCTGCACAACGATTCAGCCAGAGATCGGACTGTCTTAATGGTGGAGTGATCTTTGACATCTGTGCCAGAGCTACAGAAGGTGCTGGCACAGCCATTGGAATGGCTCGGGTTCGACTGCGTACAGTTAGCAGCAATCGTTCAGCAGCATGACTTACGAGTAAAAAGTGCACACCCGGGGGCGGCTCTTCCAGCGATTTCAGCAACGCATTGGCCGTTGCTTCGTTCATCGCTTCGGCCGGTTCAATCAGAATCACCCGGCGTCCACGATGACTTCCCACCTGAATAAAAGATTCTAGGGCGCGCACCTGATCAATCCGGATCTGTTCACTCTTTTTCTTATCTGCTTTGGCACCGGAAGTCTTTGTGTCCCCACCCTCAGGCAACTCTTCTGAATAGGCCTCTGGGCGCAGGCGACGAAAGTCTGGATGATTACCCGACGCATGCCAGGTGCACGCTATACACACACCACATGCCTGACCACCCGATCCGGGGGCATCGCAAAGCAGCCCTGCGGCAACACTTTCGGCAAATTCCAGCTTGCCAATGCCTGCTGAACCGGTCAACAAGAGGGCATGCGCCAGACGGTCCACCGCTTTTGCGGACTGAATCTGTTGCCAGGCTTCGCGATGAAGTTCAACCCAATTGATCATATCAGCCCAGCAAGTCAGACAGTTCGGTCAGGATTTGTGCGCGCACCTGTTCGATTGGCACATCAGAGGCAACGCGTCGAATCCGCTCCGGGTACTGAGCTGCCCTTTGATGATAGTCATCTCTGACCCGCTGATGGAAATCACTGGCCTCCCGTTCAAAACGGTCCAGAATGCGCGTGTCATGAAGGCGTGCCTGTGCTGTTTCTACGGAGACATCGAATAACAAGGTGCGATCCGGTTGCAAGCCTGCTTGCACAAGCGCTTCTAAGGCCAGAAACATTTGTTCGGGCACACCCCTGCCACCTACCTGGTACGCATAGGTCGCATCCGAAAAACGATCTGAAATCACCCAGGCACCGGTTTCAAGAGCCGGGCGTATCACCGATGCCAGATGCTCGGCACGAGCTGCAAACATGAGCATCATTTCGGTCTCAGGCGACATCGGATCATTGAGCAAAATTGCCCGTAATGATTCTCCCAAAGGCGTACCACCGGGCTCACGCGTAACCACAACCGAGTGCCCTGCCGCAGCCAGGTAGGCTCTTAGCCACTCGATGTGGGAGCTTTTACCGGCACCATCAATGCCCTCTACCGTAATAAAACGTCCGGGTTGTATCGATGACATGATCATGGCTTACCTCGTTGATATTGGTTAACTGCCTGCTTATGTGCGTCGAGCGTGGCAGAAAATTGACTGGAGCCATCGCCCTTGGCAACAAACTACAAGGCATCCGTTTTTAGCCGGGTGGGCAACCGCCTGTAGTGCCGCTATACCCGGCATACAGATCGGCGTCGGGGGCAAACCACCCCGTGTATAGGTATTGTGGGGTGTATCACGTTGCAAATCGGCTTTACGCAGATTGCCATCAAAGCGATCACCCAATCCGTAAATGACCGTTGGATCCGTTTGCAAGCGCATGCCTTTACGCAGACGATTAATAAAGACGCCGGGCGATCTGGGTCCGATCGGCCGCGCAGCGCCCGTCTCCTTTTCAACAATGGATGCCAGGATCAGTAGTTCATAAGGTAATTTCAAAGGCAGGTTGGATTCTCGTGATTGCCATACCGCATTCAGCTGCTTCTGCATGGCTAGAAAAGCCCGCTGCAGAACCGCAAGATCCTCGGATCGTTTATCGAAACGGTAGATATCCGGAAAGAACCAGCTCGCGGGTGACTGACCAGTTGCACCCAGTTTGATCATAATTAACTTGGTGCTGATATCCCGGAAGGTCGTCCCTTCTACAAAAAGCACGTCAGCCTGGCTGGTGTCACCGCTGGACAATTTTCGTAACAATGCCCACAGGGCAATACCCTGATCGGATTCATTGCCGGCCTTAATCGACGTAGATAGCCAGGCCACACGCCCCACGCCCGAAATAATCCAGGCAGGAATACCTACACCGCCCTCATTGAGGCTGTGGGCGGCCGCCCGAAGTGACGCCCCCTGCGGTATGCGCACCAGCAATTTCGGTTCCGACAGCGGTACCGGCCACTGCACGACCAGAAGCACGGCAATTACCCCCGCCAATGCGGTCGCAAAGAAGAATTTGGCCAAGCTTTTCATAGCCCCTTATGATACCAACCTTAACCCGCTTTAACCGGGCTTAGACCCAGGACCCAAATCAATGACTACCCCACAATTTATTGCCCTGCCCCACCTTGCCATCCTCGATGTCACTGGTGAAGACGCCCAGAATTTTCTGCACGCCCAGGTACCTAGCGACATCCGCACCCTCAATGCTGAAAGTGCACAAATATCAGGCTGGTGCACGGCCAAAGGTCGGCTACTCACCACCTTTATAATCTGGACGATCGAAAATGGCTACCGTTTGGTTTTAGCCGCCGATGTGCGCGATGCCATTGCAAAACGCCTAAAAATGTATGTGATGCGACTGAAAGTCCAGGTAGCACCTTCCAGTGATGTGGTTTATGGCCTCCTCAACCCGGAACCAACACTCAACAACCAAGCGCTACCGAGCGTTGATTGGCAACTCACCCATCTGGATCGGGTTACCATCGTTCGGCTTGATAGCACTCGAGACCTGCTTACTGGCCCCGAATCGGACTTGCAAACCCTTGCGGCAACAAACAATACAACGAACCCGGTTCTCTGGATGCTCAGTGATATCGCCCAGGGTTTCCCCCTGGTCACGCAAGCCTCGAGTGAGCACTATGTCCCGCAAATGGTCAATCTGGACAAACTGGGCGGCGTGAGCTTTAAAAAAGGCTGCTATCCCGGCCAGGAAATTGTGGCGCGCACACACTATCTGGGCAAAATCAAACGTCACCTGTACCGCGTTAGTTCAGCACAACCGATAGTAACGGGTACAGAGGTCCGATCTAACCTACTGAATGGCCAGGCGTGTGGCAGCCTACTCACGACCGCCCAAGATGCTCAAGACCAATGGCAAGCGCTGGCCGTGCTACAGCAAGACGCGATCGAAGGTGCGATTTATCTGCAAACCGATTCAGGCGAACAAGCACTTCATCTGATCGACCGAGTGTTGCCAGACGAAGACGAAGCGCAACAACCTCAGTCTTCGTAAATAGTCACTGGCGTGCCCACGGGCACCCGATCAAATAAATCAACCATATCTGTATTTCGCATGCGGATGCAGCCGTGCGACCCAGGCACACCCAACACGGTGCTATCCGGCGTGCCGTGGATATAGACATAGCGTCGCATCGTATCAACTTTGCCACCCCGGTTTTTACCCGGTTCCTCCCCGCACAACCATAGTATCCGGGTGAGTATCCAGTCACGATCGGGTTGAGCTAGCATTAATTTAGGTGTGCAGACCTCACCCGTAGGCCGACGCCCACGCAGAATTGCACCCAAGGGCAAACCATCTCCTATCCGGGCACGAACACGATGACGGCCCCGCGGCGTCTGATGGCTGCCCATCTGCTCTCCGGCACCTTTGGTGGCAGTAGAAACAACATAACGTTTGACCACCCCACCGTCATCATCCAACAGGGTCAGTGATTGGTTAGCAATAGAAACTTCAATCCGCATCGATTTTCCTTGCTTCGGCACGACGTCGTTGAAAAAAGGACGCAATCAGGGATGCGCTTTCTTCTGCCAGCAAGCCAGCTTCAACTTTAGCGTGATGATTCAATCTGGGTTCAGCGAACAGATCGAGCACGCTGCCGCAGGCACCGGTTTTAGGCTCAGAGGTCCCATAAACGACGCGCGCAATACGGGTATGCTGAATCGCTCCGGCACACATGGCACAGGGCTCAACAGTGACATACAACGTACAACCCGGCAAACGGTAATTGTCGATAGTTATCGCCGCATCGCGTAGTGCCATGATTTCGGCATGCGCCGTCGGATCATGACGACCTATGGGTTGATTAAAACCCCGGCCAATCACCTGACCATCGAGCACCACCAAAGCCCCCACGGGAACCTCATCAAGGACAGCTGCTTCCCGGGCAAGCGCCAGCGCCTGTTGCATAAAATCCAGGTCTGTCACTGGCCTTAATCCTCGTCATCCATGTGCATCTGATGCAAGAATCGATGTATGACAAGTGTAAACATGATGGCTGTTGCAGCAATCAGTACTAACCCGCAAAAAATCGCATACAGCCCGGCAAATAATTTACCTTCCACGCTCACGGGTGCAGCCAGAACGCCCATCCCGGAAAGTATCATCGAAGCATTAACAAAAGAATCAATCCAGCTCAGGCCTTCGAACACGTGATATCCCGCCATGCCGGCAAATAGCGCGGCCGCAACGATCAGCGAGCCCATTACAATAGAGCGCACCAGACGTCCTGCAAATAACTGACGGGTTGCCAAAGGTTCGCTGAGTCGTTCGAAGGCGATAATCTCGAGTATGCGCATACCGGCTCATATCAAAGTGGTTGTTTAAGCTTCGTATAATAACGGCTTATCACCCAGGCATTAACCCCATGACGCTCGATCTGGCCCATCAGGCCATACTTTTTGGCACGGCTGTCGTTGCCAACTTCTTCTCTGCACTCTCTGGCGGTGGCGTCGGACTCATCCAGTTTCCGATATTGATTTTCCTGGGCCTGAGTTTCGTGGCGGCTTTAGCAACCCATAAAGTAGCCAGCGTATTTCTGGGTGTTGGCGCCATTCTGCGCCATATGAAAGAAAGCCATCTGGAGCTTAGAACTTCGCTTCTTATTCTCGGGTCTGGCATTCCCGGCGTTACCCTGGGTGCGTCGTTAATCCTCAAAGCGCCGGAGAAAGAATCGCTCATGCCGCTGGGGCTATTAACCATTAGCCTGGACATCTATTCCATATTCAAACCCAAACTCGGTATCGAATACGCACCCAAGAGCGCCATCGCCTACACCTTGGTGCTGTGCGGACTCGTATGGAATGGCACAGGCACCTTTGTGCTGGGGTTAGCCGGTGATATTGCATGGGATTGGTTGCCCGCACTAATTATTGGTTCAATCATCGGTGGTTTTTTAGGGAGCCATCTGGCCATTCGACAGGGAAACACTCTCGTCAAACGGGCATTTGAAGTCACCACCATTCTGATCGGCCTCAAACTCTTATTCTTATAAGCGTTATCGACTAGGCCTATAACCAAATGAGTTATTCGCAAGATCAATAAGGGCACCCCATGAATCTGGAAAAAGTGGTTTTCGGTTTTTTTATCCTCCTGGCTGCAACACTCAACTTCGGTTTTTTTATAGGAGACATTGCCCGTCCTGAACTGCACTACATCTATGAACTATTTGCAGCAATCGTTGTTAACCTCATTGCCACAACGCTGAAGTTCGGTGATCATACCCAGATCGGTGCCATCCATCTGGCCACGAGTCTGGTCGCTGATCTGCAACTAATCGCTGCAGCCGTAACCTGGGGCATTGCTGTTCATGTCATGCAAGTCGGAATGACCCCTGAAATCACTGCCAGTGTCGTGTCGCTTTCCGGTGGCGCACTCTTTGCAAATGTGGTGTCGGTGATTCTGCTCATCGCAGAAACGCTCATGATGCGCCGATAAAGCGCACCCGTGACATTGCCATCATGAGCCTGATTAATGACGGCGTGCTGTTTCTCGTTCTACGCCGGATGAGAACGCCGCTGATCGTCATGATCCTGATTTATGCGGTATCGATATTCGGGTTGGTACTAATACCGGGCGTCGACGCTACGGGTACTGCATCGGCGCCGATGTCGTTTTTTGATGCCTTCTATTTCATCAGTTACACAGCCACAACGATTGGCTTCGGCGAAATTCCCAACGCGTTTTCCTACGCACAACGCTTCTGGGGCACTGTCTGCATCTATCTCACCGTCATCGGCTGGTCTTATTCAATTCTCAGCATACTCAATCTGCTTAAGGAAGAAGGGCTGCAACGCGCGCTAGCCCGTAGCCGCTTTAACCGTAAAGTAAAAAACCTCTCGGAACCTTTCTGCACCATCTGCGGCCTAAGTGAAACCGGTTCACTCATTTCCAAAACGCTAGATCAGGTGCAAATGCGGTTTGTGGTGATCGATACCCGTTCTGAACCCCTGGCAGAACTTGAACTTGGCGATTACATGGCAGATGTCCCTGCTCTGAACGCAGATGCACAACTCACAAGGAGGACAGATTCAGCAACTCTCCTATTCGCGCGGACCGACGGGTTGGGTAAGCTTCATGGTTTATTTTGATGACGGCAAAATGACCCGCAAAGAACAAGTGCTCGATATCAAACACTTCACCGAAATCAAAGTTGGCGACACACAGGCGCAAGTACTTAAAATTCTGGGTCCTTATCGTGACACCTACCGATTTCCGCAAAAGAATTCCCTGGATTGGAACTGGAGATAGTGTGACTCCAGCTTACTGCGTATGGCCTTCACGGTAAGCTTTGACGCGGACACCCTGCTTGTTAAAACCACCGAGATCTGGTCAGACCCCTTCTATCAAAGGGGCGGCATGTATTCCACCTACTGCGAACCGTGGACAGGCGATGGGTCGTTTGAAAACCCCTAACGCATAAAGCAAAAGCCACCCAAAGGTGGTTTTTTAGTGTTCGTGGTGGGCGGTACTGGGATCGAACCAGTGACCTCTTCCGTGTGAAGGAAGCCTTCTACCGCTGAATATAACCGCCCAACGAAGCGCGGATTCTAGTCAATTACGTTCTACTGGTCAATGCCGGGCTGGGGTGAGCCGTCTTGAACCGGTAGAATAACGCTCTTTACACGTTACCCGGATTTATTCATGGTTCGCACACGCTTTGCCCCATCCCCTACTGGCTTTCTGCACATTGGTGGCGCCCGTACCGCCCTGTTCTCCTGGGCCTTTGCCCGGCACCACCAGGGGCAGTTTGTACTGCGTATCGAAGATACCGATCTGGCACGCTCAACGTCTGAAGCGGTTCAAGCCATTATTGACGGCATGAGCTGGCTGGGCCTAGCGCACGATGAAGGCCCGTTCTATCAAACGCAGCGCATGGATCGCTATAAAGCGGTGATTCAGCAAATGCTGGAAGCCGGTACGGCTTACCCGTGCTATACCTCATCAGCCGAACTCGAAGCGCTTCGTGCCGAGCAGACTGCCCGTGGTGACAAGCCTCGATACGATGGCCGCTGGCGCCCTGAGCCAGATAAGGATTTACCGCCTGTACCGGTTGGCGTTAACCCGGTCATTCGTTTCCGCAATCCGGTAGAGGGCGTCGTGGCCTGGGACGATCTGGTAAAAGGCCGGATCGAGATCAGTAATACCGAAATGGATGATCTCATTATCGCCCGTGCCGACGGCACACCGACTTATAACTTCTGTGTCGTCGTAGATGACTGGGATATGGGTATTTCCCAGGTGATTCGTGGCGATGACCACGTCAACAACACACCCCGTCAGATCAATATCCTTAAGGCGCTGGGTGCACCTGTGCCTCAGTACGCCCACCTCTCGATGATTCTGGGGGGCGACGGTCAGAAGCTTTCAAAGCGCCATGGTGCCGTATCCGTCATGCAGTACGACGATGAAGGCTATTTGCCCGAGGCCGTGATTAACTACCTGGCTCGACTAGGCTGGTCCCATGGGGATGATGAAGTCTTCAGCCGGGAACAGTTTGTTGAGTGGTTCGACCTGAACCACATCACACCATCGGCTGCGCAGTTCAATACGCAAAAGCTGAACTGGCTGAACGCCCACTACATCAAGCAGGCTGACAATGATCGCCTTGCTTCGAATGTGCGCCGTAGGCTAGCCCTTCGACAGGCAAAAGACACAGGCACCCCTTCGATTGAAAGCATTGTGGCGCTATATAAAGACCGCGTCCAGACGCTGGTTGAGCTCACTGATGCAGTTGAGCAGCTACAAGGACATCCATCCCCAACGGCTGAACTGAAGGCACAACATCTCACAGAGGCAACGCGGCCAATTCTTGCTGCGTTTCGCACGGCCTTAACTGACGTGACCTGGGATGTGCCAAGCATTGCTGCGGCTTTGAAAGCAACGCTTGCTGATGCCGGAGCAAAGATGCCCGCATTAGCCTTGCCGGTGCGTCTGGCTCTGGTTGGTCAGATACAAACACCATCGGTTGACGCATTGATTGTCCTCTTCCCACGGGAAGAAGTGCTGCGCCGCATCGATACCTTGCTGGCATGTGGTAACTAAATCAGTGGGTTGCAAACTTTAGCGAGATAACTTCGAAAAAGCTTTGCAATCCGGCCGATTTGTAGGTATAGTTTCGCCCTGTTCCTGCTGTACCACGATTTCGGGGGGTATAGCTCAGCTGGGAGAGCGCTTGCATGGCATGTAAGAGGTCTGCGGTTCGATCCCGCATACCTCCACCAGTCGAAGTACAGCAAGAACGAGACGTTAGTTGTATCGACGTCCCCATCGTCTAGAGGCCTAGGACACCGCCCTTTCACGGCGATAACCGGGGTTCGAATCCCCGTGGGGACACCAAAGATTTGCGCGGAAGTAGCTCAGTTGGTTAGAGTACCGGCCTGTCACGCCGGGGGTCGCGGGTTCGAGCCCCGTCTTCCGCGCCAAATCGAAAATGTAGCCTCTAGAAACGTCTCCAAAACAAACCGCCTTCCGGCGGTTTTTTGTTTTCCAGAGCCCAGAATCGTACTGACCCACCAACACTTAACCACAAGTCCAGCGCGGGTTTAAGCCGCTTTGTGCTATCATGCCGGTTCTAATAGTCATAGAGTGGCTCTCGTATTCCTTATGGACAAGACACTACTCAAATTCCCCGTGCTGCTGCGCGCCATTATCACTGTTGCACTACTCGGAGGCATCGTCATTCCCATGACGACGCAAGCAGCCGATCAGTCCACAGGGGTCGTTGCGCCAGACAAATCGCCCATCGGCTGGACACGTGCCGTAAATACCCGCCCTGGCCGCGAAGCCCCTGACCTGCTGGTACGACTGCGAGACGGGTTTGCCATGCCAGATCTCGACAACGAGCTCGTTCAGAAATACCAGAATTACTACATAAAGAACCCGGGGGCGATGAAGCGCCAACTGGAAAACGGCCGTCGCTATGCCTACTTCGTTCTCGAAGAACTTGAGCGTCGTGGTATGCCCAGTGAGCTCGCCCTACTCCCCATGGTTGAGAGCAGCTACAACCCGAAAGCTGTGTCACCGGCTCGTGCTGCCGGCCTCTGGCAGTTCATACCCTCTACGGGTCGTAGTTATGGTCTGAGCCAATCCTGGTGGGAAGACAATCGTCGAGACGTCGTCTCATCGACCGGTGCCGCGCTCGACTATCTTTCATACCTGTACAGCCTGATGGGTGACTGGCATCTGGCACTGGCCTCCTATAACTGGGGTGAAGTGTCGGTAGGCCGTGCGGTTGCCAAAAACCAGGCACATGGTCTACCAACGGGTTATGATGACCTGCGTATGCCGGCAGAAACCAAGAACTACGTGCCCCGCTTACAGGCGATTAAAAACATTCTGCGCGACCCACAGCTGGTTGCCCAGATGAACCTGCCCGTTATACCCAATCGTCCGTATTTCGAGTCGGTGGCGCTTTACGGCAAGCACATTGATCTGGATACCGTGGCCAAACTGGCAAACATCAGTGTCGACGAAGTGAAGGCACTCAATCCCGAGCATTCCCGCCCCGTAATGAAGGTGGACACGATCAATGTGCCCAAAGACCGTGTTCCACAATTCAAATCAAATCTGAATGCGTACCAGGAATCAGAAAAGCCACTATCGCGTTGGGGTAGCTATACTGCTCAGCCGGGTGAGAAACCTGATCGCATTGCTGGCAAATTCAACATGTCCCTGACGCAATTACAAGAAGCCAATGGGATCTCAATGAAATCGCTCAGTAAGCCGGGCCAACCCCTGCTGTTACTGAAAGAAAACGCAAGCGAAACAGCGCCTACAGCCCCGCTTACGGAACTGAACGACAACCCACCCGTTAATGTTGCGGAAACTCCGGATAAACCAGCGACCAAATCTTCGGGAAAAAACGACAAATCAGCCAAAGCAAGCAACGCTGACAACAAATCAGATAAGCCCGGAAAAACTGATAAAGCAGCAAAGTCCGACAAGGCCGGCAAACCGGATAATGCCTCAGGCAAATCATCCACTGCGAAATCGGCCGCTAAGCCTTCTACCGATAGCAAACAGGCCACCGCTAAATCCAGCGGCAAGAGCCCTCCCAAATTCGCTGCCAGCAGCGACAAATCGGGCAGCAAAAAAAAGCGCTAAGTAAGTCCTGACTGCATTAGCCCAGCATAGGCACCGAGTTGAGTAGCGCCCGGGTGTAGGCGTGCTGAGGCCGAGACAACAGCTGTTCGGTATCACCTGTTTCAACAACCTGCCCCGCCTGCATCACAAGGACACGATCGGCCAGGTAACGGACCACGCCAAAGTTATGGGTAATAAAGAGGTACGCGACCCCCGTCTCGGCCTGTAGCTTTTGCAACAGATTAAGAATCTGCGCTTGCACAGAGACATCCAATGCCGAAGTGGGTTCATCACAAATTAGCACTTTCGGTGATACAGCAAGCGCACGGGCAATAGCGACACGCTGGCGTTGACCGCCAGAAAACTCATGGGGAAACCGATCCAGAGCCTCTGGCGGCAAACCTACCCGATCAAGCAACCTGACCAGAGAATCGTTGTTATATTCAGAGGCAGGCAACCCCAAGGCCACAGGGCCTTCGGACAGGACTTGCCGAATGCGCTGACGCGGGTCCAGTGATGCAAAAGGATCCTGAAATACCATTTGCACATCACGTCGCCAACCATTTACCGGTTTAATACCGGCACCAACGATCGCATTTCCATTGAGAATAATGTCGCCTGACTCACTATCGATTAAACGCAGAATCGCACGTGCGGTCGTGGTTTTACCGCAACCCGATTCACCCACAATTGCCAGTGTTTCGCCTGGTTTGAGATTAAAACTAACACCATCTACCACCGGTCTAACCGGTTTCACTGGTTTACGCGATAAAACACGGGACAGTCGGTGCAACATCCCCTGGCTTGAAGGCTGATAACGAACACGCAGGTTCGATACAGTCAGCACAGGTGACGCTTCAATAGGATGTATCGGCTCAGCCAAAAGTGCTAATGGTTGATCATCTGATATTGTTTCATCACCAACGCGCCAGCACCGACCATGATGCTGTAGCTCAAGTGAATCTGCTCCGGGCAGCAATACCCAGGGCGGCGACTCTTCTACACAATGCGGTTCCCGGATTGCGCAACGTGGTGCAAATCGACAGGCCATGGGCCAACTACCTAACGGGGGTACACGACCTGACAACTGGGCTAACGCTTGGCCAGGCACCGCCTTTTCCGGCAAAGCAGCAAGCAATGCACGGGTATAGGGATGTGTGGAGTGCTGCAACACCTGGGCAACCGGGCCGCTTTCTACAATCTGCCCGGCATACATCACAGCAACCCGGTCAGCACGTGCAGACACAACCGCCAGATCATGGGTAATCAGTAATACCCCCATCTGACGTTCCCGTTGTAATACTGCGATGAGATCCAGAATCTGCGCCTGTAAGGTCACGTCAAGCGCTGTGGTAGGTTCGTCAGCCAGGAGGATGTCCGGGTCGCCTGCGAGGGCAATCGCAATCATGGCGCGCTGTTTCATGCCGCCTGATAACTCGAAGGGATAGGCGCTTGCTGCACGTTGCGGATCAGGCAAACCCACCTGAGCCAGCAATGCCAGCACTTCCTCGTCGGCATCGCTGCCAGCCATGGCGCGATGTAATTTCAGCACCTCTTTGATCTGCTCACCAATCCGCATCACCGGATTAAGGCTTGTTGCTGGCTCCTGAAAGATCATGGCCATGCGACGACCACGCACCTGCCGCATACGATCTTCCGAAACCCGTAACAGATCTTCTGTGCGGCCACCCTGTTGATCACTTCCCAGCAATACGTGACCGGTTTGGAAACGGGCTTGCGTCGGTAACAGGCGCATGAGCGCCAGCGCTGTTAACGACTTACCGCATCCGGACTCACCCAATAGCGCTAGCGTTTCTCCGGCATGTAACTGGAAGCTGATGTCACTGAGCGCATCAATCGTCAGGATGTCCGATCCATCATCGGTTTTACGCGTAAAACCCAGCGATAAATTGCGTACCTGAAGTAATGGCTTAATCATGACTGCCCCTCGGAACGGGGATCTAACGCATCGCGCACCGCATCGGCCAACAGGTTCGCTGCCAGCACCAGAATCACCATAAACAGGAATGCGGCCGTCAGCGACCACCAAACCACAGGGTCTCGTGACAATTCCATACGTGCGTTGTTAATCATCAAACCAAAGCTGAACATGGTTGGGTCAACACCAATACCGATGTACGACAACACAGCCTCAGCCAGCACCAGAGAAGAAAATTCCATCACCAGGGTAATCAGAATAATCGGGAATACGTTGGGTAACACATGACGCAGCAGAATCTGACCGGCACTCACGCCAAAAGCTCGTGCTGCCTGAACGTATTCGAACTCGCGCATCTTCAATGCTTCTCCACGGAGCAGTCGCGCAATGCCTGTCCAACTGGTCATTCCCAGAATGATGCAGAGTGCGAGCAACCGGATATCGCCCCGCTCCACCGCTGTCGCAAACCACTCCGGATGGTTATCAATCATCACCTGAATACTCAGCACAGCAGCCGCGATGAGCAGAACGCCAGGAATAGCGCTCACTGTGGTGTAAACATACTGGATCACGTCATCGACCTTACCCCGGAAATATCCGGCCGACAGACCCAATGCGATACCCAATGGCAACGTCACCAGCGTTGGTACCAAACCAATCACCAGCGCAGTTCGAAGACTTTTAAGCACCTGATAGAGCACATCCTGCCCCACCTTATCAGTACCGAACACGTGAAAGTTCGAACTTAATCCGATAAAGATGCCACCTAATACACAAAGACTCGCCAGGGTATATGCCACCCAGCGCCAGGCGATACGGTTGGTCTGTTCATTCTTGCTCGATATGCGTCTGAGCAACATAAAAATGAACCCAAGCACGCCAAAAAACAACGCTCCGCCTACCGCACCCAAATCAGCGCGTTGAACCACGTCTAGCCAGTAAGTTGTTTCGTCGACTGGGCCCGGTGGAAAAGCCGCCCCCGCTACCTTAAGACGTGGCGCCTCCCGACGCACTTCAATCGTGCCGTCCGGCAAACTAACCGTCACGGGCTCTAGCGCAGCCAGCGTGACCGCCAGTGGCGCCGAATAGGTTTTCTCATGATCTTTACGCAGATCTACCAGCAACAGATCCAGCACCGAATTCACTTCCACGCTGTAACGGACCGGCATATCCTGTGTTGCACGCGGAAGCGGTTCACGTAGATGAATGGAATCGAGCAAGGCAAAAGAGGCTGCCACAGCGAGCAATACAGCAGAGACCACTGCCAGTCGCTGATGGAAAACCTTTTGCCAGACCGCCCGTTGCAATGGCGATCGGAGAATCACCACTACCGAGAGAATCAACAGTACAAAGAGCGACCACAACAATACATCGGTCACCAACCAGACCCACAGGCTCTGGCTCAAGTTATTCAAAAGGCTGCTGATCGTCATAGGCCTATTTCAACCGGATTCGCGGATCAACCAGCGTGTAAGAGAGGTCCGTGAGAATCAGACCAAGGAGGTACAGAACAGAACCCAGAAAAACCATGGCGCGCACAACGGCAAAATCCTGCGCAGCAATAGCGTCAATGGTGTAACTACCCAAGCCCGGAATACAAAAAAATGACTCAATGAGTAGCGAACCCATAAACAACGACGGAATCACCACAACTACCCCGGTCAGAATCGGAATAAGACCATTACGCAACACATGTCCGAATAACACGACGGCATCCGACAAACCTTTGGCGCGGGCAGTACGCACATAGTCCTTACTGATTTCTTCGAGGAACAGGGTGCGATACCATCGCGTTGAACCACCCACGCCCGCAATCACTGCAACAGCAACCGGCAGAATCAGAAAGTGCCAGGCCACCAGCGGGTTGCTGGCATAGCCGGAGATGGGTACGAGCTGAAGAACACGCGCAAAGAGAAACTGTCCACCGATAATAAAGAAGAGTGAAGAAATCGACATCAGGCCGACGCAGAGCACCACACCGGTTCGGTCCAGCCAGGTGCCGCGGAACAGCACCAGAAACAATGCCAGACTCACGGTAAGCCCCAGGCCAATAACAAAGGTGGGTAAAGCGATTGCCAGTGATGGCCCCATCCGTTCACGTATTTCGCGTCCGATCTCACGGCCGTCTTCACTGCGACCAAACTCACCTGCAAACAGGGTCAACGATTTCGTATAAAAAACCGTGTCGGTTAGCTGATTCAAACTGGCAGCGGATTCGTTCAGAAACAGCGGTTTGTCGTAGCCTCTTTCTGCCTTCCATTGCTGTATGGCTTCTGGCGTCACTCGCTTTACGCCCAACTGCATACGGGCCATATCATCAGGGCTGTTGACCATGAAGAAAAGCGCAAACGTAATCAGATTCACACCGATCAGAATCGGGATGGCATAAAAGCAGCGGCGCAGGATATAGGCAAACATCAGCGCTTCCTCACGGCCTTGCCAAATGCATCAAGCCCTGAACGGGCGCGATAGGCCTTCATTGAAGGCCACAGCAGCAGAACCAATCCACCCAGAATAATCACAAATGGCCAGAGCAAGGGATGATTCCATTCGGCACGTAACTGTGCACGACTCGCCCCATCGATACGCTGATACTTCACGGTATTGTTGGCTACATTATTCGGTTTGAGGTTATGCAACCACCCCTGCTTCAGCACATAGGATTTCGGATAAAACCAGTAGACCCACGGTGCATCGTCACGCACGAGCTTCAGCATGGCATTAATGACCGTCTGGCGCTCCGGACCATTCGGCAGATTTTTCATTTGCCGGAATAATCGATCGAATTCCGGATTCTGGTAATTGGCAGAGTTCTCACCACCATGTGCCACTTTGCCTTCAGGGCCATAAAGCAGGAAGAAGAAGTTCTCAGGATCAGGATAATCAGCATTCCAACCCATAAAGAAAAGCTGCGCACTGCCCTTGCGTAGCTTTTCCTGAAAGCGGTTGAAGTCTGTACTGCGCACCACCAGTTGCACCCCAATCTGGTTGAGCTGTCGCGACATCCAGTCCATCGTCGACTTATCGCCCATGCCCCCCGAGGTGGTATCCAGATTCAAAACCAGTGGTTGCCCGGAAACCGCATCGCGGCCATCTGGCCAGCCTGCTTTTGCTAGTAAGGCACGTGCCTCATCCAGGCTGCGTCGATGCGCTGCACCATCCTTCCACGTATACACCACCGGATTAATACCAGCCTCACCCGACTGATAGCCGAAGATGCCCGGAGGAATCGGCCCCATGGCAGCCTGCCCGCGGCCATTCAGAAAGATCGAGATAAATTCTTCCTGATCCAGTGCAATCGACAGGGCCTGGCGCAGCAGCTTGGCGCGCTGTTGTTCGGCAGGTGATTTACCCCCTACAACTGAATCCGCCAGATTGAATCCCAGATAGTAGATCGAGGTGCGTACCGAGGTTTGTAGTTGAGTCCCCTGGGCCGCCATCGATGGCGACACATTGGCATCCCCATTGATATTGACGCGAACCGCCTGGTCAAAGCTGTCGGAAGAAATACCCGATAGATCATAGTAGCCTTGAAGGAACTTATTCCAGTAGGGCAGGCTTTCTTTCTCTCGGCTAAATACAACACCATCCAGCAGCGGCAACCGGGCATCGCAATCCTTCAGCAGGCCGGCCGCAACATCAGCCGGCTCACCCTTACACGGGTAACGCTCTTCATGAAAGTTGGGATTCCGATCTAGCACGATCCGTGCATTCGGATTGTTATGCACCATCATGAAAGGACCCGTACCCACGGGCCAGTTGTCGATGCTGACATTTCCTTTGCGGAGCGCCGGTTGACCATAAAACTGATCCACTTCACGCGGCACCGGCGCAAAGAAATTCATCGCCAGCCAATAGATGAACTGGGGATACTTACCTGACAGCGTTATTTCCAGAGTCTGATCATCCAACGCCACGGCGCCGGGTAATGCCAGGTTATCCAGATCGATCCAGGTACCCGGTTGCGCTTGTGCCGCCTGCTTAATGCTGCCCGAAAGTTCTTTCAGGCCCACAATATGTTCGGCCATCGTGCCAAAAATCGGTGAATGCACAGACGGATTAGCCAGGCGTTTGATCTGGTAAACGTAATCCTGCGCCTTGAGGGTTTGAGTACCCGGCTCAGGTAAAGCCATAGGGCCACTGGCCGATTGCATTAATTGCACCTGTGCGGCATCCATCGCCATATAACGGCGATCACCCGCAGCATCACGACTAAAGGCCGGATGCGGTTGATATTGAATGCCTGGCTTTAACTTAAGGCGGTAGACCGTACGATCCACCAGATCCCCGTTGGCTGATTCTGGCAGGCTCCTGCCCGCCTTGTCGAAGTAACTGACCTGAGGCATTGCCACCAGAGTTGTCGGCATCAGGGTGTAGGGGCGCTGCAAATACTGGTATTGCAGGGGTGGCTCGTAAATCTGGGCAACAAATGCAATTTCGTTGTCGGTATACGACACTGCAGGATCCAGGTGCTTCGGTCGCTCGGCAAATGCGCTGTAGAGGCGATTTACGCTTCGGTCCGATGCCGGATAGGGGTCATTCCATTCGCTGCCACAGGCTGTTAACAGCAGTGCTGCGCCCAAAAACAGGCCAAAACGTCTGCAACACTTAGAAAATGACAAAAAAACCATATGTATAAGTCTAACTTATCTAGCCCTTCTTCGAAGTATAATTAGAAGCTTATTATTTATCCCCACATGCCGCATAGCGGCGTTCAAGGAGTCAACATGGGTTTTCTTGCTGGCAAGCGCATTCTGATTACCGGTCTGCTATCCAAACATTCCATTGCTTATGGCATCGCCAAGGTCTGTCATCGTGAAGGCGCCACGCTTGCTTTCACGTACCAGAACGAACGATTTATTGATCGTATGAGCAAGTTTGCCGAAGAATTCGACAGCAAGCTGGTATTTCCCTGTGATGTCAGCAACGATCAGGAAATCGATCAACTGTTTGTCCTGTTGTGCAAAGAGTGGGACGGTCTGGATGGTCTGGTGCATTCAATCGCTTATGCCCCTGCCGAAGCGCTTGAAGGTGACTTCCTCGATGCCATTACCCGTGAAGCCTCGAGCATTGCGCACGACATCTCGGCCTATAGCTACGCTGCACTGGCCAAGGCAGCGCGTCCGATGCTCCTGAAGGGCAACAATCCAGCGCTGCTGGCACTTTCGTACCTGGGTGCCGAGCGCGTTATGCCTAACTACAACGTCATGGGCATGGCCAAGGCCAGCCTGGAAGCCGCAACCCGTTATATGGCCGTTGCCATGGGCCCACAAGGCATTCGCGTCAACGCCGTATCTGCAGGCCCAATCAAAACGCTGGCCGCATCCGGCATCGGCAACTTCGGCAAGCTGCTGGCGCACAACGCCAAGGTTGCCCCGCTCCGCCGCAACGTGACCACCGATGAAGTGGGCAATGTGGCTGCATTCCTGCTGTCTGATCTGGCCAGCGGTATGACCGGTGAAATTACTTACGTTGATTCCGGCTTCAATATTACGGCACTGGGTCACGAAGAAGTCTGATCTTCAAGACTTTGCCGTAAAAAAAGCCAAGGTTTGATCCTTGGCTTTTTTATTACGCTCGGCGCAGCGATTACTGCTTGTCTACTTCCGGGCGCTTCGCAATCTTCACCGGATGACGGTCACGCAAAGCCACCATCAGGCTCACCAAATCCGCCTGCTGTACAAAGCGCTGATAGGTCATAGCGATCTGCGCACGCTTCTCGTCATTCAGTGCGGCGCCATTTTTAACGGCGGTGATCTTGTATAAAGCATACCCTTCACCGCCAGACTGACCGCCGGCAAAGGCTGGTAACGTAGCAACATCTGCACCACCTACAACCCGAACAGCGTCAGCTGGAAGCCCACCAGGCTGCAGACGACTGACCACTTTGGTTGCAGACCACTTCAGATCTGCAGGGGATTTACCGGACTTGAGTTCGGCCAGCTTGGCTTCGCCCTCAGCAGTTGCCTTTTCAACAGCAGCCTTACGCGTGAGGTAGCTTCTGATATCCGAAGACACCGAGTCAAAGGCGCGAAGACCGACTGGTTCATAGGTGGTCACACGCACAGACAGTAATACATTTGGGGCAACTTCAATCGCCGCGCTATTACGCTTGTCTTTCAGACTGGCCGGATCAAAGATCGTTTGCAGTACTTTGGGATTGGCCAGCACGCCTTGTGCACCCTGCCCATTAGCACTGATCCAGCCACTCTCCTCTACCTTCAGGTTGAGTGCCTTTGCGACGTCTTTATAACTATCGGATTGTTCGTAAACCATATTGCTGAAGTTTTCGGATTCCTTGGCGACAATCTTCGGATCACTCAGCACCACATAAGCCACCTTAACCTGCTCTGGTGTCTGGAACTGCTTCGGGTTCGATTCATAGAACTGACGGACAGCCTCATCGCTCATACTGACTGACTTGAGGTAATCGCTTGCCGACACCATGGCAACCGACACATCGCGCTCCTGAGTTTCTGCCGTAATAATCTGATTGAGCTGTGTCTTTGATATCTGGGTGGTTGCAGCAACGCCGTTGATCAGCATCTGCTGCGTCAGGTCACGACGCAAATTCTGTTCAAAGGTCGTCGGGTTCATCCCCTGGGCACGCAAGACCTGCTCATATTTGGTTGGCGAAAACTTGCCGTTTTCCTGGAATGCCGGAATCTGTACGATCAATTCACGCAGAATCACATCATTTGCCACTAGGCCCAGTCGCTCGGATTCAACCAGAAGCAAGCGCTGTTCAACCAGTTCGTTCAAAACGCTCTGACGAAACTGTGGCGACTCGAACAGTTTGGCATCAACGGCACCGCCCTGACGGCTGCGAATCTGATCGGCCCGTTCACGCATCGCCACATCAAGTTGTTGCAAGGTGATTTTGCTGCTACCCACGCGCGCCACTTCATCGGTCGAAGCAGCATCCTTGAAGTAGGAATCGATGCCCCAAAATGCAAACAGCAAAGTAATCAGCGCCAGCAATATCTGGACAAATTTACGGTGTTTATTAACGAGATCAAACATGAAGCAACCTAACGTTAGGATTGAGTGCGAATTTTACGACGAGACATCAAAGGACGGATCAGACTAATACCAAGAACAATCATCAGAACAGGATCAAATAGATAGTCCCAGAGGTTATCTGAAGCCAGACCGTGCAGCGCAAATATAGCCAGATCCATACCCAGCAACACAGTCAGGCAAGGCGCTGAACGGCTGCGCCAGACAATCCAGGCAGACATACCAGCCAGAATCACCCAGGGCTGATAGCCATACGCATAGGGATCAAACACACCCGAACCTAGCGCAAAGACATAAAAAGCCACCATGGATAGCCAGAGGATCAGCCGACGCTTGAGCGGGAGCTCTTCCTTGACCCAGAAGTGAAACGCCTCGGGAAAGCCCAGCCAGGTAAAGAACACGACCCAGGTGGTAGGACTCAGATCATTGATAAAGCCGTAGACATAGCGCCACAGAATCAGATCACCCCAGGGAACAACCATCACCGCAGCGAGCGCAACGACATAGATTCTCGTGCGCACGTAAGGTAAGCGGGCTGTGTGTAAAAACAGGTTATCGGGCGTCATGGTGATACCGCCGGCAGATTGGGCGAACCGGGATTATTTAACCAGGCTTCGGTAAAGCGGGCATGACGAATGCCGCGACGCAGGTGGGTATACAACAGATGAATTTCCCCTGACCGATCCTGAATCAGCGCTGGATAAGAAAATTCATCCCGGTCATCGGCGCTTTGCTCAATAAGGCGCACCAGCGTCCAGGTACTCCCCTGATCGCCAGAGCGCAATAAGGACAGCTGATTACGATTCCCACCGATCGGGTTGCAGGCCATGAGCAGGTTGCCATCTCTCAAACCGATCATGGCCACCGCAGAATTCGGGTTGGGTATTGCACGGGCAGACCAGGCTTGCCAAGACCGACCGGCATCACGTGTCTCTGCCCATTGCACCTGGTTATCACCCGGACCAGCATCGCGTAGTGCTGAAACGGCATGCTGCCCATCAAGTGCCACTACGGCTGGTTGTAAGGTTGCACGTGGCATCGGCATCCGTTCTTTGGCCAGAACCCGTCCCTCAGGGTCCAGTCGCAACCACTCGCCATGCTTATTGATAAATTCGTGATACACCGGCAAACCCAGACTACCGTCCGAGAGCCATACACCGGGGTTACGTACGAGCGTGCTCAAATTAAAGAAAGGGCTTGTAACAATGCGTTGCGCCGGGGTCCAGCTTTTACCCCCATCGGTCGAGGTACTACGATTAATGGCACTACTGGCCCAACCGCCGTATGACACTGAGACAAAAAATAGATGCAGACGCCCGGCCTCTGTTACAAAAAGCGGATTACCCAGCTTTCGTATATTGCGACCCAGCTCATCCCCAGCTTGCTGACGAGTCATGATTTCCCGAGCAGGCAGCCAGGAGGCATTGGCATACCAATCCGATTGATAGAGCGATACATCAGCTGCGCCTTCACGACTGCCACCAAACCAGGCAGCCACCAGATGCACGGGGGCAGTATCCTGTTCGGCTTTAAAAACCGGTAAGCGTGTTCCCGGTAATACCTCGGCCAGTGTTGCGGCATGGGCGGAAGGCGTTGGCCGCGGTAAATCAGACCAGGCAAATCGGGCAGGCAAAGCAGCTGCCTGCTTTGCGGCAACAGCGGCTACCGATTTTTCAGGTTCAGCAAACTGCGGGCGCTCAGGGAGCGTTGCCGTAATAATGGCTGCCAGAAGGCCTATAGCAAATACTATGGTCGGAAACCAGCGCTTAAGCATGGCATCCCTGGTTTTGCAGGATGAAACAGACGATCATAGGGGCATTTTATCTCAAGGGCGGGTATCATTAAGTCTTTGCTGGCTGAATAACTCATATACATGGATATACGATTCCAACGCGCTGTCGATAAATATGCAGGTGTGCCCCTGTGCGCACTCTTTACAGCCTGGGATTGGTGCATCCGTAAACTGGGCTTACGCCGCAAGCCGGCTGCTGAACCCAAACGCATTCTCGTCATCCTGCTCTCGGAAATGGGCAGCCTGGTTCTGGCCGAACCGATGTTCCAGCGCATCAAGGCGCGCTACCTCGGCGCCGAACTCCACGTGATGCTTTTCGCCAAAAACCGCGAAGTGCTGGATCTGCTGAATGTTGTTCCTAAACAGAACGTAATCACCCTGAATGACAGCAATCTGAAGGATTTTGCTTCGGATATGTGGGAAGCGCTGCAAAAAATGCGCACCCTGCGTTTTGATGTTGTTATTGACTGTGAATTGTTTGCCCGTGTCAGCAGCCTCATCGCCTACATGAGTGGCGCACCGGTGCTGGTCGGCTTTGAACCTCATACCCAGGAAGGCCTGTACCGTGGCGGTTACCTCACCAACCCGGTGATGTATAACCCCTATCGCCACCTGAGCTATCAGCTACTCACCATGGTCGATGCGATTGAGGCGACATCGTATCCCGCCGGCAAAACCGTACCGACGGATGAGGCGATCAAGCCACCAACGCTGACCTTTAACGACGGCGAAGTGGCTGCAGAAGCCAGCAAGCTGGAAGCCGACTTTCCGACCATTGCCAGTAAGCCCCTGGTCCTTATTTATCCAAGCGGCGGTATTCTACCCATTCGTGCCTGGCCCTTGGAAAACTATTACCGGGTCGCCGATCACTTTCTACAGCAAGGTTATGCTGTTGGCGTCATTGGTCTCAAAGGCGATAAAGCCTTTGGTCAGGCCGTGCTTAATCACACCCGCCACCTGATGTGTATCGACCTCACCGGTTACACACGCTCTGTGCGCCATCTACTGGCGCTGTTCCACCGCGCCGCGCTACTCATCACCAATGATGGCGGTCCGGGTCAGTTTGCCGCCATGACGCCTATCCCCACGATTATTCTTTTCGGGCCTGAAACACCGCGTCTTTATCAATCGTGGGCCAAGAACGCGTACTTTTTTCACCAGCCACTGGCCTGTTCGCCTTGCCTGACCGCATATAACCACCGCATGTCGCCTTGTGACGGCGACAATCAGTGCCTCAAACAGATTACGCCGGATCAAGTGCTGGCCAAAGCCCACGAACTGCTGGGTCTTCCTCCTACCGCGCAACCTGTTGCTTTTACCCTTGAATCACGCTAATCGCCCGATATGCGTGCAATGATCCAGACCCTGCAGGCACTGCCACTCATTGGCGCCCTGTTTCGTCCGCGCTTTATTAAATTCGGCATTGTCGGTGCCTCAGGAGTCGTCGTTAATCTGGCGGTGCTCTATGTCGGTCAGGAATATCTCTTTACCGAAATTACCCAGCAAACACTACGCCTGAATCTATCTCTAGCTCTGGCCATATTTATTACAACCATCAGCAACTTCTTCTGGAACCGTCGCTGGACCTGGCAAGATCGTAAACAGCACCGCACCGTTCCGGTTGTTGTTCAGTTTGGCCAATATGCACTGGCTTGCTGGGTGGGTATTGCGGTTCAGTTCGGCCTTACCAACCTGTTCGCACTCTTCCTGCATTACATGATGGCCAATCTGATTGCTGTGGTGATTGCCAGTCTGTTTAATTTTGTCGCCAATGATTTCTGGACTTTTGGGCGACTCAAGATGAATCGCGCCAACCGGCGGTCCTCGTTGAACGAATGAACCGCAAAGCCACAACAGCCCGCCCGCGCCAAAGCCGGCTACCGCTCGCATCGCATCATCAAACTTCCACACCCGCCAGCATTATCTGGGGCATTGCCGTTATTTTGCTGGCGTTAGGTACCTATTTCTTTGGATTAGACAGCCTACAGATTCCCAAAAACGGCGATGAATTTCCCTACGCCCATATCGCACGGCTAACAGCTGAGAGTGGTCACTGGCTACCCCTACAGTCCACCCTGGACAATATGCGCAACACCAAACCCCCCATGCTGTTCTGGCAGGGTTTACTCAGCACGCACTGGGGACAGGACTGGACGCTCTGGCAGCTACGCTACCCTAATGTGTTGTACACCCTGGCAACAGGTTTACTCGTAGGGTTACTCGGCTGGAAGATCTCAGTCAGGCACATCACTACCGGGCTCATTGCAGCCATCACCTGGCTCGGCTTTTTTAGCACCTATCGTTTTGGCCGCCCATTCCTCACTAACGCAGGTGAGGTGTTCTGGCTTTTCATGCCCTTCTTCATCTTGCTCTTCGGGGGCAAACGCAGCTTTGAATCATCCTGGAAAGTGCCGCTTAGCATCGGTATTGCTATAGGCATTGGCTTGCTCTACAAATCCTTTGCCTTGTTGTTGCCTGTGGGCGTGTGTCTCGCCTTCTGGTACCTGCGTTATCGCCACTATCGTTTAGGTGAGTTTTTCAAGCGTGATCTCTACAAACTCATACTAATCTCCCTGCTTTCCCTGGGCATCTTTGCCTTGTGGTTTGTTTTTGATCCGGATCCTAAGGCGGTATGGAATGAGTTTGTGATTGGCGAAAACGCCGGCAAATTCGACCCGCATGGCCCCAGCTATCTATCTAAAATGTTCTGGGGTGACGGCAGCATCTGGACACTGGTTCCCGGCTACGGCCTCAACGCCGGACTACTAGCACTGATTGTGTTTGGCACGATCGGTCTCGCGCTTTGGCGCCTGTTACGTCGTAACGACCTGAGCAACGAGGAAAAGTATCTCTGGTGGTGGGTACTCATTCTCTTTGTCGTCTTCTGCTTCCCCAGCCAGCGCTCCAGCCGTTATCTGCTCGAAGCCATGCCGGCCCTGGCCATTCTCATTGCATTGGTCTGGCACCGATTAAGCCGCTGGCTTTTATTTGCCACCACCCTAATCTGTACCCTGGTGATTACTGCTATCGGCTACCTCGGCTGGTTGTTGCAGCACGATGTCGGTCAGAGCATCTACTCGGGCACCGAGGGCGTACTACTGGTGATCGTTCTCTGCGCGCTGACGCTTTCCTTACTAATCCCGAGCTTACTTCGTTGGGTTACACTACCGGCGGTCTTTACTGCCTATCTCGTGCTGACAGGTTTTCTCAGTGTCTTCGATGGCCCTATGGGGCGTTATAAAGAATCCGTTCAGTGGCAAATGGCAGGCCAGAAGGTTTGGGTGCCTTACAACTTCAATGCCGCTTACGAACAATACCGGTTCCTGTTACCGGGCGCCGATATTCATGGGTATCGGAGCGATGCGCATACGCCCATGCATTTGCTGCGTGAACACTACCCCATCTTGGTCGTGCAGCAGCCACTGGATGCACCAATCTGCACGGACTGCAAAATTCTCGGCGAACGACTCGGGCTTAAAGGCCGTCAGACTGACGATGAAATCAAAGCCATGCTAAAGGGTGAGGTTGCAAAGCACCTCTTCCTGCGTGAGCTACTGATCAATAACCATCCACACTAGGCAAACTGCTTGGCACAGGCACTGGCCATGCGGCTGATGGCTAATTCAAGGGTCTGACGCGTACAACCGAAATTTATACGCACATAATCGGTAGCCCAATCCTGAAAATCCTGACCCGGCGACAAACCCACGCCTGCGGCTTCGAAGAACTGTGCTGTACTGATTCCCTCGGGCAATTGCAGACCACTGGCATCAACCCATGCCAGATAGGTCGCTTCAGGGGTATGCACCTTCAGTCCGGGCATGTCATTCACTGCCGCAACAAGGCAATCCCGATTACTGCGAAGATAGCTCAGCAACGCATCACGCCAGGGCACGCCATGCCTATATGCCGCCTCCATGGCGGTATAGCCCAGCACATATAATGCCCGCCATCACCCGCTCAAAACGACGGCGCAAAGCCGCATCTGGGATCACTGCAAAGGACGCACCCAGGCCGGGAATGTTATAGGTCTTGGATGGGGCAAATAGGCTAATGGTCCGGCGTGCAATCTCCGGTGAAAGACTCGCCAATGTGGTGTAAGACACACCACGTTTCAAAACAAGCTCCATCCGAACAGATTGTCCAGTCGCGTTCTTCAGCCAGTGCTGCCAGGGCTAGTAATTCCTCCTTGCGCCAGACCCGGCCAATCGGGTTATGCGGGTTATAGAGCATCAGGAGCTTAGTCGATGCGTTACTGGCAGCAATAACGGCATCCAGATCCAGTACCCAGTCAGCACACTGCTGTACAAGCGACACGGTCTGCAAGGTACGATCACTCAGCTTCGGTGCAGAGGTAAACGGTGGATACACCGGTGTTGCAGTCAACACACCACTCCCCCGCTTCACCGACAGCGCGGCAGGCAACGTTTAATCCCGTCACCAAACCGGGGAGCCAGACTAGCCAATCCGGGTTAACAGCCCAACCCAGATCACGCTCCAGGTGTAACAGCACCGCATCGACAACAGACTTGGTCACATGCGGGTAACCCAGCACGCCATGTTCAACTCTCGCTGTCAGTGCATGAAGCACTACCGGGGTCGCCGCAAAATCCATATCGGCCACCCACAACGGCAATACATCCCGCCCGGCGTACTTGCCCCACTTTACCGAATCATCAAATGGGAAAAGCTGGCGATCAATGGGGGCATCAAAATCGAATAGTGTCATGCCGACATTATCGCCATAAAAGACAAACCTCGCGCAGGTCGTAAGACCCGGGCAGGGTTTTTGGGGGGGGTCTTAAGCCTAAGGCCTAAGCAACTCCCCGGCTAGAGCCAGAAGGATTACTTCTTACCCTTGGTGCCAGCAGCCTTAACAGCAGCTGAAGTGGCAGCAGAAACACCGGCTTCGGTGAATTCAGCAGCTTGCTTGGCAGCCTTGTTCAGGTTGTCAAAAGCCGAGTTAGCAGCGTTAACCGCTTGCTTAACAGCAGCCAGAGCCACATCCGAACCAAATGGCGAAGCCTTGGCAGTCTTCTCAGCCAGATCCTGAGCAGCCTTGTTCAGTTCTACGAACTGAGCCTGGATCAGCTTGCTGAATTCGTTAGCAGCGCCAGTCGAGATTTCGTAAACGCTACGCGAGTAAGCAACAGCCTTCTCAACAGCTGGCTGACCCAGCTTGGTGTTCAGCGCAGCAGCGTCTTGTGGGGTCTTAACGCCCATAGCAGCCTGTACATTCTTAGCGCCGTCTTGCAGGGCTTCGCGGGCCGTACCCAGGTTTAGGGCAGCCAGGCTCTCGGCAGTGGCCAGGGCAGTGTTAGCAACCGACAGCAGCGTATCAATCGCAGCCTTGTTAGCCGACAGGACTTGTTCGTTATTCAGTGCAGTCATGGTGAACTCCTTAAAAGATAAACAAAGGGCAAAGCAGAAAAATCAAAGGTCTCAGGTCTTCTTATTTTTTACAAAGCAGCTTTGCTGCAATGCAATATAACGAATTATAGACCCACAAAACACCCTGTCAAGAATTTTTTGTGCGCAGAAACAAATACGTTACCAAATAGCAACAGCCAGCCGAGTACGTCCTATGAACGCCGAGCAAATTCACAGAAACGGCACAATGGGGCTATTCATACATGGCTCACGAAACACTCAAATCCTTTCAGCGAGAACGTCTTTCGCCCAAAGAGCGAATGGCACTCGGTAAAGGCATCCGGCAACAAACACCCCGTAACAGCCTCGGCAACTATGTAATTCAAGCCAGGCGACTTAATGCCGTGAGCATTATCAACCGCCAGGCCGAATCTCGTATTCCTGAACTCGTCCCAATCCGTCTTGCCCACATGGCAGTCAACCACTTTGCCTTTTTCCGCGCCAGTGCAGCCATCATGGCCGGGGATCTGGCGCCACTCCCCTCGCCTGACAAACGTGTACAGCTCTGTGGCGACATGCATGTCAGTAATTTCGGTTTCTTTTCTACGACAGAACGGCGTCTGGTCTTTGGCATCAATGACTTTGATGAAACCCTACCGGGAAATTTTGACTGGGATCTCAAACGCCTGGCTGCCAGCGCAATAATTGCCGCAGAATCCCTCGGGCAAGATCTGGTCCATGGTGAAAACCTGATCCGACGCATGTGCAGCAAATACCGCCAGTACATGCAGGAATATGCCCAAACACCTTATGTAGAACTGGCACGCACCTATATCGACGAGCACACCATTTTGGAGCGCGCGCACATGCGTGGCGTATCGGACGCAGCACGTTCTTACGTCAAGAAACAGATCTCCAAAGCCCGTGTTAATACCAATCAGGGCGTGCTCAGCAAACTGACCGAACAACATGGTTCTGGAACAAGGTTAATAGATACGCCGCTCTTTCTCATGCATCTCGAGAAGACCATGTATGGCAACCCGCTGGTCGACGTACTGGATGAAGGGCTCAGAAGCTACGCACGCTCGCTGTTATCTGACCGCAGAGCGATTCTTGAAAAATACCGGTTGGTCGACTACGCCCGAAAAGTCGTCGGTGTCGGAAGCGTGGGACTTGGCTGCTGGATTCTGTACATGGAAGGCCTGGATCAATCAGATCCGCTTTTCCTGCAAAACAAACGGGCACAACGATCTGTCCTTGCGCCTCACTTCCCGGATAGTCAATTCAAAACGCAGGGACAATGGGTCGGTCTATGGGCAGCGGCGCGCCTGACCTCTTTCTTGGCTATGGCGTGACGCACGGCGCCGATTTTTATATCCGCCAGTTACGCGATATGAAAGGCGGCATTCCCATTGGCACCGGCAAGGGTGAGATTGGTGTCGCCGAATTCCCCGACTATGCGTCACTCTTCGGCTGGGCCCTGGTCAACGCGCACGCACGCTCGGGTGACCCGGCCATTATTGCCGGTTACTGCGGCAAAGGTGAACAGCTCGATGATGCCATGGTGGCATTTGCGAAGGCCTATGCCGAGCAAAACAATGCCGACTACGACACCTTCATCACAGCAATTAAAAGTGGTACATTGAAATGTGCCTAATCCGGTTACTAATCCACAAACACAATGAACAATCCCTGGACCATCCTCATTCTTGCCGGCATCTGTGAAATTGGCTGGCCACTGGGCTACAAAATGGCGCAGGCCAATGAAGGACTACGACAAATTGGCTGGTTCGGATTTTCCGGTCTTTCTATTGTGCTGAGCGCCTGGCTCTTATGGCTCGCACAGAAAGAAATTCCGATTGGTGCTGCCTACGCCGTGTGGACCGGCATAGGTGCAGCAGGCACCTTTGCCCTTGGCATCCTTATCTTTGGCGAACAGTCATCCTTACTACGCTGGATGGGCGCCGCCATGATTATTGGCGGCGTAATCATCCTCAAAGCCGGTCACTGAATTACTTACCCAGCGCCCCCATGGCACGCAATCTGCCGTGCCATCAGCTGACGCTCGCTGGCCGGACGCTCCGGCGCCAAGGCAGGCATCGCAGTGAGCGGACGGATCCAGCACCCAGGTGACGAAGCGTGCAAAGGATTGGGTAGCAGCCCATTGGCCCAAATCAATCGGCAACTTACGCCCACCTACGCCATTAACCTGATGGCAAGACAGGCAGTACTTTTCTGTCAGCACAGCGCCTTCACGATAACGCTCAGGCATCATAGGCGGAAAGAGCTTTGCCTTGCTCGGAGCACTCACCAGACCAATTTTCTCAACCTGATAGGGCCAGTAAATGGCGCCGTCTGCCTGCAAGCTGGCATGGAGCACGTTATCCCATACGAGATACCACGACCCTAGCTTCACAAGATTATTGAGCGGTGGCGTCTCGACACTGAAGTCATCGCCATCGGCACGGGCATACACTAGATAGGCCGGGTAACGCAAAAACTGTGCGGCAGGAATCATGGACAGATATCCGTCCTTAGCTTCAAAGCCAATCAAGGCCTCACTGTTACACCACTGTGTACCGAGCAGCGAATCCAGCACCGCTACCGCTGGATACCCGCTATACGTTAACTCAACCGGTTTTAACCCGGTGGAACGATGCGGTTCAATCACCGTTATGAGTGCTGCGTGCAAACCAAACATCACCGGGTGCGGCGCCGGTAACAAAACGGCGGTATCAGCGGCGCAAATGCAGGATACGCCCATCAACAAACCGGAAATTCATGCCATCAAAATTCGTTTCATACCCGTCAGCCCAGTGTCTCGTTGGCTCAGATTATACTGTCCGCATGAATGACGCGCTCTTTGAATTACCCAGCCCCTTTGACATAGAACTGGGCACAGTAAAACTGCTTGAACCGCCGGAGTCTGATGTCACTACCCTGCGAGACGAGTTAATCGCAGGCCGCTATGGCCGACCATTTTTGATCGAACACGACGGCTTACTGACGCTTTATTTCAGCCTCAGCCTGGTACAGAGCAGCATGAAGACCGCCAGGCCTGACGATCTTGATCTGGCTTATACCCGCAAGATGATGGCCTTCCTGCCTTTCTACCCCCGGCCTAAAGCCCTGCTACTCCTGGGCATGGGCGGTGGTTCACTCACCAAATTCTGCTACCGTCATCTCCCCCGTGCAGACATCACCGTAGTTGAAATCGATCCGGATGTCATTGCATTCCGCAACGCATTCAAAGTGCCGCCGGACAATGATCGTTTCCGCATTCACTGTGCCGATGCGGAGGCCTACATCCATACCCACACAGCACGCACCGATATCATCATGGTCGATGCCTTTGATGGTTTAGGCATCGCTCCCGAGTTATCCAACCCAGATTTCTATGCAGAAGCCCACCGGGCACTATCAGCCAACGGCATCCTGGTTATGAACCTGGCCGGAGACAAAGCCGGCTTTGAGGATCCGCTTGCGCAACTGGCACACGTATTCGATGACCGGGTGCTCTCATTAAAGGTGCGAGATGGCGACAATCAGATTGCGTTTGCCTTTAAAAACCCCGAGTTTCACCCACAGTGGGATCGATTAAAGCCAGTGGCCGTAGACCTTGAGAAGAAACTGGGGCTGGAATTTACCCGCTACCTACAGAATCTGGAAAAGAACGAACGCCGTTCCTTTAATCTGCCACGCAAGTCTCGCGGCCGTTAATGGTTGTTTCCTTACCTTTCACCCAGAACACGTAAGACTCGTCGGAGTTGACGTAACGCGCACCACTACCGCTGACACCCTGTTTCAGATAACGGGTCGTGCTTCCCATTTCCAGGGTAGCCGTCTGCTGCGCGTTATCAAACACCACATAAACCCGACCCGCATCCGGGCAGGTATAGCGTACGGCAAAGGGTTTGCGAGGCTTTGCAGCATCAGCGCGGTACTGGGATGGAATATCACTCACTTTGGTTCGCGATATTTCTACCTGCCCTGCAGTCGGTGCTGCGAGATCCTGAGCCAGAACAGCCAAGGGAAGGCTTAACAAGACAATCAAAGTCAGTGGCTTTTGAAGCATAGTGATTCCGGATAATTAAGGCGTGCCCGCAAGCCCACCGGCAACAACGTGCCATGGTTGCAAGACATTGTCACACGGATTCGATCGTGTGACGACGCCTGCCGCATTTTGTGCCGCGAGCGAAATACCACCAGTAACAATGGCAATGCCAACGCTAGTTGCTTGTTTAACAACACCTGTCTTGGTGATACCCATACGAGGATTGGCCAGAGTGCCGGTTACCTGCACCAGGCCTGCCGCGCTCACGCCCGTTGTTAGCCCCGATCGTTCTTTAGGCTGAAATTTGATATTCAACGCCTCGGTGCCGAGATTCACCTGACCATCAAGCGTCAGATCCAGACCCTGCGTTCGCATACCCACGCTCTGGTTGATCTTAACTAGCCCATTATTCACCGGCAAATAAGCAACGAGGCAGGTTAATTCGGAGGTATCGTTACTCTTGCGCAGTGGATTGACCGCATTCGCAAGCGCCAAGAGGAAATCTCCGCCCAGACTCATAATCGAATTGTTAACCGTTGCAGCGCCTACAGTTTTGAGATTAAATGCTGCCTGCGTAGGGCCACCACTGACTAGGTTGCCCTTGCCGAACTGCACCATCACATGCCCAAAATCAAATCCGGTGGCTGAACCCCGGGCTTGAAGCCGTGGACTAGCCGAGTAAATGCCATCAAGACGAACCAGCTCTGCCACTTGAGGCCCGCTCACTGACTGGTAGTAAGCTGCTCATCCGCTCACTACTGGTGCTCGTTCCCCCGCTCTTCCTAATCTTCCTGGTGCTGGGCACCATCTTCCTCGGCATTGCCACACCAACCGAAGGCGGCGCCATGGGTGCAGCTGGTGCCATGTTGCTCGCCATGTCAAAGAGGAGGCTGAACTGGGGGCTGGTACGTCAGGCGGTAGATTCGACGGCCAAGCTATCCTCCTTTGTGCTTTTTATTCTGGTCGGCGCCACAGTATTTGGCCTGGTTTTCCGCGGCGTGAATGGCAATCTCTGGGTTGAACACCTACTCACCTCGCTGCCAGGTGGTGAACTGGGCTTCTTAATTGCCGTGAACATCATGTTCTTCGTGCTGGCCTTCTTCCTTGATTTCTTTGAACTGGCCTCCATTCTGGTGCCACTGGTTGGGCCAGTCGCCGATAAAGTGGGTATCGACCTGATCTGGTTTGGCGTGCTGCTCGGTGTGAATATGCAAACCTCATTCATGCACCCACCGTTTGGTTTTGCCCTCTTCTACCTGCGCTCCGTTGCGCCGGGTAAAAAGTACATCGATAAGATCACGGGCAAATCCATGGAACCGATTACCACTAGCCAGATTTACTGGGGTGCCATTCCCTTCGTTGTCATCCAGATCATCATGGTTGCTTTGATCATTGCTTTCCCGGATCTCGTCTCCGTCGAGAAGAAGGAAGTGTTTGATGACAGCCAGGCTGAAATTGTGATCGACGTTGAAGAAGAGCAGCAGCCCGCTGCCACAAGCGACAGCTCAAACAACCAATTCAAGATCTCAACCGATGAGCCCGGTGGAAAGAAGTAATTAGGCTCAAACAAAAAAACCTCAGGAGACACACCATGGATCGTCGTAATTTTCTAAAGAATGTCGGTATCGGCGCAGCTGCCGGCACGGCAACACTGATCACGTCGGCGCTCGCAATTGCCGCCACGCCAAAAATCAAATGGCGCTTAGCATCCAGCTTCCCGAAGACACTGGATACGGTGTACGGCGGCGGTGAGGATTTCTGTAAGCGCGTTCTGGAGTTGAGCGAAGGCAACTTCGAAATCCATTCGTTTGCTGGTGGTGAGATTGTTCCTGCCCTGCAGGTTATGGATGCTGTAAAAGACAGCACAATCGAGAGCTATCATACCGCACCTTATTATTTCTTTGGCAAAAACGAAGCCTTTGCCTTCAATTGCTCAGTGCCTTTCGGTATGACGGCTCGTGCCCAGAACGCGTGGTACTACTACGGCGGCGGCCAGAAGCTGCTGGCTGATTTCTACGCCTAGTACAACATCGTTAGCCTGGCTGCCGGTAACTCGGGTTGCCAGATGGGTGACTGGTATCGTAAGCAGATCAAATCCGTTTCAGATTACAAGGGTCTGAAGATGCGCGTCGGCGGTTTCGCCGGTAAGGTTCTTGAGAAGCTGGGAGCCGTACCGCAACAGATTTCGGCCGGTGACATTTACGCCTCGCTGGAAAAAGGCACCATCGATGCCGCAGAATGGATCGGACCATACGATGATGAAAAGCTGGGTCTTTACAAGGTTGCGCCTTACTACTACCCAGCATGGTGGGAGCCAGCAACCCAGTTCTCTGTGATGATCAACAAGAAGGAATGGGATAAGCTGCCAAATAACTATCAGCAGATTCTAGAAGTGGCTGCTGCTGAAACCAATGCCCGTATGCTGGCCGAGTATGACTTCAAAAATCCGACCGCCCTGTCTCGTCTACAAAAGGGGGGCGCCAAGCTGAACAAGTTCTCTAACGAGATCATGGAAGCCTCCTTCAAGGCCGCCAACGAGGTTCTGGAAGAAACAGCCGCCAAGAATCCGGATTTCAAGAAGATCTACGAACCATGACGTCAGTTCCGTAACCTCGAATTCTCGTGGTTCAACGTTTCGGAACAAGCTTACGCACAGTTTGCCTTCCCGCGTAAGCTCGGCAAGTAACTCTCGCTCTCCCTCTGGAGCATTCGGGGTCGCTTTGCGACCCCATTTTTTAGAATATACGCATGGACATACTTTCCAATCCGATAGGTCTTCTTCTCGTAGCCAGCGGTGCCTTTATGGCCGGTGCCATGAATGCTCTGGCCGGGTGGGGGCACATTCTTCTCATTTCCTGCCCTGCTCGCTGCCGGCATTACCCCTGCTACCGCTAATGCCAGCAATACGTTTGCACTGTGGCCTTGCCAGCCTTTCCAGTGACTGGTTTTATCGTAAAGAGCTACAGAATATCGTAAAGAGCTACAGAAACATCGATCTTGGGTAATCGCACTCACCATCATTGCCGCTATTGGCGGTATCGCAGGCGGCCTCCTACTGCTTGCCGTATCTAATGCTGCGTTCATGCAAATGGTACCATGGCTCCTGCTGCTAGCAACCGCCCTCTTTGCTTTCAGTAAACAGATCAGCGGCCTGGTGGTGCGTTTCAAATCACGTATGGGCATCGCGCATACCGATGACAAACCGCATAGCCCGGGCGGACTTGCCTTCCAGTTTCTGGTTACCGTTTACGGTGGCTTCTTCGGCGCTGGCCAAGGCATCCTGACACTGGCTGCACTCTCTATTCAAGGCGTAGAAAACGTCCAGGAACTCAACGCCCTCAAGAACTGGATATCCGGTGTCACCTACACCGTTTCGGCACTCACTTTTATCGTGGCAGGTGCCATCAACTGGCCGTATACCATTCTCATGGTGGTGACTGCCACGCTGGGTGGCTTTGCCGGTGCGCATATTGCCAAATATCTGCCCGCCATCTGGCTCAAGCGTCTGGTGATTGCGGTGGGCAGCCTGCTGACTGTGATCTATTTCTTCAAGATCAAGACTTAGATAAAAAACACCTAAGTTCGATGATTAAAGATCGATCCGATCGCGCTCGATAATTTTTCGAAATCCCTCGCTGGTCGTCGCCCAGTCGACGAGGTCCACTTTCCACGGCAAATCTGATTCCGCAAAGTCTTCCGCCAGAGCACTAGCAAGATTCAACCCCAAAGGCTTGCCCGTGTCGATACACAGATCAAGATCGGAAAATTTCTTAGCCTTCCCGGTTGCGCGTGACCCGAAAGCCCACACTGCGGCACCAGGCACATGGCGCGCCAATATGGATTTGACGATGGCAAGTTCTGCCTCGCTTACATCCAACCGATGCTTACAGATCAAGCGCCTTATCCATAGCAGCTGCATCGAAGCCCTCTATCGGGCAGGCATCAACCCCCATCTCGGCAGCCCCCAAAAGCAGAAAGCCCAACGCAATGTATACCTGACGCGCCGACAGCGGCGAGTGCTTCATGCACTTCGTCCAGCTTGAACGGCTTGATAATTGCGGTAACTAGTTTCATGAACCCGCTGTATTCAGATTATAAGTTGACGTACTCAGTTCGTAGCGCATGAAACAGGAACTGCTGTGCAGTGACATTGTCGCGAAAGCGATCAATGAATCGACGCCACCCGAGGTAATTGTGCAGATACTTGGTGGCGACGCCTTTGAATCGCACCATCCAGGTTCTTAGGCGGCTGTCATAGGCGTTGACGTTCTGTACATGCCAAGATTCCGTTCCACCTGGGCCATGATAACTAGCCAGACTCAATACCAAGAGTTCTTGCGGCGACACCATAGCCAGGGTTGCCATCGCTGCTGAGTACCGCATCTTTGCTCAATGCGGGACGTAATGCCGCCGTCAAAGCAAAGGCATTGACGGAATCCAACACACAGTCATGGGTTAAGCGACTGCCACGTTGCATTGCAACCAGCACAGGCACCCTCTTTGTTGCTGGCATGTCCTTATCTGGACCGCCCCGCTTTTTTGGTGAACGGGGGATCTCTTTTTAGCGTTGCTGCCCCCGCAGCTTACCAAATTTCACAATGGCATCATTTGCACAGTGAGGGCAATGAATCTGACCACCAAGTCGCTCATCGATTAGTCGCTGACTATCGTCGTGATCCGCGAGCGTTCTCACTCGGGTCATCAGCGCTTCGCGCTGCGTTGGTGTCAGACCTTCCAGTTCGTTCACAAGTTTTTGAAAGGACTGGCTATCCATCTTCGCTCTCACTTAGCATTTAGGTAAAAATGATATAATAATTCATCAACCAACAATCTGAATACAGCGGATTCGGCTGATCCCTCTGGCGAAGCTTCAAGAATGGTTGCGGCACGTAGCTTGAAGCAATACCACTTTGTAGTTGCTGCTTCAGTCAATGAGTCCATGGTGCTACAGAACTGGCAGCGCAATGAAAAATGGATCTGGATTTCAGTGCTAGCCTGCCTGGTGATTCTAGCCATTAGTATCAGTCTACTGGTCAAAGCCAACCGAGCACTGACCAAAGAGCTAAGCGAACGCATTACTGCACGACGCGAACTGACCAAAGCCCACGAGAAACTAGAGACACGTGTCAAAGAACGGACCGTTGAGCTCACCAAGGAAATTGCCGATAGAAAACTGGCTCAAGAAGAGTTATCTCGACTCAACAGCTATATCGCCGAGGTATCGCATCGGGCATGAATGGCTGAAGTAGCCAATAGTGTGATTCACAACGTAGGCAATGCATTAAACAGCATTAATGTTGCCGTTTCGACCATTAATTCCGAGATTAAAAGTAGTCCGTTAGCAAACCTGCCAAAAATTACTGATCTGATTAAACAGCACAGTGACAATCTACCCAAATTTCTGAGTCAAGACGAAAAGTGGCAAAAGCTACCCAAGCTCCTAGAGCTGCTTTCCGAACAATGGAAAATTGAAAACGTCACGCTGATTTCAGAAACCAAGCAGTTACACGAAAGCGTCGCTCACATCCGTGAAATTGTGAGTCGCCAGCAATCGCTTAGTGGCAAGATGGGCATCGATGAAAACATCAACATCTCTGACCTGATTAATAACTATCTAAGCTTCTATGTCACCAACTTCAAGAACGCCCAGATTATTGTTTCGATGGATAACGAGCCCAATCTGGAACGGGTTGGCGACCGGAGCAAAATTACACAAATTCTGCTCAACCTGATTATGAATGCAGAAGAATCACTGATCGCGAGCCAATGCAATCCCAAGACCCTTAAGATCACCAGCTATAACAACAAGAATGGCGGCATTCAAATTGAAGTAGCAAATAATGGTTTAGGCATTGAACCCGACGTACTTAATAAACTGTTTGGCTACGGGTTCACCACAAAACCATTCGGGCATGGACTAGGTTTACATGCTAGCGCCATTGCCGCCAATGAGATGGAAGGCACCTTACAGGCATTTAGCGCCGGCAAGGACAAAGGCGCCACTTTTATACTCTCGCTCCCACGAACACTGGCTAAAGAAAACAGTATCTGAGATGAACGCCATGCAAAATCGAATTCTAATTATTGATGATAATCCGGCAATCTACGAGGACTTCTGCAAGGTATTAACTCCCGGAACGACCCCCTCTAAAGCCTTGATTGATCTCGCGAGTGACATTTTTGATGAAGTCAGCGCACCGGTACGTACAGAGAACTATCAGATTGATTTTGCACCCCGCGGCCAAGATGGCGTTAAGCGGGTTGAGTCAGCCCTCCACGAAGGGTGGCCTTACATGATCGCCTTTGTCGACATGAGAATGTCCAATGGCTGGGGCGGCCTGGAAACCATTAAGAACCTCTGGCTGAAGGATCCCCAATTACAAATAGTCCTATGCACTGCCTATTCAGACTACTCCTGGGCTGAAATTCGCCAACAGTTATCGCGCAGAGATCGATTCCTGATTCTCAAAAAGCCCTTCGACAATATCGAAGTTCAGCAAATGGTTGAAACCCTGATTAACCGTCAGGAAGCTGAAGCACAGTTGTTACTGCTGGATGCATCCATTTCACAGGCTAATGAAGTTGTGATCATTACGGATGCCAGCCCCAAAACGGCAGGCGGACCCAGGATCGTCTACGTCAATGATCGATTCGTCACCGCTACTGGCTACGCCAGAGAATTTGCCTTAGGCAAAACGCTGGATATTCTCTATGGTGAAAAAACCAAGTCAAATGCTCTTGAATCCATAAAGAAGGGGCTAACAAGTCAACAGCCCGTGCGTATAGAACTAATCAACTACGCAGCAGACAAAAACCATGCCTGGGTAGACCTAAACATGTCTCCCATTCGAGACAAAACAGGCCAGGTAAAGCATTGGCTCTGGATTCAATGTGATATCAGTGCGCAGAAAAGCACCTTTGAAGCGCTGACGTAAAAAGAATACGCCGTCGTTAAAGCAGTCGACAGAAATAGTGATATTACGCTCAAAGAAATTGCCGACCAGCTGCACATCAGCGAGCACACTCTGCGCAACCATCTCGCTTCAATTTATGAAAAGCTCGGTGTTAAAAACCGTCTTGATCTCTATATTCGGGAAATCATTAGTTACTGGCATATCAATACTTCGCTTTCCAGACCGACAGAACCATATTGGGGTACACATTCGACCCTAGGCTGCCGTTATAGCGTGCCAGCCCACGCTCGAGATTGTTGTTCTCGATATCAAAGTAATGCCGGAGAATGATACAGTCATAGCGTAGATTAGTCTGGACTTCGAATAGTGAATCCGTGTTCTGACCAATCAAGCCCTTCCAAAAAGGCATCACCTGCATCAATCCTGAAGCACCAACATGGGATAGCGCAAATCGGTTAAAGCCGCTCTCCACTTCTATCATAGCCAGTACCATATCCGGGTCTAACTGATAGCGCGTCGCTTCGTAGTGAATCATCCGCAGAAGTTCTCGTCGTTTACGTTCATCCGGAATTTTTCTCTGCAACAAATAGGATTGTTGCGAGATCCACCCGACGGCGTGCTGTACATCACGAAAAAAATTAATCGTGTTTGCGCTATAAAACTTCTGACGAAGTTCTTGTCTGTTGGACAACGAGATTTCCTCGTACTGCTGTGTCGCCGCAACAGATAAACTGGCAGGCAATACACTGAGCAGGCAAACCAGAAGCCTTTTCATAATGTTAGCCGCCAGAGACCACATGCCCCATTTTGAAGATAGGCAAGTACATCGCAACAAGAATAAAACCGATAACGCCACCCAGAAAAACAATCATGAGCGGCTCCATCATTTGCGCCAGTTTCTCAACCGTGGCGTCGAACTCTTCTTCAAAGTAGCTGCTGATGGTCTCGAGCATCTCGGTCATATTACCGGTCTGCTCCCCAACAGAGATCAGCTGAGAGAACGTTGGTGGAAAAATCTTGATTTCCACCAACAACTTGGACAATAGTTCACCAGAAAAAACTCCCCGCTTAGCCATTTGAATAGCTTCCAGAACAACTTCGTTTTTTGACGAGGCGGCCGTAATATCCAGCGCCTCAATCACTGGCACACCCGCGCCTGATAAGTTGCCATAGATCATAGAGATCTGCGCTAGATTCGAATTCAGAATCATTTGTCCCAGCAGCGGCATCTTTAACAAATACCCATGCCAGCGCTTGCGAAACGCAAAATTCTTTTTTACTGTCAGCCGAAATACCACAATAGTCGCGATGACTAACACAACCAAAACGCCGCCCCCATAGGGATCGCGCAAGAAATTACTGATGCTCATAATAAACAGGGTTGGCGCCGGCAGTTGCGAGCCGATACTCCCGAACATCTCGGCACCACAAAGATCATCATGATGCCCACAACTACCGTGGCCACAATCAGCAGTATCGTTGGATACAGCATGGCCGACTGGATACTCTTACGGATCTTCAGGGTTTTGCGGATGCTGAGTACCAGCTTATCCAGAAAAATATCAAGACGGCCGCTCGACTCGCCTGCTTTGACCATATTGATATAAATCGGATTAAAGATATCCGGATGCTTGGAAAATGATTGCGACAAGCTCGAACCAGATTCAACATCCTGGTAGATCCCATCCATTGTTTTCTTAAGCACAGGGTTTTCAACCTGATCCAGCACCATCGCCAACGAAGGCAAGATCGCCAATCCAGAGCGCAGCATCGTGGCCATCTTTTTAGTCGAGATCATCAATTGGGCGAGCTTGACCTTCTTTTTAATCGTAAATAATGCTTTCCAATCCCGTTTAAGTTTTGGAACGTCATCAACTTCACGATTCTTCTTGGTCAGCTGCGTAATAATGACGCCGTCAATTTTTGATTTATGCGCCGCTTCGTCCCGGGTGAGTGCATTCACTGTCCCCGAGACATACTGCTTATTACGTATACCCTTCCAATCGTAATCAGGCATAGGTGGCTCTAGTTAAAGACCCAATTGCTCTGGTATTCCTCAATAGTGAGGAGCCTTTGCATCACCATTTCACGGCCGATCTCCTGCATTGACCGGAAACCATCATCTTGCGCAATCTGTCGCAAACCACGGCGATCTTCAGAAATAATAGCCGTGCGCATCGCTTCGTTAATACGCAACACCTCGTAAATACCCTGCCGCCCTTTATAACCCGTATGGTTGCAACGCTCACATCCGGCGCCATAGTAGGACTTAGCTGATTTAGCCATCTCTTCCGAGAACCCTAAATGCAGTAATATCGCTTCGTGATTACCCTCTAGCGGCTGCTTGCAACCACTGCAAATACGTCGCGCCAAGCGTTGGGCAATGACCAGCGTTAATGTAGCGCCGATCAGATAGCCAGGAATTCCCATGTTAATTAAGCGCATAATCGTGCTCACCGCATCATTGGCGCGCAACGTCGAAAGCACCAAGTGCCCAGTTAACGCCGCTTTAATAGAAATATCGGCAGTTTCCTTATCCCGTATTTCCCCAACGAGGATAATCTCGGGATCCTGACGCAGAAACGAACGGAGAGCAGAGGCAAAAGTCAGCCCAATGTCGTCCCGGATCTGTACCTGCCCTACGCCGTCAATCGTAAACTCCACGGGATCTTCAGCTGTCGGAATGTTGACGCCTGGTTTATTCAGCCGCTTCAACGCGCCATACAAGGTCGTAGACTTACCCGAACCGGTAGGCCCTGTTACAAGCACCATCCCTTGAGAGGTTTCAAATGTCGACACCACGTCCGCATATTCTTTTTCGGGGAAGCCGAGCTTATCCAGATCAAAAAAATTCCATCCCGGTCCAGAATACGCATCACGATGTGCTCACCAAACACTGTCGGCAATACAGATACCCGTAGATCCACGTCTCTACCTTCCGGCATGGTGAAAGTAATGGCACCATCCTGAGGCAAACGGCGTTCCGAGATATCCAGAGAAGACATGATCTTCAGGCGGGTGGTTACCGCAGCATAGTTATCAAACAGAAACTGCGTGATTGATTTGCGCTTTTCAAGAACGCCATCAATCCGGTAACGAGCATCAGCATGCTCTTTATAAGTGTCCAGGTGGATATCACTGGCGCCGAGCTTGATCGCATTGCTGATCAGATCGTTCACAAAGCTAATAACCGGTTTACCCTGGCTGGCTTCAGCCGCTTCTGCAGGTTCAACAACTGCTTTGGTTGCGCTGGTGTTACCCCGATTCAACAAACCTTGCAAACGGGAAGCATCTGGTTTGCTCTTTTCTTGTGGTGGGTTGATTTTAATCGCACTGCCAGTAGAAGGCTTGGGTGCAAATGACTTAACGACATTGAGCAAAGAGTCCATCTCAATGGGGGAGACCACATGAGCCGACACATCTTTGCCGGTGATGAGACGTACACTGCTGATGCTGCGAAGTGCGCTGGGTTCGGAAATAGCTACTTTAAAGCCGTAGTCATCCTCTGCAAAAGACACGATGCGGTTTTCAGGTGCAAAGTTCGCCGGAATAGCGTTGAGATAATGGGCGACTTTCCCTTCGACATCTGACGCATTGACCTGGGGAATATCAAGATAGGTCGCTATGGTTGTCTTAGCCAGAGCAGGATCTACCGCCTGCTCTGCCACTAATGCCTGAAAGATCGACCCACCCGATGCCTTGCTTTTTGTTTCGGCATTTTTGAATCGTACAAGATCCACCAGCCCACGATCCAGACAGAATCGGGCGACTTCCATTGAGTTATCTACAGTCGATGCCATATAAGTTCAAAATCTTCGGGGCAATAAAGACAAGCAGCTGAGTTTTCTTGTCGGCCTTCTTCGTGTAACTAAAGAAGGTGCCCAGCAGTGGGATATCATCAAGCAATGGCACTTTTTCGACCGTATTTTCTTTGGTCTGATCATAGATACCGCCAATTACCGCAATGGTGCCGTCCTGGATCAACAGTTTGCTTCTTACCTCGCGTTTGAAGATCGCTGGTGGTGCGGATGGATTGGCACTTGGTACAGGCGAGTCTTTATTCACGATCATGTTTAGGAACAAATTGCCATCACCCACAATACTTGGCGTAACCGTAAGCTTGAGTGCCGCATCTTTAAACTCGTAGGTAATTTGGTTAGGCCCCACACCCGGTACCGGATAAGGAATTTGCGTACCATCAATCACCACGGCCTCTTCGTTGTCCATGGTGAACACATGCGGGTTAGAAATGATTTTCACCAAGCTCAGCTTTTCCATCGCCGAGAGTTCAACCTTCAGTGCAGATGATGAGGTCTGATACATATAACCAAAACCAAAAGGGGCGCCCGAAGCAAACTTGTCGAATACCGAACCTGCAGCCGTACCCAGCGTCAGGTTACCCGCACCGGTATTTGCACCAGCAGCCGTACCACCAATCGAGTTAACCCTATTGGTTTTGGCCGAATAGTTACCCAACCTTGCACCCAGTTCGTATTGCCAATCGTCTGACGCTTCCACGACAAAGGCTTCAATTAGAACTTCCTGGGTACGAATATCTAGCTTGGAGATCAACTTAGCGGCAAGCTCCATCTCACTCTGGGTGCCTTTTACGATAATCGAGTTAATCCGGTCATCCGTGGTGATCTCGATCATGCCCCCGGCTTAGGGCAAGTTTGTGCGCTAGGTGCCGTATTCCCGCCAAATATGGCCTCTAGTTGCTTCTTCACAATCGGTGGCTTGGTGTAATACAAACGGAAGATCTCAGTTACCTGTGTACTGACAATGCGCTTAGCAGCCATCTGCCGGCTCACTTCTTCCAGACGCTTACGTTCGAACTCATCACGCGCCAATACCGTTTCTGGTTTCTGGATACGAATAATGTTGCCTTGAGGGTCCACACTCTTTGAAAGACCCTTGATTCTCAGAATGTTATCCAGCGCACGATCCCAAGGTACGTTGTTGATCTTCACGGTCACCGTGCCATCAACATCATCACCCACCAGAATATTCACACCAGAAATCTGGGTCATAGCCTGAGCGAGCTCACGGATATCCACATCCACAAAGTTCAAGTTGACCTTAAAAGACTTCCAGTTACCGTCTTCGGTACGCTGTGTCTCATTAATGAAATTACGACGATTCTGATCCAGCTGTTCACTCGGCCAGCGCTCGATCTTTGGACCCATCTCCAGTGTTTGCTGGGTCTTGGGCACAAGATCCGTCATGATCTGCTGTGGATCAAGCACCATCTGCTGACGCATCTGCTCGTCGGATTGAGGCGGTAATTTACTCAGCGCCTGACACGCTGTCAGGCTAATCACGCAGGCCACAAGACCTAAATATCTTTTGATCATTGAGCTCTCCCCGCCCCGGGATTAGGCGGCACCGGGTTGCTGGCCCGTTTGTGATTGGACATACAGGCGAATGCGGCCACTGCCCTGCTTGAGCACAATGCCATCCATATCAATATCCACAATCACACCGCCTTGGTTACCCAAACGATCTCCGATTTTCACAACATAGTTCTCGCGGAAATCGGTGCGAATCATGGCCGCCTTCACTGAATTCGACACAATCACGCCCGTGATCATGTAAGACTCCGGATTAGCCATAAGTAGAGGCGACATGCGTGGATCTCTACCGCCTTCGATCATGCCGCTTGATGAGCGTGCAAACGGATCTCCATCCTGAGCCTTGGGACCCTTACGGGTTTCGTTAGATGCAGGATTGGCCAGGAGATTTTCTTCCGTTCGCCCACCAGCCGCATTAGCGGAAGAAGTCAAACCAGGCTTAGTGCTGGGTTGAATATCACTAAAAAGCGGATCGGCGGCTGCCAGGCCGCCCACTTTGATATAACGCATTTCCTGATCGTCGATAAAGGAAACCGGTTGCGCTGATGGAGGCGACGACACTTCAGATGCTTTTGGCGGTAACCCAGGCTTTGCTGGTAATTTATTAGGCAGCCTGAACGTAGAAAGCTGAGATCTCACAATGACTGTGCCCCGGCTATCACCGGGTACCAGGGTAATTTGTTCCTTATCAATATTGATGCTTTTATCAAATTCAGCCAGCTGCTTCCGGTAGCGCATGTAACGCGTGTATTGACCGGTCAGTTCGATTTTTAAGCGTATCCGGTAGAACAGGGGTTCGGACGGCTTTATTGGCCTCTTTACCATTTGCAGCTGGGGCATTTCCACCTTGTGGCGGATTCTGGCCACCGGCCACCTGCTTAGCCCCCGGATAAATCGCATCTTCGCCTTCTTTCGTCAGGGAGCTAATCACCAGCCCCTGATTTGAGGCCATATAGCTCAGACGTTGATAGAGCTCTTCTAGTTTTGATTCAACGCTAAACAGTTGATTAAGTTCAGCATAATTTCGTTCTGCCTGAAACAGGTCATCTTCAGCCTTACGATTGGCCACATCCAGAAACTTCAGACGCGTTTCCATTTCCGGAATGGCATCGACCCTTCTTCTGCATTTCCTGCCGATGCTCCAGACTTGGCCAGAAAATAAAGAATACATAGGCGAAGAACACCAGAAAGCCGAGCACCGACCACAGGATCACCTTGGCAAAGGGCCCCTTAATCAGGGTGGTACGGTTAGACATGAGCGACTTGAACAGCACGCCCAGATCGACCTTTTTGAGTTCGTTAAAGCTCAACATTGTGTCGTGCCCGGTTAAATATAGAGCGCCGCTTTAACGGTCTGGGCGTTTGAAGGCTCAGCCGATGGCGACACGGTTATAGGCTTTATTGCAGTATCGGCAGTAATGTTCACTGTGCAACGAATTTCAAACTGCTTGGCACCACCACCCTTACGAGAAGCGAGTGTACCGCTAAGCGTCATGCCCGTTCAACCATAGGAATTTTTTGCAGGCGATCAATAAAATTAACAATCACCTGGTCATTAGCGGCATCGCCTTTGATGATCAGGGTGTTTGGGCTATCAAAGCTAATCGTCGAGAACCAGACGCCGCCTGGGACGTTCTGATTAACCGCAGCCAACATGTCGCAAATACCGACTTGGTTAAATTTGAATTCTTTGCTCGCATCCAACATCTGGGCATATTTAGCCTTTTGCGCCTTCAGATTGGCTAATGCGGCCCCTTTGATTTGCAACTGATTTTCGATTTGAACAGCCGTTTGGTACTGGGCGCTCAATGAGTTATTAAAAAGTACTGATACATCAGCGTACCAACCACAAATAAAGACACAACCATGGCAAAACCGATTAAACCCACCTTGGACAGCACCTTTTTGTGCTCGATGCCATGCATCGCATCCCGATTAGGCAACAAGTTGACGTTGTTAACACCTGTGACGTGCTTGTAATAGCCAAAAATATCGACCTTACGCACCGCCAGGCCAATGACCGACGTAAATACCGATGTATTCGGCTCGGAATCGATAATTTCATCCAGATTCATCGGCACCTGAAGCTCTGAAAACGGGTCAAACAACTCAATACCGTACCCATCAAGACACTTCCGCATCTGCTGCATCATGGCGTTTTTATCCTGAATCGGCGACACAATCAGCACGCGGTCGATCTTGTTCTTGCCGAACTTGGTGTCATACGCCCGAAACGCCTGAAGGATCTGCCCAGCAAAACGGTCGTACAGCCGGTCGCCTTGCTCGCCTTCTAACTCACCAGATTGAATCAAAGCCTGGTCGTTATCTGATACGTAAATGTCATAAATAAAGGGCGCGTCATCAGTAACGATGAGCACATAGTTTTCATTCGGGCCAAATTCAATAATGGCCATGGTGCCATTAAACGTGTGCTTCTGTGTTTTCAGGGCATTACGAATGGCAAAACAGCGCACATCGAGTACTCATCGAGCTTTTCATTCAGTTGAAGAATGTTGTTCCAGAGTGAATCGTACTGAATGGCACTTTCAATCGCTTCATCCGCAAAATGCATCGCACCATTTTTCAGACGCACACTACGCACGTCATAACGGAAATCGGGCGAAGTTTCACCAGGTTTAACAACGGGTTTAACGGGTGAAGCCGCTAGCGCTGTCGCAGTGTCGCTCTTATCAGTGGCGGGTAGCTTTGGCTCTGGCTTTGAGAACAAAGAGCGGAAGTTAGACTGACGCTGCGCATCCATCACAAATCGGATTCTAGGGCGATCTACCAGCACGTCATTGATCGTTAGCAGCCCTGCCTTAGGCTCAACCATAGGCAACACTAAATGAAACTTGCTTAGGGTTGTTGATGTCCAATCGAGCAACGGTTCTTTACTGTCCCGCACACGAATATCCAGATCATCCACTTTCAGATCAGCATCGACTGTCAGGGCATCTGCATCCTGCTTTAATGACACATCACCATCAATCAACCCGGAAGGGCTATTAAGTGGTTCATAACTGGGCGCCAGTGCTAACAAGGGTTGAACCGCCAGATGCGCCAGATGAATGTCACCACTCAGCGCCCCTTTAGATGAAACCTGCCATGTTGACGCAATTTTCCCGTCATCCAGCCCCAGTTCTAGACCAACCTTCATATCACTAGAGGCATTTTTGATCAGGTAACCCGTCGCAGTCACCTGACGGAATGCCAGTTGACGATCGGACACCCCCGCCACTTTAGGCAACGGGATCGCCACTCGCCCCAGATTTAACACATACTTGGATGAGAGACTGGATTCTTTGGGAGCAGCCTCGTTCTGATTACTCAACTCCGTAAAGATGGAGGCTAAAGGGGCCGAAGTCATATGCGGCCTTCTTCTGAGCATCGCGAATCGTCAAACGGGCACCATCAATCAAGAGCACATCCACACTGATCCGCATAGATGATGGCTTATCCGAAGCCGGTTGATCAGATGCAGTTGCCTTGTTCACCGCATCTACCAGCGCCTGCCAGTTCCATTGGCGTGCCGAACGGGCACAGGGGAATCTAGGGCAACCCGTTTGAGCGCCACATTTCCTTTAAGCAAAGGCCAGAACCACGCATCCACATCCAGCTGCTTCAGTTTAAATAAAGGTAATGCCACCTCCGTTGCTACCCGGGGCGCAATCCGAATGTCATGCACACGCGCCTGGAACAACAAAGGCGACGCTGAAAACTCACCAATCGAGATTTCGTAGCCGATTTTCTCGCCAAAACCACGAACCTGATCCCTTACCAGACCTTCCAGCAGAAAAGTACCCGCCACCCAGAAAAGGCCAATGCCTATCAGAACTACACCCAACAGAATCTTAACGGCTCTTTTAATCTTTTCTCGTTAACTCAGGTGAGTCATCTTTCGACAAAAACTACTTAGTGCTACTCGCTGGCGTATTTAAGGATGAATCTGGTAAATAGGCCATGCCACCCCAGTTCGCCTGCAGCAAAACACCGCGGTCAGTCAGCTGATAGACCGAAATCATCGGATCCAGCGAAACCGCATGGTCTACGCCTTTACCATCCTGATGCTCCGACAGTTTGAAAGTCGCATCACCGCTGGCGGTAACATCAGCGCCCACCGTTTTAAACGTATCAACCAGTTTTCGGCTTTTGAAAACAAGCACCTGCTTGTATTTTTTGAATCCAAGGCCTGGCCCGGTGCCGAGTCGTCGCATCTTCATGAAGGTCGGCTGACCAGAAGCATTATCTATGAGCACCCCGTTGCCTGCGCCCGCCACAAGCAAAACGATATTCGTCTGGTTCGCATCGAACACGGCATAACCATCTGCTTTGGCAATCTCATTGCGTACCGAAGGCTTAACCTTGTACAAGCGCTTTAGCGTTGCATCGCGCATGGCCAGAATTTCCTGGCGCTTTTTAGCAACCTCTCTTGCCGACAAGGATGAACTAGACGGCTCGGACGCGGGCGGGGTATCACTAGCGAATGCCGAAGCAGCTGCAAGTGATATCAAACAGGTTGAAAAGAATGATTTGGCGATTCTTAAGGAAGAATTTTTCACAGCAGCAAGCTTTCAATACGATGTTGATCGGCTGATTAACTTTTTAACACATATTCATTAACCCAGCCCTCAATCTAAGCTAAATGCGTCTTGCGCGTGGGTCAATTCCATAGGTAGTTATTTTTTGTGCTGCAAAATGAAAAAAGCCGCCCATCAGGCGGCTTCTGAATACACTGTGGCCAGGAAGAGACTCGAACTCTTACACCTTGCGGCGCCAGAACCTAAATCTTAAATAACAAGAATTCCGATTTTCTGAAACCCGCTTCCAGCTTGGGTTTCAGACTTTGATGCAGTAAATTGTTTTATATTTCCCACAATTTTTCCTACGTTTTTGTGGGAAATCATAAAAAGAGAGACGAGTAAGAGAGCCTACGTACCATTTTTTGGGTTAAACGAATTGCTGCGTTTCATTATCGAATTTAAGTGATTTCCAGGGCTGACTCTCGCCTTTCAACCACACCAGGCTTTCAGCCCACAGAGTCGAAAGCGGTCATGAAAGAACCCGAAGTGACCTAGTTTAGGCAACCCACGCTTACGACGGTTAATTCGTACAAATTCTCGGTTGCTCTTCTTGAAATACTTAAGTAAGCGAGTAGTGGCGGAAACCGTGGCGAATGGATCGTTAGAATCAGCGATAGCCAATATATCCGCTTCAATAGCCCCCATTCGTGCCTCAAGTTCAAAACCTTCTGCGGGCTCCATAGCGTGAGATAGACGGTCATAGCGCTTATGAAAAGCAGGATGGAATCGTATCGCCCACTCCATAGCCACTCCAGCGGGTAAATCCTCCAGCCAGCGTAGAGTCTTACCTGGGAAGTATCCAAATATTTTGGTTAGAAACGGCATCACGATGTGCCAATTCATCCACATGGGTACACGAACCAACCAACGATAGTCATTCCAATAGGCGTACTGACAGCCAACAAACAAGACACGATGTATCTTTGCAGCGCTTGGCGCCAAGCCAAGAGCAAATCCTCCGATACTGTGACAAACCGCCATCATCTTTAATTGAGGGTACGATTTGGATAGATACTGAATCGCTGCTTCACAATCCAAAGCACCCCAATCGTGTTTCGTAGCACAGAACCCTCTCAGTGACTTTGGTTTAGAGGCTCCTATGCCTCGGTAATCGTAAGTAAGAACGACGAAACCAGCCCGAGCAAGAAAAGCAGCGTATCGGTTGTAATAGCGAGCAACTACACCTGTGGCTGGATTTATTAATAATGTTGTATGTGGTTGAGAGTCGGCTCTCCAGAGATGCCCATGAAGGGGAAACCCATCAACAGCTTCGAACACATAAGGCTGCCTATGAATCACAGCCGCATTGGAGTCTTGCTTACTATCGTACATTGTCTGAATGATATGGCTAAGACAAAAAGAATGCTCAGCGGCTAACCAGAAACATCTTAAATGCCAAATCTCTTCGTTCTTCCTAACACAGTGAAATGGCGATCAACGCAGGATCATCACAAAATGCCAGCAGAAGATAGCCAGAGAAACGGCATATCAAAAGCCAGATAGAGTCCAGCTTTTCAGAAGCGTTGTTGCTGAGGCTTAGAGGGCTAGTAGTCATATCGTCAATGTTACATGCCTTACTTAGATTTCTAGCAGCCAATGTTTGTCGCATATTGCCTAAAACGACAATTCACGATTCCCACGCAAATCTACTCATGCCACTTTTAAAAAGCATGAGGATTATCCAATTGACTTAACATTTATTGACGAGGATCAAAAAATTTCTATTAGATTAACTTATTTCTTATAGAGAAAAGCGTATCTTGTAACCAAAGACTCCAAAAGGAGCGTGGGGAGAGACAAGATGTACATTCCCAAATTTTCCCGTCAAGGCTTTTGAGTTCGATTCGGGTCATTTGCTGAGCCCAATAAACCGCAAGGCGCTGGGGAGCGATGAGGGAGAGGTAGGAAGCTGGAGCCGTGGATAGGGCAGGAAAAATCTCCTGCCCTATTTTTATTTCGCTTTAATTGCTTACTAAAGATTCACCAAAAAAAGCCTTGGAGCCGGCAGCTTGCTTGACGTGCTCAAGAACACTAATCAAAGTTAGCATTTCCAAGCATTCAGCCTGTCTTTAGAAGTGGTTCTCAACGATCATTTCGTTCATCGGAATAAACCCAGGCTTTGGCCAAGCAGGTTTGACGCCCTTCCCGATCGTTAGCATGGCACCTACTGCGTAACCTTTTGGTAGGTTCACGAGCTGGCCAACTTTTTCAATATCGAAACCGATCATCGGGCAGGAGTCATATCCCATGGCCTTGGCACCGATCATGAGGGTTTGCAAAATTAGACCCACCGATCGCATTGCTTCGTCTCGCTGGAGCTGATCTTTACCACTATAGAATGGGTTAATCCATGGAACGAGAATATCCTGGGCTTCTTTAGGCGCATTTACCCAGTAGCGCTGAGGATTCTTTTCCCAAGCCTTAATGTCAGTGCAGATAACAAATAATAGGGAAGCATCTGTGACTTGAGTTTGATCAAATGCCGCCTCACGTAACTGAACCAGCAAAGCTGGATCTGTGACGTTAACAATGCGCCAATGTTGAATATTGAATGAAGACGGCGATTGGGATGCCACATCAAGAAGTAAATTTAGCTCATCCGCTGTAAAGCGGTGGTTAGGGTCAAAGTGCTTTACTGCACGACCTTGACGAATTGCTTCAATAGCGTCCACGTTGCATCTCCAGTGATTTTTTTAAATATTAACTGCAAAGTGGCGACTATGCAGGAAAGACCATTGCCTGATAGTGGGTTAACAACAAGAACAACTCCTAGGGAACTTTTCATAAAGCAGAGGAGGATGCTTCCCTATTTTCAAATTTAAGATTGAGTTAATAAAAAAGTCATCTTTTGGAAGTATCACTCCGACATGTGGGTTAAACAGCGCACTTACTTATTAGGTTTCATGCTGCTACTGGTAGTTCTACCCCAGGGCATGGTTCCTTTTTTGCATGCGCATACAGGCAAGTCTCCTGTAACTGGCACACATGCTCCGCTTTCTAATGTTAGCGAGTACAAAATTCACAACAGCTCTGAACTGGGTCTTTACTCAAGATCTTCAGAAGAGTCTTATGCCGTTCAGGTTGGTTCCGAGCTATCTAACGAAGATGATGGTTTAGCATTAGGTCAAACCTTCGTAAGATATGTTTTTTGGGTGCTTGATAAAGCGTCGTCCACAGTTAACTTCACTGTATTTGTAGGGGAGACAGACAGAGAAACCTCTGTCTTTTTATAGTTCTGAGCATTACCCACCCCCTAGCTTAGCGCCACCCACACAACTCTTATAAACGTTGGCGATGTTTAGCAGTACGCCTGTTGAAACACTGTTTATTTATAGAGGTTGTGATGGCTATTTTCAGATCCACTTTCCAAGGACTATGTTGCTTTGCGTTCACACTTAACGCACTAGCTCAGGGTCCTCAAATAAAGTCTTTTTCCCTTAGCACCCAGCAACAGGCTGCCTTGGGTGCCCCTACATTGGTAGAAACCGGATCGCTTCTTGTAAGCGGATTCGTCATTGTGCCGCCAGATAAACTAGCCGTTGTCTCAGCGCCCTACCCTGGCCAAATAACGAGAATGCTTGTGGATATCGGGGATACTGTAAAGAGCGGTGCCGCTTTAGCAGAATTTACGAGCCCGCAAATGGGTGACGCGAGAAGATTGCTACTTGAAGCCACATCTGACCAGCGTCTAGCAAAAGAAGCATTGTCACGTGACAACCTTCTTTTCAAGGAAGGGATCATTCCACAATCTCGTCTTAACGTAACCAAAGCAAAAGCAGAAAACGCTGAAGCGATGCTGCTTGCGAGACAGTCAGAACTTAAAGCTGCAAGCATTAATTTCGAAGATCAAAAAGCTAACCCATCAGCTTTATATGCCACAGGAACAATCAAAGCACATTTATCGGGCACGATTGTGGAGGCGTATAACCAGATCGGTCAACGCGTTGAGACCGGAACACTGCTTTTCAAGATTGCAGATCCATCTGTTTTAGTTCTTGAAATCGTTACATCAGCTCAAAAAGCAAGAGCAATTCAGGTTGGTGACGAGATAACTGTTTCAAATAGGAATGCCAAGGCCAAAATAATTGCTGTATCTCAGACGGTAAATGCGTCACAGTCTTCAAGAATCCGTGCCTCAGTTAGCGAAAAAGGAAGCTTGCGTATTGGTGAAAATGTCACGGCGACAGTGTTAACGCAAAAGAGTCAAAACACCCCCAACAACCCAATACTAAGCATTCCATCACGGGCGATCACAAATTGGAAAGGACAGAGTGTCATCTTTGTCTATACCGGAACCAATGTTTCCATGGTTCCTATAGCCATAATCTCAAGTGACGATGATAGAGCGTCTGTCCAAGCCAATATACCACCACAATCAAAATTGCGAAGCAGATAAGTTGGCCGGCCATTCCTTCTATGGATGCGAAGCGCGAAATACTGAAACAGACCTATTTTGAACGTAACCATGAATTTAAGCTGGTTAAATCAGATTCGGAGACCAACGCACTTAAAGCCAAACGTGCTGAGCTCGATAAAATCCCAGATCCAACCATTGGCGTTTATGCAGCAAACGAGTTTGGTGGTGCTGAGAAGATATATGGTTTGACAGTGTCTTTCCCTATTCCCAGCGGAACAAGATCATCAAATGCCAAATCAGCTTCGGCGGAAGCAACAATGGCCCATTACAAGGCGATTGATACCGAACGTAAAGTAAGCATTGAATTCGATCAGTTATGGTCACAAATGCAATCTCGAAAGACAGCATTGGATAGCTTGATTGAAGCTGCCAACATTCAGAACAAAGCAGCAGTAGCTGCTGAAAAAGCCTATGTTCTTGGTGAGGGTTCAATTTCAGATTTAATCGCTGCCAGAAAAGCTGCGAACGAAAATCAGCTTGCTGCCGATTTGATGCGTCTTGACGCCCTGGAAACTTACTATCGCGTAAAACTGGATTTACACCAGATTTGGGACTTTGATTAACCTAGCTCTTAAACAGTGCGCACCAGATTTTTTATCTGATGCGTGTCATTTCAAAACCCAAAACATTTTGGGTATTTTTTCCCACAGTCGTCCAACACTCAGATCGGAATTTGACAGCATGATGCGGCTTGCGCGTAGGTCTATTTCGATGCCAATTTTTTTCGAGAAGAAAATGTCAGAAGCCGCCTAATAGGCGGCTTCTAGGTATATTGTGGTGCCCAGGAAAGGACTCGAACCTTCACGAATTTCTTCGCCAGAGCCTAAATCTGGTGCGTCTACCAATTTCGCCACCTGGGCAGCAGCTTATTGCGGGTGAGATTCTACCACCGAAACCCCAATTCGTTGCCCGTTATACTTAGCCCATGGCTGTAGATCATTACGAAAACTTCCCTGTCGCCTCCTTGCTGCTACCGAGGCACTTGCACGCGCCAGTTGCCGCAATCTACCGCTTTGCGCGGAGCGCTGATGATATTGCTGATGAAGGCAATGCACCCCCGGAGGAACGGCTAGCTCAGTTGAAGGATTACGATGCCGCACTAATGGCGATAGCCGAGCAGCGCCCGTTACCAGAGCATCTAGCCCCGATATTTACACCACTGGCGGTTGAACATCAGCGTATCGGCCTGCCTTTAGCGCCCTGCCATGCCCTGCTCTCGGCGTTTATGCAGGATGTACATCAGACGCGCTATGCAACTTATGCCGAACTGGCTGATTACTGCAAACGATCTGCCAACCCGGTTGGGCAGCTGATGCTGTTTCTATTTGATGCGTTAACACCCGAAAACCTGGCCATGTCGGATTCGATCTGCACTGCCCTACAGCTTACGAACCACTGGCAAGATATCGCCATTGATGCCACCAAGGGCGCCGCGGGTCGCATATACCTGCCGCAAGATGAACTGATGCTCTGGGGCTATACCGATGCTGACATTCTTTCGGGCAATGCAGTAACACGAGATTCCGCGCGCTGGGCTGAGTTTATGGCCTTTCAGACACAACGCGTATCAGCGCTATTCGACCAGGCTCAGGCCTTGCCTGCCCAACTGGGACGCCACTCCTGGCGGATCTGGCAGGAATTACAGCTCACCGTAGCCGGCGGACGGCGTATTCTGCAAAAAATCGATGTGGTTGCCGGCGATGTCTACAGCCATCGGCCCAAACTGAATGGCTTAGATTGGTTACGCATTCTGCTACGAAGATAGCCCGCTTACTCTACAATCCTACCCGATGAACACCCAAGAATACTGCCAGCAAAAGGTTGCCGAGAGCGGCACCTCGTTTTATTACGCCTTTCTGTTTCTGCCGCCAGAAAAACGCCAGGCCATTCATGCGCTCTACGCCTTTTGCCGCGAAGTCGATGATGTGGTGGATGAATGTGAAGACCCGGCGATTGCTGTGGCTAAATTAAACTGGTGGCGTCAGGAAGTGGCCCTGCTTGAAACCGAGCCAGGTCAGCCCCAACCCACGCATCCGGTGATGATTGCACTCAAAGAGGTGCGCCAGCACTTTAATCTGCCGGTAGAGTACTTCAACGAGATCATTGACGGTATGGCGATGGATCTGGAATACAGTCGCTATCCGGATTTCAAATCGCTGTCGCTCTACTGTTACCGCGTCGCCGGTGTTGTGGGCCTGCTTTCGGCCGAGATCTTCGGTTACACCGATCGCAAGACCTTGCGCTACGCCACCGAACTGGGCACTGCGCTTCAGCTCACTAATATTATTCGGGACGTGGGTGAAGACGCCAGTCGCGGCCGCATTTACCTGCCTGTTGATGAACTACAGCAATTTAACGTGCCGGCCGCAGACATCATGAACGCGCGTGAAACACCTGAATTTGTGGCCTTGATGCAATTCCAGGCCAATCGCGCGCAGTCATATTACGATAAGGCCTTAGAAACCCTGCCTGTTGCCGATCGCTCAGCACAACGCCCCGGGCTGATTATGGCAGCGGTGTATCGCACGCTGCTTGAAGAGATTACGAATGACGGGTTCAAGGTGCTGCAACAAAAAACTGCATTGCCACCATTGCGTAAACTCTGGATTGCTCTTAAAACCTGGTTCAAGTATTGATGGCTGCGCCGCCAATGGGGTCTGTGGCCATTGTCGGCGGTGGTTGGGCTGGTCTGGCCTGCGCCTTGAAGCTGGCGAAAGCTGGCTATGCTCCCGTTGTTCTGGAATCAGCCCCTGAGCCGGGTGGCCGCGCAAGGCGTGCTCACTTAGAAGGCCGCGACCGTGATAACGGCCAACATCTGATGTTGGGTGGCTGCCAATCGTTAAAGGCACTTTTTGAGGCGGCGGGTATTCAACTGCCTGCCGCGCCATTCACATTCAGTAGTGACACACGACAGCTGAGCGTTCCCCCTCAAGCCGGTCGCCTCGCTTTGGCATTTGCACTCTGCCGTGCCCGCGGATTTAGTTGGCTGGAGCGTTATAAACTCCTTCGCGCCTTAACCCACCTGCAAATTCGTTACTGGCAGGTTGCTCAAAGTCTCACCGTTGCCGATTGGCTACAAAAGACGAAACAACCAGCTAGTCTGATCAATGAATTCTGGGCACCGCTGGCACTGGCTATTTTGAATACGCCATTACACAAAGCTGCCATGTGGCGTTTAGCGCCGGTGTTGCGCGATACCCTTGGCCAGGGCGGCAGTGCGTTGTGTTTGCTACAACCTGCAGGCAACCTCAGTGCCAGTGTTGTTGATCCCATCATCTCTGCCATTCAACAAGCCGGTGGCACTATCCGGTGTGGTGTTCGCGTTACCGGCGTTGAACCCACTGCGTCGGGTTATCAACTTCAATTGCACAACGCATCAGCCGAAGAATTTGATCAGGTCGTTTTGACTTTGCCCACCTGGTCTCTAAACCATCTGAGTTTGCCCCATTCACTTAATGCCAAGGCATGGGCGCAAACTTTCGATAGCCAACCCATTGCAACGATCTATCTGGGATTCGAACCCGGCTTCCGTCTGCCCGCCCATTTAGTACAGCTTGCCGGTACTACTCCGGAGGATGTACGGGTGTGGGCAATGGATCGTGCACATTGTGACGAGCCGGGTGTAGTCGCCATCTCGCTATCGGCCGAAGGCCCCTGGCATTCGCTGAGCGGCAAGGTGCTCACTCAAGCCTGCCTCTGTGCTTTGCAGCGCGCTGTTGACAACTTACCCCCCTGTCTCTGGCAAAAGGCCGTTATGGTGCAACGTGCGACTTATGCAGCGACGCCCACGGCATCGATTCCCGAGGCTGATTTATCACCCCTACGCGGTATGCACCTGGCGGGGGATTGGACTCACCCAGTGTATCCAGCGACACTGGAAGCGGCAGTTAGTTCCGGTTTTGCTGCGGCTGAACGACTCATACAGTCAGAGGCCTGATCAAGAACCGGGTTTTTCGTTAGAATCTAGGCATCATGACGATTTGGGCAATAGGCGATATCCAGGGTTGTTTCGACCCGCTGCAGAGATTACTGGACAAGTGCCGCTTTGACCCGGCACAGGATCAGTTATGGATGGTGGGCGACCTCGTAAATCGTGGCCCGCACTCGCTGGAAACCTTGCGTTTCATGCGCAGCCTGGGCAAATCGGCCGTCACAGTTTTAGGCAACCATGATCTTTATCTGCTCATGGTGGCTGCGGATGCTGTGCCACGCCGCGGTAAAGACGATACGCTGGATCCGATTTTTGCCGCACCCGATGTGGCCGACCTACTGGATTGGCTTAAGGCACAGCCACTGGCCCATGCCCAGACGCTTGATGGAAAGCGCTACGTGATGGTGCACGCCGGGTTACTGCCCGAGTGGACAGCCGGCGACGCCTTGGCGTTAAGCGAAGAGGTCTCAAGCCATTTACGCGGACCCGATTTCGGCGCCTTTCTGCTCTCTCTCTGGGGCGATACGCCGCTGGGCTGGCGAGAGAGTCTGAACGATCTGGATCGTGCCCGGGTGATTGTGAATGCCATGACCCGCATGCGCTTCTGTACGCGTGAAGGTTTAATGGATCTAAAGATCAAGGGCAAACCGGAAAACGTCCCCGCAGGCCATGTACCCTGGTTTGAAGTGCCGGGGCGAAAAACAGCGAAAGATACGCTCGTAGTAGGTCACTGGTCTGCACTGGGGTTGAAAATGACCCCTAACCTTGTGGCACTGGATTCCGGTTGCTTGTGGGGTGGTCATTTAACGGCCGTGAGCCTGCCAGAACGTGAAGTGATGCAGGTGTCCTGTACAAGCTGCAGATAATCAGATCTGTTTGATCCAGGTCAAGTTTATGACCGGAATGCTGTCTGATTTAAGCGTAGAATTAATCTAGTGCATTGCATCATTCCATTGTCATGAACGGTGCTTCAATTGGCTGGAAGAACTCATCATGCTTGAAGAACATTATCTAAAACCCCTATTCGAACCCGAGAGTGTTGCGGTCTTCGGTGCCAGCGATCACGAGAATTCTGTTGGCCAGGTACTCTTCCGCAACCTGTTGCAAACCGGTTTCGGTGGGCATCTGTTCCCGATTAACCCAAAGCATAATTCGGTACAGGGTCAGGAAACATTCAAGTCCCTGCACGATGTGCCAGGTCGTGTTGATCTCGCCATTATCTGTACGCCGGCAATGAGCGTGCCCGGCATCATCGAACAATGTGGTGAGCGAGGCGTTCGATTTGCACTGATTGTTTCGAGTGGCTTTGCCGAGCGTGGTCATGCCGGTGCCGCGCTTGAGCGCAAAGTACTGGAAATTGCCCGTAGTTATAGCGTGCGCATTCTGGGGCCGAACAGCCTGGGTATCATGCGTCCGCCTAGCCGCCTTAATGCCACGTTTACCCAAGAACGTGCCCATGAGGGCAAGATGGCATTGGTGTCGCAATCCGGCGCCATCTGTTCGGCCATTCTGGACTGGGCGTTACCCAACAACGTCGGCTTTTCGTCGGTAGTATCACTCGGCCGTTCCAGCGATATCGATTTCGGTGAGATTCTCGATTATCTGGTGCACGATCCGCGCACCCATTACATCTTGCTGTACATCGAGGGCATTCAGAACGCGCGACTCTTCTTGTCTGCACTACGTTCAGCCGCCCGCATCAAACCGATTCTGCTCTACAAGACCGGACGTTTTGCCTCGGGCACTGCAGCAGCCCTCACCCACAGCGGTATCCGCAGTGGGTCGGACACCGTATTCGACATGGCCGTACGCCGTGCCGGTGTGGTGCGTGTGAATAGTATTATCCAGCTGATTGAAGGTGCTAAGGCGCTGAATGATCGCCTGCAACCGAAGGGCAAACGTCTGGCCATTATTACTAATGGCGGTGGCCCGGGTGCTATTGCCGCCGATCGTGCCAGTGAGGCATGCATCCCACTCGCCGAGATCCAGGAAAGCACAATTCAGGCACTCAATAAAGTATTGCCGACCACGTGGTCACATGCCAACCCGATTGATATTGGTGGCGATGCCACTGCCGAGCGCTACCGCGATGCCATTAGCCTGACGGCGGCGGATGACGCCGTAGATGGCTTGCTGGTTGTGTTAACGCCGCAAGCCATGACGAACCCACAGGCAGTTGCGGAAGCACTGGTCGAGCTTTCTAAAGATTTAACCAAACCACTCATTGCCTGCTGGATGGGTGAAGAGCATACCCGTGCCGCCCGTGAGTATTTGTCTAAGCACAATATCCCTGTATTCCGCATGCCGGAGTCTTCGGTGGATCTCTTCTCCAATCTGTCGACTTTCTACGAAAACCAGCGCCTGTTGCTGCAAACCCCTGCCGCCAAATCGGAAGGCAACGAATTACGCATCGAAGGCGCCCGCATGCTGATTGATGCGGTGCTGGCAGAAAAGCGTAAGACGCTCTCGGAGATGGGGTCGAAGTCAGTATTGCGTGCATTCAAGATTCCGGTCGCGCAAACGATGGTGGCTCATAGTGTGGCCGATGCGCTGATGTATGCCGAACAACTGGGCTTCCCGATTGCGATGAAGTTGGATTCACCGGATATTCTTCGCAAGACAGATGCCGGTGGTGTGCGCTTGAACATTCAGGATGCCGTGTCGCTGCGCAATGCGTATCACGACATTATTGAAACGGTGAAACGCAAACACCCGAATGCCCGTATTTCCGGCGTATCCATCGAGCCATTTGTCTCGCGCAACAATGCCCGTGAAGTGCGTGTCGGTGTATTCCGTGACCGGACCTTTGGCCCGGTGATTACCTTTGGTAGCGGCGGCAATGAGTCTGATTTGTATCTGGATCGCGGTCTTGCCCTACCCCCACTGAATCAGGTACTGGCTGAAAGCCTGGTCAAGTCGACCTGGGCCTTTAACCTGCTCAAGGCACATGGCCCTGTTCCAGCTGCCAATATCGATGCAATTTACGAGTTGTTATTGCACATCTCGGATCTGGTCAGTGAAATCCCCCAGATCATCGAACTGGATATCAACCCATTGATCGTGGATGAAGAAGGGGTGATTGCAGCGGATGCCCGCATTGTGATCGATTACGCCCCGGCAACGGTGGATCGCTATGCACACATGGCAATTCACCCGTATCCGAACCATCTGGTAGAAGAGTGGATTCTGCCAGATGGCTCCTCGGTAACCATTCGCCCGGTACGCCCGGAAGACGCGGAGATGGAGAAGGAATTCGTCAAGAACATGTCTGACGAGAGCCGCTTTTTCCGCTTCATGGATACGATGCGGGAACTATCAAAACCGCAATTGGTTCGGTTTACGCAGATTGATTACGACCGCGAGATGGCCTTTGTTGCCGTTCAGCTGGCTGATGATGGTAACCCAATGCAGATTGGGGCATCACGTTACGTGACCAACCCCGATGGCGAAACGGTTGAGTTTGCACTAGCAGTGGCCGATAGCTGGCAGAAGCGCGGGCTGGGTCGCAAGCTAATGCAGGTGCTGATTGATTGTGCCCGCACCAAGGGTTACACGGCTGTGATTGGTGATGTGCTCTCAGACAATACCAAGATGCTCAATCTGATAAGTTCGCTGGGCTTCAAGATTCTGCCGAATCCGGAAAACAACACCATCAAGCGTGTGGTGAAACCGCTCACACACTAAATCAGATGTTCTGGCGGCTGCGGGTGTTCAACACCGGCAGCACGCCGGGCACCTGTTGCCAGAACGGCGTCGTTTGTGTTTCAGGTGCAAACTGCACGTTGATCGTGAATTCGTTTTCTTCACTGAGGGCGCTGCGGTTAACCGTCAGATATCACGCCCATCGGCTCGATGATGTAGAAATCCCGCTTCGAGCCCATTTCCTTGCTCTTGTAGGTATAGTCAGACACGCGAAAGGTCACCATGTGATACGCGCCCTTTTGAGTCTGCCGCGTGCTAGTGACATTATCGTTTGAGCGTTTAACCAGCATGTGTTGAATCGAACGCAATTGTTTTAACGCATCTCCGGCCAGCCAGGTTTGGTAACAGCGCAGCGATTCGTACTGCGGGTCGTTACGGAAGCACAACAAGCCTTCGCCATTCACAATCTCCGTGCCGCGCGATGTCTGGTTTCTAAAGGGTGAATGCGCCAGCCCCAATGGCACGGCAACCGGAGCTGCAATAACCGATAGGACTGATTTACCAATATCGCTCCATTTGGAACGTTCAAAATCTACCCGCTGCCCTTGCAGGTTAAGAAACGATTCGAGATCGGAATACCACTTTTCACTTGGTGCTACATCCGATACCTGGAGCACAATCTGGGCATTCCTTTTGCTATCAGTGCTTACGTACAAACGGTCCATCCGGGCACTGAACATTTTGGGGCGCATAATCAATGCGGAGAGCGTGGCCTTGGCTTCATCCTGCTTATCAACAAAGCGACCGACCTCTCCCAGGTTCAGTGAACGGCTATTAGGATTAAGCGCAATGTTCTTTTTATCGAGATATACCTCGGCGCTGATCTTTACGACGCAGGGAGAAACACCCTTGCTCTCGAGCACCGTGTACTGACGGACGACACCACCACTATATTCATTCAGGCTTTCGGCATAGTACTTGTCGGCGACCAGAGATTTCTGACTATTGACGAAGGAGCCCACCACTTTGTCACTGGCCTGTACCTTGGCCTGGGCCAAAGCCTCCTGGCAAGTATTGCCCGTTTCTTCGGCCAAGACCGTTTGTGCATCACCCTTCTTGGCACCAGAAGCGCAAGCCACAAGAAAGACGGCGCTCACCACAACAAGGGAACGCCGCCACAGCTTGAGGTTCATCACTGCCTATGGTTTCTGCAAAAGCCTGGTTAGTTGCCCATGGCCTTACGCATCTGCTCGGCACCCTTAATGCTTTGCTGCGTGACAAGAACGGTGACCGAAACATGTTGCTGCTCTTTAGAGACTTTACGCTCGGTAACCTGCACACCCTTCAGAATAGCCTGCGAGTTATCGTCGATACGCTCACGTACGGTCTGAGCAACGGTGTTTGCCTTCTGGCGGCTTTCTTTCGTAGCCTGGCTATTGCTCGCGGCATCTTCTTCATCACCGGCCGAATTAGACTCATTGCTGCTATCTACCTGAGCAATGTTCTTCAGATACGACTTGGAAATGGTCTGAACCGACTTGGTCGATTTCACGTCGTTCGACATAAATTCGGTGAGATTGCGTTTGGCACGCATGGTGGCCGTTTTGAAAGCAATCTCAACACCTTCCGGCGCGTTGTTAACCAGTGGCGCGGTAGCGGAAGACTTAATCGAGATCCAGTTGCCCTTGTCATCAAAGGTCAATGTCAGTGGGCCATTAGCTTCCAGAAATTCCACGTCAGCTGTGCGACCCGGTGTTGCATCGACCGGATTCTTTGGCGTGCTGCTACAAGCGGTAAGGCCCAGGAAAATAGCAGAAGCAATTAGAAACGACTTTTTCATTACTTACTCCTCGTTGAAACTTAATTGGTCGGCAATACGTATTGTTGAACGACCACATCCAGACGTTTGTAGAGTGCTTGTACCTTCTTTCGCACTTCCGGGTCTGAAATCTGGTTACCTAGGCGGTCGCTGTGTGACAGTCTTTCAACTTTTGCGCTCTTAGGCAGCGACATATGTTGCTCGGAGGAATGTGCACTTGTCGGTTCATGGCTTTCAACCGGTTTTTTGGTTGATTCTGCCGTAGGGGTGTCTGGTTCCAAAGGCGTTGTCGTACCCTCTTGCGCTGCAGGCTGGGTGGCCGGCTGCGTTACTGCCTGAGTTGCGGGTGCGCGCTGGAGCTTCTTGCTGGCCGGTGTTTCTGCTTTCCAGCTATTCAAGCGTTCAAAGTCCTTATCAAACTTGGAGAACTCGCGTTCAAATGCGGAGTCCTGTGCGAAGACTGCGCCGCTGATGAGTGCCAGTAATAGAGTCAGATATCGCATAGTTTGACTTATAACGATCCAAATTCTATAAAGTTAACGCGAAACAGGGCGTTTTTTACAAAAAACAGAAATAAAAAACGCCTGGTCATAGCCAGGCGCTTTTGAGGGCAGACAAGCGCTGATCAGGAATCGAACAGAACGTCGTACGGATAAGACTTCTGTGCGACCTTGGCTTCTGCGTAAATTTCGTTCTGTTTAACATCCTGGGGCTTATTCCACCAGATCGAACGGCCGGTCTGCTGGTCGGTGCGCCACTGCGGATTTTTCTTGAGTTCTTCGTTAATGAACTTGGTGTGATCCGAAACGTAATCGTATTGAATGCGCGACATGACGCGTGCTCCGAAAATTGGGATACGTTGAGATTATAAAGCAGTCCGCTATTCTGACGAAATCCGCGGTGAAACACCTGGCACAGCACCCTCTTCGGACTCCTGGCTAGGCATTACCTCATTAGGCAAACCCCAAAGCTTTGCGATGCTGCTGCCATAGGCTGAGCATATTGCAGAAAAGCGCCCCCTGCTCCAGCGCATCGTCTAGCGCCACATGGGTATGCGGCAGGTTGTCGAACCAGTCTTTGGGCAACTTGGGCTTAATGCAACTCCGGTACAGCAAACCCGATAAGGCCATGGCGAAGGTTTTCATGTCTAGTGCCGACCATGAAAACGGGGATTCACCGGTGAACCTCATCATGTACCAGAACATGAAGGTGAAATCGAAGCCTGCCGGGTAGGCGACAAAAACCGCTTTGCCGGGCAGCTTCTTCACCCACTTCACATATTCCTTCATCGCCGTTTTGGGGTCCTGCAGATCATGTCTACAGGCAGCCCAGGCTTCTGACTCCGTCTTCTGCCACTTCATGGTCAGCGGATGCCCCTTGGCATCGGGCAGCAATTCCAGATTGGCGCTAAAAGTACCGATCAGCTGTTTGTCTGCTGTATAAGCGGCAGACGCAAAAGAGAGCATGGAGTGCGGGCCCGGTATCGGACCATCTGCTTCGACATCGGTACTTACGTAAATTTCAGCCATACTGAATTCTACCCATGAGAAAGGCGACCCGCAGGTCGCCTTTCTCTAAGCGGGCCTTCTTATTTGCTGAAGACCATCTTGCCCTTCTTGCAATCGACCTTGATCACATCCTTTGGACCAAAGTCGCCCTCCAGGATATGCGTGGCCAGCGGATTTTCGATCTCGGCCTGGATCGCCCGTTTGAGCGGACGCGCACCAAAGACCGGGTCAAAACCGGATTCGGCAATCCGATCCAGTGCGGCATCGGAAATCTCCAGCCCCATATCCATGGCGGCCAGACGTTTTTCCAGATAACGCAGCTGAATCCGACCGATATCACGGATGTTTTTCTCATCCAGCGCATGGAAGACAATGACATCATCGATCCGGTTAATGAATTCCGGACGGAAGAAAGTCTTCACTTCGGCCATCACTGCCAGTTTAATCACCCCGTAGTCGTCACCCGCCATCTGCTGGATCATCTGGCTGCCCAGGTTGGAGGTCATGATGATCACCGTGTTGCGGAAGTCGACGGTACGACCCTGACCATCGGTCAAGCGGCCATCATCGAGCACCTGCAGCAGCACGTTGAACACATCCGGGTGTGCCTTCTCGACTTCGTCGAGCAGAATCACGCTGTATGGATTACGGCGCACGGCCTCCGTCAGGTAACCGCCCTCGTCGTAACCGACATAGCCCGGCGGCGCACCGATCAGGCGAGCCACCGAATGCTTCTCCATGAATTCACTCATGTCGAGACGGATCAAATGATCCTGCGAGTCGAATAAAAATTCGGTCAGGGCTTTTGTGAGCTCGGTTTTACCGACACCCGTTGGACCCAGGAACAGGAATGAGCCATACGGACGGTTCGGATCCGACAACCCGGCACGCGAGCGGCGAATGGTTTCGGAAACCAGGCGCAGCGCTTCTTTCTGGCCGATCACTCGCTCATGCAAGTAGCTTTCCATCTGCAACAGCTTGGCGCGTTCGCCTTCCATCATCTTGGACACAGGGATACCCGTTGCCCGCGAGACGACCTCGGCAATTTCTTCAGCACCGACTTCGGTACGCAGCAGCTTGTGCTTGGTGGCTTCGGCATTGGCAGCATCACCTTTGCTTTCGGCAGCCTTCAGTTTGGCTTCCAACTCCGGCAGCTTGCCGTACTGCAGCTCGGCCAGTTTGTCGAACTGACCCTTGCGTTGTAGTTCGGCCATTTGCAGGCGTAGCTTTTCGATCTCTTCCCGCACTTGCGACGAGCCCTGCAGCGTCGATTTCTCGGCGCGCCAGATTTCATCCAGGTCAGCGTATTCCTTACCCAGGGTGTTAATTTCTTCTTCGATCAGCGCCAGACGCTTCTGCGAAGCTTCGTCCTTTTCCTTCTTCACGGCTTCGCGCTCGATCTTAAGCTGGATCAGACGGCGATCCAGCTTGTCCATCTGCTCCGGCTTGGAGTCGATTTCCATCTTGATCTTGGCGGCAGCTTCATCGATCAGGTCGATGGCCTTATCCGGCAGGAAGCGATCGGTAATGTAACGGTGCGACAGTTCGGCCGCAGCAACGATGGCCGGGTCGGTGATCTCGACGCCGTGGTGCACTTCATAGCGCTCCTGTAGACCACGCAGAATGGCAATGGTCGATTCGACAGACGGCTCTTCAACCATGGCTTTCTGGAAACGGCGCTCCAGTGCGGCGTCTTTCTCGACGTACTTGCGGTACTCGTCTAGCGTCGTCGCCCCGATGCAATGCAGTTCACCACGGGCGAGTGCAGGCTTCAGCATATTGCCGGCATCCATGGCGCCTTCGGCCTTGCCGGCACCGACCATGGTGTGGATTTCGTCGATGAAGAGAATAATCTTGCCCTCTTCGGCAGCGATGTCCTTGAGCACAGCTTTCAGACGCTCTTCGAATTCACCACGGTACTTGGCACCAGCCAGCAGCGCGGCCATGTCGAGCGACAGCACCTTTTTGCCCTTGAGGGTTTCAGGCACTTCTTCATCAATGATGCGTTGGGCCAGACCTTCCACAATGGCGGTCTTACCCACACCGGGTTCACCGATAAGCACGGGGTTGTTCTTGCTGCGGCGCTGCAGAATCTGGATGGAACGACGGATTTCATCATCACGGCCAATCACCGGATCCAGTTTACCCTGGCGGGCACGCTCGGTCAGATCAAGGCAGTATTTCTTGAGGGCTTCGCGCTGGCTTTCAGCGTCCGATGAGTCCACGCCCTGCCCGCCGCGCACGGCCTGAATGGCCAGCTCGAGCGACTTACGATTCAAGCCGTTATCGCGGCACAAACGACCCGTTTCGCCCTTATCTTCACAGAGGGCGAGCAAAAATAGTTCAGAGGCGATGAACTGGTCGCCACGCTTGGCGGCTTCCTTATCGCAAAGGTTAAGCAGGTTGCCCAGATCCCGCGAGGCCTGCATTTCACCACCGGTGCCCTGTACTTGCGGCAGACGCTTCACGAGCGCTTCGGTTTCACGCGTCAGTGCGGTGACATTAACGCCTGAACGCTCGAGCAACGAGCGAATACCGCCATCCGACTCCTGAATCATGGCCAGCAGCAGATGTGCCGGCTCAATGAAGCCACAGTCGTTGGCGAGCGCAATGCTCTGGGCATCGGCCAGAGCCTGTTGAAACTTGGTAGTCAGTTTGTCGAATCGCATGGTTTTCCTTTGTATTGTTCTAATTGGTGGGCCGGTTTTCACCAAGCGCCATGATCTTTTGGCAATATGTAGGCTAAATCTGCTTTTTCAAGTCACTAAAACCAGTTCGGTTGAAGTTTATCCCCAATCAGGAATAAACAACATGAACCCCATGGCGCCACCCCCTCCGACTGGTTCGACCGATTCGGCACCAGGGGCACACACCAAGGTGATTAGCGCTCGCGCTGCCGCCGCTTTAGTTCAATCTGGCCAGACACTGGCTACTTGCAGCTTTGTGGGTATCGGTTTTCCGGAAAATCTGGCGGTTGCCCTGGAAGAACACTTTAACGAGACCGGCCTCCCCCGGGATCTGAAATTAGTATTTGGCGCTGGTCAGGGTGATGGCAAGGATCGTGTGTTGAACCATCTAGCACCGCCCGGGTTGCTCAAGCGGGTAATTGGCGGGCATTGGGGGCTGATTCCTAAAGTGGGTGCGCTGGCCACCAGCAACCAGATCGAGGCCTACAACCTGCCCCAAGGGGTACTGTCTCAGTTATATCGAGACATCGCATCGGGTAAACCCTGTCTGACAACGCATGTGGGGCTGCATACCTTTGTCGACCTACGTCATGGTGGCGGCAAAATCAATGAGCGCACCACGGAAGACTATGTCTTTCTGACAGAAATCGACGGCAAGGAATATCTCCGCTACAAAACCTTCCCGATTAATGTGGCCTTTTTACGCGGCACCACTGCCGATGGTGCAGGCAATATCACCATGGAAAACGAAGCCCTAACGCTTGAATCCTTAGCGGTGGCCATGGCAACACACAATTCGGGCGGCAAGGTGATCGTTCAGGTAGAACGACTCGCCGAGCGCGGCACACTGAAGCCAAAGGATGTACGTATTCGTCGATCATGTGGTGGTTGCAGAAAACCCGGCCTATCATCAACAGACATTTGCCGAGCAGTTTAATCAGGCCTTCGCCGGCCACGAGCGCGTCGCCATCGATGCCGTGCAACCGATGGCACTCACAAAGCGCAAAATCATTGCCCGCCGTGCGGCACTGGAACTCCGCCCGGATTCGGTTGTCAATCTAGGGATCGGCATTCCAGAAGGTGTGGCTAACGTTGCCGCCGAAGAATGCATCAGTGATTTCATGACCATGACTGCCGAACCCGGAATTGTGGGCGGCATTCCCCAGGGTGGTCTGAACTTCGGCGCTGCGGTCAGCCATGAGGCTGTGATTGATCAGCCTTATCAGTTCGACTTTTATGATGGTGGTGGCATTGATATTGCCTTTCTTGGGTTAGCTCAGGCTGACGCGCAAGGCAACCTGAATGTCTCACGATTCGGCCCCAAGCTGGCCGGCAGCGGTGGCTTTATTGATATCAGCCAATCCTCCAAGAAAGTGGTCTTTGTTGGCACATTCACGGCCGACGGCCTAAAGGTCTCGGTAGAAAACGGCGCCCTACGGATCGACAATAAAGGCCAGGTACGGAAATTTGTGCAAAAAGTCGAACAGATGACCTTCAGCGGAAAATTTGCGTCGGAACGCAAACAACCGGTGATTTACATCACGGAATGTTGCGTTTTCGAGCTGGCACCAGAAGGTATGATGCTCATCGAAGTGGCACCAGTCATCAATCTGGAACGCGATATTCTGGCGCAGATGGATTTTGCGCCTATCGTTAGTCCGAACCTGAAAACCATGGATGCCCGCATTTTCAGGCCAGAACCCATGGGCTTATCAACAATCAAACACACTTAATTGCCATACTTAACCCAGGAATTCCTATGCGTTATTACTCAACCATTCTTGCAGCACTGGTCTTAGCTTGTAGCTTTACCCTGGGCGTTAATCAGGCTGCGGCACAGGCGAACGAAGCGAACGTTTCAGCACCGCCCTCGGGGCCAGTGATCCAGCGCATTCGTGACAAGCAAACGCTAACGATTGCCTACGACCCGAACCAATCGCCATTTTCCCTCACTGGCGATGATGGCCTACCAACCGGTTATACCGTTGATTTATGCAAGATTGTGGCTTCTCAGCTCGTAACGCAGCTGGATATGAAACTCATGGATGTACGCTGGATAAAGACCAACACCCGTTCACGGTTTGATGCAATTGAATCCGGCGAGGCTGATCTGGAGTGCTCCGCCTCATCGAACACGCTGGATCGGCAACGTAACTTTGCGTTTAGCCTCACCACGTTTATCTAGGGTGCAACCTTTGCCGTACGCAACGATGCCAACCTTGAAAAACTCGATCACCTGACCGATAAAAAACTGGCTGTCGTGCGTAACACCACCACCAGCAAGCTGATGAAACAGACAATCGCCAGCGGCCAGATGCAGGCGACCCTGATTAAGGCCAAGAGTTTCGAAGCTGCCGGTAACATGCTGGCGAATAAGGAAGTCGATGCCGTTGCCAGTGACCGCTTACTCATGTTTGATCAACTCATCCGTTCGAAGCTGGGCACCCACTTCCGCATGCTGCCACAGTACTTTGCGCCCGAGTATTACGCCATCATGATGAGCAAAACTGACCCTGATTTACGCTAGGCCGTAAATGCCACTCTGCCACGCACATACCGCACCCCGGTGATTGGCGAACTCTATCAACGCTGGTTTGGCTCGCTCAATCAACCAGGACAGCTGATGGAAGCCCTCTACTTCACCCAGGCTTATCCGGAATAAGAAAGCCATTTAATACAACCCAGGTGACTAACGTTAGAATGAGACGATGACACAGCCACGCCCGATACCATCAGCCACCGATACGCCATACGCACTGGCTGATTGGCATTGTGAAAGCAGCATCGCGACGCTTAAACTATCTGGGCATTTAAATGCTCATACCTTGAGCGGGCTTTGGTCCACAGCAAAGAACGACCAGCCTGGCTGGCTCAATCAGGACCAAACAGCCGACTGACCATAGACTGCCAGCAGGTAAGCTACCTGGATGGGGCGGGCATTGCCTTCATTATCGATCTAACGCACACCCAGGAAGCCGCTGGCGGCACGTTGGCACTGGCCAATCTGGATGCGCGTTATCAGCCGCTGATCGATCAGTATCAGCCGATCAACAACCTATTCCCAGCGCCTGATACCAATCATCATGCCCATACCAACCTGATTGAACGCTTAGGCCGTGGTGCGTATGAGCTTGCTGAAGACGCAAAACAACAGACAGTTTTTATAGGTCAGATCGCCAGCAGCATTGGCTGGGCAATACGCTACCCACGCCAGGTGCGCTGGAATGACTTTATTAACGTGGCCGTAGAAGCGGGTGTCGCTGCTCTGCCCATCGTTTCGCTTGTGACTTTTCTGATTGGCGTGATTCTCGCCTTTCAATCAGCCATTGGCCTTAAACAATTTGGCGCGGAAACCTTTGTGGCAAATCTGGTGTCTCTGTCAATCTTCCGCGAGCTGGGGCCACTCATGACGGCGATCTTGCTGGCTGGTCCGGTCTTCAGCAGCCTTTGCCGCAGAGATTGGCACGATGACGGTTAATAACGAAGTCGATGCACTCGTTACCGGTGGCATCGACCCGGTTCGTTTTCTGGTGCTACCGCGTATGCTGGCAGGCCTGCTGGTTGCGCCGATCCTGTCGTTGTTCTCCGATTTGATCGGCGTCTTTTCTGCCTCGCTGACCATGCTGGCCTACAAGATTCCCTTTGTAACGTTTTATGAAGCGGTACTCAAAACAGTTCACGTCAACGACGTATTGTCAGGTCTGACTAAATCCCTGCTCTTTGGCCTGATCATTGCAGGTGTTGGCTGCCTCCGTGGCATGCAAACCGGCACGGGTGCAGCGGCGGTAGGCTTATCGGCTACCCGCGCGGTGGTGTCCAGCCTGATTCTGATTGTTATGGTGGACGGCCTCTTCGCCTACATCTCTTATAAGACGGGGTTCTGATCCTATGCCATCCCATCAGGACACACCTGCTGAAAACATCATTGAGGTGACTGACCTCACTGTAGGGTATGGCAGCAACATCGTGCTGCAGAATCTAAACTTTTCCGTGAAGCGTGGCGAGATTTTTGTGATTCTGGGCGGTTCGGGGTGCGGCAAATCCAACTTGCTAAAAAACATGATCGGTCTGTATGACCCGCCTCGTGGTTCTGTAATGATCGAAGGTCAAAACATCGTTACCGCCGAAGGCAACGCGCGACAGCAGATTCTCACCCGCTTCGGCATGATGTATCAGCAAGGCGCACTTTTCGGCTCAATGAGCCTGCTTGAAAACGTACGCCAGTTTCTCGAGGAATACACTCAACTCAGCAATGACGAAATGTCATTGATTGCACGTCTTCGGAAATTAGTGGCGGCATGCAGAAACGTGCCGCCATTGCACGCGCCATGGCACTGGATCCGGACATTCTATTTCTGGACGAGCCTTCTGCGGGTCTCGATCCGATTACTTCCGCCGAGCTAGATCAGACGATTCTCTCGATTTCGCGTAACCTCGGTATTACTTTTGTGGTGGTCACCCATGAACTACCGAGCATCTACACGATTGCCGATCGCATCATCATACTCGACAAAGACACCAAGGGCATTATTGCGGAGGGAGACCCCCACTGGCTGCGCGAACATAGTGACAACCCGATGGTCCGCAAGTTCTTTAACCGGGGCGCTGATGTCGCACTCGATACAAACTCAGCCTCTATTCAACCCGCAACACTTCCGGCCTGAAACTCATCATGTCTAACCGAAATAGTACTCAATATTACCGACTCGGCGTCTTTGTGCTGATTGGTGCCACCGCCCTTGTTGCACTGGTACTGATCTTTGGCGCTAAAAACCTGTTCGCTAAAACGATGGTCATCGAAAGCTACATCAAAGAATCTGTACAAGGTCTGGATGTGGGCGCGCCGGTGCGTTTCCGTGGCGTACGGATTGGCCAGGTTAGCTTTATTGGTCTTTCAGGTACTCTTTACGAAAATGATGTACCACCAGGCGAACGGCGCCAGTATGTCGTGGCACGAATGACGGTGGAAAAACTCAATGAAGACAACGCGGAATATATAGAAAAACTGGTCAAAGATGGTTTGCGAGCACAGATCCGTGGCCAGGGTATTACCGGGGTAAACTACATTGAACTAGATTTTGTAAAAGACCCTGACAAATTAAAAGAACTGCCATTCAACTGGACACCAGACTATCCGGTTGTACCCTCTCAACCCAGCCCAGTTAATATTCTTCTTGATAGCGTGGAAGATGCACTGAAAAACTTCAACCATCTCAATCTGGCCAAAACTCAAGACGAGGCAAACACCCTGCTCGTTAATCTAAAATGAGTCCGTGAAGCAACTGAATGCCTGCTCGGAAAAGTGAATAAGACCACAGACAATCAGGAATTGGCTGTGTTGATTGAACAGCTCACAGGTTCAATTATTATCCTACGCCAGACGCTGACCACCATGCAGGGCGATCTAACCATCTCTGCGGATAACGTGCGGCAGATTACGAACAACGTTAACGATCTGTCACAAAAGGCGAATGACTACCCATCGTGGCTGCTTTTTGGCCAACCGCCCAAGCGTGTTACCCCTTAATGGTTGCTTTCAGGAATAGCTATGAATGCTCCTAACACCCCTGCCTCTAGCGCCTTGATCAAAAAGACCAAGTATTACTGGCTGTTATCCGCACTGTCGACCTTACTCCTCGGCGCCTGCTTACTCTCTCGACCCAATCCCGATCAGAGCAGTTGGCTGGTGATGCCTGAGCGCACAGTCGCTCCTCGGGCCAACCCTGTGAAAATGCATCTGAAGATGGGTAGCTTTTCTGCGAATGCGCCCTATGATAGCAAATCACTCGTCTACCGGATGTCGGACAATAAATACGAGAAGGACTTCTACAACGTCTATCTGATTTATCCACGCGACATGGTGGCCAATGCCACGCAGAAATGGCTAACCCAATCTAATGCTTTTACACAGATCATTGAACAACCCACGACCTTCTTCCCCATGTATCAGTTGCAAGGGGTCGTTGATGAGTTCTACGGTGATTATCGTGACCAACCTACAGCGGTTGTAACGATTCAGTTTTATGCCAGCGCCAGTTTTAACAGCAAAAACGGCTTATTCTCTACACCACGTATTAGCAAACGCGTAGCTCTCAAAGACAAATCAACCCGGGCGCTCATTACGGGGCAGCAACAGGCCCTGACTGAAGTGCTTCAAGAGCTTGAACAACGTCTGGTTGCTGATGCGACTAATGCATCCGCCGACTATGTATCAGTCACCGGGCATCATGTGACTCTCTAGACTGCGACCACCTGCACCGGCGCAAACCCTCCCCTGGGTGTGCGGAAGTTGGTCGTCTGCCCCTGGTACAAGCGTGCCGCTAATAGCTGAATCTCTCCGTTATAGGCATAGACCCGCAGGTCATACTTAAGCGATGTGGGCTCACCCTCACCCGTATTCGGTAGCGTCAGTTCAGGCGGAGGTACGTATGCTTGTGCTACATAACCCCCCTGGAGAATTTCTTCGCAAACGCGCTTGGTGAGCTTGTCTCCGCGGTACGTTGCACGTGAACCAAAACCCGCCTGCGGTTTAAAAAACAGCGTTTTGCGCGCACCCCAGAAATGCTCACCTTGTGTCGGCAACACAGGTACCGTTCGCGGGACACAATGCACGATCTGCGTAACGGCTTCGGGATTTAAACCCAATGAGGCCAGATAGTCAGGATCCGACAGCCAATCGAGGTTACGCTTGTCGGCCCAAAGTGCATGGGCAACCGGGTGGGGTGTAATCAGCGTGCCTGTTTTAACCCCTGAGGCCTGCGCTTGCCAGCACTGAGTCAATGCACCTGATGCGGCAGTGTCCAGGCTGAAATCCGTCATCCGGTTATAGAGCAGATCAACGGCAACACCCTGATGACTCAGCTGGCCGGCACAGTTACACACCAAGGCTTCTGGTCCACAAATGATCGTTTGAATCCCTTGTGCTTCAAACAGCTTTTGCCAGCGTACAAACTCCGGGTACAAGTATTGCTGTTCCGGGCTTTCATCAATAATTGCAAGGGTTTGCAGTGACTGCCCCGCGCCCCAGGCCTGCCACTCATTGATAAACATACCGACGAGCGCGTGTTCAGCCTGGTCGGCAATTTGGTTGAAACCCCATGCCCGGTTGAGCAACGTGACCAGCAGACTGCCGCCCGCATTGGTATTGATCTCGATGAGCTTGGGGCCATCTGGCGTTCGGTGAAAATCAAACCCGAGACAGACACCGGGTGTTTGCTGAGATAGGTTACCACTCTGCCGCTCGGCAATAGCTTTCTGAAAACCGGGCAAGGCAATCAGTGTCGTCACCGCTTTTACAAAGTTGGCCAATACAGCCAGCTCTGAGTCAGGTAATTCGACAACGCTCTCGGAAAACAGATGAGGTCGCTCGCTCAGCGCTCCCGCACCCAGTGTGGATTCAAGAAGGTAGCGATCAGGCAACATGATCTTTTAGCGTATTAATCAGAAAGGTTTCTGCTTCGGCAATATCCCGCGTGCGCGCCATAGGCGGCAGACTGCGCCAGACTTTTTTACCATAAGCCGGCGGGGGTCACCAATGACCAGTACGCCTTGATCCCGTCTACTCCGAATCAAACGGCCGGCACCCTGCTTCACATTGATGACGGCGTGTGGCAGTTGGTAGTGCATGAAGGCATTTTTACCCTGACGATTCAAGGCATCAATCCGCGCCGAGAGCACCGGGTCATCGGGTGCGGCAAACGGTAATTTGTCGATCACGACGAGCGATAGTGCGTCACCCGGCACGTCCACCCCTTCCCAGAAACTTTGTGAACCCACGAGCACCGCATTGCCGGACTCCCGGAATCGTCGCAGCAATTTGTTTTTAGCGGCATCACCCTGACACAGTACCGTAATTTCCGGCTGGTGAAACACCAAGCGGGTTTCAAACTGCGTCCGCACTTTTTGCATGGCACGCAAAGAGGTACACAAAAAGAAGGTACGACCCTGCGCAGCTTGTATGAGCGGCAATGCTTTATCCACCAGGCGCTCGGTATATTCCGGGCTATTCGGGTCGAGCAAATCGGTTGGGCAGCAGAGAATGGCCTGCGTGCCGTAATCAAAGGGGCTGTCCCAGCAAAAGGAAGCAATGTCATGCAGCCCCATGGCCTCTTTGTAGTGACCAAAATCACCTTGAACGGCCAGCGTGGCTGAGGTAAAAATCCAACTTCGTGGGCTACTTGCCATGAGTTTGGTAAAGGGTTCGGCAACGGAGAGCAGCTTTGCGTGAAGATGCAAACCATGGCCCAACTGCCAGACTGATGCCGATTCAGGCACGTCAACGCATTCGGCTTTATCACCGCGCTTGGTCATTTTGGAGAAGCGAAGAATATTCGTAATGTGGCGCGCATCTTCCTTCTGTAGAAAGCGCCCTTCACTGTGCGTCCGTTCCAGATGATGCAGGCACACATAGTTACTGCGCCCTTTGAGCAAGGCCACGCGTATGGGGGCACCCAGCGCTTCTCGCACCGTTGGAATATCGCGCTCGAAAAGTTGATCCTGTAGCGTCTTGGTACCGGTGGAGAGTACGACCTTACCGCCGGAGAGCATCGCCGGCACTAAATAGGCAAAGGTTTTACCGGTACCTGTGCAGGCTTCGACCAGACAAGCGGCATCTGCCTTAATGGCATCGGCAATCCGTTCGGCCATTTCGGTTTGCTGCGGTCGCGCTTTAAAGGCGGGAATCTGGCGAGCCAGCGGTCCTTCCGGGGTAAAGACTTCAGCGACTTGTTCAACCAGGCTCATGCCCAGATTCTACCAACCAGCTAACCCTAAACCAGTGATTTGCCACAGAACACCTCTGGCGGGGATAATGATGCTTTGCGTCAAAGACTTAAGAGGTAACTCCCGTGAAGTGGACCATTATCTGGATTTTCGTGCTGTCGACCATGTTTGTGCACTTCCGTGGCAAGGTGCGACTGCGCCCATTCCGCCAGATAACTGACCACTCCACCTTTCTGGCACCGGTCAATGTGCTGCTCTACGCCGCTTCAACCGTGCCCAATGTGCCTTATCTCGACGCCAAAGAATTCCCGGAAATGAAGATCTTTGACGATAACTGGGAAAAAATCCGCGAAGAAGGCCTCAAGCTGGCGGAACTTGGTCAGATCAAAGCATCGGACACCTATAACGATGTGGACTTTAATTCTTTCCTCCGCACCGGCTGGAAACGTTTTTACCTGAAGTGGTACGACACCGCCCACCCTTCGGCCGAAGAGCTGCACCCGGTGACCTGTGGTCTACTCAAGCAGGTGCCAAATGTCAAAGCAGCCATGTTTACGCATCTGCCCCCAGGCGCCCGCCTGGTAAAGCACCGTGACCCGTATGCCGGTTCGATCCGTTATCACCTGGGTTTGTCGACCCCGAATGATGACCGCTGTTTTATTGATGTGGATGGCGAGCGTTATAGCTGGCGCGACGGCAAGAGCGTGTTCTTTGATGAGACGTTCATTCACTACGCTGAAAACGAAACCGACAAAGACCGCCTGATTTTCTTCTGTGACGTCGAGCGCCCGCTGGCTGGTTTGTGGATTCAAGCCTTTAACCGCTGGTTCGGTCGTTATGTGGTTGGCGCGGCTGCGTCGCCCAACGCCGATGGGGATAAGACCGGTGTGCTTAACAAAGTATTCGGCGTGGTTTACAAAGGCCGCGTCTGGGCCAAGGGGCTCAAATCACGCAACCGTACTGCCTACTACGTCGGCAAATGGGTCATCCTAGGCGGTATTCTGGCGCTGATTCTCTTTGCATAAAGCGGGCGTCTAGCTATGCGTTTACTGCACACCATGCTGCGCGTTGGCGACCTCGACAAGTCACTGGATTTTTACACCCGCATATTGGAGATGTCGCTGCTGCGTAAAAATGATTATCCCGAAGGCAAATTCACGCTGGCCTTTGTGGGCTATGGCGCCGAATCCGAACAGGCGGTTATCGAACTGACTTATAACTGGGGCGTCGACAAGTACGACCTGGGTAACGCCTACGGCCATATTGCGCTTGAGGTAGAAGACGCTTATGCCGCCTGTGATAAGATCCGCGAAGCTGGTGGCAATGTCGTGCGTGAGGCCGGCCCCTTGAAGCACGGCAATACCGTCATTGCCTTTGTGGATGATCCCGATGGTTACAAGATCGAGCTGATTCAACGCAAGAATCGCATCGACTGATGGGTAATCGGCTCGACAAGCTGGAGAGCAAGTTACAGGTCTGGATGGAACGCGCCAATAAGGGCAACCATTTACTCGGCCTCAGTGCACTACTCTCGTTTGGCGGCACACTCACGGCGGCATATCCGGTAACGGCTGTGATTGTCACTGCCGTGATGATGGCACCCCGCCGTTGGCTCAGGCTTAGCACAGCATGCTCTCTAGGCAGTGCGGCAGCAGGTGCTGTTGTCGTGGGCGTTGCGCATCTACTTGGCTATAACGAAATTCACCATTTATTCCCGAATCTCATCAGCCCGGAAACCTGGGCGGAGGCTTCGTGCTGGATTGGTGACTATGGTGTTTGGGCAATCTTCGGAGTCGGCGCTTCACCCCTGCCCCAGATGCCACTGCTTATTTTCTTCGGCATTGTGGATGACCACATTCTTGAAGCCTTCATCGCGCTGTTTGCAGGAAAACTGATCAAATACACCCTAGTTGCCTGGGTGACGCAGCACTTTCCTGAAAAACTCAGCTTTTTTAAACGCATTAACGGCAAAATTAACAACAATCAACCGCAATAAGCTGGCGGCATATCGCCCATGAGCGTAAAATCAGGGCCGTGGGCGATTTGTCGTCCCTGTCCTTTATTACCGGAATTAGCATGTTTCCCGAATACCGTGAGCTGATCACCCGCCTCAAGACAACTGATCGTCATTTCACCAACCTGTTCGACAAGCACAATGATCTGGATCAGAAGATCAAGAACATGGAAGCCCACGTTGAGTCGGGTACGCAAGAAGAAATCGAAACCCTGAAAAAAGAAAAGCTGCACCTGAAGGACGAGCTTTACGCGATCCTGAAAAAGGCAGAAGCCTAATTAATCAGGCCTAAAACTGCCGGTTTTGCTATTCGTGGAACCGGCAGTCCTTCATGGTCACATCGTGACTGAAGTCTTCTGAGGTATAAACGCTCCCGGTGAGCGTGCCTTCAAATGTCATTACCCGCCTTGCCGGTGCAACACCCAACACATTCCGGCACCAGAGCGACACTTCTCCCAAGCCTGTTACACGTACATCCGCAACCATGGCGTTTGGGTTGCCCTTAGGCGCTTTGATAAATTTAGCCTGACCTTGCAGGATTTCACCTGCATATTTTTTAGGGCTCTGTGCATTCTTCTGCGCTGCTTTGGCAATGCCAGACAGTGCTGATAATTGCAACGCTTGCTTACTCACTGGTGCTGCACTTTGAACAGGCGTGTTCACTGCGGGTACAGGGACGCCCGGTGAAACAGGTTCATTTGCGCTGGATGGTTGAGCCATCGGCGTTGACACCATACCCGCCTCTGAAACAGCCGCTGGATTTTGCGTTAATGAACAAGCAGTTAGAAGCGCAAGGAGTAAAAAAACGGGGTGCAAGGCAATGTGCATAACGATCAATTTAAAAGCGGATAACGCACATTCTAACTTGCAACATATCTCACTCAATAGCTTACACAGGGATTACAATAGCTTTTCATTTTTATAAAACACATAGGTCTCCCATGTTCGGCAAGCTCATGCCCAAGGAGGGCAAGTATTTTGATCATTTCAACAACCACGCTGCGCTGATTGCCAAAGGTGGTTCGCTACTAACCGATCTGATCACGGCGCTAGCCACCCAATCGGGTGATGTTGCGCGTCTTGCCGACGAGATTGATGCAGTGGAACGTCAGGCTGACAAGGTCACCCATGAAACGCTGGCCCAGCTGCACAAATCCTTCATTACCCCATTTGACCGGGACGAGATTCACGAGCTGATCAGCGGTATGGATGACATCCTGGACATTATTCAGGACGTTGCCGAATCGGTTTCGCTCTACGACATCAAGCAGGTACCCCAGGAAGCCGTTGCTCTGGCTCAGGTGACCGCCCGTTGCTGCAACCACATCACTTCGGTGGTTAAACTGCTCGACAGCATGCAGAACGGCCCGCACATCCTGACCATCTGCCATGAAATCGACGAACTGGAGTCAGACGCAGACCGCATGCATCGTGAGCTGATGTCCAAACTTTTCCGTGAAGAACCAGATGTCCGCCAGGTCATCAAGCTGAAGGAAATCTACGATATTCTCGAATCCGTTTCGGATCGCTGTAAAGATGTCTCCGGCACCATCGAAGCCATCGTCCTCGAAAACTCCTGATCGCCTGATTCATGGATAACCTGCAAATGAACCTGGGGGTGATCATCACCCTCGTCATCGTCGCTCTGCTGTTCGATTTTATGAACGGCTTCCACGATGCGGCCAATTCAATTGCCACGATCGTTTCAACCCGGGTTTTAAAACCCCATCAGGCAGTGATCTGGGCGGCTGCTTTTAACTTTCTCGCCTACTTCCTGTTTGAGCTCAAAGTTGCAGGGACTATTGGTAAAGGCACCATCGATCCGTCAATTGTGGATCACTATCTCATCTTTGGCGCCCTTATCGGCGCTATCGTCTGGAATGTGATCACCTGGTACTACGGCATCCCCTCTTCTTCTTCGCACGCCCTGGTAGGTGGTCTGGTTGGCGCCGCCGTAGCCAAGGCCGGCTTTGGCAGCCTCATCTCGGCTGGCGTCCTCAAGATCATCGCCTTTATCTTTATTGCCCCTTTCCTGGGATTCACTATCGGTAGCCTCATGATGGTGATTGTTTCCTGGCTCTGTAGAAACATGTCTCCTAGCAAGGTGGATAAACATTTCCGTCGCCTACAACTGGTTTCTGCGGCCGGTTACAGCCTGGGCCATGGTGGTAATGATGCCCAGAAGACCATCGGCATTATCTGGATGCTGCTGATTGCCGCAGGTGTTTTCAAATCTGGTGAGCATGTACCTGCGTGGGTGGTGTTGTCCTGCTACACAGCGATGGGTCTGGGCACCATGTTTGGTGGCTGGCGGATTGTTAAGACGATGGGCAACCGCATTACCAAGCTAAATCAGGCGCGTGGCTTCTGTGCCAACAGTGCCGGTGCCATGACCCTGTTCTTTGCTACGGCACTGGGCATTCCCGTATCCACCACTCACACCATTACGGGTGCCATCGCCGGCGTCGGCTCCACACGTGGTGCCCGCCGTGTACGTTGGGGTGTCGCTGGCAATATTGTCTGGGCCTGGATTCTTGCGATCCCTTGTAGCGCATTGATTGCCGCCGCAGCCTGGTGGTTAGGAACGAACGTACTCTAAGTACAAGCTGTAGCGGCTCAGAATTTTCTGCACATACTGTTAACGCGGGTAAAATCCGCGAATGCCCTACCCTCACGTGAAAGCAGTTTCTGGGGTTCCGATAAGGTTCAACTGGTGCTGTCCGTAACCAGCAATGGTTTCAAAAGCCGGATGGATCAGATGGACATACCCGTTGCCACATTTGACGGCCGAGAAAATGGTGCAGAATGCGCATCACTAAGCACAACCCCTATTCAGATCGTACCCCTCTCCGTTCTGGGTGTTCGCTCGCTGCTTAACCCCGGCAGGCTTTCACTCACCATCAATGTACGGAGCGCGATTGATTCAAGCAGTGACTTTGTCGGTTCGGCAAAGTTATTGCTGGGCGCTGCCACTCTGGTTGCCACTGGCGGCACCTCGGTGCTGGTCGGTGGTGCCACTGCCGTTGTGGGCAATTCCGTACTGGCCGATACTGAAGCACGTGCCAACAAAATGATGAAGGGCATGACTGATGCCCGTGTACCCATCTCGCTGACCTAGTCTGACTTGCGCAAGGGCTTGCACAGCATTCAGATCCCAGTTTACCACGCTGATCAGATGGGCAGTGTTTCCGACAAGAAGATACAACAACTACAGTCTGATCCCGCTGCCGAGAAAATCCATTTATTTACGATACGCCTGGATTTTGCCTATTTCCGGACACTGTTCCACCCCACTGTTGAAGATCTCGGCAATTTCGGCGTTCGTGAAAACATTTCTGCCGAACGGATCTTGAATCATCTGGTGCCCGGCACTAAAGAAAATTTCATGCAGATTCTCAACAGTTCTGCGCCTAGCCAGCTGAGAATTTTGTCGAATGCCAGCGGCAAAGACCTATCCCGCGCCTGTTCACTGGGGTTTGAAAAGCTGCGCGCCGCAGGCCTGGCAAATCCGGATATCGCCCTGGTAATGAAATCATTCATGGATGAGGCACGAGGGAATACAAGCTGGTATCAGGATTCGGATCTGGTTAAGACCTGTTTTAGCCAGGCGCCCAAAGTGGAATCCGCACTAACCCTGATCTATGGTGCCCCCGGTCTGCCATCTTCGGGAGTGACCCCTACAAACCAAACAACTGCCGGCAACTAGGCATTTTTCATAGCGCATTGCCGCTTTAGACCTTAGAAATTATGCAACGCCTCTTGATGCTCCTGCTTGGCTTGACCTTAACCGCTCTTGCGTATGCGGGTGATCTGGTCTATCTGAATTCGTCGACCGGTGCTCAAAGATTGTTACAGGCCAACTATAACCGGCAATATTTTGCCGTACAGCCTTTTATAGACACCCAGGAAAATCTGGCTTTTTGCGGGCCCGCCAGTATGGCCGCGGTGCTCAATAGTCTGCCGCGAGAAACAAGGCCAGTGGCACCCCAACTCAACCTGCGCGCCATAACACGACCACTTCGGTTTGAAAGCAACCAACCCATAAGCTCTGCAAGCTCAGTGGTCGTACCAATACCAGGTAGCGCATATTGTCTGGCGGCCGCGGCGCGCAAAGCATCCGTTGCAAGCAGGCGTTCTGTTGCGGGAGAATCCATAATTCCCGGCGCCACAACATTCACACGAATACCATAGGGGGCGTAGGTAGCCGCGGTGCCTCTGGCAAGACCCTCAACACCAGCTTTGGCTGCAGCGACCGCCTCATGATTTGGCGTACCAATCTGTGCAGCAACTGAAGAGACACGGACTGCGCTCCCTGGCAAATTATGCTGCCTCAAACTACCAACGAAGCCAGCAAGCGAATGAAATGCGCTCGTCAAGTTCGCCTCAATCGATTCCTCAAAATCGGCTTTGCTCAGCCTATGAAGGGCGCCGAGTTTGATGTTACCCACGCAGTGGGCAAAAGCTTGGGGTATTAACGCGTTGTCCTGGGCAATATCAAAAATGGATTTCACGCCATCCGGTGTAGCGCAATCTGTACTAATCTGCAGATGCTTGTCTCCGTATGCCTCCTTAAGACGCGCCGGATCTCTGCTAGTCACGATCAGTTGCCAGCCCTCGGCCTCAAAAGATGCGCTGCCAGTGATTTCCCCAGCCCACCAGCCGCACCTGTGATTAAAGCGATCTTTTTCATGAGAGACACTTTTCTTAGAATCGTTTTGTACTAGACAAATTGTTGACAGATGTCATTTTAAAGTATATTTTGTCGTTGTATACAAATTTGTCGTGGACAAAATGCCCCTAACCAAACTTATCGTCAAACCCGTTCTTATTGCCGCCTTGCTCTCAGGTACATTAGCCATTGCTGCCCCCAAAGCCAGAGGGAACGAGATGTCTACTAACAACAAACAAACGTTGGTTGCCTCGCAATCGTGTCCAGATTTGCTTAAAGGCACCTACCCCAAGTTACAGGATGAGACGCCTCAGTCTCTATGCCAGTACGCAGGCAAGGTCGTCCTAGTGGTTAATACCGCGAGCTATTGTGGTTTTACCCGGCAATACGATGGTCTGGAACGTTTGTACGATCGGTTCAGATCACAGGGGCTGGTAGTTCTAGGGTTCCCATCCAACGATTTTGGCCAGCATGAACCCGATAGCAACAAGAAAATTGCAGACTTCTGCCATAACACCTACGGCATCAAGTTTCCGATGTTTGCCAAATCATCCGTCAGGGGCAGCAATGCAAACCCGCTCTTCAAACAGCTTGCCCAATTGACCGGCGATTCACCGAGCTGGAATTTTCACAAATACCTCATCAGCCGTGATGGCCGGAAAGTATTGAGCTTCGGAAGCCAAATAGCACCTGAGAGCAAAACAATGATCGAAGCCATAGAACAGATGCTCAAAAGCACGCCTTAGCTTCAAAACACACCCCAACCCCCCCGGGGAGAAAACCATGAACGCACCCGATAAATCGCTACACGATATGTTGCTTCCAGATATTCAAGGCAAACCTGACCATCGAGAATTAGCCATCAACCAAGTCGGGGTTCGTGGTCTACGTTACCCAATAAGTTTAGTGGATGCTTCGGGAGAGACTCACCCTACAGTGGCAACACTTACCATGACTGTCGGGCTGCCACCAACGGTTAAGGGCACCCATATGTCCCGATTTGTCGAAATCATGGAAGCGCAGGACGAACCACTCACGCTGACCTGCATGAAATCTCTATTTAGCCGTATGCGCCAGCGTTTAGAAGCAACCAGCGGCAGAATTGAGTTTGAGTTTCCCTATTTTATTCGCAAAGCGGCGCCCGTTTCCGGGGTGAGCAGTCTGATCGACATTGATGCCGGGATTATTGTGAGTGGCAATGTTCCCGGCTAAACTGAACTGACATTGAAAGTCGTTGTGCCAGTGACAAGCCTATGCCCTTGCTCAAAAGAGATCTCGGTATACGGCGCTCACAATCAACGATCGCACATTACGATTATTGCAACGCTAAAAAAGGTGTTGCTTTCAATCTCGAAGATCTTGTTCGCATCGCCGAAGAAAAAGCATCGTGTGAAGTTTTCGGTCTATTGAAGCGGCCTGATGAAAAATGGGTGACCAAGCGTGCTTACGACAACCCTAAGTTTGTAGAAGATCTGGTTCGCGATATCGCACTCCGACTGAAACAAGATAGCCAGCAACAGACCTGTTTTCTCTGGTGCTTGCAGCACGTCTGCCACATAAAAAACAAACAAGGTTGTAGGAAAGGCTGAGGCAATACCATTCGCCATGAATACCGCCAACAAACGACGATATATCTTGTCTCGCCAAACAACCCCTAATCGAGACATGAGAGATTCTTCGTTCTTATTCAAGATACCAGCAGGCAAGCCTCGTATGATGAGTAGCGCTAGGAACAACAAGCCAAGGAGAAAATACGGAAGGACAGCCATTCCGGTTAAGGGCTGATCTGAACCCAATGAAGGAATAATGGCAGCGATAACAACGCCGACCAGAATAAAGGCTTCGCGTGCGCCCGTTAAGCGCAGCCGCTCAGTGCTATCGACCCCCAGGTCACTACCCCAGGCCTGATAGGCAATCATCGCGGCAGAGAATCCTAATGTGCAGAATGCCAAACTCATAAAGAGCCAAAGTGTCGCACTGACGCTGGTTGCCGGCGACGTAAAAAGCGCAAGAAAACCCAGGGCAAAGGGTACCAATGCTAAATAGAGAACTGTTTTACGGGAAAAGCGGTCAATTAGCCAGCAAAAACGGGGGTCCGCAACCGCGTCAATAAGTCTGGTAATTAAAAGCACAAAGCCAATTACCGAAAGCTTGAGTAAACCACTACGCGCGTAAAAATCAGGCACAAAGAGATAGATAGGCAAAGCGCCAAACGCGAGCGGCAAGCCCAGAAATCCGTAGCGCATGACCTTGCTGTTTCAGCATCAACCCGCCCTTCGAAGCAACAGACGTTCCCGCAATTTCGGTTCACTGGTTCGCGGATCAAACCAGATACTAAAGAACAATCGCGCAAACTCGGGATCGTTCACCTGGCCAACCTCCTGATTGTTGTATAAAAATACAGCGGACCCAGGACGATAGATACCGACAATCTGGTCTCCCGGTTTAACGTTCGGAAAAATTTTAGCCATTGCTGCTGCCCAAACGGCCAGTCGTTTTTCATCGGCACCCAGAGCGCGCATCTGATCAACACTGGTTTCAACAATTTTAGCGCCAGCAATCTCTCGCTTGTAGGTCAGCTGCAACGCAATTGGCGGCTCCATGGGGTTATTCCCAGCTCACAGTTGAGCCTCGTACACCAAAAAACCAAAGCGTCTGAACTCACTCGTGTCATAAGGCTTAAGGGATGCACTTGCGATAGCCTGACTGAATTCGGAATAGGCAGCCGTTGGTATCGACAATAGCCACAACGCCGTGAGCAACTGCAGGTCTATGCCGCAGAATGATTTCACATTCAGTTTCATGAACATACCCGATGACTTCCCATGATCAATCGACATCAATTGCGAGCAAGGATAATCAAGTCAAATACTAGGACAAATACGGGTTTCAGTCTACACCAGAATTCAAGGCCTCCATTGCTGGATGCCTTGAATTCTGGCGCGCTCGGAGAGATTCGAACTCCCTACCCCTTGATTCGTAGCCAAGTACTCTATCCAGATGAGCTACGAGCGCGTCGAGACCGAAACTATACACAAAGCCAACCCCGAACACAAGGGGGACGGCTATAATGTCGGACTAAGTTTCAGCCCCCTTTTAAAGAAGCCGCATCATGGAAGCCGAACAGCTCAATAGCCTTGCCAACCACCTTGAAGATCTGGCCACCCGGGCCACCGGTCTCCGGAGGTATCTTTGACTACGATGCCAAGGCAGCGCGTCTAACCGAAGTTTCCCAGATCCTTGAAGATCCGACGATCTGGAATGAAGCAAAGCGTGCCCAGGAGCTTGGTCGCGAACTGAAAAGTCTCGAAAGCGTGGTGCTCACGCTCAACAGTATCGAGCAGAGTCTTAATGACACCGGCGACCTCTTCGAGATGGCCCGTGAAGAGAACGATGACGATACGCTCAATGCAGTAAGCGCCGATATCGACAGCGTTGAAAAACAGGTGGCGGCCATGGAATTCCGCCGCATGTTTAACAACCCACTCGACCCGAATCCCTGCTTTATTGAAATTCAGTCGGGAGCGGGTGGTACAGAAGCCCAGGATTTGGCCTCGATGCTGCTGCGTATGTATATCCGCTACGGGGAGCGCAAAGGATTTACCGTGGAGGTACTGGAAGAGTCTGAAGGTGATGTTGCCGGTATCAAGTCGGCAACGATCCGCTACACCGGTGATTACTGCTACGGTATGCTGCGTACCGAAACCGGGGTGCACCGTCTGGTACGCAAATCACCGTTTGACTCGAACGCCCGACGCCATACGTCTTTCTGTAGCGTATTCGTGTATCCGGAAGTGGATGATTCGATCGAAATCGATATCAACCCGGCCGATGTGCGAACCGATACCTACCGTGCCTCAGGCGCGGGTGGCCAGCACATTAATAAAACCGATTCGGCCGTACGTCTGACGCACATCCCGACCAATATTGTGGTGCAGTGTCAGAATGACCGCTCGCAGCATCGCAACCGTGACGAAGCCTGGAAGATGTTGCGCGCCCGCCTTTACGAGTTCGAACTGCGCAAGCGCCAGGCCGAGCAGCAGAAACTGGAAGATGCCAAGTCCGATATCGGCTGGGGACACCAGATCCGTTCCTATGTGCTGGACCAATCGCGTATCAAGGATTTGCGGACCAATGTAGAAGTCGGCAACACACAGGGCGTGCTAGATGGCGACCTGGACCAATTTATCGAAGAGAGCCTGAAACAAGGCGTCTAACCCGGTTTGAACAAAGGAACGATCATCATGACCGAGCAGAACAACGGCACCATCGCCGCAGTACACAACGAGAACCAGCTGGTGACAGAGCGTCGTGAGAAACTACGCGCCTGGCGTGAAACGGGTACCGCTTACCCGAATGATTTTCAGCGTGAGAATCTGAGCGCCAAACTGGTCGAGCATTTTGCTGGCAAATCGACGGAGGACCTCGAAGCCATGCCGATCTCGGTGAGCGTAGCTGGCCGCATCATGCTCAAACGCGTGATGGGTAAGGCCTCATTCCTGACCATTCAGGATGTGTCGGGTCGCATTCAGCTACACGTTACCCGCGATATGGTGGGCGAAGAGGTTTACGACGCATTTAAGAAATGGGACCTGGGTGATCTGGTGGGTTGCACCGGCACCTTGTTCAAAACGAAGACTGACGAATTGACCGTCAAGGTTGAAACTATTCGTCTGCTAAGCAAATGCCTTCGCCCACTGCCAGAAAAGTTCCATGGCCTAACCGATATCGAACAACGTTATCGTCAGCGCTACCTGGATCTGATCATGGACCAGGAGTCGCGAGCCACATTTGTTGCCCGCAGCAAGCTGGTGCAGTCGATCCGTGCCTATATGGTACACGACGGCTTTATGGAAGTGGAAACACCAATGATGCACCCGATTCCGGGTGGTGCTTCGGCCAAACCATTCAATACGCACCACAACGCGCTGGACATGCCGCTCTACCTGCGTATTGCGCCGGAGCTATATCTGAAGCGTCTGGTGGTTGGTGGTTTCGAGAAGGTATTCGAAATTAACCGCAACTTCCGCAATGAAGGTCTCTCGCCACGTCACAACCCCGAATTCACCATGATGGAATTCTACGAGGCATATGCAGACTACAAGAACATGATGAACTTTACGGAAGGCGTGATCCGTCATGCTGCTCGTGAAGCACTGGGCAAAGAAGTATTTACCTACCAGGGCCGTGAGCTGGACCTCTCCAAGCCCTTCCATCGTCTGACCATTGTGCAGGCCGTGATGAAGCACTACCCACAGTACACCGAAGCCCAGCTCAATGACGAAGCCTGGCTGCGCGAAGAGTTGATCAAGCGCAAGGTAGATCTACCTAAGATGATTAGTATCGGTGGCCTGCAGTTGATGTTCTTTGAAGAAACTGCGGAAGCCCAGCTTTGGGAACCCACATTTATTATCGACTACCCGGCAGAAGTGTCGCCGCTGGCACGTCGTAGCGATAAAAATCCAGAAATCGCCGAGCGCTTCGAACTGTTCATCGTCGGTCGTGAAATCGCCAATGGTTTCTCTGAGCTCAATGATCCGGAAGACCAGGCCGAACGATTCCTAGCTCAGGTTGCCGCTAAAGAAGCCGGTAATGAAGAGGCCATGTATTACGATGCCGATTACATTCAGGCACTGGAATTTGGTCTGCCACCGACCGGTGGTTGTGGCATCGGTATCGATCGACTGATTATGCTGGTGACGGACTCACCTGCGATTCGTGATGTGATTCTGTTCCCACAAATGCGCTCTCTCGACTAAAACCTACTGCACTCCATCAGCCTTTGTTGGCTTCGTTGGCTGCTTCTCGCCGTACAACATGTACTGTCTCGTCGCAGCCTGCCTTGCCGCCTCGGCTGATGTTCGTTCGTGACGGTTTAAACGCTTATGGCTAACCCCGTCGAACCTGCCGTCATCTCATATATTGACGGTACGCCGTACGCGCCGGTGTACGACGATGTGTATCACAGCCGGGCTGGTGCTATTGCGCAAGCCCGGCATGTTTTTTTAGGGGGAAATCAACTCCCTGAACATTGGGCAGGCCGAGAGAGTTTCGTCATTGTTGAAACCGGCTTTGGTCTCGGACTTAACTTTTTAACCACCTGGTCGACCTGGCTTTCACAAAACGATGCGGCCCGTTGCCGACGTCTGCACTTTGTTTCCGTTGAAAAACACCCGCTCTTGCAGGCCGACTTACAACGCTTGCTTGAACCCTACATCGCCGAGCTTGAACCGGGAACCATATGCGCATTGGTGGCCAAATGGCCCACCCTGGTTGAAGGTACCCATCGCCTGGAATTCGAAGATGGCCGTGTAGTTCTCACGCTGATACTGGGTGACGCTGAAAAGGCACTCCCCCAGTTAGCAGCCAGAGCCGATGCCATATATCTGGATGGCTTCTCCCCTGCTAAAAACCCAGACATCTGGTCCGACCGGGTTTGCCAGGCCCTAGAGCGGCTCTTTGGCGAGGGTACCACGCTGGCAACCTGGAGCGTTAATGGTGCGGTTCGGCGTCGGTTAAGCAACTGTGGTTTTGAGCTCATGTTAGCCCCAGGGTTTGCACAAAAACGTAACATGCTCACCGGGCGTTGTCGCGCACGACGTCCCCACACTTACCCACAGACCACGCCCGGACATGCCTTGATTATCGGTGCCGGCCTTGCCGGTACGGCCACAGCAGAGCGTCTGAGCAGCAAAGGTTGGCGTTGTAGTGTTATTGAGTCAGACACTCTGGCGAGCGGCGCCTCTGGCAATAAAGCAGGCGTGCTTAGACCCCTACCCTCGGTCGATGATAACGTTTTGTCACGACTCATACGTACTGGCTTTCTTTCTACCCTAGAACGACTGAATCAACTTGCCGCTAAGAGACACCCCGTAGAATGGGAAGCCTGTGGCGTGTTACATCTGGCACGCGATGACGACCAGGCAGCGTTAATGCAAAGGGCTCTACTAGCCAATACCTTACCCGATGATTTTGTTTCCTGGGTTAACCAGCAACAGGCCAGTAGCTATGCCGGCTTAAACGTCAGTGCTGGCGGCTGGTGGTTTCCTACCGCTGGCTGGATCAACCCTTCGGACTATTGCAAGAAGTTGCTTGAGGTTTCCGGAGTGAATTTAATAACCCATAAATCAGTGGCATCGCTGAATCATAACGAAGAAGGTTGGGCTGCTCACGATGAGCACGGTGACGTCATCGCCCATGGCGATATCGTCGTGCTGGCTAACGCGACTGATGCGCCCCGACTCAGCGCACAATTCAGCGATGCGGTACCGATTCGACCGGCACGCGGACAAACAACCGTATTTGCTGCGCCACCACTACAGGCACCCCAAGTCGTGATTTGCCGTAACGGCTACTGGACACCGGCCATTAGTGGGCAGAGCACAAGTGGTGCCAGTTTTATTGTGGATGATACGGATCTTGAGATTCGACCTGAAGAGCATGCAGAAAACCTGTCTGTTGTGGCCGGCATGTTGCAGTCTCCAAAAGAATGGGCAACTATCGAACCTACCACGCTGACTGGCAAGGTGGGTTTAAGGCCCCTGGTTCCAGACCGCTTGCCATTAGTGGGTGCCCTACCCAGCATTTCGCCTCAAACCGATGTCAGCTTATCTCGTGTTGCACGTGCTCGCGTACCGGGGCTGTTTATCAATTCGGGCTATGGCGCCCGGGGAATTTTGCTCGCCACACTGTGCGCCGACCTTCTGGCCTGCCAGATTTCTGAGGAACCACTGCCCGTTTCCAAAGATCTTGTTCGCGCAATTGATCCAATGCGGTATGCTCACAAAAAAACTTTTACCGAGGAGACATCGAATGAAGATTGAAACCATGGCCGTGCACGCCGGTTACGATATTGATCCAACCACCAAGGCCGTTGCAGTACCGATTTACCAGACGACATCTTACGCATTTGATAGCACCCAGCATGGTGCTGATCTGTTTGACCTCAAGGTGCCGGGCAATATCTACACCCGCATCATGAATCCGACGCAAGATGTACTTGAAAAGCGTGTGGCAGCTATGGAGGGCGGCATTGCTGCGCTGGCCGTTGCTTCAGGCATGTCTGCCATTACTTATGCCATTCAGACGATTGCCGAAGCTGGCGATAACATTGTGACATCAAGCACCTTGTATGGTGGCACCTACAATCTGTTTGCCCACACGCTACCGCAATATGGCATTGAGGTTCGTTTTGCTGATTACAGCAACCCGGAGAGCTTTGAAAAGCTGATTGATGCCAAAACCAAAGCCGTGTTTTGTGAATCGGTTGGCAATCCTCTGGGTAATGTCACCGATTTTGAAAAGCTGGCTGAAATCGCTCACAAACATGGTGTACCGGTTATTGTAGACAATACCGTGCCATCGCCTTATCTCTGCCGCCCCTTTGAGCATGGTGCCGACATTGTCGTGCATGCGCTAACCAAATATCTGGGCGGTCATGGCAATTCGATTGGCGGCGTCATTGTCGATAGCGGCAAATTCCCTTGGGCTGAACACAAGGCCAAATTCAAACGCCTCAACGAACCAGGCGTGTCCTACCATGGCGTGGTTTACACCGAAGCGCTTGGACCTGCCGCTTATATTGGCCGTGCACGCGTCGTCCCGCTCCGTAACATGGGTGCCGCCATTTCGCCATTTAACGCATTCCTGATTTTGCAGGGTATCGAGACGCTAGCGCTGCGCATGGATCACATCTGCAGCAATGCGCTGAAGATTGCTAACTTCCTCAAGACCCATTCGAAAGTCAGCTGGGTTAACTATGCCGGGCTGCCTGACCATAAGGACCATGCGTTGGTTCAGAAATACATGGGTGGCCGCGCCTCGGGCATTCTTAACTTTGGTGTTAAGGGTGGTGTAGCTGGCGGCGGCAAGTTCCAGGATGCCCTGCAGCTGGTTACCCGTCTGGTGAACATCGGCGATTGCAAAACGCTCGCCTGTCACCCGGCATCCACCACGCACCGTCAGCTTTCACCTGCCGAGTTGACGAAAGCCGGTGTGTCGGAAGACATGATCCGTCTGTCGGTAGGCATTGAGCATATTGATGACCTGATCGCCGACCTGGATCAGGCGCTCAATAAAGCCTAAATAGAGGTAGCGTGTGGTTCAAGTCCGGGCCTCATCGACAAACTCGTCGCAAATCGGCCAGGACTTGAACCACACGCTACGTCCAACGTAGTCTCTTAGGTACGAACAATCTCTACCAGATGAGGCAATGCCAGGTATTCCCGTGATTGCATTTCTGTCAAACGGCTGGCCGTACGGAAAAACTCATGGGCATTCGGCCCTTCCACGTAAAGATCATCCGGATAGGTTGCTGCTGAAATAATCAGTTTCACCCGATGGTCATAGCAAACATCGACCAACCAGGTAAAACGACGCGCTTCTGCGCCATGACGTACTTCCAGCACCGGAATGTCAGACACCAGAATGGTATGGTACTCACGCACCAGTTCCAGATAATCCGTCTGTGCACGACCATCACCACAGATCGAATGAAAGTCGAACCAGACCACGCCGGGTGCTAAGCGCACCATTCTGATCTCTCGATTATTGATGACAAGGCTATCGCTCAATTGACCCGGCATCGTCGCCGCGACCTCGAAATACTCGCCCATGGCATGCTCGGTCTCAGCATCGTGCGGGACGTGATAGACCGGCATGACTTCGAGCTTGCGCAGCCGGTAATCCTGTCCGCCATCCAATGGCATGACATCCATTTTATTTTTGATCAGCGCAATGGTTGGCAGAAAGTTCTGCCGTTGCAAGCCATTGGGATACAGGTTATCTGGCGGGTAATTACTGGTCATTACAAAGACCACGCCCTTTTCAAACAAAAGCTCGAGCAGACGGCCAAGAATCATGGCATCGGCAATATCGGAGACATGGAACTCATCGAAACATAGCAAGCGGGTTTCTTTGGCAATACGCTCGGCGACCAATACCAGTGGATCTGCTTTACCGGCATATTGGCGTAACTCGCCATGAATCTGATGCATGAAGGCATGAAAGTGAATCCGCTTTTTGCGCTTGTAGGGCACGGCGGCAAAGAAGCAATCCATGATAAAACTCTTGCCCCGGCCAACTCCGCCCCAGAAATAAACACCGCGCGGCACAGCGAGTGCTGAAATCAAACGACGAATCTTGTTGCCGCGGGCTGTTTTGAAGCTAACCAATGACTGATACAAGCTCTCTAGGCGCTCAACGGCTTGCATCTGAGCTGGGTCGGCTTCGAATCCTTTCGCTTCAAGTGCGGTGGCGTAGGCACCTAACATGTTCGGCAAGTTTGGATTGAGTTCACCGAGATTCATGCCCGACATTTTATCTTTTGCACTGCCTAGTTTCATAGCTTTTCATTTTGTGGATAATAATTTTGTGGATAATAAGCATGTGCGGGATGTATTGTTTGACCTACCCACCCCAAAAGGAGACGCATCAATTGGCATCCCAGAAAAAGACCGAAAAGCCATTGCAACCGGATTGTCCTGTTTTGCTGCGGATAATTTCACGCTTTACATGAAAACGCACTTTTTTCACTGGAACGTTACAGGCCCAATGTTCCAGACGCTGCACCTGATGTTTGAAACCCAGTACAATGAGCTTTGGCTGGCGTCTGATGCCATTGCCGAGCGTATTCGTGCGCTGGGCTTCCCTGCTCCAGGTACCTATGATGAATTTGCCAAGCTCACTGTCATCAAAGGTACCAAGGGCGTACCTAAAGCCGTGGATATGATTAAACAACTGGTGGCTGGTCATGAAGCAACGGTTAAGACAGCACGTGCACTCTTCCCGATTGTTGATGAGGCCACAGCTGATCTGCTGACTCAGCGCATCCAGATTCATGAAAAGACGGCCTGGATGCTACGTAGTCTGCTGGAGCAATAATCTGACGCTAAAGCCTTATCGATTACTCAGCGCCCGTGGTTTGATCACGGGCGTTGTTCTTTGTCTGCTCGCAGCGGGTTGTGCACCTACGACACAACGTATACGGGTTGATGATCAGGCCACTCAGACAGAGGCACGCAAGCAAAGACAGGTTGCGCTTCAAGCCTACATGGATGACCAACGTCGTTTGATGCGTGTTAGTTATCCATTGCTGACCAAGGGTTCTGATCTGTGCGGGGAAGATCTGCGTTACACCACCGGTTTAGCGCTGGCCAATAGCTCGACCTTACTTGGCGAAGACTTTCGAGAATCGGCACAAACCAGTTACCAACTGACCGATGAAGTTAAAGCCGTCTACGTGATTCCCGGATCCGCTGCCGACAAAGCCGGTATCCGCTCTGGCGACACGATTCGCTATATTGGCGATTGGTCATTGCCTGTCGGACAAAATGCCGTTAGGCAATCGCTGGAACAGCTACAGGTTCAAACACAAACCGGCAAAGCAGTTCGTCTTGATATCGTACGTAATGGCCGCGGCCAGAGCCTACTGATCACCCCCGACAAATCCTGTGCATACCCCGTTGTTTTGGGCGATGGTGATGAGGTCAATGCCTACGCCGATGGCAAGCAAGTGGTTATTCAGCGCGGGATGATGCGGTTTGCCACGAGCGATACAGAACTAGCCCTCGTGATCTCACATGAAATCGCGCATAACAGCATGAGCCATGTCCGTTCCAAAATGACCAACTACGCGTTAGGCACGGTTGTTGATCTGGCTGCTCAGATTCTATTAGGCATTCCGACCCAGGGTTTATTCGGAAAATTAGCGGGTAATGCTTACTCGCAGGATTTTGAATCCGAAGCCGACTATGTTGGCTTGTACATCATGGCGCAATCGGGGGGTGACATTGATAATGCCCCGCAGTTCTGGCGGCGTATGGCAATGCTTTCACCCAATGCGATTAAAAGCAGCCACCTGGCCTCTCATCCGGCCACACCGGAGCGTTTTGTTGCGCTAGAGGAGACGGTTAAGGAGATCAAGGCTAAAAAGGCCGCCGGCAAACCCCTGGTACCAAATTTAAAGAACGCACCTGAGGCTGAAACAGCGCCTTCCATCACACCTAAGAAAACCAAAGCATCTCCATGATCTTTCGGCATAATTTAGCCAAAATTCACTGAATTTTGCTTTACCGATGGCGCGTAGTTGGATATAGTTCGCGCCATGATTACCGCATTTGAGCTCAACCACGGCCGCTTGCAGCAGGTGACTGTCGAGTCACTGGAAGATCTGCAGCACTGCCATCCTGTCTGGGTAGACTTCGAATCCCCGACTGAGGAGGAGCACGACTGGGCAAAAAGCATTTTCGAGATCGACTTACCCGAAGAAGATGAGGTGGATGACATTGAAGCGTCTGCCCGTTTCTTCGAGGGTGAAAACGGCGAACTGCATATCCGTTCTGACTTCTTCCAGCATAGCGATGAAGACAGCGATACGATGTGCGTGGCGTTCATTCTCAAAGGCGGCTTACTGTTCAGCATTCGTCGTGATGAGCTCGCGCAATTCCGCTTGCTGCGTCTACGGGCGCGCCGTCAGCCCTACTATGTACGTGACGAAAAAGACGTGCTCCTGCAATTGCTGGATATCGACGTTGAGTATTCCGCTGATATTATCGAAGGCATCTACGATCGACTTGATAAATTCAGCAAGCAGGTACTGGGCAGCGAAATGTCTGATGATGCCGCAGGTGTTGTGCTATCGGGCATTGCCGTTGAGGAAGATCTGAATGGTCGTATCCGTCGAAACCTGATGGATACCCGCCGTGCCGTGTCTTTTCTGATGCGCATCAAGCTACTTAACGAACAACAGAATGACGAGGGCCGTCAGATTTTGCGTGATATCGATTCGCTAGATGGTCACACGGGCTTTGTGTTCGATAAACTGAACTTCCTGATGGATGCCACGGTTGGTTTTATTAACATTAACCAGAACCGCATCATCAAGATCTTTTCCGTGGCATCGGTGGCCATGCTGCCACCTACCCTGATCGCCAGTATTTACGGCATGAACTTCCGCTTCTTGCCTGAACTCGACTGGGAATATGGTTATCCGTTCTCGCTTTCGTTGATGGCTGTTTCGGTTGCTATCCCTTTCTGGTATTTCCACAAAAAAGGCTGGCTCAAGAAGTAGCCATTTTCAGCCTTGCCAAACAAAAATGGGAACCCGAAGGTTCCCATTTTTGTTAATGCCTTGGTCTCTTAGAAGTGCAGTGGGCGCTTATCACACGCCAATGCCGCTTCGTGAACGACTTCCGACAGCGTTGGGTGGGCATGGCAAATGCGCGCTAGGTCTTCGCTAGCTGCACCAAATTCCATAGCAACGACAGCCTCTCCTATCAGTTCCGAAGCATTCGGGCCGATGATGTGTACGCCGAGGATACGGTCAGTTTTGGCATCAGCCAGCATCTTGACGAAACCTTGTGCATTACCGGCACCCAGCGCACGACCATTGGCCATGAACGGGATCTTGCCAACTTTGTAGGCAACGCCTTCTGCTTTGAGCTGTTGCTCGGTCTTACCCACCCAGGCGATTTCCGGATCGGTATAGATGACCCAAGGAATCAGATCAAAGTTGATGTGGCCAGCCTGGCCTGCCATGATTTCGGCAACTGCAACGCCTTCTTCCATGGCCTTGTGTGCCAGCATCGGACCACGCACCACATCACCAATCGCCCAAACACCTGGCAGATTGGTTTTGCAGTGGCCGTCGACTTCAACCATGCCGCGCTCATTGAGCTTGAGGCCAACTTTGTCAGCACCCAGACCCTGCGTATTGGGGATACGACCAATCGATACCACCAGACGATCGGCTTCAAGCTTCTGAGCCTTGCCGTCTTTGTCGGTGTAAGCAATCGAAACGCCCTTCTTGCTTACCTTGATATCGCCGATCTTAACGCCGAAGTTAAAGGCCAGGCCTTGCTTGGTGAAGATCTTCTGGGCTTCTTTAGCAACATCTGCATCAGCCGCAGCCAGGAAATCCGGCATGGCTTCGAGCACGGTGACTTCAGCACCCAGACGACGCCAGACGCTACCCATTTCCAGACCGATCACACCGGCACCGATAACGGCGAGCTTCTTAGGAACGGCGCCCATTTCCAGCGCACCGATGTTATCGCAAACGATTTCATTACAAACCGGTACGTTTGGCAGATGGCGAGCAGTCGAGCCAGTCGCAATAATCACTTGCTTGGCTTCAACCGTTTCTTTACCGACCTGTACTTGCCAACCAGCGGCACCCTGACCCACAAAGCTACCATGGCCAGCCAGAAAAGTGACCTTGTTCTTTTTGAACAGGCCAGCGATACCCTGTGTCAGTTGCGTCACGATGTTGGCCTTACGGGCAATCATCTTAGCAACATCAATCTTCGGTGCACCAACGGTAATACCCTGATCAGCAAAGCTGTGACCGGCTTCTTCAAAAAGATGCGAGGTGTGCAGCAGTGCCTTCGATGGGATACAACCCACGTTCAGGCAAGTACCGCCCAGGCGCGGCTGACCTTTCGGGTCAGCATAAGGATTGGATTCGCAACACGCAACCTTGAAACCAAGTTGTGCGGCGCGAATGGCAGCCACGTAACCACCGGGGCCGCCACCAATCACGAGCACGTCAAATTGCTGAGACATCGTGATGTTCCTTTCTTAGACGCCAAGCAGGAGGCGTGATGGATCTTCCAGCGCTTCCTTCATGGTGACCAGGCCCAGAACGGCTTCGCGGCCGTCAATGATGCGGTGATCATACGACATGGCGAGGTAATTGATCGGACGAACAACCACTTGGCCATTTTCAACCACAGCGCGATCCTTCGTAGCATGAATGCCAAGGATTGCTGATTGTGGTGGGTTGATGATCGGGGTCGACAACATCGAACCGAAGATACCGCCGTTCGAGATCGAGAACGTACCGCCCGACAGTTCTTCCATGGTGATCTTGCCGTCTTTGGCCTTCACACCGAACTCGGCGATTTGCTTTTCGATCTCAGCAATGCTCAGCTGATCAGCGTTACGGATGATTGGCACAACCAGACCACGCGGCGAGCCAACGGCGATACCAATGTCGATAAAGCCATGGTAAACGATGTCGTTACCATCAACCGATGCGTTGAGGATCGGGAATTTCTGCAGGGCTGCGCAAGCGGCCTTAACAAAGAAGCCCATAAAGCCCAGACGGACACCGTGTGTCTTTTCGAACTTCTCACCATATTGCTTACGCAGTGCCATGATCGGGGCCATGTTCACTTCATTGAACGTGGTCAGAATGGCATTTTCGTTCTTCGATTGCAGCAGACGCTCGGCAATACGGGCGCGCAGACGCGACATCGGAACACGCTGTTCCGAACGATTGCCCAGTGCAACGGGTGCAGCAGCAGCGGCAGCCTTCGGCTGGGCAGCAACAGCATCTTTTTTCGATACACGACCACCACGGCCTGTACCAGCGACATCACTAGCTGCAATACCCTTTTCTTCCAGGATCTTGCGAGCGGCTGGGCTAGCAGTGCCTGCAGGTGCAGCAGCTGGGGCTGGTGTTGCAGCAGCATCGGCAGGAGCCGGTGCCGATGCAGTCGCAGCCGTATCGATCTGTGCAATCACTTCGCCCGATACAACCGTATCACCATTGCCTTTGATCAGCTTGACGATGACACCGCCATCCGGCGCGGGCAATTCCAGCACAACCTTATCAGTTTCGATATCGATGAGATTCTCATCGCGGGAAACGGCTTCGCCCTCTTTCTTGTGCCAGGACACCATGGTGGCCTCGGCGACCGATTCAGACAGTTGCGGGACTTTGACGTCGATAATTGCCATTGTTCTCTCCACGGACTCTTATGGTTTTTAATACTCGATCTTGCCCAGTGCGGACTCGATCAAAGTTTTGTGTTGCTCATTGTGCTTGGCCAGATAGCCCACGGCTGGCGATGCAGCTGCCGGACGCGACACGAGGAGCAGGTTTTGTTTCGGACCCATCGAACGGGCCAGGTGCTGACGGGAAGCAAACCAGTACCAGAAACCCTGGTTACGTGGCTCTTCCTGGCACCAGACAACTTCGGTGGCCTTCGGGAACTTCGCTAGCTCTTTCTTGAACGACTCTTCCGGGAACGGATAGAGCTGTTCGATACGCACGATGGCGATATGATCGAGCTTCTGTTCGCGGCGGGCGTTCAACAGATCGTAGTACACCTTGCCCGAGCACAGAATAACGCGGGTTACCTTGGCTGGGTTCAGATCGTCGACTTCACCGATCACGCGCTGGAATTCACCCTTGGTGAGATCGTCCAGCGAGCAGCTGGCATCCTTGTTACGGAGCAGCGATTTCGGTGAGAAGATGACCAGTGGCTTACGCTGTTTACGAACCATCTGACGACGCAGCACGTGGTAGATCTGGCTGGCGTTCGATGGCACACACACTTCCATGTTCATCTCGGCACACAGCTGGATGAAGCGTTCTGGACGCGCTGACGAGTGCTCAGGGCCCTGACCTTCATAGCCATGTGGCAGCAACATGACCAGACCGCAGCCACGACCCCACTTGGTTTCACCTGAGGCGATAAATTGGTCAACAACGACCTGTGCGCCGTTTACGAAGTCGCCGAACTGGGCTTCCCAGACAACCAATTGGTTGGGTTCTGCGGTGGCATAACCGTATTCGAAGGCCAGTACCGATTCTTCCGACAGCACGGATTCGTAACACTGGAAAGAACCCTGATCCGCTTGCAGATGGGCCAGCGGCTGATAGCTGCCGACATCCCAGCTCGTACGGTTCTGATCATGCAACGTTGCATGACGGTGGAAGAAGGTACCACGACCCACGTCTTCACCCGAGATACGCACACCATAGCCTTCGGCCAGCAGGGTTGCGTAGGCCAGGTTCTCACCCATACCCCAGTCAACCGGCAGCTTGCCTTCAGCCATGGAACGACGGTCGTCAATAATCTTCTTGACACGTGAATGCGGTGTAAAGCCTTCTGGCAGTTCAGCCAGCTTCAGACCGAGGCGCTTGAGCTCTTTGACAGGCACTTTGGTGTTAGCTGTTTCGATGTACTGCTTGGTGGCATACGGACGCCAATCTTGCGCGTTTTTACGCTTGTAGTCCGAAATGACCGGATTGTGCAGCAGCTCACCACGATCCAGATGTTCACGGAAGCTCTTGATGATGCCATCGGGTGCATCTGCCGCTACAACACCGGCCGCAACCAGCTGGTCTGCGTAGACTTTACGGGTACCCGGATGCGCTTGTACTTTCTTGTACATGAGCGGTTGAGTGACCATCGGCTCATCCTGCTCATTGTGACTGAGCTTACGGAAACAGAAGATGTCGATAACGACGTCTTTCTTGAAAGTCTGACGGTATTCAACAGCCAGGCGGGTTACCAGAGCAACGGCTTCTGCGTCATCACCATTCACGTGGAAGATTGGCGAATCGGACATCTTGAAGATGTCGGTACAGTAGAAGCCCGAGCGGTAGTCACGTGGATCAGAGGTCGTGAAACCGATCTGGTTATTCACCACGATGTGAATCGTACCGCCGGTGCCGTAACCACGAGTCTGCGCAAAGTTGAGCATTTCCTGGTTACAACCCTGACCAATCACAGCGGCATCGCCGTGGATCAGCACGGGAATGATTTCCTTCTTGCCTTCTTCACCAATGCGGAATTGACGGGCAAAGACCGAACCTTCAACCACAGGGTTAACGATTTCCAGGTGTGACGGGTTAAAAGCCAGGGTCAGGTGAACCGGACCACCAGGCGTGCCGACATCTGACGAGTAACCCATGTGGTACTTCACGTCACCCGAACCCAGGTCAACCTTCTTCTTACCTTCGAACTCGGCAAACAAGATTGATGGTGGTTTGCCCAGAGTATTCACCAGCACGTTCAGACGGCCACGGTGGGCCATACCGATAACGATTTCCTTGGCACACATACCGCCAGCAACGCGGATCAGCTCATCCATCGACAGAATGAGTGCTTCACCGCCTTCCAGCGAGAAACGCTTCTGACCGACATAACGGGTATGCAGATAACGCTCCAGGGTTTCAGCAGCCGTCAGGCGCTCCAGGAAATGCTTCTTTTCTTCAGCCGAATACGCAGCCTGACCACGATTCGGCTCAAGGCGCGCCTTGAGCCACTGCTTCTCTTCGTACGAGGTCATGTACATGTATTCGACACCGATGTGGTGGCAATACGTTTGCTTCAGCGCTTCAATAATCTGGTTCAGCGGCGCGGTATTCCCCGAACCCACTTTGAAGTCACCCGTATCAAAGCTGCGCGACATGTCCGCATCAGACAGACCATAGGTCTTCGGATCCAGATCGGCAACAGGAGGACGCGTGTCACGATTGAGCGGATCGAGGTCAGCGCGTTGATGGCCACTGAATCGATACGCATTAATCAGCTGCTCAACCGCCATGCTCTTCTGTACATCGCCACCCGAACCAGACGCGGTCGGACGGAAGCCACCGTTTTTACCGAGCGCCTCGAATGCAGCGATTACGGGTGCGTGTGCAACATCGCGAGCCACAGCACCTGGCTGACGTGCCAGATCCGAAAAATATTGATTCCAGGATTCTGGTACAGAGGCGGCATCTTCCAGCCAGGCTTCGTACAGTTCTTCCACGAACGGGGCATTGCCGCCGAACAGGTAGGAGTTCCCGAATTTTTCCTTCATCATTTTTGTCACCGTTTTCGGTTGATCTTATAGTTTCTGGGAACCTGCGGTTCCCGTCCCCTGGTGTGTTGACTGCTCAACGACTGTATTCTTTGAAAGGCATTTGCTGCAGATGCACATGACTCTCAGTGTGGAAAAGGGCGGCAACGCCGCCCCTTCCGGATTCTCTGTCAGACGATCTGATTAACCACGCTTATCAAGCGAAGTCACATCACGACGGGCTGCACCGATGTACAGCTGACGTGGACGACCAATCTTGTATTCCGGATCGGTAATCATTTCTTCCCACTGCGTCATCCAGCCGACCGTGCGGGCCAGCGCGAAGATACAGGTGAACATGTCTGTTGGGATGCCCAATGCTTTTTGGACGATACCCGAGTAGAAGTCGACGTTCGGGTAAAGCTTCTTCTCAACGAAGTAAGGATCTTCCAGAGCAATCTTTTCCAGCTCCATGGCCAGCTTGAACAGACGGTCATTTTCCAGACCCAGTTCAGTCAGCACATCGTAGCAAACCTTGCGCATCAGCTTGGCGCGTGGGTCAAAGTTCTTGTAGACGCGGTGACCGAAGCCCATGAGCTTGAAGCTGTCGTTCTTGTCCTTGGCATGCGCAATATACTCAGGCACCTTAGAAACATCGCCGATTTCTTCCAGCATATTCAGGCAGGCTTCATTCGCACCACCGTGTGCGGGACCCCACAGACAAGCAATACCGGCTGCCATGGTGGCAAACGGGTTAGCACCTGACGAACCGGCCAGACGAACGGTCGAGGTCGACGCATTTTGCTCATGATCGGCATGCAGCGTGAAGATGATGTCCAGCGCGCGAACCAGAACCGGGTTTGGCTTGTACTCTTCACATGGGGTGCCGAACATCATTTGCATGAAGTTTGCAGTGTAATCGAGATCGTTGCGTGGGTACATGAACGGCTGACCGATCGAGTACTTGTAAGTCATGGCAACAATGGTTGGCATCTTGGCGATGATGCGATTGAAGGCAATGCTGCGCACTTCAGGCTTCGAGTAATCTTCACCGTGGTGATAGAACGCCGATAGCGCACCGATGACACCAACCATAACTGCCATTGGGTGAGCATCGCGGCGGAAGCCGTTGAAGAAACGAGTAATCTGATCATGAACCATCGTGTGGTTCTTGATGTTTTCTTCGAAGTTAACCTTTTGCTGTTTATTTGGCAGCTCGCCATTCTTCAGCAGATAGGCCACTTCCAGGAAGTTACACTGCTCGGCGAGTTGTTTGATTGGAAAACCACGGTACAGCAATTCACCCTTGTCACCATCAATGTAGGTGACTTTCGACTGGCAGCTCGCCGTCGACAGGAAACCGGAATCATAGGTAAACAGACCGGTCTTGCCACCCAGTGAACGGATGTCAATAACGTCATTACCATGCGTACTGACCATAATCGGAAAATCTACGGCTTCCTGACCTGTAATCTGAAGAGTGGCTTTACGTTCGCTCATTTGAATCGTCCCCAAAATATGAGGTGACAGACAGTGACACGGGATAGTCGATACAACTTATTATTCTGTTACTCACAGCGTTAAACGCTTACAGCGTTAAACTAACTATCGAGCCTTACTCAGTGCTTACGGATAGCCGCAATAACTTCGATTTCAGCAGGATCTTCTGCGTCAACCTTGCCACTGATCAGCGCCCAGAGGTCATGGTCTTCCATAGCCACCAGATCCACAAAGGTTTTTACCTGCGCTTCCGTTAACTGATTAAAGCCATTATCAAAAAAGCGGCCAAGTACGATATCCAGCTCAAGCAGTGCGCGGCGCGTACAGTGCCAACGCAACTTATTGAGTTCATGAACTTCCATACCTGGCCGTTTCTCTATGCGATGCCGAGCGCTTATACGGCGCGACGGACCATCATGTCTTTGATCTTGCTGATGGCCTTTGTCGGGTTCAGACCCTTCGGACAGACATCAACACAGTTCATGATGGTGTGGCAACGGAACAGGCGATATGGATCGTCCAGATTATCCAGACGCTCATTGGTGGCCTGATCGCGCGTATCGGCGATAAAGCGGTAAGCAGCCAGCAGACCAGCCGGGCCAACGAACTTATCCGGGTTCCACCAGAACGATGGGCAGGAGGTCGAGCAGCAGGCGCACAGAATGCACTCGTAAAGGCCATTCAGCTCTTCACGATCTTCTGGCGATTGCAGGCGCTCGCGCTCTGGCGCCGGATCGTTGTTGATCAGGTATGGCTTGATCGAGTGATACTGCTTGAAGAACTGGGTCATATCTACGATCAGATCGCGAACAACCGGCAGACCAGGCAGTGGACGCAGTACGATTGGCTGCTTCAGGCTATCCACATCGGTCAGACAGGCCAGACCATTCTTGCCGTTGATGTTCATGGCATCGGAGCCACACACACCTTCACGGCACGAACGGCGGAAGGAGATCAGATCATCCTTGGCCTTCAGCTTGACCAGAGCGTCCAGCAACTTCTTGTCGCTAGGCTCCAGTTCAACCGAAATGTCCTGCATGTAGGGCGCATCGTCTTTATCCGGATCGTAGCGGTACACCTTGAAATGCACAGTACGCATAGTCATGTTTCTGTCCTCCGGATTAGTAAGTACGCGTCCTCAGCTCGACCGACGGTGCAGTCAGTGGCTTCAGCTGTACAGGCTTGTATTCGATATGGTTGTCGCTGCCGAACCACAGGGTGTGCTTCAACCAGTTGGCGTCGTCACGACCATTCGGATTAGCCGGGGTGTCCGGGGCATCATCACGAACGTGGGCGCCACGTGATTCCTTGCGGTTTTCTGCAGAAATCATGGTGGCCTTGGCAACTTCGATCAGGTTTTCCAGCTCAAGCGCTTCGACACATGCGGTGTTAAATACCATCGACTTGTCTTTGATACCCACCTTCTTGACGCGCTCTGCAACTTCCAGAATGTCCTTAACACCCTTCTTCATGTCGTCGCCAAAGCGGAACACGCCGGCGTTTGCCTGCATCACGCGCTGCATAGCGGCACGAACTTCGAACATGCTTTCGCCGTTTTCCTGGGTATCGATACGCTTGATACGAGCCAACGACGCAGCTGCGGCGTTATCAGGCAGTGGACGCAGCGGCAGTTTGTTGGCTTTAATCGCCTCAACCACTGATTCACCGGCCGACTTACCGAAGACCAACAGATCCAGCAGTGAGTTGGTGCCCAGACGGTTCGCACCGTGTACTGAGGCACAGGCACACTCGCCCGCTGCGTAGAAACCAGTAACCGGAACGCTCGCCTCACCATTTTGCGGCACAACCACTTCACCATGGTAATTGGTTGGAATACCACCCATCTGATAGTGACAGGTCGGCACAACCGGAATCGGCGTCTGGATCGGATCAACACCCGCAAACTCGATAGCGACTTCACGGATACTCGGCAGACGCTTCATGATGGTTTCTGGTGGCAGATGGGTGATATCGAGCAGGACATAGTCCTTGTTCGTACCACAGCCGCGACCTTCTTTGATTTCGGTGGCCATCGCACGCGATACCACGTCACGCGACGCCAGATCCTTCAGGTTCGGTGCATAACGTTCCATGAAACGCTCACCATCGGCGTTACGGAGGATACCGCCCTCACCGCGCACACCTTCGGTAATCAGCACACCCGCACCCGCCACGCCGGTTGGATGGAATTGCCAGAACTCCATGTCTTCCAGCGGGATACCGGCACGAACGGCCATACCCAGGCCATCACCGGTATTGATGAAGGCATTGGTCGACGAAGCATAGATACGACCCGCACCGCCGGTCGCAAAGATCACTGCCTTGGCGTGGAAGATCGAAACTTCGCCGGTTTCCATGTCCAGAGCGGTAACACCAATCACAGCACCCGATTCATCACGGATCAGATCAAGTGCCATCCACTCAACAAAGAACTGGGTGTTGGCGCGAACGTTACGCTGGTACATCGCGTGCAGCATGGCGTGACCGGTACGGTCAGCAGCAGCACAAGAACGGTTTACCGGCTTTTCACCAAAATTCTGCGAGTGGCCGCCGAATGGACGCTGGTAGATCTTACCGTTGTCCAGACGGTCAAACGGCATACCGTAGTGCTCGAGCTCGACGACACACTCGGTGGCCTTACGCACCATGAATTCGATGGCATCCTGGTCACCCAGCCAGTCAGAACCTTTGACGGTATCGTACATGTGCCACATCCAGTGGTCTTCATTGACGTTACCCAGGGGTGCAGCAACACCACCTTGCGCCGCAACGGTGTGCGAGCGGGTTGGGAATACTTTGGTCAGAACGGCAGTCTTCAGTCCAGCTTCAGCGACCTGAAGGGCAGCGCGCAGGCCAGAACCACCAGCACCAACGATTACAACGTCATATTTATGAACGGGGATGCTCATCTTTACAGGCTCCACAGAATCTTGTCAGCCCAAGCGGCGTAGCCGATCAGAACAGCGATAGTCAGGACATGCAGCGACAGGCGAACACCGGTCGGCTTAATGTAGTCCATCCACAGGTCACGGATACCAATCCATGCATGATAGAAAAGGCTCATGAAGAACAGAAAGGTCACAAACTTCATGAAGCCATTGGCAAACACGCTGCGCCAGGCATCGGCGGTATGCGGTTGAACCACCAGCATGGCCACCAGGAAAATCACGGTATAAATAGCCATCAGCACGGCAGTTGCGCGCTGGGCGATCCATGTAGTGAGGCCGTAGTGAGCCCCGACAACGTTACGTTTCATTACCACAGCAGACACCCTCCAAGAATAACGGTCAGCGTCAGGCTGACAATCAGCACCAGGCCGGCTGACTTACGGGCGGATGGCAGATCAATGCCGATATGCCAGTCCAGCAGCAGAAAGCGGATGCCTGCACAGAAGTGATGCAGATAGGCCCAGAGCAATCCCAGCAAGACGAGCTTACCAATTGGATTAGCGACAACTGCCTGAAAGAGCTCGAAAGCACCATCAGTGAGGCTCCACTGAAACAGTGCCAGAATGAGCGGTAGGCACAAAAACAGACCAACGCCACTGACGCGATGCAAAATCGAAACTTTGCCTGGCAAGGGTAAACGGATCGTTTTGAGATCCAGATTTTTTGGGCGCTGCTTCTTCTTGATGGCTAACTCTGCCATGTATTTTCCTTTTATCAAGACTGCCTGGAATCTTAAATTGTAGCTGAACCTACGGTCGATGAAATCCCCCTGGCAAGGGTTTCTTGAGCTTTTTTTAATCTTGCTTCAACCTGCTTCGCCATGGTGCGCCGCAACAAAATCGTTAGCTCGAACTATCAGCTATCCCAACTCATTGAAATAGTGATGATTTACTGTGGAATACAAACCGCGACGCCATTCAGCGGCACGATCACCATAGGTAAACGCTGTGCGTTCAACACTCAGCAATGGTGTACCCTCCTCTAACTCAAGAAGATGCGCAACTGCAGGATCAGCAGCTACCGCACGGATTTTCTCTTCAGCACGCACCATGCGTACGCCAAAAATGGATTCGAAGAGCGTGTAAAGAGATCGATCCGAGGTACGCAGTTGATCCAGCGTCAGATTAGGAAACAAATCTGCCGGCAGGTAGATCTCATCGACGACCATGGGCTTGCCGTCGAGGCGCAGAATTCGCCGCAGTTGAATGACGGGATCCCCATAGGGAATCGACAAGGCTTTGACGACTTCCTGCCCTGCCCTTAAGGTCTGACATTCCAACGGCTCACTACGCGACCGCGGCACCCCGCCTTCATCGGGCACCAACCGTAAAAAACGGAAAAAAGCACGTGGGTCGGCATGAGTCGCTACAAAGGTGCCCTTACCCTGACGGCGCACCAGCAGGTTCTCAGCGGCTAATTCGTCAATCGCACGACGCACAGTGCCCTGACTCACTTCAAAATGGGCAGCCAGATCCATCTCACTGGGGATCATTTCGCCAGGCTGCCACTCCTTATCAGCCAGCGCCTGGACAATCAGGTCCTGGATCTGACGGTAGAGTGGCCGAAAAGCGGGTACGTTTGATGGTGCAGATGCATAAGAAGACATAAGCGTATTTCAGCACAGATTTGGTTGCTTTGTGCATTGACAGCGATCCACTGCACCACTACCATCGAAAAATTTCATCCAAACTTCAAAATTTCGAGGAGTCCCACTCATGTCTAAAGCGCCTATGCGCGTCGCCGTCACCGGTGCCGCTGGTCAGATCGGTTATAGCCTGCTGTTCCGTATTGCTTCTGGCGAAATGCTCGGCAAAGATCAGCCCATCATTCTTCAACTGCTCGACCTGCCACAAGCCCAGAAGGCTGTTCAAGGCGTGATGATGGAGCTGGACGACTGCGCCTTCCCACTGCTGGCTGGCATGGTTGCTACTGACGATCCAAACGTTGCGTTCAAAGATGCAGACGTTTGCCTGCTGGTGGGCGCCCGTCCACGTGGCCCAGGCATGGAACGTGCTGACCTGCTGCAGGCTAACGGCGCCATCTTTACCGTTCAGGGCGAAGCGATTGCCAAGAACGCCAAGGAAGACGTCAAGGTTCTGGTTGTTGGCAACCCATGCAACACCAATGCACTGATCGCCGGTGCCGCCGCCCGTAAGGTTGGCCGTACGAACCCGAACAATTACCACGGCATGCTGCGTCTGGACCACAACCGCGCACTGACCCAACTGGCTCAGAAGAGCGGCCGTCCAGTTTCTTCGCTGAAGAAGCTGGTGGTGTGGGGCAACCACTCGCCATCAATGTACGCCGACTACCGTTTCTGCACGTCGAACGGCGACAGCGTTAAAGACTTGATCAACGATGCCGCTTGGAATAACGATGTGTTCCTGCCAACCGTTGGCAAACGTGGCGCAGCCATTATTGACGCGCGCGGTCTGTCGTCGGCAGCTTCTGCTGCCAACGCTGCCATCGATCACATCCGTAACTGGCACCTGGGTTCGGACGAATGGGTCACCATGGGTATTCCTGCACCAGCCGATAACGGCTATGGCATTCCTGAAGGTATCGTCTTCGGCTTCCCTTGCGAGTGCAAGGGTGGCAAGTTCACCCTGATCAAGGGTCTGGAAGTGGACGGGTACTCGAAGGGCAAAATCGCTCTGACTCTGAAAGAACTGACTGACGAGAAGGAAGCTGTTGCTTCGATGCTGTAATCAGTTTTTCTGATTGCAACTGCAGAAAGGGTCACGCTTGCGTGGCCCTTTTGCTTTATCCTTTGGTATTGATGATTTTTTTGTCTTTATCTGATTTAACGAGTCACCGAATATGAGTAAAACCCCTGCCAACGCGACGCTGACACCCGATGAGGTTTTGTTTCCGGGTGAGAAGCCTTTTCCGATCCTACCGGCAGTAGACCACTACTGCGGTTCTGAAAAGTTAATGCTAAAGGCCATGGCAATTCAGGCAGAAATAGCTGCGGAATACGGCCCATTGGCAATGGACATCACCTGCGATTGCGAAGATGGTGCTGCCGCCGGTAACGAAAAGGCACACGCAGAGCTTTGCGTCGCCATGATTAACTCTAGCGACAATCAGCATGGTCGCGTCGGCGCCCGCATTCATGATGTAACGCATGAGCACTGGCAGGACGATCTTGAAATCCTGGTCGGTGGCGCTGGCAACCGACTACCTTTCATTACCCTGCCCAAACCACACGGCATTGACGATGTGCGCGCTTTTCTCAAAGTACTACGCGCTACCGAACAACGACACGGCATCAAGAATCCGATTCCCGCACACGTGCTGATCGAAACACATGGTGCCTTACATGAGGTCTGGGATATTGCCGCGCTTGATGGTATTGAATCTCTGGACTTTGGACTGATGGATTTTGTGTCAGGCCACTTCGGGGCCGTACCGGGTAGCGCCATGAAGAGCCCCGGGCAATTTGATCACCTGCTTGTGCGTCGTGCCAAACTGGAAATTTCCAGCGCCGCACTGGGGCACGGCAAGGTGCCATCGCACAATGTCACCACCGAGCTTTCGGACCTGGAATACATCCGACGGGATGCAGAACATGCCCGTCAGGAATTCGGTTATTTGCGCATGTGGAGCATTCACCCCGTGCAAATCCGTCCAATTATCGAGGCAATGAGCCCCGACTTCTCTGAAGTTCAGGATGCCGCCGAAATCGTAACCGCAGCGGCCGATGCCGATTGGGGGCCCATTCGACACAACGGCAAATTACAGGATCGTGCGACCTACCGCTATTACTGGACATTGCTCAAACGCGCCCGCAGCACCTGGGTTCCCTTACCTGACGGCATTGCCGAACGTTTCTTTACTGTTTAATCACCATGACGCAAGACACTGATATCGCGCTAATCGAGTTCAAAGGGACGACGCTTCCTGTTTTAGCCATTACATTACGCAGCCTGGAACCCAAAGAACTGGCGAGTGCAGGCAACACGCTATTTGGCGAAGGCGCCTTCTTTGACGACGATCTGGCCGTGCTGGATCTAAGCCAGATCATTACCTGGCCGGAACACGTTGAATGGCCTCTGATCATTCAACTGCTCACCAGCCATGGTCTCAAAGTATTGGGTATTACCCGTGTCAATAGCAGCCTAACGGAATCCGCCGCTGCCGCAGGTCTGCCCTCTCTGGCACTGAGCGCCGGACGATCAGCAAAGCCAGCGGCGGCACCCAAAAAACCCGTCGTCGCTGATTCAGCGCTCGACAAAATCCCCGCCAGCTTGCGTAAAACTACGCCACCAATTACTGAATCTGCGGCTACAGAACCGGATGAAGCAGAGCCGGATGAAGCCATGCTGGATAGCCCCGGATCCCTAGTAATCGACCGCCCGCTTCGCTCTGGACAGCAGGTGTATGCGCGTGGCGGCGACCTGGTCATTTTAGCGGCCGTAAACCCTGGCGCCGAAGTCATTGCCGATGGCAATATCCACGTTTATGCACCGCTCCGCGGCCGTGCTCTGGCAGGTGCCCGCGGCAACGCACAGGCGCGCATTCTGACGACCGTGTTTGCCGCGGAACTCGTATCGATTGCCGGGATTTACCGCACCTTTGAAGACAGCGTACCCGCCAAGCTGGCTAACCAACCTGTGCAGGTGCGCTTGGCACAAGAACCGGTGGTATCCCTGAGCACGGGTCAGAAATCCCGTCTTGAAATCGATATTCTTCGCGTCGATTGAGCTTTAGGCGTACATACAACGGGTTGAATCAGATAAAACCTATAAAGTTTTTACTATCTATTTCCGGGAGCAGATGTGACTCGTATTGTTGTCGTAACATCAGGTAAGGGTGGCGTTGGTAAAACCACCACCAGCGCCTCTTTCGCTAGTGGCCTGGCCATGCGCGGCTTTAAAACTGCCGTCATCGATTTCGATGTGGGTCTGCGTAATCTGGATCTGATCATGGGCTGCGAACGCCGCGTTGTTTACGATCTGGTCAATGTGATCTCCGGTGAAGCCACCTTGAATCAGGCGCTGATCAAAGACAAGCATTGCGAAAACCTCTTCGTCCTGCCGGCATCTCAAACTCGTGACAAGGATGCGCTCACTGAAGAAGGCGTCGAAAAGGTTCTGAAAGATCTCGAACACATGGGTTTCGAATATGTGATCTGTGACTCGCCTGCCGGTATCGAACGCGGTGCTGTGATGGCGCTCACCTTTGCCGATGAAGCCATTATCGTTACCAACCCGGAAGTGTCTTCCGTCCGCGACTCGGATCGGATCCTGGGCATTCTGCAAGCCAAGTCCAAGCGTGCTCAAGCTGGTGGCGAACCGGTCAAAGAACACCTGCTCGTGACGCGCTATTCTCCAAAGCGTGTTGAAGATGGCGAAATGCTGTCCTACAAGGATGCCCAGGAAATCCTGCGCGTACCCATTATCGGCGTCATTCCAGAGTCCGAGTCGGTACTTCACGCATCGAACCAGGGCACCCCGGCTATTCATATCGAGCAATCCGAAGTAGCTGAGGCCTATAAAGATGTCATCGCCCGCTTCCTGGGTGAAGACGCCCCACTGCGCTTCGTGTCATACGAGAAGCCAGGCCTGTTCAAGCGTCTGTTCGGGGGCTAAGTCATGTCCCTCCTCTCTCTAATTTTTGGTTCAAAGCCCCAAACGGCCAATATGGCCAAAGAACGACTGCAGTTGATTATTGCCCGCGAGCGTGTTGATGACGGCAAACCTTCTGCAGACTTTCTCCCTGCCATGCAGCAGGAGCTGGTAGCCGTTATTTCCAAGTACGTGCATGTCAACGCAGACGACATCAAGGTATCGATGGAAAAGAAAGGCAACTACGAAGTTCTCGAAGTGAATATCGTACTGCCTGAACAGAACTAAGCGTTTACGCCGTAATAAACAGAAAGGGATCCCGTGGGATCCCTTTCTGTTTATTACGCCAAGATTTAGGCAAGAACCTCGGCGATACCTTCTGCGATCTTTTTCTCGCGCTTCGAATTGCTGCTCCCACTCAAGCCCTAGCGCATCACGTGCGGAGACCATCCCAACGGGTCTACCCGCTTGCAAGAACGGCACATGGCGGAAGCCGTGCTGATGCATAAGGTGCAGCGCGTGAGACAGCGGTTTATCGGATTTCAGCCCCATAACTTCATGCGTCATCACTTGATCCAGGACAGTTGTATTAACATCTAATCCGGCTGCAACCACGCGATTCATGAGGTCGCGTTCGGTAAAGATACCCGCCAGCGCATCATTCATCTCAACGACAACGGAACCAGTGCCTTTAGCCTTCATTGCCTTGGCGGCTTCCAACACGGTCATCTGCGGGCTACCGATAACCAGTGGGCGTTTGCTAACGATGGTATGTAGATTTCTGTTCGGCATCGAGACTCTCCTTAGTGGGATGCCCCATCATGCGCCGTTACCCACAGGAATCAAGCTGCGTTGCAGCACAGCTATGCCGATGTTTTTAAGACCACACCCCAGAGAGTATTTTTTCTGCCCAAAGCATTGCTGAGAGCGTTTTACCATCCGTCAGTCTGCCCTCGCGGATGGCAACAAACGCCTCGTCCATCGACAGTTCAACAAGCTCAAGAAACTCACCCTTGTCCAGATCGTTCTTTCCCAGGGAGGTTAGATTTTGAGCCAGGTAAATCTCGATCCGCTCATTGGCATAGCCAATCGTCGGATGCATCGTGGCTAAATGGCGCCATTGCTGAGCCGTATGACCCGTTTCTTCCTTGAGTTCGCGCTGTGCAGTTTTTAACGCATCTTCATCGGGGTCAATTTTCCCAGCCGGAAGTTCAAGCATTACCCGGCTCACTGGGTATCGATATTGCCATTCAAATATCAGTTTGCCGTTGGGTAACACCGGGATAATAACGACCGCACCCGGATGCGTGACATATTCGCGCACACCCTCACTACCATCCGGCAAGCGAACGACATCTCGACGCACATCGAGCAAACGGCCCTTCCAGACGTTTTCGCTGGTGATACAGCTTTCAATCAGGTGGTCATCCTTATCACGGGGATCCATAAGGCTTCCTTAAAAACAAAACGCCCCGACGAACGGAGCGCTTTGATGACGTCTGATCCGCTTACAGTGAACGCAGTAGCGAAAAGGCGCAGAGCGACATGATCGTTTGTGGGAATAGGCCAAACAGCGCAATAGCCAAACCATTGATCGATAGCAGTACGCGCATATCTGTCGGGGCTTCAATCGGTGATTCATCGATCGGCTCGTCAAAGTACATGACTTTAACGATGCGCAGATAGTAGAAAGCACCAATCAGCGACATCAGCACTGCGTAAATTGCGAGCCCAATCTGGCCTGAAGCAACCACCGCTTGCAGAATCGAAAACTTGGCAAAGAAACCGATGAAGAAAGGCACACCCGCCATAGAGAACATGATCATCATCATGACGGCTGCAAACCAGGGGTTGCGCTTGTTCAAGCCTTTGAAGTCATCAATGCGATCCGCTTCAAAATCCGCGCACGACAACAGAATAATCTCACCGAAGGCTGCGACGCTCATCATGACGTAAGAGACGACATAGAACATCGATGAGCTGTATGCGTTCAGGGCAAAGCGCGCATCACCACCGACCACACCCACAACAATACCCAGCAGGACAAAGCCCATGTGAGAAATGGTTGAATAGGCCAGCATACGCTTAATGTTAGTTTGCGGGATAGCCGCCAGGTTACCGATTGCCAGCGAGAGCACCGCCAGAATCAGTAGCATGCCTTGCCAATCCGGAGCCAGCAGCAAGAGACCCGAGACCAACAGGCGCATAGTGATCGCAAAAGCAGCCAGTTTAGGGGCGCCACCGATCAACATGGTGATCGGTGTTGGCGCACCCTGATAGACATCCGGGACCCACATATGGAATGGTACAACACCGAGTTTAAAGGCCAGACCAGACACAATAAAGACTAGACCAAAAATCAAGACTGTTGGATTTGCAGCGTTCGCAACCAATGCGTCCAAAATTTCCGGAATGCTCAGCGTACCGGTTGCGCCATAAATCATCGACATACCGTACAACAGGAGGCCTGAAGCCAACGCACCCAGTACGAAATACTTCATCGCAGCTTCAGTAGAAGACACGCTATCGCGGTTCATAGCGATCAGTGCATAGGTCGAGAGGGTCAGCAATTCAACCCCCAGGTAGATCGTCAGCAGATGATTTGCCGAGATCATGACCATCATGCCAAGGGTGGCAAACAGTACCAGTACGTAGAACTCGCCACGACGTAGATCCGGACGCTGCAATACATACGGACGTGCATAGAACAAAGTGACCATGGCAGTCAGATAGAGAACCAGTTTGAGCAGATCACCCATAAGGTCATCAACATACAGACCGTTAAATGCGTAGACCACCTCACCTGTGCTGGTGAACAGCGTCAGGATGGCTGCACCCACCAGGGTCAGCTGGGTGATGACGAATGTCGAGGTATGCGCAGGATCTTTAACAAACAGATCCAGAATAAGAATCAGACAGCCCATGGCCAGCACCAGGACTTCTGGGCTAGCTGTAATAAGATCAAGCACGTAGGGGTTCATAGTGTCAGGTTCCGTTACTGGAGTTTGCTGATTGCTACGTGACGCAGCAGATCATTCACAGAGGTATGCATGATGTGGGTGAGCGGCTCAGGCCAGACACCGAATGCCAGGACGAAGAATGCCAGCACGGTCATGATAAACAGCTCGCGCTTATTGGCATCCGTCAGTTCTTCAACGTGATGATTGGCGATTGGGCCAAAATAAACACGCTTGTACATCCACAAGGTATAAGCCGCACTCGTGATCATGCTCGTAGCCGCAATCAAAGCAACCCAGAAATTGACCTCAACCGCACCCAGAATAATCATGAACTCGCCAACAAAACCCGAAGTGGCTGGCAGGCCGGCATTCGCCATCGCGAAGAACAGTGCAAAGGAGGCAAAAATTGGCATTTTGTAAACAATGCCACCGCAATCAGCGATCAAGTGGGTATGGATACGATCGTAGATCACACCAATACAGTAGAACATCGCACCAGCCACAAAACCATGAGAGATCATCTGAACAATCGCGCCCTCAACGGCCACTGGGGTGAACAAGAAGAAACCCAGTGTCACGAAACCCATGTGAGCAATTGACGAGTACGCAACCAATCGCTTCATGTCCGCCTGAACCAGTGCGACCAGGCCAATGTAAACAACAGCGATCAACGACAGCGTAATCATCAGCCACGACAATTCGTGCGACGCATCAGGCACGATTGGCAGCGAGAAACGCAGGAAACCATAAGCACCCAGCTTCAGCGCAATAGCAGCCAGCACGATGGAGCCACCAGTCGGCGCCTCTGGGTGAGCATCAGGCAACCAGGTGTGAAGTGGCCACATCGGCACTTTGACAGCGAACGCAATCAGGAAGGCCATGAAGATAGCAATTTGTGGACCCATTGGAATCGGCATTTGATGCCAGTCCAGGATAGAAAAGCTACCGCCTGAGTATATGAACAGGTAGAGCTGGGCAACCAGGAACAGCAAGGAGCCTAAAAGGGTGTACAGGAAGAACTTAATAGCGGCATAAACACGGTTATGACCACCCCAAATACCGATGATCAGATACATCGGTATAAGCGAGGCTTCGAAGAACACGTAGAAGAGAATGCCATCTAGCGCACAGAAAATACCGTTAAACAGACCCGACATAATCAGGAACGCGGCATTGTACTGAGCAACCTTATATTTGATGACCTGCCAGCCAGCCAGAACCACGATCAGGGTAATGAAGCTGTTCAGAATAATGAACGGCATCGAGATGCCATCAACACCCAGGTGATAGTTAATGTTGAAGCGTGTAATCCACGGAGCCAGTTCAACAAACTGCATCACTGTCGACGAAGCGTCGAAGTTGGTATACAGTGGGAAAGTAATCAGTAAACCCGCCAGGGCGCCGATCAGGCAAAGGATGCGCGAAAGCCCGGGATTGCTATCACGACCGACTGCCAGAATAAGCAGGCCGGCCACGATTGGAATCCAGGTGGCAAGCGATAGTAACGGGTAACCAGACATAGTCATTTCCAGAAAATACAGAGGCAGCGCAATTGGAACCGGTTAATTGAAATCAGGTTGTGAAGAACCACAGCGTTAGCAGGGCAAACACACCGATGATCATCGTAAAGGCGTACTGGTACAGATAACCCGTCTGGAAGTGACGGACAATACTCGCCACTACCCCAACCAGCTTGGCTGAACCGTTAACGAAGAGACCGTCGATAAGTGCTGCTTCGCCAAATCGATTCAGGAAGCCCCCCAGCTTACGGGCACCACCTGCGAACACAGCCATATTGAACGTATCGAAGTAATACTTGTTGTCCATGGGCGTGTAGATGCCATGGAACTTCTTGGCCAATGCGGCTGGAATCGATGGTTTCACCATGTAGAAGTAGTAGGTTACAACCAGGCCGGCAACCATCAACCAGAACGGCAGTGTTTGTACCGCGTGCAGTGCCATTGCCAATGAACCATGGAACTCTTCTTTCATTTCAGCCATCACGGGAATAGCCTTATTGACGTAAATGACACCGTCAAAGAAAGAACCATAAAGCATTGGGTCGATGGCGTAGTAACCAATAAGCACTGACGGAATCGCCAGCAAGATCAGCGGCAGCGTAACAACCCATGGCGATTCGTGTGGCTTATCACCAGGTTGCAAACCGTAATGATGCTCCTCATGACCATGATCATCATGGCCATGCGCAGCAGCCACGTGTTCTGCATCATTCCAGCGCTCGCGGCCATGGAACACGATGAAATACGAGCGCATCGTGTAGTAGGTCGTCACGAAAACGCTGGCGACAACAGCAAACAGTGCATAACCCGAGCCGGTGATATGCGACATATGCACCGCTTCGATAATCGAGTCTTTGGAGTAGAAGCCCGAGAAGAGCGGGAATGCAATCAGTGACAGCGAGCCAATCAGCGTGGTAATCCAGGTCACTGGCATGTATTTCCACAAGCTACCCATGTTACGGATGTCTTGATCGTGGTGCATACCGATAATGACTGAACCGGCACCGAGGAACAGCAACGCCTTGAAGAAAGCGTGCGTCATCAGGTGGAAGATGGCGATCGGGTAAGCAGCAACACCCAGAGCAACCGTCATGTAACCCAGTTGCGACAGGGTCGAGTAGGCAACAATGCGCTTGATGTCATTCTGGATCATGCCCAGGAAGCCCATAAACAATGCAGTTGTTGCACCGATGATGAGAATAAACGACAGCGCCGTTGGCGACAGATTAAACAGCGGCGAGCAACGGGCGACCATGAATATACCAGCCGTCACCATCGTGGCAGCGTGAATCAAGGCAGAAATAGGCGTCGGGCCTTCCATCGAATCAGGCAGCCACACATGCAATGGCACCTGGGCCGATTTACCCATGGCACCGATGAACAGACAGATACAGGTCACTGTCATCAGGGACCACTCTGCAGTACCCCAGAGGTTAATGGTTTTGTCAGCCAGCGATGGCGCTGCTTTGAAAACTTCTGCGTAATCCAGTGTGCCGAAATAAGCCAGCACCAGACCGATACCCAGAATGAAACCAAAGTCACCGACACGGTTAACGAGGAAGGCCTTCAGGTTGGCGAAGATGGCTGTATCACGGTTCATATAGAAACCGATCAGCAGATACGACACCAGACCCACTGCTTCCCAACCAAAGAAGAGCTGCAGGAAGTTGTTGCTCATCACCAGCATGAGCATCGAGAACGTAAACAGGCTGATGTACGAGAAGAAGCGGCGGAATCCGTCGTCATCCGCCATATAGCCAATCGTGTAGATGTGCACCAATAAAGATACCGAGTTCACCACACACATCATCATGACAGTAAGCGTATCGATCTGGAAACCGATGCTGAACGTGTAGTTGCCACTGGTGGCCCAAGTGTACAAATTACCGTAGAAGGTGTGTCCAGCAAGGACATCCTGCATGATCAGCAAAGAGGCAATCAGCGAAATGGCGACGCCGAGGATTGTGACTCCTGCTGAGAACCAGCGTGGGGTCACGCGGCAGGTAAAACCAGCAAGGGCTGCACCAACGAGGGGTGCCAGGGGTACGGTGAGGTAAAGGGATTCCATGTCCATGAAACGATTCCTGCTTAGCCCTTCATACGGTCGAGATCATCCACATGGATCGTGGACAGATTACGGAACAGAACAACCAGAATAGCGAGACCAATTGCCGACTCGGCAGCGGCCACAGCTAGAATAAAGAATACGAACACCTGGCCATTCAGATCCTGTAGGAAATGAGAGAAGGCAATGAAATTCGTGTTGACGGCAAGCAGCATCAATTCGATGGCCATCAGCAGGATGATCAAATTTTTCCGATTCAGGAAAAGTCCACTCACGCTGATGCCGAAAAGCACAGCGGCCAGGACGAGGAAATGTGAGAGGGTCAGCAAGGCAGTCTCCGGTTCTAACTCGGTCTGGGTTACTTAGCGGTACTATCGCCAGCTTCTGGTTCGGAAGCAGCAGGAGCATCAGGTTGAGGTTTTACTGCGTCCATTTTCACGACACGCAGGCGATCAGCTGCCTTGACAGCAACCTGGTCGGAAATGATCTGACGTTTCGTATCTTTACGACCACGATGCGTCAGGATAATCGCCGCAATAATTGCAACCAGCAGAATTGCGGCAGCAATTTGATCTGGGAAAGTGTATTGGGTGTAAAGCAACAGACCCAGACCCTTAGTGTTCGAGGAATCAGCCAATTCAGGTGGTAGCGGCATATCCAGAACCTGGAAGTGCTGACCACCTAGCACAATGCTCATTTCCAGAATCATCAGAATGCCAATCAGAGCACCTAGCGGCAGGTAGCTCCAGAAACCCTGACGCAGACGATCCAGATTGATATCCAGCATCATCACCACAAATAGGAACAACACCATCACGGCGCCTACGTAAACCAGAATCAGCACAATCGCCAGAAATTCCGCTTGAGCCAGCATCCAAACCATGGCTGCCGTGAAGAAACTCAGCACCAGGAACATCGCAGCGTTCACTGGGTTACGTGCGGCAACCACACCTAGACTGGAACCAACCAGAATAGTAGACAGCACGTAAAAGAGGATTAGTTTGAAGTCCATCATTAATCCTTATCGGTATGGGGCATCGCCAGCGCGATCCGCAGCGATCTGGGATTCGTAACGATCCCCATTCGCCAGCAGCATCAGCTTGGTGTAATACAAATCACCACGTGCTTCACCGTGGTACTCAAATACGCGTGTTTCGACAATGGCGTCGACTGGGCAAGCTTCTTCACAGAAACCGCAGAAAATACACTTGGTCAGATCGATATCGTAGCGGGTGGTACGGCGGCTGCCGTCATCACGCTGATCAGACTCAATAGTGATGGCCATCGCCGGGCAAATGGCTTCGCAGAGTTTACAGGCAATGCAACGCTCTTCCCCATTAGGATAACGGCGCAATGCATGTAAACCACGGAATCGACGGCTTTGTGGTGTTTTTTCTTCAGGATACTGAACGGTGATCTTTGGCTGGAAAAAATACCAACCGGTCACGCTCAAACTCTTACGGAGCTCTTTCAAGAACAGGCTATTTACAACCTGTTTGCTCTTGGTGACGAATTCGCTAATGGCACCCATGATCTTAGTTCCAGATATTCAGCGGGGAAATCAACCAGACACCCGTTACGACAAACCAGATGATCGTCAGGGGAATGAACACTTTCCAGCCCAGACGCATAATCTGGTCATAACGGTAACGCGGGAAGGTTGCGCGGAACCAGAAGAAACAGAACAGTAAAGCGGATGTCTTGAGTGCAAGCCAGAAGAAGCTATCCGGCAAGAACCCAACTGGCGACAGCCAGCCACCCAGGAACATGATGGAGGTCAGAATTCTGATCAGAATCATGTTGGCGTATTCGGCCAGGAAGAACAGCGCAAAAGCAAAACCGGAGTAATCCACGTGGAAACCTGCCACGATTTCTGATTCGCCTTCTGCCACGTCAAATGGTGCGCGGTTTGTTTCTGCAATGCCGGAGATGAAGTAAACCAGGAACATCGGGAACAGCGGAATCCAGTTCCACGAGAGGATGCCTACGCCGTAATCGGCAAAGATACCCTTGTCTTGTCCGTTAACAATGTCGGACAGATTCAGGCTCTGCGACACCATCAACACACAGACCAGTGCAAAGCCCATGGCGATTTCATAAGAAATCATTTGAGCGCCTAAACGCATAGCGCCAAGGAAAGCGTACTTCGAGTTTGAAGACCAACCGGCCAAGATCACACCGTAGATACCGACTGAAGACAAAGCCAGGACAAACAACAAGCCTGCATCAATGTCTGCCAGCACCCAACCATCCGAGAATGGGATCACCGCCCAGGCGACGAGTGCTGGTGCAATCGACAGAACAGGCGCCAGAATGTAGAGGAACTTGTTAGCAACCGTTGGTACGATGCTTTCTTTGAGCAGCAGTTTTACGCCATCGGCAATCGGCTGCAGCAGACCCCAAGGACCCACACGGTTCGGGCCGATACGGATCTGCATGTAACCAATGACTTTACGTTCAAAGTACGTCAGATAAGTAACAGCCAGCAGCAGCGGTGCAACGATGCCAACAATCTTCAGGAGCGACCAGATTAACGGCCAGCCTGCTCCGAAAAGGTTTTGACCAAGTTGAATTATGGCATCCATCAGACACACTCCACGACGATCATGTCATTCAAAGCACCGATGGCTGCCGTTGACGGGTGTGCCGCAGCAATGCGTACACAACCATCCGGCACGGTGTTATCCAGAACCGCATTTAGCGTTGCCGCACCTTCGCTACCCTTCACGCGAACGCTACGACCATCAACCGCACCCACTTGCGATAAGGTTGCCGCATTCATACGTGCAGTTGGCGCTTGCGCATCTTTAGTCTTCTGCAACGATGGCGAGCGACGGGCCAGCGCATCAGCAAAATAGATCGGCACATCTGCAATACGCTGCAAACCGCTGCCTTGCTGTGTAGTTACAGCTGTTGCAGTCGCTGGCAGGACACAAGCGAGCGTCCCTTCAGGCAGCGTGTTATCTGCACCCAGCATTTCATTGCGCACTTCTTCGCTGCTCTGGAAATCGAAGCGCTCAACGTTCAGCAGATTGCCCAGAACGCGGAGCAGCTTCCAACCCGGACGAGAATCGCCGGCGGGACGGACAACGCCTACAAAGGATTGCGCGACGCCTTCGCCATTGACGAAAGTGCCCGATGTTTCAGTAAAGGGTGACAATGGCAACAGCACATCGGCATAAGCCATGGCATCTGCATCCTTGAAGGTTGCAAACTGAACCACCATTTCAGCCGCGTTCAATGCACGCAGGGCCCGGGCAGGATTAGCAACATCCAATGAAGGCTCGCAGCCGAACAATACATAGGCTTTACGTGGTTCTGCAAAGAGTCGAGCCGCATCACGACCACCCTGTTGCGGCATGGCCTTGGCAATGTAGCCACCTACCGAGTTAGCAGCTTCGCCCACGGTACCGGCAGAAGCACCGGTGATGGTCGCCAATTCACCCGCCAGCTGTTCCAGCAGCGAATAATCAGGGTGCTGAACAGCCACATTACCCAGAAGAATCGCGCGAGGACCCGATTCGATCTGAGGCTCACCAATCAATGCGGTCGCAATCTTGCGCTCGAGCTCACCCGCATTGCCCAAAGCAGCCAACGCAGAGGCCTGAACGCCCTTGATCTCAGCCGCAGCACGAACGACACCGGCCAATGCAGTAACCAACTGACCCGGCGGTGTGTAGATCATGCAGGCATGTTTAATCAACGAATCATCGCTGGTGACATTAACCGAATACACGGCAGCACCTTTACGTGCGGCATGACGTAGACGCTGTGCGACCAGTGGCGCATCCTTGCGCAGGAAGCCACCCACGATCAATGCCGCATCGACATTGCTCAGATCAGCCAACGGCAGACCCAACCATGGTGCGGCACCAGGACGCTGTGCATCGGCACGGAAATCCTGTTGACGCAGGCGGAAATCGATATTGTCCGAACCAATCGAACGTGTAATGCGACCCGCCAGATACATTTCTTCCAGCGTAGCGTGCGGGCTTACTACAGTCGCGACCTGATCTGCACCATTGTCTTTGGCAATGGTGCGCAGACCGTGCGCCACGTAATCCAGCGCGACGTTCCATTCAACCTCTTGCCACTGACCACCTTGCTTCAGCATTGGCTTCAGCAAACGTTCGGCACTGTTCAGAGATTCGTAGGAGAAGCGATCCTTATCAGAAATCCAGCATTCATTAACGTTTTCGTTATCGAATGGGAGAACACGCTTGACCACATCGCCCTTGATCTGAACGGTAATGTTCGCACCGGTTGCATCATGCGGCGAAACAGATTTCCGGCGCTGCAACTCCCAAGTACGCGCCGAATAGCGGAATGGCTTGGAGGTCAGTGCACCGACCGGGCAAATATCAATCATGTTACCCGACAGTTCGGAATCAACTGTCTTGCCGACAAAAGTCGTAATTTCTGAATGCACATTACGGTTGACCATGCCCAGTTCCATCACGCCGGCCACTTCCTGGCCGAAGCGCACGCAGCGCGTGCAATGGATACAGCGGCTCATTTCTTCCATCGAAATCAGCGGGCCAACGTTTTTGTGGAATACAACATGCTTTTCTTCAGTGAAGCGCGAACCGCTCTGACCATAACCAACAGCCAAATCCTGGAGCTGACACTCACCACCTTGGTCACAGATTGGGCAATCCAGGGGGTGATTAATCAGCAGGAACTCCATCACACCCTTCTGGGCTGTAACGGCCAGCTCGGAGTGCGTAAACACTTTCATGCCATTGGTAACAGGCGTTGCACAGGCAGGTAGCGGCTTAGGCGCTTTCTCTACCTGAACCAGACACATCCGGCAGTTAGCGGCAATCGACAGCTTCTTGTGGTAACAGAAGTGCGGAATGTAGATGCCCAACTGGCTGGCAGCATCCATCACGGTAGAACCGTTAGCTACCTGTGCCTTTTTGCCGTCGATTTCAATTTCTAGCATGTGCGACTCGCGAAATCAGATCTATGAATGAAGCGGGACGCCCTATCAGGCGGCGTTCGGATGTCTGTGGAACGTACTACCGGCGCGTTGAATATCTTTCGGCACCAGACAGGTCTTGTGCTGAATGTGATATTCAAACTCCGAGCGGAAATGCTTGAGGAAGCTTATGACCGGGAAGGCTGCTGCATCACCCAGGGCGCAAATAGTGCGGCCACAGATGTTGCTACAGATGGACAGGAGCATATCCAGGTCTTCTGGCTTGCCCTCACCTGTCTCAATGCGATGGACAATCTGGTATAGCCAGTTGGTACCTTCACGGCATGGCGTGCATTGACCGCATGATTCTTCGTGATAGAAGAACGACAGGCGATTCAGCACATCAACCATACAGACCGTTTCGTCCATCACGATAACAGCACCAGAGCCCAGCATCGAACCGGCCTTGGAGATGGAGTCATAATCCATCATACATTGCATCATGATGTCGCCAGGCAACACCGGTGACGAAGAGCCACCCGGAATAACTGCCTTAAGCTTGCGACCACCGCGGACACCACCGGCCATTTCCAGCAAGGTCGAGAACGGTGTACCCAGCGGAATTTCGTAGTTACCAGGACGTTCAACGTGACCGGAGATCGAGAATAGCTTAGTACCGCCATTATTCTCTTTACCGGCATTCAGGAAGTTATCGGCACCCAGACGGATAATGAACGGAACCGATGCAAATGTTTCGGTGTTATTCACAGTCGTCGGACGACCGTACAAGCCATACGAGGCCGGGAACGGCGGCTTGAATCGTGGCTGACCCTTCTTGCCCTCGATCGAATCCAGCAACGCGGTTTCTTCACCGCAGATGTAGGCGCCGTAACCATGGTGCGCAAACAGTTCGAACGAATGATCGCTACCCAGAATGTTCTGTCCCAGGAAGCCGGCAGCACGGGCTTCAGCCAATGCTACTTCGAAGCGCTCATACAGTTCGTAGATTTCGCCGTGGACATAGTTATAGCCACGGGTCGCACCCATGGCGTACGCACCGATGATCATGCCTTCAATCACTGAATGCGGGTCATAACGCATGATGTCGCGGTCTTTAAACGTACCGGGCTCACCTTCGTCTGTGTTACAGCAAATATATTTGTCGCCGGGCATGGTGCGGGGCATAAAGCTCCACTTCAGGCCCGTTGGAAATCCTGCACCACCACGACCGCGCAGAACCGATTTCTTCACTTCAGCAATCACCGCTTCTGGCGGCATCTTTTCTGAAAGAATCTTTTTCAGCGCTTCGTAACCGCCGCGCTTCATGTAGGCATCGATACCCCAGCCGGCATCGCCCTGCCAGCTTGCGGTCATAATCGGATTAATGGAACCGAGAATAGCCATTACTTCAGTTCCTCCAGCAGTTGATCCAGCTTGTCAGGCGTCAGGAAGCTCTTCATGCTGTGGTTATTCACCAAAGCAACCGGTGCATCACCACAGGCACCCTGACATTCACTTTCAACCAGCGTAAAACGGCCATCGGCAGTCGTTTCACCCAATTTGATTCCCAGACGCTCAGCAAGGTAGGCCGCAGCATCGCGCCCACCCGACAGTGCACATGGGATACAGGTACATACCGCCAGCTTATATTTGCCCACCGGTTTCAGGTTGTACATGTTGTAAAAAGTTGCCACTTCTTCAGCAGCAATCGCAGGCATATCGAGGTAATCTGCAACGAAGACAATAGTCTCTTTCGCCAGCCAGCCCTTTTCAACTTGTGCCAGTGTCAAACAGGCCATCACAGCCGACTGTTTCTGCTCAGCCGGGTACTTGGCAATTTCGCGGTCAAAACGCGCGAGGGTTTCCTGAGTCAGCATCAGCGGTCAACCTCACCAAAAACGATATCCTGGGTCCCAATGATCGTGACCACGTCGGCGATCATGTGTCCGCGCGACATCTCTTCTAGCGCCGAGAGATGCGCAAAGCCCGGAGCACGGATCTTCATGCGATACGGCTTATTGGCACCATCCGATGCCAGGTAAATACCGAACTCACCCTTCGGATGCTCAATCTCGGCATAGCACTCATGCTCAGGCACGTGGATACCTTCTGTAAAGTGCTTGAAGTGGTGAATCAGTTCTTCCATGTTCGACTTCATGGCTTCGCGCGGCGGCGGCGCCACTTTATAGTCATTCGTCATAACCGGGCCCGGGTTAGCGCGTAGCCAGGTAATGCACTGCTTGATGATGCGGTTGGACTGCGCCATCTCTTCCATGCGGACGAGGTAACGATCGTAGGAGTCACCGTTGGTGCCAACCGGAATATCAAAGTCCATGCGGTCGTACACTTCGTACGGCTGCTTCTTACGCAGGTCCCAGGCGATACCTGAACCACGCAGCATGGCACCCGTAAAGCCCATGTTGAGGGCACGTTCAGGCGACACAACACCTACATCTACCAGACGTTGCTTCCAGATCCGGTTGTCTGTCAGCAGGTTATGATAGTCATCCAGATATTTCGGGAAGCGGTTTGTAAAGTCTTCCAGGAAGTCCAGCAGCGAACCCTGACGGTTCTCGTTCAGCTCGGCAACGCGCTTGGCATCTTTCCAGCGGGATACTTCGTACTTCGGCATCACATCCGGCAGATCACGGTAGACACCGCCCGGACGAATATAGGCAGCATGCAGACGAGCGCCCGATACAGACTCATACACATCCATCAGATCTTCACGATCGCGGAAGGTATAAAGCGCCATCGTCATGGCGCCCACGTCCAGACCATGACAGCCGATCCACAACAGGTGATTTAACAATCGCGTGACTTCATCGAACATCACGCGGATGTACTGTGCGCGTTCCGGTACTTCAACGCCGAGCAGCTTTTCAATGGCTAAGCAGTAAGCGTGCTCGTTACACATCGTCGACACGTAGTCCAGACGATCCATATAAGGCACAGACTGAACCCATGTACGGGTCTCAGCCAGTTTTTCAGTCGCACGATGCAACAGCCCGATATGCGGGTCGGCGCGTTCGACTGTTTCACCATCCAGCTCCAGCACGAGACGCAGCACACCGTGTGCCGAAGGGTGCTGTGGGCCGAAGTTCAATGTGTAGTTACGAATCTCTGACATGCTGGGATCCTGGATGTCCGGTTAGGTCCGTACTGATCTTTAAAAGTGATCCCGCGGTTAAACCGCATGTTCGCCGTAAGTTGATTCACGCACGATACGCGGCGTGTTCTCGCGTGGTTCGATAGTGACCGGTTGGTAAATAACGCGCTTTTGTTCTTCGTCGTAACGCATTTCGACGTAGCCCGAAATCGGAAAGTCTTTGCGGAATGGATGACCAACAAAACCATAGTCCGTCAGAATGCGGCGCAGATCCGGATGGTTCACAAACAGAATGCCGTACAGATCAAAGGCCTCACGTTCGAACCAGTTAGCCGCGGTCCACACATCAACGACCGAACCCAGCACCGGCATCTGATCATCCGGGGCATAAACACGCACACGAACGCGCTGGTTCAATTCTACGGAGAGCAAATGCACAATGGCCGCGAAACGCTGCGGATGCGACTCCTGACCACCATAGGTAGAGTAATCCATGCCGCAGAGGTCAATCAGCTGATCAAATTTGAGACCAGCCGCATCGCGCAGCTTAATGGCTGCTTCGTGATAATCCGTCGGCGCGACATCAATGGTGACTTCGCCCAGATCCTGCTTCAGACGCACAATGCTGCTGCCCAGAACCTGCTGCAGTAGATCGGCGAGTGCTTGCGTGTTTAGCGTCATGATCGTGAAATTTCCTAAACCTGGCCTTAGCGGGCAATCGTACTGGTACGACGAATCTTATTCTGCAATTGGATCAGGCCGTACAGCAGCGCCTCAGCAGTTGGCGGGCAGCCTGGCACATAAATATCTACCGGAACGATACGATCGCAACCACGCACTACCGAATAAGAGTAGTGGTAGTAACCACCGCCATTGGCACAGGAACCCATTGAAACGGCCCAACGTGGTTCAGCCATCTGGTCATAGACCTTGCGCAACGCAGGTGCCATCTTGTTGGTAAGCGTGCCGGCCACAATCATCAGATCAGACTGACGTGGACTCGGACGGAACACCATGCCGAAACGGTCAAGGTCGTAACGAGATGTACCCGCATGAATCATTTCAACGGCACAACAGGCCAGACCGAAGGTCATAGGCCATAGCGAACCGGTACGGCAGTAGTTAATGAGTTTGTCGGCGGTTGTGGTAACAAAGCCTTCGTTAAGGACGCCCTGGATCTTTGACATCACTTACTCCCACTCAAGGGCGCCCTTGCGCCACTCGTAGATAAAGCCAACCACCAGAATGCCCAGAAACACCATCATGGCGATAAAACCAGCCATGCCGATCTCTTTAATCACCACCGCCCATGGGAGCAGGAAGGCGATTTCCAGATCAAACAGAATAAACAGGATGGCGATCAGATAATAACGAACGTCAAACTTCATGCGCGCATCTTCGAACGCTTCGAAGCCGCACTCGTACGCGGAAAGTTTTTCAATATCGGGGTTGTTCGGTGCAAGCACATGGTTCAACAGTCGGCCCAGAACGCCAACGGCGACGCCTACTGCAATGAACACCAAAATCGGAAAATAATTTTCGAGCATCAAGCCACCTAAAGTTTGCCAAATGACGCACAACAATTTGAACCAAAAAACGACCAAGACAGACAGCTTGTCTTGGTGCCGACGGCGAGACTCGAACTCGCACAGCTTACGCCACTACCCCCTCAAGATAGCGTGTCTACCAATTTCACCACGTCGGCATTCCAGTTCGGTTTATTGCCAGTAAAACAACAACTTACCGAGGTACGTTTTTGGCCTTCGACGCACCCTCCGGATCAGCAGTTTTGCCTTTCGTCGGAACACTCGCAGCACCAGCAGTAACGGGGGTGGATTCTACATTGCTTTGCATCACACTTCCAGTATTTTTCGCTTGCGAAGATTGTAGATTGGCCAGGATCAGCGCAGTTATGAAGAAGATGGTCGCCAAGACAGCGGTTGAGCGCGAAAGAAAATTGGCAGAACCCGTTGCGCCGAACAAACTACCCGATGCACCGCTACCAAAAGCCGCGCCCATATCTGCGCCTTTGCCGTGCTGCATGAGCACTAATCCGATCACGCCCAGGGCTGAAGCAATGTTTACGACTAAAACGACTACGTAAAGAATATCCATCTGATTGCCTACTTCTCTTTCTTGAAAAATCCGGTTGTTACAACATGCGTTTTGACGCAGCGAGGCAGATTGTACTGAAATCCAGGGCATCTAGGGCAGCACCACCAATCAGCCCGCCATCAACATCCGGTAACGCAAACAACACGTCTGCATTGCTACCCTTCACGCTCCCACCATAAAGAATGCGGGTTTGCACCATGCCTGCCGCCAGCAGACGCTGACGGATGTGCGCATGAACTGCCTGCACGCCTTCTGGCGTTGGGGTTTTACCCGTGCCAATCGCCCAAACCGGTTCATAAGCGATCACTACAGTGGCGCCTTCGTCTGCTACGCCGGCCAGGGCCAGCAATACCGGTGCCAATTGACGATCAATCACTGTCAGGGTCTGACCTGCAGCTTCTTCATCGGCCGATTCACCCACACAAATAATCGGTATCAGGCCGCTATCTAGTACCGCAACCGCCTGGCGTGCAACGCCATCATTGGTTTCGGCACAATACTGGCGTCGCTCCGAATGGCCAACGATCACGTAAGTGCAACCCAGATCCTTAAGCATGGGCGCGCTGACCTGTCCTGTATAGGCGCCACCGCGATGTTCGCTCACTGTCTGGGCACCCCAGACAACCGGGGTGTTAGTCACTAACGCGCCTACTTGGGCGATATACGGAAACGGCGGGCAGACGCCAATTTCTGGCAGGCGCTTTTGAGCTAACTCGCTCAGCAAACTTTCCAGCAACGACTGATTCGCGTCAAAGGCACCATTCATCTTCCAGTTGCCAACTACCAGCGGTGTTCTGACGATCGTCATCACTGATCCTATTTGCACTTCATGCGAGAAAAGGCGGAGAAAAAGGCGCTCAACCCACCGGAGAGCGCCTGTATACGGGCTAGATTCTATTTTCTTGCGGTCATCCGGTCAATGACTCACAGTGCAGCCCGCACAGCGGCAACGATTGATTCTGCTTCGGTTTGCGATAAATCACGCGCTTCGGCCTCAACCATGACGCGTAAAACCGGTTCTGTGCCCGAAGGACGAAGCAACACACGACCTTTGGCACCCAAACGCCCCTCGCTCGCTTTAACGGCAGCAACGACACCCACATGATCTTGCCAGTTAAAACCAGCCTTAACAGACACATTGATCATACATTGTGGAAACAAAACCAAACCGCCGAGTAGCGCTGCCATGTTACCGCCAGCACGCTTGAGGGCTACCAGCACTTGCAAAGCCGAAACCAGGCCATCACCCGTCGTATGGCGATCCAATGCCAGAATATGGCCAGAGTTCTCTCCACCATACAACCACCCTTCAGCAGCGAGCATTTCCATCACGTAGCGATCACCGACCTTAGCACGCTTGAAAGGCACACCACGCGCTTTAAGTGCCTGCTCCAGCGCCATATTGGTCATCAGAGTCCCTACAACGCCTGCGACCGGACCATCGAGCAAACGCTCCTGCACAATGGCATAGAGGATTTGGTCGCCGTCATAAGCATGGCCTGCCGCGTCGACGATCACCAATCGATCCGCATCGCCATCCAGCGCTATACCGAAATCTGCACCAGTTGCTTCGATCGTAGACGCCAGAAGCTCGAGGTGCAACGCACCCACGCCTTCATTAATGTTGACACCATCCGGCATATTGCCGATGGCAACTACCTCTGCGCCCAGCTCGTGCAGCACTTCGGCAGCGATGTGATAGGCCGCACCATGGGCACAATCCACCACAATCTTTAAACCACGCAAATCAAAGCTGGCAGGCACTGTGCTTTTACAGAATTCAATATAACGGCCGGCTGCATCATCAATACGGCGCGCACGGCCAAGATCCTTGGGCTCAACCGTTTGCATCGGTTTCCCATCCATCGCATCGATGGCCGACTCAATCGCACGCTCCACATCATCCGGCAACTTCTTGCCATCGGCCGAAAAGAACTTAATGCCATTATCGTGGAACGGATTATGGGATGCAGAAATGACTACGCCAGCCTGAAGCCGCAATGCACGCGTCAGATAGGCGATACCCGGCGTTGGCAAAGGTCCGGTTAAAAAGACATCCACGCCGGCAGCCGAAAACCCGGCCTCCAGCGCAGCTTCCAGCATATAGCCTGAATTTCGCGTGTCTTTACCAATCAGCACGCCGGGTCGGTGAAAGCCTGATGCATTACGATTTGCTAAAACCTGACCCGCGGCATAACCTAAACGCAGCACAAAATCAGGCGTGATCGGATACTGCCCCACGCGTCCACGGACGCCATCAGTGCCAAAATATTTACGACTCATAACGACTCCAAATCCGTCTGCGGGTCCAGCGCCCGCAACACTTTTAATGCATCGCGCAAAATAGCCGCCCCTGCCTGTGCCGCCAGCAAGGCTGCCGCCACACTGCCCGCAGCACGCTGATCAACGGATTTATCGGTAATCTGACTAATCATTGACTTTCGTGACACGCCTACAAGCACAGGAAAACCAAGCGCTACGCATTTCGGTAGCGCACGAAACAATATCTGATTATGCGCAAATGTCTTGCCAAAGCCAAACCCGGGGTCAAGAATAAGACGCTTGCGCTCGATACCCGCTGTGGTTGCCCGAGCGACGGCCTGGTATAGAAACGCATTCACTTCAGTAACGACATCTTCGTAAACAGGCGAGTGCTGCATGGTTTGAGGCGTACCCTGCATATGCATCAAACAGACAGAAACCGATTCGTGGGGTGCCAGCACGCGATCTGCTCCCGCATCAGCCAGGGCAGAAATATCGTTAATCAGCCCAGCCCCCAGACGAATAGCCTCAGCCATCACCTCGGATTTATAGGTATCGACCGAAACCGGGATACCTTCCTTAACCAGGCGCTCCATCAATGGCGTCAATCGGCCAAGCCCTTCTTCTGCATTAACAACCGCAGCCCCCGGACGGGTCGATTCGGCACCAATATCCACCAGATCAGCACCTGCTCTGACCATAGCGACCGCCTGATCAAAAGCAGCATCAACTTGGCAACCAAGGCCATCCCCTGAAAACGAGTCCGGCGTCACATTCACAATGCCCATCACAAGCGGCTTACCTGGCCGCCAGGCGAGTTGATGTGTGCCACAGGAAATGATTTTTTTCAGGCATAAAATCTATAGCTAAAAACAAAAGGCCGACCCGAATTAAACATCGGACCGGCCTTAAGGAATTAAACGATCAACAAAACATTAAGCCGTTGCAGGTGACCCGTTGGTTGCTTCCGTTGCCGGCGCAGACGGTGGCTGATTCGCACCTCCCGGCGGTTGCGGTGGGCGCGGCGCATTCCCAGCCATGATGTCGTTAATCTGATCTGCATCAATGGTTTCCCATTCCAGCAGTGCCTGTGTCATCGCTTCAACCTTGTCACGATTCTCATCCAGCAACCGCTTGGCCAGCGCATACTGCTGGTCAATAATCCGGCGGATCTCGGCATCTACCTGTTGCATTGTCGCTTCCGACATCGCTTTGTGGGTAGTCACGGAGCGACCGAGGAATACTTCACCCTCATTCTCGCCGTAGACCATGGGGCCCAGATCCGACATGCCATAGCGTGTAACCATGTCACGCGCCATCGATGTCGCACGCTCAAAGTCGTTTGAAGCACCCGTTGTCATCTGGTTCATGAACAACTCTTCTGCCACACGACCACCGAATAGCACAGCGATACGATCCATCAGATAACCACGGTCATAGGCGTACCGATCCTGCTCCGGCAACTGCATGGTCACGCCCAGTGCACGGCCGCGCGGGATAATCGTTACCTTATGCACCGGATCCGACTTTGGCAGCAGTTTGGCAACGACTGCATGGCCCGATTCGTGATAGGCCGTATTGCGCTTTTCGTCTTCGCTCATGACCATGCTGCGACGCTCGGCGCCCATCATAATCTTGTCCTTGGCCTTTTCGAAATCTCCCATGTCGACCAGACGCTTGTTCTGACGTGCGGCAAACAGCGCGGCTTCATTCACCAGATTGGCCAGATCGGCCCCCGAAAAACCCGGCGTACCACGGGCCAGAATGTCGGCCTTGATGTCCGGTGCCACTGGCACCTTACGCATGTGTACCTTGATGATTTCTTCGCGACCACGGATATCAGGTAGCGGTACGACGACCTGACGATCGAATCGACCCGGACGCAGCAGCGCCGGATCCAGAATATCCGGGCGGTTTGTCGCGGCAATCACGATCACGCCCTGGCTACCCTCGAAACCATCCATCTCAACCAGCATCTGATTCAGCGTCTGTTCACGTTCATCGTTTCCGCCACCCAGGCCGGCACCACGATGACGGCCAACGGCGTCAATTTCATCGATAAAGATGATACAGGGCGACTGCTTCTTGGCTTGTTCGAACATGTCGCGAACACGCGCAGCGCCCACACCGACAAACATTTCCACGAAGTCCGAACCGGAAATCGAAAAGAACGGCACCTTGGCTTCGCCAGCAATAGCCTTGGCCAGCAGCGTTTTACCTGTACCCGGGCTGCCGACCATCAGCACGCCACGTGGAATACGACCACCTAGTTTCTGGAACTTGGTCGGATCCTTCAGAAAATCGACGAGCTCCTGCACTTCTTCCTTGGCTTCATCGCAACCGGCCACATCAGCGAACGTCACCGTATTTTGCGCCTGATCCATCATACGCGCCTTGCTCTTGCCAAAAGAGAACGGGCCACCACCCTTGGCGCCACCGCCCTGCATCTGACGCATAAAGAAAATCCAGACACCGATAAGCAACAGCATCGGGAACCAGCTGACAAAGATATTCATCAGCATAGATGGCTCTTCTTCCGGCTTGGCTTCAATCTTGACGCCGCTCTTCAGCAGATCAGACACCAACCAGATATCCGACGGCGCATAGGAGGTCACTTTTTTACCATCCGTTGTCGTTGCCTTGAGGGTGCGACCCTCCATCACGACTTTGCTGATCTTGCCGTCCTTCACCTCTTCGATGAACTGGGAGTACTCAACCGAATTCTGAGCAGCCTGCTTGTTGTTGAACTGATTGAAGACCGTCATTAGCACCAAACCAATGACGACCCAAATGGCAACGTTGCGAAACAAATTGTTATTCACGATGGCTTTCTGCCTTAATCAAACTGAACGATCATTCTACCCGAGCCTGTAGCGGCTCACTACTCAAGTTGCTTCAAGCCCTGCCCCAACAGATACAACTCACTACTCCGGCCGCGTGATGCCTCCGGTTTGCGGGTCACCACCTTGCGAAAGACTTTCCGCATGACGACGACATATTCGGCAAAACCAGAGCCCTGAAACACTTTGATCAGAAAAGACCCCTGCGGTTGCAGGTGATTAGCCGCAAAATCAAGTGCCAGCTCTGCCAGATGGACGGAGCGTGCCTGATCCGATAAAGGAATACCTGACATATTGGGGGCCATATCCGAAAGCACAAGGTCTACTTTGGCACCATGAAGCATTTCTTCCACTTGCTTCAGGACAGACTCTTCGTGAAAGTCGCCCTGTAAAAATTCCACACCCGGTAACATCGGATCCAGCGGTAACAAATCCAGCCCGATAACGCGACCAGTGGTACCCAGGCGTTTGCGGGCGACCTGCGACCACCCCCCCGGCGTACAGCCCAAATCCACAACAATCGCACCTTTACGGATCAGCTTGTCTTTATCGTCCACTTCCATCAGCTTGAATGCGGCGCGCGAACGCCAACCTTCCGCCTTGGCACGCTGCACCCAAGGGTCATTCACGTGCTCACGCATCCACGCTCTACTGGTTTTGGTTCTTGCCATACATTCTGCCTGCTGTCTCTCGATTGAGTTCGCTGTTCTATTCAAGGCTGGCGTACAATGCCAGCCTGCATTATCCGTGTTTACTGCTTTGAGTTCACCATGACCCTTGATCGTATCGCCCAACTACTTGCCGACGAAACCGCCGAAGCCCCTGTTCCTGGCGAACTGGCTATCAGCACTGCCGAGCGCCGTGCGCTCAAGGCAGAAGCTCACAGCCTCAATCCCGTGGTCACCATTGCCGACAACGGCTTGTCTGAAACCGTGCTCAAGGAAATCAGTCATTCGCTCAACAAGCACGGATTGATCAAAATCCGCGTAGTGAACGATGAGCGAGAAATTCGCGAAGGCTACCTCGCTGAAATCTGCAATACGCTAAACGCTGCGGCAATTCAGCATATTGGAAAATTACTGGTTGTCTGGCGTCCGAAAGTTGAAGTCAAAGTCGACAAATCCGGTAAGGCTACCGGCCGTCGCAAAGCCCCTCGCCAACTGAAGCATAACTTCCAGAATAACTAAACGGGGCGGATAACTGCACCCGTTTAGCCCAAGTTATACGTAACGTACGTCGATCATCTCGTATTCGCGCTGACCACCTGGCGTCTGCACCTGCACCACATCACCGGCGAATTTGCCGATCAGGGCGCGCGCCAAGGGTGACGCAAACGAAATCTTGCCCTGCTTGATATCCGCTTCGTCTTCTCCGACGATCTGATAGGTCACCGACTGTCCAGAGTCAGCATCTTCCAGGTCAACGGTTGAACCAAACACACAACGGCCATCTGCATCCGTGCTCGATGGATCAATGATCTGGGCGTGGCTCAGTTTGCCTTCGACTTCCTGAATACGGCCTTCAATAAAGCCCTGCTTCTCTTTAGCCGCATCGTATTCAGCGTTTTCCGAAAGATCGCCGTGCGCACGCGCCTCAGCAATCGCTTCAATGACAGCAGGCCGTTCAACCGTTTTCAAACGATGCAGCTCTTCTTGAAGCGCAGCCGCACCCGTCACAGTCAGTGGAATCTTATTCATAGCAGTGACAATCGTTTAATTCAACTGCGCATGCAGTGACTGAATCGCATAGACCTTGAGCACATCACCGGACAAAATACCTGCCACAGCAGCTTCGGCACCCCAGATCGTCGTGAACATGGTCACACGCGCCATCAGACCCGACGTACGGATTGAACGGGAGTCATTAATGGCATGGCGCTTTTCTTCCACTGTATTGATGATCAAGGCAATTTCGTTGTTCTTGATCGCGTCAACCACATGCGGACGACCTTCGGTCACTTTGTTCACACGCTGCACAGTGACGCCAGCCTCTTCAATGGCTTTAGCGGTGCCGCGCGTTGCAATCAGCTGATAGCCAGCCAGATGGAGTTGGCGTGCCATTTCAACTGCCTTCGCTTTGTCGCTGTCTTTAACCGACAGGAAAACCTTGCCGCTCTTCGGCAAAATCACGCTGCTCGCCATCTGTGCCTTCACAAAGGCTTCGGGGAACGTTTTACCCACACCCATGACTTCACCAGTCGACTTCATTTCTGGCCCAAGAATCGTATCCACACCCGGGAACTTGGCAAACGGGAACACTGCTTCCTTGACCGAGTAATAAGGTGGTACAACTTCCTTGGTTACGCCTTGCGATGCCAGTGATTGACCCACCATACAGCGCGCAGCAATCTTGGCCAATTGCAGACCAGTCGCCTTGGAAACAAACGGCACCGTACGTGAAGCACGCGGGTTCACTTCCAGCACGTAAACTTCATCGTCTTTAATCGCAAACTGCACGTTCATCAAACCGCACACGTTGAGTGCCTTGGCCATCGCCTTGGTCTGACGACGCAACTCTTCCTGAACGGGTTTGCCCAGCGAGTAAGGTGGCAGCGAACAGGCCGAGTCACCCGAGTGTACGCCTGCCTGCTCGATGTGCTCCATCACACCGCCGATGATCACTTCATTGCCATCCGACAATGCATCCACATCGACTTCGCAGGCATCATTCAGGAAACGATCCAGCAGCACGGGCGAATCATTCGAAACCTTCACGGCTTCGCGCATGTAACGCTCGAGATCTTTCTGTTCATGCACAATTTCCATGGCATGACCACCCAGCACATACGATGGGCGAACCACCAGCGGATAGCCGATTTCTTCTGCCATGCGCAGGGCCTCTTCTTCTGTGCGAGCCGTGCGGTTTGGCGGCTGCTTCAGACCCAGGTCGTGCAGCAGCTTCTGGAAACGCTCACGGTCTTCGGCCGCATCAATCATATCTGGCGAGGTACCAATAATCGGCACACCATTGGCTTCTAGCGCCAGCGCCAGCTTGAGCGGTGTCTGACCACCATATTGCACGATCACACCGACCGGCTTTTCGATGGCCACGGTTTCCAGCACGTCTTCCAGGGTCAGCGGTTCGAAATACAGACGATCCGAAGTGTCGTAGTCAGTCGATACGGTTTCAGGATTACAGTTGACCATAATGGTCTCGTAACCGTCTTCACGCATTGCCATGGCGGCATGCACACAGCAGTAATCAAATTCAATACCCTGGCCAATACGGTTAGGACCACCGCCCAGCACCATAATCTTTTTCTTATCGGTTGGCTGTGCCTCACACTCGTCTTCATAGGTCGAGTACATATAAGCCGTGTTCGTAGCGAACTCGGCGGCACAGGTGTCTACGCGCTTGTAAACAGGACGAACGCCCAAGGCATGACGGCGCTCGCGAACTGCCTGTTCGGTGCTCTTCGTCAAATAGGCCAGACGACGATCCGAGAAACCCTTACGCTTCAAGAAGCGCAGCTCATCTGCCGACAGGCTGTCGAACGTACGTTTTTCTACGGTGAGTTCCAGATCGACAATTTCCTTGATCTGCACCAGGAACCACGGATCAATCTTAGTCAGTTCAAACACACGTTCAACCGACATGCCAACGCCAAAGGCATCCGCGACGTACCACAGACGATCCGGCGTGGCATTGGCCAGCTGCTCATCAATCGTTTCGGGATCAACGGTCTTCAGATTAAAGCCGTCAACACCGACTTCCAGGCCGCGTAAGGCTTTTTGCAGCGATTCCTGGAACGTACGTCCAATTGCCATAACCTCGCCCACCGACTTCATCTGGGTCGTCAGGCGATTGTCGGACATCGGGAATTTTTCAAAGGCAAAACGTGGCACCTTAGTCACGACGTAATCGATCGACGGCTCAAACGATGCCGGCGTTTTCCCGCCGGTAATTTCGTTAGCCAGTTCGTCAAGAGTGTAACTCACGGCCAGCTTGGCAGCGATCTTGGCAATCGGGAAACCTGTTGCCTTGGAAGCCAGCGCCGACGAACGTGATACACGTGGATTCATTTCAATGACGACCATACGGCCATCATCCGGATTGATCGAAAACTGCACGTTCGAACCACCGGTATCGACGCCAATCTCGCGCAGTACAGCGATCGATGCATTGCGCAGGATCTGGTATTCCTTATCCGTGAGCGTCTGAGCGGGTGCCACGGTAATCGAATCACCCGTGTGCACACCCATCGGATCCAGGTTCTCGATCGAGCAGATGATGATGCAGTTGTCCTTACGGTCACGCACCACTTCCATTTCATATTCTTTCCAACCCAGCAGCGATTCTTCAATCAGCAGCTCGTTGGTCGGCGACGCTTCGAGACCGCGCTTACAGATCGTCTCGAACTCTTCCATGTTGTAAGCGATACCGCCACCCGTACCACCCAGGGTGAATGACGGACGGATAATCGTCGGAAAGCCAATGCCGGCCTGAACCTGATAAGCCTCTTCCATCGAGTGGGCGATGGCCGAGCGCGCCGAACCCAGACCAATCTTGTTCATGGCCTGCTTGAATTTTTCGCGGTCTTCCGCCTTGTCGATGGCTTCACGCGAAGCGCCAATCAATTCAACGCCAAACTTTTCTAACACGCCGTTAGCCGCCAGATCCAGAGCGCAGTTCAATGCGGTCTGACCACCCATGGTCGGCAACAACGCGTCAGGGCGCTCGGTTTCGATGATGCGGGCCACAACTTGCCAGGTAATCGGTTCGATGTAGGTAACATCGGCCATCTCCGGATCGGTCATGATGGTGGCCGGATTCGAATTCACCAGAATGACTTTGTAGCCTTCTTCACGCAGCGCCTTACAGGCCTGGGCACCGGAATAGTCGAACTCGCAGGCCTGACCGATAACAATCGGACCAGCGCCAATAATCAGAATACTTTTTAGGTCTGTACGTTTGGGCATGATTCAGCTTCTTATTATTTTGCAGCGTGCTGAGACATCAGATCGATGAATCGGTCGAAGAGGTAACTCACATCGTGCGGACCCGGGCTCGCTTCAGGGTGACCCTGGAACGAGAACGCAGGCGCATCGGTCAGTGCAATGCCTTGCAAGGTGCCATCGAACAGCGACACATGTGTCACGCGCACATTGGCCGGCAGCGTATCGACATCGGCTGCAAACCCGTGGTTCTGGCTGGTGATTAGCACCTGGCCGGTATCGACATCCTTAACCGGATGGTTAGCACCATGGTGACCAAACTTCATCTTGGCCGTCTTGGCGCCAGCAGCCAAAGCCAGCAACTGGTGACCAAGGCAGATGCCATACACAGGCTTCTTTACCGCCAGGAATTCACGAATCGCGGCAATCGCGTAATCACAAGGCTCCGGATCGCCAGGACCATTGGACAAAAAGACACCATCCGGATTCATGACCAGCACGTCAGCAGCCGAGGTTTGAGCCGGCACCACCGTCACATCACAGCCACGTTCAGCCAGCATACGCAAAATATTGCGCCTCACACCAAAATCGTAGGCCACTACTTTGAAACGTGGCGTTGGACCGGTGACATAACCCTTCAGCGTCCACTCACCTTGCGTCCAGGCGTAAGGCTTATCGACCGTGACTTCTTTGGCCAGATCCATACCGGCGAGGCCAGGGAACGCTTTGGCTTCAGCCAGTGCAGCGGTTTCATCCAGCGTTTCTCCGGCAGCGGCAGCAACGATGCAACCTGCCTGCGCGCCCTTTTCACGCAGAATACGTGTCAACTTGCGGGTATCGATACCCACAATAGCGACAATGCCATGTTTCACCAGGTACGACGACAGATCGCTCTGCGAACGCCAATTCGAGGCCACTTCCGGCAAATCACGAATCACCAGACCCGCAGCGTAGTTGGCGCCCGATTCAAAGTCTTCATCGTTACAACCCACATTACCGATATGCGGATAGGTGAGCGTCACAATCTGACGGCAGTAGGATGGATCGGTCAAGATCTCCTGGTAGCCCGTCAAAGCGGTATTAAAAACAACCTCCCCCGAAGTCTTACCGGCAGCACCGATAGACTCTCCACGGAAGATGGTGCCATCAGCCAGCACCAGCAAAGCTACCGGGCGGGTTGAGCAGAGGGGACGGCTGCCAGCGGCAGCAGACGAAACAGACGAGGCGGATGACTCAGGATGGGACACAGCAACTCCGGGTAGCAGATATGCAAAGCGGGAGCCCACGACCGCCGCCGATAGGCAGCTTGATGGCACTCCCGCCTGAGTCCTGCATAAGGCAGGATTTAAGCGACCGGATTATAGCGAAAAATGCTGCGTTGCGCTAGCCCCTTCAGGCAAGCTTAGGCACGCAGACCGAGCACATCCTGCATATCAAACAAGCCGTTAGCGCGTTCACGAATGAATTTTGCCGCCCGCACGCTGCCTAATGCATATGGCATACGGCCGCTCGCTTTATGACCGATTTCAACCCGTTCGCCCGTGCCACAAAACATCACCACATGATCGCCAACAATGTCGCCTCCGCGTACGGTGGCAAACCCGATCGTCGTTTCATCCCGCTCGCCAGTCACACCTTCACGGCCATAAACCGCCACATCCTTAAGATTACGGCCAAGTGCGTCAGCCACCACCTCGCCCATACGCAAGGCCGTACCCGAAGGCGCATCGATCTTATGGCGGTGATGGGCTTCGACAATTTCCACGTCATAACCCGAATTGAGGATACCTGCGGCAATTTCCAGCAGCTTGAAAGTCACATTGACCCCCACACTCATATTCGGGGCAAAGACCACTGGTATGGTCTTAGCAGCCGCCGCCAATGCGGCTTTACCCGCCTCTTCAAAACCCGTGGTACCAATCACCATACCAACACCGGCTGTTTTACAGGCCTCAAGGTGCACGAGCGTTGCTTCAGGTCGGATGAAATCAATCAGACAGTTGGCACCTCGCAACCCGGCTGCAACGTCTGAGGTAATGCGTACTGTCGTCGTTTGACCCACAAACTCGCCCGGATCACGCCCCACAAATTCACTACCCTCACGCTCAAATGCGGCGTGCAGTTCAGTAGCCGGGTCGCGTAAAACGGCCTCAATCAACATACGACCCATACGGCCTGAGGCGCCCGCAACGGCAATTCTGACAGGAGCTATCATGGAAATTCCTTATTTACTTGAATATATGGATAAAACGCCACCACCAGGAGTCGCTCGGTGGCTCAGAGTTCTCAGGTGGGCCTTCTGCATCTTCTGGCAGACTGCCCAGATCAATCACTTGAGGTTCATTGACGCGTTTTGCTGCGGCCAGATCCGCGGCAGCATTAGCGTCTGCAGTGATATCCCCGGTAATCTCCACACCTACCGGTTGTGCCGCTGCCACATCACCACCAGCACGCTCTAGCTGCTCGGCCGCATTGAAGCAAACGAAAATATTCCGCATGGTGATGTTGCCCGATGCGCCATCCTCATACCGATACACATAGTCCCAACGATTCGCGTGAAACGGATCTTGCAACAATGGCGTACCCAAGACATAGCGCACCTGGTCGCGCGTCATTCCCGGCTTCAATTGCGCTATATTTTTCTGTTCGACCACATTACCCTGCTGCACATTAACGCGGTATTCAAGAAAATAGCGCTCCACCGCGCAACCGCTCAACAGGAAAAAGCTGCACAACAAGCCAAAACCGGCCGCGCCTTTGCTAAAAACTGCCAACGGTAATTTCCGGTAGGAGGACATGAGAAGAACGGCTCAGTGCAAAAGCCGCTATCATATCCGAAGTTATAGATTAGGAATCCTTTTATGCCCACGCCGAAAGACCTACAGCAATCCGGCCTCAAAGCAACCATGCCCCGGATGAAAATCCTCGAGATTTTTGAAAATCGACGTGATGAACACCTAACAGCTGACGACGTTTACAAAATACTGGTCACCAGTGGCGTCGATATTGGTCTGGCAACGGTTTATCGGGCTCTGACACAATTCGAACAAGCCTGCTTACTTCAGAAACAGAATTTCGAATCGGGCAAAGCCGTATTTGAACTAAATCGTGGCGAGCACCATGACCACCTGGTCTGCTTGCAATGCGACCGCGTTGTGGAATTTTGCGACCCGGAAATCGAAAAGAAACAGGCCGAGATCGCCGGCAAACTCGGCTTTAGAATTCAGGCGCACGACTTATGTCTGTATGCGGAATGTGTCGACTCCGCCTGCCCGCATCGACCCACCAAGCAGATTCGCTAACCCCCTGAAATCTAAAAACTCTGCCTAGGCCAGGCCGAGCATCTCGGCTGCATGCGCCCGCGTGCGCTCGGTAATCTCGACACCACCCAGCATACGGGCAATCTCTTCGACACGCGCCACATCATCGAGGCCTTGCACCAGGCTCTGGAATGATCCATCGGTTTTTTCTTTGCTCACCTGCCACTGCCAGGCAGCACGCGACGCAACCTGAGCCAGATGGGTCACGCACAGCACCTGACGTTGCTCGCCCAGTTTGGCCAGCAATCGACCAGCCACCTCGGCAACACCCCCGCCGATACCCACATCCACTTCATCAAAAATCAATGTTGGCACGGCACTACAGGCACTCGTCACCACCTGAATTGCCAGACTGATACGGGAAAGCTCGCCGCCGGACACAACCTTAGACAAAGAACGCCAATCGTCGCCCGCCAATCCGCTAATCTGGAATTCAACGCGCTCATTACCGTGCGCACTGCTATCACCCTCCAACGGCTGCAGCGCGACCCGGCACTGACCGCCCCCAAGCGCCAACTCCTGCACGGCACCGCTCACGCCTTTAGAAAGCGTCTTGGCAGCCTTGGTACGCGCCTTCGTCAGCACAGCCGCGGCATCAGCATAAGCTAACGCCGTCGCCTTTGATCGAACTTCAAGCGCTGCAACATCGGTGGCGTCAGCCAGTTGTTCTGCTTCAGCCAGCAAATCCTGATACAACGTCGGCAAAGCCGATGGCTCGACCAGATGCTTACGCGCCAACTCCAGCATGGCCGCCATACGGCGTTCTGTTTCTGCCAGACGCACAGGGTCGACTTCAAAACGATCCAGGTGTCGACGTAACAGGGTCAGCGCCTCAGAAAGCTCGTTACTGGCCGCTGACAGTAGATCCGTCGGTTCCTGCAAACGGTTATCCAGCCCAGCACCTTCCTGTAGCCGATGTTGCAAACGACCCAATAGGGTTAACACGGGCTCATCACCCTCACCCAACACATCGACGGCACTCTGGGTCAGTTCTATGAGGCTGGATGCGTGAGCCAATCGCGACTGCGTTTCGCCCATGTCTTGCCAACCCCAATCCGGCTGATCATTAGCCAACTCAGACAACGCCTTGATCTGTCTGTCCAGCGTTTCACGCCGCGCCGCTATCTCCCCAGACCGTTTGCCCGCATCGGCCAGGGCCTGGCGTGCAGCTGCCCATTCTCGCCAGGCTACGGCGACGGTGCGTGCCTGAGCCTGCAACTGACCAAACTCATCCAGCAATTGGCGCTGGGCATCGGCCCGCAACAAGGACTGATGCGCGTGCTGCCCATGAATATCCAGCAACCACTCACCCGCAGTTCGCACTTGCTGCAAAGTGACTGGCACACCATTAATAAAGGCACGTGACCGCCCTGCCGCCTCAAGCACGCACCGGATCAAAACCCCTTCACCAGACTCCAGTGGTATCGCCTGCTCGGCAAACCAGGCCGCAAAGGCTGGATCGGTTGATGCATCAAATTCGGCTGTCACCTCGGCACGTGAGGCACCGGACCGGATTAGCTCTGCTTCCGCTCGCTCACCCAACACAAAAGCTAACGCATCAATCAGTAGCAATTTACCTGCGCCCGTTTCTCCGGTGAGCGCGCCAAACCCCGGCTGGAAATCCAGCGCCAGGGCATGCACCAGCACAAAATCCCGAATCTCCAGGCGGCACAGCATCGCTTAGTCCGGCTTACCGCAAGGCGTATTAACCACCAGACCCGGCCGAATACTCGGCCCTTCGCTCCAATGCAGTTTCTGGCGCAGCATGGCGAAATAACTGTAGGACGGCGGATGCAACAGTTTAATTTTGTGCGGTGATTTCACTAAACGCACCCCGTCTCCCGGCATCAGATCAACGGTTTCCTGGCCATCAAAGTGGGCACGGGCATTAGCCCCTTGCACCAGGCGCACTTCAATGCACGCCGTATCTGGCAAGGTAATCGGTCGATTCGATAAAGCATGTGGGCACAACGGCACCAGCGCAATACCACCCAGCTTCGGGTGCAAAATCGGGCCATTGGCCGACAAGGCATAAGCCGTCGAACCCGTTGGCGTACAAATAATCAGCCCATCCGCACGGGCGCTATAAATAAATTCATCGTCCACCCGCAGCTCAAATTCAATCATCCGGCCGGTAGCGCCTTTATCGATCACCACATCGTTAAAAGCCAAGTTGGCCATGGGCTGCAATTCGGAAGACGCACCACCAAACACCACCTCGGTATCCAGCAACAATCGATCCTCAGGGGTGAACTTGCCTTCCATCAGCAGCGTCATGGCTTCGATCATGGCGGAGCGGGCAATATCCGTCATAAAACCCAACCGACCCTGGTTAATGCCAACCAGCGGCATGTCGTAACGGGCCAGCTGGCGCGCGGCATGCAACAACGTGCCATCGCCGCCTACCACGATAGCTATTTCAGCTGCACCACCAATCCGGGCGAAATCGGCGCATTCGGCCGATGCCAGCGCATCACTCCCGAGCAACTGACCGACTTCAATCGCTGTTTCTGTTTCAACCAGCACATTCACGTCACGCGCGTGAAAGAACCCGGCAAGGGCCACAATCGAGTCTGCTACTTCAGTGCTTTCCTGGCGACCGATCAGTGCTACCGTTAACGGCCATGGGTACGATATCAATCCGACTCCGCATTTCGTCTTATCCGCAACAGAACCCGATTAAACCACAGAATAATTTTGTAGAATCTATTCCATGCACCCGAAATCACCCGCCGGCATTATTTCTGCCTCGCCAAAACAGTCTTCTGCGCCTATGCCGCTGGATGATCGTTCCTGCGTCCTTCTCAAGACGCTGGTTGAAAGCTACATCGCCGAAGGTGCACCAGTGGGCTCTCGCGTGCTGTCGCGCGCCTCTGGCTTGGATCTGTTAGCAGCCACTGTCCGTAATGTGATGGCCGATCTGGAAGATCTGGGCTTTATTGCCAGCCCGCACACATCGGCAGGACGCATCCCCACCCCACGTGGCTACCGTTTCTTTGTTGACTCTCTGCTCACCATGCAACCGCTGGAACAGATGGACCATGCCCGCATTCTGGCTGAGCTGGCCGGCGCCAGTGCACAGCCGGGCAAAATTATTAATCATGCCTCGCGCTTGCTCTCTGACCTCACCCACTTTGCCGGCATCGTCATCGCCCCCCCGCCACACCAGCAAGCGGATTCGCCAGATCGGATTTATTGCCCCCCCTGAGCAACGGGTTCTACTCGTTCTGGTGACCAATGATGGCAATGTGCAAAACCGGATTCTGACCACCGACTGCGCCTACAGCGCTGCCGAACTGACCGAAGCCGCCAACACCCTGAACCAGAACTTTGTCGGTCTTGAACTTGAACAGATGCGCCATCGGGTGCACGACGAACTCACCCGTATCCGTACCGATATGCAGGCCTTGATGACCGTGTCGCTCACCGCTAGCAGCGAAACACTCATGCCGCGCGAATCAGAGACCGTGATCTCCGGCGAAAAAAATCTGCTCGATGTTGATGACCTCAGCTCCAATATGCGCCGCCTGCGTGAACTATTTGATCTGTTCGAACAGCGTACCGCGCTCGTGCGGCTTCTGGATCTAGCGCATCAGGCCGAAGGCGTACGTCTGTATATTGGCCAGGAATCCGGTATCGCCACACTCGATGAATGCAGCGTGGTCACCGCCCCTTACCAGGTAGAAGGCCAGGTCGTCGGTTCGGTTGGCGTCATCGGCCCAACCCGTATGGCCTATGATCGCGTGATTCCCATTGTCGACATTACTGCCCAACTGCTCTCCAGTGCTCTGACCGAACAGGCTCAGGGCTAATCACTGCACCCCGTATCTACCTCACCGCATGTTCCTTTAATGAACAAAACCCCACCCGCCTGGCGTCACGGCACACCCGCCAAAACCGCTACTGTCCTGGTTAACCTGGGCACACCGGATGCCCCCACCCCGGCTGCTGTTAAACGCTACCTGGCGGAATTTCTGGGCGATCCACGTGTCGTCGAAATTCCACGCCTGATCTGGCTAGCGATTCTGCACGGCATCATTCTGCAAGTGCGCCCTAAGAAATCGGCGGCCAAATACGCCACCATCTGGACAGACCAGGGCTCCCCGCTGATGGTGCACACCGAAGCCCAGACCCGTCTGCTGGCCGAAACCCTGCAGCAGCGCGGCTATCAGGATCTCATCATTACCTGGGCGATGCGCTATGCCGGTAATGGCCCGCGCAGCATTCCCGCTGTGTTGGAACAACTGCGTACCGACAACGCCACACGCATCTTGCTGGTGCCTATGTACCCGCAGTTTTCGGCCAGCACCACCGCCACGGCTATCGACCAGGCACTGAACTGGATCACCGGTCTACGCAACCAGCCTGAATTACGCTATATCCGCAGCTTTGCCGACGATCGTGGCTATATCAATGCAATTGCGGACCAGATCAAAGCCCATTGGCAACTCAACCTGCCGCCCGCACTGCCGGACAATAGCTACCGATTGGTTATGAGTTTTCACGGCCTACCGGAACGTAATCTCAAACTGGGTGACCCCTATTTCTGCGAATGCCATAAAACAGCGCGGCTGGTCGCAGAAGCGCTCACCCTGCCCGCAGAATGCGTTATCGCCACATTCCAATCCCGATTCGGCAAAGCCAAGTGGGTGGAACCTTACACGGAACCCACGCTGATCGATCTCGCCAAACAGGGCGTTAAACGGGTCGACGTGCTCTGCCCCGGCTTTACCGCCGACTGCCTGGAAACCCTGGAAGAAATTAATCTGGAAGTCCGTTCAGCTTTCCTCACCGCCGGTGGTGAGCACTTCCACTACCTGCCTTGCCTGAACGAAGACACCGCCTGGATCAACGCGCTGGCCGATCTCACAGAAAAGCATCTGGCTGGATGGCCAAAACAAGCCAGCTCGCCGGCCGAGCTAGCTACACAAGCGGCACGCGCCAAACCCCTGGGGGCACTTGAATAAACGACAGGCATCCCCATTTGTAATGAAATTTCCATTTTTCAAGCGTTCAAGAAACAGGAGCACAACCGACATGACCGAACAACATCAAGAACAACACCAGGAACCACTCGTCAAAGAAAATGCCGCCACGGAGGCTGCCGCAGAATCAGCTCCGGAAGCTGCTGCAACGCCTGAAGCTCAAATCACTGCACTGGAATCCAAAGTCGCTGAACTGCAGGATGCTTACTTACGAGCCAAGGCCGATGGTGAAAACCTACGTCGTCGCGCCGCTGAAGATGTCACCAAAGCCCACAAATTTGCCGTCGAGAAGTTTGCCCGCGAACTCATCGCCGTGTGTGACAGCCTCGATGCCGCCCTGGGCGATACCGGGGCTGATGCAGCTACCCTGCGTTCGGGTGTGGAGCTGACCCAGAAGCAACTGCTCAGTGCCCTGGAGCGCAGCGGCATGAAGGTTGAAAACCCTGCAGCCGGAGACAAGTTCGACCCGAATCAACACCAGGCCATTGCTATGGTCGACGCCGACCAACCAGGAAACACCGTGGTGAACGTACTGCAAAAAGGCTACCAGCTGTCCGACCGCGTCCTGCGCCCGGCCATGGTCACCGTGGCCAACGGCTAAATATCGGCAAAAACCCTTGAAAACGGGCATGGCGGCCTTATATAGCCGTCATGTCGGTGAAACAAGCAACAACAAAGTCTTGTTTCACTCAATCAATCAATCACTTAGCGAACAACAAGGATAAGAATCTATGAGAAAAATTATCGGTATTGACCTCGGCACCACCAACTCGTGCGTTTCCGTCATGGAAAACGGCACGCCGAAGGTTATTGAAAACGCAGAAGGCGCCCGCACTACCCCGTCGATCATTGCTTATGCCAACGATGGTGAAGTCCTCGTTGGCGCACCGGCCAAGCGTCAGGCTGTAACCAACCCGAAGAACACCCTATACGCTATCAAGCGTCTGATCGGTCGTCGCTTTGAAGACAAGGAAGTCCAGAAGGACATCAGCCTGATGCCGTTCAAAATCACCAAGGCAGACAATGGCGACGCCTGGGTTGAAGTGCTGAACGACAAGAAGATGGCACCACAACAGGTGTCTGCTGAAGTCCTGCGCAAAATGAAGAAGGCCGCTGAAGACTATCTGGGGGAAGAAGTGACTGAAGCCGTAATCACGGTACCGGCCTACTTCAACGACAGCCAGCGTCAGGCCACCAAAGATGCCGGCCGCATCGCCGGTCTGGAAGTCAAACGCATCATCAACGAACCAACTGCCGCCGCACTGGCTTTCGGTATGGACAAAAAAGAAGGCGATCGCAAGATTGCCGTGTTCGACCTCGGTGGCGGTACGTTTGATATCTCGATCATCGACATTTCGGAGATCGATGGTGAGCACCAGTTCGAAGTGCTATCGACTAACGGCGATACCTTCCTAGGCGGTGAAGACTTCGACCAGCGTCTGATCGACTACATCGTCACCGAATTCAAGAAAGAATCCGGTGCCGATCTGAAGAACGACGTCCTGGCCCTGCAGCGCCTGAAAGAAGCCGCTGAAAAGGCTAAGATCGAACTGTCGTCGGCGCAACAGACCGAAATCAATCTGCCATACATCACGGCTGATGCCAGCGGTCCGAAGCACCTGACCATGAAGATCACCCGCGCTAAGTTCGAAAGCCTGGTTGACAATCTGATCGAGCGCACCATTGCCCCATGTGTCACCGCAATGAAAGACGCCGGTTGCTCGGCTTCTGACATCAGCGATGTCATCCTGGTCGGCGGTATGTCGCGTATGCCTAAGGTACAAGACAAGGTGAAGGAAGTCTTTGGCAAAGAGCCACGCAAAGACGTTAACCCGGATGAAGCCGTGGCTGTGGGTGCGGCTGTCCAAGGCGGCGTGCTGCAAGGTGACGTGAAAGACGTGCTGCTGCTCGACGTGTCGCCACTCACCCTGGGTATCGAAACTCTGGGCGGCGTGATGACCAAGCTCATCCCGAAGAACACCACCATCCCAACCAAGGCCAGCCAGGTCTTCTCGACCGCAGACGACAACCAGTCGGCCGTGACCATTCACATCCTGCAAGGTGAGCGTGAAATGGCTTCGGGCAACAAGAGCCTGGGTCAATTCAACCTGGAAGGCATTCCTGCCGCTGCTCGCGGTACACCGCAGATCGAAGTCACCTTCGACATCGACTCGAACGGCATCCTGCATGTGTCTGCCAAAGACAAGCAGACCGGCAAGGAAAATAAGATCACCATCAAGGCCAACACCGGTCTGTCGGAAGAAGAAATCCAGCGCATGGTCAAGGATGCCGAAGCCAATGCTGCGGAAGACCACAAAGCACGTGAGCTGGCTGATGCCCGCAACGGTGCCGACGCGGCTGTTCACAGCGTGCGCAAGATGCTGACCGAACTGGGCGACAATATCCCGGCTGATGAGAAAGCCAAGATCGAAGCCGCTGCCAAGGACGTAGAAGATGCTGTCCGCGGCACCGACAAGGCCGAGATCGAGAAGAAAGCTGAAGCGCTGATGCAAACCTCGCAAGCCCTGGCCCAACTGGCCGGTGGTGAAGGTGGCGATGCAGATGCAGCGCCTGGCGCCAGTGCCCAAGCCGATGCCGGCAAGCAGCCAGACGGTGATGTGGTGGACGCCGAGTTCACCGAAGTGAAAGACAAGAAGTAATCCCGGATCACCGATCCGGCGGGGGCAAGGGTAACCTTGCCCCTTTTGCATTTTCTTAAATTGATTCGAACCGAAGCAGAACTGCCATGTCTAAACGCGATTACTACGAAATTCTGGGTGTATCCAAAGGTGCCTCCGACGACGAGCTGAAAAAAGCCTACCGCCGCCTGGCCATGAAATACCACCCGGACCGCAATCCGGATGACAAAACAGCCGAAGCCCAATTCAAAGAAGCTAAAGAAGCCTACAAAGTTCTCAGTGATGGCAACAAACGGGCCGCTTACGATCAGTATGGCCATGCCGGTGTCGACCCCTCCATGGGCGGCGGCTTCGGTGGTTTTAGCGGCGGCGGTGCCGGCGGCTTCGACTTCGGCAACATCTTCGAAGAAATCTTCCGCGGCGGTGGTGGTGGCGGATTTGGAGGCGGTGGCCAACGTGGTGGCCGTAGCCAGGTCTACCGTGGCGCCGATCTGCGCTACGACCTGGAAATCAGCCTCGAAGAAGCTGCAAAGGGCTCACAGACCCGCATCCGCATTCCGACTGAAACCAACTGTGGCACCTGCAAAGGCAGCGGCGCCAAAGCTGGCACCAGCGCCAAAACCTGTGGCACCTGTAAAGGTAGCGGTCAGGTACGCATGCAACAGGGCTTCTTCTCTGTCCAACAGAGCTGCCCGCATTGCCATGGCTCGGGCAAAGTCATCGACGACCCCTGTACCGATTGTCACGGCCGTGGTCGCAAGCGCGAAAACAAAACGCTGGAAATCAAAATCCCGGCGGGTGTTAACGATGGAGACCGCATCCGCCTATCGGGCGAAGGCGAAGCCGGCGTTAACGGTGGCCCCTCGGGTGACCTCTACGTACAGATCACGCTGCGCCAGCACGAACTCTTTACCCGTGACGGCGATGATCTGCACTGCGAGATCCCCATCACCATGACCACCGCCACACTCGGTGGCGACATTGACGTCCCCACGCTAGACGGCACTGCCAGCCTACGCATCCCTGAGGAAACGCAAACCGGCAAAATCTTCCGCCTACGCGGCAAAGGGGTTACCGGCATGCGCAGCGGCGTTGCGGGCAACCTCTATGTACACGTGGTGGTAGAAACCCCGGTTAACCTGAACAGCGAACAGAAAGAACTACTCCGCAAGTTCCAGGAAATCCTCGGCGAACACCACTCACCCCAAGAAGGCGGCTGGCAGCAAAAGCTGAAGAACTTCTTTAGCGGCTGATTTTTCAACGCAGCAAGACAACCAAGAGCCACCTCCAAGTGGCTCTTTTCAATTCTGAATCCTGATATGTCCAACCCAAAGCGCCGCCAAGACATTAAAGCTGGCGGCAATCAAACCGACCCAGCCATAGCCGCTGATCATGCCATCCGGTGCCTGAGTAATAAACAGGCCACCCACCATACTGGCCAGACTCATGGCCATAGATTGCACGGTCGCGTTAAGCGAAAGAAAAGTGCCCCGCTCCTGAGGTTTAACCGCTGCACCCACAATGGCCAACAACGACACCATACGACCTGACACAAGAACAAAGAACAGCGTTGTGATGGCGAGGTAAGCGAACAGCGACAACGTACCAACATTGGTCACCAGCAATACGGGCAGACACGCGCCGATGGCTACTACGCGGAATATGAGCACTTTGCCCAGTTTGTCGGCCAGCGCACCAATCAACCGAGCAGTAATTAACGTGGCGGCGCCCCCTAGGAAATAGACCATGGGGATTTCATCAGCCGCAATGCTTACGTTCGCTACAGCATAAAGCGTGATGTACGGAATAACCGTGAAGCCACCGAAGATGACCAACGCAGTGAGCAGCATGGCTTTCAGATGGTTAGGTTCAATAGCCACACGCAGCATTTGGCGAATGGCTTTGCCTTCCTGTCGGGTATGCAGGTGGGCGCGAAACTCTGGCAAGGCTTTATGGCCGAACCAGACAAGGCCGGCACTGAGTAGCGCAATCAGTAAGAACGGTGCCTGCCAACCCAAGGCATCGGCCAGCAGCAGGGATAGCGTCACACCGGCAATGCTGGAAACAGAAAATGCTGTAGCTACATAGCCGGTGGCTTTGGCGCGCCGCTCAAAAGGAATGGCATCCGCTACAACGGTATGCACCATGGCCCCCATCATGCCGCCGAAGATACCGGCCAGACCGCGGGCAACAAGCAATAAGGCATACGTCGGTGCCAAAGCACACATCAGTGTGGCAATGGTGAACGCCAGAAACACACTCAGCAAAAACCATTTACGTTCGAAGCGATCGACCACAGGCGCCATCAGCAAGCCGGCAGTCGCCGCGCTGAAGCTATAACTGGCCACCAGAAAGGCGAATTCCTGCGTGCTGATACCGAGAGCGCTGATGAGAAACGGCCCCAGCGGCATCATGATCATGAAATCCAGGACATGGCAGAACTGGATACCCGACAGGATAAGCAACATGGCGCGCTCTGCCCGCGCCAGCTTGGTTTGCGGTGCGATGGGGTCTAAAAGATCAGGCACGACGCCAGATGGTGCCCTGAGGCGTATCTTCCAGAACGACTCCGGCTTCGAGCAGTTCTTTGCGCACACGGTCGGCCGTGGCGAAGTCTTTAGCTTTGCGAGCATCCAGACGTTCCTGAATGCGGGCTTCGATTTGCTCAGGTTTCAGGCCGTCGGCATCGGCACCGGTGCTGCGTTGTAAAAACAACTCCGGCACACGCTGCAGCAAACCCAGAACCCCAGCCAGGGCTTTGAACTGCCCCGCCAGTTCGGCGCTCTGTTCACGATTGACCACCTGGGCCATTTCAAACAGCACGGCCATAGCTTCTGGCGTGTTGAAGTCATCATTCATGGCGCTCTGGAACTTCTGGCCATAGGCGCTGTTCCAATTCACCGCCACATCAGCGGCGGGCACGTTGCGGAGCGCCGTGTACAAACGCTCCAGTGCGTTGGCGGCATCATCCAGATGCGCGGTCGAATAATTCAACGAGCTGCGATACTGCGCGCGCAGAATAAAGAAGCGGATGATCTCCGGGTCATAGACCTTGAGCACATCGCGGATGGTAAAGAAGTTGCCCAGGGACTTGGACATCTTTTCTTCGATGCCATCTTTCTCGACGCGAATAAAACCATTGTGCATCCAGACATTGGCGAAGGTGCCGCCATGTGCTCCTTCTGACTGAGCGATTTCATTTTCATGGTGCGGGAATTGCAGATCAGCACCACCGCCATGAATATCAAAATGGTTACCAAGCAATGCGCTGCTCATGGCCGAACATTCAATGTGCCAGCCCGGACGACCATCGCCCCATGGCGAAGCCCAGGCCGGTTCGCCGGCTTTGGCATGCTTCCACAGTACGAAGTCGAGCGGGTCTTCTTTGGCGTCTGCCACGGCAACGCGCTCACCCGCGCGGAGATCATCGAGGGACTTGCCGGAAAGCTTTCCGTAGCCTTCAAACTTGCGCACGGCAAAGTTCACATCACCATCACCGCCCTGATAAGCTAGACCCTTATTCTCCAGGGTGCTGATCAGATCCAGCATTTCCTGCACGTATTCGGTGGCGCGCGGCTCTTTGGTCGGGCGCAGCACGCCGAGCGCATCGCTGTCTTCATGCATGGCGGCAATGTAGTGATCCGTCAGTTGCTGAATGGTTTGGCCTCGCTCATTGGCACGGTTGATGATCTTGTCATCTATATCGGTAATATTCCGGACGTATTCGACCTGATAGCCCTGCGCCATCAGCCAGCGATACACCATATCGAAGACCACCATCACCCGGGCATGGCCCAGGTGACAGAAGTCATAAACCGTCATGCCGCAGACGTACATGCGCACCTGTCCCGGATGAATCGGTTGCAACGGGGTTTTTTCGCGGGCGAGGGTGTTATAGATCGAGAGCATGAGAGGCTAAGGTAATCAGGAAAATACGGATAAAATGCGTCTTTGAATATAGCACGAACTACAACAACCTCTCCCCTTCACTCAGGAGCATTCCTTTATGCAAACCGTGATTCTGAACACCAATATGGGCGCCATTACCCTGGAACTGGACAGCGAGCACACCCCGGTTTCTGTGGCCAATTTTCTGTCATACACCAAAGATGGCACCTACAACAACGCGATTTTTCACCGTGTGATCAATGGCTTCATGATTCAAGGCGGTGGTTTTGAGCCAGGCATGAAGCAAAAGCCCACCAAAGCCCCGATCAAGAACGAAGCTAACAACGGCTTGAAGAACACCACTGGCACCATCGCCATGGCGCGCACCAGCGATCCGCATTCAGCAACCGATCAGTTCTTTATCAACGTGGCTGACAACGATTTCCTTAACTTCAAGAGCGAAACACCACAAGGCTGGGGCTACGCAGTGTTCGGCAAAGTCACCGATGGCATGGATGTGGTTAACAAGATCAAGGCTGTTAAAACCGGCACCAGCGGCTTCCATCAGGATGTGCCAAAGGAAGACGTGATCATTCAGTCGGTTACCGTTAAATGATTTTCTTTGCGTCCGATGTTCATCTGTCATCGGACACCCCGGCGATTACGGCACGCTTCCTGAGTTTTCTGGAAAGTGCCCGTCGGGAAGCCCAATCGGTTTATTTGCTGGGCGATATCTTTGAATCATGGGTAGGCGATGAAGACCTGGGTCTCAAAGCCTATCAACCGGTGTTCAAAGCGCTGAAGGATACGGTTCAGGCGAGTGTTGCGGTTTATTTCATGGCCGGCAACCGGGACTTCATGGTGAGCGAGAAAGCTCTTGCCGAGCTGGGCATGACGCTGCTTGAAGACCCGTACGTGCTTTCCATCCCCAACTGGCAGTTTGTGCTTTCTCATGGCGATCTGTACTGCACGGGTGACGTGAAGTACCAGGAATTCCGCGCCAAAGTCCGCATCCCCGAGAACCAGGCAAAGTTTCTGCGCCTCCCCTATTGGCTGCGTCGGGCCATTGCAAGCTGGATACGCTGGCGCAGCAAAGGCCGCCGTTACGATGCCCAAACCGGCAGAGTCACGGACGTTGATTTATGGACAGTCGAAGACGAAGCGCGTCGCTTCGGATATGCCACGATGATTCACGGCCATACGCATCACCCCGCAACCCACGATGTGATTGTTGATGGCATCCATGTCGAACGTTGGGTCTTGGCCGATTGGTCAGCCGAACGGGGGGAATACCTCTCCTGGGATGACCAGGCAGAAACCGCCCAACTTACCCGCCACACTATTTAGCCTCAGTTAAGTCACTGTTAAGCTGCATCGGCTTGAATTGGGGTTTTCAGATACCATATACGTGGTGAAATTATTTTTTGCCCGTTTATTCACTTTGTTTTTATTGAGGAATTGACCCATGGATGTTCGCTCGACCTCGTCTTATAGCGGCGTAACCATTAACGCAGGCCGTAACCAGGTACTTCGAAACACCTACTGGCTGCTCGCGCTGTCGCTGATCCCTACCGTTATCGGTGCTGTTGTCGGCCTAAGCTCTGGCGTGCCAATGCTAATGGCCGGCAGCCCAATCATGGGTATGCTGATGTTCTTTGGTATCGCCTTCGGTTTGATGTGGGCCATTCAGCGCAACAAGGATAGTGGCGCCGGTGTACTGCTGCTCCTAGCCTTTACCTTCTTCATGGGCGTGATGCTGTCTCAGATTCTGAGCGTGGCACTCGGCATGAGCCATGGTGGTGAACTGATTGCCATGGCCGGTAGCGCTACTGCCGCGATCTTCTTCTCGCTGGCGATGTACACCAGCGTGAGCAAGCGTGACTTCAGCTTCATGGGCAACTTCCTGTTTGCCGGTCTGATTCTGCTGATTCTGGCTTCTATCGCCAATATCTTCTTGGCCATTCCGGCCATGGCGATTGCCATTTCGGCGATTGGCGCCCTGCTCTTTACCGGTTACCTGCTGTTTGACCTGAGCCGCATTGTTAACGGCGGTGAAACCAACTACATCACAGCAACGCTAGCGGTGTATCTGGACATTTACAACCTATTCGTCAGCCTGCTCAACCTGCTGATGATCTTTACGGGTAACGACCGCGACTAAGCCAAAACGGCCTGTCCGGCAAAAAGAGCCCTGCAGGGCTCTTTTTTATTATTCAATTTCAACAGATTATAAATTTTTCACAAATTCTGTCAACGTTTGTTAAAGACCCTGCGTTATTTGTCCTACGCGGTCTGTCTTTTAGGCCGATTCATCATAGATGTTTATCAAATGGGCAAGAAAGCTTCAACAGAATTGGTCGTGCGCCAGCTGGAGCACTCGCTGCACATGACGTCTAAAGAAATCGAAGGCCTGAGTCGCAATTCTGCCGTATGCGACTACGATCTGGGTCTGCTGGATCAAACCAGCATGAAGAAGTGCCTAGCTGACTCTCTCAAGCTATTTGTTGAGGAAATCGCCCGCTTCAAAACCAAGAATGGTGCAGCCTACAAACTGGCACGCCAGATCTTTTCAGATTCCTACCTGAATAGCGCGCAGCTAATCGTTAAGGTGGCCGCCTAAAGCTTAGCAACCGCTGCATATAGCAAAACGCCCGGGCATGCCTCGGGCATTTTTTATGGGCCGCAGCTTCAATCAGGCGCGACGAAACATGGCGATCGATTCGACATGCGCGGTATGCGGGAACATGTTGGCAATACCTGCGCCCAGCATTTCGTAACCCTTGGTATTCACCAGAATGTCGGCATCACGCGCCAATGTCGCTGGATTGCACGAGACATACATAATAGTATGCGGTGCGTTACCACGGGGCGCATTAGCATCTGGCAGCGCCTGTACTAGTGCCTGAGCACCATCCCGCGGTGGATCGATCAGCATTCGATCGAGCTTACCGAGGCGCTCCCAAATCGGCTGACAATCAAGGAATAGATTGGCTGCAAAGAAACTGGTTTTGTCGCTCAGGCCATTGAACGCGGCATTCTCTGCCGCCCGCTGCACCAGCGCTTCGCTGCCTTCAACCCCTACAACGGTGGCACCACTATAGGCGATGGGTAAGGTAAAGTTACCCAGCCCACAGAACATGTCGGCAATACGTTCGCCCGGCTGTGCGTCAAGGAGCCGCATGGCTTTGGTGACCAAAACATGATTAATGGCCGGATTTACCTGGGTAAATTCGGTGGGCGCAAACTTGAGCGTGAGGCCGTAATTGGGGATTCGGTACGCCAGCAAAGGCGAGTCTTCCGTTAACAATGGGACCACCGTTGCCGGGCCGCCCGATTGCAGGAACCAGCGAACCTGATGCTGTGCGCCAAAGGCCTGCAATATCGCCCGATCAGCGTTTGTTAGCGGATCCATGTGTCTCAGCAGGAAAACGGTATCTAGACGCCCAGCGATTTCCGGGTGCTCGCCCACCACAACTTCAAGCTGCGGTAACCGATCCGGGGCGGACATGTCGGCAAATAGCGCCCACAACGGCAGCAATAGATCAGACACGTGCTTCGGCAAAATACTGCATGAGGTTATATCGGCAATGTAACTACTGCGCCGCTCATGAAAGCCGACCAGGACGCCGCCCTTTTTAGGCACGAGACGAACGGACAGGCGGGCTCTGAAACGATAATGCCAGGTCGGGCCCGCAATCGGCGAATAAATCGAGGACGGGCGGACGTTGCCAATGTGGCTTAAATTGTCTTCCAGCACCCGCTGTTTGGCGGCAATCTGCAGCGATGGATCTGTATGCTGCAATGAACACCCGCCACAAACGCCAAAATGGGGACAACGCGGCGTCACCCGGGTTGAGGCAGCCCGATGAATCTCTGTAACGCGCGCCTGCTCGAAGCTGGGCTTTCGACGATAGCTGAGCCAAGTAACCAGCTCTCCGGGCAAGGCCCCTTCAACAAAGATGGTTTTACCGTTATCTCGGGCAATACCCTGACCGGCATGGTCAAGCGACTCAATCGTTCCAACTGGCATAAATTTTAGGCGCTATCCCGCGCATGAAAAGTAAGAGAAACAAGCCCGAATTGTACCTGATCGCCTGACTCAACAGAGTGTATTCGAGACGCTGTTTAACAAAGGCAAACTGTGTATAATTTACTCAGACTGCTTGTGTAGTCATGTCTTGTCGGGTCTTTCCGGCAGGATATTCTTCAACGACCTTTATCAAAGGGAAGAAAATGAAACAATCACTTCTGGTTGCTGCTCTGATCGCTCTTGCTGTTTCTGCTTGTGGCAAAAAAGAAGCCCCGGCTGCTCCTGCTGCCCCAGCTCCTGCTGCCCCAGCTCCTGCTGCCCCAGCTCCTGCTGCCCCAGCTCCTGCTGCCCCAGCTCCTGCTGCCAAGTAATCGCTTCTGCGATCTTGAAACCGCTTCGGCGGTTACGAAAAACCGGCCCGAAGGCCGGTTTTTTTTATGTCGCTATTGTCTGAATCGTTAGCCAGTCAAAACCCTCTTGCTGGTTGGCGAGATAAAAACATTCAGGCACCTCACCGAGCGCCTCCCGTACCGACTGCAACACATGCTCCGGGGTGTTATTAGACTGCGACAAATGTGCCGCAACCACATGCTGCAGACGATCCAGATTCAATCCGGCCAGAAACCCTGCCGCATCGCGATTGCAGAGGTGCCCATACCGACCGGCAATGCGTTGCTTAAGGCTATCGGGATAAGACGACTGTGCAAGCAACACCGGATCATGATTGAACTCAAGCACCAGCCCATCGCAATCTTGCAACGAACGTTCAACATGCGCCGTTAGCATGCCCAAATCGGTAAGCACACCCAGGCTCAGATTATCGCAGGCAATAACGTACTGGACCGGCTCTCGTGCATCATGAGGTACTGGAAATGGGCGCACCTCAATGGCACCCAATTCAAAGGGGTTATGACTATCTATCAATCGGACCATCACCCCATTGCAAGCCTCAGCCGAACGCGTATGTAATGCGGCATGGGTGCCGTGGGTTAAGTAAACCGTCGCACCCGTCTTACGGGCTAACACCATAACGCCACCGATATGATCGCCATGCTCATGCGTCACTAAAATGGCATCCAGACCCTTGGCCTTGGGGTCTACACCACGCGCTTCTATTCGTGCCAAAACCTGGCGTAGGGGTAAACCGCAATCGATCATGAGGCGGGTCGAACCCGCCTCGATCAGTAATGCATTCCCCTCGCTACCGCTGCCGAGAGAGGTAAAACGAATCACCGTAATTGCTGAAGCAGCAGATCCAGAATCTGACGTGCAATCGGCGATACATCCGCCTGGCCAGAGTTGCCTGGCGCCAGAACAATCACATTGGTCGGACCACCTGATTGTTGCTCACGAACACTGATACGATACTGAACCTTGGTGGGCACCTTGTCATCCTTACTGCGCCAGAAAGCCAGGCTAGACCAGAAACCGCCACCGCTCTTCTCGCTAACCGATTTGTCATCGGAGTCGACATAGCGTACGTAATACAAACCGCTGGCGCGCTCGCGATCTTCAACCGTAAAGCCAACCCGATCCAGAGCGAGGCCAATTCGGCGCCAGCTGCGATCAAAGTTGTCATCCACAACCAGCATGGCACCACCATCCGGTGCGGTTGCTATCTTAGCTTTGTCTGCCGAAACTGATTTACCACCATCAAAGTCCTTAGCCAGTTTTTTGGCTTCAACTTCGTCGACACCATCAAACTTGAACATCAGGCGACGCAACATTTCTGCTTCAAGCGTTGAATCAGCATCACGCGGCTGCCAGCGTGTTTCACTTTTGCCCTCGGTGACATACACTTCAACCATGCCCCGATGGCTAATGAAGATGTCAGTCGTACCCGGCTTTGTACCCTTTTCAAGACGCGTACGATATTTGTCACGTTCTGCCGTTGAATACAAGGTGCCGAGCACTTTACCCAGGAAACCCTGGATAGCCCCGCCGGGAACGCTAGCGCGATTTTCAGCCCAATCTGTTTCCATCACGCCAGTCTGCGGATTCTCGCTTTTGAGAATAAAGCCATTTTCCTGCCAGAAAGCCTTGGTAACATTCCAGGCCTTATCCTCGGGCACGGTCACGACCAGCCAGCGATGATTACCCTGACGCTCAACTTTGGCGACACCGCGCGCACCATCCGGCAGCACGGTTTCGTCTGAGTTCTGACGTTGCGCCACTTTATTTTTGGCATTGATCTGCGAGAACACGGCCGTACCCGTCGTCGACACATTAGGCGCAGCATACTGACCGCTATTCGTTGGGCGCGTCAGATCCGGTGGAATATCCAGTGGCGGCGCTTTAGCCGCCGTGCCGTAGTCGATCTTCTTCGATTCGGGCAAGTAAGAACATCCAGCAACCAGGGTGGCCAATGCAACCAGGCCAAGTTGTAGTGAACGACGGGTGATTAACTTCATTAGATCAGAGTCCTGCCTGCTTCATGGCGGCGCGCACGCGTTCATGGAACGCCGGTGCCAGTGGCGTTAGAGGTAAACGAAGCCCATGGGACATCAACCCCATCTCGGCAACTGCCCACTTCACCGGAATCGGATTAGCTTCGCAGAATAGATGGCGGTGCAAGCCAATCAGCGGGCGGTTAATACGCACGGCTTCAGCAGCATTACCCACAGCAGCAGCGGCACACATATCATGCATGGCGCGCGGCGCAACATTGGCCGTTACCGAAATATTACCGTGATAGCCCATCAGAATGGTGGCCATACAGGTCATATCATCACCGGAATACAGCACAAAATCTTTAGGGGCGCGCTCAATCAGATCCCAGGCACGATCCAGGTTGCCTGTGGCATCTTTAACGCCAATAATGCCTGGCACTTGAGCCAGACGCAGAATCGTGTCGTTGCTCATATCAGCAACGGTACGACCTGGTACGTTATAAAGAATCAAAGGGAGCGGCACGGCTTCTGCAATGCTGCGATAGTGTTGATACAAACCTTCTTGAGAGGGCTTGTTGTAATAAGGTACGACCGACAAACCGGCATCGGCACCCGCATCTTTTGCGTGTTGGGTGAGATAAATGGCTTCCTTGGTGGAATTAGCACCAGTGCCGGCAATAATGGGGATACGCCCTGCTGAATGGGCAACCGCAATTTCAATCAGCTGGCAATGCTCATCAACATCGACCGTTGGCGACTCACCCGTTGTACCAACGACAACGATGGCATCCGTCTTTTCGCGAATATGGAAATCGACCAGGTTGCGAAACGCTTCCAGATCAAGCGAACCATCTTCTTGCATGGGTGTAACAATGGCGACTATCGAACCGGTGATCATCAGTAAACCATCCTTGAAAATGGCGAAACTACGACGTTAAACAGAATGTAGGAAATCAGCCACCTTGAATACCGGTAGTCTTCCCCGAAAACCCCACTATTCTAGCCGAAGATTAGATTTCAGCGAGTGCCCGCAAGTGGGCAGTAACGCTTCTGGCCAATGCAGACATCACGTACCCACCCTCCAGCATGGATACAATCCGCCCATTCGCATGCCGCACTGCAACATCCCTCAACTGGGTGGTGACCCAGGCATAATCTTTTTCGAAGAGTTTCATGCCGCCCATATCATCTTCGTAATGTGCATCAAAGCCCGCGGAGATGAAAATCATCTGGGGTTTGAACTCATCCAGACGCGGTATCCATGACTCCAGAACAGCTGCCTGTAGCTCCTCACCACCCGACCCACCGGGCAGGGGCACATTGACCATGTTGGCGGCCGGCTTGTCGGTTCCCGAATAGGGGTAAAAGGGATGCTGGAATATGCTGCACATGAGAATCCGCTCGTCACCGGCACAAATATTCTCGGTACCATTGCCGTGATGCACATCAAAATCAATGATGGCAACGCGTTCGAGTTTATGGTGCGTTAAGGCGTAATGAGCGGCAATTGCAATGTTATTGAAAAAGCAGAACCCCATGGGGGTTTCGCGTTCGCAATGATGTCCGGGCGGACGAATGGCACAAAAGGCATTCTCAGCCTTCTTTTCCATGAGCATATCTACGGCCAGGATGCCCGCCCCGGCAGAGCGCAGCGCCGCCTGCCAGGTATGGGGGTTCATCGCAGTATCCGGATCAAGATGGGCGATACCGAAAGCCGGCGACGTATCTTTAACCTTTTTTACGTGAAAGGCTGGATGCACGAGCATCAATTGCTCCAGCGTTGCCAACGGCGCATCGTAATGGGTGAAATACATATCGATCCCCTGAGCAATGAGGTGATCGTTAATAGCCGTCAGCCGACCCGGGGCCTCTGGATGGAGGTCACCCATGTCGTGCTTTAGGCAATCCGGATGTGTAATAAATGCGGTGTTCATAAAACCTACCCCTCCCCCTGGCGCATAAGAACGCCCCGCCCATGCTGATACATGGGATCTGATTATTTTTAGCAATTATCTGCCCATTCGGGCAGGGGTTCAAGGGCATGAGACGAAGGACGGTAAATGTGAAAAAATTAAAAAGCTCTCCCCTATGACACGCACTTATCACAGCGCATTGTATTGTTTGCGCGCCTCCATTATTCCATTGGTTTGTCTTCTCATCGGCGGATTAGCACTACCGATAGACGCTATAGCTAAAACCAAAGCAAAAAAAACGCCTGTAGAGGCAACAAAGCAACCATTGATGTCGAGCAACCCCGATGTACAGCAGTTCATTGCCGACATGCAGGAACGCCACGGCTTTGATAGTGCGTCGCTCACCACCTTATTCGACCAACAGCGGCCAGACAATCGGGTCGTGCGCATCATGGCACCCGCGCCAGCCCAACTCACGCCCAACTGGGCAGCCTATCGTAGCCGCTTCGTGAACCAGCGCAGAATCAATCGCGGCATTGATTTCTGGGATACCTATTCTGACCAATTAACCCGGGCTGAGAAACAATTTGGGGTGCCTGCCGAAATCATCGTGGCCATTATTGGTGTCGAAACTGAATACGGTCGCAACATGGGCAGCTTCAGCGTATTGAATGCCCTCGCCACGATCGGCTTTTATGGAGAACGTCGACGTGAGTTCTTCCAGTCTGAGCTCGAGCAATATCTGTTACTCGCCCGTGAAAATCAGCTTGATCTGGCCAACACCAAAGGATCTTTTGCTGGCGCTATGGGCATTCCGCAATTTATGCCCAGCAGTCAACGACGCTGGGGCGTTGATTTTGATGGCGATGGCCGTATTGATCTTAAACAAAGTCCGACCGACGCGATTGGTAGTGTCGGTAACTTCCTCAAATCACACGGCTGGCAAACCGGTCATGTCGCCGTAATCCCGGTAGTTGCACCAAATCCGTTACCCAGCACCTTTGAAAAGGTCGATATCAAACCTGGCATAAGTCTTGAAGCCTATCAAAAGGCCGGCTTTACATTTAGCAGCACGCTACGGGATGACACACTGGCAACACTGGTCAGTCTTTCCACCACCAATCAGGCAACAGACTATTGGCTGGGGTTACAGAACTATTATGTGATAACTCGGTATAACCGTTCTGCGGCGTATGCCATGTCGGTTATTGACCTTGGCGCTGCCATTCGCGAGGCACGCGGAACACCAATCAGCACCTCATTGACGCGCAACGACCCAGAGTAAAGAATCGGGCGTCAATCGACGCCCCCGAACAATACCCTGCAAGCGGACCAAGGCTTCTGACTGAATCTGCCGTACGCGCTCTCTGGTTAAATCCAAACCAGCCGCAATAGCCTCCAGAGTTTCTGGCTCCCCACCACGCAAGCCATAGCGTCGCTCTATGACCTGTCGCTGTCGTTCCGGCAGCATATCTACCCAGGCCAGCAACAGCGTGACTGATTCCGAGTTCGCCAAAGACTCATGCGGGTCGTCACCCTGTTCATCTGGCATCAGCTCACCCAAGGTATGCATCGAACCCGTGTCAACCGGTTGATCGAGCGATCGCGTCTGCTCGCTTCGTTGCAGCAACGTTTTAATCTCATCACAGGGTCTACCCATCAAACCTGCGAGTTCTTCTAGCGAGGGTTCCCTGGCATGCTTGGCTGCAAATTGCCGACGCTGTCAGTAAATGCCATTGATCTCCCGAACCAGATGTACCGGCAAGCGGACCAATCGTCCCTGATTGATCAACGCCCGCTCGACACTTTGCCGAATCCACCAGGAAGCATAGGTTGAAAACCTAAAGCCCGCGCTCCGGATCAAATTTATCCAGTGCATGCATCAGCCCGAGATTGCCTTCTTCAATCAAATCCAGCAAAAACAATCCACGGTTCATATACCGCCGAGCAATTAACACCACCAACCTAAGATTACGCTCAACCATTTCCTGACGCGCAGCAAAATCACCCTGCTTGACCCGTCGCGCCAGTTCCAACTCTTCGGCTGGCGTCAATAAGGCGCGCGCACCAATTTCATTGAGATAGGTTTGTGTCACATCCGCTGCAAACCGGTCTGGACCGGATTTATCCTGCACCGCTTGAACGGCAACTTCTTCACCATCTAATGGTAGGGCTTCAAGCACCTCGGCAAGCGATTGCAAGTCATCATCCGCCGGTTCTTCCTGAAAAGACACTGCCCCCGGCGCGGCGGCTGAGTCAAGATTTATGCTGTCGTCATTGTGCTCTGCCACACTACCGGAACGCTCATCGTGCAACTGACGTTCCGGTGTGTGTGGCATTTTAGGTGCCGCGCTGGTTCAGGAACTTCATCGGATCCACCGGCTTACCCTGGCGCCGGACCTCAAAGTGCAACATCGCCGTATCCGCATCACTATCACCCATGTCAGCAATACGCTGCCCGCGTTTGACCGCCTCACCCTCTTTAACAAAAATTTTACTGTTATGTGCGTAGGCCGTCAGATAGTTACCATCGTGTTTGATAATCACCAGATTGCCGTAGCCACGCAAACCGGAGCCTGCGTAAACGACTTTGCCCTCTGCTGCCGCATCAACCGGCTCACCCATCTTGCCAGCGATATTAATGCCCTTATTAGAGGACTCATTAAAGCCAGCAATAACTTTGCCCTTGGCTGGCCACGCAAACTTGACCCCGTCAGCCATGGCGGCAGAGGTTGCCGCTGATGTGCTTGGCATGTCTTCAACCGGTTTTTTGCTCACCGCAGTCGCTGGCTTCTCGGTATCACCCAACTTGTCTGCTGGCTTAGCAGCAGCATTTGCAGCCGTACCGGCTTGCGGCGCTTTCTTCATACCCTTCGTGGTAGAGCGCCTGACGCAAAGCGTGCGATCCAGCTGAATAATATTGGGATTAGCCAACTGATTCATTGCCGCAAGGTCTCGGTAGTCAGCACCGGCATCCAGTGCGATACCAATCAGGGTGTCACCCTTGCGCACCGTCCACGTCTGTGTACAGTCTTTGGGCAACGGCGGATAAGGCGATACCGAGGCGGATTTACCATTATCTACCGGCGCTTTCGAAAGCGAGGTGCAGCCTGCCAGCATCGCTAGCAGCACAGCCCCCATCAACCCAATTTTATTTGCAGACTGCGTCATTCAACACCCGGTAACATCGGGACAAATTTCACGGGCTCCATCAACTGCTCGTTCCAACCTGTCTCTGTTCTTTCAATAACCAACATACGCTGAATCGCGGCATCGGTTGATGTGCCAAAAGGCAGAACCATTCTGCTACCAACTGCCATTTGCTGTAAGAGGGCTTCGGGTACTTTAGGCGCTGCTGCCGCCAGAATAATCGAATCAAATGATGCAACCTCAGGAATACCCAGGTAACCATCTCCATGCTTGAGGCGCACATTAAAACATTTGATAGCGCGAAGATTAATCTTGGCACGCTCGATAAGACCGGCTAGCCGCTCGATCGAATAGATTTCTTTGGTCAACCCAGCCAGCACGGATGCCTGATAACCGCAGCCTGTTCCGATCTCAAGGGTTTTACCCAACGGCCGCTCGCCCGCTCTGAGGCACTCGATCATCCTCGAAACAATAAAAGGTTGTGAAATTGTCTGTCCCTGGCCTAAGGGCAATGCCGTATCTTCATAGGCTCGATGTGCAAACGCCTCATCGACAAAAAGGTGCCGCTCGACTTTGTTAATCGCCGCAAGCACGCCTTTGTCTTTGATCCCCTGCTGTTGGAGACGTTCAACCATGCGAGCCCACGTACGAGCCGAGGTCATACCTTGACCAAGTGCAGCACGACTCATTAATTATCCCAGCCAGCCACGAACCGCATCGAGTTGATCGGTATGGGTCAGATCAAATCGCAATGGGGTGATAGAAACATAACCCATCTCTACCGCATAAAAATCAGTACCCGGCCCGGCATCTTGTGCAGCGCCGGCAGACCCAACCCAGTAAACCGTCTCGCCGCGTGGATTCACTGCCCGAATAACCGGCTCCGCTTTATGCCGTTTACCCAAACGCGTAACACGCATACCGGCCAATTGGTCAAAAGGCACATCGGGCACATTAACGTTAAGCAACACCGGTTGCCCCACCGGACGTTTTATGAGTTTCTCGGCAAGTACCCGGGCAACCTGTCCGGCCGTATCAAAATGGCGACCATCTTTACCTACCAAAGACACTGCCATGGCCGGTACACTTAGCAAAAAACCTTCTGTGGCGGCAGCTACAGTACCCGAATAAACGGTGTCGTCGCCCATGTTGGCGCCATGATTGATGCCTGAGACAACCAGATCTGGCAAGGTGTCGATTAGGCCGGTAACAGCCAGATGCACGCAATCCGTTGGCGTGCCATTCACAAAGCGGAATCCATTAGGTGCCGTGCGTAAAGTCAGCGGTCGATCCAACGTCAACGAATTACTCGCACCACTTCTATCCCGCTCGGGAGCCACAACTTCTAACTTACCCAACGACAATAAGGACTGATGGAGTACGCCCAATCCAGTCGCAAAATAACCATCGTCGTTAGAAAGAAGAATATTCATGAGCACCTCGTTTAGCCTATAAGGATAACTCAAAGGGCTGGGTAATTCTCATACAAAGACCCAAAAGAAAACGGGGTCGATCACTCGACCCCGTTTTTACTTACAGACCGCCTTAGCGAATCAGCAGGCTATCCAGCGAACGACCCTGGTTCAGTACATTTTGCACCCACAGCGGCTTGCGGCCACGGCCTGTCCAGGTTTCTGCGCTGTTCGACGGATTAGCGTACTTCGGCGCTACCGGCTTACGTGCACCACCCGACGATTTACGCGGCTTCTTGGTGCCTGCTAGCTCTTCCAGCGAATAACCATGCTCACGTGCAATGGCCTTGAGTTTTTCAATCGCAGCTTCACGAGCCGCATTTGAAACCTCTTCCGTACGGCGCTTGATTTCAGCTGGAATCTTTTTGAGCAAATCTTTTAATTGCTCTACATTCAGTGTCGACAGATCCATAATTAACTCCAAAATAGGCTTTATTTAAATTAACTGGTTCGAATCAGAATAACTCGATTACGAATATAATAATATCCAAATTAACGGGAATCAAGTCTTTTTTATTACAAGAAACTTAAAGGAATAAAAAAACCGGCTTGCATACGCAAAACCGGTTTAATTAATACAGCTTAATACAGCCAAATAAATGGTCGGCGTGACAGGATTCGAACCTGCGACCCCTAGTCCCCCAGACTAGTGCGCTACCAGACTGCGCTACACGCCGACAAACCCGATATTCTACGACATGGGGCCTTTTTACTCAATCTTCAGACAGCAAACGAATCAGAATTAGATACGCAACAAATCAATAATTTCGCCAAGCACTGCCTTCAAATCAGTTGGCGCGCCAACAGTATTGGCCGAAGGTGCCACGGCATTATGCCCAGGGTGGCTTAATTGATTACGTGCACCATGGATCGTATAACCCTCACCATAGAGAAGCTCACGTATACGGCGTACCAGCAGCACTTCGTGATGTTGGTAATAGCGTCTATTACCACGGCGCTTGAGTGGCTTAAGCTGTGTAAACTCCTGTTCCCAATAACGCAGCACATGGGCTTTTACACCGCATAGGTTACTGACTTCACCAATGGTGAAGTAACGCTTGGCAGGAATCGGTGGCAGGGCCGAGCTTGGTGCTTCAGGCGCCGTATCGACCACAGACTGGCTGAACAAACCAGACATAAGAGCGTACGCCTAAATTAGTGACGTGCGGTTTTCTGAACGCGCTCGACTTCATCCTTCAGCTTCTGGCTCGGGTGGAAGGTCACCACGCGGCGTGCTGTAATGGGAATTTCTTCCCCGGTTTTCGGATTACGACCAGGACGCTGTGGTTTGTCACGCAACTGGAAGTTGCCAAAGCCAGACAGCTTGACCCATTGGCCAGCGCTTAGGGTGTCGGCAACCTCAATGAAGAAGGCCTCAACCATATCCTTCGATTCGCGCTTATTCAGACCGAGATTCTCAAAAAGGATGTCGGAAACTTCGGCCTTGGTGAGTGTCGTCATGATGCAATACTTTCGAGAAAACAAAGGACAGGCGACGATGGTCGCTTATCAATAGTAATTTTAGCTGAATATCAGGTTCGCAACGTTGCGCCGGCTTGAGTCAGCTGGCCCAGCAAATGGGTCATAACCGCTTCAACCTTTTGATCTTCAAGGGTTGCTTGAGTATCCTGCAACGTAAAGCGGAAGGCAAGGCTTTTTAAACCTTCCGGCACACCTTTACCCTGATACTGGTCAAAAAGATTCACCGAACGCAGCACATCCGGGGCTTTCGTCCAGAGCAAATCAATCAGCGTCTGCGCCGGCAACTTGGCATCCACCAGCACCGCCAAATCACGTACAACCGCCTGGAAAGAAGATACTGACTCATACACAGATACTTTGCTCGGTGTTAGGCCATCAATATCCAGCTCAAAAAGTACGGGCGCCGACTCCAATTCATACTTCTGGACCCAACGCGGATGCAATTCGCCAATCCAGCCAATCGGCTGGTTATCACGCAATACACGGGCACTACGTCCCGGATGAAAAGCCGGATGGACAGCCGCCTCAAAACGCAGTGGCTGCGCTGGGCTCAGCGCTTCAACATCAGCTTTAACATCATAGAAATCAACAGCACGTGTTGGCACAGCCCATTGCTCCGGTGCAGCACCACCCCATCCTAGGCCACCGATGCGCAGCGTCTGACGATAACCATCAACTTGGCCGGCTTCTGTAGCCTGCTGGCGCTCGAATACGCGACCACTTTCAAAGATCCGTAAACGGGGCTGCCGACGTCGCTGGTTATTGATCAACGTATTAATCAAGCCACCGATCAGCGACGAACGCATCACGGAGAGATGGCTGGCAATAGGATTAGCCAATTCAACCGGCGCAGCATTCGCTGCAAAATCTGTTTCCCAGGTTTCTGGCGTAAATGCCAGATTGATCACTTCCTGATAGCCGCGTTCCACCAGCGTACCGCGCAAGGCATCTACTGGGCGCAACATCTCGGTCTGGCCGCGCATAGTCATCGGGCCAATTGGCGGTTTGGCAGGAATATGGTCGTAGCCAATAACGCGCGCAATTTCTTCGATCAAGTCTTCTTCAATCGACAAATCATGTCGCCAGCTTGGAGGCACAATTTCAAGCCCGGCTTCAACTGGCTTTGGCTGAAATCCCAAGCCATTAAAGATCTTCGTGATCTCATCATCCGATGGGGCTATACCCAGGACCTTACGAATACGTGCAAAACGTACTTTAACGGCCGGACGCGCTGGCAGCTGAGTCACCTGATCCACCACGGGACCCGCCTCACCACCACAGATATCCAGAATGAGCTGAGTAATACGCGCCACGCCGGCTACGGTGTCGGCAAAATCTACACCCCGTTCAAATCGATGCCCGGCATCCGTGTTCAACGTTAACCAACGGCTACGCCCCTGGATTGCAGACGGGTGCCAGTAAGCCGCTTCAACAAATACATCCTTCGTTGATTCAGTACAGGCGGTGCGCTCGCCGCCCATAATGCCGGCCAGACTAATGGCGCCACCCTCATCGGCAATAACGCCGTAATGGTGATCCAGTGTTACTTCCTCACCACCCAGCAAGGTCAGCTTTTCCTGATCATTCGCCCAACGTACTGTAAGCCCACCTTGTACGGTACCCAGATCAAAAATATGATTCGGACGATTAAGTTCCAACATCACGTAGTTGGAAATATCAACCAAAGCACTAATGGAACGCAAACCGGAGCGTTCAAGACACTGCTTCATCCATGCGGACGTTGGCGCCTGTGCATTAACGCCTTTGATCACGCGACCGGTAAAACGACCACAGAGATCCGCGGCATTAATGGCTACTGGTAACGTTGACTGATGTGATGCTTCAATTGTTTTAACCACAGGCAACGTCACAGTCGCCCCAGTCAACGCAGATACCTCGCGCGCCAGGCCGAGCATTCCCAGGCAATCCGGGCGATTCGGCGTCAGCTTCAGTTCAAGACAAATGTCATCGAGACCCAGCAATTCGCGTAGCGACGTCCCCGGTTTGGCCTCAGCATCCAGAATCATCAGGCCATCACTTTCCTTGGCCATGCCCAGTTCTACAGCGGCACACAGCATACCGGCAGAGGGCACACCGCGCACCTTGGCTTCTTTGATCTTGAAATCGCCTGGCAGCACAGCGCCCGGCAAAGCACACGGCACTTTCAGTCCAGCGGCAACATTGCTTGCGCCGCATACAATCTGGCGTGGCGTACCCTCGCCCGCATCAACTTCGCAGACGTTTAAACGATCAGCGTCCGGATGCTTGGTAACAGAGAGCACATGGCCAACCACGACATTGTTAAATGGTGGGGCAACGGGTCCACGCTCTTCAACTTCCAGACCTGCCATGGTTAACAGTTCAGTCAACGCTTCCGAAGATAAATCCGGATTAACGAATTGGCGCAGCCAGGATTCCAAGAAGTTCATGCTTGAAGTCTTTCGCTAAAACTCGACGTTGAACAACGCGCCACTCAGGCAGCAAACTGGTTCAGAAAACGAATGTCGCCTTCGAAGAATAGGCGCAGATCATTAATGCCATAACGCAGCATCGTCAAACGATCCGGGCCCATACCAAAGGCGAAGCCGACGTAGCGTTCAGGATCGATACCTGCTTCAGCCAGCACATTGGGATGCACCATGCCGCACCCGGCCACTTCCAGCCAACGACCCTTCAGCGGACCTTCACCGAAGGCCACATCGATTTCGGCTGAGGGCTCGGTAAACGGAAAGAAAGACGGACGGAAGCGCACTTCCAACGCATCGGTTTCAAAGAACTGATGCAGAAAGTCAATCATCACGCCCTTGAGGCCTGAGAAGGTAACGTGCTCGCCAACCCAGAGCCCTTCCACCTGATGAAACATCGGCGAATGGGTCGCATCGGAATCAACGCGATACACGCGACCCGGTGCAATGATGCGAATCTCGGGCATGCCTTCCTTGCCACCATAGGTTGCCACATGATTCTGCATATAGCGCGCCTGAATCGGGCTGGTATGGGTACGCAACAGCACATCCTGCTGCACATTACCTTGTGCATCTTTCAGATAGAAGGTGTCGTGCATGGAACGCGCCGGGTGGTCGTCTGGCGTATTGAGCGCAGTGAAATTGAAATAGTCCGTTTCAATTTCCGGACCCTCTGCCACCGAAAACCCCATCGAGGCAAACAGCCCTTCAATACGCTGCAAACTGCGCGTTACCGGGTGCAAGCCACCGCGATCCATGCCACGACCCGACAGCGTTACATCCAAAGCTTCTTCTGCCAGACGCGCTGCCAACTGCTCTTCTTTAAGTGCATCTCGCCGCGCATTAATCGCCGCTTCAACCTGCACCTTAATCTTGTTGATACGGCCACCGGCCTCTTTACGTTCTTCAACCGGTAGGCTCACTAAACCCTTGAGGACCTCTGTGACGACACCCGTTTTGCCCAGGTAACGCGCTTTGGTCACTTCCAGGGCGTCACCATCCTTAATGGCGGCCAGCGCTTCCGATAACTCGGACAGGAGGGCTTCAGAATTCAGCGACGACATAAACACCTCTGATAAATCGGTCAGAACTTTTGTATGGCTGACTTTTACTGATGATCCGAAAAAAAGGAGGCACAACGCCTCCTTTTTCGGATCGCTTGGCGATTACAGGCCGAGGCTTGCCTTGGCTTGGTTTGCAAGCTGTGCGAAAGCAGGCTTATCAAACACGGCTAGATCAGCCAGAACCTTGCGATCAACTTCGATCGAAGCCTTCTTCAGACCGTTCATGAAACGGCTGTAGGTCAGACCCAATTCGCGCGAAGCGGCGTTGATACGTGCAATCCACAGGGTGCGGAACTGACGCTTACGCTGACGACGGTCACGGTACTGGTACTGACCGGCCTTCATCACCGCCTGCTTGGCAATACGGTATACGTTTTTACGACGGCCGCGGTAACCCTTGGCCAGCTTCAAAACTTTCTGGTGGCGAGCGCGCGCCGTTACACCACGTTTAACGCGAGGCATAGTCTATTCTCCTTAAGCGTAGGGCATCATGGCTCGGATCGATGCAACATCCGAGGCATTAACGGTTTCCGGACCACGCAGCTGACGCTTGGACTTGGTCGTCTTCTTGGTCAGAATGTGGCGCTTAAATGCGTGGCCGCGCTTGATGCTGCCGCTGCCACGAACGCGGAAACGCTTAGCTGCGCCGCTCTTCGTCTTCATTTTGGGCATGTATATGCTCCTTTATGTCATGTCACCAGGTGGTTTCCGGCGGAAACTCTTGCTAACCCGATGCCACTTGTAATGACCCGGCTGTTTGCACAACCCGATCAATCCTGCTGAAAACCGCTACCGCATTATGCCGTAACCGCTTCCTTCAGTTCTTCTTTCGCCTTAGGTTTGGCAGCTGCAGGGGCCTTTTTGACCGGCGTAATCACCATCACCATCTGACGACCTTCTATCTTCGGCATCTGTTCAACAGAACCGATTTCTTCCAGATCCGCCTTGACGCGTTCCAGCTGACGCATTCCGAATTCCTGATGCGACAGTTCGCGACCGCGGAAGCGTAAAGTCACTTTGACCTTATCGCCTTCACCCAGGAAGCGCACCATGTTGCGCATCTTGATCTGATAGTCGTTTTCGTCCGTACCGGGTCGCAGCTTGATTTCCTTAACCTGAACCTGCTTCTGCTTCAGCTTGGCTTCGTGCTGACGCTTGGCTTCCTGGTACTTGAATTTGCCGTAATCCATGATTCGGCAGACCGGTGGCGAGGCCGTCGGTGCAATTTCAATCAGATCCAGTTCGGCTTCTTCAGCCTGTGCCAGCGCGTCACGAATGGCAACCACGCCCAGCTGTTCGCCTTCGGGTCCCAGCAGGCGTACCTGCGGAGTCGTGATTTCCTCATTGAGGCGGTTCGACTTCGGAAGAGCTATGACCAGTACTCCTTAATTCAATAAAAAAACGAACCGCGCTTACCGGTAGGCAGCAACGTCTTCTTTAAGACGCTCGATCAGCTCTGTTACAGGCATTTGCCCCAGATCCTGACCCCCACGGGTACGCACGGCCACGAGACCGGCTTCTTTTTCCTTGTCGCCGACGACAAGTTGGTAAGGCAGCCGGTTAACGCTATGTTCCCGAATTTTATAGGTAATTTTCTCATTACGCAAATCGGCTTCTGCCCGGAAACCGGCAGCATGCAGCTGATTCACCACATCTTCGGCGTAATCGGCCTGTTTTTCCGAGATATTGAGCACAACGGCCTGAATTGGTGCCAGCCAGGTCGGCAATGCACCCGAATGGTTTTCGATCAGAATGCCAACAAAACGCTCCAGGGAGCCAAGAATGGCACGGTGCAGCATGACTGGCACACGACGTGTGTTGTCTTCTGCCACATATTCAGCGCCCAAACGACCCGGCATCGAGAAATCGACCTGCATCGTGCCACACTGCCACGAACGGCCAATGGCGTCCTTGATATGGAATTCGATCTTCGGACCATAGAACGCGCCCTCACCCGGTAGCTCGGTCCATTCCAGACCGGAGGCACGCAAACCGGCACGCAGCGCAGCTTCTGCTTTATCCCAGATTTCGTCGGAACCGACGCGGCCTTCCGGACGCAGTGCCAGTTTGACGGCCACTTCGGTAAAGCCAAAGTCGGCATACACTTGTTTAACCAGCGCATTGAAGGCCGTCACTTCGGCTTCGATCTGGTCTTCGGTACAAAACACATGGCCATCATCCTGCACGAAACCGCGCACACGCATCAGGCCATGCAACGCGCCCGAGGACTCGTTGCGGTGACAGGAGCCGAATTCACCATAGCGCAGCGGCAAATCACGGTACGAACGTAGGCCCGCGTTAAATACCTGCACGTGACCCGGGCAGTTCATCGGCTTTAGCGCGTAGTGGCGTTTTTCCGACTCGGTCGTGAACATGTTCTCGTGGTAGTGGTCCCAGTGGCCAGACTTCTCCCACAGGGAGCGACCCAGAATCTGTGGGCAGCGCACTTCCTGATAGCCATTGTCACGGTAGACGCGACGCATGTACTGCTCAACTTCTTGCCAGACGGCCCAACCCTTGGGGTGCCAAAACACCAGACCCGGCGCTTCATCCTGCATGTGGAACAGATCCAGGGCGCGACCCAGACGACGGTGATCACGCTTTTCGGCTTCTTCCAGCATATGGATGTAGCCGTCGAGATCTTCTTTTTTAGCCCAGGCCGTGCCGTAAACACGCTGCAGCTGCTCGTTCTTGGGGTCGCCACGCCAGTAGGCACCGGCAATCTTCATCAATTTGAAGTGCTTGAGTTTGCCGGTCAACGGTACGTGCGGACCACGGCACAGGTCGATGAAATCGCCTTCGCGATACAGCGACACGTCCTGGTCCTGCGGAATCGCGGCAATCAGCTCGGCCTTATAGCGCTCGCCCTGCCCTTCGAAAAACTTCACGGCATCATCACGCGACCAGACTTCACGGGTAACCGGAATGTCTTTTTTGGCCAGCTCGGCCATGCGCTTTTCAATCGCAGCCAGATCTTCAGGCGTAAATGGGCGCGAATAGGCGAAGTCGTAATAAAACCCATTTTCAACGGTTGGACCGATGGTCACCTGCGCATCCGGATACAGCTCTTTCACGGCATATGCCAGCAAATGCGCTGTAGAGTGGCGGATCAGATCCAGCCCTTCCGGGTTTTTATCCGTAATGATGGCCAGTGGCGAATCGGTCTCAATCACGTAGCTGGTATCCACCAGCTTATCGCCAATGCGGCCACCTAAAGCGGCACGAGCAAGGCCTGCACCAATACTGGCAGCAACATCCAGCACGCTAACCGGCTGAGGATATTCACGCTTGGAACCGTCAGGCAAGGTAATGACTGGCATCTTGGACTCGCGAACAAAAAGAAGACAACAAAAAAGCCAGAGCAGCTAGCCGGGGTCGCTTTGATTGCGATATTCGGCGAATCTGACACTGGCTTCAGTTCTGAATTCGTTGGTAGGCGCGATTGGACTCGAACCAACGACCCCCACCATGTCAAGGTGGTGCTCTAACCAGCTGAGCTACGCGCCTACTGCAAGGAGCAGAACTATACCGATATCCCGGCTTTTTTGCAAGATGCCCGCGGGCGGTAACTTAATTGGCCACCAATGTCAGCTTGACTACCCCCAAGCCCAGCCAGATCAATAACAGCAAAATAAAAAGCACCGCATCTTTTACCGCGCCAGAGACAGTTGGCATAAGCCTATCGTTACACGCACGTACCGGCTTCAACAGAAAATCGAACATACGGATCACTGCGTTATCTGCGCCATAACGGCCAGCAAGTATTAGCAAGGCCGTACGCCCCCCGATCAAAAGCCAGAGCACCAACTCCAGGAGCCCACGGATCGCTACGATAACCACGAGCTGACTCATTGTTCATCAACACCGAACTGACGATCCAACCGATTCATCAGAAAAGCATACAAACCAATCAGCACAATATAAACGATCAACGAACCTTGAGCGGCCAGAACACACCTGGCACTAGTGCAGGAAAAAGCGCCGAACCAGCAATCGAAAAAGCCCAGGCAACCATATCAACAATAGAAGCGGGTCGCTGTACCGCAATAGACGCTGCAAGAATTGCCACAGCGACCATCACGGATTTAGAAACAATCAATCGCCACGAGGAAGACGCATCGGGTCTGAGCATCTTGAAATAAATATCGTGTGATAGCGCAGAGGTAATAGAAAGCAACAAACCCTCAGCTGTTGAAAGCGCTGCTGCCAAACCACCAGCAGCAACCATCCCGGATATTACATAGGGCAAACCCGCAATTTCGGGCGTTGCCAGAACAAAGACATCCGGACTAATCGTTAATTCTGCCCACTGCAACAGATGGTCATTATTGATGTCATCAACAGACACCAAACCGATCTTGGTCCACGCATTGATCCAGGCAGGCAAAGGCTCTACGGGAACACCAATCGTATGCTGCAACATCTCTAATTTTACAAACATCGCATAGGCTGGCGCCAGCAAATACACAAGCGCAACAAAAAACAATGACCAGAATACAGGTCGACGCGCCTGGCTCACACTGGCGATACTGTAGTAACGCATAAGCAAGTGCGGCAATGATGCCGTTCCAATTGTTAAGCAGAAGACCAGCGCCAGGAAGTTGGCACGACTTTGCCCATCATCAGGCAATGCAAAAGGCTCTATGTCAGAAACCGGGACGGCTGAACGATGCAACGCATCTTTTAAATCATTGCGCCATTTTGCATGGGCTAATTGTGGCGTTGCAGGAAGCGCGCGACGCTCTCGTTCAAGTAAAACAATATCGCGTACGGAGGCACCTGATGCTTTCATGTTTTCTATCTGATCGCCCAGACGCTTACGTTCATCAACTAGAGAGCACGGCAGTGTGTCTATCTGCTGTTCCAAGCGCTTCGCACGATCTGCATAAAGGGCACGAACAGCCACCTCTTCAGGGCGATTAAAGACCTCGTTCTCAACGTCTACGAGTTGATGCATCGCTTTGGCATAGAGTACTGGCGGTGCAGGAATCCCGGTACGGTCGAAAGCCAGAATCGTAATCGGGGTAATGTATGCGATAAGCAGAATCACATACTGTGCAGCCTGGGCATACATGAGCGCACGCATACCCCCTAGAAAGCTACACACCAGTACACCAGCTAAACCCAAATAAACGCCAATTTCAAACTGAAGCGTAATAAAACGACTTGTAATAAGTCCCACGCCATAAACCTGCGCCACCACATAAACAAGTGAGGCAAGAATAACTGCCACGGCACCAATCAATCGAATCGTATGCCCACCATATCGGGTTGCTAAAAAGTCTGGCAATGTGAATTGACCAAACTTTCTGAGATACGGTGCCATTAAAAGCGCAAGCAGCACATAGCCGCCGGTCCAACCAATCACAAACGCCAGGCCCTGATAACCTGATTGGTAGAGGGCGCCAGCCAGGCCAATAAAGGAAGCCGCAGAAAGCCAGTCTGTTCTGGATGACATGCCAGAATACAAAGCGGGCACGAGGCGACCTGCCACAAAATATTCGGCAATATCCGATGTGCGTGTAAACAGTCCTACAAGCGAAAACACCAACAGCGTCAGAAACAGAAAGGTATAACCAATCCAGCGCTGACTCATCCCACGCTACTCCAACCAGGCCAGCACAAGAACGGTGAGCGTAAAGCCCACAGCGAATAGCGCAACAAAAAGTGCGGGGCCGTATTCGCCGAGAATCAGCCTCAGACGATTGGACATCAAATACTCGTTATATCTGATAGGTGAGCTTTAGGCGCTGCTATAAACGTTTTGCCTGCTTCAGACCTTCACGAAGCACAGCCTCGTCATAGGTGCTTAATTCATCCGGATGCAGATGATTGTCGGGGGTTTTGCCACTATCAATCTCCAGATGCTGATGCGTCAGACGTAAACGTTGCAACTCGGACATGGCCTGTAATGCCGCTGAAATATCCAACTTAGACATGCCGAATTTTTCGCCAGCCTCCATAAAACGGGTGCGGGTGCTCGCAGATGCCACGCCATGAGCCAGACTCATAATGCGGGCAACATCGACAAAAATTCGAATGCCATACTTTTTGATATCTACAAACTACTCTTTGCCATCCTTCTCCATAACCACGTCACCGGTAAACCCGATCGGCGGCTCGGCCGCCAGCGCATTAGTTGCCATTAGCCTGAGGAAGGTTTCGGCATTCGGCGCCCACTTTGCAAGCATTTCCCGCAACGGGGTGACCAGAGAAAAGTCGCCATACAGCGGACGAACATCAAAGAAGATTGAAGCATTCAGCAATGCCGATGGTTCGGGCTTGTAAATCCAGTCAAAGAATAGGCCCTTCCACTCATCTTCAGACCAGCACCACGCGGGGTTACCCGCCATGATGTCTCCGGAGCAGAGCGTAAAACCGCATTCGGCCAATCGCTGGTTGACCTTTTGTGCAAACGGCAAAAACACATTACGGAGCAGCGTTGCTTCATGTTCGTCTGATTGAACGAACTTCTCATCCGACCCAAGCTTCAATGCAAACGAACGGACATCCCCCGCCTCTGCGATTTTGCTGGCCAAATAGGCCATCGCGCTGACCAATGAAAAACTATCAGCACGAATCCACAATGGTTCTGCAGTCGTTGCATTCACATCAACCGGTAACTTCAAACGTTCTTGCACGCGCCGTCCGGCGGCTTCAATTACATCTGCGGCAAGCATATCGTCGAGGAGCCAATGCTGACGCAGGGTATCTGCAAGCAGCGTTAGCGTGTTATCAAGCCGCTGACTCATACGGGTCACTTCAGAGGCCAGCACACCGACAAAGCGCTCCCGGTCGGCAGCATCCATATCCGGGTTGTCCGCTAACATTTCTACAGCAGCCCGCAACGTACCCATGGAAGACCGGCTCCCTTTGGTGAGATCACCTAACGCCGCATCTCTGCGCGACTCCTGCTCAAGCAGACGGGTAATATTTTCAATCAGCAGGACATATCCCAAAGCAACTTGCACCTCCTGACTATCAGGCCGGTTACGCAAAACCGGGGCTATTTGCACACGAATCAACTGACCATTGTCAGTCGTGGTCACAAAATTGGCCACGGGGTGACGATTACCTCGTTCAAACTGAATCCGGATCGTGTCGCGAGCGTAATCAACCTGACTTGTTTCAAGAATCGAAGTAATCGAACGACCCAGACCAATCAAAGTCCCGCTGGATACGGATGTCGGCCCCTTTGCTATGTACCTTGCTCAATTATTATAAAGCAGAATACGACCATCCAGGTTACTCACGACAACGGCTTGAGCCAGTTCCGACATAAGGGCAGCCAAACGATTCTTTTCTTCTTCAACGTTCGCCTTGGTTTTGGCAACCTGGCTTTCCACATCATCAATATAGGCATCGCGCTGGGTAGTCAGATCATTAATGGCTCGGACCAATTCCCGTAATTCGGAAGGGCCGTCTTCGGTGATACGAAATGATCGATTTGAACCCAGCATCAGCCGTAATTCTTCTACCATCGCCGCCATTCCGGTAACGTAGCGGTTAAAAAGTCGACGTATCAGAACCAGCCCGACCACAAATCCGCTGGCGGTAAGCACACCACCCAGTGGAACCTGCGGTAACAGATGCTGCATCAGAACTTCCCGCATGCCCGGTAATGCACGCAGCCAGATTAAAACCGAAGTCAGCAGAAATGGGCCCGTCATCAAAAGGCCTAGGACGGCCACAGCGAGAACAAAGCGCCACTTTGCAGTTAAATCACGTAAAAACATCAGACTTCTAAATAACGAGACTGCTTTAGCATCAAACCGAAAGAATTTCTCTGATCTTCGCTACAAGATCTTTAGTCGAGAACGGTTTCAGCATGTAGGCATCTGCGCCCAAAGCTAAGCCCTTGGCTTGTTCTGTTTCTCTTCCTTTAGCCGTAAGCATGATGATACGAGGCTGACTAAGCGCTGTATCGGCACGAAGGATTTCACAGACTTCAAATCCGGATTTCTTGGGCATCATCACATCAAGCAGCATCAGATCAGGTGCAAAACTACGTACTTTTTCGAGCGCCATATCTCCGTCGCCGGCTGTTTCCGTTGTGAACCCTTTTTTCTTCAACACCTCGTCATGCGATAGACTTTCTACCCACAGTCTGCCACCAAAATGCTCTACGATCTCACGGCTAATCGGCAAACCTAGCACGGTACCCTGTGGCTTATCAGTCATGGTATTTCCACCCTGCCGGAAGCGTTCAAAAACAATGCCTTGATAAGCTTCCAGAATACCCGGTCCATTATCTTTAACAGCTATACGAGCATACCCCCTGATCATGGCTCAATGACAGCTTGATCAAACCGGCAACCGATGGTACAAACTTCACCGCGTTAGACAACAAATTAATCACAACTTGCTTCAACCGATCACAACCAACGTCCACCCAGACTGGTTGTTGATCCTCGGGGAGTTCCAGGACAAACACAGTGCCTTTTTCCCTGAACAACTGATCAACCGATTCGGCCGTGGCAGTTAACAGCGGGCTTGAATCAATCCGCTCCACTTCCCAATCAACACGGCCTGATTCTAGCTTTGCAAAATCCAGGATCTGATTAATCAGGCGCGTCAGACGTTCTGCTTCACCGACAATAATGCCCAGAAATTTAGTCCGATCCTCAGCGCCCATTTCAGGATCATCATGCAACATCTCTGAAAAAGCACGAATTGAAGTTAACGGTGTGCGTAACTCATGCGTCACAGTCGACATAAAATCGTCTTTTAAGCGGTCTACTTCCATGAGCTTTTCATTGGCCTGGCGCAGCTCACGTGTGGCAACTTCCAACTCATTTGACTTACGCTCGAGCTCTTTCGAGTGGGCACGGACTTGCGATGCCTCATCAAGAATATTCAGCACCTCATCAAGGCCCAGCTCTTCTTCCTGAACTACAGAACTGATCATCACGTGCGCACTGGCAGAATCAATGGCGCCTGCCAACTGTGTTTCTGAAAAGACCACAAATTCAGCATCCGCTTCAAGATTGCTGACTTTGCCTAGGCCACGGCTCTTGGCATAACGCTGCAACCGGCTTTGTGCCTGTTTTGGCCCCAGAAATCGCTTCAGCAACTCGATGAGCGCATCCGCCAAGGCTGTTCCGCGCCAGACACGTGAAGTCAATGCACTGCTGGTGTTGATATTCACAAACTGGTTCGCGGTTGCAACCTCACCCGGATCTTGCCGGGTCATGATGGACACTGCAAAGTAGGCGCCGACGTTGACGAACATACTCCAGAAGAGTGTGTAAGCGATCGGATCTAAAGAAGTCAAACCCAATAAGCCATGAGCCGCCAGCAATGAAATACCAAAAGGACCCTCGATAATAAACCCACTATCCATCCAGCCCGATCGTGCAAACGACGGCAGCAATGCCGTATACAGCCAGACGGCAAAACCCAAAATCAATCCCGCCAACGCCCCCTGACGGTTGCCGTCTTTCCAGTACATACCACCCAACAGTGACGGCGCAAACTGCGCTACCGCCAGGAAGGAAATCAAGCCAATGGATACCAGCGCATAGGCCTCGCCCGCACCGCGGAAATAGAGATAACCAAGCAGCAACAGAAACACAATCGTTAGACGGCGGATCAACATGATCAAACCGCTGACATCTTTTCGACGAGAAAACTCGGAATCCCGGCGCAGCAGAAAGAGCACTACCAGATCATTAGAGACCATGGTGGCTAGAGCAATCGTTTCTACGATAACCATGCCGGTTACGGCTGACAGTCCGCCAAGGAATGCCAGCAACGCCATGGCTGAATTACCCTGCGCCAGCGGCAGTGTCAGTGTCAGCACCAATGTATCCGCCACAAAGGGTTGTCCTTGGTAATGCAGCAAACCAGCCAGCGCAATCGGCATCACGAACAAATTAATCAGCAACAGATAGAGTGGAAAGAGCCAGACAGCGCGACGCATATGATTCGGGTCGACATTTTCAACGACCGCAATCTGAAACTGCCGGGGCAACATCAGAATCGCCAACCCTAATAAAACTGTCAGGGAGAACCAGTTGCTGTAGTTAACCGAATCGGGTTGTAAAAGCGTCGAGATTTTGGGGATGGCTTCTGCCCGAGAAAATATATCGCCCAACCCATCGTTAAGGAACCAGACCACATAGATTCCTAGTGCCAAGAAAGCCACGAGTTTAAAAAGAGATTCAAAGGCCACCGCCAGAACCATGCCCTCGTGATGTTTAGTGACATCCAAATGACGGGTACCAAAGACAATCGTAAATGCCGCCAGAATGATGGCAATGATTGCAGTGGAATCTGGCATAAAGGACAGCGCTTCCGCGTCATCAGGAAACAGAATCTTCAGACTGTAGGAAATCGCTTTGAGCTGCAGGGCGATATAAGGAATGATGCCTATGACAGCAATAATCGTCACCAGACCAGCCAGCAATTGGCTTTTGCCGTAGCGTGCCGAAATAAAGTCCGCAATGGAAGTGAGGCGTAATGTTTTACTGATGCGGATCATCTTGAGGATGACCACCGCGAACAGGAACATAATCGTCGGCCCCAGATAGATCGTCAGAAAGCTGAAGCCTCCTGTCGTGGCGCGTCCGACGCTACCGTAGAAGGTCCACGACGTGCAATAAACCACAATACCCAACGCGTAGACCGTGGCGCTCATTACCGATCGACCGGCGTCTGCCCGCCGATCCCCAAACCGAGCAATAGCGAATAGCGCGCCCAGATAGGCAAAGGTCAGCAGACCGACCAACCATGAATCAACCATAGATTCTTTCGCTCCTGAGCTGTTTGACTATACGGCGCCTTGGGCGTGAACGGCTCCGCGGCCCAACGTGCCAGAAGAATTATCAGCAACCACGCACCAAACAAACCCACGTAAAGGGCCGGCACTGACATCATGTGACCACGATAAACTGAAAGAATTGGGAAATTAAACACAAGCACAGCGAGCGAGCCAACTATGGCCAACTTGGGAACGCTTTTCTGTATCCCTTTGGGCATGTCTTCCCTCCTCTCGAACACTTAAAAAGAAAAACCGGCGCAGTAACCCACGCCGGCTCCTCTGTTTGTACAACCCCGCCTGTAGACAGATCGAAGTTGCCGGCTGATTCTTAAGACCAGCTCTTGTCCCGAGTTTTAACCCGGTGAGGGGCCACCCTCCTCCATGTATCTTTAGTAGCCCTTCAATTCGGTGTACGGTCTTCCAACCGTACACCGAATCGCCATTAGCCCTTGAGTTGCTCAAGGATATGCGGGTTTTCCAGTGTCGACGTATCTTGCGTAACTTCTTCACCCTTAGCCAGCGAGCGAAGCAGACGGCGCATGATCTTGCCCGAACGGGTCTTCGGCAGGTTGTCACCAAAACGAATGTCTTTCGGCTTGGCAATCGGACCGATTTCCTTACCAACAAAGTCAGACAGTTCTTTGATAACACGCTTGGCATCATCACCTGTTGGGCGAGCGCCCTTCAGTACAACGAAGGCCACGATGGCTTCACCGGTTAGATCATCCGGACGACCCACCACAGCAGCTTCTGCGACCAGTGGGTTAGCAACCAGTGCCGATTCAATTTCCATGGTGCCCATACGGTGACCCGAGACGTTCAGCACGTCATCGATACGACCGGTAATGGTGAAGTAGCCATTTTCAGCATCACGGATCGCGCCGTCACCGGCCAGATACAGCTTGCCACCCAGATCTTCTGGGAAATACGACTTCTTGAAGCGATCTGGATCGCCCCAAACCATACGAATCATTGATGGCCATGGTTTCTTCATAACCAGAATGCCGCCCTGACCCCAAGGCATTTCATCACCGGTTTCATCGACCACAGCAGCCTGGATACCCGGGAACGGCAGTGTGCAAGAACCTGGAACCAGCGGCGTAGCACCTGGCATTGGGGTAATCATGTGACCACCGGTTTCAGTCTGCCAGAAAGTATCCACGATCGGGCAGCGGCTGCCACCCACGTTCTCGTAGTACCACTCCCAAGCCGTCGGATTGATCGGCTCACCCACCGAACCCAGTAGACGCAGGCTTGACAGATCGAACTTCTTCGGATGTACAGCAGGATCCGTATCCGAAGCCTTGACCAGCGAACGGATCGCGGTTGGTGCAGTGTAGAAAATGCTCACTTTGTGCTTCTGGATCATGTCCCAGAAACGACCAGCGTTAGGGAATGTCGGGATACCTTCGAATACAACTTCGGTACCACCGCAAGCCAACGGACCATAGGTGATGTATGTATGGCCAGTGACCCAACCGATATCAGCCGTACACCAGAAAATGTCTTCCTTCTTCAGATCGAAGGTGTAAAGCATCGTCAGCATGGCGTGCAGCAGATAGCCGCCGGTCGAGTGCTGAACACCCTTTGGCTTACCGGTCGAGCCCGAGGTATAAAGCAAGAACAATGGATGTTCGGCTTCAACCCAGACTGGCTCGCACTGATCCGACTGCTTGTTAACGATATCGTCAGCCCAAACATCACGGCCAGCAGTCATCGCAACGTCAGCGCCCGTACGCTTGAATACCAAAACGCTCTTACACTTCTCACAACCACCCATGCCAAATGCTTCATCGGCAATTACCTTCAGTGGCAACGACTTACCACCACGGAACTGGCCATCACTGGTAATCAGCACTTTAGCGCCTGCATCTTCAATACGGTCACGCAGCGACTGGGCAGAGAAACCACCGAACACGATGGAGTGCGTTGCGCCGATACGGGCACAAGCCTGCATCGAAGCAATGCCATCAATGGTCATTGGCATATAAATAATGACGCGATCACCTTTTTCTACGCCGAGTTCCTTCAGCGCATTGGCAATCTTCGAAACGCGAGCCAGCAGCTCTTTGTAGGTAACCTTCGTGACTTGGCCATCATCAGCTTCAAAAATCAGAGCAACTTTGTCGCCCAGGCCACGTTCAACCTGACGATCCAGACAGTTATAGGAAGCATTCAGCTTGCCATCAACAAACCAGCCGTAAGTGGGTGCCTTCGACTCGTCGAGAGTCTTAGTAAACGGCGTCTGCCAGCTGAGGAGTTCTTTGGCGCGCTTGCCCCAGTAACCTTCATAATCCTGTTCTGCTTCGGCACACAGAGCTTTGTACCCATCCATGCCCGACACAGCTGCATTCTTCACGAAATCCGCGGACGGTTGATAAACCTTCGACATGTTGCATCTCCTCGCTATTGTTAGATACTGCCCGGTTACACCGAAGCGTTTGCGCGTTTCGGGCCGGCATTTAGGCACCGGCCTCTGCTTACCAGAGATCGGACCGTACGCTGGGTACGTGATCATTTAATGACCTAAGCCTTACACCCTGTTTACACGTTAAAGCCTTTATTTATGCGGGTTTTGTGCAGCATTGCACCATTTATTGATCAAGATCAAACCGTGCCAAACAATGCCTTTTTCATTACAATCCTAAACGCGCAGAATTACGTGCTGCGCAACGCTTACAAACCATTAACAGTCGTCCGGAAAACCACCATGACCGCTATCAAGCAAGAAGACTTCATCCAGTCCATCGCCGATGCCTTTCAGTACATCAGCTATTACCACCCGCTGGACTATATTAAAGCCCTGGGTGAAGCCTACAAGCGTGAAGAAAGCCCGGCCGCCAAAGACGCCATCGCCCAGATTCTGACCAACTCGCGCATGGCTGCCGAAGGCCACCGCCCGATCTGTCAGGATACGGGTATCGCCGTCGTTTTCCTCAAAGTCGGTCAGAACCTCAAATGGGATGCCACCCTGAGCGTTCAGGAAATGGTCAACGAAGGCGTCCGTCGCGCCTACCTGAACCCAGATAACACCCTGCGCGCTTCGGTGCTGCTTGACCCAGCCGGTGCCCGCAAGAACTCCAAAGACAATACCCCAGCTGTAGTGCACTACGAAATCGTCGAAGGCGACGAACTCGAAGTGATCTGTGCCGCCAAGGGCGGTGGTTCAGAAAACAAGACCAAGTTCTACGCTCTCAACCCATCCGACTCGATCGTAGACTGGGTTCTGAAGACCGTACCGACCATGGGCGCTGGCTGGTGCCCGCCAGGCATCCTGGGCATCGGCATTGGTGGCACGCCAGAAAAAGCCATGCTGCTAGCCAAAGAATCGCTGATGGCACCCTGTGACATCCACGAACTCCAAGCCAAAGCCGCCGAAGGCCATACCCTGACCCGCGTTGAAGAGCTGCGTCTGGAACTGTATGAAAAGGTTAACGCCCTTGGCATTGGCGCCCAAGGCCTGGGCGGTTTGACCACGGTACTTGACGTCAAAATCCTGGACTACCCAACCCACGCAGCTTCGTTGCCTGTAGCCATGATTCCGAACTGTGCCGCTACCCGCCACGTCCACTTCCATCTGGACGGCTCGGGCCCGGCTCACCTGCCAACACCTAAGGTTGAAGATTGGCCCGATGTCACCTGGGCACCGGATGTGAAGAAAGCCAAACGCGTCAACCTCGACACGCTGACCAAAGAAGAAGTGGCTTCGTGGCAACCCGGCGACATCCTGCTGCTCAACGGCAAGATGCTCACCAGTCGTGACGCTGCTCACAAACGCATCCAGGACATGCTGGCCCGTGGCGAGAAGCTGCCGGTCGACTTCACCAACCGCGTCATCTACTACGTTGGCCCGGTTGATCCGGTACGCGACGAAGTGGTTGGACCTGCAGGCCCAACAACGGCTACCCGAATGGACAAGTTCACCCGCATGATGCTGGAAAAAACCGGCCTCATTTCCATGGTGGGCAAAGCCGAACGTGGCCCCGTCGCCATTGAGGCCATTCGCGACAACAAGGCGGCTTATCTCATGGCCGTTGGCGGTGCTGCGTACCTGGTCTCCAAAGCCATTAAGGAAGCCAAGGTTGTTGGCTTTGCCGATCTGGGCATGGAAGCCATCTACGAGTTCACTGTCGAAGACATGCCAGTCACCGTCGCCGTAGATTCGTCAGGTACCTCAGTACACGAGACCGGCCCGAAAGAATGGCAAGTCAAGATCGGTAAGATTCCAGTTAAGTCGTAATCCGTATTAACAGGAACGTGCCAGAGTGCTGACCAGCCCTCGTCCCGTGATCGGCGTCTTTGACTCCGGTCTGGGTGGGCTGTCGGTCCTCGGCGCACTGGCCGAGATCTGCCCGGCGGCAGATCTAATCTACGCCGCCGATACGGCTCACGTGCCTTACGGCAACAAGACCCCAGAACAAATTCGAGCCCGAGTGCTGGCCATGGGCCAGGCCCTCATTAATGAAGGCTGCACCACGCTGGTCGTCGCCTGCAACACGGCCACAGCCGAAGCCATTGAGGCTCTGCGAGCCGCTCATCCAAACATACCCGTTGTTGGCGTTGAGCCGGGCATCAAACCGGCGGCACTGCATACCCAAACCGGCAAAATTGCCGTTCTCGCCACCGTAGCAACCGCCAAAAGTCAGCGGCTGGCGCAACTCATAGCCCGCCACGCCCCTCACAAGACCGTACACATCATTCCATGCCATGGTTGGGCAACCGAAGTCGAAGCACTTAACCTGAACTCACCCGCCATCATTCAAGACATCAAGCAGCATCTGTTGCCACTCATCGACCATGGCGTTGATCAGGTCGTGCTCGGATGCACGCACTACGACTTTCTGACCCCCACACTCAAGCAGCTCATCCGCGACCAGGCTCAGCTCGTTGGCGTTGCCGATGCTGTTGCACGCCAGGCTTGCAAAGTATCGGGTGCCGACCACCTCTGCGAATCTACCGGTGGTATCAAACTGATGCCCACCATGAATCCAGTTCGCCTACCCGAAGCATTAAATGCGTTGGGGCTTGGCAAACTCAGTCATAGGCATACCGGCCACCCCATGCCGTTACACACTATGCCCTAAACGTGCCAATGACCTCACAAAACCTTCAATCTTTTTTTGAAACTCTAGTTCGAGACGCATCTTTTGGCTTCGGGTTACTTGCCTTCATCCTCCTGATGAGCACATTCCTATTCGTCAGAATATCGTTCTGGTTCAGAAGCTCACGACCAGCGAATCATCAAAGCGCAACCATGTAGCTCACTCTGCGCTTTGTGGTGGCAGTCTTAATGATCTTGCCTTGTTCAGATTGTATGCATCCTGGCCTGGGCAGCATTCATCTACCTGGAAGGACTCATTACCGACCCAACGATGGCCATGCTTTTTGCAGGCAGTTGCTACACAACATTGGGCATCTATTCCGACATCCTGCCCCATGGTTGGCGGGCATTAGCGCTCTACATAGCCATATCTGGGCTATTTTCTTTTGCGATCGCCACCTCTGCTTTAATCTCAATGCTTGGGGCTTTTAGCAAAATCATCGACGACATATCCGGTCACGACAAACAAAAGTCAGAAGCCCCATTAAGGGACTTCTGAAAAGCACTAAGTACACAATCTTTACTTTAAGAACAGGTCCGTACCATCAAGGGCAGTATTTGCGTTAAGCGCCTTCATGGATATGACTTTTGTTTCTTTCAAAGCACTCAGTTTGTTGATATCGAACCTGGAAAAATTAAGGCTATTGATCGTTCTAATGTAGAAATGATTTTGCGACAGATCGCGCAGCACAGTCCAGCTCGTCACTTCGGAGGATGATTTCTGATTTTTTGGCGCTGTCATGGTGCGTTCACCGCCAGGCATATCATTAGGAAGATCAATCGAGATATTTTTTGGCCGATCAAAATTATTCATCACGTGGCTCAAGTTGAGGATTGCCTGATCTGGAGTTTTGGCCTTTTCTACATACGTGGCGTAATAGGCCGCCTTTACAAATCTACCTGGCGATGTCTGTGCACTTGGCAAATTTGCCAGATTGCCCCCACTGTCAAAAGCACTAACGCTCAGATTGTTGAATTTCCCACTGTTCTTATCAACGTTGGTCAAATACGCATAGTTACTCATATTTTGCAGATGCCAGGGGGAACGGTGGGTTATTAGTCATAACGCCTACGGGGTTGTCGTAAACCGTCGTCTTGCCTGTTGTCCATTCAATCACGATACCAGCCCCTGATCGATCAAAAAGACCGAAATGGAGCGGGGTGTCACCCGCCCCCAGAAATGGGATGTTGGGCAGCCAAACTTCGACCTCTTTGTTTTCAAACGCCTGTTTGACTTATGCCACCGTCTGGAAGTTGCCCAGAGCCCAAGCCCCTAGGTCCACAGCAGAAAGTATCTTGCCTTGCGGAACCTGAGTGACATTCGGAGAAATATTGCCACCGAGTGAATTGGTCGTGAATGTCAAACCTTGGTCATTCATTGCTTCATGAAATGAATCCTGCTTCTGAGTCGGCAAGATGCCAAAGACTGTCACTGCAAAAATAGCGCACTTACTGTTAAATGTTGCTCATTGTTTACCATCGGGCATAACAGATTCAAACCGAGTACCCATTGGATAATAGGTCAACCGATTTGGCGTTTCACCCACAAACTCCACGGTTCTCCCTGTATATGCGCGCCCTTTAGCATCCGTATACAGCAGTAAAGTACATGCGGCCGCATTGGAAATAGACGTGGCAGCTATAACCCCAGCCATCAAATACTTCATCAATACCATTCGTTTCATTGCGTGTCCTCTCGGATTAGTCAGTTTTAAAAATATTACTGGTTTTCAGGAAAAGCCAAAGTCAGACTAAAATAGCCGCCCCATCCCTGCGGGCTAGTCGGCGTATTCGTAACCATATAGCTTGGACCAAGCAACCACTGCCAGTGCATCTTGCCTGTTTTAAAAGTTTTGCCACCGCTTAGCATCAACTGATTGGTATTGTTACTATGGCCGGCAGCAGGGTTACCATTAATCCAGCTCTGCAGATTAACCGTCCAAGCATTATCGGTTGTGTATGAAATGGTGGGATTAACGTAATAAACGTTTGCTGTTCCGGCAGATACATTGTTGCCCACAACCCCAAGCGTTATACGCTATCGCTCCAACAACCCAGTGCTTGGGTTGATACAGCAATCCGTAGGAAACTCCCAGGCCGGTTTGCTGAGAACCATTGCTCGGGTTAGCGGTCGGTATTTGAATAAACGGCCCCACCCTGTATAAAAAATCCCTGATCTGGGTGGCGAGATATGTCGCCAATTGCAATGATGTGGCCTGATTGCTCGTCTGCTGGTTCTGGCGATTGATGTTGTCCGTAAACATCGGGTTGAGAATAAACCCTGCGTCCACACCAAGCATGATCGGCAGCATCGGGCCGAGTTGAAACTGACCTTGCATGTAGCTTTGATTAAGTTCACGATTCTGATTGTAGTTATAGGACATTGGTAGCTGAACCATGGGCACAATTTTGGCCTGAATCTTCTGCGCGACCTTAGCGGTAGACGTCATCGCATCACCACTCCCAGCCTCATCAGCATGCACCATAAGTGGCTGCGTGTAGGAAACGCAAACCATAAGGCACAGGTTGAGTCTGCAATAATTGACAAGATTCATAGGATTCACGCTACAGCAACCATCTTCTTGATGTTTTCGATGGTCGACGGATCGTCGATGGTGGTCAGATCGCCTGGATCACGGCCTTCGGCCAATGCTTGCAGCGAATGACGCAACATCTTGCCCGAACGGGTCTTTGACAGTGCGGTCACAAAGTAAACGCGGCCCGGACGTGCAATCGCACCCAGAATACCGTCTACCGTACCCATCACTTCTTTCTCCAGCGCCTTGACCTTCTCAGCTGTATCGACCACACCCGCATCCTTAACCACGGCGAAGGCGATTGGCACCTGCCCCTTGAGCTTATCTTCGACACCGATCACAGCCACTTCGGCAGTTCTAGACCGCTTCTTCGATTTCGCGGGTGCCCAGGCGATGGCCGGCAACGTTGATCACGTCATCGGTACGACCCAGAATGGTGAAGTAACCGTTTTCATCCTTGATCGCCCAGTCATACGACGAGTAGACCAGAGGTTCTTTGAACAGGCTGAAGTAGGTACTAACGAAACGCTCGTCCTGACCCCACACGGTCGACAGCCAGCCAGGTGGCATTGGAGGCATAACAGCAGCAATACCCTTCTCGTTCGGACCGCACTCCGTACCATCTTCGCGGAAGATACGCAGGTCGTAACCGTAAACCGGGAACGAAGGCGAACCGTACTTGATCGGTGTCTTTTCGACGCCTGGTACGGCGGCAATCATCGGCCAACCGGTTTCAGTCTGCCAGTAGTTATCGATCACCGGCTTGTTCAGTTCCGACATGAACCATTCGTGTGTCGGTTCATCCAGCGGCTCGCCAGCCATGAAGATATGCTTCAGGCTGGAGAGGTCATGTTTCTTCATGTAAGCAGTATCCTGCTTCTTCAGAACACGTGCAGCTGTTGGCGCCGAGAACATCACGTTGACTTTGTATTTTTCAACAATCTGCCACCAGATGGCTGGATCAGGACGCAGCGACGTACCTTCATAAACAACGGTCGCCATGCCGCCGATCAGCGGGCCGTAAACGATGCACGAGTGACCCACGACCCAGCCGATGCCCGAGGTCGAGAAGAAGGTTTCACCCTTGCCACCCTGATAGATGTGCTTCATAGAAGCTGCCAGCGCCACCAGATAGCCACCGGTATCACACGCTGCACGCCCTTCGGCTTACCGGTCGTACCCGAGGTATACAGGATGTACGATGGATGCGACGACTCAACCCAGACGCAAGGAACTTAAGCATCCATATGCTGGGCACGCAGCGTGGCGTAATCCACATCACGGCCATCAACACGTGGGAAGCCCTTATCCAGGCCACGGTCAACGATGATCACTTTAGCGGGCGGGAACTCCGCCAGGCTTAGCGATTCGCCACCAGGTGCTTGTAAGGGACAGGTTTCCCATTACGCATACCGGCATCGGCTGTCACCATGACCTTTGGCTTGGCATCATCGATGCGGGTGGCCAGCGAACCGGCGGCAAAGCCACCGAACACCACCGAGTGAATCGCACCGATACGTACTGTCGCCAGCATGGCGAAGATCGCTTCCGGAATCATCGGCAGGTCACCCTCTTTAACATCCTGGCTTTGCAGGATGGCGGCCATACGCTCGACTTCACGCTGCAGCTCAGCCCAGGTGTATACACGCTCTTCGTCTGTTTCAGTCGAAATATAGATCAGCGCTTTATCGTTTGGACGCTCGGCTGCATGACGATCGACTGCGTTGTAGCAGAGGTTGGTCTTACAGTTTACAAACCATTTAACGAATGGCGGACGCGAAAAGTCGCAAACCTCTGGGTAAAGGGTTCCTTCCACTCGACCAGCTGTGCCTGCTCGGCCCAGAAGTCGTCACGGTTTTCGATGGAACGCTTGTGAAAATCCTGATACTTGCCCATAGTTCCTCAGCCCCCTCTGGCTTACTTGTCATCATGCAGTAACGACTGCATCTGTTTTTATGATAAAACTTCCTACCGCATCCTGAATGGTGTCAGGCTGTTCGTCATCGCTAAACTCAATTGGCGATGGTTTTTTCAGATCAGACGCCATAATTACGCCTGTACCCTTACACGAAGCTGACCATTAGACTGCCATGACCCAATCAACGCATCAAGCCCCTATTTCCCAGAGTCGCATTGCTGCGGTTGCACAATTAGGTCAGCAGGTCTGGTTGGACACACTATCCCGCCAATTGATTGAAAGCGGCACTCTGGCCAACTGGATTAATAACGATGCAGTGGCTGGCCTCACCTCGAATCCGGCCATCTTTCATCAGGCGCTGAGCAAAGATTCGGCGTATCAACCGGCCATTACCGCCGCGCGTGCCACCGAGAACAACCCTGAGATCCGTTTTGAAAATGTTGTTCTGCCTGACATCCAGGCCGCTTGCGACCTGTTCCTACCACTCTGGCAGCAAACCGGTGGCGAACAAGGCTATGTCAGTTTCGAAGTATCGCCCACTCTGGCACACGATGCAGCGGGCACCAAAGCTGCCGCAGTACGTTTGTGGCACACGATTAACCGACCCAATGCCATGATCAAAATCCCGGCCACGCAAGCCGGCTGCGCCGCAATCACTGAAGTGATTGCCCAGGGCATTAACGTGAATGTGACGCTCATTTTTTCGTTTGAGCAGCTTGAGGCTGTTCAGGCAGCGCACGAAGCTGGCTTACGCCGCTGGGTCGCCTATTGCCAGCAACAGGGCGCACCTGAGCGTATCGGTGATGTGGCCTCGGTGGCCAGTTTCTTTGTCAGTCGCACCGACAGCACCCTGAAGCCAAAACTACCCGCATTCTTGCAAGGAAAAACGGCTATTGCCCTGTGCAAAACCGCTTATCAGGACTGGCAAGCGCTACAGTCAGGTGCACAGGCCGACCTCAGGTCACTGGGCGCCAAACCGCAATGGCTGCTCTGGGCATCCACTTCGGTTAAAAATCCAGACTATCGCGACACGCTTTACGTTAAAGCACTCATTGGCCCGCACACGGTGAACACCGTACCCGACGCCACCCTGGTGGCTTTCCGTGACCATGGCATTGCCACTCAGTCACTGGATGAAGATGTTGCCGCAGCGCATGAACAACTCGTTGCCATTCATGGCTTAGGCATAGATCTGGAGCAAATTGGACAAGAACTGCAAACGGCCGGCCTGGCTCAGTTCGAAAAAGCCTACGCCGATCTGCTCACGCTGGTCTGAACCTTGCAATTACTTTTGCGCCAGACTTTAAACAATCGGCGGCAAACCATGGCGTTGCCGCGCCCGATTACAGGCGTCATCCACAATACCCAACGCGGCCCAGGGATTAAACTCATGGCAAGTGGAAGGCCTATCGGCATAAATACTGCAGCCCACCTGCTGCCCGATCTCTCCGGTCAAAGCCACACAACGCGAGGATGTCTCATCGGTACCTTTCATGCGCATGAGCTTGGGTGTGAGCACGATAGTCATCTCTGGTGGAACACCACTGCTCTGCGCAGTCTTGGCCAGTTCCGCAGGATGAAAGTCCACGCGATACGCCGCGCAGCAAGCACCACAGCGTTCACAGATGGAAAGCGTTGACGTGTCGATAGTTTCAGTCATAGAGACACCACCCCGATTGGTGCTGGATACGAACGTGGTGATGGATCTGTTTCATTTTCAGGCGCCACCGCTGGCCCAACTGGCGCAAGCGATTAGTAGTGACCACGTAATCTGCCTGGCGAACGAACATACGCTGCTCGAGCTGGAAAGAGTCACGGGGTACCCCCAGTTTCGCCTCGACGCCGCCAGTCGCGACAATCTGTTACAACGTTATCGAGCGCATCTGACGATTGTTCCGGCAAAGCCGAGCGATGCCGACCTCCCGCTCCTGCCCAAATGCCGGGACCCGGATGACCAGATGTTTCTGGAACTGGCGCAATACGCCAAAGCCGATCTGTTGATCAGCCGGGATAACCTGGTACTGAAGCGGGCCAAGGCGCGTCAACGCCCATGTCCCTTTGCTATCCTGCCGCCCGATGCCGCCCTGATACATTTGTTTGGTAACAACGACTCAGGCAACGCGTCGACGGAAAACTAATTTAGTTTCAGTCGAAGCGGCCGGTACAAAACCATAACCCTCAACATCGAATTTTTGCAGATCCGCAGGGGTTTTCCAGACACCCTCGGCAGCAGCGCGCACAAACAAACCACGCGCGCGTTTGGCATAAAAGCTGATGATCTTGAACTTACCGTCCTTGAAATCCTCAAAGACGCAGTCAATGACTGGCACGCCTGCTTTTTCGAGCGCTTTGCGGTCGACTGATTTGAAATACTCATCGGAGGCCGTGTTGACCAACGGGCCGCCAGCCGCCTTGAGATCCGCCACCACCGTTGCCGTATTGCTCTCACGCCACCAGGCATAAAGATCTTTACCTGCAGGGTTAGCCAGTTTGGTCCCCATTTCCAACCGACAGGGGCGCATCAAATCAAGCGGACGTAGCACACCATAGAGACCAGACAGTACACGCACATGATCCTGCACATAGGTCAGTTGCTTCTTGTTCAAAGAGGGCGCATCCAGCCCTTCATAGACATCCCCGTTAAATGCCAGAATGGCCTGCTTTGCCTCAGGCTGTTCATGTTTGGGCGACCAATCAGCGTAACGCGTCACGTTGAGCACCGAAAGCTTATCGCTCAACGACATTAACTCAGCAATCTGGGCTGGCGACTGTTTCCGCAAAATATCGATCAGCGGCGCCGATTTATCCAGAAAACGAGGTTGTGTGTGCGGAATATCGGCATAAACAGGTTCGAAATCAAGCGATTTGGCAGGAGACAGTAAAAACAGCATCGATTTATTCCATAAAACAGGGCGCTGCCAAATTATGGCACCAAACTGTTTCTTTCCCAGCTACCCGCTTCAACACGCAGGCTTGGTAAAACGCACGTATGAAACGCCCTCCTTATGGCTCACGCCCCCGATTGTCGCGAGAAATGGCTCAGCTCAACTGGCTGGCCACCGGACTCGCTCAGGCGGGTAGCCGTATGGAACGAACCCACTGGCACTCACGCTTACAAACGCTCGTCGTGCAATTGCTTTCGGCAGGGGATGACGAGGCGCTCAATACCGTACTCACACGACTCGGCGAAGGTGAGCCTATTGCGCACGATGCGCTCATGGACACCATTGAGTCTGCCGTTGAATCGACAACCATCACCATGCAAGGTGAGTCACGGGACGTGCTCCTGATCGCCTGCCCGTTACTGGCCTGGTCCCGCTACGCTATTCCAGCACCAGTGCTCTCCACTAAGGATAAAGCCGCACTCATCGACGCATTAAAAAGCACTGTACTCACCCGTCATGCCGAAGTCGCACTCCTGGGCATGCTGGTAGGTCCCGATCAGATTCCCCGTGAATTCATCCAACTGGCACAACTCACACGTAACCTAGCCGAATCACTCAGCACCGGCAAACCAGCACCATTCATTACATGATCAGGCCACGGAGGAAACCAACCGTTTTCTATCAGACACCCGTTACCTGATAGCCGCCATTTCGGTGCCACACGGGGAAGCGCTATTCCGCTGGCAAGAAGCACGCACCGCCAATAGCGCATCGCAACTCAATGAGCGTGGTGAAATTGCCCAGGTCTGGTCCGCACAAACCCAGAAGATATTCGAACCTCTTCTTGCCGGTTGCCGCATCACCATGCTGCTGCCAGAAGCATTTCATGCAGTGTGTGCAGTCGCTGATCGCACCTCACGTCCACACTCGATTGAGGCCTGCGTCCGCTTCTTGTCAGAAGCCATCGATCTATCCCCGGAGAAACTCCGCGCCGTGGTTGGCCCCTTTTATGCGCAGCGCCTGGAAGAGTATCAGATTACTGGGTGTTGAAGATGAACAAGGCGACATGCCTGCAGAAATTGAACAGGTACTTCGTACCCTGGGCGTAACGGATATCGTCTCCCACGATCATCGATTCCCGATGGAATACTGCGACGACTGCGGTTCTCCGATGTACGCCAATGCCAATGGCGAACTGGCGCATCTGGAGATGCCCGAATCAATCGCCACCCAGCCAAGCATGCTGCACTGATATGACCGCTAACAACGACTGGCTGCAACGAAGCCTGTCTGCGGTATGGCACCCGTGCACACAGATGAAGCACCACTCGACCTTACCGCTGGTGCCGGTTGCCCGTGCCGAAGGCGTATGGCTCGAAGATTTTGAAGGCAAACGCTATCTTGATGCCATCAGCTCCTGGTGGATCAATCTGTTTGGGCATGGCAACCCACGTATCAATGCGGCCGTCTCAAAACAACTGAGCCGGCTGGAACACGTGATGCTTGCCGGCTTTACGCACCAACCCGCGATTGAATTAGCGGAGCGGCTATCAGCTAAAACCAATGGCGAACTGGGTCACGCTTTCTTTGCCTCGGATGGTGCTAGTGCAACTGAAATTGCCCTCAAGATGTCTTTTCATGCCTGGCAAAACGCAGGGCAAATCCAGAAGCAGGAATTTGTCTGTCTGGAAGGTAGCTATCACGGTGAAACCGTGGGTGCGCTTTCTGTCACTGACATTGCGCTATTCCGGGATTCTTACGCACCGATTATCCGCAACGAACATGTACACCTGGCGCCATCACCCGATGCCAGACTGGCACAAGCAGGTGAGACTGCAGAAAATGTTGCTAATCGCGCCGCCGATGCCCTGGAGAACCTATTCGTAGCACGTGAAGGCAAAATTGCTGCCGTGATTATCGAACCACTGGTTCAATGCGCCACAGGCATGGCCATGCATCACCCGCGTTATCTGCAACGGGTGCGTGCGCTGTGTGATCAATATCAGGCACATTTGATCTGCGACGAAATCGCCGTTGGCTTTGGTCGTACAGGCAGCTTCTTTGCGCATGAACAGGCTGGCATCCGCCATGATTTGCTCTGCCTCTCCAAAGGCATTACGGGTGGTTATCTGCCGCTTTCCGTTGTGCTGAGTCGAAACTCGATTTATCAGGCCTTCTGGGATGACGATGTGCGTCGTGGCTTCCTGCACTCACACTCCTACACAGGCAATCCGCTCGCCTGCAGCGCCGCATTAGCGACGCTGGATATTTTTCCTTCAGGCTTTCTCGCTAACCTGGGTGTACTCACCGCACTAGCAGACCGGCATGATGTCATTTTTGCTGATCGCACCAACCATGCCTCACTGATCGATGGCGCCTTGTGGTCACGTGCCTAACACGTGCGCTACCAACATGCCAATGCAGAAGACCTAGCACATAAGCTTGCCACGACTCCAGTCGCTGAGGGCGCTAGTCGTCTTATTGTTACTGATAGCGTCTTCAGCATGGATGGGGACGAAGCACCGCTGCAATCTCTATACGATCTCGCTCTGCAATATGATGCCTGGCTGATCGTTGATGATGCGCATGGCCTGGGTGTCTTAGGCCCGCAAGGCCGAGGCAGCATTGCTGATGCAAAACTACCCGAACACCCCAACTCAAAAAGCCCGTAGCTATATTTACACCACAGGCGCCAGTCCGATGGTTGCCAGTGCACTGCTTGCTTCATTACAGCGCATTACTCAAGGGGATGCGCTGCGCAAACGTTTAAACGACAACATTGCTGCATTCCGTGCTGGGATTGGCGCATTGAACTTGCCCTACACCCTACTCCCGTCTCGTACCGGCATTCAGGCATTGGTCATTGGTGACAACGCAACGACCCTGACCATTGCCGGCAATCTTCTTGACCAAGGCTACTGGGTCCCGGCGATTCGCCCGCCAACCGTTCCTGCAGGGACGGCGCGCCTGAGAATTTCCTTGTCTGCCGCACACACGCCGGCATACATCCAGGGACTGATCCATGCCATCGGGTGTGCCTGTCGATGACCCCACATACACCCATCGTTTTATTACATGGCTGGGAATTTTTGCCCGGCATCTGGAGCGATGTCCAGGAGCAACTCCGTCAACGCGGGATTGCCGCGCCCATAACAACGCCCGCCTTACCCTTAAGCGGCCACATCTCACAACTTACGGCAATTGAGTCCCTATACGAAACGTTGCCCGAAACCACACATCTCGTTGGCTGGTCTCTGGGTGGTGAACTCGCGCTTGCTTATGCCCTTTGCTTTCCGGAACGGGTACAGTCTCTCACCCTGATCAGCAGCACGCCCTGCTTTATGAATCGTCCGGATTGGGAACTCGGCCAACCCGCAACCTTACTCGATGATTTTGATCAGTGACTCACCGATATTCCAACAGCGCTTCTCAAACGTTTTTCTTCCCTCATCCGCCATGGCGATAGTGCCGCTGTTCGTAATCGGTCATTAGCAGAGACCTTGCAAACGCAAGCCGATACCGATGCTGATCGCCTTGCCTCCGGCCTTCGTTTCTTGCGCACGATCGATTTGCGTGGCGCATGCGCATCACAAGAATACCTGCCGCCAATCACGCTGATTCACGGCGCTGTCGATGGCGTTGTCCCCATAGCTGCTGCACAGTGGTTGGCAGATAACCTCAACGCCCCGCTCACCACCATAGACCAGTCCAGCCACGCATTGCCGTTAACGCATGCTGATCAGATTGCCGAGATACTGGCTAGCCGCCTATGAATCACGTTCAGCAAAGTTTCAACCGGGCGGCAACATCCTACGATGCGGTTGGTACACTACAACATCAAGTTGCCCAAACGCTTAGTTAATTTCTGCGCACTGAGTTAGCAGCTGGCTTTTCCGGAAAGCTGCTGGATGCAGGTTGCGGCACAGGTTACTGTCTCAAGCACCTGCACAGCACATATCCTAGCGCCCAATTTCTTGCCCTTGATTTTGCCGCGGGCATGTTGCGTCAACGACCTGCAGCGCTCGGCATACCTGGCATCCAGGCTGACATACACCGGTTACCCATTTCTTCCAGTAGCATTAATACCTATATTTCTAGCCTTGCCTGGCAATGGTGCGACCCCGCCATAGCGGCTCAGGAAGCTGCCCGGGTGCTCACTACCGAAGGCAATCTCTTTGTGGCGACGCTTGTTGATGGCACCTTCAACGAATTGGCCCGTAGCCTGAATGCCTGTGACATCAACCCCGACGACCACTTGCTGCGCTGTTCGCCAATCGACACCATTCGTAACGCACTTACCGCAGCCGGTCTCGAGATTCAATCATTTACGGCACAGCAAATTACCACCTGGCATCCGGACTTCAAAACACTACGACGGACTATACGGGGCGTGGGCGCCAACCACCTGCCGACAGATTCAACGCCCCCATTCAATCGTCAGTCACGCGCACAACTAATCAATGCCTACGAATCGTTACGCACCGAACAGGGCTTGCCACTGAGCTACGAAGTACTCATCATTCGCGCTCGCAAACCATAAGTGACTCATCATGAGCCAGGCATACTTCATCACGGGCACCGACACTGAAATCGGTAAAACTCATGCCACCTGCGCACTACTCGCCGCCGCCGATCTGGAGGGCTTGCGTGCTGTTGCGCTGAAGCCAGTGGCTGCGGGTACAGATGCCACCGGCCGCAACGAAGATGTCGTTCCGCCTTATGGCCGCCAACAACGTAGCACTACCCGAACGCACGATAAACCCTTGGTTGCTAAAAGAGCCCCTGTCACCACATATCGCGGCACGGCATGCAGGTGTTGAAATCATCGCAGCGACCATTATTGAAACATTTCACCTGGCGGATGAGCGCACAGACCTGCTGCTGGTTGAAGGCGTGGGCGGACTCTATACCCCCTATCCGATACCCTCACACAACCTGAGCTGATCCGGCAGCTGGATATTCCGGTCATTCTGGTTGTTGGCCTACGTTTGGGCTGCCTTAACCATGCACTCCTAACTGCTGCCGCTATTGAACAGGAAGGCTTGCAGTTTGCCGGATGGATCGGTAACCAGATCGACCCGGCATTTCAGGCACCGGCAGAAAACATCCAGACACTGAATGAGCGACTCAAAGCACCTTGCCTAGGCATTCTGCCCTACGTCCCTATGGCTAGCGCCAGTGTGCTTGCCTCACATCTCTCCCTGCCGCGATAATCTCTCCCATGAAAATCCTTTTTGACCTCCTACCCATCCTGCTGTTCTTTATTGCCTTCAAGGTCTCTGGCATCTACGTTGCCACAGGGGTTGCCATTGTTGCGACTGCGGCGCTGATCGGCTGGACCTGGCTTAAAACACGCAAGGTCGACCCGATGCAATGGGTCAGCCTCGGGCTGATTGTCGTTTTTGGCGGTGCCACCATCTGGTTACAGGATGAAACCTTCATTAAATGGAAGCCCACCATTCTGTATTGGCTATTTGCCATCGTCTTTCTCGTCTCCAACCAGTTCATGAATAAGAATCTGGTGCGCTCCATGATGGGCCATCAGGTCGATCTGCCTGCTGCCATGTGGTCGCGCCTGAATACACTGTGGATTGGCTTCTTTGCCATCATGGGTGGCCTCAATCTGGCGGTTGCCTACAATTTTGATACGGATACCTGGGTTAGCTTCAAACTCTTCGGCGACATGGGCCTCATGCTGCTCTTTGTATTAGCTCAAGGCCTCTATGTGGCCAAATACCTCCCCAAGGAAGGAACACACTAATGCTTTATCTGATCGTTGGTGAAGACACGCCTAATTCGCTGGAAAAACGGCTCGCTGTCCGCCCGGAACATGTGGCTCGTCTGCAGGCGCTGCAGGCCGAAGGTCGCCTGGTACTGGCCGGCCCTTTCCCTGCCGTTGACTCGCCAGATCCTGGCCCGGCCGGTTTTACGGGTAGCGCTATTGTTGCCGAGTTTGCCTCGCTGGCTAATGCCCAAACATGGGCTAAAGCTGATCCCTATGTTGCGACGGGCGTTTACGGCAACGTCATCGTCAGACCTTTCAGAAAGGTGCTTTCAGCCTAAGCCTTAAGCAGGCCTTAATAAGCATAAAAAGACTAGCCAAGAAAGCTATCACCCATTATGCTGTTCAAGTAGATATCGCTTCAAGCAAGCGGTATGACATGAATCTAGGAATAAAAATGAATTTGAAAGCATTACGCAAGACCTCGCTAGTTTCCACCCTGATTGCTGCCTCTATTCTGTCGGCAGCCGCCGTACAAGCAGCGCCAGCTGCCGTGGCCACAGTAAATGGCACCGCCATTCCACAATCACTAGCCAATCTGCTGGTGGGTGAACGTGTCGCACAAGGTGCAAAAGACACGCCAGAGCTACGTAACGCTGTTCGTGAAGAACTGATCCAGCGCGAACTGATTCTGCAAGACGCCAAGAAAGCCGGTATCGGTTCTCAGGCGGACATCCAGGCTGCCATGAAACTGGCCGAACAAAATGTTCTGATCCGCGCCTACATGGCCAGCTTTGCACAGAAGCACCCCGTTTCGGATGCCCAGCTGAAGCAAGCCTACACGCAGATCAATGCAGGCATGGGCAAAGAAGAATTCAAGACCCGTCACATTCTGGTGCCCAGCGAAGCTCAAGCTAAAGACGTGATCGGCAAACTGAATTCCGGCGATAACTTTGAATCGCTGGCCAAGCAGAACTCGATCGATCCAGGCTCTAAAGACAATGGTGGTGATCTGGGCTGGGCTGCACCAAGCAACTTTGTTAAGCCTTTCGGCGATGCCATGACCAAACTGGGCAAGGGCAAGTACACGACCGAACCCGTGAAGTCTGACTTTGGCTGGCACGTCATTCTGGTTGAAGATCGTCGCCCACTGACCCCACCACCATTTGACCAGGTGAAGGGTCAACTGGCTCAAGCGATTCAGGAACAAGAGTTCCAGCAACAAATCGCTAAGCAACGCCAGAGCGCCAAGATTCAGTAATCTGAATCAACGCTCAAACAAAATGGGAGGCCTAGGCCTCCCATTTTTATTTAGGCTGCCTGGCAATCAGCCCAGCGACTTACGCGCATTATGGAACATGCGTAGCCATGGGCCATCTTCACCCCAGACCTCATTGAACTTACCTGGGAACCATGACATCTGCAGCGTACGGAAGGTGCGTTCCGGGTGCGGCATCATCACGGTAAAACGGCCATCTGGCGTCGTAACACCAGCAACACCCTGTGGCGAACCATTCGGGTTGAACGGATAGCGCTCGGTAGCGGCACCCTGGCTATCAATGTAACGCAGTGCCACAGGCACCTTGGCCAGATCGTCGGCCTTGGCAAACTTGGCACGACCTTCGCCGTGAGACACAATTACCGGCAGCTTGCTACCCTGCATACCTGCCACAAACAGCGATGGCGAATGTGGCACTTCGGCCATAACCAGGCGCGCCTCGAACTGCTCACTCAGGTTACGCACAAAACGTGGCCAATGATCGGCACCCGGGATGAGATCCTGCAAGGTGCTCATCATCTGGCAACCATTACAAACGCCCAATGCAAAACTGTCGCCGCGTTGGAAGAAGGTTGAAAAACCTTCGCGCAGACGTTCGTTAAACAGGATGGTACGCGCCCAGCCCTGACCCGCGCCCAGCACGTCACCGTAGGAGAAACCACCGCAGGCAGCCAGGCCAGCAAATTTATCCAGCGTGACACGGCCCGTGAGCAGATCGCTCATGTGCACATCCACCGCGGAAAAACCGGCACGATCAAAGGCGGCCGCCATTTCTACCTGGCCGTTAACACCCTGCTCACGCAGAATGGCAACCGATGGGCGGGCGCCGCTATTAATGAACGGCGCAGCAACATTCTCGGCAGGGTCGAACGATAGCGCTGCAAACAAACCGCGATCGCTTGTATCCAGAATGCGGTCGTATTCAGCTTGTGCACAGGCCGGGTTGTCACGCAGTGACTGGATGCGGAACGATGTTTCCGACCAGGCACGCTGTAGTTCAACACGCGGCTCCGCAAAAGCTGTTTTGCCCAGATGCGATACACGGATCTCGTCGGTCTGGTTCGGGTAGCCCACAACTTCGGAATAACGTGACAGACCATGCGTACGCAGACGCGCCATCACCGCTTCGCGATCACTACGACGTACCTGAATCAGTGCGCCCAGCTCTTCGCTAAACAGCACGCGCAGCAGGCGTTCGTTACGATGGCCTTGCAGAATGCCCGGCTTCTTATCGTAATCTACGTCCTGATCCATCGAATCAACGCAGAGGATATCGGCGTTGATCGTCACACCACAACGTGAAGCAAAGGCCATTTCAGCGGCAGCAGCAAAGAGGCCACCATCCGAACGATCGTGATAGGCGAGCAAGAGGCCATCTTCATTCAGTGATTGCACTGCTGCATAGAATGCTTTTAGCTGCTGTGGATCATCTACGTCCGGCGCATCATCACCGGTCGCATCGAACACCTGGGCCAGCGCCGAACCACCCAAACGGTTCTTGCCATTACCCAGGTCAATCAGAATCAATTCGCTATCCGCTTCATCGCGATTCAGTTCCGGCGTCAGCGTCTGAGCGATATCTGGCACACGGGCAAAGGCTGTAACGATTAGCGAGAGCGGCGAAATCACTTCTTGCGGCTTACCGTTTTCATCCCAGCGCGTACGCATAGAGAGCGAATCCTTGCCGACCGGAATAGCGACATCAATGGCCTGACACAATTCGGAAACAGCCTTGACCGTATCAAAGAGGCGCGCATCTTCACCCGGTGCGCCTGCAGCAGCCATCCAGTTAGCAGACAACTTGATGTCCGCCATGCTACTCACACGCGCGGCAGCCAGATTAGTCAACGCCTCACCCACCGCCATACGGCCCGAAGCCGGTGCATCCAGCACAGCGACCGGTGTGCGCTCACCCATGGCGTAGGCTTCGCCGAGGCGTGTGTTGTAACCCATTGCCGTTACAGCCACACCAGCAACGGGTACTTGCCACGGACCCACCATCTGGTCGCGTGCGGTCAAACCACCCACGCTACGGTCACCGATGGTGATGAGGAATGATTTGTCAGCAACTGATGGCAAACGCATCACACGATAAGCGGCCTCTTTCAATTCAATCGCATCGGCATCCAGTGCTGCGGCCTGCTCCGGCGTGTGCCTTACATCACGCGTCATGCGGGGTGGTTTACCCAGCAACGCATGCATCGACATATCAACCGCATGATTGTTAAAGAGGCTATCGCTCACAATCAGCTGGCCTTCAGCCGTGGCGGTACCCACAACGGCAAACGGGCAGCGCTCACGCTCACAGAGCGCCGCAAAGCGTTCGATATCCTTGGCGGCAATGGCCAGCACATAGCGTTCCTGGGCTTCGTTACACCACAGTTCAGCAGGGCTCATACCCGGATCTTCACTCTGAATGGCACGCAGCTCGAAACGTGCACCCACACCACCCGAATGCGCCAGCTCCGGCATGGCATTCGAGAGGCCACCGGCGCCGACATCGTGTGCCGACAGAATCGGATTATCCGCACCCATCTGCCAGCAGCGATCAATCACTTCCTGTGCACGGCGTTCAATTTCCGGATTGCCACGTTGTACCGAGGCAAAATCCAAATCAGCCTGGTTGCTACCCGATGCCATCGAGGACGCAGCACCACCGCCTAGGCCAATCAGCATGCCCGGGCCACCCAGTTGCACGAAGAGCGTACCCGGCTCGAAACTTTCCTGCTTGAAAGACTGGCCAGCCTGAATGGAACCGACACCGCCCACAATCATGATCGGCTTATGATAGCCATGCACGGTATCCCCAACCACTTGCTCATAGGTACGGAAATAACCGGCCAGGTTCGGGCGACCAAATTCATTATTAAACGCCGCAGCTCCGATCGGGCCTTCAATCATGATGTCCAGCGCGCTGGCGATACGGTCCGGTTTGCTGGCCGGACGCTCCCACGGCTGCTTGGCATCTGGCAGATTGAGATTCGAAACCGTAAAACCACAAAGGCCTGCTTTCGGTTTAGAGCCACGACCGGTGGCGCCTTCGTCACGAATCTCACCCCCGGAACCCGTGGCGGCGCCCGGGAACGGCGAAATCGCCGTTGGGTGGTTATGTGTTTCTACCTTAGCCAGGTAGTGCGTCAGTTCGTTACTAAATGCGTAGGCACCATCAGCTTTCGGGTAGAAGCGTTCTACGTCGGCGCCTTCCATAATGGCGGCGTTATCCGAATAGGCAACGATGGTGCCTTGCGGCGTTTTGTTATGCGTATCGCGAATCATCCCGAACAGCGACTTCGCTTCCGCTACGCCATCGATAATCCAGTCGGCATTAAAAATCTTGTGGCGGCAGTGCTCCGAGTTGGCCTGCGCAAACATCATTAACTCGACATCGGTCGGGTTGCGACCGGCTTCGGTGAAAATGTTCATGAGATATTCAACTTCATCGTCTGACAATGCCAGACCCATATCGCGATTAGCCGCTTCCAATGCCGGGCGCCCCCCGGAAACGATGTCTACGGTTGCCAGTGGTCGCGGAGCCACATGGTCAAACAGTGCATGGGCGGCTTGTGCGTTATCAAGCACCATCTCGATCATGCGGTCATGCAATAGCGCCGTGAGTGGAGCACGCTCAGCGGCTGAAGGTATTTTCTTGCCAGCTAATGGCTGGAATCGGATGACACGTTCAACGCGGACGACGTTCCCCAGGCCGCAATGACGTAGGATATCGGTCGCCTTGGATGACCACGGAGAAATCGTCCCCAGACGTGGCGCCACGATAAAGGCACCGGCCAGATCCTCTGCAGCACCGGTTGCTTCCAGCACCGCATTGAGTCGTTCGGTTTCTGCCGCATCGAGCGGCGCTGAGAGCTCAACCAGATAGAGGTAGTTACTCTCGATCCCGTTAATTGCCGGCCAGGCCGTTTTCAATTTTTCCAGCAAACGTTGCGTACGGAATTCGGAAAGTGCAGCAGCACCACGCAGAGCAATCACAGACGACATGAGCAAGACCCAGATAACCGGCTAACGCTGAAAATTAACCCGAACTACCAGGCCGCCAACGCATCACCAGAGAGACTAAAAAGAAGGTTGAATTATAGCGGAGAGCCCCCTGCGGCAGGATAAAATAAGGCTTTATCACTGACCGGCGGCAAAACCGTGGATTCAGCCCAATTACGCTCTTTTGCATCGATTTCTAGCGCTACGCGCAGCCATTTGCTCACGATTCGTGGGCTACGCGCCGTTGAGGGCACGTTTCAGGCTCAAAACCCTGGCATATCGCTGATGGCACGTGCTGGTCAGGCTGCAGCCCAATGGGTGCGCGAACTCACCGGTGACCGGCCAGACCCGATTCTGGTTCTGGTAGGGCCCGGCAACAATGGCGGCGACGCGCTGGTTTGTGCCCGCGAACTCATGGCACTAGGCTACGGCTGCCTCTGTGTCGGCCTACCAGCTAACGACAGCACCCCGGCAGACGCAAAAGCCGCCCACGTGGCCTTTATTGCAGCGGGCGGCGTCTTGCATCCGGAGATTCCCGAAACTACCGGCTATCGGTTTAGCCTGATTATTGATGGTCTATTCGGCATTGGTCTCAATCAACCGATTAGCGCACCCTATGCCGCATGGGTTGAAACAGCCAACACGCTCAGCCTGCTGGACGATATTCCCCTACTGGCACTCGACATTGCCTCTGGCCTGAATAGCGACACCGGCGCTGCTCAAGAGCTCAGCATTACGGCCACGCATACACTCACCTTTATTGCCAACAAACCCGGCCTATTCACCGGCGATGGCCCGGATCACAGCGGTAACGTACAAGTCTGCGACCTGAACATCGATCAAGCATTGCTGTCATCGGCGCTCGATGATGCGGGCAACCTGAACGATCCGGATCTCTGGGCCGATGATTTGCCGCAACGCGCCCTGAATGCCAACAAAGGCGACGTCGGCAGTGCCGGGTTACTGGGCGGTTCCCCATCGATGGCCGGCGCCCTGATTCTTGCCGCCCGCAGTGCCTTGCATAGCGGTGCCGGCCGCGTTTATGCCGCAGCCCTGGGGAATACCCAAAGCGGTGCCCCAACGCTGGACCCGATGCAACCGGAAATCATGTTCAGTAATCCGGCAAGCTTACGTGATGCACCCCTCACGGCATTGGGTGTCGGGCCTGGTCTAGGCCGAACAGACGTATCCCGAGCGGTTCTCGCTAGCACCCTGGATTTTGAAGGGCCGCTCGTACTGGATGCCGATGCGCTGGTATTACTCCCCGACCTGATTAACGCAGTGACGGAACGCCATGCACCCACCCTGCTGACACCGCACCCCGGTGAGGCTGCTGCACTGCTGAACACCGACATTCCGACCGTCGAAGCAGATCGAATTCATGCAGCAAAAAAAATAGCTGTGCGATACCATGCGACGGTTGTCCTCAAAGGCTGTGGCAGCATCATCGCCACACCCGACGGACGCTGGTGGATCAACACGACCGGTAACCCCGGCATGGCTATGGCTGGCATGGGCGATGTGCTGACCGGCATTACCTCGGCCTTACTGGCACAAGGCATGGCACCCGAACAGGCACTGTGCGCTGCCGTGTGGCTACATGGCGCCGCAGGCGATGTCTGTGTTGAGTCGGGCGAAGGCCCATTAGGCCTCACCGCCAGCGAAGTCATTCTGGCTGCCCGTACCTTATTGAACTCACTGATCTGACACCATGACTCATCACACAACGCGCGTTGGATTTCCGCTAGACCTTGATGCCGAGATCGCCGCCAATGTGTGCGCGGCGCTCATTGAAGATATCGGTGCCGGTGACCTTACTGCAGAGCTGGTACCTGCAGGCAACCACAGCATCGCCACAGTGATCGTGCGTGAACCTGCCGTCGTTTGCGGCATCGACTGGTTCAACCGCTGCTTTGCCGAAATCGATCCTGACATCAAAATTACCTGGCATGTCAAAGAAGGCGATCACGTTGGCCCCGACACCCTGCTCTGCGAACTGCAAGGCGCATCACGTGCCCTACTCTCCGGCGAACGGGCTGCGCTGAACTTTCTACAGCTGCTATCCGGCGTCGCCACACGTGCAGCGACCTTTGTAGACACCATCAAAGGCACCAAAGCCCAGATCGTCGATACCCGTAAAACCATTCCCGGCCTGCGATTCGCCCAGAAATACGCCGTACGCGTTGGTGGTGGCGGCAACCATCGCCTCGCGCTGTGGGATGCCACCCTGATTAAAGAGAATCACATTCTGGCCGCAGGCGGCATTACACCTGCCGTCAAAGCCGCTCAGGCCGTTGCCAAACAACACCAAGACCGCTGCCGCTTTATTCAGGTAGAAGTCGAATCGATTGCCGAAGTTGACGAAGCACTCGCTGCCGGCGCCGATTTTCTGCTGCTCGATAATTTCAATCTGGCCATGATGCGTGAAGGCGTGGCCCATCGTGATGCCTGGGCCAGCAAAACCAACACCCATGCCAAACTCGAAGCCTCCGGTGGCGTGAGTCTGGATACCATACGCGCCATCGCCGAAACCGGCGTGGACCGCATCTCCATCGGTGGCCTCACCAAAGATGTCCGCGCAATCGACCTGTCGATGCGCTTCAAAGATCTCGCTTAAGGAAACAGAATGTCGCAAGCCCCAAACGATCGTAAATACTCCGCCGAACACCGATGGGCGCTGCCTGAAAGTGATGGCACCATCACCGTGGGCATTACCGATCACGCTCAGGAAACATTGGGCGACCTGGTCTTCATTCAACTACCCGAAGTGGGTAGTAGTGACGTCACTGCCAATCAACAAGTCGCCGTCGTGGAGTCTGTCAAAACAGCCTCGGACGTATTTGCGCCCATGAGCGGCAAGATTATTGCCATCAACGACGCAGCCGCTGATGCACCCGAAAGCATTAACGAAGATGCCTATAGCGCCTAGCTGTTCAAGATTCAGCCAAGCAATGTGTCCGAATACGAAGGTCTGCTGACGGCCGACGCCTACCTGGCTGTCAACTAAGCGGTATCCACAAAACAAAACCGGCAGCGGATCTGATCCAACTGCCGGTTTTTTGTGCCTGTTAACTTTTAGGTAGTCACATGCTGCTGTATGAACGCCTTCACCACGTTCACGTCCGGATCAATCACCTCGACCCGTTGAGGCAGATTTTCCAGATGCTCCAGACCCTTCGGCAGCTGCGGCAATTGACCGATCGCTTCCTGAATCGTCTCAGCAAATTTTGCCGGCTGCGCAGTTTCAAGCACCAGTATGGCAACACCTTCTGGCAGCTGTTTAATTTGCTCCTGAGCCACCTTCACACCATCGGCCGTATGCGTATCAATCATTACCTGATACTGCTCCCAGACCTGGCGGATGATCGTCAGACGATCGGCACGCGAACTGGCACCTGATGCAAAACCATACTGGGCAATCTCGGCCCAGTACGGCGTACCAGTCAGATCAAAGGCACCGCCAGCATCGGCCTTGGCCCAAAGCTCGCGCACCTTGGCCGGATCACGACCGACCAGATCGAAGATGAAGCGTTCGAAGTTTGAAGCCTTCGAGATATCCATTGATGGGCTGGAAGTCACATAGGTTTCAGCCGTCGCACGCGGACGATACACACCCGTACGGAAAAACTCGTCGAGCACATTGTTTTCGTTTGTCGCCAGAATCAGCTTGGCAATCGGCAGACCCATCTGGCGAGCAATATGACCCGCGCAGATATTGCCGAAGTTACCCGATGGCACACAGAAGGCTACCTGCTGGTCATTGTGCTGTGTCGCCAGGAAATACCCCTGGAAGTAATACACGATCTGGGCGGCAACGCGTGCCCAGTTGATCGAGTTCACGGCACCGATACGGTACTTAGCCTTGAATTCGGCATCGTTCGAAACAGCTTTGACGATGTCTTGCGCATCATCAAACATGCCTCGCACCGCCAAGTTATAGATGTTCTTATCTTGCAGCGAATACATCTGCGCACGCTGGAAGGCTGACATCTTGCCGTCTGGCGACAGCATGAAGACTGTTACGCTGTCTTTGCCACGCATGGCGTATTCGGCGGCCGAACCGGTATCACCCGACGTCGCACCCAGAATATTAATGCTTTCGCCACGCTGCTTTAGCACATACTCGAACAGATTGCCGAGCAACTGCATGGCCATGTCTTTAAAGGCCAGCGTTGGGCCGTTCGACAATTCCTGCAGCCCCAGACGGTTCTGATTCAACCAGGTGATCGGCGTAATATCGTTGGCGTTACTGCCATCACGTGTATAGCAATACACCGCTGGGGTATAGGTCTTCTGGCAAATCGCCTTCAGATCAGCCGTCGGGATATCGGTGATGAACTTGCTCAAAATCTCATAGGTCAGATCGGCATACGACAGACCGCGCCAGGCATCCAGCTCGGCACGCGTAATTTGCGGATAGCTTTCTGGCAGATACAAACCACCATCCGGCGCCAGACCACCCAGCAGAATGTCGCAGAAACCCTGAGCCGGCGATTGGCCGCGCGTGGAGATATAACGCATGCTCGCTCCGATTACTGCAGGTTTTCCAGACGCAGGCGTGTAACCGCACCCTTCACCACCGGCAGCTTGCCGATCACGTCCATGGCGTTCAATACATCCTGCTCACGGCAAACGTGGGTCAGAATGATGAGGTCCGTTTGTTGTTCGCCTTCTTCCGGCTCACGCTGCAGCAGCGCATCGATCGAGATATTGCGATCAGCCAGAATGCGGGTGATTTCAGCCAGCACACCTAGCTGGTCGGCCACTTGCAAGCGCAGGTAGTTACCGCACTCCACTTCGCCAATCGGCAGAATCGGCAGATTGGCCAGTGCATCCGGCTGGAATGCCAGGTGTGGCACGCGGTTTTCCGGATCGGCGGTCGACAGACGGGTGACATCTACCACGTCGGCAATCACTGCCGAAGCGGTTGGCTCAGCGCCAGCGCCCTTGCCGTAGTACAGCGTCGAACCCACCGCATCGGCCTGAACCAGCACTGCGTTCATGGCGCCTTCTACATTGGCGATCAGGCGCTTGGCCGGCACCAACGTTGGGTGAACGCGCAGTTCAATCCCATTGTCACGACGACGGGTGATGCCCAGCAGCTTGATGCGGTAGCCAAGTTGTTCAGCGTATTTGATATCCACGGCATCCAGCTTCGAAATACCTTCGATGTGAGCTTTATCGAATTGAACCGGAATACCGAATGCCAGTGACGACAACAGCGTGATCTTGTGGGCGGCATCAACGCCTTCAACGTCGAAGGTCGGATCGGCTTCGGCATAGCCCAGACGCTGGGCTTCTTTCAGCACATCAGCAAAGGCTAGACCCTTGTCACGCATTTCCGACAGAATGAAGTTGGTGGTGCCATTGATGATGCCGGCAACCCACTGGATGCGGTTGGCCGACAGGCCTTCGCGCACGGCCTTGATGATCGGGATACCACCGGCGACAGCGGCTTCGAAAGCCACCATCACGCCCTTTTCCTGAGCCTTGGCAAAAATCTCGGTGCCATGTACGGCGAGCAGCGCCTTGTTGGCAGTAATCACGTGCTTGCCATTTTCGATGGCCTTGAGCACCAGCTCCTTTGCCACACCGTAACCACCGATCAGTTCAATCACGATATCTACATTCGGATCGTTCACCACGGCAAACGCATCATCCGTCACCTGGGCTTTGCCACCGGTGAGCTCTTTGGCGCGCGTGACGTCTTTGTCGGCGACCACGGTAATTTCAATCGGACGACCGGCACGACGGGTAATTTCTTCGGCATTGCGGGTCAGCACGTTATACGTGCCGCCACCGACGGTACCGATTCCCAAAAGACCTACACGCATCGGATTGAGTTTCATGGCGTTTTCCTTAATGTTTCAGTGACAACAAATAAATTAAGCGCGCGCGGCGCGGTGGCGATACGCTTCGAGGAAGCGGGCAAGGCGACCAATAGCTTCGGTCAGATCATTTTCGTGCGGCAGAATCACAACGCGGAAGTGGTCGGTCGATGGCCAATTAAAACCGGTACCCTGCACTAGCAGAATCTTCTCTTCCTTGAGCAATTCCAGCATGAACTGCTCATCATCCTTGATCGGGTACATCTTCGGATCCAGCTTCGGGAACAGGTACATCGCACCCTTGGGTTTGACACAGGTCACACCCGGAATTTCCGTCAGCATCTTCCAGGCCAGATCACGCTGACGCGTTAAACGGCCATTCGGGCTGACCAGGTCATTGATGCTCTGATAACCGCCCAGCGCTGTCTGAATCGCCATCTGCCCGGGCACATTGGCGCAGAGGCGCATGGAGGCCAGCATATTCAGGCCTTCAATGTAATCTTTGGCGTGGCGCTTATCACCGGACACGATCATCCAGCCGGAACGATAGCCGCAGGCGCGGTAGTTCTTGGAAAGGCCATTCATGGTGATACACAGCACATCATCGGCCAGGCTGGCGATCGACGTATGCTGGTTGCCGTCGTACAGCACCTTGTCGTAAATCTCATCGGCAAACACGATCAAGCCATGTTCACGAGCGATCTGCAGAATGCCTTCCAGAATTTCCTTCGGGTAAAGCGCACCCGTCGGGTTATTTGGGTTAATGACAACAATGGCTTTGGTATTGCTGGTGATCTTGCTGCGGATATCGTTCAGATCCGGATACCACTCGGCAGCTTCATCACAGAGGTAATGCACCGGCTCGCCGCCAGACAGGCTCACAGCCGCCGTCCACAGCGGATAATCCGGCATCGGAATCAGTACCTGGTCGCCATTATTCAGCAACCCTTGCATGGCCATCACGATCAACTCGGAAACGCCATTACCCAGGAAAACATCATCAACGGTAATGCCCTTGATGCCCTTTTCCTGGCAGTAATGCATGATCGACTTACGCGGTGCAAATAAGCCTAATGAATCTGTATAGCCCGATGCATCACGCATATTGCGGATCACATCGACCACAATTTCTTCCGGCGCTTCAAAACCAAACGGCAGCGGGTTACCGATGTTCAGCTTGATGATGCGATGACCCTCTTCTTCCATCTTCTTGGCAGCCGCCAGCACGGGTCCACGAATGTCGTAGCACACGTTGGCAAGCTTGGAAGATTTGGTAATGGGCTTCATGGTCGGTCAGTGGTCGAGACGAGTCGCTAATTATCGGTGAAAATAGGTCATCCTACTACTTTTTCCGCCTTTCCATGAAACTACACCTCGCACATAATGCTGGGCTGCTTGCCTTTAGCAGCCATGGTCCGGGCTACGTTTCCGTTAACGGAACACGTTACGAAGGGTCTGTGCTAGTATGCGGGCATGACATCATCACTGATTGGGCGCCCAACGGCTTTGACGGTCTGGATGCCAGCCAGTTCGAGCGCCTTGCCAATACGGGCGCGGAAATCGTGCTGTTCGGATCTGGCGAGCGCCAACGCTTCCCAAGCCCCGAGCTGCTTAAGCCCCTGATTGCCAAGGAGATTGGCCTGGAAGTCATGGATACCAAGGCGGCATGCCGCACCTACAACATTCTCTTTGCCGAAGGCCGCCAGGTTGCCTGCGGCGTACTCATTGAAGCTAGCGCATGAACACGTCTTTTACCTCCCTCCTTTCCGCTTTCTACACTCGACGTTTTTTGTGGGTGCTGGCCGCGCTTTTCACACTCGTCTGGTTTGGCGTACTGGATTACCGCCATCTGTTAGCCTCCGATGAAGGCCGCTACGGCGAAATCGCCCGCGAGATGTACGCCACCGGTGACTGGATCACCCCACGCTACAACGGCTACAAATACTTTGAAAAACCCCCGCTACAAGGCTGGATGACCGCCATTGCCTACACCCTGTTTGGTGTCGGCGAGTGGCAATCGCGTTTGTGGACTGGCTTTACCGGTTACTTCGCTATTCTGGCCACCGGCTTTACCGCCTGGAAACTGGTGGGCGGCGAACGCGGTGTTATTGCCGGCTGGATTTCGGCCATTCTGCTCGCCAGCAGCCCGATGTGGAGCATTGGCGGCCACTTCAATACACTGGACATAGGGCTTTCCAGCATTCTCAGTTGCGCCCTGTTCAGCCTGATCCTCGCGCAACGTGACCACATCTCGGCCAAAGCACGCCGCAACTGGATGTGGCTCTGCTGGTCGCTTATGGCACTGGCCGTTTTGTCCAAGGGGCTGATTGGTCTAGTTATTCCCGGCATGGTGCTGGTGGTTTATACCCTCACCACCTGGGACTGGGCACTCTGGAAACGCCTGCACCTGATCTCCGGCCTGGCGCTTTTCTTCCTGATCGTCACGCCCTGGTTTGTGCTGGTATCGATCAAGAACCCGGAATTTACCCATTTCTTCTTCATTCACGAGCACTGGGACCGTTTCACCAAAGACGGCCACAACCGAAAAGGCCATCCGCTCTACTTTGTGCCACTCATCCTCGTCGGCTTCATTCCCTGGTTGCTGCAACTCGGTCAGGGCTTCCTCAGCGCCTGGAAAGACCGTCGTGGCGAACCTACCGTATCTGCTGTCTCGGGGTTTCGTCCGCTTTGGCTGGCCGCCGTCTGGTCCGTGATAATCTTTCTGTTCTTCAGCAAATCACAATCCAAACTGCCCGGCTACATCATGCCGATCTTTCCGGCAATCTCCCTGCTGACCGGCCTGGGCATGGCCCGTGCTTTCGAGCGTATGAGCACGGCCGGTGAAGACCGTAGCTGGAAGCGCCAGATGGTCTACATGTCCTTGCTGGTTCTGGCCGGCTTCATCGCCCTGCCCTACACCTACCAACTGGGCAAAACCCCTTACGAACAGCTGGAGTATCAGGAATATACCATCTGGATCGCAATTGCGCTGGTGGCAGCCCTCACCACCATGGTCTACGCCTGGACCGCCATTCGTGGCTTCGAGCACCAGGATGTAGCGCACCGCCTTCGCCAGCTGATGGACGGCCTGTTACGCAGCGCCATCGCCTTTTTCATCCTGTTCAAGATCGTCGGCCTGGGGCACGACACCCATGGCCGGTCTATCTCGGGCGCCGATCTGGCGGTTGCCGCACGCCCTTATATCAAAGACAACACCCCGGTGTATTCGATCCGCATGCTGGATCACACCTTCCCGTTTTATATCCAGCACCCCACCATCATGGTCGATATGCAGGATGAGCTGGAATTGGGCATTAATCAGGAACCGGATACCTGGGCACCCAAGGTCAGCGACTTTGCCGTGCGGTGGCAAAAAGATGAAGCACCTGTTGTAGTCGTGCCGCTGCAATACCTAGATGAAATTGCCGCCCTTAAACTACCGATGGCTGAAGTGGGCCGCGATACCCGCCGTGCGGTTTTTGTGAAGCCAACGCATAATCCGGCACCGCCTGCTCAACCTTATACCCCACCGGTGAAGTAAATGACCCTTGGTACCTTTGGCTTTCTCTTTACCGGCATTCTGCTCAATGCCGCCGCCCAGCTGTTACTCAAAGCCGGCGTACGCAATCTGGATGAACTCTCTCTATCATTCGACACGCTCGTCAGCACCACCATTGCCGTCGGTACCCAGATCCCCATTATCGGTGGCCTGTTCTGCTACGGCATTAGCGTCTTTGTCTGGATCATTGGCCTCTCTCGTGTAGATGTCACCATCGCCTACCCGATGCTGTCGCTGGGCTACGTGATCAATGCCGCCCTCGCCTGGTACCTTTTTGGCGAAGTGATGAGCATGCAACGAATTATCGGCATTACGGTGATTCTGATCGGTGTCTGGATCCTCGCCCGCTCATAAGCAGCCAGACTGCTAAAATAGCGGCCATGACTGCACCTACCCCGTTCGATCCGCCCATTCCCTTTACCCGTCCCACGCTCGATGAGGCCACCATTGCCAGCGTTGGCGATGTGCTCCGCTCCGGTTGGATCACCTCCGGGCCTAAAGTGCAGGAATTTGAATCCGAACTCTCGGGATTCTTTGGCGGTCGCCCGGTGCGCACCTTTGCCAACGGCACCTCAACCATGGAAGTGGCGCTGCGCATTGCCGGCATCGGCCCGGGTGATGAAGTCATCACCACGCCGATTTCCTGGGTCGCTACCAGCAATGTCATTCTTACCGTGGGCGCAACACTGGTTTTTGTCGACATCGACCCGGTGACCCACAACATTGATTTAAACCAGGTAGAAGCGGCCATCGGCCCCAACACCAAAGCCATCATGCCGGCCTATCTGGCCGGATTACCTGTAGATATGGTGCAGCTGTACGATATCGCCAGCCGCCACAAACTGCGCGTCATTGAAGATGCTGCCCAGGCAATGGGCTCATCGTGGCACGGCTCCCGCATTGGCGCCGTAGGCGACCTGATCAGCTTCAGCTTTCAGGCCAACAAAAACCTCACCACGATCGAAGGCGGCTGCCTCGTCTGCAACAACGATGATGAAGCCCGCCTCGCTGAAAAATTCCGCCTGCAGGGTGTTACCCGTACCGGCCTCGATGGCATGGATGTCGATGTGCTCGGCGGCAAATTCAACCTGACCGACGTCAACGCCGCAATCGGTCTGCAACAACTGAGCAAACTTGGTGATTTCCAGAACCAGCGCGCCAGACTGGCGCAGCGCTACTTCGATGGCTTTGCCCAAACCAAGGCGGTTGAATACGGCCTGGAACTCCCGGTCTCGGATTTTGCCCACAGCAACTGGCACATGTTCCAGATTGTGCTGCCGCTGGATCGACTCGATACAGACCGCGCCGGGATTATAGCCGACCTTAAAGCGCTTGGGATTGGTACCGGCCTGCACTACCCACCGATCCATCTCTTTACGCTTTATCGTGAACGTGGTTTCACTGACGGCATGTTCCCGATCGCCGAACGCATTGGCCGCAGCATTGTCACGCTGCCGCTCTTCCCGACCCTGACCGAATCTGATATTGATCGCATTGTTGCCGCCGTGGCACACATGCTGGAGACCCACCTGAAATGAGCGAACAGACTAACAACCAACAGACCCAGAATCTGAATGCGCAAAGCGGCCTGGATCTTAACGTCCCGGCTGGCAACCCGGCGGTTGAACCGCCGGAATTAAGTGTCATCATCCCGGTCTACAACGAAGAAGCGGGTCTACAAACGCTGTTCGATCGCCTCTACCCGGCACTCGATGCCCTGCACGCCCGCTATGAGGTGATCTTCATTAATGACGGCAGCCGTGATCGCTCACCCCTGATTCTGTCGGATCAGTATCGCAAGCGCCCGGATGTCACTCGTGTGGTGCTGTTCAATGGGAACTACGGGCAACATATGGCCATCATGGCCGGCTTCTCGCAAGCCCGCGGCCAATCGATCATTACGCTCGACGCCGACCTGCAGAACCCCCCCGAAGAAATCGGCAACCTGCTGGCCAAACTGCGCGAAGGTTACGACTACGTCGGCACCATTCGCCAAAACCGCCAGGACACCTGGTTCCGTCGTCACGCCTCGCGCGCCATGAACAACCTGCGCGAAAAAATTACGCGCATCACCATGACCGATCAGGGCTGCATGCTGCGCGGCTACAGCCGTGACGTCGTGCAGATGCTGAACCAGTGTGAAGAAGGCCGCACCTTCATCCCGGCGCTGGCTTATACCTTTGCCAACCGCCCCATCGAAATTGAAGCCAAACACGAAGAGCGCTTTGCTGGCGAATCCAAGTATTCGCTGTACAGCCTGATCCGCTTGAACTTCGATCTTGTCACCGGCTTCTCCACCATGCCGCTGCAGGCCTTCTCACTGCTTGGCATGCTACTGGCGATTGGTTCCACCGCGCTCTTCTTCCTGCTGCTGGTTCGCCGTTTTGTCTTTGGCGCAGAAGTCGAGGGGGTATTCACCCTATTCGCCCTGATCTTTGCCCTGATCGGTGTGCTGCTCTTCGGTGTAGGCCTGCTCGGTGAATACATTGGCCGCATCTATGAACAGGTACGTGGGCGCCCGCGCTTTGTGATCCAGGCCATTCTGGAACAGGATCGCTAAGCGCATGAAAGCCGTTGTTTTTGCGTATCACGAGGTCGGCGCCCGCTGTCTGCAGGCGCTACTCGATGGCGGTGTTGATGTACAACTGGTGATCACGCACACCGACGACCCCAACGAACGCATCTGGTTCACCAGCGTTGCCGAGCTCGCTGCCAAAGCAGGCATCCCGGTCATCACACCTGAATCCGCCAGCGAACCCGACGTTCAGGCGCGCATCGCCGCCATTGCCCCGAATTACATCTTCTCGTTCTATTACCGGCAGATGATTCCCATGTCAGTGCTGAACCTGGCCAAGATCGCGCCGCTCAATATGCACGGCTCACTGCTGCCCAAATACCGTGGCCGCGTGCCTATTAATTGGGCCGTACTGCATGGCGAAACCGAAACCGGTGCCACCCTGCATGTAATGGCTAAAAAACCGGATGCCGGCGACATTGTGGCCCAGCAATCCGTGCCCATCGGCCCGGACGAAACCGCCGGCGAAGTCTTTGCGAACGTCACCGCCGCCGCGGCAGAAACCCTCAAAGGCGTATTGCCCCAGCTGCTTAAAGGTAACGTACCCCGCAGCCCGAATAATTTGGCTGAGGGCAGCTACTTCGGTGGCCGCAAGCCCGAAGATGGCCGCATTCACTGGGAGCAGACCGCGCAACAGGTCTACAACCTGATCCGCGCCGTAGCCCCACCCTACCCGGGTGCCTTTACCGATATAGCAACCGCTCAGGGTACCGAACGCATCACCATCAACGCCGCTCGCCGTCTGGAAGGCACTTTTGACTGGGCTCCCGGTGTTTACCGCACAGGTTCTAAGGTAATTGGGGTCTGCGGTGATAAGATAGCGGTTGAGCTTACCGAATTCACACCAACTACTTTCGACCCGACCACACTATGAAAAAAGTCCTCATCCTCGGCGTCAATGGCTTCATCGGCCACCATCTTTCCAATCGCATCCTGGAAACGACCGATTGGGAAGTCTATGGCATGGATATGCAGGCAGACCGCCTGGCTGATGTTATCGGCAATCCGCGCATGCACTTCTTCGAGGGTGACATCACCATCAATAAAGAGTGGGTCGAGTACCACGTTCGCAAGTGTGACGTGATTCTGCCGCTGGTCGCTATTGCTACCCCGGCCACCTACGTACAGCAGCCGCTGCGCGTATTCGAACTGGACTTCGAAGCCAACCTGCCCATCGTGCGTTCGGCTGTTAAGTACGGCAAGCATCTGGTCTTCCCGTCGACCTCTGAAGTCTACGGTATGTGTAACGACAGCGAATTTGACCCGGAAAACTCGCAACTGTCTTACGGCCCGATCAACAAGTCACGCTGGATCTACGCCTGTGCAAAACAGCTGATGGATCGCGTGATTGCCGGTTACGGCCAGCAAGAAGGCCTGCGCTACACCCTGTTCCGTCCGTTCAACTGGATCGGTCCAGGCCTCGACAGCATTCACACGCCAAAAGAAGGCTCTTCGCGCGTGGTCTCGCAATTCCTCGGCCACATCGTTCGTGGTGAACCAATCAGCCTGGTCGACGGTGGTACTCAGAAGCGCGCCTTCACGTACATTGATGACGGCATCGACGCCCTGGTGCGCATCATCGCCAACAAAGACGATATCGCCAACGGCAAGATCTACAACATCGGTAACCCTGTGAACAACTACTCGGTACGCGAACTAGCCACCATAATGCTGAACACTGCTGCCAAGATTCCTGAATACGCTTCGACCGCCAAGGATGTAAAACTGGTGGAAACAACTTCCGGCGCTTACTACGGCAAGGGCTACCAGGACGTGCAGAACCGCGTACCCAAGATCACCAACACGATGGAAGATCTGGGCTGGAAGCCAACCGTCAGCATGAGCGATGCCATCAGCAAGATCTTTGAAGCCTACCGCGGCGATGTCACGCTGGCTCGCCAGCTGGTCGACTAACTCCTGTTGAATCCTTAAGGAGCGAACGGGACTTCTCCCGCTTGGCCTGCTATGTCAAGAATCACGCTCAAGGTTGATGTTGATACATTGCGCGGTACCCTGGAAGGGGTGCCGGTATTGCAACGCATGCTCGATCAACATCAGACACGTGCCACCTTTCTATTCAGCCTCGGCAAAGACAACACCGGCCGTGCGCTGCGTCGCGCCTTTCGCCCCGGCTTTCTGAAGAAGGTCTCGCGTACCTCGGTCGTTGAACATTACGGCCTCAAAACACTCTCTTACGGTGTACTGCTGCCCGGCCCCGATATCGGCAAAAAGGCTGCCGCAGAAATGCGCGCCATTGCCAATGCGGGCCACGAATGTGGCATTCACACCTGGGATCACATCGAATGGCATGATCAGGTACGCACACGCGATGCCGCCTGGACGCTGCAACGCATGCAGCAAAGTTACGACCGCTTTGGCGAAGTCTTCGGACACGCCCCCGCCACCCATGGCGCTGCCGGCTGGCAGATGAACGAAACCGCCATTCGCCAACTGGATGCCTGGGGCATGCTGTACGCCTCCGATGGCCGCGGTGCCGCACCCTATTTCATGAGCATTGGCGGCCAACTCTGCAAACACATGCAGCTGCCCACCACCCTGCCCACACTCGACGAGATTCTCGGCGTAGATGGCCTCACCGTCGACAACGTGCACGAGTATCTGCTCGGCCTCACCGACCCAAATCGTCATGGACCACGTGACCACGTGTTTACGCTGCATGCCGAGCTCGAAGGCCAGAAGCTGGCGCCCATCTTTGATCATCTACTCGCAGGCTGGCTGCAACAAGGCCACACTCTGGGCACCATGGGTGATTACCACGCCACCCTCACGCACCAGATGCTGCCAATCCATCCTTTTGCCTGGGGCGAAATCCCCGGCCGATCCGGCGAACTGATCATTGATTTGCCCACTGTCTAAAACCGAATACCAGGAGTCTGGACATGGCCGTAGAGCTCAATAAGAAGGTCCCCAACTTCAGCGCCCCAACCACCGGTGGTGACTTCAAACTCTCGGCGCTCGCCGGCAAAACATTGGTGCTGTACTTCTACCCCAAAGACAGCACCCCGGGCTGCACCACGGAGGCACAGCAATTTAGCGCCCTCAACAGCGACTTTGCCAAAGCCAATGCCGTTATCGTGGGGGTTTCGCGCGATAGCCTCAAATCGCACGACAACTTCACCGCCAAACAGAACATTCCATACAGCCTGATTTCAGATGCTGACGAAACCGTTTGCGAACTATTCGGTGTCATGAAGCTGAAAAATATGTATGGCAAACAGGTACGCGGCATTGAACGCAGCACTTTTGTGATCGATGCCAAGGGAAAGTTAGTCCAGGAATGGCGTGGCGTAAAAGTGCCAGGGCATGCTGCCGAAGTACTGGCTTTTGTGCAGTCTCTGGGCTAATCTGACCCTGTAAGAGCGGTTCGGTCTTTGACCGGATCAACGTGGTTCCACTGACTCATAAGCGAGATCTCGATGGCCCCCCGCAAACCTGCAGCCTCCGCTACTGCCACCAAGCTGTTTGTTCTGGATACCAACGTGCTGATGCACGATCCAACCAGTCTGTTCCGCTTCGAAGAGCACGATGTCTACGTGCCGATGATGACGCTAGAAGAGCTGGATAACAACAAAAAGGGCATGTCAGAAATTGCCCGCAACGCCCGTCAGGTAACGCGTACGCTGGATGATCTGGTTTCGCATGCAGGCGAGCATATCGAACAGGGTATTCCACTTACCGAACCATCAAAGGGTTTGGCCACAGGCCGTCTGTTCTTACAGACCGAGGCGATCAACACCCCGCTACCGCCATCCCTGCCCTCATCGAAATACGACAACCAGATTCTGGGTGTCATTCTCTTCCTGCAACTCAAGTTCCCGGGCCGCGGCGTTATTCTGGTGTCGAAAGACATTAACATGCGCATCAAGGCCCGTGCACTTGGCCTGCTGGCTGAAGACTACTTTAACGACAAGGTTCTGGAAGATACCGACTTGTTGTACGCAGGTTCACGTGAGTTGTCAGCAAATTTCTGGGAAACGCATGGCACCAGTATGGAGTCGTGGAAGAAAGACACCAAAACAAGCTACCGCATCACTGGCCCGCTCTGCCGTGACTTTCTGCTCAACGAATTTGTCTATGACCTCAACGACCCGCCCTTTGAGGCTATCATTCGCGAAGTCAACGGCAAATCGGCCGTACTGGAAACCCTGGTCGACTACACCCATCAGAAACATGCCGTCTGGGGCATTAACGCCCGCAACCGGGAGCAGAACTTTGCGCTCAACCTGCTAATGGATCCGGAGATCGATTTCGTCTCCCTACTCGGCCAGGCCGGTACCGGCAAAACCCTGCTCACGTTGGCCGCCGCGCTGACCCAGGTGCTGGATCAGAAGCGTTACTCAGAAATCATCATGACCCGCGTTACAGTACCGGTAGGTGAAGACATCGGCTTCCTGCCCGGCACCGAAGAAGAAAAGATGACCCCGTGGATGGGCGCGCTCGAAGACAACCTCGACGTGCTCAACAAGAACGAAGACGAAGCCGGCGGTGCCTACGGTGGCGAATGGGGCCGCGCTGCCACGCGTGATCTGATCCGCTCCCGCATCAAGGTGAAGAGCCTTAACTTCATGCGTGGCCGCACCTTCATCCAGAAACTCCTCATCATCGACGAAGCACAGAACCTCACGCCCAAGCAGATGAAAACCCTCATCACACGGGCCGGCCCAGGGACCAAGGTGGTCTGCCTGGGTAATATCGCCCAGATTGATACCCCGTATCTCACCGAAGGCAGCTCTGGCCTCACGTACGTGGTCGATCGCATGAAGGGCTGGCCACATGCCGGGCACATCACCCTGCAACGTGGTGAACGTTCGCGCCTCGCTGATTTTGCGTCTGAGGTACTATAAACTGCATGAAACGTCGTACTTTCCTGCTTGGAGGCCTACTGGCCTCCAGCGCCGCATTTGCTGCTCCTAAAAAGAAAGCTGCCAGCAATGGCAGCGGCCTGAAGAAATCCAGCCGCAGCGGCCTGCGTGCGCCAAGTGGCCCTGCCCCTATCAAAGTACCTGCCAAGCTTGCGCCAGAACTGGCCATGAGTGGCGGCATATGGCGCCCGTATGAGCTCACCGTAGATGTCTCTTCTACCAGCCATGGCGACGGTGCCACTCTGTGGATCCCTATCCCCATGGATACGCCCTGGCAGCAAATTACCTCTATCACCTGGTCAGGCGGTGGCAAGGCGGGCATCCGCTTTGATCCAGCCAGCCAGCTCCATGTCTTTGTAGCTGAAAGTGGCTCGAGCACACCAGACGTTACGCTCACCATGCGGGTAGAAACCCGCACCCGCCAATTCGACATTACCAAGCGCGGCACCTTTTTCCACGAATCGGAAGAAGAACTCGATCGCAACATGCGAGAAACCGGATACCGGGGCACCAGCGAAGGCTTACGCCACCTGGCAGACGAGGTCAGCGGCCGCATCATCGAACCCCTGCCCCGTGCCCGTGCTCTGTACGACTGGGTGCTCGACAAAGACCTCTCTGGCCAATGCAGCGCCTACGAAATTGCCCTGCCGCCGCGCACGACCTGCCTGAGCAGCAAAGGGGAAGATGTCGCTATCGCCTTTGTGAATCTGTGTCGTGCCTTGAATATCCCTGCCCGCGCCGTCTGGGGGCAGATCGTTGGCGAATCCCGACTCAACCCTAAACTGGGCGCTACGGGCAACGTCACCACAGATCAACGCGTCCGCGCTGAATTCCACACCCCCGGTTATGGCTGGACACCCGTAGACCCGGGTGATGTCGTACGCCTTCAGCAAGCAGAAGGCCTATCAGCTACCGATGCCCGCCTAACCAGCCTACGCAAAAAACTCTTTGGCTTCTGGGAAATGAACTGGGTGGGTTACCAGTATGGTCCCGGCTTCACCCTGCCCGGCGGCCCGGGTACCGAACTAGCTGGCCTGGCAACCCCGCTGGCTACCATCGGCAACCCAAGAGCGGGTCGCACATCAGATACCGAAGTGCGCTACAGGATTGATGCCAAGCCATTAGGCTAATCTTAAAGCAGACGACCGACTAATAAACTTAAGACGAACCATCAAGACTCTATGAAACTTGGGCAATTCAATTTCACCACTCTGGCTGTTGCGGCCTGTATTGCAGCAACCTCAACCGGTTGCGCAGTTGTTATGGCGGCAAAACAGCCCGATTATAAAAATGTTGATCTTTTCAAGGTCGGAACGCCCAGAGGTGCATTGCTTGGTGAGTTTTGCCATCCGACTGCTACGGACACCAGACCCAATGGTGATCGATGCGACGTCTTTAGCTTTACACAAGGTTACAGCTGTGGTGCAAAAGCAGGTCGTGCTTTTGTTCATGGCGTAGCAGACGTTCTGACACTAGGCATATGGGAAATCATTGGGACACCTACCGAAGCTGTTTTTAGCGGCAGCACCGTTGGCTACGAAACTTGCTACGACAAGGAAGACCGCGTTAAGCAGGTCATTCTCTTAACACCAGACATGGGCGCGGCCCGAAAAACGTTGGGCCAGCAAATCCTGAAATTGGTGGTAGCCCCCTAACCCCTGCGCCAATGGTGACAACTAATGGCCCTGTTGACCAAGCAGCCAACCCAACCAAAGAACCAATCGTGCTGCAGACAGCACCATCTGCGCCCAAAACCCAACCGGTTGTGACCGGCACACCTCAGCAAAAGCTACAGGAGTTGAAGGGGCTAAGAAAAGAAGGTTTGATTACGGATACTGAATATCAGCAGAAGAAAAAAGAAATCTTGCAGGTAATGTAGCTTTTCAATTGAGTACGCCGAAGATTGTTTTCTGCGGGTGCGGGAGCGGCATAGCCGCTACTAAATGCTGCCAACCATATTTGGAGGGAACGCTTCCAGCTCCAACGGCTGAAGCACTGATGCGCTCCCGGTATGTGGCCTATGGTTTAAGCCAAGAGCCGTATCTATTAGCAACGTGGCACCCAAGCACAAGGCCCGCTTCGCTCGACTTTGACAAAGAAGCGCCACTCAACTGGATTGGTCTCACAATCAAACGCCACGAGCAATATGGCGAGAACAAAGCCATCGTTGAATTTATTGCCCGATACAAGGTTGATGGTCGCGCCCATCGATTGCACGAAACATCCCGATTTGTACGTGAAAACGGCATGTGGTTTTACGTCGATGGCGACATACATGACTAGTTTTGTAGGTAAACTAACGCAAAACTACCCCACTAAGGATTGAGTATGAACATTAAAATCACCGCCCTTTGTATCGCCGCTGTTGCTGTTATTGCCGGCTGTGCAACGCCTTCGGAACTCCGTATCCGTCAGGTCACCTTTGCTGCATGGAGCACCACACCCAATGCAGAAAAGACACTGAACTGTGTTGCCAAGGGTTGGGAACAAGCTACGCAACAGCAAGTCACTGTTAGCGCCTATGACAAGGGTTATACCGCTATGGCTGAATCCAGAACCCTGTGGGGCATGAACACCGATTTCGTGATCGATTCAGGTAACGCTAAAACTGGTGGTGCTGTATTCCAGATGTGGTCCAGCATGAAGCCAAGCTAAACGAACAAGCTAATCGACATCATTCAACCTTGTTTGTAATTCTGCCGTTACTCAAAACCGAGCCCACTTCATGCGGGCTTTGTTTTGTCTGGCTTATTGCTTCAAAAAGTGCTCAGCCCTGTTTTTACGATTAACGCGCCCACCACAATCACAAAGGCCCAGCGCACGAAGCCGGTGCCGTGCTTAAGGGCCAGGTGGCTGCCAATAAAGCTGCCGGCCATATTGGCAACAGCCATCATTAGGCCGATATGCCACCAGACGTGTCCTTTAAATGCAAATAGAACGATGGCGGCAATGTTGGTGGCCACGTTCAACAACTTGGCAGATGCTGATGCATTGAGAAAGTCGTAGCCCAAAAAGCGCACGAACAGAAAGATAAAGAAGCTGCCGGTGCCCGGGCCAAAGAAGCCGTCGTACCAGCCGATGACTGCGCCAATTAGGCAGGCAATAATTCGTTCCCGGTTCTTATTGGCGTGCGGCTTGTGGTTTGCACCAAGATCTCTCTTGACTAGCGTGTAGATCAGCACGACTAACAGAATGAACGGCATGAGCTTTCTGATAAAAGCCGGGTCGATCTGCGTCACACTCCAGGCGCCTGCAAAGCTGCCGGCCAGCGCACATAGCGCAGCAGGCAAGAGTGCGCGCCAAGCGAGCTGCACACGTTTGCTGTACTGGTAGGTGGCCAATGATGTGCCCCAGACGGAGGCGCATTTATTGGTGCCCAGTAATGTGGCGGGTGATGCCGTCGGGTACGTAGCAAACAGTGCCGGCACCAGAATGAGCCCGCCCCCGCCTACAATAGAATCGATCATCCCTGCAAAAAAGGATGCCAGTGAGATGAGTATTGATTCCATGTCGGGTGTAAAAACGGCCCGCTAAGCGAGCCGTTCTATGCGCGTTAGTTACCGCGCGCCAGATTCTCGAAGCGGGTGTATTCGCCGAGGAAGGCCAGGTTGACGGTGCCCGTTGGGCCGTTACGCTGCTTACCGATGATGACTTCGGCCATACCCTTATCCGGGGTATCCGGTTTGTAGTAATCCTCACGGTACATCATGAGGATGACGTCGGCATCCTGTTCAATAGCACCGGATTCACGCAAGTCACTCATCATCGGGCGCTTGTCAGTACGCTCTTCGACCTTACGCGAGAGCTGCGACAAGGCGATGATGGGCACTTCCAGTTCGCGCGCCAGTGCTTTGAGCGAACGCGAGATCTCGGACACTTCGGTCGCACGGTTTTCATTCTGGCGCGTTGAACCCATGAGCTGGATATAGTCGATCACGATGAGGCCGAGCTTGCCCACCTGGCGCTTAAGGCGACGAGCTCGCCCGCGCAGATTGGTTGGATTCATGCCACCGGTTTCATCAATGTGCATGGGGGCTTCATGCAGCTTACCCAGCGCATAGGTAAGACGCGACCATTCGTCATCGGTCAGGCGACCGGTACGCACGCGGTGCGAATCGAGGCGTCCGATCGAGGCCAGCATACGCATGGCAAGCTGGGTGCCGCCCATTTCCATAGAGAACACGGCGACGGGCAGCCCCACATCAACAGCCACGTATTCTGCGATGTTTAAAGCAAAGGCCGTCTTACCCATACTCGGTCTTCCGGCAACGATGATCAGATCGCCAGGTTGCAAGCCGGAGGTTTTACTATCGAGATCGGTAAAGCCGGTTGGCACACCGGTGATTTCCGACGGGTTATCACGGTCGTGCAGTTCCTGAATGCGCTCGACCACTTGCGTAAGCAGCGGGTTGATATGCACGAAGCCTTGCTGATTTCGCGCACCCATTTCAGCAATGGCAAACACTTTCTGTTCGGCGGTATCCAGCAACTCTTTGGCATCGCGGCCGAGCGGGTTGAGCGCATCGGTGGCAACTTCATTACCCGCCACTACGAGGTGACGCAACACAGCCCGCTCCCGCACGATTTCTGCATAGCGGCGGATGTTAGCCGCTGATGGTGTGTTGGCGGCTAGTTCGCCCAGGTAAGCCAGACCACCGGTTTCATCGGTGAGGCCCGCTTGTTCGATGGCTTCGGAAACGGTAACGACGTCGGCCGGGCGGCCACGTTCCAGCAAACGGGTGATTTGCTGATAAATGAGTTTGTGTTCGCTGCGATAGAAGTCGGCTTCTGTCAGCAGATCGGTAATATGGTCCAGTGCTTCGTTGTCGAGCAGTAACCCACCGAGCACGGATTGCTCGGCTTCGATGGAGTGCGGCGGCACGCGTAATTGGGCAATAGCCGGGTCGATGGACTTGGCCTGATTGGCAAAATTACCTTTGTGGGGCGGACGGGAGAATTCTGAACTCATACGCGTAATGATACCGGCAAAAAGCAGAAAGCCCGGCACGAAGCCGGGCTTTCTTAATCCGGTGAAACCGAATTATTGGGCAGCGGCTACGTTTACAACGATGCCAACAACCACGTCTGTGTGCAGACCAACTTCTAGCGGGAATTCGCCGATGGTCTTAAGTGGGCCGGTCGGCATGCGAACGTCCGACTTTTCAACTTTGAAGCCTTTAGCAGCCAGTGCGTCAGCAATGTCAAAGTTAACAACCGAACCGAACAGACGGCCATCAACGCCAGCCTTACGGGCGATTTCAACAACCAGACCGTTCAGCTTTTCGCCAATCGCTTGAGCAACAGCAAGCTTTTCAGCGGCCAGCTTTTCCAGCTCTGCACGACGCTCTGCGAATTCAGCCAGAGCCGAAGTCGTGGCGCGTTTAGCTTTGCCGCTAGGGATCAGGAAGTTACGAGCGTAACCGTCTTTAACTTTAACGACATCACCCAGGTTGCCCAGGTTAACGACTTTTTCGAGAAGAATAATTTGCATCGCGATTACCCGTTGTGGTTGTCAGTGAAAGGCAGCAGAGCCAGGAAGCGAGCACGCTTGATGGCAACGCCGAGTTGACGCTGGTAGCCAGCCTTGGTACCGGTCAGACGAGCCGGCATGATCTTGGCGTTTTCAGCGATGTAGTCTTTCAGAACGTCGACATCTTTGTAGTCAATCTGTACAACTTTTTCTGCCGAGAAACGGCAGAACTTACGGCGCTTGAAAAGACCGCCGCCACGATTACGCTTATTGCGTTCGTCTTTCTTCTTGGTGTTATTAGTACGTCCAGTCATGATGGATTCCTTCGAGGAAATTTACGTTTCTTGAAATTCAATGGATTCGAGATGCAGGATCAATTGGCGACTTTTAAGACTCTTGGTAGCGAGGAAGCCTGTGGCTGTTAGACTGGTTCCGGTCTGGGCTGTGGCAAGCTGGTGCGCTAGATTGCCGAGTGCTTTGACTGAAACTTCACAGGTGACCTGACGCTTGAGTCCGGCTTCTTGCTGTTCCGAGTGGTGTCCTAGCGATGCTTCCGTTACCGGAATGCCGGCCGGTGTGTACCGGATCGGCTGGACGCTGAGGATTTGCCCGGAGAGCTGAACCCGATTAATCGTCAATCGTTCTGTTTCTCCGAATCAGCAATTAGGAAGCGGCAGCTTCGGTCGTAACCGGCTTGGCCTTCTCTTCCTTCATCATCGGCGAAGGCTCAGTGATGGCGTGCTTCTGCTTCATCGTCAGGTGACGCAGTACGGCATCATTGAACTTGAAGGCGTGCTCGAGTTCGGCCAGGGTTTCGCCGTTACATTCGATGTTCATCAGAACGTAGTGGGCTTTGTGCACCTTGTTGATCGGGTAAGCCATTTGACGACGGCCCCAATCTTCCAGGCGGTGAATGACACCATTCTGGCCAGTGATCAGCGTTTTGTAACGCTCGACCATCGCCGGCACCTGTTCGGACTGATCCGGGTGGACGATGAATACGATTTCGTAATGACGCATGTAGACTCCTTTTGGCTAATACCCCCCGCCATGCGAATCGCGGTGGGGCAAGGTGGAAAACTGAAGATTCTATAACAGAATCAAGGTTAAAGCCAGTCTGATGCACTAACCTCGCCACCCTGGAGGGCTTTTTGGACGGCGTCGCGGTTCAAACCGGGGGCAAAGTCTTCAATAAAGTCGTATTCGAAGCGCCGGAGCAGGGTGCCACGGCGAATGCCGACATGGGTGGTATTGGCCGGAAATAGATGCCGCGCCGGAATCATCTGCAAGCCTGCAGCCGGATCCCGCAAAGGGTCAAAGGCATGTTCGGCGATGATGCCGACCCCCATACCGACGCCAACATAGGTTTTAACCACGTCGGCATCCAGTGCATCCAGCACAATGCGGGGTGCAAGGCCATGCCGCTCGAAAGCCGCATCGACGCCAATACGCCCGGCAACGCCGCGCACATAGGTAATAAGTGGGTAGCTGGCTAATTCGGCCAGACTGATTTGACCGGAATGGTTAAGCAGGGGATGCCCCTTCTGCACCACCATGGCGTGATGCCACTGACGACAAGGCAAGGCAACAATACCCGGTACATCCTTGAGCGATTCGGTGGCAATGGCTAGATCGACATCCCCGCGCATCAGCCATTCGGCAAATTGATCCGGCATGCCCTGATGCAGGGTGAGCGTTACTTCCGGGTAACGCGCCCGGAAACGTGAAATGGCCTCTGGCAGGGCGTACCACGCCTGGGTGTGGGTGGTGGCAATAACCAAGGCGCCACGCTGCCCGTGCGTGTAGTCATCCACATAACGCTTGAGATTCTGCGCCTCGGCCAGAATTCGCCGGGCATGGGCCAAAATTTGCGCGCCGGCCTCGGTAACCCCAGTAAGGCGCTTGCCTACACGCTCGAAAATAATAATACCCAGATCGGTTTCCAGCTGCTTAATCTGCTTGGAAACGCCCGGCTGTGAAGTGTAAAGGGCCTCGGCAGCCTCTGAAACATTGAAGCCACGCTGGGCCACTTCAACCAGGTATCGAAGTTGCTGAAGGGTCATGAATGACGATCCTCCTTAATTACTAAAAGTTATAGCATTCTAACCATATATTCTTTTACGTTGGGTTAGTCGACTGCTAGGATGGCGTCCTCAATCAATATTGCAGCGCAGCTAATGGACCTTCTTTACACCGTTTCAGGCTTTTTTGTAGGACTCATCGTCGGCATGACCGGCGTGGGTGGCGGCTCGTTGATGACGCCCCTACTGGTGCTGATCTTTGGCGTTTCTCCTGCAACGGCGGTAGGCACCGATCTGCTTTATGCCGCACTCACCAAAGCAGGCGGCACTGTGGCGCACGGTCGCAAAGACCATGTGGATTGGCTGATCGTTGGCCGTCTGGGTGCCGGCAGCATTCCGGCCGCGGCAATTACGCTTTATGTACTGGCTCAGTTACCGGGCCACGGCAAGGAAGTCGGCCACATCATGGCTGTTTCTCTGGGCTTTGCCTTGTTCCTGACTGCCGGCGCTATCTTTTTACGTGACAAGCTGCTGCGTTACGCACGCCGTCATGAAAATTCGTTTATCCAACGCCACGTTGGCCCGATCACTATTGTTGTGGGCGCAATTCTGGGCGTTTTAGTCACTATTTCTTCCGTGGGCGCCGGTGCGCTGGGCGTTACCGCCCTGTTTTTCCTGTACCCACGTATTGGTACCCTTAAAATTGTGGCCAGCGATATTGCACATGCGGTGCCGCTGACGGCAGTGGCCGGTGTTGGCCACTGGTATCTGGACAGTGTTGATTTTAATCTGCTCGGTGCCCTACTTCTCGGCTCACTGCCAGGTATCTGGGTGGGTAGCCATATCGCCAGCAAAGTCCCGGAAAAATTTCTACGTAGCCTGCTCGCTACAATGCTCATCATCATCGGCACCAAGCTCGTAATGTCCTGATTTGACTCATTAAAATTCCCTGAGATATACCATGTACCGCTACGACACCTATGACCACGCAATGGTGAAAGCCCGAGTCGCGCAGTTTCGCGACCAGACCCATCGGTGGCAATCCGGCCAACTGAGCGATGAAGAGTTTCGACCGCTGCGTCTGCAGAACGGTCTGTATATGCAACGCTATGCGCCGATGCTGCGTATTGCCGTACCGTACGGGATGATCTCGTCGGCTCAGCTACGTGTGCTTGGCGCCATCGCCCGTGAAGAAGACAAGGGCTATGCCCATTTCACAACGCGTCAGAACCTGCAATACAACTGGATCCCTATGGCGCGCGTACCGGATGTACTGGCGCGACTGGCCGAAGTGGAAATGCACGCCATTCAGACATCGGGCAACTGTATTCGTAACGTAACTAGCGACCAGTTCGCCGGTATTGCCCCGGACGAAGTGGTGGACACCCGTCCGTTGGCTGAAATTATTCGCCAGTGGAGCACCTTCCATCCGGAATTCGCTTTCCTGCCGCGCAAGTTCAAGATCGCTGTTCACGGTGCCGAGCGCGACCGTGCGGTTGTTCAGGTACACGATATTGGCCTGCACCTTTATCGTGATGACAAGGGCGATGTCGTCGCCCGCGTGTGGGTTGGCGGTGGTCTAGGCCGTACGCCGATTCTGGGCGAAGTGATTAATGAAGCACTGCCTTGGCGTCACCTGCTTTCCTATATGGAAGCCATCATTCGTGTCTACAATCTGGAAGGTCGTCGCGACAATCCTTATAAAGCCCGAATCAAGATTCTGGTGAAGGCGCTGGGCATTGAAGAATTCCGCCGCAAGGTTGATGCCGAATGGGCCAACCTGAAAGACGGTCCGACCACGATTACCGATGCGGAACTGGCGCGTGTATCAGCCTACTTTGTCGACCCGACCTACGCACAGCTGCCAGATACCGATGCCGGTTATAAAGCACGCCTTGCGGGTGACAAGGCTTTTTCCCGCTGGGTACAGCAGAACGTGCATGCGCATCGAGTGCCGGGCTATCGCGCCGTGACGCTCTCATTGAAGAAAAAAGGGATTGCTCCCGGCGACATCACAGATACACAAATGGAAGCGGTTGCCGACCTGGCAGATGCCTACAGCTTTGGCGAGCTGCGTTCATCGCACAAACAGAATCTGGTGCTATCAGATGTCGAACTGCGCAAGCTACCCGAGCTTTATGATGCGGCTAAGGCGCTGGGACTCTCGAGCTCAACCGTAGGCCTGCTGACCGATATGATCTGCTGCCCCGGTGGTGACTTCTGCGATCTGGCCAATGCCAAGTCGATTCCAATTGCCAAGGCGATCATGGAGCGCTTTGATGACCTGGATTACCTACACGACATTGGCGAACTGGATCTGAATATCTCCGGTTGTATGAATGCCTGCGGACACCATCATGTGGGCCACATGGGCGTACTGGGTGTCGATAAGAATGATGAAGAGTGGTATCAGGTCACCATTGGCGGCCGTCAGGGTAACGACACGCACCTGGGCAAAGTCATTGGCCCATCGTTTGCCGCCGCGGATATGCCGGATATCGTGACCAAGCTGCTTGAGACTTATGTCAGCCTGCGCGAGCCGGAAGAACGCTTTGTAGACACAGTGGTGCGCGTCGGTCTTGATCCTTTCAAGACCCGCGTTTACGGAGACAAAAACAAGAAGAAGGAGGCCGCAAATGGCTGAAATCCTGAAAAACGGCCAGATGCATAGCGACAACTGGCAAGTGCTGTACCCGGAAGCTGAGGCAGACCTCTCAACCGTGAGCGTGGCAGCCGGCCAATGGCTGGTGCCGTTTACGCTGTGGCAAGCTCAAAGCGCACTACAATCACGCAAAGATATTGGTGTGTGGCTATCGCCAAACGATGATCTGAACGAGGTCGCTAAATACTTCGGCCAGTGGCCCCTCGTGGCAATCGACTTCCCGAAGTTCACCGATGGCCGTGGATACTCTATCGCCTGGCGACTGCGTAACCACCACAAATACACCGGTGAACTACGTGCCATTGGCAATGTACTGGTGGATCAACTGTTCTTCATGCTGCGCGTAGGTTTCGATACCCTGGCGCTGGATCCGAAGGTTTCGCCAGAAACTGCACTCAAGCATCTGACCCCCTTCCCGGATGCCTATCAGGGTTCGACTAACAATTCGCAACCCTTGTTCCGCCAGGTAGATCGCGTTCTGGCCGAGGTTCGTTCATGACAAGTTCATCCATTAGCGGCATCAGCCAGCCTAAAGCCCCGTCGCGCCCCGCGCCGGATGCTGGCCTGGTAGCGGTCGTCGCAGAAAAATCGGCGCTGGTCATGGCGCGCCTGAATACGATTATTGATCGCCACCCGAATGTGGTGCTAGCCAATAGCCTGGGCGCCGAAGACATGGTGCTGATGGATATGATCTGCAAAGACAATCTGCCCATCGGCATATTTACGCTAGACACCGGCCGGTTAAATGAAGAAACGTATGCGCTGCTTGCCAAAGCCCAACAGCAATATGGTCGCGATATTGAAATCATGACACCCGATTACAAGCTGCTTGAACCCTGGGTGTGCGAAAACGGTATCAATGGTTTCTACGACTCAGTCGAAAATCGTAAAGCGTGCTGCAATATTCGCAAACTGGAACCGCTTGCCCGTGCCCTTAAAGGCAAAGACGCCTGGATTACGGGCCTGCGCGCAGCGCAATCCGTAACGCGCCAGAATATGGACTGGGAAGACTTCGATACACTGAATAATCTGCCGAAGTTCAACCCACTGATCGAATGGTCTGAGAAAGAAATCTGGGCATACATTGATCTAAACAACGTGCCCTACAACGAACTGCACGATCGCTTCTACCCATCCATTGGCTGTGCGCCTTGCACCCGTGCCATTACCCCGGGTGAAGATATCCGCGCCGGCCGCTGGTGGTGGGAAAACCCGGAAACCAAAGAATGCGGTCTGCACAAAGCAAAGTAAGACCCCATAAAGTCACCCTGTAAAATAGTGTCCTATGACTAAAACTGTCTCTACTCTCTCTCACCTCGACTGGCTGGAAGCAGAAGCGATCCAGATCATGCGCGAGGTTGCCGGCCAGTGCGAACGCCCTGCCCTCCTTTTTTCAGGTGGCAAAGATTCAATCTGTATGCTGCGCATCGCCGAAAAGGCTTTCCGCCCAGCGCGCTTTCCTTTTCCACTGGTGCACATCGACACCGGCCACAACTATCCGGAAGTGATCGACTTCCGTGATCGTCGTGCGGCTGAGCTGGGCGAGCGCCTCATCGTTCGTTCGCTGGAAGATTCGATGAAGCGTGGCACCATCGTGCTGAAGTCCGCTGATGAATCGCGTAATCGTCATCAATCGGTGACCCTGTTGGAAACGATTGCCGAATTCGAATTCGACTGTCTGATCGGCGGCGCCCGCCGCGATGAGGAAAAGGCGCGCGCCAAAGAACGAATCTTCAGTTTCCGCGATGACTTCGGTCAGTGGGATCCGAAGAATCAGCGCCCGGAACTGTGGGATCTGTATAACGCCCGCGTGCACAAAGGCGAGCACATGCGTGCCTTCCCGATCTCGAACTGGACGGAACTGGATGTATGGCAGTACATCGAACGCGAGAAGCTGGAACTGCCATCGATCTACTTTGCCCATACGCGCCCGATCGTGCGTCGTGGCAACGGCATTGTGCCGGTGACCGACCTAACGCCAGCCAAACCCGGCGAAGAGATTGTTGATCTGCAAGTACGCTTCCGCACCGTGGGCGACATTAGCTGTACCGCCCCGGTCATCAGCGATGCCGACAACATTGAAAAGATCATTGCCGAAACTGCCGGCACCACTATTAGCGAACGTGGCGCAACCCGTCTGGATGACCAGGTCAGTGAAGCTGCCATGGAACAACGTAAGAAAGAGGGCTACTTCTAATGACCGCCCAACAACATATTGAAGATCATGGTCTGCTCCGCTTCCTCACCTGCGGGAGCGTTGATGACGGTAAAAGCACCCTGATCGGTCGCCTGCTGTTTGACACCAAAACCATTCTGGTCGATACACTGAGCAATCTGGCGCGCACTTCAAAGCGACGCGGTTTAACCAGCGTCGATCTGTCGCTACTGACCGATGGTCTGCAAGCCGAACGCGAACAGGGCATTACGATTGATGTGGCGTACCGCTACTTCTCGACCGGCACCCGCAAGTACATCATTGCCGACGCCCCGGGCCACGAGCAGTACGCCCGCAACATGGTGACCGCTGCATCGACCGCTGATCTGGCAATTATTCTGGTGGATGCCCGCCGTGGCATTCTGACGCAGACGCGTCGCCACGCAAAGATTTGCCAACTGCTGGGCATTCCGCAGATTGTGGTGGCCATCAACAAGATGGACCTGGTGAACTACGACGCACAGGTCTTTGCCAAGCTACAGGAAGAGTTTGCGCAGGTTGCTGCAACCATTGGCCTGGAAAAAGTGCGCTACGTACCGATGTCTGCCCTGGAAGGCGACATGATTGTTGATCGTGGCGACTCGATGAACTGGTACGAAGGCCCAACGCTACTCGAGATTCTGGAAACAGCCCCGAATAGCCACAGCGAAACACCGACCCACCACGAACTGTTCCGTATGCCGGTACAGCTGGTGTGCCGCCCGCAGGATTCTGCCAATCCGGACCTGCACGATTACCGTGGCTTCATGGGTCGTATTAGCTCTGGCGTGGTTTACCCGGGTGACGAAGTGATTGCCCTGCCCTCAGGCCAGCGCAGTACGGTTAGCCATGTTGAGCTCGGTGACGTTGCCCTGACCGAAGGCGTTGCTGAACAGTCTGTGACCATTCGTCTGGCCGATGAAATCGATATCTCGCGTGGCGATATGATTGCCCACCCGGATACCGCCCCGCAGGTGGTTAAAGAAGCCCAGGCCATGGTCTGCTGGCTTTCTGAGACACCGCTCGATCGTGCCCGCACCTATGCACTGCGCCAGACAACCCGTACGGTGAAGGCCAAGATTGCCGACATTCCGTTCCGTCTGGATATCAATACGCTGGCTCAGGATGCGACACCCAACCAGTTGCAGATGAATGACATCGCCACGATTAACTTGCGTCTGGCCCAGCCGATCTGCTGTGACAGCTACAAGAAAAACCGCAGCACCGGTGCCTTCATTCTGATTGACGAAGCCACCAACAACACCGTCGGTGCGGGCATGCTCCTGTAACATCAGGGGCATGCCGCCACTATTGATTCCCGTTGTTGTATTCATCGAGGGTTTTTGTTCCCTCGGTGCGGAGATTATTGCGCTGCGCCGGTTGGTGCCCCATGTGGGCAGCTCTATTGTTGTTACGGCACCGACCATCGGTTTCTTTCTCCTTGCCCTCGCCCTAGGCTATGCGGCCGGCGCCAAAATCAACGCGCGTTATCTACAGAGGTGGTTGCGCGTAACTTCCTGATATCAGCACTACTGCTGGGTATCGGGTTTTCAGCGCCCTTCGTGAATGGTTTGTTCACATATGTGCAACCCGTCTGGCTGGCTTATATGCTGCTCATAGGCGGCATTCTTTGCCCGTTGGCGTGGTTGCTCGGGCAGACAGTACCTGCACTCACCAACCTGATGAAAACACGACGCACAGGCGAGGCCAGTGGCATGGCTCTTTACTGGTCTACGCTCTGCTCGTTTCTGGGGTCACTCGGGCTATCTGTGCTGGTGATGCAATGGCTGGGAATCTCGGCCGCTGTTACACTCTGCACCCTCTTTCTACTGATCGGCGCATTGTGCTTGCAAGTGGCGCCCGATGTGCGCTCCCGCCGCTGGCAGGTGCTTACGGGCTTTCTTGCTTCGACACTCCTAATTATTGGTTTCAACGTGCCACTGTTACGTGGCCAATGGCTCGACGAACCCCAGGATATAACTGAAACGGCTTACGCCGATTATTTAGTTATTCACACCGAAACGCCCGAAGGCGATTCAATCCGCGTCTTCAAGGTCAACAGTTCGACGGCTTCGCTTATTGGCGATGGCAACCCGCCCCGCTATGCCCGTTATATAGACTACCTGCGCCAGACCTTACTCAAGGATCTGAAACTCAGGAACAGCGAGATTCTCGTTCTGGGTGCCGGGGGCTTTACGCTTTCGCATAAAGAGCCGCTGAACCACTACACTTTCTTGGATATCGACCCCAAGATCCAATCCATTGCCGAACAGCAGTTTTTACACGAGCCGATTCGCGGAAAATTTATCGTGGATGATGCGCGCCACTTCGTTACGGCTGCGGCCAAACAAGCTGATAGCCGTTTTGATGCTGTCGTTGTTGACGTTTACAGCTCTCACCACAACATTCCTAGCCATCTGCACCCGCGAGTTCTGGGATGACACCCGGCAAGTGCTAAAACCCAACGGGGTTTTACTGGCTAATCTGATTCTGGATAGCAAGCTGCAAAGTGATTACGCACGTAATGTGCTGGCGACTATTGAGTCGATCTATGGTCGCTGTGCCGTGGAAGTGCTGCACAAAGACAAGCCTTTAGCCAATGTGGAAGTGCTTTGTCAGAACGGTGGCACAGGTCTCAAGGCAACCTCTGCCCGTATCTACACAGATGAGAAAAACCCTGCCGATATCGACCACGCCCGGGCAAACGCCGGGCGTTGATCTGAACGTTTAAGCGCGTTGACGGCGAACCGCTTCAAACAGGCACACACCCGCTGCAACCGAAACATTAAGGCTTTCGACAGAACCCGCCATAGGAATTTCGACCAGCGAGTCACAGGTTTCGCGGGTTAAACGACGCATACCATCGCCCTCGGCACCCATCACCCAGGCAACACCGCCCGCAGGCCACTGTGCTTGATAGAGGTTTTCCGTAGCCTCGCCGGCGGTGCCAATAACCCAGATATCCCGCTCTTTGAGCGTACGCAGCGTCCGTGCCAGATTCGTTACCATGATGTACGGCACCGTTTCAGCAGCACCCGAGGCGGCCTTCATAGCCACATCGGTCAGTCCCACCGCGCGATCTTTGGGTGCAATGACTGCATGCACACCGGCGGCATCAGCCACCCGTAAACAGGCGCCCAGATTACGCGGATCGGTAATACCATCGAGCACTAGCAAAAACGGCGGTTCCTCCAGGGAGTCCAGCACATCATCAAGGTGAAGTGCTTTCTGGCGTGCATCAACACGGGCGACAACACCTTGATGGCGTGCGTTCGGTGCCATCCCTTCAATGCGCGGGTTCTCTACCTGTACGGCACGTGCATCGACCTGCTCGGCAAGACGTAACAGATCTTTGACGCGACGATCATTACGATTGGCATCCAGGTAGATTTCTTTCACGCTCTCCGGATCGTGACGCAAACGCGCCATGATGGGGTGGAATCCGTGAATCAGACAGGTGTTGCTACTCATGCTTTGGCTCGACGTGTTGGTTTAGCAGAAGATGCTTTAGGCTTGGCTTTAGGTTTAGCGCCGGCGGATTTTACGCCAGCATCGCGTGTTTTGGCTTTTGTCTTGGCAATCGGCTTAGCCGATGCTTTTGCCGGTTTAGCAGGCGCTTTGGCTTTAGCCCTGCCCGGTTTTGCAGACGTGTTGCCCGATTTGGCTTTAGCGGGTGCCTGGCGGCCCAGGGAACGTGATTTACCCGCGGGCGTGCCCACATGGCCTGATGCCGGCTTCTTACGCGGCGCATCCTGCGCTTTAGACATCTCCACTTCGAGCAAATGTCGCTCTACGGCAACCGGACGACCCGTTTTACGACTCCGTTCCTGAGCGAGCGCGTCACAATCGCTGCGAGTTGCTTCTATGGGCTGCACAGCCTCGTCCAGCGCGGTTGCGGGCACAAAGTCGATGCGATTGCTTTCCAGATCAGCGCGCACCAGTTTGACGCGCAGACAATCCCCGACGCGATACTGCTGCTTGGTACGCTCACCGATCAGGCAATGGCGAATCGGGTCGTGGTGGAAATAATCGGTACCCAGTTCCGAAATGTGCACCAGACCTTCAACATAGACCTGATCGAGGGTAACGAAAGCACCGAAGGCAGTAACACCCGAGATGGTGCCATCAAAGACTTCACCAATCCGGTCTTGCATGTAATAGCACTTGAGCCAGGCTTCGACATCGCGCGTGGCTTCATCTGCACGACGTTCGGTCGCCGAGCAATGGAAACCGATTTCTTCCCAGGCCGCTTCATTGGCTGGCAGGGGTGCTTTCTCAAATTTGAGTGCGGCTTTAATCGCGCGGTGTACGAGCAAGTCCGGGTACCGCCGAATCGGCGAGGTGAAGTGCGTGTAGTACTCATAGGCCAGACCAAAGTGGCTAATGTTGTCCGGGCTATAGATCGCCTGCTGCATTGAACGCAGCAAAATCGTTTGTAGCAGCGAGAAGTCCGGGCGTTCACGAATCTGCTCGAGTAGTTTGCCGTAGTCTTTACCGGTCGGGGAATCACCACCTTCAAGACCCAAACCAAATTCCTTCATGAAATCGCGCAGCGCTTCCAGTTTAGCGGGTGCCGGCGTGCCGTGGATACGGAACAGGCCTGGCTGTTTTTTCTTTTCAAGGAAATCTGCCGCACAAACGTTCGCTGCGAGCATGCATTCTTCAATCAGGCGGTGCGCATCATTACGGATGACCGGCACAATCGCCTCGATCTTACCTTGATCGTTAAAACGCATTTGTGTTTCGACCGTATCAAAGTCGATGGCACCGCGCTTGAAGCGAGCGGTATGCAGTGTCTTGAACAACGCATAGAGCGTATGCAGCTGAGGCTGCACGGCCTGGTGTACGGCAGTTGCGGGTTGAGCCTCGCCAGATAACCAGCTCCAGACCTGGTTATAGGTGAGGCGCGCCCGCGAACGGAATACGGCTGGATAGAAACGGTATTTAGTGACTTCACCGCTGACATCGATCTGTGCATCGCACACCATGACCAGACGATCCACATCTGGGTTCAACGAGCACAAGCCATTGGATAGTTTTTCCGGCAGCATGGGAATCACTCGACGCGGGAAATACACCGAGTTACCGCGTGCAGTAGCTTCTATATCAAGCTCAGAGCCCGGACGCACGTAATGCGATACATCGGCAATGGCAACAACGAGTCGCCAACCCTTGTTCTTGGGCAAGGCTTCGGCATACACCGCATCATCAAAGTCTTTGGCGGTTTCGCCATCGATCGTGACTAATGGTAGATCTCGTAGATCTTCGCGCTTACCCAGATCGCGATCAACAATCACTTCTTCCGGTAGCTTGGCCGCTTCGTCGATGACTGCTTTCGTAAACTCGAATGGCAGATCGTGTTTGCGCAGCGCAATCTCGATCTCCATGCCCGGATCGGCATAGCTACCCAGCACTTCTTTGATACGGCCAACAGGAAGCGTACGTTTGCCCGGTTGCTCCAGAATTTCTGCAACGACCACCTGCCCCGCTAATATTTCTGGGATATTGGCCTCAGATTTGCGCGGCCGGCGTGAGCGCCCTGCCGCGGTCGTTTCACCCGCCAAGACAATGCGCGTATGTAAGCGGCAGTCTTCCGGTACCACATAACGCACACCGTATTCATCGAACACAAGGCCAACGACTTCTGCGTTGGCGCGTTCGGTCACCTCTACAATGCTGCCTTCTGGCCGACCACGACGATCTGTGCCTGTGACGCGCACGAGCACACGATCGCCATGCAGTGCTTTTTCCATCTGGCGGTTATCCAGAAAGATGTTGGCGCTTTTATCGCGTCCAATCGAAGTTTCAGGCCGGGCAAATCCAAAGCCATCCGGATGCCCTTCGATACGGCAGGCAATAAGGTCTGCCTTATTCGGCAGGATGAGTGCGCCCTTACGGTTACGCATCAGCTGTCCTTCGCGCTCCATAGCGCGAATGCGACGTTCGAAAGCAATTTGCTCATCATCGTTGATGGCTAGCTTAGCGGCCAAGGCCGATTCGCTCATCGGACACGCAGCCGCTTTCAGCGTTTGCATCATGTATTCACGTGATGGCAGCGGGTTTTCGTACTTCTCTTTTTCCCGTTCGTAAAACGGATCGAGCCGGCGTATTTTGGCGACTCTGTTGGAATTCTTTGACATTTTCATTCTTTCTTCTATAATTCTATTTCTTTGCACCTGCCCAGGTGGCGGAATTGGTAGACGCACTAGTTTCAGGTACTAGCGGGTAGCTCCGTGGAGGTTCGAGTCCTCTCCTGGGCACCAACGAATAACATTGAACCCGCCTTGTGCGGGTTTTGTGTTTTTGGGCACTTTATCATCTTAATGTGGCCGGCCCATTTCATAGCTTTAATCCTATATTGAGCCAGATCCTTTAAAGACAATAGGATGGTTCCAAAGCATTGAGCCCGCTGGCGCGGGCTCAATGCTTTGGAGATCAGACGAAGGGATGAACACGAACAATCATTTCGTCCCGTTCAGGCCCGGTAGACACAATGGCTACCGGAACACCCGTTACCTGCTCGAGGCGCAACAGATAGTCACGCGCTGCCTGCGGCAGATCTTCCCAGCGCTTTACGCCGAAAGTTGTTTCAGGCCAACCCGGCATGCTTTCATAGATTGGCTCACAGCGTGCCACATCATCTGCACCCAGCGGCAGCAGATCCAGTGTTTTGCCATCCAGCTTATAGCCGGTACAGATCTTCAGTTCTTCAATACCATCGAGCACATCCAGCTTGGTGATACACAAACCGGTGATGCCGTTGATCATAGCGGAACGGCGCATTGCAGCGGCATCGTACCAACCACAGCGGCGCTTACGACCAGTAACGGTGCCGAACTCACGACCTACGGTAGACATCTGATGACCCGGCGTGCCTTCGGTGTCGATATCGAGTTCCGTAGGGAACGGACCACCACCGACGCGCGTTGTGTAAGCCTTGGTGATGCCCAGAATGTAATGCAGCATGCCCGGACCCACACCGGTGCCTGCCGAGGCTTGGCCAGCGACGCAGTTGGATGACGTGACAAAGGGATAGGTACCGTGATCAATATCGAGTAGCGTGCCCTGAGCACCTTCAAATAGCAGGTTCTGACCGGCTTTATTCGCGGCATACAGCGCGGCCGACACATCGCCAACCATTGGCTTGATCTGCTCGGCATTAGCCAGGGCCTGGGTCAGGATGGTGGCGTGATCCAGCGGTTCTGCACCCAGGTACTGCGTCAGCACAAAGTTGTGGTATTCCAGCACTTCTTTTAGCTTGGCCGACAGCGTTTCCGGATGGAACAGGTCGTAAACGCGCAGCGCACGACGCGCAACTTTATCTTCGTAAGTCGGGCCAATGCCTTTACCCGTGGTGCCAATCTTGGTGTCATTGCAACGCTTGGCTTCACGCGCGCGATCCAGCGCCGAGTGATACGGCAGAATAACCGGACAACCCGGGCTAATCGTGACACGACCACGCACCTTGAGACCATCCGCTTCCAGCGTGGCGATTTCGCTCAGCAGATGATGCACATCCAGCACCACGCCATTGCCAATGTAGCAATGAACGCCATCACGCACAATGCCGGAAGGCACGAGGTTGAGCTTGTACTCTTTTTCACCGATGACGAGCGTATGGCCGGCATTATGGCCACCCTGAAAGCGGACCACACCACCGGCGTTATCTGTTAGCCAGTCGACGATCTTGCCTTTGCCTTCGTCGCCCCACTGGGTACCCACTACTACGATATTTTTAGCCATACGTTACGTCTGTTCTAAGAAAGTTAAATCAAAAAAACGCCGGACTCAGCAAGCATGAACGACCCACTTACCCTGCATCTGCACCAGGATTCGATCACAAATCCCACCGCTGTAAGTTACTTCACCGGTTGCCATTGCCGGTGCTTGTACTTCACCGGGCAACGCATCGATGACACGCTCTCCCCGATCACGCAACACCTTGATGGCTTGAGCACGCGATTCGCAGTCTTGCGCCGTGGCGTCGTTCGCCAAAGCAGGCGCAAAAATCGCTGCTTGCACAACGGGCAACACAGACAAACGACACAACTCGCGAATGTCTAACGAGAACCCTGTTGCGGGTCGTGCCCGACCAAAAGCAGCACCGACACCATCATAACGACCGCCCAGCATCATGGCTGCACTATGACCCTCGCAGTAACCGGCAAAGACCATGCCGCTGTGGTAATGATACCCACGCAGGTCCGAGAGATCCACGTATAAGGGCAAATCAGATGCCTGATTGATAATCGCTTCCAGATCATCCAGCGCCTTATGAATCGCCGGCACCTTCGGCAATGCCTCGCGTGTCTCATCCAGCACGGCGCGATCTCCATACAGGCGCGGCAGTGCCAGCATGGCAGCGCGCAATTCCGATCGCCAGTTGATCGTTTCACTATCCAGCGCCGGAATATCCTTACGTTGTAACAATTTGAAGAAGTGCTCTTCGCCTTCTCCGGAGATACCCGCCAGCGTCATCAACGTGCGGAAGATGCCCATATGGCCCAGATCAATCCGTGCGGCAGGTGCGCCTGCGGCCTGCAGCGTTGCTGCTGCCAGACGCACGATTTCCAGATCTGCCGGTAAATCGGCATAACCATAGATCTCGGCACCCAACTGGAACGGCTCTCGACTGGCCTGCATATCCGCTGGCTGTGCATGCAAGACGCTGTGGCAATAACAGAGGCGAACCACACCGGGGCGATTCAACAAATGCGCATCAATCCGTGCAACCTGTGCGGTCATGTCGGCACGCACACCCAGCGTGCGACCAGAACCATGATCCACCAGTTTGAATGTACGCAAATCGAGTTCGCGACCTGCACTGGTTAACAGCGAATCCAGGTATTCGATCAATGGTGGCTGCACCAGCTCATAGCCGTGACTCTGGTACAGATCCAGCAGACGACGGCGCAATAGTTCAAGTCGTGCGGCCTCATCGGGCAACGCATCGGCAACGGATTCGGGCAACAACCACTTCATCATGATATTTGACGCAGTACAGTAAGAATAAGCACGCCGGCAAGCATGGCGGTCAGACCTAAAAAGCGGATCTGGCCGTCACGCAGCTGAAGCATGCGTTCAAAAGTTTCCCGCCACATGCGCGGCGAAATGAATGGGAGCATACCCTCAAATACGAGCATCAGGGCAATCGCCAGCCATATCGTGTCGTTCATGTAGGCACTCTTGGTTTTGATAGATTATTCGGACCGGGACGCATCTGCGCTCACCGGAGGCACCGCCACTGTGGGCGTAGGTTGTGGTTTATTCAGACGATCCTGAAAAGCGGCGGCCTGGCCGTATTGCTTGGCGTAAGCTGCCACCAATCTGCTTTCAGCAGACTGACGCTGCTGTTGACTCTGTTTGTAGGCATCACCAAGCACCTGATCGCGTTGTTTGGTCTGCAATGCCACCAGCTGCTGCTCATCCGCAGAAAGCCCCTGGACGAGGCGTTGTTCCGCCTGCTGCCTACTGGCCGCCATGCGTTTGTATATCGCTTCATTGGATGGCTCTGACAGAGACACCTGGCACAGGCCAATCTGCTCGGCAACCATCCCCAGCGGCACTAATTCGCTATTGAGCGCTGCCAGCCACTTTGCTTGGTCATCCGCTGGCAGTCCTTGCTGTAGGGTTGCCATCGTCTGTGCCTGCGCCAGACCCGTGAGGGTTTTATTAAGCAGCGTTAACACGCGTTCGTTCGCCGAGTTTTTACCCGAGGCCGTGCTGGTATTGAACAGTCCCGGGTCGTTAACGCGCCAAGCTGCCCAGGCCGCTAGCTGCAGGGATTGGTTATCCAGTGAGGTAAACGACTGGGGGGTAATTTGCTCTGCCGTTTGCAAGCGGGTATCGATCAGCCAGATACGCTCGGCAAATGGCAGGCGAACGTAAATTCCGGGGCTGGCAAGCAAACGTGACGGCGTATCAGCCCCAGCGCGCATCACCACGCCGACCTGACCGGTTTCAACGATAACCACTGAGAAAATCGCCAGCAACAGCCCAAGCACAACTGCGACGGCGCCTACCCTCCCCAGAGAGAAGCATCGATCCACTTTAGGGGTCTCGAGTTGTGTCATGAACCACTCCCCGGACGGCCAACTCGATCTCGCGAGCGCATGAGTTCACGATCCCGCCATTCACCTGTTTTGAAAGCCTCGACTGAATCAGCTGGTTGTGCCGCGTTACGTTTTGACCGCGCGCTACCGGACTGCTGCGTTTTGGCAACCAGCTCGGCATAGTTATCAAACACCAGTGGGTACTGTTCACGCAGGCTGGCGTTGGCGCTGCCCACCTGATTAAGCGCATCGGCGCTACTCGGTTTCGGGTTGCTGGCATTGAGTCGCAGCACAGCGACATCCAGCTTCTGGGTGTAGCCCGTGGTTTCTTCCTGAAGTCGATTGGCCAGTTTGCGGGCTTTAATCAGACTCTCACCCGAAGCCGACTGCGCCTGACGCAAGGCTTGAATCTGAGCCTGCTCATCCTGTTCGGCCTGCTTGGCCGCCTTCAAAACGGGGCCGGGTAAGACAACGTCTTTAATCTGCAGCGCTTTTACCCGGATACCGGTATTCAATTGATCCAGCGCTGCCTGCATCTGACCACGTGCAGCGTCGAGGAATGACGGATTGGATGTATCTGCCCCCTGCTTTACAACGGCGCCTTGAATCAGTGCCATAGGCTGTGTGGCAACAGCCTGACGCAAGGCTGTTTCAGCCAGTGTGCTTAATAACTCGGCGGGCGCTTCCAGACGGCTTAAATAGACGATGGGGTCATGCACCTGGTACACAACGGCATATCTCAGGCCTACCAGGCTTTGATCCGCGGTCAGCATCATGGGCGGCGTTGGTCCCTTGGCGCTAGCAACACCAACCTCTATCGTTCTATCGTTCGTAACGTTAACCAGTCGGACACTTTCTATCGGATAAGGCCAACGCCAGTGCCAACCAGGGTCTTCGGTGCATACGATAACGCCAAAGCGACTCAACACGCCGCGCTGACTGGCATCGACCAGATAAAATCCACTCATTAACCAGGCGCCCATGAGCAAGGCAACGCCGATCAGCCAGCTTTTGAGTGATAAGGCCTGCCAACCAAGCGGCTCATCTACCGAAGCCGGGGGGGCAGGTCGATCCGTGTTAAGTGCATCCGGCAAGGGCGGCGGCTCGCGACGCAAAACCGCTGCCAACTTGCAACGTAGGTTATGCACCAGTTGTTGCCACAGCACTTCCAGATCCGGAGGGCCTTCGGGCGGTTCACCCGGTTTTTTAGCCCCCCCACCGGATGGTTCTGGCTGAGGTGATTTGGGTGCTTCTGCTGCCTTTAGGCCGTTATCGGGTTGCACCGGCTCCGTACCAGCTTGCTCTGGTACCTGCTCCGGATCTTTTTGTTCCGGTCGGTGGCTATTTCCCCATTGGGGATCATTGATCGACATCAGGCGACAGCTTTTCAATTTCCGGGTGGGCAAATTCGGCGATTGCCGCCCATAACCAGGGAAGACCCGCACCGATTTGGGCGCTAAGTCGTACACGGATGATTCTACCATAGGGATCCCGCTCGATCCCCGGCTCGGCGGCCGTAAGATCACACTTGTTGTAGACCCTGATCTGCGGCACATGACTTGTGCCAATTTCGGCTAAAACCTTGTTAACTTCGGCGATCTGTTGCTCACGCGCAGGGTTAGCCGCATCAATCACATGCAGGAGCAAATCAGCCTGTGTCGTGGTCTCCAGCGTCGCCTTAAAGGCCTAGACGAGGGTGTGCGGCAAGTCTCGAATAAAACCGACCGTATCTGCCACAACAACGTTGCCGGCTTCGGGTAACCAGACCCGGCGTACGGTCGTATCCAGCGTGGCAAACAATTGATCCGCAGCGTAGGCCCCGGAATAGGTTAACGCATTGAACAGCGTAGATTTACCTGCATTGGTATAACCCACCAGAGAAATCGTCAGGACACCCTGCCGACTGCGCGCCCGACCCTGGGTGCGACGTTGCTTGGCTAACCGGGCAAGCCGCTCCTTGAGCATTTTGACGCGGGTACCCATCAACCGCCGGTTGGTCTCTAGCTGGGTTTCACCCGGGCCACGCATGCCTATACCGCCACGCTGTCTTTCAAGGTGCGTCCAGCCGCGGATAAGACGAGAAGCCAGGTGCTCCAGCTATGCCAGCTCTACCTGAAGCTTACCCTCGGCACTCTGCGCACGCAGGGCGAAAATATCAAGAGTCAGGCTGGTCCGGTCAATCACCTGACCGTGAACCACCTGTTCCAGGTTACGCTGCTGCACAGGCGACAGGCTGTGATTAAAGATGACGAGGCTGGCATCCAGCGCCTTGGCGTATTGGCCGATTTCTTCTGCCTTGCCTGAGCCAACAAAGAGCACGACATCAGGCCGATCCCGGCGACACGTGATGACGTCCGCAACTTCGGCACCTGCCGATTCAGCCAGCATGCGGACTTCTTCTATGGCTTCTTTGATATCCAGATCACCGAAATTGACCTGAACGATGAGCACCCGCTCCTTCGCCTGTTCGGCGGAGCGGCTCTGCGCAGACTTTCTGGCTAACCAGGGATCTAACAACCCGGCCAGTGCCGGGTCGTTAACCGTCATGCCTCGGGCGGATCCTGGCTGAAATTAACGGCACGCGCAGGCACAACCGTTGAAATGGCGTGCTTGTAAACCATCTGAGTAACGGTATTACGCAAGAGCACGACATACTGATCAAATGATTCGATTTGTCCCTGAAGCTTGATGCCATTGACCAGATAGATCGACACTGGCACGTGCTCACGGCGCAATGCATTCAGGAAGGGGTCTTGCAGCAACTGGCCCTTGTTTGTCATTTTTATTACTCCGCTTTCTTCTGATTATTGCGGGGGATGAGAGGCTGTTTAAGCGCTTGATGGCTCAATGTAAAGCAAAAAAGGTTAATGCGCAAAACATTTTGCGCACCAGCCACTATTAATCGTCTGCGTAAGGGTTATGCGATACATTGAACTGCACACGTAATGGCGTTCCCTGCAGGTGGAAGTGATCGCGGAAACAGTGCTCGAGATAGCGTCGATAGCTGTCTGGAATATGATTAAGCGCATTACCGTGAATCACAATCAACGGCGGATTCATGCCACCCTGGTGGGCATAGCGCGGCTTCGGCCGGAAAATACTATGTCGCGGTGGCGTCTGACGCGCTACGGCATCAATCAATACACGTGTCAGCTGGGGTGTTGGCAGCTTCGCCATCGCCGCCGTATATGCCTTATCGACCGAGCGCATGACCCCATCGAGGCCCTTGCCTTCTTTGGCCGAGATGTAATGGAAGCTCGCAAAATCTAGGAATTTAAAGCAACGTTCGATAGCAATCTTGCACTGCTCCTTATCGTAAGCATCCATGCCATCCCACTTGTTAATAGCCACCACAAGCGCGCGGCCGGATTCTTTGATAAAGCCGGCTAAATGCGCATCCTGATCCGCAACATCATGCTGGGCGTCAAGCACGAGGATGACAACGTTTGCAGCCTCAATCGCCCGCAGCGTTTTGATGACCGAGAATTTTTCAATGGCTTCGAATACGCGACCCTTACGACGCACGCCTGCTGTATCAATCAGCTGGTACTTTTTATCGCCGCGTTCGAATTCAATTTCGATGGCATCACGCGTGGTGCCCGGCTGGTCAAATGCAATGACCCGCTCTTCACCCAGCAATGCATTAATGAGCGTGGATTTGCCAACGTTAGGGCGGCCGGCAATCGCCACACTGGGAATGCGATCGCCCGCTTCTTCATCTTCAGCATCTTCCGGAAAGTCTTCAAGCGCTTCATCAACCAGGCTACGAACGCCTTCGCCATGAGCGGCTGAAATAGGATGCGGTTCGCCCAAGCCGAGTTCGTGGAAATCAGCTGTCACCACGCCACGGTCCATGCCCTCGACCTTATTAACGGCCACCAGGACAGGCCGGTTAATCCGGCGCAGCAACTGTGCAATATCTTTATCGAGTGGCGTAACACCTTCCCGGCCGTCAACGACAAAAATAATACGGTCCGCTTCGTGGATCGCCTGCTCGGTCTGGCGCGCCATCTCCTGCTTGATGCCTTCACGCGATTTTAGCTCAAAGCCACCGGTATCAATAGCCAGGAAGCCTTTGCGGCCCATCTTGCCGTGGCCGTAGTGACGGTCTCGCGTCAGACCCGGCACGTCAGCCACAATAGCGTCACGCGAGCGCGTTAAGCGGTTAAAGAGTGTCGATTTGCCAACGTTGGCACGGCCAACGAGCGTGATTGTAGGTTTCATTGCAACGTTATCGCCATCAGAGATCCACCTCGCGTCTGGAGGAGAACAGTATTAGGGCCAAGAGCTGGCAGGATGGACATGACGCCACCGCCGCCCACATTCATGCGGCTGATAAATTCACCGGTGTCTCGATCGAGCACATGCACAAAGCCTTCGGCATCACCAACAACCAAACCCATAGGGAGCGCCACCGGCGCTGAGAGATTTCGGTACTTCAGCTTGTCCTGACGCCAGACTGAGGCGCCGGTGCCACGATCGAAGGCATGAACGACGCCTTGCTCGTCCGGAATAAATACCCGACGATCATCCATCGTGATACCCGCCACCGAAGTGACTTCCCGCGACCACATCTGGCTACCGCCCTGCATATCAAAGCAAGCCGCACGACCCTGGAAGGCCACCGCACACATCTGCGGTCCCTGAACGGCGGGGACGGTAACCACATCTGAAACTCGATCCAGTTCGGTGGCGCCACGCGGCACGGAGACAGTGCCTTCCCAGGCGGGCGCGCCATTCTGCAGGGAAAGCGCAAAAATCTTGCCGCCGGGCATACCCACCAGCACAAACGGGCCAAACGGTAGCGGCGGCGCTACGGAGCGAACAGCCAACGGCGGATTACTACGCTGGTAGTTCCAGCGCTGTTTACCATCCAGCGCATCCAGCGCAATCACTCGGTTATCACTGGTGCGCACAACGACCAGACCTTCCGTGATGGCAGGTGGGGCAACCAACTCGCCCTTAACACTGGCCGTCCAACCGGGCTTACCTGTTTCGAAGTCAAAGGTGAGCACTTCACCTTTGTAGGTGCCAACAACTACCAGTCGTCCGTCACTCGCGGTGCCCGATGAAAGCTTTTGCCCGGCACTCGTACGCCACACTTCCTTACCATTATCCAGGCGAGTCACTGTGCCGTCTTGCGATGCGGCTAGTACAACCGGGCCACCCGTTGCCGGCAAGAAAGTGAAATTACCCGCCTTGCCTATAGAGGTCTGCCAATCCTGTTTGACGCTAACGCGCTCGACGATCGGTGTCAGCGGCGTGGGTTTGGATTTGGAACTTCCAAACAAACCACACCCTGTGAGCGCCAAGGCCACAAGGCTACCCAGCAAGGCACGCTGCATCTGACGACTCCGGATCGGGAACATGAACTTACTTTCCTGCGGCCGCAGCGTTAGTCAACGCATCACGTTTTTCCTGGACGAGTCGACGCAACAACTGCCCAGGTTCGCTACCCGCAAATTCGGTATTAGGCGTCACATCTTTGCCGCCTGCCTCCAAATTCTTTAAGGCCGCATCGTAGCTGGCACGCGCTTCCGTTAGCTTACCTTGGGCGGCATAAACATCGCCGCGGGCTGCGTCAAAACGCGCCGCAAAGCCTGCTGGTGCAGTCTCTGACAAAGTCTTGAGTGCTGCGTCATAGTCTTTCTGATCCATCTGGATGCCAGCAAGGCGCAAACGGGCAACGCCACGCACCGCGTCTTTGCCATTATCGGCGACCCAGACCAGCTGGGCTTCAGCACTTTTAGGATCGCCCGCCGTTTCCAGCGTAGTGGCTGCAAGCAAGGCGCCCAATGCTGCAAATTGGCTGCGTGGATACTGGTTAACCAGTTCGCCCGCCGCCTGCTTTACTTGGCTGGTGTTTTGTTGTGCATTGGCTTGCTGCAGCACCAGGAATATACGGCTGGCTTCTGCATTTTGCGTTTTCTGATAGGTTTGCCAACCATACCAACCTAGCCAACCCATAGCGATGGCCAGCAGCAGCCCGGTTGCCCAGCCCCCATACTGTTTCCACCAGCCACGCAATGCGGCTATCTGTTCCTGCTCTTCGAGATCGTAAACTGCCATTTGATTCCTCCTGTACGAATGTGTCCGGCTTAAAAGCCCTGACCCAGGTCATTGTCTAACCATTGTGACATGATGTGCTCGGCAAGGTCGTCCAGCGCGACACGCACCTGATTGTTAGCGGCATCGCCTTCGACCCAATCTTTTTGCTGCATGGCTTTAACAGTGACCTGGCCACTGGCCACTTCATCGTCGCCAATAATAACCGCCAGCGGCGCACCGGAGTTGTCCGCCCGCTTCATTTGCGACTTGAAGCTCCTGCCGCCACAGTGATACAGCACATTGAGCCCGGTATCGCGCAGACTTTCTGCAACACGAATGGCCAGGTCGGCAGCGGCATCGCCCAGGTGAATGATGTACACGTCGGGTGATTCATCTTCCGGCAAGTTGCCAGCATCTTCAAGCAACGCGAGTAAGCGCTCAAAGCCCAAGGCGAATCCGCAGGCCGGTGTTGGTTTACCCCCAAGCTGTTCGACAAGACCATCGTAGCGGCCGCCGGCACACACAGTACCCTGCGCGCTCAGCGCATCGGTAACCCACTCGAATACGGTCAGGTTGTAATAATCCAGGCCACGCACCAAGCGCGGGTTCACGGTGAACGAGATGCCGGCATGACGTACAAGTGACTGCACACGCTCAAAATGCGCCAGCGATTCTGCGCCCAGATAATCCATGAGGTGTGGTGCCTCATTCACCAGGGCCTGCATGGCTGGATTTTTGGTATCGAGGATACGCAGGGGGTTGCTGTGCAGGCGCCGCTGGGCGTCTTCATCCAATTGATCCCGATGCGCTTCGAAGTAAGCAATCAGTGCTGCGCGGTGCGCCGCGCGTTCTTCTGGCTGACCCAGGCTGTTAATTTCCAGGCGGATGTTGTCTAAGCCCAGATCCTGCCAGAGCCTTGCGCCCATGAGAATTTGTTCTGCATCGACATCAGGGCCGGTAAAGCCAAAAGCCTCAACACCGACCTGATGGAACTGTCGATAACGCCCTTTTTGCGGACGTTCATGACGAAACATTTGGCCCGTGTAATACAAACGCTGCGGGCGCTCTGCGGCCACGTTATGTTGAATCACCGCACGCACACAACCAGCCGTACCTTCAGGGCGCAGGGTCAATGCTTCACCATTCAGGCTATCCACAAAGGAATACATTTCCTTTTCAACGATATCGGTAACTTCACCGATCGCACGCTTGAACAAGGGGGTGGGTTCAACAATCGGCATGCGGATCGGGCGATAGCCGTAACTCTTGAGCCAGGCACGCAAGGCTTCTTCCAGCCATTCCCACGACTCCGCTTCATCAGGCAGGACGTCGTTCATGCCGCGAACGGCTTGTAGACGATTGCTCATAGCCAGGCTTTCCGTTTATAGGTGCGCGCAACGTACCGATCAATAATTTCTTTGAATTCATTCGCAATGTTATCGCCACGCAGGGTGACTGTTTTAAAACCATCTTCAAACACCGGTGCGGCAGGCACCTCTCCCGTACCCGGTAATGAAATACCAATATTGGCGTGTTTGCTTTCACCCGGCCCGTTGACGATACAGCCCATCACAGCCAGCGTCATATTTTCGACACCATCAAACTGATCTCGCCACGCGGGCATCGCTGCGCGTACATAGCTCTGCACTTCAGCAGCCAGTTCCTGGAAGAACACGCTGGTGGTGCGACCACAGCCGGGGCATGCTGTTACCAACGGGGTAAAAGCACGTAAGCCCATGGTTTGCAGCAGCTCTTGCGCGACCTGCACTTCCAGTGAACGCGAGCCATTGGGTTCCGGCGTTAACGAAACACGGATGGTGTCGCCAATACCCTCCTGAAGCAATACCGCCATTGCCGCAGTGGATGCAACAATGCCTTTTGAGCCCATACCGGCTTCGGTTAAACCCAGGTGCAGCGGATAGTCACAACGCCCTGATAGATCACGATAAACCGCAATCAGATCCTGCACACTGGATACTTTACACGACAGCACAATACGATCACCCGCAAGGCCAATACTTTCTGCCAGTGCTGCCGATTCCAGCGCCGAAAGAATCAAGGCTTCGCGCATCACTTCGTTGGCAGAACGTGGCGTAGCCGCTTTGGCATTTTCGTCCATAACACGCGCCAAGACCGACTGATCAAGGCTGCCCCAGTTAACGCCAATACGCACCGGTTTGTTATAACGAACCGCCAGTTCGATCATCTGCGCGAACTGCTCGTCCTTCTTCTTACCAAAGCCTACGTTACCCGGATTAATGCGGAATTTATCAAGCGCTTCAGCACATGCCGGATAGTCGGTGAGCAGTCGATGGCCGTTGTAATGGAAATCACCAATCAACGGCACATCGACATCCATGCGGGCCAGTTGTTCACGAATTTCTGGCACAGCTGCCGCGGCTTCTGGCGAATTAACGGTGATGCGCATCATTTCTGCGCCCGCACGTGCTAACTCAGCAATCTGAATCGCCGTTTTAAGCACATCCGCGGTATCCGTATTGGTCATCGCCTGAACAACCACAGGCTTACCACCGCCCATGGAGACTGCACCGATGGAAACCGTGCGAGTGAGTTTGCGTTGCAGCGTCATAATGGCAGCAGCTTAACGAAGCACCTGGCGCGAAACGTCATCACCAGTGAGTTTATCGAGCTTGACCGGTTCATCACGCCAGCGCGCCTGAACCTGACGTGCATTACCAATCAACACATCCAATGGTGCAGCGCCGGTAATGAACTGCGTTGTGCCAGCGGCATTAAGCTGGGAATAAATGATACGGCCCGTATGATCCCGAACTTCTACCCAGGCTGGTGCCGCAAACTTGAGCTCCAGCGTACCCGGGTTTGTCGGAGCCTGAGCAACAACCTCTGCTCCAGATTCTGCAGGCTTTGCTGCATCGGCCGGTGCGGGCACTGCTGCCGAATCGGTTTGTGGCTGGATCACATCCTGACGCACCCAACGATTAACCAGGCTCTGCGCCGATTCGAAGGTCTCATCCCAGAGGTTTCCCGGCATGACATAGGCCAATACGACTGCCAGAACCACCATCACCAAACCCAGTTTAAGCATACGCTTCTCCTGACGCTTGGTTTCACCATCACAGCGTGCTGCAGGGTGTGCTTTGAGCGTTGCGGTTGATGCCTGCACATGATTTTTTTTCACCGCAGGCGATCCACCGGGCACTTCAGCAATAATCGCATCAACCGGCACATCCAGGAGTCGGCCATAGGCACGCAAGATACCGACCGTGAAAGCACGACCTGGCAGCGCTTGCCAATCTGACGCCTCGATAGCCTGGATAACCTTATTACCTACCTTGAGCGCATAAGCGGCATCACCCACCGACAGACGCTTTGCTTCGCGCGCTGCAGACAGGCTGTTACCCATAGGCGCAACCGCTTCGGCGACAGCCTCGACATCAGCTACGGATGGCACAGGCATTTCGATTTCGGCTTGAGGATTTTGGTTGTTTTCGTTTTGCATGAGACTTTCCGGACGTCCGGTTACTGAAGTTTTGAAGAAGGTGTTTCGACAGCCGCGCCATAACGAGCTGCCTGCTGGCGATAACGATTGGCCAACGCGGCACCACCCATGTTCTGCGCACAGCGAGCGGCATTATCCAGAGCGCGCACAGGAGGAGTGTTATGGAGCGGGTTAGCCAATGCGGCATCTAACTGTGCCAAACCCTTTTGATATTGCCGCGTGTCACAGAGAAAGAGTCCATAGTTATTACGGATATCCGGATCGTTAAGCGCCAGGGCAACTGCTTTCTGGAAATTTTGATCAGCGGGCCCAGACTCGCCCAGCTGCATATAGACCAAGTCCAGCATGCTGTAAGCGGGAGCATACTGCGGATCAATCTTCGTCGCTGATGCCAGCTCATCGAGGGCCGTTTTCATACTGCCCTGTTGATAATAAAGTGCAGCCAGCTCGGTGTGCACGCGCGCGCGGCTTATTGGATCGGACACAAGCGGCTTGCTGTCATTGGGCGAGGATGGACTAGTGCTGGTGCAGGCAGTTAAAGCAAAGCCCGAAACACATGCTGCGGCAAACAGATGCCACGGGCGCAATCTCATAGCGCACCTCGCTGCGTGACCAAACGCACCGGCGGCATCAGCTGCGTGCGCTTGGTTTTATCCTGTACCTGTCCGGTCAATTGGCCGCAGGCGGCGTCGATATCATCACCACGTGTTTTGCGCGTTGTCGTTACAAATCCGGCACCAATCAATATATTGGCAAACGCCGTTATACGATCTCGCGGTGAACGACGATAAGTGCTGCCCGGGAACGGATTAAACGGAATGAGATTGAACTTGCAGCGGAATTTAGCTTTGCTGATCAGTGCAACTAATTCTTTGGCCTGCACCGGGCTATCGTTAACACCTTCCAGCATCACATATTCAAAGGTGATGAAATCCCGCGGTGCTTTATCCAGATAACGCTTGCATGCAGCCATGAGCTCTGCCAGGGGATATTTCTGGTTAATTGGTACTAATATGTCACGTAACGCATCGTTTGGGGCATGCAAGGAAACGGCCAGAGCTATTGGGCAAGCCTCACGTAAACGATCCATGGCCGGCACAATACCGGACGTAGAAACCGTAACCCGGCGGCGCGACAAACCATACGCATGATCATCCAGCATCAGGTTCAACGCCGGTATCAATGCATCAAAATTCGCCAGGGGTTCACCCATGCCCATAATGACCACATTGGAAATAATGCGGTCACCGGACGGATCAAAGCCCAGGGCACGATTGGCCAACCAGAGCTGACCAATAATTTCTGCAGTGGTAAGGTTACGGTTAAAACCCTGCTTCCCGGTCGAGCAGAACGAACAGTCGAGCGCACAGCCGACCTGCGTTGAAATACACAGGGTGCCCCGATCTGTCTCGGGAATAAAAACCGTTTCAATCAGATTGCTGGCGCCGACATCCATCAAAAATTTACGGGTGCCATCATCAGAAATCTTGTCCGAAACAATGGTTGGCAAACGGATTTCTGCCACGCCCGGCAACCGCTCGCGGAAGACGCGCGCAAGGTCCGACATGGCGGAGAAATCAGTTTCCCCGCGCTGATAGATCCAGCGTAAAAGCTGATTGGCCCGAAAAGGCTTTTCGCCGATCTGGGCCAACCAGGCTTTCAGCCCGGCCATATCGAGGTCGAGCAGATTTTGCATCGTTACTGCTTTAACGCAATCTTAGCGGCTGTATACGTTCATGCCAGGGAAGAAGAAAGCGATTTCCACAGCGGCAGTTTCTGGCGCATCAGAACCATGAACAGCATTAGCGTCGATCGATTCTGCAAAGTCAGCGCGGATGGTGCCTGGCGTAGCCTTTTTAGGATCTGTTGCACCCATCAGGTCACGGTTCTTGGCGATGGCGTCTTCGCCTTCAAGCACTTGTACAAATACAGGACCCGAGATCATGAACTCAACCAGATCCTTGAAGAAAGGACGCTCTTTGTGCACAGCGTAGAACTGACCTGCTTCAGCTGCCGACAGATGCACCAGACGACCGGCAACAACCTTCAGACCAGCGCCTTCGAAGCGGGCAATGATTTGACCGATAACGTTCTTGGCGACGGCATCAGGTTTGATAATGGAAAGGGTGCGTTGAATTGCCATAAAAACTCCGTAGTTCTGTCAACAGGTTGAAAGGAAACAATAATTTTAACAGAAAGGCGGCTTGTGCGACGCACCAAACCGCCCTCCTGAGAGTCTTTTACCCAAAAAAACAGAAAGGCACAGATAACGACTAATGTGGGCGGCAAAGCTGACAATAAAAGCCCCATTGGGCTGACCGCCTGATCATCGAAATCCGAGCGGAGAATCGACATACCGGCCAGGTTAGGCGCATTTGCAATCACCGTTAATCCGCCACCCGTTACCGCGCCGGCCATGACCGCATGCTTAAACTCGACAGAAACCCCCTGAATAAGCGATGCCAGGTAAGTCAATGCGGCATTGTCCGTGATAGCCGTCAGCGCCGTTGCCAGAAAAAAGATGGGCGTTGGCGCCACATCCGAAATCGCCCGCTGCAACCACCACTGCTGTAAGCCACCGAGAACCACAAGCCCAGCCAGAAAGAAGGCAACCATCAGCGCTTCTCGAAGCAGAAGCCGATCCTGATAACGGCTGTAAGCCTCTGTATATCCCAAGAAAAAGAGAAACAAACCCAGAAACACGGCCGGGTGATGAGAAAACGCAACGACACCGGCTAGAAACGCGAGGTGAACAACCACAATAACAAAAGGGACACATTGATCCGGGGCTACCTCGGGCATTTTTCCCTTTGCAGCGATTTCCTTTCGGGAATACCAGGTAACAAATAAGGCATTAACAAAGACCGCCAATGCTGCTTTCCAACCGAAATGCATGAGCATGTAATGCGTGCTCCAGCCCCACGCATCAGCCACCATCAAAACAGGCGGTGCGGCGAAGTTGGTTAAGGTACCGCCCACCGATATATTCACAAACAAAACCGCAATCGTTGCGTATTTCAGCCGGCGCGAAAGGCCATAACGATAAAAGTTATCTCTAAGCATCAGCGCACCCAGCGTCATGGCGGCCGGCTCAGTAATAAACGAACCTAGCAATGGTAAAAGCGACAAACATAAAAAATACATGGCTAGCGGACGATTGACAGGAAGCACACCGGCCAGAAATTTAATGCTTGCCTCGACTGCCTTCAGAATCGGGCGGCTTGCAGCAATCACCATGATGGCAAACACAAAAAATGGCTCGGTGAAATTTCTGGACTCCACGTAGTCCACGGCAGTGCTTTGGCCCAAGAAAAAGAAAACAACCAACATGAAAATGAACGCCCAGAACCCAAACACCACCTCAACCTCACTGAGCAGATGCCATAAACCTGCATGCGCTGGATGAGCATGGGCGAGTTGGGCAAAGAACTTGGTTGAAAATGTATGAAGCACCGCCACCGCAAATATGATTGTGGCAATGACTTCCATAGGGGACACATTCTGCAGCATCTCTTTTATCCTAAATGGCTCTGTTGTTTATGATAACAAGCTGGAACTTCATACAAAGATTGTCTGCCTAGGAAGGCACTTTAAAATCGGTCACCAGAATCGATAAGCGGGCGAGTTTGTCATAAAGCGTTTTGGCCGGAATGCCCAGTATGTCTGCTGCATCCGAGACATTCCCACTCGCCAGTCTTAGCGCCATGACAAGAGCTTCTCTTTCCGCACGCTCCAGCAACTTAACGAGCGTTAGCGGTTCTTCGTCAGACCCATCATGGCCCATATCCGCAAATGGCAAGCCGACAGCAACTCGCTCCACAAAATTTTTAAGCTCACGAATATTTCCCGGCCAGGTGTGAGAAACCAGATACCGCAACACATTAGCGGAAGGATCGGTCGACTGAGATCCGTACTTTTCCCGATACCGCACCAGATAATGATTAAAGATGAGCGGAATATCTTCTGATATCTCTCGCAGAGCGGGCAGGTAAAGGTTAACGACGTTTAACCGGAAATAGAGATCACTGCGAAATAAACCCTGGTCAGACAAAACCTTAAGATTGGTCTTAGTCGCCGCAATAATCCGGCACGAAACCGGGATCGATTCGTTAGACCCCAGTCGTTGGATGCTGCGCTCCTGAATCGAACGTAGCAACTTTGCCTGTAGCGCCAGCGGCATCGATTCAATTTCATCAAAGAACAACGTTCCTTCATTGGCAAATTCAAATTTACCGATCCGTCGTTTAGTCGCTCCGGTAAATGCGCCCACTTCGTGACCAAACAGTTCACTTTCAAAGATGTGCTCGGGTAACGCCGCACAGTTGATCGCAACAAATGGCCCGGCACGATGGCTTTCCTGATGCAGTGCTTGCGCCACCACCTCTTTACCTGTTCCCGTCTCGCCGTTAATCAGGATATCTACACCGGTGGGGGCAAGCATAGTGATCTGTTGCTTTAGTTTGAGAAGTCGCTCCGACTGTCCGATCAAGCTGAAACTATTTTCACCCGCACCCCGTGCCAGGGTGTTATATCGATCAATGAGGGCCGCTTTTTCAACAGCATTTCTGACGGTAGTAACCAGACGGTCAAAGCTGAATGGTTTTTCAATAAAGTCGAGCGCCCCTTCTTTCATGGCATCTACTGCCATGTTGATGTCGCCATGCCCCGTCATAATAATCACAGGCACATCTGCATGCTTGGCGAGCACATTATGCATCACACTGATACCGGATTCATCTGGCAGATTTACGTCCGTGATGACCACATAAGGAAACTGACGTGACGCCAGGTTCAAAAACGAGGTGGCATCCTTGAAAGTTATGACATTAAATTCCTCAAGCGTCAGTGCTTGCTCGCAGCTTTTAAGAATCGCATCGTCATCTTCAATCAGGTAAACCCTGACCCGATCAGCACCATCATTCAATCGCATAAATTCAATCATCCGCAAGACGCAAAACTAGGGTGAACTCTAATCCACCCGCAGACAAATTACGACAATCAATCTTTCCACCAATGGCGTCAACAATAAACTTGCTGATCGCCAAGCCCAAACCGAGCCCCTTCCCTGAAGGCTTTGTCGTGAAGAATGGTTCAAAGACTTTGCCCGCCACGGCGTCACCCAATCCCGGTCCATTATCGACATAACGCACGATGACTTGTTTACCCACTCTGGCGCACTGAATATCAATAACGCCCTCTGGCGAATCGGCAAGCGCATCAATCGAATTAGATATCAGGTTAATAAACACCTGCTCTAACTTACCAGTGGATGACATGACTTTATCATCCAACCCAAGCACATTCAGACGAACATTGGCTTTCCGCAAAAATGGGTTCATCACCAGTACAGCGTTCTGAATAATGGTATTCAAGCCGATGGGTTCGACACGGGTTTCATCATTTCGATAGAGTGTTTTAAGTTCTGAAAGAATTGCGCCGGCTCGCGTTACCAGCGCATTGATGTTTTCAATATTCTCGAAAGCCATGGGCAAATTACCACTTTCAAGCAGCCGCTTTGTGTTGCCTGCATAAAGCTGTATGGCTGACAAAGGCTGGCTCAGCTCATGCGTTACCCCTGCTGCCATTTGGCCTAATACGGCTAATTTGCCAGCCTGGACAGCGTCATCTCTGGTCTTTTTAAGAATGGCCTCGGCTTTTTCAAGATCACGCACTTTTTCTGTGAGCTCTAGCGTGCGCTCCTGTATCTGGCTTTCTATGTTTGCAAATATTTCAAGTTTCTCACGGTGCGCTGTTCTGCGGTAATACCAGTTCAGCAACGAAATCATTAAAAAGCCAACAGCAAATCCAATGGCAACCGAGCTGGCCAAGGCGATCGTTCTTGTTTCCCGCGTACCACTAATTTGAACAATATCCCAGCCACGCTCACCCAGCGGCACAGACTGCACCAGATATGACTCACCATTCAGTAACTTGCGCTCATTGTCATCATCAATGGTGATCGCTGCGCCATGAAACTGGAAAGGGGCTAAAGACTGACCGGAGAATTGGCGACTCCCATTGATTCGCTCCCGGGCCTCAGCGCTCAACAGTCTGGTCGCTTTGTATAACTGAGATGATTCAGATGACAAAATGACTATGCCATCTTCGTTGGTTACCACAAGGTAGTCATTAAACTCACCAATCGCCGATTGAATCTCGGAAAGGCGAATCTTGATGGTAATAACGCCCAACACCCTGCCATCAATAGCAACCGGACATGCGATGTAATAACCGGGTTTGCCCGATGCAACACCAATGCCATAGAACTTGCCAATCCCGGATTGCATTGCCCCGGTAAAATATGGGCGAAATGAATAGTTATCGCCGACGTAACTATCCTGCTGATCCCAGTTGCTTGAAGCCAGGGTCAGCCCATCCCGATTCATAATGTAGATGGTGTCCGTACCAAGAATCTGATTGATTTCAGCCAGGTACTGGTTAGCGGCCGCAATCTGAGCCGGTTGCGACTTGTGATTTAACGCTTCATGAATTCTGGCATCTTTAGCAATTGCCTGAGGCAATTCTTCATATTTCGACAATGTCGCGTTTATAGACAAGCTGACCGTTTCGAGATTTTGCCGGTGGCGTGCGGCCTCTTTCTCAATGGTGCTATCGAAGATATTACGATAAGCAGCATAACCAATGAGAAGACAAAAAAGCACGACCCCAACAAAGGCATAACGTGCTTTGATCTTCTTAGCCGCTTTTGGTTTCAGCATGGTGACTGGTTCTGAATATCGATCATTGGCTTAAAGCCTATTTCATCAAAAAACCCGGCTTGCGCCGGGTTTTCGAGTCTAGCTTATCATTCCCAACATACGAGGGAACCACAAGCTTAATCCCGGCCAATAGGTAACAATGCCCAGGAAAACCAGCATAGTGAGCAACCATGGCCATACCGCCACAGTGAGCTCGGTAATACCCCTTTTGGTAATTCCGGAAGCCACATAGAGATTCAACCCCACTGGCGGGTGACACATACCGACCTCCATGTTAACAACCATCATGATGCCAAAGTGCACCGGATCAATACCCAGTTTCATCGCGACCGGGAAGAGGATCGGCGAGAAAATCAGCACAATGGACGATGGCTCCATAAAGTTACCAGCGACCAACAGGATGATGTTGACGAAGAGCAGGAAGGGGATAACACCCAAACCCTTGTCCAGCAACCAATCAGCCATGGCCTGTGGAATGTTCTCACTGGTCATCAGGAACGAGAAAAGCACGGCGTTCGTAATGATGTAGAGCAGCATGGCACTCATGTTGGCAGACGAGAGCAAAACGCGCGGCACATCTTTCAGCCCCATGTCTTTATAGACAAACACAGCAATAACAAAGGCGTAAACAGCACTGATCGCGGCGGCTTCTGTAGGCGTAAAGATACCGGTGTAAATACCGCCCATCACGACAACGATGAGCATCAAACCCCAGATAGATTCTTTAAACGACTTCATGCGTTGCACAAAGCTTGCTTTAGGCAAACGCGGATAGTCGTTTTTGCGTGCCAGATACCAGGTCGTCAGACCCAGCATGGTGGCCAGCATCAGACCAGGTACCACCCCAGCCATAAACAAGGCGCCGACCGATGTATTTGTCGATACCGAGTACATGACCATCACGATCGATGGCGGAATCAGAATGCCTAGTGCACCCGACGTCGTGATAATGCCGGCACCAAAGCGGTTCGGGAAACCCGCCTTCACCATGGCAGGGAGCAGAATGGAACCAATCGCTACCACCGTTGCAGGCGACGATCCGGAAACTGCAGCAAACAACGCACAGGCAACCACGCCCGCCAGGCCCAAGCCACCATAAAAATGTCCCACCATGTCCGAGGCAAACCGGATCATCCGTTTGGCAACCCCACCATGGGTGAGGAAGTTTCCTGCCAGAATAAAGAACGGAATCGCCATGATTTCGAACTTTTCAATCCCGGTAAAAAGCTTAAGTGCTACGGCTTCAAGCGGCACCTGGGTTAAGGTAAACAGGAACGTCAGAACGGTAAGGCCTAACGCAATCGAAATCGGCATCCCCGTCAGCATCAGCGCAGTGAGGATGGCAAAAATGATTAAGGTACTCATTTGGCACCCCCTTCTTTCTTATCGGAGTCCTGGGTTTTATTAACCTCTTTCGGATACAAACCCTCTGTATTCTGGAACCAGAGAGTGTCTTCTGCTTTGTTGCCTGGGCCAACGATTGGATCCGTAGCGGTATCTTCATCCAGACCCTCTACGTGACCATGGTCTACATGTGGCAACTCACCCGTGCGGTTAAAAGACACCAGCACTTGCAGGAAGCGGAAACACATCAGACCCGAGCCTAGCGGAATGGCCGAGTAAACAATCCACGTGGGCCACTCAAGATCCGGCGTAATCGGGCCTTCAAACAGATCCCCTGTTTCTTTCCCCCAGTAATGTAACCAAGCGTAATGCAGCCCATTTTCCATGACAAAGTGATAGCCCAGCGTTGCAATAATGCCGGTGAACAAAGCACCTGCAAGCAACCCAAAGCTGATGAACCATTTGCGCTTGTTGTCTGGTAACCAATTGATCATAACGTCAACGCCGACGTGGATGCCGGTACGTACCCCATAGGCGGCACCAAACTTGGCCATCCATACAAACATGATGATCGTGAGTTCTTGCGCCCAGGCCATGCTAAATGAGAGCAGCCAGTCCTGCAGGCTAGGAATGTCTAATCCGGTTAGATAGCGATGAATTACCGCTGCAAAAATGACGAGGGTTGCACCACCCATTAAGAAGGTGATTAACCACTCTTCTAATCGATCAAGAAATTTCATGTCTCTCTCCAAAACGATCGCCCACCAGAGCAGGGCGATCGATCACTTCATGACTAACTATTTTTATTTCTTTTTGCTTGGCGTGGCCAGCTCTGCATTAACCGCTTGTAGCAGATCTGGGCCAATACGCGATGCCATTTCTTTATGAACCGGCAGCAAGGCTTTCTTGAAGGCTTCACGTTCGGCAGGCGTCAAATTGTATACCGCTGTCTTGCCTGACTTCTTGACCTTTTCTAGATCTCGCTCGTTATCACCCTTTGCAATGGTGTTCGCATAATTAGTGGCATCAACCATTGCTTTTTCAAGTTGCTCGCGAATATCTGGCGGCAGACCATCCCAGAACTTCTTGTTAACGATGACGGCATAACCCAGATATCCATGCTCAGTCATAGCCAGATGTTTTTGTACTTCAAACATTTTCTGAGTATACAAATTGGAAATCGGGTTTTCAGTACCATCGACTACGCCCGTCTGAAGGGCTTGATAGACTTCAGAGAATGGTAGAACCTGTGGCAAAGAACCCAATGCACGCATCTGTGCTTCAAGGACCTTAGACGACTGAATACGCATCTTCTTGCCCTTCAAGTCAGAAGGCTGCTTGATAGGCGTATTAGCCGAGAACGATTTAAAGCCGTTATCCCAATAACCTAGGCCACGAATACCTTTAGGCTCAAGTTTAGCCAGAATCGATTGCCCGATTGGGCCTTGGGTAATTTTGTGCAACTGATCATAGTTATCAAAGACGTACGGCAGATCGAACATCTCGAATTCTTTAATACCCAGGGGGCCAAACTTTGCCAGTGATGGCGCCAACATCTGTACAGCGCCTAACTGCAGCGCTTCCATTTCTTCTTTATCTTTGTACAAGGTGCTGTTGGCATAGACCTCTACTTTTACTCGACCCTTTGTGTATTTATCAGCCTTTTCACGAAAATACTCCGCCGCCCTTCCCTTTGGCGTATCGTTTGCCACCACATGACTGAATTTAATGACGATTGGTTGCTGTGCAGCTGCTAGGGTAGAACAAGCCGCCAACAAAGATGCAATGAGTAACTTCATGGGTTTCATTCTGACGCTCCTTTGGTTAATTTAGGTGCTTTTTGCTTTGTTATGAACGACTGAGCACGTTGTTCATTACACCATAATATGCAACATACGTGCCATCTTTTTTCACCGCCGACCCTCTCACAACTAACTGATTTTAAAGTTGTTATACCCCAGCAAAACTTGCGGCACCGCACAACCTTCTTGCATCTCAGAAACTCACAAAAAACATTCTGAATATTCAGAATAAGAAGTTAAGCTCCCATATAATTTCATCCAGCACCCGACACATAACATTCAGCAATTCGCAATCATAATTAATCGGCTAGCATGGAAAAACGTCACACAACATATCTACTTCTGGCAGGCATCGCACTTTACCTTGCCGGATGCGCAAAACCCCTTTGGATCAAGCCCGGCGGATTTCAGTAGAGATAAATACGAGTGCATGCAACAGGCGCAGCAACGTGTTTCCGGCACCTATGTAAATGCTTATGGTGGAGCTTCGACCAATAAAGTCATCACCAATGACGGTCTTTTCAATGTATGCATGAACTCTAAAGGTTGGACGCTACAAAGCACTTCCAGCATCGAGCAAACGCAATCACAAAATAGACAGCGGTTTGAAGCAACCAAGTTTCGACAAGAAGACCTAGTGCAGCGTCGCGCAGCTTTATGCGATGACAAACGCTTTGAAGTGTACTATAAAAAAACATCATGCAAGAGCTCTGACCTGTCTCTTGCCCAGCTTTCTGATAACTCAAAGATTACAGCGGCCCAAAAAAGAGCCATGGATCAGCTATCACCAGAAATTAACAGCATTAACAAAGAAACTCTAGAGCTTCAGCGTAGTGGCACAACAAAGAATTTGAACGCCCGCATAACCACACTATAAAACTCGATGGATGCTGATGAAAATAACCGTCTAAATCTTTACACGGGGAAAATTACATGGGGGCAATACAACAACACACGAAAAGAAATCTCAAAGGACTACGCATCAAGGATGAGCTCGATTAATCAGGCTAAGTGATATCAAGGCAGAACACCATGCCTCCTTACAGAGGCTGATTAGAGGATGGAATCCAGCTTAACCCCACCAATTTTTTTAATTCCTGTCTGGTCACTGACCAACCCAGTCCTGCCACCCAGACCAGCTCACCCCGAACCCAGAGCGATGGCAATCGTGCTCGAACCCAGGCAGGCACGCCCTGTTCACGAAGCAGTTCAAACAACACACTACGGCAACGCCCTGCCGGCTGGAATCGCTGGCCCTGCCCCACAGCCCGAACAACTAACGCCTGAGCATCTATCGGCTCAGTTACGGGTTCAACAATGAGTCGCCCATCGGGCCAAGTCATCTCGCCCACCTGCAAGCCATTGGCCTCTGACAAATCAAGCTCCATGCCATCGTCCAGCCATAACCGGTCTCGCCACACATGGCAGCCTATGTCACCAAACCGGACAAAAATCGCAGCATCCACACGCGCATTAACCAGCTGTTCAGACAGAGATTCCAGCCGACGCGCTGCAGGTATGTGCACACCCAGCCTATTGAGTCGATGCTTCAACACATTGAGCCTTGCTTCAGAAGGCAGCAACGCCAACTTTGACGCCAACAGATGCCCTACTTCGTCCTGGCAGGTTTGAGCATCCACGTCCGCCAAACGCGCCAATAGTTTGCTTTGCTCCTGCATTTGCGCCGCTGTTCTGGCTAAAACCGCCACAACCCCCGGAAACTGTTCGCTTATTGCAGGCAAAACGACATGGCGCATGTAATTGCGTCGATAGTGCAGGTTCTGGTTGCTTTCGTCTTCGATCCAACGCAGGTTTTGTGATTTTGCCCACGCCAGCAATTCTGATCGTGGCAAATCAATAAAAGGACGAATCAGGCGCTTGCCATTTAGAAAACGACTGCTCGGCATTGCTGCCAGCCCTTGCAGGCCAGCCCCGCGACACAGGTTCAACAACAGCGTTTCTGCCCGATCATTCTGATGGTGTGCCATACAGAGCACATCGGCATTTGCTGCCGCAAAGAGCGCATAACGCCCCTCTCGGGCAGCACGTTCCAAGCCGGTGCCTGCCGCCGTTAATGATGGCAAAGAAATCACCTCACAAGGCACATTCAAGTCGGCGCAGCTTTGCTGACAAAACTCGGCCCAATGAGCGGCATGCGGTGAGATGCCATGATTCACATGCAATGCAAATAACGAAAACGGCGTCTCTTTCCACAGCAGCACCAACGCATGCAGTAGCACCATGGAATCCATGCCGCCAGAGAGCGCAATACAGATTGTTCGATTAGGCAGACACGCATCACCCAGCGCAGCGCGCAAATGGGTAATGATGAGACCAGTGTCCGCTGTCATCCGGACTCAGGCTAGGGACCTAAACGAGGCTTCAGGCAGCAACCTCATCAAAGGCACCATAAGCCATCAGACGATCGATACGTCGACGCACCAATGCATCATGATCCAAGCCGCTTACGCGACCCAACGCCTGTTCAAGCGCCTGTTTAAGGTTCTTGGCCATACCCACAATATCACGATGCGCGCCGCCCGGGGTTTCTTCAACCACCTGATCAATCAGGCCAAGCGACTTGAGGCGCCCGGCTGTGATGCCCATGATTTCTGCCGCCTCAGACGCTCTTTCAGCGCTCTTCCAGAGGATGGTGGCGCAGCCTTCAGGCGAAATCACCGAATACGTAGAGTGTTGCAGCATGAGCACTTCGTCACCGACTGCAATAGCCAACGCACCGCCCGAACCACCTTCGCCAATAACCGTGACGATGATCGGGGTCTTGAGCTCAGCCATAACCAACAGGTTGCGCCCGATGGCTTCTGACTGGCCCCGCTCTTCTGCACCGATGCCCGGATACGCACCCGGGGTATCAACAAAGGTAAATACCGGCAGGCCAAACTTTTCAGCCAGCTTCATCAAGCGCAAGGCTTTGCGATACCCCTCTGGACGGGGCATTCCAAAGTTGCGATAAATTTTTTCCTTGGTATCACGGCCTTTCTGATGGCCAATGACAACGCAAGGCTCACCATTGAAGCGAGCAAGACCACCAACAATAGCCGTGTCGTCAGCAAACGCGCGATCGCCATGCAGCTCATGAAAATCTGTAAAGATATTCTCGATGTGGTCAAAGGTATACGGGCGCTGCGGGTGGCGCGCGACCTGCGCACTCTGCCAAGGCGACAGCTTTGCGTAAATGTCTTTCGATAACGTACGGCTCTTTTCAGCCAGCCGTTCTACTTCTTCCAAGATATCGACGCCCGATTCGTCCTGCATGGCGCGAAGTTCCTCGATCTTGCCTTCCAGTTCGGCAATCGGCTGCTCAAAGTCGAGAAAAGTTGTTTTCATCGGCGCTAATTCCTGCTGTCTTTACGTTGGCTATATTCTAACAGAGGGGGAGAGATTCCTATAGATCGTCACAAAACGAACCGAAATCACCTGCATCTCTCGTTAGCGCTGACCGTCTGCAACAAATGGGTTGTCCATGCGTTCATCGCCAAAGGTGGACATCGGCCCATGCCCGGGCACAAAGCGGACATCATCACCCAGCGGAAACAACTTTTGGCGGATTGAGTGAATCAGTTGCTGGTGGTTTCCCTTGGGAAAATCGGTACGCCCTATCGACTGCTGGAACAAGACATCGCCAACCAGCGCCAGTTGGGAGGGTGCATGATAGAAACAGACGTGCCCTGGCGTATGACCCGGACAATGAATCACATCCAGCGTTTCACCAGCGATGGTGACTGTGTCGCCGTCGGCCAGCCAGCGGGAAGGCACAAAGGCCTCAGCATGCGGGAAACCAAACTGTTTCGACTGCATCGGCATCCTATCAATCCAGAAAAGATCATCCTGATGCGGCCCTTCGATGGGTATGTTCAAACGCTTCGAAAGTTCCGCAGCACCGCCTGCATGATCGATGTGCCCGTGGGTAATCAGGATTTTCTCAAGCGTGACGTCACGCTTTTTAATCTCAGCTTCCAATCGATCCAGATCCCCGCCGGGATCAACAATCGCCCCACGTTTGTTAATAGTCGACCAGATTAAGGTGCAGTTCTGGGCAAAGGCAGTAACCGGCAAAATCGCAAACTCAAGTGCTGACATCTTCGTTTATCCGAGGTTCGTGGCAAAATGACGCCTAATTCTTCATTCTGCCATGCTGAGCGTTAATTGAGCGCACTGAGCATCTACTCGTAAGGTTTTCAATGTCTTTGAGCACTATCCCGAATATAGATTCGCCACTTGCGTGGGCTGCCTTAGTCATTTTTGTGACTGCAGCACTTGGAGCCGATTTCATGATGCTTCGCCAGCAGGGTAGCCGGGTGATCGGTTTCAAGGATGCGTTACGCTGGTCTCTAATCTGGATTGCATTGGCCCTCGTGTTTTGTGCCGGACTATGGTTCGCCCTAGACCTTTCGGAAGGTCGGGCGCTCGCCGACCTAAAGGCCGGGGAGTTTCTAACCGGTTACATCATTGAAAAATCGCTTTCTGTCGACAACCTATTCGTGTTCCTGATGCTGTTCAACGCCTTCAAGATACCGCTACCCCAGCAGAAAAAAGCGCTGATGCTCGGCATTATTGTAGCGATCGTGCTGCGAATTGTGCTTATCCTCGTGGGCGCCTGGTTGATTTCCCGTTTCAGCTGGATCATGTATATCTTCGGGCTATTCCTGCTTTACACCGGCGTCAAAATGGTCGTGGCTGATGAAGAAGAGCCCGACCTCCAAAACAACCGTTTGCTCAAATGGATGAACAAACACCTGACGATCACCCACGAATACCATGGGAGCGCGCTGATGCTCATGAAGGATGGCGCACGCGTATTCACCCCCCTGTTCCTGGTAGTGGCGATCATTGGTGTGACCGATGTCATGTTTGCCGTGGATTCCATCCCGGCGATCTTTGCTGTCACCACTGACCCATTCATCGTAATGAGCTCAAACATCTTTGCGGTCCTGGGTCTGCGGGCACTCTATTTCATGTTGGCCGGCATGGCAGAACGCTTTCATTTACTCAAATTTGGCCTGGCCGCAATTCTGGTATTTATTGGCGCCAAAATGCTCATGATGGACTTTTATCACATCCCGGTGGGCGCTTCTCTGACCGTAGTACCGGCTTTCTTGCTGGTGACTATGGCAGCCAGCCTATACGTTAAGCCTAAGCAGCACTAAGCAAGGGGCACTACTCAGAAAATCAGACCGGCAATGGCTTCGGCCATTGCCTCCTGGACCGCATGAAGCTCCCCGAGCGGTGGCAAAAGAAAGAAAGACTGCTGAGGATATTGCGCACGCAGCGCATCCAGCATTTCAGGCAGCTCTTTGCGCAAATGACCGCCCTGTGCAATAAAGAAGGGCAGAATCTGAACGCACGCTCCGGCAAAAGAGGCCCCTTCGGAGACAATTTCAGCAACAGCTTCCGGCAACGTTGGTTTCATGAACTCGAGGAATGCAACCTCGACATGGCGCCCCGGGGAACCTTCTCGCAATCGTTGCGCAACGGCTTTTACTGGGCGAGCCCATTCAGGATCACGGGCGCCATGGGCAAACAGAATGATGACATCCGTAGCCATTTCGGCGAGCCATCCCTTTATTTGATACGCTGCAGATGCGATGCACGGGCAGGCTTGCCAGCAGTTTCTGATTTGTTACCTGCTATCGCGGATGATCCGGGCTTAATTTCTACGACGGGTTGAACCATAGTCTCTGCGACTGTTGGCTCATAGGCGAATTCCATACCCGCGCCATTTTCGCGGGCAAAGATGCCGATTACTGCCCCCACGGGAAACATCAATTCACGTGGCACTCCCCCAAAACGAGCACTTAGCGTGATCCATTCATTCCCAAGATCCAGCTGCCCTGTTGCCGAGTGGCTAAGGTTCAGCGTGATCGATCCATCTTGCACATAGTCAAGCGGCACACGACAATGCTCGTCGACAAATACTGTCAGATACGGCGTAAAGCCGGCGTCGCAACACCAGCTCCACAAGGCACGTATCAAATAGGGCTTTGTCGATAGCACGTTTGATTACTTGCGCATGATTTTTTCTTGCGGCGTCATCGAGTCAATGAAGCCCTGACGGCTGAAAATGCGCTCAGCACACTTGAACAATGGCGCAGCCGTTTTAGGAAGGCTGATCTCGTAATGATCAAGGCGCCAGAACAGCGGAGCAATGGCGACATCCAGCATCGAGAATTCGTCGCTCATCAGGTGTTTTTGCCTGTTGAAAATCGGTGCGATTTCGATCAGACGATCACGAATTTCGCTACGCGCCTTATCGGCAGTCTTCAAGTTGCGTTCAATCGGTTCGATAAACGAGAAAATCTCACGCTCCATGCCGTTCAGCAGCTGACGGGCCTGGGCACGTTGTACCGGATCTGGCGGCATCATTTGCGGATGCGGAAAGCGTTCATCAATGTATTCGTTGATGATGTTTGGTTCGTACAGGATCAGATCGCGCTCGACCAGAACAGGCACACGGTTATGCGGATTCATTACAGCCAGATCTTCTGGCTTGCTCATCAGATCGATGTCGTGAATCTCGAAGTCCATCCCTTTTTCGAACAGCACAATCCGGCAACGGTGGCTGAAGGGACAAACGGTTCCCGAATACAAATGCATCATGATCAAGGCCCTCTAAAAAAGATCGGGATCGATACTCGACCCCGACCTTGCCAGCACCCCGAAGGTGCCAGTGATTATTACTTAGTGAATATCTTTCCAGTAGTTCTTTTTCAGCGCATACACAGCAACAAAGAGAACTGCCAGGAAAATCAGCACGCCTGCGCCAACCGCTTTACGGTAACCTGCACCCGGCTCGCCCATCCAGACAAGGAAGCCGACCAGATCGGCAACCTGCTTATCAAACTGCTCTGGCGTCAGCTGACCCGGCTCAACCAGAACCAACTTGTGGTGCTCTTTGCCGTTTTCTTCTTTGACAGTTTCGAGTGCCTGAACACCCTGCAATTGCCACAGCACATTCGGCATACCGACGTTAGCAAAGACAACGTTGTTCCAACCCGTTGGTCGTGCATCGTCTTTGTAGAAGCTGCGTAGATAGGTGTAGAGCCAGTCAGCACCACTACCATCACCCGATGCGCGTGCGCGTGCAATCATGGTCAGATCAGGCGGTGTTGCGCCAAACCATTTCTTGGCTTCGTCCGGACGCATCGCGATCTTCATCGTGTCACCGATCTTGTCACCGGTAAACATGAGGTTGTCTTTGATCTGCTGTTCAGACAGGCCCAGCTCCATCAGCTTTTCGTAACGGATGAATGAAGCACCGTGACAGCTCTGGCAGTAGTTAACGAATAGACGCGCACCATTTTGCAGAGCGGCATTATCACCCTGCACGTTTGGCGCTTTGTCGAGATGCACTTCGGCACCGCTGGCAAAGGCCAGCGCCGGAACCATGATGAGCGCAGCAAAGAATGATTTCATTTTCATGATCTTCAACCCTGTTAGTCCGTCACGCGCTCAGGCGGAATGGTGTACTTATCGATCTTCGAATACCACGGCATCAGCAGGAAGAAGCCAAAATAGATCAAGCTGCATACTTGTGAGATCTTCTCGCCAGCATAGGATGGCGGTTGGGTACCGAGGTAGCCCAGGATGAAGAAGGCAATCACAAAAATCGTCAGCGCGCCCTTGAAGATCGGACCACGATAGCGGATCGACTTAACAGGACTACGATCCAACCATGGCAGGAAGGCAATAATTACCACCGATGCGCCCATGCCGACCACACCCCAGAACTTGGCATCGATACCAAGAATTGGCCAGACGATCGCACGCAGCACGGAGTAGAACGGTGTGAAGTACCAGACTGGTGCAATGTGCGATGGTGTCTTCAGCGGATCTGCCTGATAGAAGTTGTTGTATTCCAAGAAATAGCCGCCTTCAGGAGCGAAGAAGACGACGATCGAGAATACGAACAGGAAGGCCACAACACCCACGATATCTTTAACGGTGTAGTACGGGTGGAATGGAATACCATCACGTGGGTTGCCGTGCTCGTCCAGATTGGCTTTGATTTCAATGCCGTCTGGATTGTTCGAACCTACTTCATGCAGCGCTACCAGGTGAGCGGCAACCAGACCGATCAGGATCAGCGGTACGGCAATCACGTGCAGCGAGAAGAAGCGGTTGAGCGTTGCATCACCCACCACAAAGTCGCCACGAATGAGGGTCGACAGATCCTGGCCGATCACTGGGATAGCACCAAACAGGTTAATAATAACCTGAGCACCCCAGAACGACATCTGACCCCAAGGGAGCAGATAGCCCATGAAAGCTTCTGCCATCAGGCAGAGGAAAATCAGCGTACCGAATACCCACAGCAGCTCACGTGGCTGACGGTATGAACCGTAGAGCAGGCCACGGAACATGTGCAGGTAAACCACAACGAAAAACGCCGAGGTGCCTGTCGAGTGCAGGTAACGGATTAACCAGCCGCCAGAGACGTCTCGCATGATGTATTCCACACTGGCAAACGCAATAGGAATACCGCTTTCGTTCAGGTTGGCATCTGGCTTGTAGTTCATTACCAGGAAAATACCGGTAACGATCTGGATCACCAGAACCATCAGCGCCAGCGAACCAAAGAAATACCAGAAATTGAAATTCTTCGGTGCGTAGTAGTCAGTCAGATGGCCTTTGATGGTCGATGTCAGCGGGAAACGCGCATCAATCCACTCAAGGACATTACCGCCAACGCTACCGTTGGACTTGTACTTTTCGTAATGCTTGTTGCTTGCCATCATTAGGCTCCTTTGCTTTCACCGATGATCAGGCGCGTATCGCTCAGGTAGGCGTGCGGCGGGATCTCTAGATTAGTCGGTGCCGGTTTGTCTTTGAAAACGCGACCAGCTAAGTCAAAGGTAGAACCATGGCAAGGGCAAAGGAAGCCACCAAGCCAATCGCCTGGCATACCCTGGGAAGCGCCTTCAGCAAACTTCGAGGATGGCGAACAACCCAGGTGGGTACAAATACCGATGGCAACCCAGATATTGTCCTTAATCGAACGATGTTCGTTCTTGCAATAAGCAGGTTGCTGATCTTTTTCAGAGTTCGGGTCAGCCACAGCCTCATTCAGCTTTGGCAGCGTACCTAGCATTTCCGGCGTGCGGTTCAGGATCCACACAGGTTTACCACGCCATTCCACAACCATCATCTGGCCTGGCTCCAGTTTGCTGATATCCGCCTCAACGGGGGCACCAGCCGCACGGGCGCGGGCAGAAGGCAACATACTGCTTACAAACGGTACCAGAGCGGCTACCGCTCCTACACCCCCAATAGCCGCGGTGGTTACAAGTAACCGACGACGGCTGGGATCTACTTTCTGCTCATTGCTCATGGACGGGTCCCCAGAATGTCAGGCTTAATTAATTTTTAAGATTATACGCAAAGAAAAATCAGGATTCCAGCCGTCGGCGCTCTCTTAATGCCTGCGCCAGCGTCCCACTATCAACAAATTCCAATTCGCCACCCACCGGAACGCCTCTGGCAATTCGTGTAACCCTTAGCCCAAGCCGCTTTAGCAGCTCAGACACAAAATGGGCGGTGGCCTCTCCCTCGTTCGTAAAATTTGTGGCCAAAATGACTTCTTTGACCAAACCATCGCCAGCTCGGGCCACTAATTGCTCTAAACGGAGATTTCTCGGACCTAAACCGTCTAGAGGAGAAATTCTCCCCATCAGCACAAAATACAGGCCATTGTAAGCTTGCGTCTGCTCCACCATATTAAGATCAACCGGTGTTTCAACCACGCAGAGCACGGATGGATCCCGCCGATCGGATTGGCAGCGCTCGCAAATGGGCGTTTCCGTATAGGTATTACAACGTTCGCAATGCCGTATGTGATTAATGGCCGAATCCAGCGCGAATCCTAAACGTGCCGCGCCTTCGCGGTCATGCTGCAGCAGGTGATAGGCCATGCGCTGCGCTGATTTCGGGCCAACACCCGGCAAACAGCGCAGTGCTTCGATCAAGCTTTCAAGCGTTGCCGACACGAAAAATCAGAACGGCAGCTTAAAGCCTGGCGGCAGATTCAAACCTGCTGTAAAACCTGACATTTTGCCTTGCGAGGTTTCTTCAACACGACGAACCACATCGTTTACCGCGGCAGCAATGAGGTCTTCCAGCATTTCACGATCATCCATTGCAGCTGGATCAATAGCGATACGCCGAACCACGTGGGCACAGGTCATGGTGACTTTTACAATCCCCGAACCAGACTGACCCTCTACTTCTACATCTGCCAGTTCTTCCTGGGCCTTTTTCATGCGTTCCTGCATTTGCTGCGCCTGCTTCATCAAGCCACCCAGACCAGCCATTCCACCCATACCACGCATCTAATACTCCTTATTTATTAAACCTAGCTCAACCCGTCACTGGACGAATCGAGCCATCAATCAATTTCGCATCAAAAACATCAATCAGCTCTTGCACTAAAGGATCGCTCTCGATAGCCGCCACCGCCGTATTCTGGCGCTCTTCAGCAGCCTCTTTTTTTAATACGGCGGCTGTAACGCCCACCTGTTCAACCACGTCAAACTTCACACGAACCTGTGCGCCGAGCAACTCCGACAGCGCCTGTGTGACGCGCTGCTCCGAGGCAGGCATAAGCAGTTGGCGATGCGTCGCTGGCAAGTTGAGGGACACCAAACCTTCGGCAAAGCTTGCAAAGGCGCTATGCTGAACCAGTTCACGTGCCATGCCTTTGAGGCCAAGGCGTTCAACTGTTTGTGGCCAAATCTCAGTGGAAAGATCGCTTAAATGTTCCGTAGACTTCGGCACAGGTGCTACAGCAGAACGCACCTCTGCTACAGGCGGGGTAACTACTGGAGGCACCATAGCTTGGGCAGGAGAAGCCTGAACCTTAACCGGGGTAGCGACCATCACAGGTTGTGCTTCTGATACATGCCCTGGGTGAACTGCCGAGAGTCGGAGCATGGCCATTAGGAAGCCGTGCGCAGCATCTGGCGCCAAACGCAAGTCGCCACGCGCCTTGGTTGCGACTTGATAAATTAATTGTGCGTACGCGCGTGAACATTGCGTCGAAAGCAGACGAAGCTGTTGCGCATCATCTTCAGCCAGGGCAGAGAATTCCTGTGAACCTTCGGACGCATCGAATTGCATGAGCTGCAATGAAACCGCCAAACGGGACAGATCGTCCAGCGCCAATTCAAATGAGAGCGCGCCAGCTGCCATTTGTGATGTTTGTTCGCGGACCGCTGAAACATCCCCTTGAATCAAGGACGATAGCATGCCGACCATACGTGACATATTCGATGTACCAAGCATCTGTGATACTTGATCTGCCACAACAGAACCGCCGCCATGCGCGATGGCCTGATCAAGCAGTGAGAGGGCATCACGAACACTTCCGCCGGCTGCGCGTGCAATCAGTTCCAAGGCTTTCATGTCCGGAGAGATACCCTCCCCGTTTAAAACGTGCTCAAGGTGAGAAGCAAGCTGGTGTGGTGATACCTGACGTAAGTTGAACTGCAAACATCGGGAGAGAACCGTCACCAGAATCTTCTGCGGATCGGTGGTTGCTAATATGAATTTGACATGAGCGGGTGGTTCTTCGAGCGTTTTCAGCATCGCATTAAATGCGTGTGCGGTGAGCTGATGAACTTCATCGATCATGTAGACTTTGTAGCGACCAACACTTGGGAGGAATGTAGCCTGCTCGAGTAGCTGGACCATCTCGTCAACCCCGCGATTCGAGGCCGCATCCATTTCGATGTAGTCGACAAAGCGCCCAGCATCAATTTGCTGGCAGGCTGAACAAACACCACATGGCTTCGAAGAAACGCCCTGTTCGCAGTTGAGCGCCTTGGCCAAAATCCGGGCAATCGTAGTCTTACCCACACCACGCGTGCCAGTCAGCAGATAAGCGTGATGCAGTCTATTAGCATCGAGCGCGTGGGTGAGCGCACGCACAACAGCATCCTGTCCCACCAGGGACTCAAATGATTTCGGGCGCCACTTGCGCGCGAGGACCTGGTAGCTCATAAGGGATCTGCAAAATAAAAGGGTGGCGAGCCCGACCCCCGGCACTTGCCTCAGTCGCTGGGACTGCTTCCTTCCGGACCTGACCCGGTTCACGACCTAACAATGCGAGGAGACCCGCCACGCAGAATTCTACCAGCCAGAAACAATAATTGCAGTGCTACAGCAAGGATAAATTACCGGCTCACGCCTACACAGGTAACTGCAGACAAGCCAAGGCGTGTTGAAGTGCAGCACTAAAAGCTAACGCGCCTTTAATTGCAGCAAATAAAAAACCCACCCCTTTGTGAGGGATGGGTTTTTTTGAATGGGGTGCCTGGCGGTGACCTACTTTCGCGAGCGAAGTGCTCACTATCATTGGCGCTCATTCGTTTCACGGTCCTGTTCGAGATGGGAAGGGGTGGGTCCGAAAGGCTATTGCCGCCAAGCGAAGGGGGTGGTCTGATGATTGGATCAGCAGACCGTATCTGGAGAAGTATGTGAGCGAGGCTTTTGGCTTCGCTGCCGACATTGGTTGTTGTGATTGCAGCGTACTGCAGAATTTTACTTAGAGCTTAACTAACCTAATTCAAGGTTATAGGGTCAAGCCACACGGGCAATTAGTACTGGTTAGCTTAACGTATTACTACGCTTCCACACCCAGCCTATCAACGTGGTGGTCTTCCACGACCCTTAAGCGGGATCAAGTCCCGAGGGAAGTCTCATCTTGAGGCGAGTTTCCCGCTTAGATGCTTTCAGCGGTTATCTCTTCCATACTTAGCTACCCGGCAATGCAATTGGCATCACAACCGGTACACCAGAGGTATGTCCACTCCGGTCCTCTCGTACTAGGAGTAGGCCCCCTCAAACTTCCAACGCCCACGGCAGATAGGGACCAAACTGTCTCACGACGTTTTAAACCCAGCTCGCGTACCTCTTTAAATGGCGAACAGCCATACCCTTGGGACCGGCTACAGCCCCAGGATGAGATGAGCCGACATCGAGGTGCCAAACACCGCCGTCGATATGAACTCTTGGGCGGTATCAGCCTGTTATCCCCAGAGTACCTTTTATCCGTTGAGCGATGGCCCTTCCATACAGAACCACCGGATCACTATGACCTGCTTTCGCACCTGCTCGACTTGTGGGTCTCGCAGTTAAACACGCTTTTGCCATTGCACTATCAGCTCGATTTCCGACCGAGCCTAGCGTACCTTCGTACTCCTCCGTTACTCTTTAGGAGGAGACCGCCCCAGTCAAACTGCCTACCATGCACGGTCCCCCACCCAGATTCATGGGTGTAGGTTAGAACCGCAATCAGATCAGGCTGGTATTTCAAGGTCGGCTCCATGCGAACTAGCGTCCGCACTTCAAAGCCTCCCAGCTATCCTACACAAACCGGATCACAGTCCAATGCAAAGCTACAGTAAAGGTTCATGGGGTCTTTCCGTCTTGCCGCGGGGAGATTGCATCTTCACAAACACTTCAACTTCGCTGAGTCTCAGGAGGAGACAGTGTGGCCATCGTTACGCCATTCGTGCAGGTCGGAACTTACCCGACAAGGAATTTCGCTACCTTAGGACCGTTATAGTTACGGCCGCCGTTTACCGGGGCTTCGATCAAGAGCTTGCACCCCATCACTTAACCTTCCGGCACCGGGCAGGCGTCACTCCCTATACGTCCACTTTCGTGTTAGCAGAGAGCTGTGTTTTTATTAAACAGTCGCAGCCACCATTTCACTGCAACCCCATCGGCCTTCGAGAGTAAATCTCTACAACCTACCGGGGCGCACCTTCTCCCGAAGTTACGGTGCTAATTTGCCGAGTTCCTTCTCCTGAGTTCTCTCAAGCACCTTGGTATTCTCTACCTACCCACCTGTGTCGGTTTGCGGTACGGTCACTTTTTAACTGAAGCTTAGAGGCTTTTCCTGGAAGCTGAGTATCAATCACTTCGCGTACATGTACGCTCGTCGTCACGCCTCATCTAAGCCGCACGGATTTGCCTATGCAGCACGACTACACGCTTAAACCGGGACATCCAACACCCGGCTGACCTAACTTTCTCCGTCCCCCCATCGCATTAAAAAGTGGTACAGGAATATTGACCTGTTTCCCATCGACTACGCATTTCTGCCTTGCCTTAGGAGCCGACTCACCCTACGCCGATGAACGTTGCGTAGGAAACCTTGGGTTTTCGGCGAACGGGCTTTTCACCCGTTTTATCGCTACTCATGTCAGCATTCGCACTTCTGATACCTCCAGCAGCCTTTACAAGCCACCTTCACAGGCCTACAGAACGCTCCCCTACCATGTACATAGTACATCCGCAGCTTCAGTTATAAGCTTGAGCCCCGTTACATCTTCCGCGCAGGACGACTCGACTAGTGAGCTATTACGCTTTCTTTAAAGGGTGGCTGCTTCTAAGCCAACCTCCTAGCTGTCTATGCCTTCCCACTTCGTTTACCACTTAGCTTATCATTTGGGACCTTAGCTGGCGGTCTGGGTTGTTTCCCTCTCGACAACGGACGTTAGCACCCGCTGTCTGTCTCCCGTGCTCATACTTCTGGGTATTCGGAGTTTGCTATCGCGGGGTAAATCGCAATGACCCCCCAACGATGACAGTGCTCTACCCCCCAGAGTAATACACGAGGCACTACCTAAATAGTTTTCGGGGAGAACCAGCTATTTCCAAGTTTGTTTAGCCTTTCACCCCTATCCACAGCTCATCCCCTAATTTTTCAACATTAGTGGGTTCGGACCTCCAGTACCTGTTACGGCACCTTCATCCTGGCCATGGATAGATCTCTTGGTTTCGGGTCTACGCCCAGCTACTGTCGCCCTATTCGGACTCGCTTTCGCTACGCCTCCCCTATTCGGTTAAGCTCGCAACTGAACGTAAGTCGCTGACCCATTATACAAAAGGTACGCAGTCACAGAACAAGTCTGCTCCCACTGTTTGTATGCATGCGGTTTCAGGATCTATTTCACTCCCCTCCCGGGGTTCTTTTCGCCTTTCCCTCACGGTACTGGTTCACTATCGGTCGATTACGAGTATTTAGCCTTGGAGGATGGTCCCCCCATCTTCAGACAGGATTTCACGTGTCCCGCCCTACTTGTCTCATGCTTAGTTCCACAACCGGGTTTTTAAATACGGGGCTATCACCCACTACGGCCGGACTTTCCATTCCGTTCTTCTAACGCGGTTGCTAAATCATGACAGCTGTTCCCATTTCGCTCGCCACTACTTTGGGAATCTCGGTTGATTTCTTTTCCTCCGGCTACTTAGATGTTTCAGTTCACCGGGTTCGCTACCACACACCTATGTATTCAGTGTGGGTTGACCCTTGCGGGCCGGGTTTCCCCATTCGGATATCGATGGATCAAAGCTCTTTGCCAGCTCCCCATCGCTTTTCGCAGGCTTACACGTCCTTCATCGCCTGTAATCGCCAAGGCATCCACCACATGCACTTAGTCACTTGACCCTATAACCTTGAACTCTCTCGCGAGACGTCGTTATAGGTAGCTCTAAGTGGCGATTCGTCTAGCCTAGCTGTTAAACCAGACAATCGCCGTGTTTGCAGTCCTTCCGGTATGAGTACCCGAAAGTCCTACGATGCAATCACAACTCGTATATCAGGCATTAGTTGTCGGCGCCCAATATACGTACTTCTCCAAATTGTTAAAGATCAAACCGAGTAGTGTTACCTACTAGATTTAACTAAATAACCCAATCGAGTCATTTACTTAAATCCAGGTCTCAAGCGCTGCACCAAGGTTTGGTGGAGGATGACGGGATCGAACCGACGACCCCCTGCTTGCAAAGCAGGTGCTCTCCCAGCTGAGCTAATCCCCCTTTTGACTGCGCGCTACGTTGTTGCTCAGTACCTTGCATACAGATGTATGCGGCGGCACTTCGCGCCTCGTATCACTTGCCAAACTCTCTAAACATTTCTTTAGGTTTCCCCTCAGATTTGTCTTGGCTTCTCGTCTCGACAAGGTTTGGTGGGTCTGGTTGGGCTCGAACCAACGACCCCCGCCTTATCAAGACGGTGCTCTCCCAGCTGAGCTACAGACCCGCTCTTGCGAGACCTACTCAACAACCGATAGACGTGGATGCTTACCCAACAGAGAATTCTCTAGAAAGGAGGTGATCCAGCCGCACCTTCCGGTACGGCTACCTTGTTACGACTTCACCCCAGTCATGAATCTCACCGTGGTAACCGCCCCCCTTACGGTTAGGCTAGCTACTTCTGGTGAAACCCACTCCCATGGTGTGACGGGCGGTGTGTACAAGACCCGGGAACGTATTCACCGCGGCATTCTGATCCGCGATTACTAGCGATTCCGACTTCACGTAGTCGAGTTGCAGACTACGATCCGGACTACGATCGGCTTTCTGAGATTGGCACCCCCTCGTGGGTTAGCGACCCTCTGTACCGACCATTGTATGACGTGTGAAGCCCTACCCATAAGGGCCATGAGGACTTGACGTCATCCCCACCTTCCTCCGGTTTGTCACCGGCAGTCTCATTAGAGTGCCCAACTAAATGATGGCAACTAATGACAAGGGTTGCGCTCGTTGCGGGACTTAACCCAACATCTCACGACACGAGCTGACGACAGCCATGCAGCACCTGTGTTCAGGTTCCTTGCGGCACTCCCAAATCTCTTCGGGATTCCTGACATGTCAAGGGTAGGTAAGGTTTTTCGCGTTGCATCGAATTAATCCACATCATCCACCGCTTGTGCGGGTCCCCGTCAATTCCTTTGAGTTTTAATCTTGCGACCGTACTCCCCAGGCGGTCAACTTCACGCGTTAGCTACGTTACTAATATGTTTAACCCCCAACAACTAGTTGACATCGTTTAGGGCGTGGACTACCAGGGTATCTAATCCTGTTTGCTCCCCACGCTTTCGTGCATGAGCGTCAGTATCGGCCCAGGGGGCTGCCTTCGCCATCGGTATTCCTCCACATCTCTACGCATTTCACTGCTACACGTGGAATTCTACCCCCCTCTGCCGTACTCTAGTCGTGCAGTCACAAATGCAGTTCCTAGGTTGAGCCCGGGGATTTCACATCTGTCTTGCACAACCGCCTGCGCACGCTTTACGCCCAGTAATTCCGATTAACGCTCGCACCCTACGTATTACCGCGGCTGCTGGCACGTAGTTAGCCGGTGCTTCTTATGCTGGTACCGTCATCCATACAGAGTATTAGCCTGTGCGATTTCTTCCCAGCCGAAAGAGCTTTACAACCCGAAGGCCTTCTTCACTCACGCGGCATGGCTGGATCAGGGTTTCCCCCATTGTCCAAAATTCCCCACTGCTGCCTCCCGTAGGAGTCTGGGCCGTGTCTCAGTCCCAGTGTGGCGGATCATCCTCTCAGACCCGCTACAGATCGTCGCCTTGGTAGGCCTTTACCCTACCAACTAGCTAATCTGACATCGGCCGCTCGTATAGCGCAAGGTTTTGCGATCCCCTGCTTTCCACCTCGGTGCGTATGCGGTATTAGCGTAACTTTCGCTACGTTATCCCCCACTACACGGCACGTTCCGATGCTTTACTCACCCGTTCGCCACTCGCCATCAGAGGAGCAAGCTCCTCCATGCTGCCGTTCGACTTGCATGTGTAAGGCATGCCGCCAGCGTTCAATCTGAGCCAGGATCAAACTCTTTAGTTTAATTCCTGATTTTAAAACTCACGCTTGACGGATATTTCTATCCTTAGGCGTAAGTGCACTACTTAACTCTTTGGGCAGTCCCGAAGGACTGTCCCCATCAAGCAAACACCCACACCTATCGGTTGTCTAATTTGTTAAAGATCAGTTCCACTCACAACAACCAATGTCGCCGTCAGCAGAGAGGTAAAACTGTAGCAATTCAAAATCACCCTGTCAACACTTCTTTTCTCAAACCTGCCAACGTTTCGTTGGTTGCGGGGACAGGATTTGAACCTGTGACCTTCGGGTTATGAGCCCGACGAGCTGCCAGACTGCTCCACCCCGCGTCCGAGAAGCTAGGCATTATGCGGAGTGAACGCGACGCTGTCAACCCCTTTGGCTGTTTATTTCTCCAGCCAGTCCAACAGTGGCTGCCACTGAGCCAGATCCTGTTTGTGCTTTGAGCGTGGTGGATCGAAGATCGTGCGCCCCGCTGCAGCCGCATTAACATAATTGGATGTCGGGCGAATATAGGTCACGATGGGTGCATCAAAATGCTGTAAGAATTCTTCAAGCATTGCAGCCGCCCTGGTTCGCGGATCTACCCGCATGGCAACAATACCAACTTTGTGGCGCTGACCACGCAAGTCGTTCCGCAGGCTATTCAAGAAATCCTCTGTCGCCGCCATATCAAAAACTGATGGCACTACCGGAATAATCACCCGATCAACGAGTTGAACGTAATCACTCAGCTTGTATCCCTGCAGCCCCGCCGGCGCATCGATCACCGTGAAATCGGCATCTTTAGGCAACGATGCCATTAATTGGCCGCCGGCATAAAACCCATGGACTGGCGGTAACGTTTCCTCGCGAAAGGACATCCAACGCAATGAGGACTGCTGTCTGTCCAGATCGCACAACGTAACGCTCTTACCTTGATTGGCAGCCCAACCGGCCAGACTGGTTGCCAGTGTTGTTTTGCCGCATCCGCCTTTGGGGTTACACACCATGACTGCCGTCATCTTTGATCCTTTATTAAGTTCAAATGCGCCACAAACGCCGCTTTTGTTTAGACTCACACATTATAAGTTTCTTTATCGATGCATCCATGACAAAAAGCACCCTGAGCGCTCCAGAAGCCAAACGGAATACCGGCAAACAGCAAGGCATCCAGTCTATTGAGATCGGTGGTTCAATCTTGCGCGCCCTGATCACCATTGGCCGCCCTGCGATGTTGAAAGATATTGCCCTGATTAGCCGTATGCCTGCCGCTAAAGCGCATCGATATCTTGTGAGTTTTCAACGCATGGGGCTCGTCAACCAGGATGCCAGTTCTGCGCGTTACCATCTCGGCCCTTTTGCATTAACTCTTGGCCTATCAGCGCTTGCTTCCTTAGATCCGATTCGACTAGCCTCGCCAATTCTGGATGAACTTTGTGACGAAATCGGCATGGGTGTTGGCTTGGCTGTTTGGGGGAGCAGTGGCGCAACCATCGTGCGCTATGTAGACACAGGCGATGCGATTTCTGTATGCCTTCGCGTGGGACGAGTTCTGGGCCTTCATGACTCTGCAACCGGTCGTTGCTTTAATGCGTTCTACAACCCCTCGATCACACAACCTGCGCTTGCCGCTGAGCTCGGCCAGATTGCCGGAAAGGACAAAACCCTTCTCGCAACGCTCCAGCGCGAACAGAGCACCATCGCTGAGACAACACGCAAGGATGGCATTGCGCGTGCGGGGGGTAGTCATACACTGGGCATCAATGGGCTGAGCGCTCCTGTGTTTGATCATTTAGGACAAATGGTCGCCGCGATAACGGCGGTTGGTACCGCGGGACAATTCGAAGCCACTGCAAAGAGTGCTGAAGCGACTCAAGTTATTGCCGCTAGCGCCAAACTCTCTGGCCTATTGGGGTACGGCTCCTCAATCGAATCAGCCTAGCTGTTTTTCTCGATAAATCGACCCAGCGATCCCATCAGCAGATAAGGCACGAGAATTAACCAGTACACCCAAGCTAACGCAAAGGCGTAAAGGGGGTTGCCGTCGGCAAAATGCTGGATCGAATACAGCAGCGTCTCGCCATGAAACTGGCCTTCGACGATTGCCTCAACAACCGTGAGCGCAAAAATAATGGCGAGATAGACAAAAGATCGTGGTAAGACAATGTGCCAAAGGTCTCGACCATTCGAATGCTGCATCGGATAAACCGCTTGTCCAATCAAAATAAACTTTGCGCAAATCGCGGCCTTAATCCACGCTAATCCCCAATGCCCAAAAGGCAACCCGTCTTGTTTGAGAATTTCATGCGTCAGCAACGTCAGGGCACTGAACCAGAAACCAAAATAGAGTGTCAGATGAAGCGTTTTCTTTGCTTCACCCGCAATCCGTTGGCCGATTGTCTCTTCACCCATTCTCTCACTCCAAATCAAATCACACCGGCAGTATAGCCAGCAAACGATCTGGCCGGATGCAATTTAAAGCAATGGCTTATCTTCTCCCTCGCCTATCTCGTAGACCACATTTGCACGACCGACGATCAACGGATCAACCGGGCCAATGCGCACACCATCTTTCTGCCCATAGGCGAGGCGATGCAGGACATATCGCATGGCATTCAATCGTACCCGCTTCTTGCAGTCTGATTTGATAACAATCCACGGCGCATCTGCGGTATCTGTCGAGAAGAACATCTCCTCTTTGGCATGGGTGTAATCATCCCACTTGTCGAGTGATGCCTTGTCAATCTGGGATAGCTTCCACTGTTTCAAAGGATGCTTCTCCCGTTCTTTGAATCGACGACGCTGTTCCTTGCGGCTTACCGAGAACCAGAATTTGAAAAGATGTATGCCACTACGGACAAGATTGCGCTCAAACTCGGGCACCTGACGCATAAAGTCATCGTACTCGGATTGTGCGCAAAACCCCATGACACGCTCAACGCCGGCGCAGTTATACCAGGATCGATCAAAAAGCACGATTTCTCCTGATGTTGGCAAATGCTGGATATAACGCTGGAAATACCACTGGCCGCGTTCACTCTCTGTCGGCTTTTCAAGCGCAACCACACGAGCACCCCGTGGGTTCAAATGCTCCATGAAACGCTTGATCGCACCGCCCTTATCTGCTGCATCCCGACCTTCAAACAGGATGACTACTTTTTGCCCAGTTTCCTTTACCCACGCCTGCAGCTTAAGCAGCTCAACCTGTAACTGATATTTTGAGCGCTCATAGTTCTTACGCAACATCAGGTTTTTATAGGGATATCCGCCGCTACGCCAATCGCTTGAAAGCTCCTCATCGACAGCAGCTGATGGCTTAATGGTTGTGGCAGCCCCCTGGGTTAATGCATCGCGCAGCACCTGCGACTCATCCGGTGAAGCGCCCTCCAATATCGCCGCTAATGTATCTGCTACCTCCCGTGTGTTCCCTGGAATATATCCGGACAAAACATCCTTCAATGCGCCAACATGCCGTGCATCAGCTGCATCTATGCCGCGTTCGACCATCAGCTTTCCTATGGCTGCTTCGGCCATTACGGGCGCCACATCCCCTGCGTTCACACGGCGAGGGCGGGCAGTTCGGGCTTGACGGGGTTTCTTTAGAGGGATCGATTTCGTTGTGATTTTTGCGCGGGTCATTTATTTCAGCTCTGTAAACCTAAGCAGTCAAGTCTACGCCGCAGCGAACTACATCACTCATCCAGACTTTGACGCAGATCATAATCTATTCAAATTTCTCACTGTACTATACTTAGCAGCCAAGTCTCTTTATAATGCACTCTGGTTCGCCGGTTTAGCTCAGTGGTAGAGCAACCGCCTTGTAAGCGGTAGGTCGTCAGTTCAATCCCGACAACCGGCACCACCAGTTTTTTCAAAAGCACCCATCAGGGTGCTTTTGTTTTTGTAAAACGGATTCTAGACGCAAGAACGCCGCTGGTAATAATCAGGCCTATAGCAAGCCAACCCGTCATATCAATCCGCTCGCCAAAAAAACAGACCGCCAAACAGACTGGCAAAAATCACCGTGATATAGGCCAACGCATTAGACAGCAAGGTTTTGCCGCTTTTGTATGCACGAGTTAACGAAAGTTGAGCGCCTGTTGCAAAAACCCCGGCACCAATCAACCAGCCCAGATCTTCTGTCAGCGGCCAACGAAAGCCGTGCCAACCAACCCATAGCAAGGCCCCCAATACTGAAAACAGGGAAAAATAAAATACGGTACGCCACTCCGGCTCCCCAAGAGAGCCAAGCTCGCGAATATGAAAGTAAGCTAAACCCGCCAACCCACCAGAGACCAAACCAATCAGTGCGCCATACAAGTGGTCGCTGTCCATCGAAGGGCGCAGGAGCAATACCACACCACAAAAACCCAACAACAGTGCAATCAACGCAAAACGTGTTGGGCGTACACCCTGCAGAATCATTTGCCACATCAAAAAAATCGGCGATGTGTAGTTAAGCGTCACCGCTGTCGCTAGCGGCAGTTGCGTAATTGCGTAAAAATATAAAAATAACGCTGAAAACCAGGACAAGGATCGGAATGCGTGACTGCGGATATGAACTGTTCGGGGATGATGCCAGCGCAGCACCATAAAACCGGACACAATCAACAGGGCGACAATGCAGCGCCACAGAACGATTTCACCGGATTCGTTGTTAGCGGCCGCAAACTTAACGCACACACCCATGCAACCGAATAGGAAGCTGGCAACAACCATTTACAGCGATTGCCAACCCGGACGTGTAGACGAGACAGTCATATTCGCGCTGAGCGCATTAACCGCCAAAAGGCTTTAGCTGTTGCCCCAGCATACGGCAATAAAACTCATGGAAATGCAGCATCCCATCTTCCATGGGTGATTGGTACGGGCCCGTTTCATTCCGACCCGCCAGCATGAGCGCACGACGACCACGATCCATACTCTCACCGATTTCGTCATCTTCAACCGCCGTCTCCATATAGGCGGTCTGTTCAGCTTCGACAAACTCGCGTTCAAGCTCGGCAATCTCTTCCGGGTAATAGAACTCAACGATATTGATTGTTTTATCTACTGACTGAGGATGCAAGGTTGAAACAACGAGCACATGCGGATACCACTCGACCATAATATTCGGGTAATAGGTTAGCCAGACCGCACCATGGCTCGGATTCGTGCCCAAGTGCTGGTATTGGCTCAGCACCTCTTGTTGCCAACGCCTGTATATTTCTGAGCCTCTGACTTTGCCAATGACGTAATGCCCACGCGTTGAATTGAGTACCAATCAGCAAACTGCCAGGTTAATTCATCACAATTTACAAACCCGCCCAACCCGGGATGGAACGGTTCAACGTGATAATCCTCCAGGTAAACCTCAATAAAGGTTTTACAGTTGTAATTGCATTCGTGGCTAATGACCTTATCGAGCTTGTATCCGGAAAAATCAAACGCTGATGCCAGATTCATCCCTGCCAGGTCGGCTTGAACATCTCGTTTGCCTTCAAACAGCAAGCCGTTCCAGTTCTGCAACGGCGTTCTAGACAGGTTAAAACAAGGGTTTTGCGGGAAATGTGGCGCCCCCACCAGGCTACCGAGGCGATCATAGGTGCCAGATCCATCAAGCATAATGGCCTGGCGGTGGCGGCAAACGTTGGACATCAGATCAAACTCGCCACCCCGATTAACGAGCATGGCCCCATGGTCTTTCATTTCCAGGGTGCGATAAGCGCTGTCATGCGGCACTATGAGTTCGTGACCTACGTACCCGGGCGCGCCGTCAAAAAAACTTGTTTCTCGAGCGCAAAGAGATCTGCGTCTGAATACCAGGAAACCGGCAATTGGGCTTGCGCTGCCACCAGTGATTTGGGCGAGTCAAAGGCTGACATCCCCTTACCCTCCGCAAACAAATGGGTTTAACAAAGCTTGGCATTGTACCCTGCCCTTAAATTGACCGAAAGCCCCGAATCAATTAACTTTCAAGGTTTTAGTGCAACGGAAAACGGCCTCTGCCGTGACGAAGGCTCTCTACGATTATGCCCCCGCGAAAAGCTGCCGAAGCTTCAACCAAAAACGCCTCTCCTCCGGCCGATGCGCTGAGCTTTGAGTCAGCGATGGCAGAACTTGAAGCCCTGATTCAAAGCGTCGAGAGCAATCGTCTTACTCTCGAAGAAACACTTATTACCTATCAGCGCGGTCAACAGCTCATTGCTCGCTGCAATATGTTGTTACAAGACGCCGAAAAGCGCATCCCGCAATTTGATGGCAACACCCTGATCGACGCATCGCTGCCGGAGCGTTCATGACGTTTCAGCAATGGATGCAAGACGTACGTCAGCGTACTGAATTGGCGCTTGATCGGCACCTGCCGTTGGCGTCACATAACCCAACGCGTCTCCACGAGGCCATGCGCTACGCCTGCCTTAATGGCGGCAAGCGTTTGCGCCCGATTCTGGTTCATGCGGCCGGTGCTGTCTCTGGCGCCACGCCTGAGGTGCTTGACACTTGCGCCACAGCTATTGAAATGATCCATGTGTATTCACTGGTTCATGACGACATGCCCTGCATGGACGATGACACGCTGCGCCGTGGCATGCCGACCTGTCATGTGCAATTTGACGAGGCCACCGCGTTACTTGTCGGTGATGCGTTACAAACCCAGGCCTTTATCACGCTAGCGGGGGCATCGTTATCTGCCACCACTGTCAAAGCACTAGTAACCACCCTTGCCCATGCTTCTGGCGCAGCGGGCATGGCAGGCGGCCAGGCGATCGACCTGGGCGCCGTTGGCAAGCCGCTAAATGAAGCCGAACTTGAACAGATGCACATCATGAAAACCGGCGCGCTGATTCGAGCCGCTATTTGCATGGGTGCTCTTGCGGGTGAATCACTGAGTCAAATCGAGCTTGAACGTCTTGATCGTTACGGCAAGGCCCTCGGTCTATTATTTCAGGTGGTAGATGACATTCTGGATTGCACAGGAACGACCGAAGTCCTTGGCAAAACTGCCGGTAAAGATGCAGCGGCCGATAAGCCTACCTATGTTAGTCTCATGGGGCTAAGCGGTGCCCGAGCTTTTGCCGATGATTTGCTGGCACAAACGCAGCATCTGATTGCCGATACCGGCGAATCAGGACAACGTCTCAAAGATATTGCGCTGGAAATCGTCCAGCGCACGCATTGATTGGTAATGAACAAGATGCCTGGATCTCTACTCGCTCAAATCAACGACCCTGCTAATTTGCGTAAACTGTCCCGAGAACAGCTCGTCGAAGTGGCTGGCGAATTACGACAGTATTTGCTCGATTCGGTCTCTCAAACCGGCGGCCATCTTTCATCAAATCTAGGCACCGTTGAGCTAACTGTTGCACTCCATTCGGTATTTAACACTCCTGAAGACCGCCTGGTTTGGGATGTGGGCCATCAAACCTACCCACATAAGATCCTGACTGGCCGTCGAGACCGCATGTCAACGCTTCGGCAGTTTAACGGTCTAGCGGGCTTTCCCAAACGATCGGAAAGCCCCTACGATACCTTTGGTGTCGGACACTCATCGACCTCGATCTCAGCTGCGCTCGGCATGGCGCTGGCCGCCAAGCAAAAGGGAGAGCAACGGCAGGTAGTTGCCATCATTGGCGATGGTGCTATGAGTGCCGGTCAGGCCTTCGAAGCGCTCAACAATGCGGGTGTTGCCAACGCTAATCTGCTGGTGATTCTGAACGACAACGAAATGTCGATCTCACCACCCGTTGGTGCGCTCTACAATTACCTGACCCGACTGACCTCCGGCAAGCTGTACAACGCTGCCAAAAAAGGGGCTGAAAAAGTGCTGGGCGTTTCGCAAAGTCTGCTTGATTTTGCCAAACGCGCCGAAGAACACGTCAAGGGCATGATCAATCCGGGAACGCTCTTTGAAGAATTCGGATTTCATTATTACGGCCCCATTGATGGCCATGACCTGGACGCACTTATTCCAACGCTACAAAACCTGAAGCAATTGCCAGGCCCACGCTTCTTGCACATCGTTACCCATAAAGGCCAAGGCTACAAACTGGCAGAAGAAGACCCGATTCTCTATCACGGGGTGACCAAGTTCGAAACTACCCAAGGGCTGACAGGCACAACAGCCAAAGGCTCATCTGCGCTTACCTATACTCAAGTGTTTGGCGATTGGCTCTGTGATATGGCGACGGCCGACCCGAAGCTTGTTGCGATCACGCCTGCCATGCGTGAGGGCTCTGGCATGGTCACCTATGCAGAGCGCTTCCCGGATCGTTACTACGACGTTGCCATTGCAGAACAGCACGCGGTAACGCTGGCTGCGGGGATGGCCTGCGAAGGTCTAAAACCTGTCGTCGCAATCTATTCGACATTCTTGCAACGCGGATACGATCAGCTAGTTCATGATGTCGCCCTGCAAAACCTCGACGTCACCTTTGCCGTAGATCGGGCTGGGCTGGTCGGCGCAGATGGGCCAACGCATCATGGCGCATTCGACCTCTCTTTTGCACTCTGTATTCCCAATATGATTATCGCTACACCCAGTTCGGAAGCAGAGTGCCGTCAATTGCTCAGCAGCTGCTATCAATATCCTGGCCCAGCCATCGTTCGCTACCCACGCGGGGCAGGCACCGGTAGCGTGCCCGCTACAGAATTAGATACACTGCCCATCGGCAAGGGACAAGTGGTTCGCCAGGGGCAGCGGGTGGCCTTCCTCGCCTTTGGTAGCTTTCTGAGCACAGCCCAGAAGCTTGGTGACGAATTCGATGCCACAGTCGCTAATATGCGCTTTGCCAAACCTCTGGATGTCGAGCTCCTTCAAACCATTGCAGCAACACATGATCGAATTGTCACCTTCGAAGAAAATGCCGTTGCTGGCGGTGCTGGTAGTGAAATAGAGCGGACGCTACAATTTATCGGGCTCAACCGGCCCTGCTTGCGTATCGGTTTGCCTGATCAGTTTATCGAGCATGGTGACATGACTAATCTTTACAAGTCCGCCGGCCTTGATGCGGACTCGCTGCGCGGCCGCATTCAACACTTTCTATCGAATTAACGTTTCACCAATAAAAACCATGACCCAAGAGAAGAAACCCACCCCCGGTATGCCTGATGTGCAATCTTCGGCCGACAGCCGTCAGATTGCCATTAACAAAGTTGGCATCAAATCAATCCGGCATCCGATTGTGGTTGCAGACAAGGCCATTGGGGTGCAGCACACCATCGCCAACTTCAATATGTATGTTGGGCTGCCTCACAATTTCAAGGGCACGCACATGTCGCGCTTTGTCGACATTCTGAATACACAGTCTCGTGAAATTTCGGTAGAAAATTTTCCCGTGATGCTGCAGGACATGGTGAAACGTCTGGAAGCAGAAACAGGCCACATTGAAATGAGCTTCCCGTATTTCATCAATAAAGCTGCGCCAGTCTCTGGCGTTGAGAGTCTGATGAACTATGACGTCACCCTCATCGGTGACATTGATGGTGACAACATTCGTGTTGCGCTCAAGGTTGTTATCCCGGTAACAAGCCTGTGCCCTTGCTCAAAAGAAATCTCTGAGAGAGGCGCTCATAATCAGCGGTCTCACGTCACCGTTACCGTCTCTTCCAAAGACTACATCTGGATCGAGGAAGTGGTCGCTCTGGTTGAGAAAGAAGCCTCTTGCGAAGTCTATGGCTTGCTCAAGCGGCCTGATGAAAAGTACGTTACTGAACGCGCTTATGACAATCCGAAGTTTGTCGAAGACATGGTGCGCGATGTCGCTGCCCGCCTTAATCAAGACAAACGTCTTGAAGCCTATTGCGTTGAATCAGAGAACTTCGAATCCATTCACAACCATTCTGCTTACGCCATGATTGAATGGCAGCGCCCTGCATAAAACAACTTGGGTCAAAACAAAAATGCCACCCTCGGGTGGCATTTTTGTTGGGCATTTCTTAACCAATTAGGCAGCAACAACTTTACGCTCAAGCTTTTCCTTGATGCGTGCCGATTTACCCGAACGCTCGCGCAGGTAGTACAGCTTGGCACGGCGAACATCACCACGACGCTTCAGTTCAATCGAAACGACCAATGGCGAGTAAGTCTGGAACGTACGCTCAACGCCTTTACCCGAAGAAATCTTGCGCACGATGAAATTTGAATTGAGACCGCGGTTACGCTTGGCAATAACAATGCCTTCGTATGCCTGCAGACGCTCACGCGTACCTTCTTTAACCTTAACTTGCACAACCACGGTGTCACCCGGAGCAAATGCAGGGATAGTTTTGCCTTCGCTAACGCGAGCGATTTCTTCCTGTTCGAGGATTTGAATCAGATTCATGTCGTTAATCTCCTTATTGTTACGACCGCAGAGCTACTCGCCAGATTGCTCGAGTTTTTTGAGTAGTTGCGCTTCTTCCTTGCTGAAAGCTCGACCTTCCAGCAAATCAGGTCGTCTCGCTTTTGTCCGTTTTAAGGACTCGGCCAAACGCCAAACGCGTATTTTCTCATGATTTCCGGATAAAAGCACGTCCGGCACAGACAAACCTTCGTAATGCTCTGGCCGCGTGTAGTGCGGACAATCCAGCAAGCCCGCAACAAAAGAGTCTTCTTCAGCCGACTGGGCATCGTTGAATACACCCGGCTGATAACGCAAGATCGCATCCATCAGCATCATGGCCGGCAACTCGCCTCCGGAGACCACAAAATCGCCAACAGAAACCTCAAGATCGACTTTTCGCTCAATCACGCGCTCATCAATGCCTTCATAGCGGCCACAAACCATGACGAGGCTTTTACATTGCGCCAGCTCCCGAACCAAAGCATCCGTAAGCGGCACACCCTGAGGTGAAAGATAAATCACCTTAGGCGTTGCACCGTTGTTACGCACAGCATTAATCGCCGCATCAATCGATTTTTCCAGCGGCACCGGCATCATGACCATGCCGGGACCACCGCCAAAAGGCCGATCGTCGATCGTTTTGTAACGATCCGTGGCGAAATCCCGTGGATTGTGTGCCGTAAATTCGCTAACGCCTGTTTCAAAGGCACGTCGAGAAATGCCAAAGCGGGTTATCGCTTCAAACATTTCAGGAAATAACGTAACAGCAGCGAATCGCAGTCGGTTAGACATGGTTTGGGGGCAAAAGACTACCAGTCTGCTGACCAGTTTACCAAAATCTGGCCCGTGGACTTGTCCACGTTACTGACAATATCACCCACAAATGGAATCAATCGTTCACGCGGCTTTTCTGTCGAGCGATCTTTAACAATTAATACCGCATTCGCACCGGTTTCAATCAGTCGATCGACTTGGCCGAGCGTATCGCCCTCAGCATTAAGCACCGTTAACCCGATGAGATCTGCCCAGTAGTATTCATCGCCCGAGGTTTCAGGCAGACTTTCTCTTGGCGCACCAATCCAGTAGCCGCGCAACGCTTCCGAGCCATTTCGATCGACGACTTCTGCTAGTTTAACCACCAGCCCATCGCCGTGCACTCGCAATGATTCAGGGGTAACCGGTCGCCAGAGCGACAGCCCATCAGCATCAGGTTCACTAGGAGTCACCCACCAGGTTGGCATTCGCTGCCAACCTTCGGGATCATCGGCAAAGGGATGCAGATGAAACCATCCCTTAATACCGTAAGCCGCGCCTACGCGGCCTAGAATGACGCAACGCTGCTGCGTTACGCCATCTTGTGCAACAGACTTAGGCTGCAATCTTGGCAGCGTAGCCCTTGGCTAGCAGGGCAACACGAGGCGACACTTGGGCACCAACGCTCTTCCAGTAAGCCAGGCGATCCATATCGATACGGATCGGCTCTTCTGCACCCGAAGCAACCGGGTTGTAGAAGCCGATACGCTCGACGAAACGGCCATCACGGCGCGTACGCGAGTCAGCGACGACGAAAGTATAGAAAGGACGCTTTTTGGCGCCACCACGGGATAGACGAATAACGACCATACGGATGATTTCCGGACAGAGGAAAACCGCAGAGTATACAGCACGATTGGCGGAAACGCCACCCCTAGCGTGCTTTACTCCGGAAAGGCCGTTGCAATACTAGCCTGAACCGCTTCGGCAGCGGCTTTGGGGTCTGCCGCACCGCGGATTGGACGACCCATAACGATATAGTCAGCGCCATTACGGAAGGCCTGGGACACATCGACTGTACGCTTCTGATCATCTGACACGCGGTTCTCGACGGGGCGAATACCCGGTGTGACCACCATGATGCGCGGGCCCAGTTTTTTGCGAATCAACGGCGCTTCCAGACCTGAAGAAATGATGCCATCGCAACCGGCTTCCAGAGAACGGCGTGCACGCGAGAGCACCAGCTGTTCGATATCACACTGAAAACCAAGATCATCCAGGTCACCTTTGTCTAGGCTGGTTAGCGCCGTAACTGCCAGCACCTTCAGATCACCCTTCCCTTTGCCCGCCGCTTCCATAATGGCCTGATTGCCATGAATCGTTGCAAAAGCCACCTTGCGCTTAGCCAAGGCGCGAATTGCCGAACGAACCGTTTCCGGCACGTCAAAGAATTTCAAATCGACAAAGACTTTTTTGCCACGCGCACCGAGCCAGTCAATCAGCTCAAAATACCCGCCCGCCATAAAAAGCTCCATACCGACTTTGTAGAACTGGACGCTATTGCCCAGTTGCTCAACTAGCGCTTTGGCCTCGGCCGCATCAGCGACATCCAAGGCAACAATCAAGCGCTCATTGCGCGGCACATTGATCTGGGAACGAAGGTCGGTCGAATTCAAAGCGGTCATCAGTGACTCCTGAGCAATCGGATTACAACGCTGCGCATTATGACAGATGCCCGCTGATCGTTTTAGCTTAAATATCGTGCAGCTTTATGTTGCCGTCCGGGAGAGTCCGACAGTTCAGCGGTCACCACACAGCCCAGCAGCACCATCACCCAGCACAGATACAGCCAGAGCAGAAAAACCGGCAGGATCGAAAACGCGCCGTAAATTGCGGTGAACGACGAGAACTTTTGTAAGTACTGACCAAATCCCCATTGCAGCAACGAAATGCCAACCGCTGAGAAAAACCCACCAATAAGCGCATACCGGATGCGCACATGGCAATTAGGCAGCACAAAATTGAGCCAGGCTAAAAATGCGGTCAACGTCATGGTTGCCACTGCACCTGAAACCAAACGTCTCACCCACTGTGGCTCACAAAAAAACCATCGACATCGATAAAGCCCACATCAACCCGGCGAACCCCATCCCCAGGACGACCGGAACAATACATAGCAGCAACAGATAATGGGCCAGCCGGTGCAAAAACCGCCGATCCGGGTGAAGCCGCCAGACACGATTAAAAGCTTGCTCAATTGCCCAGAACATCGCCCAAACAACCACGAGTAAAAAACCCATGCCAACCACGGTATAACGCGTCGCATTGACTGAAAAGGTTAATGTATAACTCGCTATCGACACGAGCAGCTGGTCAAAAGCGGTATGAACTTCGGCAAAACCCGGCACATAGGTCGCAATCACAATGACCAATGCTACCAGCGGTACCAGTGACAATAGCGTTGTGTAGGCCAACCAGGCGACAACCACATCCAATTCATCGGCACGAATTCGCGACAACAGCGCAATGACCGGTTGAAACTTCAACCGAATTAGCCGGATCAAAGGCGCTATGGACGATGGCGAAATCGGAGAGTGCTTCTATAGTCAGGCCGTTAAGGCACCTCAGGCACGGAGTGAGAGTCGCAGGTATGATACGGCATGCATAAAATTCTTGTTTTGTACTGCAGCCAAAAAGGTTCCGTGGAAGCTTTGGCTCGCGCCATAGCCCATGGCATAGATAGTGTGCCTGGCGCAGGAGCGATTATTCGCACGGTCCCGCGTGTCAGCACCGTTTGTGAAGCGAGCGAAGCAGCTATCCCCGACTCTGGCGCACCCTACGTAACACTAGAGGATCTGGCCGAATGCTCAGGTCTCGCACTGGGCAGCCCGGTACGTTTTGGCAATATGGCTGCACCTATGAAATATTTTTGGGATGGCACGGTAACCAGCTGGCTATCGGGCGAACTAATTGGCAAGCCAGCGGCTGTTTTTACCTCCTCAGGCAGTATGCACGGCGGTAACGAGAGCACCCTATTGAGCATGATGCTGCCCCTTTTTCATCATGGCATGCTGCTTCTCGGGCTGCCTTACAGCGAAGTCGCCCTATCCGAAACCCAAAGTGGCGGCACGCCCTATGGTGCGAGCCATATCGCCGGCACTAACGGCAACTCAACGCTAACAGCGGATGAAATCAGTCTCGGCAAAAGCCTCGGTAAGCGCTTGGCCGAGACCGCCTGTCAACTTCTAAAGTAGCAAACATGGACGCAGCAAGCTCGCTTCAGCTCAAACTCGCCCGCCTACGCCGGGCTGCAGTTATATCCTTACTGGCACTGATTGTGCTTTCACTGCTCTGGGAGCGCTGGTTGGCGCCGATACGTCCTGGCGGCTCCTGGCTTATGCTGAAGGCAGTACCACTTCTGCTGCCGCTACGAGGTTTGCTCAACGGCAAACGTTACACCTATCAATGGTCTTCCTTGCTCATCCTGGCTTATCTTACGGAAGGTCTTGTGCGCGCAACCAGCGATACAGGAACCAGTCAATGGCTCGCCGTGATTGAAACCGCGCTATCTAGCCTTTACTTCGTTAGCGTTCTCATGTTCTGCTACGACACGCGACCCTCATTAACCAACCCAGAGCTGAAGCACGCACGCAAAAAACGTCGTTGAAAGCAAATCAGGCCGAATCGGTGCCGCCGACCGTTAAGCCATCAATTCGTAACGTTGGCTGGCCTACCCCGACAGGTACGCTCTGGCCTTCCTTGCCGCAGGTACCCACCCCGGAATCGAGCACCAGATCGTTGCCGATCATACTCACGCGCGTTAGCGCATCTGGACCATTGCCGATCAGCGTAGCGCCTTTGATCGGATACTGGATCTTACCGTTCTCAACCCAATAAGCTTCTGACATCGAGAACACAAATTTGCCATTGGTGATGTCGACCTGACCGCCACCAAAATTAACCGCATAAATACCGCAATCAATAGATGCGAGGATCTCAGCTGGATCAGGCTGACCCGCCATCATGTAGGTATTCGTCATGCGCGGCAACGGCAAATGTGCATAGGATTCACGTCGGCCATTGCCGGTTGGGGCTACACCCATGAGGCGTGCATTATGCGTATCCTGAATGTAGCCTTTGAGAATACCGTCTTCGATCAATACCGTCTGCTGGGCAGGCGTGCCTTCATCATCTACATTGAGGGAACCACGACGGCCAGATAGCGTGCCATCGTCAACCACGGTCACTCCGGGTGCGGCGACGCGTTCGCCAATACGGTTAGCAAACGCTGAGCTGCCTTTGCGATTGAAATCGCCTTCTAATCCATGACCAATGGCTTCATGGAGCAATATACCGGGCCAACCGGGACCCAGAACAACACTCATCTGACCCGCTGGTGCCGGACGGGCATCCAGATTAACCACGGCCTGATGGACGGCCTCGCGCGCATATTTGGCAAGCACCTCATCGCTGAAGTACGCATAATCCGTTCGACCACCACCACCCGCATACCCTTGTTCGCGCCGCCCGTTCTGCTCAACAATCACCGTGACCCCCACACGCACGAGCGGTCGAATGTCCGCAATACGTTGGCCATCAGCCCGCTGCACCATCACAACATCGTATTCACCAGACAGAGAGGCTATCACTTGCTTGACACGTGGGTCAATTGCGCGCGCCAGTTGCTCCAGCTTTTCCAACATAGCCACTTTGGCAGGCGCTTCCAATAACGCAATGGGATCTAATGGCAAATAGCGATCTGCGCTGGTCAACAAACCTGAGCCACGCCCTGCCGCTACTGACTGCGTATTGCCGCTCGCACCAATCTCGCGAACAGCCGCACTCGCCGACTTCAAAGACGGCAATGACACATCATCAGAATAGGCAAATGCCGTTTTCTCGCCACTAATGGCACGCACACCCACACCCTGATCAATACTAAAACTACCCGCTTTAACAATCCCCTCTTCCAGACTCCAACCCTCTGATCGCGTGGTCTGGAAATAAATGTCTGCATCGTCCACCTGAGACTGCATGATATTGCCAAGTACGGACTCGACTTGCGTTGCAGTCAACTCATGTGATTCCAACAACAGGTTTTCGGCAACGTCGATTGCTGCCAAAGGGGTGTTTACAGTTAATTTCTGGGTCATGCTCAGATTCTACGATGTTTAAGGGCTGGTAAACGATGGCGCACGGTCTCAATGCGCTGGCGATTAAAGTCAGCGCAAACCCAACCCTCCCCGGTCGGCAACACGCCCATAATCTCGCCCCATGGATCAATGATCATGCTGTGCCCCCAGGTTTTACGACCCGTTTCGTGGCGCCCACCCTGTGCACTGGCAATGACGTAACACTGGTTTTCTATGGCGCGGGCGCGCAAGAGCACTTCCCAATGCGCCTCACCCGTTGTTGCTGTAAATGCTGCTGGCAACACCAGAATATCGACTGGTCCCAAGGCCCGAAAGTATTCTGGAAAACGCAGGTCATAACAAATCGACAAGCCAATTCGCGCAAAAGGCGTATCAAACGCAACAGGTTGATTACCGGCCTCGATGCTAAGCGACTCATCGTAGGCTTCTGCACCCGCTTTAAATCCAAACAGATGCATCTTGTCATATCGAGAAACTTGTTCGCCTGTGGGATCAAATACCAAGGTGCTATTCAAAGCGCGTGTTGGGTCTGAACCAGCCATAGGTATTGAGCCGCCCACCAGAAAAACACCGAGCTCCTTTGCCAAACCGGACAGAAAGTTCTGTAGCGGACCCCCCTGCGGTGTTTCGCGAATAGCCAGTCTTGTCTCATCCGAGGCACCAATCATCGGGAAAAATTCAGGCAACACAACCAGTTGCGCACCGTCTGCGGCTGCGCCCCGGACGAGGCGGTTTAATGCGTGTAGATTGTCCTCAACCCGCGGGGCTGAAACCATTTGCACGCTGGCCATGCGTATCAGATCTGTCATGGCTTACGGCGCTTTTGCGGAGGCGGCAGCAGGCGCCTCCGATGGATTAGCCGATGGATCCGTCACTGGCATAACCGCGGCACCAATTGCCGAGACAGCTTTGCCAGGCAAGTCTGCTGCCGCCTTGCCGGTTTTAACAGCATCTGTCGCCAAGGATTCCTTATCGACGAGTGGATCAGACCAGGTTCCCGTTATGTGGTACTTAAACGAAAAGACTTTGCTCAAAGGATCACCCAGCACCTTTTGCGCTGCGAATGTCACGGCACCCGCTATGGGATTAAGCACGGTAACGCCCAATGCAACACTGTTGCTTAATGTCGGTCGGACTGTCACCACAACATCCTGCGTCTGATTGGCGAGGTTTGTTTCGCCATTCATCAGAACCACGGCGGACGGCGTATCCATTTCAAGATCCGATGTTTTCATGAGGCCATCGCGGATATCAAATCGTCCCTGGATTGCTTCAAAGGCTAAGCCTTCACTAAAAATGTCGCGGAAGTCCAATGAAAAACGTTGCGGCAACGACTGAAGCGACAATAGGCCCAATAATCTACCGACCCCGGGATCCATTTTTGAAAATTGCCCATCTTTGGCCGTCATTTTAAAATTGCCCGAAAGCGTTGCCTGGTCAAAACCAAACGGGGTTGCGGGCCAACTCACCTGACCTTCCATCGTAGCGACCCCTCGCTTTACTGTGCCCGGAAAGCCTAATTTGGTCAGCAGGTTTCCCACTTGCGGACTATTTAGCTTGAAATCCATGGAGGTAAGGTTAACCGGCGCATTCCCTTTGTTGGCCTGGACGACCCAATTAAGTCGTCCATTAAACTTAAGATCCGCACCCTCAAGTAAAAACGGATCGATTCGCCATGACTGATTTTGGCCAACCTTCTGGTTCCGCGCACGAAAGCTCAACTTACCCCAGGGCTTTCCTTGCCAGTACAACTCATCGACTTTAATAGACAGGTCGGGTAGCGAGTTAATCTCCTGCTTGAGATTGCTCGTTGTTCCTGGTTGGTTCTCGGTTGCTGCGCTCAGATCCAGTTTAGACAATCGGCCCTGAAGCGTGCCACGTTCTGCGCCATCCGCTGTCCCCGGTGGATACCAGTCAATCAACCCCTGCAGTTCTCGACTATTCATATGAACCGTCGTGTGATCTGCTGCCGTTTGCACGCTGGCCTTAAAATCCTGAAACTTTCTGCCGAAGGCATTAACCAGCGGCGCCTTCACTGCAATCGCCAATGGCAACATTGGCGCTCGCTGTCCACTCGATGGACTAGCCTGGCGGCTGCTTCCCAGATCAAAAGCTTTCATCCAGAAATCCAGATCAACGGGCTTTAACGATTCCAGCTGCAAACCAGGCTGATCGGGCATTGCCTGAGCCTGTCCAGAACCCATTAACACCTTGCCGCGTACTACCTGACCTTTGGTATTCACGCCTATGGTTGCTGAAGCCGCACCGCCTAATGTCATTCGCCAAATCTGGTTTACCGTATCGCCTCTTTTTCGCCCTGACACTGGGGCGCTTTGTCGGGAAACCAACAATGGTATGTTGCTACTCGCACTCTTATTAAACGGATCGGGCAACGATGACGCGACCCCTTTCAAATCTGACACGAGGTTTAAATCAACCCTATCGCCTTTCATGACTACCTTGGCCTGCCAGTTTGTTTTACCCGAAAGCTGATCAAAAAGAGGCAAATTGTAGTGGTTGCGCAAATCCGCGACATTGGCACGACCGCTCGCATTAATACTGGCACCCTTGTCATCTGTCACTATGCGAATAGCCAAAGGCTCGCCCGACCATTGCCCCTGCAAATCATTACTATCAATCGTGCCTTCGCTGAACCTGATTGTGCCATTAACCGCATCTACGCGCGGCGCGCCAGGCACAACAGCTAATTTATTGTTCAGGAAAACATACTGTCCCTGTATTTTGACATCCGAGGCATTCAGCATATTCAGGTTTACGGCAATATCCAGCTTACCATTACCTTCAGCGCTCATCTCGTCTGCAAAATGATGGGTATGATCTGCTAGCGGGATATCTTTCAGAAAGCTCACTGCGCTGGACGTGGGTCCCTCTGCCTGACCTGAAACGAGCAGATGGTTTTCATAGGCACTCACGTCGGCCATATCAGCCTTGATCGCCGAGAATTTCATGCCATTGATCTGACCTTTGTTGGCCACAATCTTGATCTGATTCTGGTTCATATCAAAACCGGCATCCAGATTTTCCAGGGATGGATATCCGTCTGCATATTTCACGGTCAGGTTTTTAGTCTTAAAGCCGAGGTAGAACTTACCAGGCGCACCCACGGCCGCACTTGAACCTGGGGCAGCGCCCGCCTCGGGCGACCCGTAGGGCATACCCCATACCTGGCCGTCCATTTCAATACGAAACCCGGAAATCGAGCCCCCTGACACCGCGCCTTTTACCCACTTTGAAATATCGGGAGACGCACTCAGTGGAATATATTTCCAGCCGCTTTCTGTCTTCGCATAATCAAAGACAATCTTCATATCAACGGTACCTGCTTTATCCATCTCGGATGCAGTCTGACTCATTTCACCTGACCATTTGCCGTTCGCCTCAGCCTGTAGGTCTGCGTTACGCAACTGTAAGTCTTTAACCTTAACGGCAATCAGATCAACTGTTTTCTTCCAGTTAATCTGCCCAGTTAATTGATCCAGCGAGACTTGGTTAACTGGCAACACATTAGGTGCGGCAAGCACGCTATTTTCGCTATTCAAGACCAACTTGCCCTCTCGGTGCGTCATGTCGATCTTGCCAGTCAGTCCTTTAACAAACTTCAAACCATCGTCTGAACGAATGGCAATGTCCTTGAAAGAGCCTTGTGCGGAATACTCAGCCAACGCGTCACCGATCACAAGGCCGTGGGCTCTAAACTTTTGTAACGTGCCTGATGGCGCAGCCTTTTCTAACTGCTGGCGGAATTGCATTGGAATCGGCAAAGACTCAACCACTTCTCTTAAACGAGCAAGATCAAGCCGAGAGGCTTGAAGAGTGAGATCCTGCGTTTGCTTTTCATCAGCAAAACCGAGGGTGCGTTTAACAAAAATATCAGTTGGCGGTTCGGTTTTTCCTACCGCATCAGTATAGGCAAGGTCATTCAGCTTCAACTGAAGGGTCTTGCCATTTACCTGCCGATGAAACTCTATATCCGATGAAAACCGTTTAAGCTGCAGCGGCTTAATACCGGGAGCCAGTTGCGCTTTCATATCTGCGATGGCAACAGCCCCATCGACCTGGGTCAACTCTAACCCACGAGCAGAGACCGTAAGGTCAAAATTGGCCTTACCTGAAGCGATGGGCACCGGATAGTCGATCCAGGTCGACCAACCCGCCAAATCAATTTCTTTGGTTTTCAAAGCAATTTTAGTTTGCCAGGAGTCCAATTCACTAAAACTACGACCAATCCATTCGACGCGGACGCCTAAAGGCTTACCCAACGGATCTGGCGGGGTCAGCGCAATCTCCAATTGGTGTTGCGCACCACGACTATCCAAACGCAATGAAACATCACTCAGGGTTAGTGATGGCGAACGACGCATCGCATCTGACCAAACAACTTTTCCACTGCGCAGGTTCACTTTGCCTTGCTCTAGCAACGCATCAACTCTGAAATCACCGCCACCATCGAGCGGCAAACCAGACAAGAACAAATGCCCCGCTGCATCGCGACGAAAATCCAGATTTGGTGTCTCAATAGTCAGTGCGCGGAAGCTTAGATTACCTGTCAGCAAAGGCAACCAGGCGATCTCTGCCTTCACCTGACTTAATTGCACCGCCGGCTGGTATTTGCTATCGAAAACCACGACATCGCTCAAGGCAAAGCTCGGGTGTAAATGCGCCCAACCACCCAATATTTGGCCGACTTCGACTTTTATGCCCAGTGCCTTGCCAACAGCCTCTGCCAACGGCTCACGATAATCATCCAGACGAGGAAACAACCAGAATTGCAGCACGCAAGCGGCAGCCACCCACAAACCAATTACAACGGCCAACAGCCAACCGACCGTTCTACGAAACCAACGGCGCGCAATGAGATCGCGAATCCCTTGTAACGGGATCGCAAACAGGCCTGTCGAACGTTTAATAAATTGGCGCAAAGAAACGACCACTTAATAGGAAAAGGGATTAAGTTAAGCAAATTGACACCGATGATGGACCACGGCGCTGCTTAGTGCCACAATTTTAACCGAAGCATTGGAATCACTCGTCTATTAACAGCGCATCTGAACAAAATCTTATGAATTACCCACTATCTGCTATTATCGAAGCCGATCAGACGCACAATACACCTGTTTTTAATCGGTCTTTTGACGAACGTCTAATTTATGCCAGACGCCATAGCCGCTACCTTGATCAGCTGCTGAATGCGCGCCACGAGATCATCGACTGGCTCTCCGCTCATGAAGGTACTCCTCTTTCTGCCGATGACTTGATAGGCTTTCTAGACGCATCCGTTCCCGAGTCCGGAGAAGCCGCTGATGACAGCCTTCTACGCAAAGGATTGAGACAACTTAGGCAGCGCGTCATGGCACATCTCATCGTCAGAGATATCGCTGACGGTGCTTCATTGACAGAGATTGTTGAAACAATGACAGCGCTCGCGGATGTCACCACGCTTTTTGCGCTGAATCGTTTACACAGCGATTTATCAACCCGCTACGGGAACCCGATTGGCAGCAATGGCGAAGTGCAACACCTAGCCATTGTCGCTATGGGCAAGCTGGGAGGACGTGAACTGAATGTCTCCTCTGATGTGGATTACATTTTTGTCTACCCCGAAGAAGGTGAGACCTCTGGCCGAGCAGATGGCGGGGGCAAAATCGATAACTACGACTTCTTCACGCGTCTCGGAAAGCGTCTCATCGCTAACTTGAACGATGCAACCGAAGACGGACAAGTGTTTCGGGTGGACATGCGGCTACGCCCTAACGGCGACTCGGGCCCATTGGTCTGTTCATCCGACATGCTCGAGAACTACTTCATTACCCAGGGGCGTGAATGGGAAAGATACGCCTGGATCAAAGCGCGTGTGATGAACGAGGCCGACATGGCTTGTGCACCCGCTATGACCACCAGCGTTGCCAAACCTTTTGTGTACCGCAAATATCTTGATTTCGGCGCCATTAATGCCATGCGTGCATTGCACGCGCAGATCCGTCAGGAAGTCACGCGCAAAGACCGCATGGAGCATATCAAGCTAGGGCCCGGCGGTATACGCGAAATAGAATTTATCGCTCAGGTGTTCCAATTAATCCGTGGCGGGCGTGATAGCACCTTACAGATCCGCCCCACGTTGCTGGTGCTCGAACGACTGAAAAATAGCGGGCAACTTGGTGCAGACGATGTTAAATCACTCACCGACGCCTACGTCTTTCTGCGACGCCTGGAGCACCGTTTGCAATATCTGGACGATGCCCAGACGCACATGCTGCCAGACGCTGCCGATGACCGCGCTTTGCTAGCGGAAAGCATGGGCTTTAGCACCTGGGAAGAACTCTACGCAGCGCTTAACGCCCACCGCGACATTGTCAGCAAACACTTTCAGGCAGTTTTTTCAGATCCGAACAATAGCGATGATACGCAGCCGATTCAGGATATCTGGCAGGGTATTGCCAGCAATGATCAAGCCATCGAAAGATTGTCAGCGCTGGGTTACCAAGCGCCAGAGGCCATTGTGGAGCGCATTCAGCGGCTCACGCAAACCGGGCGCTATCAGCAATTGCCCCTGTCAAACCGCGAACGACTGGATGCCGCAGCATGCAGTTTGATTTCACTTGCCAATAAAACAAGCGCACCGGATGCCGCCGTACTGCGAGGGCTAGATTTTCTGGAATCCATTTCCGGACGTGGCGCCTACCTGATCCTGCTACAGCAATACCCGCAAGCACTCAGTCGTGTCGCCGATCTGGTCGGCGCTTCCAGCTGGGGCGCGCAATTCCTGACCCGACATCCGTTGCTACTGGACGAGCTACTCGATCAACGCCTTCTTGAAACTGCCACGGATTTTGATGCTTATCAGGAAGAACTGGACCGTGCTCTCGCAGAAGCTAAAGACGACATGGAAGTGGAAATGAATATCCTGCGCGAAATGCATCATGCGCAACTATTCAGACTGCTCATTCAGGATCTGGCTGGACTCCACAGCCTCGAACGGATCTCGGATTTTCTATCCGAACTGGCTGACATCATTGTGGATCGAACGATCAAGCTGGTCTGGCGCAAATTGACGAAACGTCATACGGATACGCCGCACTTTGCCGTGATTGGCTATGGCAAGCTAGGCGGCAAAGAACTGGGTTATGGCTCTGACCTGGACATCGTTTACCTTTACGATGACCCAGATCAAGACGCTGCGCAAACCTATATGCGTCTTGGCCAGCGAATCACAACCTGGTTATCCTCACAAACCTCATCAGGGATTGTCTATAAAATCGACACCCGACTGCGCCCTAATGGTGAATCAGGTATGCTGGCCATCAGCCTGGATGGCTTCCGGGATTATGAAGAAAAATCTGCGTGGATCTGGGAGCATCAGGCTTTAACGCGCGCCCGCTTTGTCGCCGGCGATAAGGCACTCGGCGAACGCTTCGAACAGGTTCGCCGGGAAATCCTGTGCAAAGAACGTAACATCGAAACCCTGCGTCAGGAAGTCGTTACTATGCGCCAGAAAATGTTTGATGCACACGGCGCCACCCAACCCGGCCTCTTTGATATCAAACAGGATCCGGGCGGCATCATCGATGTCGAGTTCATCGTGCAGTTCCTTATCCTGGCCAACGCCCACCGCTACCCGGACCTCACTGACAACTTAGGCAATATCGCTTTATTACATCGTGTCGCCGAACATGGGCTCATTGACGCAACGCTGTCTCACTCTGTGCAAACAGCCTATCGTGAATACCGCCGATTGCAGCATGCCAACCGTCTTAACGATGAACCCAAAGCACGTCTCGCGGTGACGCCCGAACTGCAAGCGCACATTGACGCCGTCCTCGCGCTCAAACAACAGGTATTCGGCTAATCAGGCATCCTCTTTAAGCTGCGCCTCTACCCAGAGGTTGCGGCAAGAAGTTTCGCAAATAAACAAGGCAGCAAACAGCCCAAAAAAGCCAGCGCAACCACAATCGACAGCCCGAATCTGAAGTCATTCAGCGTATAGATACGCACGCCATTCACGATATCGCCCTGCCAAACCACATCCATCAGCACGCCCACCAGCGGCTGCATGACAGCAGCGCCAAAAAAGCCGCCCACATTGGCAATCGATGTCGACATACCTGCTAACTGCGGTGGATTAACCTCTTTTGCACAAGCCCAGGTCAGACTAAACCCGGCCGTACTAAACCCCATCAAGAAACACAGGGCCATCGTCAAAGAAGCTTCTAACTGACCGCCCCACCACCACACACACCAGATCGCACAATAAACAGCGCTGGCGAGCACCAGTATAGATTTGCGTTGACGCAAGCGGTCCGAAAGAATGCCAAGCACCAAACAGCCAATTGCAAAGCCAGCGTACATCAAGGAAAGATGCGTCGCTGCTATGTTGCGGGTGTAGCCATGGATCTGTGTCAGATAAGGCATTGCCCAGAGACCAGCGAAGGTGAAATAACTGCCACACAATCCCAGGTTGGTTAATGCCGGCGCCCAAGTCAAACGGTTGCGAATCACTAACACCAAACCGCTGAGCACGACCGTGCGATCAACTTTTACACCACCCATGGTCGGGCTGCTACGCATCATCGCCCAGGACAGGGTGCCCAACACCAGCGAAGCCACCGCCACTGCCACAAAGACGTTACGCCAACCCAGTTCAGTCGCAGCAAAGGCCAGCGGCACGCCCGCCATAACAGAACCAATGTTGCCAATAAAAACCCCTAAGCCCGTCAAAGACGCAAAACGTCGCTCCTCAAAACTCAGGGCAATAATCTTCAACATGGCAATAAAGGTCACCGAGACGCCCAGCCCAACCAAAGTGCGGCCAATTAGCGCATGCGTCAACGACTCAGCCAGCCCAAACCAGAGGCTACCGACAAAAGAAACAATACCGCCTAACAAAATAATCCGGCGCGGCCCCAGCGTATCAACCAACACGCCCGTCGGCACCTGCATCAGCGTGTACACATAGAAATAGGTCGCCGCTAACACTCCCAGCGAGGCGTCCGTGGTTTCAAGTGCCAGCGATATAGATCTTGGGCAATAAAAGCCGGCGCAAAACGCTGAAAGAACGACAACGTATAGGCGGCCATCACGACCGCTAAAATCAAGGTCGCCTGACGTGTTGTCGATGTGGCCGAACCAGGTTTCATCGCTTACTGCTTACCGGTACTACCAAAACCGCCTTCGGCGCGACTACTTTCAGTAAATGCCTCAACGATATTCATCGACACCTGCAACACGGGAAACACGACTAATTGCGCGATACGATCCAATGGATTAATTTCAAATGCCGTATCACTGCGGTTCCAGAGAGACACCTTAATCTCGCCCTGATAATCCGAGTCAATCAAACCCACCAGACTACCCAGAACAATGCCATGTTTATGGCCCAACCCCGAGCGCGGCAGAATCATTGCCGCCAAGCCGGGATCTGCGAGGTGAATCGCAATACCGGAAGGGATTAAAACCGTTTCGCCGGCATTTAATACCAAAGGCGCTTCAATACATGCGCGCAAATCGAGACCTGCGGCACCCGGGGTGCCATAAGCAGGTGGGCTATCGTGCAAACGAGCATCCAAAATACGAACATCAATGCGGTGCATAAAAGAATTTCCTTAGAGCTGATTCAAACGGCTGGCTAATTCATCCACAAGACGCTGTGCCAATGCCGGCTTAGGCAGTTCCGGCAACGGATGACGACCTTTGGCGTCATAAAGCGTCACCACATTGGCTGCCGTGCCTAATCCATCACTCACCAGATTGCCAATCACCAACGGGAGCCGTTTACGCTGACGCTTCGCCTCGGCGTATTCGTCTAGGTTCTGGCTCTCTGCCGCGAACCCCACACAGTAGGGCGCTGCGGGCAAAGATGCCACTTCCGCCAGAATATCCGGATTGGTTGTCAGTTCAATCGTCCGTCCGCCATCGGCAGCGGCGGACTCTGTTTTCTTCAGCTTGTGTTCCGCCGCATTCACGGGGCGGTAGTCTGCAACGGCCGCGACCCCGACAAACACCTGAGCCTCTGCAATTGCGGCCATTACTGCCTGTCGCATCTGTTCTGCTGTCTGCACATTAATGCGCTGCACACCGAAGGGTGTAGCAAAAGCAACCGGGCCGCTTACCAGCACGACTTCTGCCCCCGCCTGAGCGAACGCCCGTGCCATCGCATACCCCATCTGCCCCGATGATAGGTTGGTAATGCCGCGTACGGAATCAATCGGTTCAAAGGTTGGCCCTGCCGTCATCACAATCTTTTTTCCAGCCAGCTGCTTCGCGGTCAACGCACCAATGATCGCCTCAGCTAACTCACACGACTCCAGCATACGGCCTTCACCAGTCTCGCCACACGCCTGTTCACCAATGCCGGGCCCCCAAATGGCAATGCCGTCACTTTCCAGCAGTTGCTTATTACGCTGCGTCGCCGGGTTAGACCACATCTGCCGGTTCATCGCCGGCGCAATGGCGAGTGGGCAGTCTCGCACCAATACCAGTGCGGACAACAAGTCATCTGCTCGCCCCTGGGCGACTTTCGCCATGAAATCTGCCGAGGCCGGTGCAATCAGCATCAGATCAGAGGAACGGGTCAGATCGATATGCGTCATACCACCGCCCTTTTCGGGGTCCCAGGCATCCACCGCCACCGGGTTACCCGATAAAGCCTGAAAGGTTAATGGTGTGACAAAGCGCGTTGCCGCTTCCGTCATGACGACAACTACCGTTGCGCCCGACTTCTTGAGCAAACGCACCAGCTCTGCAGATTTATAGGCGGCAATCCCACCGGTAATACCCAGTAAGATTTTTTTGCCCATCAGTTCATCCGAAGGTTGCACAACCGTCATAAACAAAGCCTTTTTGTTAAGTGTCGCCATGGAGCGCTCTTGGTTTGAGCTATTCTATCCATATTTAGCCTGCACTAGGCAGTTAAACTCGGGAGGCAGAAGCACCCATGAGTTTGACCGACATACCCAACAATGACCGCCCACGCGAAAAGTTGCTACAATGTGGTCCGGAATTCCTTTCGGATAGCGAACTTGTCGCCATCCTTTTACGTACAGGCCTTCCCGGGCAGGACGCTATTGCCCTGGCTCATGCGCTTATCGAGCGTTTCGGCGGCTTATACGGACTATTGTCTGCACCCTCGGCCGAACTGACCAAGACTTTAGGGCTCAGCCCGGCAAAAACAGCGCAGCTGATCGCAGTACTAGAACTGGCTCGACGTACGTTGCGCGAAGAAATGGTGCAAGGGGTTTCGCTCTCGTCTGTTGATAACGTGCGCCGCTACCTGAAACTGAGTCTCGCCAATCGAGAATACGAGGTGTTTCACGCACTCTGGCTGGATGCCCGCAATCATCTGATTGCCAGCGAAGAACTATTCCGGGGCACGCTGACGCAAACCAGCGTTTACCCAAGGGAGGTGGTACGTCGCGCCATTCATCACAATGCGGCCGCCGTCATCTTTGCCCACAACCACCCTAGCGGTATTGCCGACCCCTCTGGCGCCGACGAGCAGCTGACAGACGCCCTACAACAGGCGCTGAGCTTTATTGACGTTCGGCTTTTAGATCACTTTATTGTTGCCGGCCTTGCCGAGCCTTATTCAACTGGCCTAAACAGCCTAAAAACACCCAATCTACGTATTAGTTGGCTTTTTTACTGTTTTTACCTTATAATCATCGGCTTTCCGTTTGGGATAACAGGAGTCAATCATGGCACGCGTTTGCCAAGTAACGGGCAAGGGCCCGATGGTGGGAAACAACGTTTCTCACGCCAATAACAAAACGAAGCGTCGCTTCCTGCCGAATCTGCAGTACCGCCGTTTCTGGGTTGAAACTGAAAACCGCTTCGTACGCCTGCGCGTATCGAATGCCGGCCTGCGCGTCATCGACAAGAAGGGCATCGAGACTGTTCTCGCTGACCTGTGCGCCCGCGGCGAAGTTTAAGCCGCTCACCCGAATCTAGGAGAACACCATGGCCAAAGGCGGACGTGAAAAGATCAAGCTCGAATCAAGCGCTGGTACCGGTCACTTTTACACCACGACAAAGAACAAGCGCACCACGCCTGAAAAGCTGGAAATCACCAAGTACGACCCGAAAGCTCGCAAGCACGTGGCGTACAAGGAAACCCAGCTTAAGTAAGCTGCGCGCGTCCCAAACGCAACAAAGCCCACCCTTGCGGTGGGCTTTGTCTTTGGCGTTGAACTAAGGCTTTACCCCCTTGCCCAACGCCTTCTTTGTTATTCGGCAAGCTTGCTCTGGAACATGAGCCCCGCATGCTCGCGCAGCGCGTGGTACTTAATGGTTTTCCAGCGCTCCGGGATCACCAACTCACCTTGGTAGGAGGCCAGGCAAGTGGGCGCCTCCACCACGTCATAGGCAATACGGTAAGAATTGAAGTCAATAAACTGCTTGAGCTCGACCGGATCATCTGCGGTCACCCAACGCGCCAAACGATACTTGGTCGGCATCAAGCGGGCCTCAACCCCATACTCATGTTTCAGGCGGTGCGCGACCACCTCAAACTGCAACGTTCCCACTGCGCCGAGCAACAAGGCACCGCCATCATGCGGGCGGAACACCTGAATGGCACCCTCTTCCCCTAACTGCTGAAGCCCAGTACGTAGCTGCTTGGCTCGCATCGGGTCAGCCACTTCGACGGCCTGAAAGATTTCCGGCGCAAAGAAGGGCAGCCCAGTGTACTGCAGCTTTTCGCCTTCGGTCAGCGTGTCGCCGAGCTGCAGCAGGCTATGGTTGGGCAAACCGATGATGTCGCCCGCATAGGCTTCTTCCAGCAACTCACGACGTTGCGACAGAAACGACATGGCGCTGGCTGTGCGCATACTCTTGCCAGTCCGGCCAATCTTGAGCTGCATGCCGCGCGTGAACTTACCAGAGCAGATACGCACAAAGGCAATGCGGTCACGATGCGCCGGATCCATATTGGCCTGCACCTTGAAGACCACACCGGAGAAGGTCTGTTCATCGGGGTTGACGACCCGCTGAATAGCCGCCCGCGGCTTTGGTGCCGGCGCCAGTTCCGACAAGGCATCCAGCACTTCCTTCACACCGAAGTTGTTGATGGCCGAGCCAAAGAACAGTGGCGTTTGCTGACCATTCAGGAATGCCTCTTTATCAAACTCTTCCGAGGCGCCACTAATCAGCTCTACTTCCTGTTGCGCCTGTTCGAACTCGGCACCAAAACGATCCGCCAGTTGTGGATGCTCAAAGCCTTGCAGGGTTTCCGATTCCGTCTCCAGGCGATCTTTGCCCGAACGGAACAAGCGCATCTGGTCTTTGCGAATGTCATATACACCGGCAAAATGCTTGCCCATACCAACCGGCCAGGTAAATGGCACCACCGTCAGCTTCAGCACCTTTTCGATTTCATCCACCAGATCGAGCGGGTCTTTGACCTCGCTATCCAGCTTATTAATGAACGTAATAATCGGCGTATTACGAGCGCGACATACTTCTAGCAGGCGCAGCGTCTGTGGTTCAACGCCATTACCGGCATCAATCACCATCAGCGCTGCATCCACAGCGGTAAGCACACGATAGGTATCTTCAGAAAAGTCCTGGTGACCCGGGGTATCGAGCAGATTGATAACGCAGTCGCCGTACTCCATCTGCATCACCGAGCTGGCGACAGAAATGCCGCGCTGCTTCTCGATTTTCATCCAGTCTGACGTTGCATGACGACTGGCCTTACGTGCTTTGACACTACCAGCAATCTGGATCGCACCCGCGAACAGCAACAGCTTTTCGGTGAGGGTGGTTTTACCCGCATCCGGGTGAGAAATAATGGCAAAAGTCCGGCGACGCTTCACCTCCGGCAAAATACTTTTACCACGCTGGGCCGCAGCCGTGGGCTGATCAGCGCCCGGGCTTTCACTCGCCAGTGTTTCCTGGCTTTCTACATCACTCATTGCTTAGCGCCTTCAAATAAAACAACCGGCCGAAGCCGGTTGTTGGGTACCACGGGTATCTCTTAAATCACGTAGCGTCGCACACGCACCGACAACTCTTCAAGCGCATGCACGCCAGAGGCTTCAGCCTGCTTACACCACTCTTGCAGACTCTGAACCAGCTGTTCACGCGAGGTGTTGGTCTTTTCCCAGATTGCAACGAGCTGCGTACGCATCGTGCAGAGCTTGGTCAACGCAGGACTTTCAGCCAGCACACTATCGACAGGCTGACGGAGTTCCACAGGCATTTGGTCTAGATCACCAGCCACCCAGCGCGACGCCTGACGCATGGTCTTCTTATCGGCCAGCGTATGCTCACGCTTGTGATGTTCCAGCGTACGGGCAAACTCGTGGCGGATCGCCTTGCCATAGCGGGTCATCAGGTCGAAGCGGTGGGTAATCACGGCATCCAGCGTCTCTGCATTGACTTCAGCCACTTCCTTACCCAGTTTGGGGCGCGGTGCGACTTTCTTGACCTTGGCCAGACCCAATACTTCCATGGTGCGGATGTACAACCAGCCAATATCAAACTCGTACCACTTGTTCGACAGCTTAGCCGATGTGCCGAAGGCATGATGGTTGTTATGCAGCTCTTCACCACCAATGATAATGCCCCACGGAAAGAGATTGGTCGATGCATCCGGGCAGGTGAAATTGCGATAGCCATAATAGTGGCCCACACCATTCACAATGCCTGCGGCCCAGAATGGAATCCACACCATCTGCACTGCCCAGATTGTTAAACCAATTGGCCCGAACAGAATCAGGTTGATGACCATCAGAATCGAAACGCCAATCACTGAATGGCTATAAACATGGCGCTCCATCCAGTCATCCGGCGTGCCCGCACCATAGCGTCTCATGGTTTCGTCGTTCTTGGCTTCGGAACGATAGAGCTCGGCCCCTTCCCAAAGTACCTTCTTCAGACCCAGTACTTGCGGGCTATGTGGGTCTTCGGGAGTTTCACACTTCGCGTGATGCTTACGGTGAATGGCTGTCCACTGCTTGGTCACCATACCCGTCGTGAGCCATAACCAGAAACGGAAGAAATGCGCCACGGCCGGATGCAATTCCAACGCACGATGCGCAGAATGGCGATGCAGATAAATCGTAACGCCGGCGATCGTAATATGGGTCACGATCAGGGTGTACACGATATAACCCCACCAGGGCAGATCAATGAGTCCGTTAAACATGTATGCGCGCTCCTAAATTGGTCAAACCAGAGCCCTCGGTTTAATTCCGGGCTCCCATGCTGCGACAGCACAATTCATCCGCAAAACATGCCGAATGAATGAAACTAACGGATTATAACACTTTAATGCCCTAGGTTAGGGCACAAAGCCGGCTTTAAACCACCAAGCCTTTGGTGTACCGCAAAAACTATATGGCTCAGAAATCATCCAGCGTAAAACGAATCCGCAGGGGAATTTTAAGATTCCGGCCCTAATTCGGCCGGCACCGGCGTGCGCTCAGCAGCCAGGCGCGCCATGGTAAAAGCGGCCTCATCCAGCGTCTGAGAACCACTGCTTTTACCCTGCAGTACCACGGGCGCGCCGCCGTTTTTGGACAGAACGATAACCTCTTCACACACACCCTCGTGGCCGCGCGCCCTTAAAACCTCCGGGTAGCGCCGTGCCTTGCGGGCTTCAACACCCAGTGCGAGTCGATAACGCTGCAAGGCATCCGCATCAACCCCATCCCGGGCGCTCTCTGGGGCACCGCCCAGCGTACCCGCCTTTGAAGCCAAATTGGGCGCCGCTGCAGCATCACCCTGCGCAACGCCTACCTGGGTCGGCTGAACAAGCTTCGTTTTTTCCGGCGCTAACTCCCCGTGTTTAGCCTTCACAATCGGCACTGGCTTTACAGGATTCAGCTTTTTCGTATCACCCGCCGACAATGGCGCTTTTTTTGCATCCGCCTTAGCCGTTTGCGCCGTATCACCGGCGCCACACAGCACCGCGCTCAAAGGTGCCTGCGGCATGGCAATCGGGGTGTACAAGTCAAACGCCAACGGGAAAATAACAAAGAGATGAATCGCTACCGAGGCAGACACTGCCCAACCGCAACGATTTCGGCCAACGCTGCCAGAACTCAAGCGCCTGCATCATAGGGGCAACCCTTCCGGCTTTTGCCCGGCAGTCATGCGGGGGTTACCACTCAAATCGGTGCGGCCAGTGACGTTCACCAAACCTGCCGCTGCCCAAATCCGGCCCACCGCGTCAGCCTGATCGTGACCATGCTCTACCAGCAGCCACCCGCCAGGCTTAAGGTAAGCCAATGCGCCTGCCGCAATGGCACGATAGGCACCAAGCTCATCTGCTTCATTCGTTAGCGCCAGACGCGGCTCAAAACGGACACCATCTCCGGCCAGATGTGGGTCGTTCGCTGGAATATACGAGGGGTTACTTACAATCAAATCAAAAAGATCTGTTTTGGTTAAGCCCTGATACCAGCTGCCACAGATCAACTGGACATTGCTTCGATCCAGGCGTTGTCGATTTCCGGATGCAACCGACAAAGCAGCCGGTGATACATCAACCGCCGTTACCTGTGCATCCGGTCGCGCACCGGCCAAAGCCAGTGCAATGGCGCCACTGCCGGTACCAAGATCCAGAATGGCGGGTGACTTATACGCCCGCAAGACCTCAAGTGCCCAATCAACCAGGTCTTCTGTCTCCGGGCGCGGTACTAGCACATCTGACGTGACCTCAAGTAAATCGCCATAAAACCCGGCCTGACCGACCAGATAAGCCAAAGGCTCACCCGCCGCACGTCGCTCTACCAGGCTAATGAAGCGATGCTGTTGCAGCGCCTCCAGCGCGACATCTGGATCAGCAATCAGCGCATTGGCTGTGCATCCTGAAACAAACTCCAACAACAAACGCGCATCGAGTCGATCTATGGATTGTCGCGCCCACTGTATTGCCCCGGCACGCGTTAATGGAGGGACCGTACTCACGCTACTCAGTCCTGATCAGCCAACGCCGCCAGTTGCTCGGCCTGATGTTCGGCAGCCAGCGAACGCGCCAGCTCTTCCATATCGCCATCCATCAGATAAGACAACTTGTACAGCGTCAGATTAATCCGATGGTCAGTCATCCGGCCCTGCGGAAAGTTATAGGTACGAATCCGTTCGGAACGATCACCACTACTAATCAGGCTCTTACGGGTTGCCGCTTCCTCGGCATGAGCGGCACGGCGGCGTTGATCTTCAATCCGCGCCACCAACACCCGCATGGCCTGATCCCGGTTCTGGTGCTGCGAACGCCCATCCTGACATTCCACTACCGTCCCGGTCGGCAAGTGCGTAATACGCACCGCTGAATCCGTCTTGTTGATGTGTTGCCCACCCGCGCCAGACGCTCGGAACGTATCGATCCGTAGCTCGGCAGGGTTGATCGTCACAGCTTCCATCGTATCGGCTTCCGGCATTACCGCCACCGTACAGGCCGAAGTGTGGATACGACCCTGCGTTTCAGTTTCAGGGACGCGTTGTACGCGATGGCCGCCCGATTCAAATTTGAGCACCGAATAAGCACCCTGGCCAATCACCCGGAAAATGATTTCCTTATAACCGCCCAGATCGGATTCACTTGCCGATATCACTTCAACCTGCCAACGACGACGCTCGGCAAAACGACTGTACATCCGGAATAGATCACTGGCAAACAGAGCCGATTCAGCGCCACCGGTACCGGCACGAATTTCTACGATGACATTCTTTTCATCGGCGGGATCGCGGGGCAACAACAGCGTTTGCAACTGTTGCTCCAAGTCAGGCAAATCAGCCTTAACGGTGGCGATTTCCTCTTGCGCCAAACCCTTCATATCCGGGTCAGCTAGCATGGCCTCTGCTGCTGCCAAATCAGACAGGCGCTGACAGTAGGTTTCATAGAGCGCCACCACGGGCTTAATTTCGGCACGCTCCTTGGAGATACGCCGAAACTCATCCAGGTCGTCATGAACGCCCTGCTCACTCAACCGCAGATCCAATGCTTGCAAACGATCAGCAAGTTGGCGGAATTTATCGAGTAGGCTGGGTTTCATGACGGGCTTAAAGAAAATGGTGCGGATGGCCGGACTTGAACCGGCAAGGCTATTCGCCGGCAGATTTTAAGTCTGCTGTGTTTACCAATTTCACCACACCCGCATCAGGGCGACATTGTACCTGCAGGAGCCGCAATTCGGCTCAGATATCAACCTAACAAATTCCAGAGCATTTTGGTCGCCAGCAGGGCGAGCATCACACCAAATGCGCGTTTAAGCTGTTTGATCGGCAGACTATGGGCCAATTTAGCACCCACTGGCGCCATAAAAACCGTTGCAACAACCACACCCGCAAAGGCCGGTAAGTAAGCAAAGCCGAGATTAGGGCCAGGCAAATCGGGCACTGACCAACCGCCTAGGATATAACCGACCACCCCAGCCAATGCAATCGGAAAACCTAAAGCCGATGGCGTACCAACCGCCTGCCGGATATTAACGTTACACAGCACCATAAATGGAACCGATAAAAAACCACCGCCCGCCGCGACCAGGCTAGAAACGCCACCAATAAGACTGCCCACACCCGCCTATCCGGCTGCACCGGGCAATTCACGCGTTGGCTTGGGCTTGATGTCCAGCAGCATTTGTAACGATGCCCAGTAAACGATGCACGTAAAGACGATCGCCATCGCATCCGTCGGGACACGGCTCGCAAACAAGCTGCCAATCAGGGTACCCGCAACCAACCTGGGCGCCATCGCGCGAAAAATATCCCAGCGAACCCCACCATGTTGATGATGCGCCCGCATACTGGACACGGAGGTCACCACAATCGTTGCTATGGCCGTTCCCAGCGCTAAATGCATCAGCTGGGCATCCGGAAAGCCCTGCGCCTGAAACAACATCAGCAGAATCGGCATAATCGTCAAACCACCGCCCACACCAAACAGGCCTGCAATAAAACCTGAACCCATGCCCAACAACAAATAAGTCAGCAACCACCAGCTCATTCGGCAACGTCCCAACCTGCCATAAACCGACGCATGGCCTCTTGCAGGGCCTCGCGGTCAGCCGTCTCAGCCTTATTCATGGCAGAAAGCGGGCCATGCAGAAATTTATTGGTCAGCCGTGTAGCCATCTGCTCCAGCACCAATTCAGCCGACTCGCCCTTAATCAAAAGTTTTTTGGCCAGCTCGAGTTCCTGCAGCCGCAATTGAGTGGCACCATCGCGGAAAGCCTGGATAATGGGCACATGTGCTCTGCGTGCATGCCAATCCAGAAAATCGCCAAGACGGCCAGCAATAATACTTTCGGCTTCTACTACCGCTGCCTGACGTGACGCCACGCCGCTCTGCACAACACTGGCCAGATCATCAACGGTGTAGAGAAAGACATCATCAAGTTCGGCAACCTCTGACTCAATGTCTCGTGGCACTGATAAATCCACCATAAACATGGGGCGGTGACGTCTTGTTTTGATCGCCCGCTCGACCATCCCCAAACCGATAATCGGCAAAGAGCTGGCGGTGCAAGAGATCACAATATCAAACTGGTGCAAGGCCTCGGCAACCTGACTCAACCGCATGGGCTCACCATGAATCTGCTGCGCCAATTCGCTCGCACGTTCTATGGTTCGGTTAGCCACAACCATGCGCTTTGGTTTGCTGGCCGCAAAGTGTGTGGCACAGAGCTCAACCATCTCGCCAGCGCCGACAAAGAGTACAGACTGCTCAGTCAGATCCCCGAAAATACGCTCGGCCAGACGCACAGACGCTGCGGCCATCGAAACGACACTTTCACCAATTCCGGTAGTACTCCGGATTTCTTTGGCGACAGCAAACGCATGCTGAAACAATCGATGCAGATTACTGCCTAAAGCACCTACCTGCTCTGCCGTACGAACGGCGTCTTTCATCTGGCCGAGTATCTGGGGCTCACCCAGCACCATAGAATCCAACCCCGCAGCCACGCGCAAAGCCTGGCGTACTGCATCCTGATCTGCGTGGTGATAAATATAAGGGCGCGCTTCATCCAGCGACATGCCCGCGTGCTGCATCCACCAATCCAGCACGACATCGACCGTATTGGCCGAGATATAAAGCTCAGTACGATTACAAGTAGAGAGAATTGCCGCTTCTTCTGCCGCGCCCATTTGGCGCAAAGCACCAAGCGCCCCGCCAACAGACTCAGCAGCAACCGCAACCCGTTCCCGAATCGCCAGGGGGGCAGTATGGTGATTGAGTCCGATAAGGTGAAGCGGCATAATACCCGGGCAATTCCTGCAAGAACGGCGGTGAGTATAACATCCGATACAGGCTGATCGCCACGTCCATTAAGGGATTGGTCAACAAATACCCTGCATTGAATACACAAAAAAAGACCCGGGCCTTTCAGCATAACGCCAGGTTACGCTAAAGCCACTTAGTGACCTGATGTACCTGTAGCACCAATGCCCGTTTCGCAACGAACTTGTTGTGCTGGGTAGCCTTCGCGGTCGATCTGGGCGCGGGCGTTCTTATCGAGCAACGACACGATCCAGATGGTTGCGAAAGCAGCCGTCATCGAGAACAGAGCTAGCGAACCGTAAGGGAACGGTGCGCTACCCTTTGGATTGCCCATAACGGCTTCCCAAACGGTTGGCGACAGGATGGTCAGACCAGCCGAAGCGATCAGGCCAACGAAGCCACCAGTTACAGCACCCTTAGTCGTACAGTCTTTCCACATCAGCGACATGGACAGGACTGGGAAGTTAGCCGAACACGCAATTGCGAAGGCCAGCATCACCATGTAGGCAACGTTTTGCTTTTCGAAGGCAATGCCCAGGAAAATTGCCAGAACTGCCAGAGCGATGGTCGTAATCTTCGATACACGCATTTCAGCAGCTTGCTCAGCCTTGCCATGCTTGATAACGGTAGCGTACAGGTCATGCGACACAGCCGATGCACCAGCCAGCGTCAGACCGGCAACCACAGCCAGAATGGTTGCGAAAGCCAAAGCCGATATGAAGCCCAGGAACAGGTCACCACCAACATCGTTCGACAGGTGGATAGCAGCCATGTTGCCGCCGCCCTTCAGACCCTTGGCCAGATCACCATCTACGTAGTACGCAGCTGGATCCTGCATCAGGAACACGATAGCGCCGAAACCGATGATGAAAGTCAGGGTGTAGAAGTAACCGATCCAGACCGTTGCCCAACCCACAGACTTACGAGCTTCTTTGGCATTTGGTACCGTGAAGAAGCGCATCAGGATGTGTGGCAGACCAGCCGTACCGAACATCAGTGCCATACCCACCGAGATTGCCGAGATCGGATCTTTGATCAGTCCACCTGGGGACATCAGCGCATCATGCTTCGGATGGATTTCAACAGCCTTAACGAACAGTGCTTCTGGGCTGAAACCGAAAGCAAACATAACAGCATCAGCCATGAAGGTTGCGCCACACAGTAGCATCACCGCCTTGATCACTTGAACCCAGGTAGTTGCTGTCATACCGCCAAACAGCACGTACAACATCATCAGGATGCCCACGAGCACGTGTAGTCCAGACCAAAGAGCACCTTGATCAGCTGACCAGCACCTACCATCTGGGCAATCATGTAGAAGGCAACCACAACCAGCGAACCCGTTGCTGCGAAAATACGCACTGGGGTTTGCGAGAAGCGGTACGAGGCCACGTCAGCAAAGGTGAACTTGCCGAGGTTACGCAGACGCTCTGCCAGCAGGAAGGTGATGATTGGCCAGCCGACCAGCCAGCCGATCGAAAAGATCAGGCCGTCAAAGCCGTTAACAAACACCAGACCGGAAATACCCAGGAACGAAGCAGCCGACATGTAGTCGCCAGCAATCGCCAGGCCGTTCTGGAAACCGGTGATACCGCCACCAGCCGTGTAGAAGTCAGCAGCCGTCTTCGTTTTGCCTGCCGCCCACTTGGTAATGTAGAGCGTAAACAGAACGAAGATGCCGAACATGACAATAGCAGTCCAGTTGGTCGCCTGCTGCTGAGTGTTACCCAGATCAGCACCTGCAGCCAGAGCTGCACCACTCGCGAGGAGTGCGTCCAGCGCAATCAGTGTCTTATTCATTTTGGTCATTTTTGTACGTCCTTTACCAGAGCGTCCTTCAGTGCGTCGAAGTCCGAGTTGGCCTTACGAACATAAATAGCCGTGATGGCGATGGTGAACAGAATCACACCCAGCCCCACCGGAATACCGAGCGACATGACGCCGTCACCGATTTTCTGGGCAAAAATGGCCTTGTCAAAAGCCAGGGTCAGAATGAAGCCAAAGTACACAATCAGCATCAGCACGGTACAGATCCAGCTGTAGCTGTTGCGGACCGAGACCAGCTCCTGATACTTCGGATCTGCCAATAACTTGGCGGTCGTTGGGTCTAGCATGGATTACTCCTCCTTTTTATGGATGCGCTAACGGATTACACATTTAGCGCGTGTAGCAAGGGTACGAACCCACGCTTACATTCCCCTTACAGGTTTAATCATTCCGTAAGAAATTACACGGCGTTGTAAAAACACCCCACCCAAAACCCACCTTATTAGCTCCGCTCCTGAGGCGCTACTACCGCGACTGGCAAAGGTTCTACGGCACTCAAACGTATATCGCGCTGCGGATAAGGCACGGCAATGCCGGCGGCATTCAGCTTTTCCAGGATCTCGCAGCGTAAATCGCTGTCTACCCGCCTGCCATCGGTGCCGCTTTCAATGCGGATCCAGTAGCGAAGCGTAAAGATCAGTGCGTTATCACCCAGGTCATCCAGCACCACCATGGGTTCTGGCGTCGGCATGACATCCGGATGCTCTTTAGCGGCGCATTGCATGAGGTTTTTTACCTGGACTGGGTCTGCGCCGTAAGCCACGCCCACCCGTATTTCCCGCCGCACGTCTGGGTTAGAGAAAGTCCAGTTGGTGAGCTTCTTCTCGACAAGCTCGCTATTTGGAATCAACGTATCAATGCCATCCGAACTGTGAATCGTCGAAAACCTTATGCCGATTGATGTGACACGGCCGCACACGTTGTCGATTTCAACCAGATCTCCAATACGGATCGGGCGCTCCACCAACAACATTACCCCGCTAATCAGGTTCTTCAGTAAATTCTGCGTACCAAAGCCGGCACCAATCGCCAAAGCCCCACCCAGAAAGGCAAAGACACTGAGCGGAATCTGTACCAGGTTGAAGCTCAGCACAATCAGCGTACCGGTCGCCAACACTGTGAACCAGCGCCGAATAATACTTGCGATAGAAGATTTCAACCCCAAACGCCGCTCAGCCAGCCCCAATGAGGCACGAATCAACCCGGAAACAAGGAAGAAGCCGAGCACCAGAATACCAATAGCACCGACACTCTTGCCGACGGTCACACTACGGGTCGTCTTAATTTCTTTGCCATCCGCGACTACGCTGTCATCCACCGTAAACAGCTCGTACTGCCATAGCGTTTTACCGATCGCTACTGCGCGTTGCCAATACGCAACCACATGCTCGGCTAAGGAACGGTCGTTATCTTTCAACCCCAATTCAGCTTGCAGCACCTGCAAGTATTGATCAAATCGGTCTATGCCAGACAAGACTAGTCGAGTGTTGTCCATTTCGATCGTTGCTGCTTTGAGTCTAGCGGCAAAACTCTGACGATCCAGCTCTGATCTGGCTGTTAATAGCGACTCACGCAAATCAAAAGCCTGCTGCTCCTTATTCGTCAGAGCATCCTGCAACAGGGTTCTCGCCTGACGTACACGCACCAAACCCGTTTTAACCCGTTGGCTAATCTCTTCCAGCGTGGCCGCATCAGGCCGAGGCGTTGCATAAATCGTTGCGCGCGCATCCCAGATCTGTAAGCCATAGCCACCAAGCTCAATCATCAGGCGCAGACGGTCTACCTCACTACGAGCGGCCGCTTCTTCTGCCTGCGCCACCTCGAGAGCCGATCTCGCCTGGGCGACTTTTAGCGGATCCGACCCTTTCTGATCAAGCGCTATAAACGTATTTTGTGCGCGATTCATACGCGCCAAGGCCGCTTCGGAATTGGCTAAAGCCTTAAGTTCCTGATCACGGCTACGATCCATCAACATCTGCAACTCGGACTTTGCCTTATCTAAAACGTCCGGGGTCAACACGAAGCGTCCATCGTAGTACTGCCAAGTACGTTTTGCCGTTTCCAGACGAATCTCTTTAAGCACGCGCTCCTTTTCTTTCACCCGCCGCTCAAGGTCAGTACGCAGCAGCACCGCGCTCAGCAATGCCAGTCGGTCCTGCATAATGGTTAACTGCTGACGATCAGCCTCCGAAGCTTTGTCTGCGCCCTCCTGCAACTGACGAATCTTGGTCTCGAAAACCGCCTTTTCCTGACCCAACCCAACCAGCTGATCAGCGTTTGATGTCAACTCTTTATCCAGTTGCGCAATCTGCACCTGCAATGCGAGGATTTCATTACGAACTGCATCACCATCAACCACCGGCCACGGTGGCGACCCAGCTGGCGGCACCCAGCTGTCGCGCGCTTGTTTGGCATCCGTGATTTTTACGTCCAATACCGTCATCTGTTTCAGATAGCCCACCTGTTCGGCATAGCGATCTGTTAGCGTCTGGCGTAAATTGAACTGTTGCAGTAAATCCTGGCGGGCGCTCGGCGCCAAACCCGGCTTGTTCACTTCCGTCTGCAATCGTTTGAGCGCATTCTGTGCGTCACTTAAACGGGTTTGCGCATCAGCCAGCTCCTGCTGGGGATTGCTCACCGTTACCTGGGTAGCCGTTGGTGCCGTTTTGACTGGTTTGGATGGCAACAGGGACGTCAGCTGCGCATGCGCAGCTGACGTCCCTGCAACGGCCGTCAAAACAGTTAAGGCAACAATCAGAGTACGCATCTCGGATACACTTTCAATCAACGATTTCTGATTATCGCTTATCAAAGACCAAAATGACGCTAACGATTGAAACCAACGCCAACGATTGTGGCAATTGCACCTACTGCTGTAATGCCATGAAGGTCCGGGAACTGGAAAAGCCCGCCAATACCTGGTGCACACACTGCAATAAAGGCCAGGGCTGCGACATCTATGAGACCCGGCCAGAATCCTGCCGCGTATATGAATGTCTCTGGCTACGATCACAGAAAATGGAAAAGCCCTTGCCCATAGCGACCCGACCCGACAAATCGCATGTCGTCGTTGGAACACTCAACGAAGGCAATGACATCGTACTTTATGTGAAATCCGCACACCGCGACGCCTGGAAAGCGCCAGCGTTTGCACCGGGCTCTTGGCCTATTTGTTAGTCGTGGCGTTCCGGTCTATGTCAGCTGCAACGATTAATTAACCCGCGTTTTTTAAACCAACTGAAAAAACAAAAGCCACCCGAAGGTGGCTTTTGAATATTTGGTGGCCAGTCTCGGAATCGAACCAAGGACACGCGGATTTTCAATCCGCTGCTCTACCAACTGAGCTAACTGGCCGCACACCAGGGCATTGCTGCCCAAGTGCGGAAAAACATTAACGCTTCGAGAACTGCTTACGGCGACGGGCGCTGTGCAGACCGACTTTTTTACGCTCAACTTCACGCGCATCACGCGTTACGAAGCCTGCGTTCGACAGCGCAGGCTTCAGCTCGGCGTCGTACTGAATCAGCGCACGGGTGATGCCGTGGCGAACTGCACCGGCTTGACCCGACTCACCACCGCCAACCACGTTAACGTTGATGTCGAAAGTGTTTACATGCTCAACCAGCTCCAGCGGCTGACGAACGACCATACGGCCGGTTTCACGCGAGAAGAAGATATCAACTGGCTTGCCATTGACAACGATGTTGCCCTTGCCACGCTTCAGGTAAACACGGGCAACGGCGCTCTTGCGACGACCGGTACCGTAATATTGTTGTTCTGCCATAACGACCTCTTAGATTTCCAGCGACTTAGGTTGCTGGGCGGTATGCGGGTGGACAGCGCCGGCGTAGCACTTCAGCTTCTTCAGCATGGCGTAGCCCAGCGGACCCTTTGGCAGCATGCCTTTAACGGCCTTTTCCAGAGCACGCTCTGGGAAACGCTGTTGCATCTTGCCAAACGTAGTTTCGTAGATACCGCCTGGGTAACCCGAGTGACGGTAGTATTTTTTATCTTCGGCCTTGTTACCAGTAACACGCAGCTTCTCTACGTTAACGATAACAATGAAGTCACCCGTATCAACGTGCGGGGTGTACTCAGGCTTATGCTTGCCACGCAGGCGACGTGCGACTTCGCTGGCAACGCGACCCAGAACTTTGTCCGTGGCGTCCACGATGAACCAGTCGCGCTGAACTTCATGCGGCTTGGCGGAAAACGTTTTCATCTTATACACTTCCGTGGCGCCAGTAACGGCGCGGAATTTGGGAAAACGCGCATTCTAGCAACACTTTTGAATTGACGTCAACCTCTTCGCGACTTTGTCCGCGAAGACCACCGCCTAGCGGGGCGCCAAGTGCGCCTGGGGGCTGGAATCCAGAAAGAATGCGCAACCTAAATAAATAAAGCAAAAAAAACGCGGAACCACACGAGTGGCTCCGCGTAAATCCACACCAAAGGAGGAGGGTGGAGGAGACAATCGGATAGATGCGCCGAGCACACCTATACAACATAGCGAATATAGCCCCAAGCCATTCAAATTGCAAGAAATTTATTGCGCCGCAAAAAGACTTTCAGTTCGATGCCATGACACATGAAAACTATTCGCGCCCGGACATAAAGCATCGCAACCCACTGATACATATAAACATCACAGCCAAATCCTCCAGGACGAAAAATCCTTACCAAATTGTTTTGTCATAAACAAGCGATATTTTGCCGCTTTGCACAAATGCGGTTTTATGGCGAACACACCGAGAAAGATGCAAGGAACTGCCTTCCACATTACAATCCACCCCACCCTCGATTTTAGATCTATTCGGAGCTTTAAACCATGGAATGCCGCGTTGGCTGGAGCGACCACGTGACCTTTGTTGCCGAAACCGGTAGTAGTCACAAAATCACAATGGATGGCCCACCGGATCTGGGTGGGCGCAACCTGGGTCCGCGCCCGATGGAAATGATGCTGGCGGGCGCCGGTGGCTGCAGTGCTTTTGATGTGGTGCTGATTCTGCAGCGTGGCCCGCCATCCGGTTACTGGCTGCGAAGTGGTTCTGAAGGCCGAACGCGCTGAAACAAGAAGCCGTAGAGCGTGCCGTGACGCTTTCAAAAGACAAATACTGCTCGGCAACCGCCATGCCAGGCGCAACCGCTGAAATCACCTGGGATCTTGAATTGCGTCAGCGCGCCTCTTCACCGGCGGCCTAATGCGGTTTGGCGTTGTCTCAAAATCGGTAGGACAACGCCGTCATCACCTTTGATGTTTCTTGCATCATTTTTTTGGCCAGCGGGGTAAACTGAGCAGCCCCTAAGGCCTCTGCGGTATGTGCATGCGAGGTTTCATCGATCGCCATTTGCGCAATAATTGCCGCGCTTTTTACATCCGCAGCAGGCAATCGCGCCAGATGACTTTCCAGGTGTGCTGTCACCTGCTTTTCTGTTTCAGCCAGAAAACCCAGATTCCAGCGATCACCAAGCTTACCGGCAATGACCCCCATGGTGAGCGACCCTGCATACCAGAGCGGATTTAACCAGCTGGTATGGCTGCCGAGCTCACGCAATCGCTGCTCGGTCCAGGCCAGATGCTCGATTTCTTCGTGCGCCGCTTCGCGCAATGCCTCTCGCACGGCCGGATCACGCGATGTCAGGGCCTGCCCCTGGTAAAGCGCTTGCGCACAGACTTCACCGCTGTGATTCACCCGCATAAACCCTGCGACATGTTTGCGCTCCGCCTCAGACAGGTCGGCCTCGGCCATGTCTTTGTCCGGATGCGGACGGACACTCGTTTGCGATGCAAAAAGCGTCCGTAGAACTTTGTCTGCTTCAATGATCAATGTGTCGATACTCATCGCATTACCTTGCTGAAGTTGCTGCCGGCCCAGTCCTCAAACGCTCCACAGCCACTTCGGCGCTCGGCGGTGGTTCCATATCAAGACAGAAATACTCATAGGCCAATACAGCGGGATAGGCATTCACCATTTTGTGTTGCTGCTTCTGCATCAGAATCCAGGAAGACCCTTTGCTTTCAATCCAGCTACCATCTGGCTGGCCAAAAACATACAGCCGACGTTCACGCGTTTTACAGCGCAATCCTTCATAATTCACCGTTCGTGCGCCACCCGAGGATTCAATCACCACGGTAAAGCGAACTACGCCGTCTTTACCTACCGAAACGCTTGCAGGGTCCACCAAAAAGCGGTTCGCATTGGCAACACTCACTTCAAAGGGAATAAGCTTGTCCATATCCGGGGCAGCAGGCGGCGAAACCTTCTCTTCTTGCCAGACTTTCTTTTCGTCTTCGGATTCTTCGTATTCGTAACACTCGTAATACTTACGCGTATTGCACTCGGCAGCAGCCAGAGCGCTTCCTACGGCAAAAACCGCAGACAGCGCCGCAGCCCATTGCTTCCAGCTAGCCATGGTGCGCACCTTCATCCTGCGCAGCGGCCTGTTGCGGTGCTTGATCGGCACCCGCATTAGGCAACCGGCGCCCACGACGCCCAAGTGCTGGATGACGCAGCCGATCTGCATTCAAAAAGGGCTCCAGCTCTCCCAACGCCAACTGGTAAACGTTACGCTTGAATTCCACAACGGATTCAAGCGGCACCCAGTACTGGCTCCAGCGCCAGGCATCGAATTCCGGGTGCGAGCTTGCCCTTAACTGGACGTGATGATCCCCGCCGGTCAGGCGCAACAGATACCAGATCTGCTTCTGTCCCTTGTAGTTGCCCCGCCACTCACGGCGAATCCATTGTTCAGGCACTTCGTAGCGCAACCAGTCACGGGTTCGGCCGAGAATCTTGACGTGCTGCGCCTCAAGACCCACTTCCTCTTGCAATTCACGGTACATGGCTTCTTCGGGGGACTCCCCGCGCTTGATACCACCCTGCGGGAACTGCCAGGCATGCTCCCTGACGCGCTTACCCCAGAAGACCTCATTACATGCATTACAGAGGATGATGCCGACGTTGGGGCGATAGCCTTCACAATCTAGCATAAATCACCTGCGTTAATTTGAAATTGCCCTGATTCTGGCACATCCGGCACCCAGACGAAAGCCGGCATCCGTTAGAATGCCGTTTTTCCGCTTTATTTATTGCCCGGCACCGCATTGCTGCCCGGGTTTTGCCTTTTCAGGGTTATTTATGCGCTCTTCCCAGTTTCTGATTACAACTCTCAAAGAAGCCCCGGCTGACGCCGAAGTTGTTAGCCACAAGCTCATGCTCCGAGCCGGGCTCATTCGTCGCCTGGCCTCCGGCGTTTACACCTGGACCCCAATGGGGCTGCGCACCTTGCGCAAGGTAGAAGCGATTGTGCGTGATGAGATGAATCGTGCTGGCGCCCTGGAAATGCTGATGCCGGCCGTACAGCCTTTTGAGTTATGGCAGGAATCTGGCCGTGGCGATCAATACGGCCCTGAGCTGCTGCGTTTTAAAGATCGTCATCAACGCGATTTCGTCATCGGCCCGACACACGAAGAAGTGGTCACCGACTTCGTGCGCAAAGAGATCAAGAGCTATCGCCAGCTACCAATCCACCTGTACCAGATCCAGACCAAGTTCCGTGATGAAATCCGCCCACGCTTTGGCGTGATGCGCGGCCGTGAGTTCCTGATGAAAGACGGCTACTCGTTCCACACCAGCTTTGAAGATCTGCAACGTGAATACCGCGTGATGTTTGATACGTATCACCGCATCTTCTCGCGCCTCGGCTTGCGTTTCCGTACCGTGGCCGCTGATACCGGTTCGATTGGTGGCACGGGTTCACACGAATTTCACGTGCTGGCCGATTCAGGCGAGGACGATATCGCCTTCTGCCCGGATTCGGATTTCGCGGCCAACGTCGAGCTAGCCGAAGCGCTGGCGCCGACAACACCGCGACCTGCTGCCAATGCCCCACTGGTGCATGTGGCAACCCCCAAGAAATCACACTGTGAAGATGTGGCTGTGGCACTTGATATGCCGCTGTCCGGCCTGGTTAAGACTCTGGCCGTCGTGCCCGAATTGCCAGAAGGTGGCCATGGTGGCCTCGTGCTACTGCTCCTGCGCGGTGACCACAAACTGAACGAAATCAAAGCCAGCAAAATCGCGAATATTGGCGCATTCCGCTTTGCCCGTGAAGATGAAGTCAAAGAAGCACTGGGTTGTATCCCGGGCTTTATCGGCCCGGTAAGTATCAAGGCCGGCATCCGCGTGATCGCGGATCGTGCCGTTGCCGTGATGGCGGATTTTGCCTGTGGTGCCAACGAATACGACAAACACCTGACCGGTGTGAATTTTGGCCGGGATCTACCTGAACCGGAAGTTGCTGATATCCGCAACGTGATCGCTGGCGACCCATCGCCAGACGGTAAAGGCGTTCTGGATGTTGTGCGCGGTATTGAAGTCGGCCATATTTTCCAGCTGCGCACTAAATATGCCGAAGCACTGGGCTGCACTTTCCTCAATGAGCAAGGCAAAAACGAAGTGATGGAAATGGGCTGCTACGGCATCGGCGTGACCCGGATTGTTGGCTCAGCCATCGAACAGAACCACGATGACAAAGGCATTGCGTTCCCGACTGCGATTGCCCCGTTTACGGTGGCCATCGTACCGATGGGTTATCACAAATCCCCATTCATCCAAAAGGCTGCCAGCGAGCTCTACGAAGAACTCATTGCCGCCGGTTTTGACGTACTGCTCGACGACCGCAATGAACGCCCTGGTGTGATGTTTGCCGATATGGAGTTGATTGGCATTCCACAACGCTTGGTCATTGGCGAGAAAGGCCTGGCCGCCGGCCAGATCGAGGTTAAAGGCCGTCGCGATGCCGAGGCGACGATAATTGATCGGGCGGGGGTGGTAGTTTACCTGCGCAAGGCATTGGCGCAATAACCAGTAGATAAACCGTCGCAAGCTGCTCCGGGGCTAGGCGCCCGGAGCACAGCGAACGAGACATATCGAACGGATAGGCGAGTGAGCGAGCACCGCGCAACAACGCCCCAGAGAAGCGCAGCAGGTTTAAAAGGGTAGCTTGCCGCCGAACATGGATTTGGCGCCCCGCATCATCTTCATCATGCCGCCCTTGCCTTTGAACATGCTGCCGAACTGCTTCATCATCTTCTGCGTCTGTTCAAACCGGTTGAGAAGTCGATTCACTTCCTGAACCTGAACACCGGCACCGGCAGCAATACGACGCCTACGGCTCGCTTTGATCAATTCCGGCTTGGAACGCTCATCCGGCGTCATGCTGTCGATGATGCCCTGTATACGCTTAGCCATCTTCTCATCACTGCCGGCCGGCATACTGGCCGCAGCTTCGGCAAACTTGGCGGGTAGCTTATCCATCAGCGCCGTCATGCCGCCCATCTGGCGCATCTGTGCCACCTGGGCACGGAAGTCGTTCAGATCAAAGCCTTTGCCCGACTTGATCTTCTGGGCCATGGCTTGCGCCTGGTCCATGTCCACCTGTTGCGACGCCGCTTCGACCAGTGACAGGATGTCGCCCATGCCCAGAATACGGGACGCCATACGATCCGGATAAAACGGCTCCAGACCATCCAGCTTTTCAGCAACACCAATAAATTTAATGGGCTTACCGGTCACCGAACGCACCGAAAGCGCCGCACCACCTCGCGCATCACCATCCAACTTGGTCAGCACAACACCGGTGAGCGGCAGCGCTTCATTAAACGCTTTGGCGGTATTAACGGCATCCTGACCCAACATGGCATCAACGACAAACAGGGTTTCGATTGGATCGAGCTGCGTATGTAGCGCTTTGATTTCGGCCATCATGGCTTCATCGATGGCCAGACGACCGGCCGTATCGACGATCAGCACTTCTTCATGATGCTTGCGTGCCCAATCCACCGCTGCGGCCGCAATGTCTGCGGGCTTCTGATCGGGTGACGATGGAAAAAAACTGGCGCCAACCTGTTCGGCGACGCGCTTGAGCTGATCGATAGCGGCCGGACGATAGACGTCACAGGACACTACCATGACTTTTTTCTTCTGGTGCTGCTTGAGCCAGCGGGCCAGTTTACCGACGGTGGTGGTTTTACCCGCACCCTGCAAACCGGCCATCAGAATAATGGCGGGTGGCTGCTGATTCAGCGCCAGAGGCACCTGCGCCTCGCCCATGAGCTGCTTTAACTGCTCATGGACAACCCCTACAAAGGCCTGGCCCGGTGTCAGGGAGCCGACCACATCCTCACCCAGCGCCTTTTCCTTAACCTGTGCAACAAAATCTTTCACCACCGGAAGGGATACGTCCGCTTCCAGCAGCGCCATACGCACTTCACGCAAAGCATCGCCAATATTGGCTTCGGTCATGCGGGCTTCGCCTCGCATGGTTTTCATGACACGGCCAAGCCGTTGGGTCAGATTTTCCAGCATTGATCAGTCTCGAACATTTGGTCGGGGCACATGATATAAATGAGCCTATGCCGATAATTGTATCGCTTCCCTTCCCGCTCGCGACGCTACTGACGACCATCGCTGCCCTGGCCTATGGTTTACTCAGCTGGCAGGTCATTCGCCAAGTGGCGCATCAATCAGGCGCCAGGCTCGCCCAGAGCCTGGGCAAACCGCACGACACGCAGCCCTCGGCCGGGGTTAGCCCAGCGTTGCTGGGTTTTGCCATTGCTGTTCATGCGGCGGCACTGTATCTGGACATGTTTGGTGGGGGCACGGTGCACTTTTCCTTTGCGCTCACCGTCTCAGTCATTCTATGGCTGGCCGTCGTGCTCCACGGGTTCGAAAGCCTTGCCTATCAACAACGTGGTTTGCTGGCACTGATTCTGCCAACCGCCTGTGCGGGCGTGCTGTTACCGCTTATTTTTCCTGTCGAGCACCCGCTCGTGCATATCGATGCCTGGCTGTTTCGCCTGCATTTCATTCTTGCCATGCTGGCTTATGGCGTGTTTCTGCTGGCCACTTTACAAGCGTGCCTGCTCTGGATTGCCGAACGGGAGTTGCACGACCCGGCCCGCCTCACTGCGGTGCGGCGTTTTCCACCGCTGCTCCGTATGGAAAACCTGTTATTCCGCATGCTGGGCATCGCGTTTCTATTACTCACGGCGTCTCTTGCCAGCGGCTTGCTGGTGTCGGAACAGTTGAACGGCACCTGGGTTCGCGCTGATCACAAAACGATTTTTGCCTGCCTGTCCTGGTTAATTTTTGGCGCACTCCTACTCGGTCGCAAACTACGCGGCTGGCGGGGCAAAAAAGCGACCGCATGGACAATCACCGGCTTTGTGATGTTAATGCTAGCCTATGTGGGCAGCCGCTTTGTGCTGGAAGTTATTCTTAACCGGCCTTTATGAGCACCCTAGCCCGCGCACTGATACAAAGCGGGCTAGCTCCCGAAGCGGCTGCCTCCTTCGCGCTCAACAGCGACAAACTAGCCTACCGGCCGAGCTGGTTGCCGACACGATTATCGATGCGGCAACCATCGCCCGCTTTATCGAATCAGATTTCGGCTTTGCCCGCATCGACATAGAACCACCATATCTTGCTTATCCAGATGTCAGTTTGGCCCCCAATCCCTGCTACCAGCCAATTCGCTTATCTGGGCAACGCCTGCAGCTCGGGATGGCAGACCCCAGCGATGATAGGCTAATCAATGCCATACGGTTCCAGACGGGTCTAGAAATAGAGCCTTGCGTGGTTGACGTGTCGCAACTCACTGCATATGCCGCCACAGCCAAAAGTAACGCCACCGAATCAGCCAGTACACAGACGCGGATTGCTACCGATCAGGCTGTTGATGAAGCACCCGTTGTACGTTTTCTACAAAAGACGCTCAGCATCGCCATAGAACGTGGCGCCTCCGATATCCACTTCGAGCCCTACGAAAACACTTACCGAATTCGTTACCGGATTGATGGACGATTACAAGCACAGGAAGCCCCACCCAACGATTTTCGTGATCGGCTCGCCTCTCGCTTAAAAGTACTTTCCCGTCTGGATATTGCAGAAAAACGCTTGCCACAGGATGGTCAGTTACAGGTGCAAACCGATGACGGCACTCAGGCCGATCTCCGGATCAGCACTATGCCCACGTTATATGGGGAGAAGATTGTTCTTCGGATTCTCGATCGTCAGGATGCACGCCTGAGTCTCAATAAAATTGATCTATCGCCGACCCAATACGATCAACTAAACGAAGCTATCCACCAACCCAGTGGGCTGGTTCTCGTTACGGATCCAACTGGTTCCGGCAAAACCGTCACACTCTACGCCTGTCTCAACGCGTTGAACCAACCGGGCGTGAACATTGCCACGGTAGAAGACCCGGTAGAAATACCAGTGGTCGGCATCAATCAGGTCAACATTGATGAGCGCACGGGTCTTGGCTTCGCCGTCGCGCTACGCGCCTTTATGCGACAGGATCCCGATATCCTGATGGTGGGCGAAATCCGTGATGGCGACACGGCAGAAACTGCGCTGAAAGCCGCGCAAACCGGGCACCTGGTGCTCTCTACCCTACACACGCGGTCAGCAACCACCACCCTGGAACGCCTCTTACAGCTGGGGCTGCCAAATTATGGGGTTGCCGGTAGCGTCTTACTGATCGTGGCGCAACGCCTGATGCGCCGCCTTTGTGACTGTCGCACCGTGGATGAAACCGATTCAGCCTTGCTTCAAGAGGCAGGTTTTACTGCTGACGAAATCAGCCAACAGGCCCACGGCGACTGGGTACTCTACAAAGCGACTGGCTGTACCAAATGCCACCACACCGGCTACAAAGGTCGGATCGGTGTTTTTGAAGTGCTGCAAGTTTCGCCCGCATTGCAGCAGCTTATGCTCAATCACGCGAGCGCAAGAGATATGGCACTTCAAGCGCAGAAAGAAGGAGTATACAGCCTACGCCGAGCAGGCCTCGAAAAGGTTATCGCTGGCATCACCTCGCTATCGGAAGTACTGATAGAAACGGAACGCAGCGAAGATCGTGGTGACTAAAACAGAATCAGATTCGCTAAGGCGCTTTGGCTGGACGGGCATCGCGCGCTACTCAAAGGAGAAATCCGTGCCGCCAACGACATGCGTGCCCGGGTAGCACTACGTCAGCGCGGCATCACGCCGATCAAACTGGTTCGGCCGTGGCGCCGGCAACCCACCATTTCCCGTAAAGCAATCGGCCTGATCCTGCGCCAACTGGCCACGCTGATCCACGCAGGAGTCCCCCCTACTGGCCGCCATGGAACTCCTTGCCAAAAGCCAGGATCAAGCTGTGGCCAGTCAGATGTTGCTGCAGATACGCACCGATCTGCAGATGGGCTCATCACTGGCACAGGCCATGCAACAGCACCCCAAAGCCTTTGATGTCCTGACTTGCACCCTGGTGGCTGCGGGCGAGCAATCCGGGTTGCTCGACGTGATGCTTGAACGCATCGCCAGTTATCACGAGAAAATGCAGGCAATTAAAGGCAAGATCCGGAGTGCACTGGTGTACCCGATTGCCATTCTGGGTATTGCGTTTATCGTGAGCCTGCTACTGCTGTGGCTGGTTGTACCCGCTTTTGAACAAAGCTTCGCCAGTTTTGGCGCAGCGCTGCCTTGGCCCACTCAACTGATGATCGACAGTTCAAACGCCCTCCGCAAGTACGGCCTATTGTTTTTCGGGCTCATGGGCAGTGCCGGGTTTGCGCTCTATCGACAATGGCAAGCGAACCTCGTCTGGCAAACCCGAACAGACGGCTGGTTGTTAAGTTTACCCATCCTGGGCAGCCTATTTCAGAAAGCAGCCATCGCCCGCTGGAGCCAGACCCTCGCCAGTCTGATTAGCGCGGGCATTCCGCCGCTAGACGCTTTAGGCCCGGCAGGTGACACGGCAGGCAACCACAGCTTTATCGATGCCTCCCGAAAAATACGGCTGCAGTTACAACAAGGGGCCAGTTTATCTGTGGCGATGCGTCAACAAGCCGTTTTCAGCGCTTTACCCATACAAATGGTTGCCATCGGCGAAGAATCCGGGTCGCTAGACGATATGCTGAGAAAAGTGGCCGACATTTACGAACGTGAGGTCAGCGACCTCGTGAGCGTGCTCAACAGCCTCCTGGAGCCCCTGATGATGGTCGTTCTGGGACTCATTATTGGTGGCATGGTGATCGCAATGTACCTACCGATCTTCCAGCTGGGCAATGTCCTTTGAATCTGCCTACAGAAATCGCCGTCAGTCCGCTATAATCAACGGTTTGGAACCTATCTGCCGCTTTGCGGCAAAGCGATGAAACGTTACTTCATTACCGGCCTGCTGATCTGGGCGCCTCTGGGCATTACCCTCTGGGTGCTCTCGTTCATCCTCGGCATGATGGATCAGTCAATCATGCTGTTACCGAACGCATGGCAACCGCGCGCGCTCGTCGGCTTCAACATTCCCGGTGTTGGCGCCATCATGACGCTGCTCGTCGTTTTCATCACAGGTCTCCTCACCGCTAACTTTATCGGCCAGCGTCTGGTTCGCTGGTGGGAAGCGCTGCTCCATCGCATCCCTGTCGTGCGGTCGATCTATCAGAGCGTCAAACAGATCTCGGATACCGTCTTCTCCCCATCAGGCCAGGCATTTCGCCAGGCAGCACTCGTACAGTATCCGCGTCAGGGCAGCTGGACTATCGGCTTTCTGACCGGCACCCTGGGCGGCGAGATCGCCGAGCGCCTCGGCGACAACATGGTGAGCCTTTACGTGCCCACGACCCCGAATCCGACATCAGGCTTCTTTCTCATGGTCCCTAAATCAGACGTGCTCGAACTCGACATGTCGGTTGAAGACGCCCTGAAGTACCTGATCTCTATGGGTGTGGTCGCACCGACCGCGCAGCAACCCGTCAATCTACTGAAACAACCTGATGCCGCCACTTACGTTGGCGATTGATTTCCACCCTGAAGAAAAGCAAGACACCTCATGCGTACTCACTACTGTAGCGACCTCAATCCTTCGCTGAATGAACAGATCGTCACCCTGTGTGGCTGGGCACAACGTCGCCGTGATCATGGTGGCGTTATCTTTATCGATCTGCGTGACCGCTCTGGTCTAGCGCAAGTGGTGTGCGATCCGGATCGTGCCGACATGTTCAATATCGCCGAATCGGTTCGTGGCGAGTTCTGCCTGAAAATCACTGGCAAAGTACGTCCACGTCCTGCTGGCACAGAAAATACGTCGCTCGCCTCTGGCGCGATCGAAGTGCTGTGCCATGACATCGAAGTTCTCAACCCTTCGGTGACGCCACCGTTCCAGGTTGACGACGAGCACCTATCGGAGACCGTGCGCCTGACCCATCGTGTGATGGATCTCCGCCGCCCGGCCATGCAGAAGAACCTGCAACTGCGCTATCGCGTTGCCCGCGCATTCCGCCGTTATCTCGACGACAATGGTTTCATCGACATCGAAACCCCAATGCTTACCAAGTCGACCCCGGAAGGCGCCCGTGACTATCTGGTGCCCTCACGCGTTCATGGTGGCCAGTTCTTTGCGCTGCCTCAGTCGCCACAGCTGTTCAAACAACTGCTCATGGTGGCCGGCTTCGATCGTTACTATCAGATCGTCAAATGTTTCCGTGATGAAGATCTGCGTGCCGATCGCCAACCCGAATTCACCCAGGTCGATATCGAAACGTCTTTCCTAAGCGAAGAAGAGATCATGGGCCTAACCGAAGGCCTCATCCGTTATGTCTTCAAGGACGCACTGGACGTCGATCTGCCAAACCCGTTCCCCCGCATGGCCTACGCAGAAGCGATGGCACACTTTGGCTCAGATAAGCCCGACATGCGTGTGACCCTGAAGCTGACCGATGTTACCAATGCGGTTGCTGATGTAGCCTTTAAGGTCTTCAGCGGCCCAGCAACCACCGGTGGCCGCGTGGCCGCCATGCGCATCCCGGGTGGTGCTTCGCTCTCGCGTGGTGAGATCGACGAATACACCAAATTCGTCGGCATCTATGGTGCCAAGGGTCTGGCCTACATCAAGGTCAACGATGCCTCGCAACCCAATGAAACCGGCTTGCGATCACCCATCGTCAAGAACCTGCACGAGACCGCTCTTAAAACCATTCTGGAACGCACGGGCGCCCAGAGCGGGGACCTGATCTTCTTTGGCGCAGACAAAACCAAGGTCGTTAACGATGCACTTGGCGCGCTACGTGTAAAAATCGGTCATGAAAAGAACTTCATGAACGGCACGGTCTGGGCACCTATCTGGATCGTTGACTTCCCGATGTTTGGATACGACGAAGATGACAAACGCTGGAATGCCTGCCACCACCCACTCACTAGCCCGAAAGATGCCCACATCGATCTGCTGAGCAACGATCCGGGCAATTGCTTGGCCAAGGCTTACGATATCGCGCTGAATGGCTGGGAAATCGGTGGCGGTTCCGTCCGTATCCACCGTGCCGACGTTCAGGAAAAGGTGTTTAGTGCCCTGGGTATCGGTGAAGAAGAACAGAAACTTAAATTTGGCTTCCTGCTCGATGCACTGAAGTACGGCGCCCCACCACATGGTGGTCTGGCCTTCGGTCTGGATCGTATCGTCACCATGATGACGGGTGCCGAGTCGATCCGCGATGTGATCGCTTTCCCGAAAACACAGCGTGCCCAGTGTCTACTGACCGATGCGCCATCGCCAGTTGATGAAAAACAACTACGTGAGCTGCATATCCGTCTTCGTCAGCCAGTTGCCCAACCCGCAGCGGCCGACAGCAAAACGCCGGCTTAAGCACGACCACTGCTACATCTGATCACGTGAACCCGACAGCATTCGCCCGTCTGCTCGAAGATTTCGAGCGGGCGGGCGTTTACCATCTGGCGCCCGGCGGCATGGATGCCCTGCCAGACGCTTGCGCCCAGGCAGATCTGCAGCTAATTCGTATACCGCTCAAAGAAACACCTCGAATGGCTGAGGCACTGGCGACGCTCACTAAAGCAACCCAGTGCCCGGCCCATGAAGGCACCCACCTCGATGAGCTGGCAGAAATGCTGAGTGATTTTTCCTGGCTGCCGGCTAACGGCTATGTGTTGCTCATTGAAGATGCCGACAATCTGATTGCTTCAGACCCAACTGGCATACAAAAGCTGCTGGAATCCTTCCAGGCTGCCAACCATCATTGGCAAGCACAGGAAGTGCCCTTCTGGGCTTTTATAGGGCTACGCGGCGATGGTATCGCCCTATTGCCGATGATTGGTTGAATCCAGTGACCAAAGGATTTAAACGTCCCGAATCTGTACTGGTGGTCATTTACACCCCTGATTTGCAGGTGTTGCTCCTGGAACGCGCAAAACACCCTGGCTATTGGCAATCGGTTACCGGGAGCCGCGAAGGGGCTGAATCTTTTATCGAGACCGCCTGCCGTGAAGTGGCCGAGGAAACTGGTATACAGCTTGACTCATCAGCGTTTCAAGCCTGGCCCGGTGAGAATGTCTACGAAATCATGCCTGAATGGCGTCACCGCTATGCACCCGAGGTGACGCATAATCGAGAACGGGTATTTTCCCTCTGCCTGCCAAACACCTGCGATATACACTTGTCGCCAGCCGAGCACCGCGCATGGCGCTGGGTGCCTGCACAGGAAGCGGCCGAAGCCTGCTTTTCAGCAAGTAATCGTGATGCCATTCTTGCAATCCTCTATAAATCTTCCTGATATGGCTTTGCGATCATCCTCTGGCTCGCTACAATCGCCGCCATCCCCTAATTATTTCTGACCGACGGAATCGATATGACCATCGCTCAACCGCACGAAAACATCGCTCTCGAAGCCAAGGTGCTTGCCGAGGCATTGCCCTATCTGAAACGCTTTCATGGCAAAACCATTGTTGTGAAATACGGCGGCAACGCCATGACAGAAGAACGCCTCAAGCAATCTTTTGCCAACGATGTCGTACTGCTTAAACTGGTTGGCCTAAACCCGGTCATGGTTCATGGTGGAGGTCCACAGATCGAGCAAATGCTCACCCAGGTGGGTAAAAAGGGTGAATTCATCCAGGGTATGCGTGTTACCGACGCGGAAACTATGCGCATTGTCGAGATGGTGCTGGGCGGCGAGGTTAACAAGGATATCGTCGGCCTGATCAATCAGAACGGCGGCAAGGCGGTTGGCCTAACAGGTAAAGACGCTGGCCTCATCCGTGCCAAAAAACTGATGTTGCCTAAGCATGGCAACCCGGCTGAACTGCTCGATATCGGTCTGGTTGGTGATATCCAGCAAATTGATCCATCTATCGTTCATCACCTGGTCTCTGGCGCTTTCATTCCTGTGATTGCTCCCATCGGATTCGGACCCGATGGCCAGACCTATAACATCAACGCTGACGTTGTTGCCGGCAAAATGGCTGAAGTACTGGGCGCCGAGAAACTGGTATTGCTGACTAATACACCGGGCGTGTTCGATAAAGACGGCAACCTGCTCACTGGGCTGACGCCTCGCGACATCGATGACATGGTGGCTGATGGCACCCTATCTGGCGGCATGCTGCCAAAAATTTCGTCAGCCCTAGATGCCGCACGTAATGGCGTGAAGGGGGTACACATTATTGATGGTCGCGTCCCTCATGCATTGCTGCTGGAGATCCTGACCCAGCACGGCGTAGGCACCATGATCAAATCTGCCTAAGCAGGCGATGGCCAAAGCCCCGGTGTGGGTGTTCGATCTTGATGACACCCTACACCATGCAACACCACACATTTTTCCGCATATCAACCGGGCAATGACGGCGTAATCGAGCGGCACCTGTCGCTCGATTACGCCGAGGCAACAGCCCTGCGCCAGCATTATTGGCAACACTATGGCGCAACCTTACTCGGGTCAATTCGCCACCATGGCATCGACCCGAATCACTTTCTGGCCGAAACACATAATTTCGAGAATCTGGGTTCGCTGATTATTACCGCCCCGGCACTGGCTCATACGTTAAAGCAGCTGCCAGGCCGACGCATCATCTTCTCTAATGCGCCACGGACGTACACGCACGACGTATTAGCCCTCACAGGGCTCTTGCCTTTATTTGATGCCATTTATACGGTTAAGTCCTTCGGCTTTCAACCCAAACCACTACGTAGCGGTTTCCTAAAGCTGCTACAAAAAGAACGAATTCAACCGAGTCAGGCCATCATGATTGAGGATAGCCTACCCAACCTGGTCATGGCTAAACGGCTCGGCATGCACACACTCTGGATAACGCGATCGCTCCGCAACAGCCCATGGGTAGACCACAAGCTGCGCAACATCACCGACTTACGCTATTTAGCCGGCTGGAGCCAACGCGCAACCTGCGGTGCAAAGTAAGTCAGAATCATATCGGCGCCGGCACGCTTAAAGCCGAGCATGCTTTCCATGACAACTTTCTGCTCATCCAGCCAGCCATTCTGCGCCGCGGCTTTTAGCATCGCATATTCACCACTGACCTGATACACCGCCGTCGGACGGGAAAACTCATCCTTGATCCGCCGCACAATATCCAGGTACGGCATACCCGGTTTAATCATCACAATGTCCGCACCTTCGGCCAGATCCAGCGCCACTTCGTGCAGCGCCTCGTTAGAGTTTGCCGAATCCATTTGATACGTCATTTTATTGCTCTTACCCAACTGCCCGGCCGAACCCACTGCATCACGAAATGGTCCGTAAAACGCAGAAGCATATTTGGCGCTATAGGCCATGATGCGCGTATTCACGTGGCCGGCCGCTTCCAGCACGGTACGAATGCGACCGATACGCCCGTCCATCATGTCGGAAGGCGCCACCATATCGACACCTGCACCCGCCTGCATCACGGCTTGCTTCACCAACATGTCGAGAGTGACATCATTCAGCACGTACCCATCGCCATCAATAATGCCATCCTGCACATGCGAGGTATAAGGATCCAGTGCGACGTCAGCGATCACCAGCAGCTCTGGGAATTTCTGTTTGATGGCCTTGACCACCCGAGGCACCAAACCCTCTGGATTCGCTGCTTCAGCACCATCTAGCGTCTTTAGCGAGACATCAATCACCGGAAACAGTGCAACTGCCGGTATATCCAGTGCCACCACTTCTTCCAGATGCACTAGCAAGGTATCCGGTGAGTAACGATTGACGCCGGGCATGGAGCTTACCGCCTCTATAAGGCCTGAACCTTCCCGGACAAATACGGGGTATATCAGATCATCGACCGTCAGATGATGTTCACGCACGAGTCTGCGCGTCGCTTCATCTGCCCTTACACGACGCGGACGCACCAGAGGGAAAGCTGAATTAGATGACATAGTTTTCTTTCACTTGAGACAGCGCAGGCTGAGCCTCTTCACCTGCGTCATTCGTTGAATTTTCGCACAAGCCGAGCCAGTTTTTAAGCACCGTTGCGGCCTCGGCAACACCCGCGCGTTTAAGACTGGAAAACAGTTGCACGCTGACCGGACAACCCAATTCCGCTAAATCTGCTTTAACCTGACGCAAGGTTTTCGTCTGTTCCTGTCGACTCAATTTATCGGCCTTGGAGAGCAACACATGAACCGACCGCCCGGTCGGCGCAAACCATTCCAGCATTTGCCAATCCATCTCGGTCAGGGGTCTGCGGCTATCCATGATCACGACCAAGCCTTTGAGTTGTTCTCGGGTCTGCAAATAAGGTCCGAGCAGCGTATCCCACTGTTTGCGAACATCTTCTGGCACCTTGGCAAATCCATAGCCCGGCAAATCCACGAAGTAGCGATCAGGCGCCACTGAAAAATAATTCAGATGCTGGGTGCGCCCCGGCGTTTTGGAGACGTAGGCCAATCGGGTTTTTCCGGCCAGCGTATTAATGGCCGATGATTTACCGGCGTTTGAACGCCCAACAAATGCCACCTCAGCCACGGCATCCCCCGGCGTATCGCGCAAGCTGGCCACCGTTGTCAGAAATTCCGTGCGCGGAAAAGGATGGGCGTGCCCCGGGTTTTTAGGTGGGGTCACGGCTGAACTGTTGGCATTTTCAGTTCTTTTGACTGGATTTGCCTTTTTTTAGGCAATCCTTTCGGAGCAGTTTTAGCAGGAGATTTCAAAGTTTGGGAATTAGACACAGTACGCCTCGTTCAGGTTGTATTAGAATAACAGCCTTAATCGGCTAATTACCCTGCGGTTCTTAAGGAATCGCATTATTCCTACTAGGAGTGTGGACATGATTCGTGCTGTCGCATTCGCCCTGATGTGTTCCGTCAGTGCCCTGTCACTGGCTGCTGAGCCCGCAGCCCCGGCTGCCGCTAATACCCCAGCAGCCGTCGATGCTGCCGCTGTCGCTAAAAACGTGTGCGCCGCCTGTCACGGTGCCGATGGCAACAGCAGCATTCCAGTCAACCCAAGTCTGGCTGGTCAGCATGCCTCCTACCTGCTCAAGCAACTCAATAACTTCAAAGCCGGTGCCGATGGCAAGCCAGCCCTACGCCAGAATGCTGTCATGAACGGCATGGCAGCACTGCTGTCGGAAGCTGAAATGAAGGCACTAGCACAGTATTTCTCGAAGCAAACGCTGAAGCCAGACGTTGCCAAGGATGAGAAGCTCGTCACTGAAGGTCGTAAACTGTGGCGCGCCGGCGACATCAAGAAGGGCATCCCTGCCTGTGCCGGCTGTCATGGTGTTGCTGGTGGCGGTCTGTCAGCCCAGTACCCATCACTTGCTGGCCAACATCCTGACTATGTCGTCACCCAGTTGAAGCAGTTCCGCGAAGGCACCCGTGCTAACGATCCGGAAGCCGTGATGCGCACGATCGCTGCCAAGATGACCGATCCGCAAATAGCTGCCGTTGCTGAATACGCTGCCGGTCTGCGTCAGTAATTCGGTCTTTGACCAGAAAAAGGGCAGCCTGGGTGCTGCCCTTTTTTATTGCCGCTTTATTCAAGGGTGGCCTTGGCCTAGGCGCGCCATAGGTGGCAATCAGTGATTGATAGGTGTCCGAAACGGTTAATGCTTGCGCTTTGCAAATCTGGCGAAACCAGACGTCTCCCAAAGCAACATGTCGGACTTCATCTCGTGCAATCACAGACAACGCCCGCAGCATTGGCTTATCACCAATGCCTTGAAAGGCTCTAAAAATCGGCGGCATGGCATCAAGCCCACGTGCTTCCATTAAACGTGGCACCAAAGCCATCCGTGCCAGCACATCCTCCGACGTCTGTTCGGCGAGATTCCAGAGTCCCGCGTGCGCTGGCAAATCGCCATAAGCAACACCCAATGCCTGTAAACGGCTTTCGATCAGTTTGAAGTGATAACACTCTTCAATGGCGACCCCGATCCAGTCCCGCACAAAGAGACCACCCAGGTCTTTGAAACGCCAGGCAGCATCCAGCACCAAATTAATGGCATTAAATTCGATGTGCGCAATTGCATGCAGCAAAGCGACTCGCCCAGCCTTATCTGTGGCCTTGCGAAACGGCAACGACTCGGGTGGCACACAAACCACCTGATCTGGTCGTCCGACGTCTTTGCAGTCAGGCACTGCGCTGGTCTCATCCGGCAACCGGTAATCATCAGAAAGTGTCAGGCAGGCCGGTATTAAGGCATCTACCGCTTGGCATTTCGATGCCGTGCTCGATGCATACCAAGCCGCTTCAAGTTGCCCTAAGATATCCCGCATTCGCTTAGCGGCGGTTTGGCTTTGGCATAAAGTTCACCACCGCACGACCATCGGCATGCCGCTTTGGCGCCATCTTCCAGGCGTGTCCCTGCACCAGTTCAAAGGTCAGCGTATAACGCCCGTCACTATTCCGAGGCCAGTGCGCAATCACCCGATCCCAGAAGTGCTTGTGCGTCAGTCCCGAAGGAACAAAGTACGTTGCCACACTGGAACCCATTTTCTTTAATTCGCGTAGCGCCTGCCAAGGATCGGTATAAGTCAGCGTCAAGGTTTCCATATCCATCACCGGATCAGAAAAACTGCTATTGACCAGCATATCACCCACATCATGCATATCAACAAACGATTGGGTTCGATCAATTCGCATGGCCGACGCAACCATTTGCGTTGCCTGACTCAACTCCTTGAGGGTGTCCGGGCCGAATAGACTAAACATCAGCAAACCGCCAACCCGTAACACACGATTAAATTCCTGGAAGGTTTCCGGCACGTCGTCCAACCAGTGCAACGCGGCATTAGACCAGATGAAATCTATGGATTGAGGAGCAATCGGTAGGGCGTTGAGATCTGCGCCCACACGCATAGATTGGGCGCCTCGACCCTGATTGAGCAGTCGACGGAAAAATCCACTTGCCGCCAGATCTGCGCGCCGACCGGCCATCAGCATTGCCTGGCTGCTATCCACCCCCAACCACTGCGCTTCAGGATAACGATGGCTGAGCAGCGGACGATCCGCACCCAGACCACAACCTGCATCAAGAATCTGCCGAGGCTCGATGCGCAGCATTTCAAGACGTTCACCCATACGACGAGCCATTTCCCGGTAGAGGAAATCACTCCCACCAAACCCTGTCGCAGCACGATCAAAAGCGCGGCGGATCCGGTGACGCCGGAAACGGGGTGCCTCCCCCGTAGACATCAGACGCCCTTCAAGCCCAGCGTGGCAAACAATTTCTGATTACGCGATGTGTCTGGGTTTCCCGTCGTGAGTAATTGTTCGCCGTAAAAAATCGAATTAGCGCCGGCAAAGAAGCACAGTGCTTGCAACTCATCCGACATTTCCTGACGACCAGCCGACAGGCGGACCCAAGACGTCGGCATCGTAATACGGGCGGCGGCGATCATGCGTACGAACTCGATACCATCGACCGGATCAACACCGGCCATCGGCGTACCGGGAATCGGCACCAGATTATTAATGGGTACCGGATCAAGGTTCGCCAGTTGCGCAATCAATGCGGCACGGTTTTTACGATTTTCGCCCATACCGACAATGCCACCCGAGCACACATGAATACCTGCCTGACGCACCTGGTCCAGGGTATCGAGACGATCTTCATGGGTGTGTGTACTAATGACCTCACCGTAAAATTCGGCATCGGTATCCAGATTATGGTTGTGGTAGTCTAGGCTTGCTGTCACCAACTTTTCAGCCTGCCCCGGTTTCAGCATACCGAGCGTGACACAGGTTTCCAGGCCCAGTGCCTTAACTTCCTGCACCATATCGACAACCTTATCGAGGTCCTTATCCTTTGGGCCACGCCAGGCGGCGCCCATGCAGAAGCGCGACGAGCTTGCCGCTTTAGCAGCTTTCGCTGCAGCAATCACCTCATCCATAGATAACAACGCTTCGCGTTCCAGATTGATGTCGTAGCGCGCTGATTGTGAGCAAGGTCAAACGCTGCACAGCGTTTTCATCGAAGTGTTCTGCATGCACTGCATGTGCTTTAGCCAATAGCGCCATGAAAGGCATTTCAACCAGCGCCAGCACTGCGTCGGTCGACCAACGTCCAGTGCCGTTGACGGCTTGGTTAGCCGCGTTTTTTTGGCGCGTGGCGGTACAAAATTCAGGGGGATCGTCTCTGTTTGCATAGGAAACCTCTCAATTAGAGGTAGATTGCTAAATAAAGGCATAATTATGCCCGAAGCACCCAAACCTAGCTGAATTACCCCTAAATCCTGCGTTGAACGAAGCCCCCTTGCCCACGACCCCTTCCGAATCTCTGGCACATCGCCTGCGTCACGCATTTAGAGCAGCTGGCGAGGTTCTGGGGCGCCTGCTGCTTCCACAGAACTGCATGCTCTGCGGCCCCTGGCCAGTGCTAACGCGCCTGTGTGCGCCGCCTGCACGGCTGATTTACCTGTTCCCAGTGAGCTTCAGTGCCCACGCTGCGCACTGCCGCTCAGTCAAATTCAATCGGCATGCAGATCGCCTGCCCAGATTGTGCGCATCACTCCCCGGCTTTCGACACTGCAGTCGCTGCCTGGTCTTATAGCTTTCCAGTCGATGCCCTGATCCAGGATTTCAAGTACGGGCACCATCTTTACCTGGCCGGTTTTTTTAGCCAGCGCCTGGCGCAGGCACTTAAAAACCGATGGGAGATGAAACCTGGCGTTGAGCAACCTGACCTGATTATCCCCATGCCACTCCATACAAACCATCTTAAAGCACGCGGCTTCAACCAGGCTGCCGAAATTGCGCGGCATCTCTCCAGTTATCTCGACATACCCTGGTCTTCCAATAGCCTGATCCGTATTTACGATACCGCGCCACAGGCTGGCCTGCATCGTCATGAACGCTGGTCCAATCTGCGCGGGGCATTTGCCTGCCCCAACCCCCTTCCGGATACCAGGATTCTGCTCATTGGTGATGTGCTGACAACCGGCGCAAGCCTTTCGGCCTGCGCCGAAGCACTACGACACGCCGGCGGCCGCCGCGTTGATGTCGCCGTGATTGCCCGCACACCCGAACCGGGCCGCCTTAATTAAACAGATATGACACCTACTCAACGCCGCCCCGCCATCGTCCTGGTTCACCCGGAAATTCCACCCAATACCGGCAATCTCATCCGCTTTTCTGCTGCAACCGGTTTCGAACTTCATCTGGTACGCCCGCTGGGCTTTGACGTCGATGATCGCTCGTTATGCCGTGCCGGACTGGATTATCACGATCAGGCATTCCTACAGGTGTATGACGATTGGAAAAGCTGCCTGAAAAAACTTAACGATAATCAACCTGAAGAATCTCCACGCCGATTTTTTGCCATGACGACAAAAGGTAGTCGACCTTACCATGAGGTTAAATTTCAGCCGGATGATGTCATTGTTCTTGGCTGCGAAACCAAAGGTCTCCCCCCGGAAATTCTGGCAACTTTTGACAACAACCACCGGCTACGCATACCGATGCGCCAAGATATCCGCAGTTTGAATCTAGCCAATTCGGCATCGATTGTCGTATTTGAAATGTGGCGCCAGAACGGCTTTATCGGCGCCATTTAAACACCGGTTTTAAAAACAGCTTATTCGGCGCGCTGTGCCCGACTCATCAGTTGGGTTACTGCATCTTTTGCCGCCAGTTCACCCGCAATCACGGCGGCAACCGCACGCGCGATAGGCATATCCATCGATAGCTCAACGGATAAGAGCGCTACCTCCCGCGCCGTGCCCACGCCTTCAGCCACATGCCCCAAGGCATCAAGTGTTTCTTGTAGGGTTTTACCTGAACCCAGCGCCAAGCCTACCTGACGGTTACGCGACAAATCACCCGTACAAGTCAGAATCAGATCGCCCAGACCGGCCAGACCCATCAACGTTTCACGCTGACCGCCCAAACGCTCACACAACCGCGCGATTTCAGCCAAGCCACGCGTCATCAGCGCCGCACGGGCATTGTGTCCCAGAGATAGTCCATCCGAGATACCAGTCGCAATCGCTAAAACGTTTTTAACAGCGCCACCAACCTCTACACCAACGACATCACCTGACGCATAAAGACGTAGGTTCGATGTATGCAGCCAGTCTGCCAGCTGCTCTGCCAGGCCCAGATTGGCCGACCCGAGCGTTACGGCCGTTGGCAAGCCCTTAGCTACTTCCTGTGCAAAACTCGGGCCGGATAGTGCAGCGGCTGGCACATCGCCAAGCACATCGCGGACCACCTGATGTGGCAACAACCCTGTTTGTGGCTCAAAGCCTTTACATACCCACACCAGCGGCGGCAAAGGCTGATCCGCATACAGCGCCTGCAACGCCACGAGCGTACTGCGCAAACCCGCTACCGGCGTTGCCAGCACCAGCACATCAGAACCTTGCAGCGTGGCTAGATCAACTGTCACTCGCAATGCCACTGGCAACGCAATGTTCGGCAAGAAACGTTTGTTGATATGCGTTTCATTAATGCTTTCGACCACTTCAGCTTCGCGCGCCCAGATGGTTACCTGGTGTCGCTGTGCCCAATTAGCCGCCAGCGCGGTCCCCCAGGCGCCTGCAGCGAGCACGCCTATCTGGAGTTTCGTTCTGGTGGCCTGGTTCATGGGCTTTTCCTGGTGGATCAATTACTGAACAGTTGCCGGCGCTTCAACTTCACCAGCTGCTGGCTGCTGCTCGGCTTCTGCCTTGGCATCAAAGTTTACCGGTTGCAGCACCACTGGCGGGAAGCCAGCACGCGTGGACGCATCCGAAACCGCTTCGCGTGCATAAGGGAACAGCACATTTGGAATGGCCGAACCAAGGAATGGACGCAGCGCCTCTTCAGGGATGCCCGAAACGCGGAAAATACCCGCCTGTTGCAATTCGATCAGAAAGTAAACCTTGTTCTCTGCCTTAGCGGTAACAGTGACTTGCAGAATGCCTTCAAACGCATCGGCACTCAGTTGCGTAAAGGCGGTCTTGAACTGAACACCAACCTCTGGCGCTTGCTGTTGCAGGAACACTTCTGCACCACCAGGCACTTCGAGCGACATATCCCGTACATACAACTTCTCGATGGCAAACATCGGTTGTGCCGGTGCCTGTTGATCTACCGCTTGTGCTTCAGTGCTCTGCTCGTTATCGACCATAATGAAAATCCTTGTCAGAAAATGAGAAATTATTTAAGTAGGGGATCCAGGCCACCAGCCCGATCCAACGCAGCCAGATCATCAAATCCGCCCACGTGCATGTCGCCGATATAAATCTGTGGAACAGTCCGACGATTAGTCCGCGCCATCATCGCGTCACGCTCTTCCGGATTAAGATCAATCCGGATTTTTTCAATCTCGGTGACCCCTTTGCTGTTCAGCAACTGCTCAGCGCGAACGCAAAACGGGCAAACCGCTGTGCAATACATCAATACTTGAGGCATAGCGTACCTTAAGCCTTAGCAGGGGCTTTACCCCGCTTAAGTGGCAAACCAGCCTTTTCCCAAGCCTGAATGCCGCCCTCGATCTGGCACACATCTTCAAATCCCGCATTGCTCAGCAAACGACAGGCTGCCGCAGAACGTTGTCCGGCTGCACAAACCACCACCGGTTTTTTTCGGTATTTTTCCAATTTAGTCAGCTGGTTAGGCAACTCTTTGAGCGGAATGAACTGGCTGCCTTGAATGTGTCCGACCGCAATTTCATGTTCTTCGCGAACATCGATCAAGACGCCGCCCTCTTTGTCTGTCAGGGCAATCGCTGCCTGAGGCGACACATTTTTGCCGCCGGGCTGAACCACCTGGCGCACCAGCAGCGCACCTGAAATCACCGCAATCGCCAAAAGGCCGAGATTTGTTGGCTGAAGAAAGAAATTCATGTTTTTTCCAGAAAATTCAAAGTCAAGGACTAAGCACCTAGAGTCAGCGCCTCCGGCATTATAGAATAGCGGACTGGTTCAGTTATACCGGATGAATGGAAAATTATCCCTATGAAAAAAATTGTGCTGCTCCGCCACGGCGAATCTTCGTGGAATAAAGAAAACCGTTTCACGGGTTGGACCGATGTCGATCTGACCGAAAAAGGCATCGAAGAGGCCAAGCAAGCGGGTCGCTTGATGAAAGAAGCTGGTTTCGAATTTGACCAGGCTTACTCATCGGTACTTAAGCGCGCGATGCGTACATTGTGGCTTGCGCTCGAAGAAATAGACCGCCTCTGGATTCCGATCCAACGCAACTGGCGCCTGAATGAACGTCACTATGGTGCGCTGCAGGGTCTGAATAAAGCTGAAACCGCTGCCAAATATGGTGACGATCAGGTGTTGGTCTGGCGTCGTAGCTACGACACGTCACCTCCTGCACTGGAATTCGACGACCCACGCCATCCGCGTTTCGACGCCCGCTATGGCGAATCTTTCTCGGGCCTGACCGAAAAAGAGCTGCCCATGACCGAATGCCTGAAAGACACCGTCGCCCGCTTCGTCCCATTCTGGGAAAGCACGATTGCGCCAGCCGTTAAGTCCGGCAAGAGCGTCATCGTCGCGGCTCACGGCAATTCGATCCGCGCGCTGGTCAAATATCTGGACAACATTTCAGATGCCGACATCGTTGAACTGAACATTCCAACGGGCATCCCGCTGGTCTACGAGCTTGATGATGAAACGCTCAAGCCAATCCGTAGCTACTACCTGGGCGACCAAGAAACGGCTGCTGCCGCTGCTGCTGCCGTTGAACAGCAAGCTGCCAAGAAATAATCGCCGTCTTTTGACGACAACAGGAACCGCCAACATGCCTAGCCAGATCCCTCCGACCGATCCCACATCCAAACAGGCCAAGCCCGGTTGGATGCGCACGGCCAGCGTGGGTCTGGTGGGCGTGATGGCAGGCGTCCTTATTGCATTGCAGTTACCCGCTTTTGCCGAAAAAGCGGCAACACCTAGTCAGACGGCTGGCCTGCCGATCCAGGATTTGCGTACGTTTGCCGAAGTCTTTAATGCCATCAAACAAGGCTACGTAGAACCGATTGAGGATAAAAAGCTCATCAACAATGCCATCTCCGGCATGGTCTCCAATCTGGACCCGCATTCCACGTACCTCGATGCAGAAGCCTTCAAAGAGCTCCAGGTTGGCACACATGGTGAATTCGGCGGCCTGGGCATTGAAGTGGGCATGGAAGATGGCTTTGTTAAAGTCATTGCGCCGATTGAAGACACACCTGCTGCCCGCGCAGGCCTAAAAACCGGCGACCTGATCGCCAAGATCGACGACACCTCGGTCAAGGGTCTGACACTGAACGAAGCCGTTAAAAAGCTACGCGGCAAACCTAAGACGCAAGTGACCCTGACGATTGCACGAAAAGGCGCAACCAAGCCTCTGATCGTGACGCTCACACGCGAAGTCATCAAGGTTCAGTCGGTCAAATTCAAAATGCTCGAACCGGGCTACGGTTATGTGCGCATAACCCAGTTCCAGGAAAACACCACGAGCGCTTTGGTCAATGCCGTCAACCAACTTTATAAGAACGGCCCGCTCAAGGGTCTGATTCTTGATCTGCGGAATGACCCGGGCGGCCTGCTCAATGCCGCCGTTGGCGTCTCTGCCGTTTTCCTCCCCGCCGATGAGCTGGTGGTTTCTACCGATGGCCGCGCCCCAGACGCCAAGCATAAGTTCTATACCAAACCAGAGGACTATCAGCATGGCCGCGAAGATGAACTGCGCAATCTACCCAACGGCATTAAAACCGTACCAATGATTGTGCTCGTAAACGGCGGCTCGGCTTCGGCCTCAGAAATCGTGGCCGGCGCGCTTCAGGATTACAAGCGCGCTACCGTACTCGGCACCCAGACCTTTGGTAAGGGTTCGGTTCAGACCGTGCTGCCGTTGCCGGGCAATACCGCCATCAAAATCACTACCGCACGCTATTACACACCGAAAGGTCGCTCGATTCAGGCCAAGGGTATCGAACCGGATGTTGAAGTAGAAGAAGTCCCCGGCGCCAAGAAAAACGGCCTACGCGAAGCCGATCTGGGTGGTCACTTGATCAACGAGAACGATAAAGCAGCCAAGAACAACAAACCGGATACGGATAAGCCCAGTGGCAAAAACGGTAAGAACAGCGCCAAGGATGAGGACAACGACCCGGGTCTTGCCATTGCAGACTACACAACGGCTAAAGACCGTCAGTTTGTTGAAGCCATCAAACGCCTCGGCGGTAAACCGCCGGCACCCGTAAGCAAGGAGGCAAAAGCAACCACGGATGCTGCTGCGGCTGGTGATAAGACGGCCAAACCTGCCCAGTAAGCCGTGATGAACGACCAGCAACTGCTGCGCTATAGCCTGCATATTCTGGTCGATGAAATCGGCATTGAAGGCCAGGAGAAGCTCCTGGCCAGCCATGTGCTCATTATTGGGGCCGGCGGTCTTAGTTCGCCAGCAGCGATTTATCTGGCCAGCGCCGGTGTAGGCACCCTCAGCATTGCCGATGGCGACACGGTTGACCTCAGTAGTCTCCAACGCCAGACTCTGCATACCGAATCCCGGATTGGCCAATGTAAGACCCAGAGTGCCGCTGAAGCCCTGCACACGGTTAACTCTGAGTGCGAGGTTCTTCTGTTGCCCAGACTCGAGGGTAACGCCTTAATTAACGCCGTCGCTGAAGCCGATGTCGTGCTGGATTGCAGCGATAACTTCACCACGCGCTATGCGCTGAATCGTGCCTGTCTGACTACCCAAACCCCGCTCATCTCGGGGGCTGCCATCAAGCTCACCGGGCAACTGTTTGTGATGAATCCGCGGCAGACTGATGCGCCCTGCTACGCTTGCCTCTACCCGGAAGACAGCGCTGACGACGATCTACGTTGTGCTACCACCGGCATTCTAGCGCCAATCACGGGTGTAATCGGCTGCATGCAGGCCGTAGAAGCCATCAAGCTTCTTACCAGTTTTGGCACGCCTGCCTCTGGATTGCTGCAACGATACGATGCCTTATCCGGGGTCTGGTCTTCGGCTCTCGTGCAGCCCGACCCTGCATGCCCTGCCTGTAACGACTGATAGGTATCACAGATGATTGCATCTTCTGATATTTACGTTTTTATCGCCGCGCTGGTTGCTGTCTACCTGCTGCCCGGCCCTGATATGGCGCTTATTTTATCTACCTCTGCTTTTGGGGGTCGATATAACGGACTCATGGTGGCGGTTGGTCTCGCGTTGTCGCGCGCACTTCACGTAACGCTGGCAGCCCTGGGTTTGGCTGCCCTGTTCATCGCACATCCCCTGCTGTTTGATGCCGTCCGGTGGGTGGGTGCTGCCTATCTATGCTGGCTTGCCTGGCGACTTCTACGCACGCCAAAAGCAAACGGTGCAACCCTAATGGCCCATCACCAGCTAAGCGTTCGTGCCCTGAGGCAAGGATTCCTGACTAACCTTTTAAATCCCAAAGCATTAATGTTTTGCGCCCTTCTGCTGCCGCAATTCATTACACCAACGGGCAACCTATTCGAGCAATATCTATTCTTTGGCACTATTCTCGTTGCCCTGGGCGCCATCTTCGATGTGTTTTACGTGCTTGCCTCATCTGGGATTGCTCATCATTTTTCGGGCTCACGCACGGGACAAAAGGTCGCCCGAATTATCTTTGCTAGCGTCTTTGCAATGGCCGCCATCCGGCTAGCGATTAGCCCACGCTGAGTGACTGCAATCCCTATTGCACCGGCATCGCCACGATCCGAAAAGCAGCACCGATCATCAGTACATCCTTGAATACAAGCTTTATTCTCTGATCCAGCGTATTGAGTGCTAAATCATCAAACCAGCCACGTGCATCGCTACCCAGAATGCTGGGTGCCATATAAACCACTAACTCATCAACCAGCCCAGCTTTGAGGAATACACCACTCAGGCGCGGGCCTGCCTCAACGTGGACTTCATTAACGCCACGCTGCGCCAAAAACTCCAGTAGGACTTTCAAATCAACACGGCCGTTGGCATCAGGAAGGCAAACCACCTCTGCGCCTGCCGCTTGCAAGGCCGCCGTTTTTTCGGGATTAGTTTCTGCGGTAGCCACCAAACAACCGCCCTGCAGAATTTTTGCGGTGATGGGCGTACGCAGGTGACTATCGACCACCACGCGCAACGCTGATGCCAACGGCACTGGCTGGCCGGTTTGACCGATGGGCGCCGACACATCTCGCACGGTGAGCAAGGGGTCGTCAGCGATCAGTGTGCCGACACCTGTGATAATGGCCTGCGCACGCGCACGAAAACGATGTCCATCCATGCGTGCCTCAGGCCCGGTGATCCATTGGCTCTGGCCGTTAGCTAAGGCACTACGACCATCCAGACTACCGGCCATCTTGAGGCGCACCCAGGGTAACCCCTGACGCATGCGTTTTACAAAACCCACATTGAGCGCCTCTGCTTCTGCGGCCATCAGCGCTGCTGCAACCGCAATGCCTGCCGCTTGCAATAACGCAAAGCCCTTGCCTGCCACTAAAGGGTTCGGATCTTCCATCGCCGCCACCACGCGACTGACTCCGGCTTTAATCAAAGCCTCGGCACACGGCGGGGTTTTGCCGTGATGCGAACAAGGCTCTAGCGTCACATACGCTGTTGCACCTTGAGGGTTGTATCCCCGCGCAGCAGCATCGCGCAACGCCATCACTTCGGCATGCCCTTCGCCCGAGCGTTCGTGCCACCCTTCACCAATCATCTGATTGTTGTTAACCAGCACGCAGCCAACACGCGGGCTAACACCTGTGGTGTAAAGCCCCTTCACCGCCAGCTGCAAAGCACGTGCCATCCAGGCACTATCAGCGGCGTTGGGTGTATGAATTGTTGATTCGGGCATAACCCGTTTCTCTGATCGTCGGTCAGGCGACCGGCGAGATCTCGCGAATCACTTCGGAGAATTCATCAATGTCGGTGAAGTTGCGATAGACCGATGCAAAACGGACGTAAGCGACCTTGTCGATTTTTTTAAGCTCGCGCATCACCAATTCGCCCACTTGCTGCGACGTGACTTCTCGCTCACCTAGCGACAGCAAACGCTCTTCAATACGCGAGATGGCTGCATCAATCGCCTCTGCCGTTACAGGGCGTTTGCGTAAAGCAAGCTGCAAGGATGCCGCGAGCTTGTCGTGGCTGAATTCGGTACGCGACCCATTCCGTTTAACGATAAACGGGAACTGAATCTCCGCCTGCTCGTGCGTCGTAAAACGTTTCTCGCACTGACCGCAGCGGCGGCGACGGCGGACGATGTGACCCTCTTCCGACTCGCGCGTTTCTACGACGGTAGTACCGTCCGCGCTACAGAATGGGCACTTCATCGCGCCGCGTCCTAATCAGTTGGCACTTACTGGCCGCAAACCGGGAAACGCTTGCACAGTGCCGACACCTGCTCACGCACCTTGGCCAGCACGGCTTCGTCGTTCGGCGCATCCAGCACGTCCGCGATCAGATGCGCGATCTGCTCGGCTTCGATCTCGGTGAAACCACGGGTGGTCATGGCCGGCGAACCGATACGGATACCCGAAGTCACAAATGGTTTCTGTGGATCGTTCGGGATGCCGTTCTTATTCACGGTGATGTGCGCGCGGCCCAGAGCGGCTTCGGCTTCTTTACCGGTGATGTTCTTATTGCGCAAATCGAGCAGGAAGACGTGGCTCTCGGTACGACCCGACACCACACGCAGACCACGCTCTTCACCCAGCACACGCGCCATAACGCGCGCATTGTTGATCACCTGTTCCTGATAATCCTTGAAACCCTGGGTAGCCGCTTCTTTGAAAGCGGTTGCCTTGGCAGCAATCACATGCATCAGCGGGCCGCCTTGCAGACCCGGGAAGATGGCCGAGTTGATGGCCTTTTCATGCTCAGCCTTCATCAGAATCACCCCACCACGCGGACCGCGCAGCGTCTTGTGCGTTGTCGTGGTGACGACGTCAGCGTGCGGCACCGGGTTCGGATAGTAACCCGCTGCGATCAAGCCAGCGTAATGCGCCATATCAACCCACATGATGGCGCCGACTTCTTTGGCGATCTTGGCAAAACGTTCAAAATCGATGCGTAGGGCATAGGCCGAGGCGCCGGCCACGATGATGCGTGGTTTATGTTCACGTGCGAGCTTTTCAACCTGGTCGTAATCAATCTCTTCTTTTTCGTTCAGGCCGTAGGACACAACATTGAACCACTTGCCCGACATATTCAGTGGCATACCGTGAGTGAGGTGGCCACCTTCGGCCAGGCTCATACCCATAATGGTGTCACCTGGCTTGGCAAAGGCCATCAGCACGGCCTGGTTGGCTTGCGAACCCGAGTTTGGCTGAACATTGGCGGCATCGGCACCGAATAATGCCTTCAGGCGATCAATCGCAATCTGTTCAACCATATCAACGTGTTCGCAACCACCGTAATAACGCTTGCCAGGATAGCCTTCAGCGTACTTATTGGTCAACTGCGAACCCTGCGCCTGCATAACGGCGTAGGACACGTAGTTTTCCGAAGCGATCAGTTCAATATGATCTTCCTGGCGGCGATCTTCCGCCTGAATGGCTTGCCACAGTTCGGGATCAACTTGCTGGAGGGTGTCGCGGGCAGAGAACATAAGAAACCTCGGGATTCAATCAAAATCGGAGAAAACGTAAATCGGTGGCTTTGGCAACGGCCAACGCTAGCCAAGGCCGTGATTTTATAGGATTTCGTCGCGGCTGGCGCCTGTTAGATGCTCGGTTTCGCCCCAGGCCACCATTGTCCAGTGCAAACCCTGGGCTTCAGCCTCAATATCAAGCCAATTCAGGCCGGCATTGGGGATTGGCGCATCTCTAGGTCCTGTCAGAGCGCGCCCCATGGCGCGACGGTACAAGAGGTCTAGAACGCCCCCGTGGGTAACAATAACAACCGATTGATCGGCATAAACCCGCGCAAGATCGAATAAACAAAGCTCTATGCGCTCAAGCATGGCTTGCAAAGGTTCGGCCGAGCCGGGGGCGGCCATCAGATCTGCACAACTGACCAGTGCTGCGTAAGCATCTGCTTGAAAGATTTCAGCCTCCGCAGGTGTCTTGCCCTCGAACTGTCCATAATGGCGCTCACGCAAGGCCGGTTCGGCCTGCACTGACAACCCCAGAGCATCGGCAACAGCATCAGCCGTTTGTCGGGCGCGCAACAGGTCGCTGCTCACCACGGCAGAGAATAGCGTTGCCTGATGACGTCGTTGCAAATACTGGCCAGCTGCTTCTGCCTGCACCAAACCTAAGGCGTTCAGCGGAATATCCTGATGGCCCAGCAAGCGGCGATCCGCGTTCCAGGGAGTCTCTCCGTGACGGACGATACAACAGCGCATCAAGCGCCCGCCACCATCATGCGATCCATCAGAATAGCGCCGGATTGTTTGGCACTCCGGCTCAACCGGTCTTCGGCAATAGCCACGATGCCCTGCATCATGTCTTTGAGGTTGCCTGCGATGGTGATTTCTTCTACGGGATAGGCAATCTCACCGTTTTCGATCCAGAAACCGGCCGCGCCACGTGAATAATCTCCGTTCACGTAATTGACCCCTTGCCCTAGAAGTTCGGTCACCAATAACCCGCGACCCATGGTCTTCATCAGCGACTGGAGATCCGGGTGCGCCGTCCGTGTATCACGCAGAAAAAGATTGTGGCTGCCACCGCCATTAGCGGTTGGCGCCATACCCAGTTTGCGGGCACTGTAAACCGATAGAAAATAACCTTCGAGCACACCGCCGCGAACCACATCCCGGTCATGCGTTGCCAATCCGTCGCCATCAAACGGCGCACTCGATTGGCCGCCACGTAAGAGTGGACGCTCTTCTAACACCACAAAATCGGGCAAAATTTTTGTACCCAAAGCGCCTTCCAGAAACGAACTCTTGCGATACAACGCGCCGCCGGAAGCCGCATGCACCATGCTTCCCATAATGGTCGATGCAATAGGCGCTTCAAAAATCACCGGTACTTCGCCGGTAGGGCACTGGCGCCCGCCGAGCCGTGCGACCGCACGCTTCGCCGCTTTTAACCCAATGTCTCCTGCCGGTGGAAACTGCGTTGCGGCACGCACCGATTCATACCAGTCATCACGCTGCATCCCTTGCGCATCAGTTGCGATCAGAACACACCCGATACTATGCCGGCTGGTTGGGTAACCGCCCAGAAAACCAAGGCTGTTCGCCATAACAAAATGACCCTGGTGCGTCGATACCGATGCGCCTTCCGAGTTCTGAATCGCTGACGAATACGCCAACCCGGCGGCTTCACATTCGCGCGCCAGATTCACGGCTGTTTCTACTGATGGCGTCCAGGGGTGAAACAGATCCAGATCGGGCACCGGGCCCAGCATGAGCTGTTCGACTTTGGGTAAACCCGCACAGGGGTCTTCTGCGGTAAAACGGGCAATATCCAATGCCGCACGCACCGTGGCCTGCAAGGCTTCCCCTGAAAAATCGCTCGTCGATGCATAGCCTTTGCGTTGCCCGAGGTAGACCGTCACGCTGACCTGTTTATCACGATGATGCTCGATCGTTTCTACCTCTCCCTGGCGCACATTAACGCTCTGGCCAAAGCCTTCCGAAATCTCTACCTCAGAGGCAGAAGCGCCGCCCCCTTTGGCCAGAGCAATCACGTCCGTGGCAATCCGGGACAGTGCTTCATGGGTATAGGCAAATAAATGATCGTTCGGTGAAACGTCTACGGCGTGAGTCGTCATGGGTAATCATCACATGTTTTGTATTCGGTTGGTATGATAGCGGCAAAACACCCACCGCATCGAATCAGCAGAACGATAGAAAATCATGCCTTTTCACGCCAGCAAACCGCCTAGTCACTTTCACACCCGTCAGGGCCAGGAAGTCGTCAACGCCGAACCGGAGCCCAAGACGCTGTCGCGCCGACCCAGCAAGACGAAGGCCAAGGAAGAATCAGACTCCCTACAAGAGTTGGGGAAACGCCTGGTCGGTGTAGGGAACGACCACCTGAAGAAGCTGGATATACCGGAGACGCTGGCTGATGCCGTTCGGGAGGCCAAACGGACTTCCTCCTTCGGTGCGCTGCGTCGGCAAATACAGTACATCGGCAAACTCATGCGTGACGTCGACATTGAGCCGATTCAGGAGATGCTGGATGAACTGGATGGCGTTTCGAACAAAGCCAATGCCCGCTTTCACGCGCTGGAAAAGCAACGTGAAAAGCTGCTGGCCGATGAGTCGATCATTACCACCCTGAAAAACGAACACCCTGATCTGGATGTGTCAGCACTACGTACACTCCGCCGCAATGCGCTGAAAGAACAGGCAGAAAACAAGCCACCCAAGGCTTATCGCGCCATCTTCCAGTTGCTCAAATCACTACAGGAAACCGCACCAACCGAGGCCGAAACCACGAACGAAGAGGGCGGCGAAGACTGACCTCAAAACGCCGGGGAAGATCCTAGTAAGCCCTTAGCCACGAGCGATTGCAGAAACTCGAGTGTCAACGCTGCACCAAAGCCGGTCGTATCGGTGGCCACAGCAGCCAACCCCCCTTTGCAGGTAGCAGCTGACAAGTCAAGGTGCATCCAGGTGACATCCCCTACAAACAGATTTAAGAAGCGCGCGGCCAGAATATGATCCGCCTCGCCATCCAGTGTGCACTGCTTGATATCGGCCACCTGGCTGTCCAGGGCGCTATCGTAGTCATCCGGCATAACAAATGGCATCAACCGCTCGCCCGCAACCGCACCGGCTTCTTCCAGTCGCTTGCCTAAAAGACGTTGCGTGGCAAAGAAACCGCTCATTCGGTTGCCCAATACAGTAGTCATGCTGCCGGTGAGCGTCGCAAAATCCAGCACCACATCCGGCTTCGCCGCAGAAGCCAACGTCAATGTATCAGCCAGCACCATGCGCCCTTCTGCATCGGTATGCACAATCTCAATTATGCGGCCATTCAGCGCAGTAACCACATCACCCTGGCGATAGGCGCCCGGGCCGATGTCATTGCGCGACAGCGCCAGCCATGCATCCAACTTAACTGGCAATTGCAACTGTGCGGCTGCCTGAATTACCGATAGCACCACCGCCGCACTGGCCATGTCTTCGTGCATTCCCGCCATATAACGGGCCAGCTTTAGATTATGTCCACCGGTATCAAAGCAGATACCTTTCCCGACCAGCGCCACATGCGGCAACGGCGCCGATGCCGACTTATCTTTCGGATCCCGTTTTACGGGTTTAACTTTAGGCGCATAACTCAGGTGCACAATGGCCGCGTCTTGTTCCGGGCTACCTTGAGCCACCGCCAGAAATGCGCTGGCCTTCATTTTTTTCAATTGCGATACGTCATAGGTATCACAACGAATACCCAAGCCCTTGATCTGAGAAGGTATCAGCGCACGTAATGAGCCCGGGGTCAGTTGGTTCGGCGGCAATACACACAAAGCCCGGGTCAATGTATTGGCCTGTGCTTTGGCCATCGTATTCGCCAACAATGTTTTGAGGAATGCCTGGTCACGCGGGCCTACCCATAAACGCACTTCAGACAACTTCGTTGGTTTAGCAACACCCGTTATTTTTGCCGGTTTTTCGATGGCCACCGTTTTAGGTAAAGCAGCACGATTCACCGCTGCAACATAAGCCGCGTCGGGCATGGCACATGCCACAAAACCGGCAGAGCCATGGATCACCACATCCAGACGAGCCGGTTGTTCGGCTAATAGCCCGCCCAAAGCCTGGCGTAATTACTGGTGACGCAAAAAGGCAAAGGCATCAGGATCGAGGGCCACCCAATGAACTAACCCGCCTCCCGATAAGGTCGCTTCTGGTAGCAAGGGTTCTACCGGCGTTTTTCCGGCACTCACAGTGACTCTTAACAATGCAGCGGGTTTTTTGCGCTGTCTTGCCAACACCTGTTTTAGCAATCCTGATCCGTGCAAGCTTGCGGGCAAAATTCCGCTCGCCAGCAACGACGCGGGGAACAAGACCACCACATGCGATAACCCATTGAGTACACTGTCTTTTAGTTTGCCGCTCTCCAGAACGACCCGCGGCAACACCGGTTGCCAATTCGGGGACAACGACTTTGTTACAGCAGAAGTTGAGCGCGTACGCGGGTTGATCGCAGCCATATTGGAAGTTTCTCAAGGGTTATATGCGATGATTATAGGGTTGATTCACCTTAAAAATAGCTCAAAAACTAGATAACGGGTTTCCGTATGCAGACTTACCTGAACCTCATGCAGCACGTGCTGGATCATGGCCACGTTAAAACCGACCGCACAGGCACGGGCACGCGCTCGGTGTTCGGCTGGCAGATGCGCTTTGATCTCGAAGAGGGGTTTCCCGTTCTCACCACCAAAAAGCTTCATCTACGTTCGATCATTCACGAATTACTGTGGTTCCTGCAAGGCAGCACCAACATTGCCTATCTCAAAGAAAACGGCGTCTCGATCTGGGACGACTGGGCAGACGAAAACGACGAGCTAGGCCCGGTATACGGCAAACAATGGCGCCGCTGGGAAACCGTTGTGCCCGGCGAGGATGGTGCACCACCCGCCATCCGTACGATTGACCAAATCACACAACTCGTCGACGGCCTCAAAAACAACCCAGACTCGCGCCGCCACCTGGTGTGCGCCTGGAACCCGGGCGAAGTCGACCGTATGGCACTGCCACCCTGTCACGCTCTTTTCCAGTTTTATGTCGCGCCACCCGCTCCAGGCGATGCCGATCAGCGCCCACGTTTATCCTGCCAGCTCTACCAGCGTAGTGCAGACATCTTTCTCGGCGTGCCTTTCAACATCGCTTCCTACGCCCTACTCACCATGATGATTGCGCAGGTATGCGGCTATCGCCCCGGTGAGTTCATTCACACCCTGGGCGACGCACACCTCTACAGCAACCACCTGGAACAGGCCAAGCTTCAACTCAGCCGCGATACACGCCAGCTCCCAGTAATGCGCATTAATCCGACCGTTAAAGATCTCTATGCCTTCCGTTTTGAGGACTTTACGCTGGAAGGCTATAAACCGCATCCACATATCCCGGCACCAGTGGCTGTTTAACCGGATCGCATCATGAGCCAAGACATTACTCAAACACCGGCATGGACGCGCCTGAGCCAAGCGCGCGACCGCCTCGCCAAGACACATCTGCGCGAACTGTTCGCTGCCAACCCGCAGCGATTCAAGGACTTTTCCATCCGTACCAACGATCTGTTGCTGGATTTCTCCAAGCAGCGGCTGGACGGCGAAGTGCTGGATGCACTGGTAACGCTCGCAGAAGACACCAATGTCACTGGCTGGCGTGAACGCCTTTTTGCAGGTGAGCAGATTAATGTCAGCGAAGAGCGTGCCGTACTTCATCCCGCGCTTAGACACCTTGAAGAAACCGCATTTCCAGCCTCAGGCTACGATGTCATGCCCGATGTGCGCAAAGTGCGCACCCAGATGGCCGAAATTGTCGAAAAACTACGGAGCGGCAACTGGGAAGGCTACAGCGGTGAAACGATTCGTCACGTCGTCAACATCGGCATCGGCGGCTCGGATCTTGGCCCGAAGATGGCTACCTGGGCGCTGTCGGCTTTCGCCCATCCGGGGCTACATGTTCATTATGTGTCGAATCTGGATGGCGCACATTTAGCGCCGCTGCTTGAGACGCTGGACCCCCGCAGCACCCTGTTCATCATCGCCAGCAAAACATTTACGACGCAAGAAACGATGATCAATGCTGGCAGCGCACGTAATTGGATGCTGGCACATACGGGATCAGAAGAAGCGCTGGCCAAACATTTTGTTGCCGTGTCGACGCACCCTGAGCGAGCCGCCGAGTTCGGCATCCCGCCCGCGCAGGTGCTGCCAATGTGGGATTGGGTGGGTGGACGTTACTCGCTGTGGTCCGCAGTCGGCTTACCTTTAGCTATCAGCATTGGCATGAGCGGCTTCGAGCGGCTGCTGGCTGGCGCGCAAGCCATGGACCAGCACTTCTGCGCAGCGCCGCTCAAAGAAAATCTGCCGGTACTCCTAGCACTGCTCGGCATCTGGAACACCAATTTTCTCGGTGCACACACGTCTGCGATCGTGCCGTATAACGAATCACTGCGCCATCTGCCCGGCTATTTACAGCAGCTGGAAATGGAATCGAACGGCAAGACCGTCAACCGTGACGGTCAGTCACTCACCTGCCAGGCCAACCCCATCGTCTGGGGAGAGATTGGTGCCAATGGTCAGCATGCGTTCTTCCAGCTGCTGCATCAAGGCGGTTGGCTGGTGCCCTGTGACTTTATTGCCACGGCACTGAGCGACTACCCATTACCCGGCCACCAGGCACCGCTGCTTGCTAACTGCTTTGCGCAGAGTGCCGCTCTGGCGTTCGGCAAAACGGAAGAAGAAGCTCGCCACGAACTCGAGGCTGCTGGCTTATCAGCAACCCAACGCGATGCCCTACTGCCGCACAAGGTATTTGCCGGCAACCAGCCTTCGACCACCCTCTTATTGCCACGCCTAGACCCATACCATCTCGGTCTGCTGCTCGCGCTATATGAGCACAAGGTCTTTGTACAAGGCGTCATCTGGGGCATCAATTCATTCGACCAGTGGGGCGTAGAACTCGGCAAACAACTGGCCTCCCGCGTACTCCCCGTGCTCAATGGCGAAGCTGGCAAAGACACATTGGACGCTTCAACGCGCGGCCTGATCGATTGGACACAAACAACCCATGGCTGACACCCTCTATCCGAATTTGGCCATCATTGTGGCCATTGCCCGGAACGGTATTATCGGCGCCACCAATGATGCGGGGGTAGGTACCCTACCCTGGCATTTGCCCGAAGACCTGAAGCACTTCAAAAAAACAACCAATGGTCACCCCATCATCATGGGGCGTAAAACTTGGGAGTCTCTGGGTCGATCACTGCCCAATCGCCGCAACATAGTCATCTCGCGACAAGCGGACTACCCCGCAACAGGAGCAGAAGTCTTTACGTCGCTACCTGAGGCCATCTCTGCCGTTGGCGGCGCCTCTGCTTTCATTATCGGTGGCGCCGAGCTCTATCGTCAGGCGTTACCACTCGCGGGACAGCTGATCATTACGGAAGTCGATCTTGACGTTGAAGGGGACACACACTTCCCGCCATTCGGTTCCGAATGGCGGGAGTCTTTACGCAACGCACATGTCAGTGCATCGGGGATTTCGTATGCGCTGGTTCGTTATGCGCGCTCGGTGGGTGCTGCGTAAGCGCGCCCTCCCATTTCGCTACAACGGCTGTCGCAATAGCATTACCCAACACATTGGTTGCCGAACGCGCCATATCCAGGAAGTGTTCAACGCCCAGGATAAACAGCACACCCGCCTCAGGTATATTAAAGTAGGCCAAAGTGGCGGTAATTACGACCAATGAGGCGCGTGGTACGCCGGCAATGCCTTTGGACGTGACCATCAGCATCAGCAACATCAGAAACTGTTGGCCTAGGCTCATCTCAATGCCATAGACCTGTGCAATAAATAAGGTGGCAAAGGTGCAATACATCATCGAGCCATCCAGGTTAAACGAATAGCCCATCGGCAACACAAACGATGCAATCTTGTTTGGCGCACCAAAACGCTCGACCTGCTCCAGCGTTTTCGGGTAAGCCGCTTCAGAACTGGCTGTCGTGAAAGCCAATACCAAAGGCTGACGCAGCATCGCCACGAGTTTCAGCACAGACTTATCCAGTACCAAAAAGCCCGCCAGAATGATCGCTAACCAGAGTATCAGGATTGATGCATAAAAAGCCAGCATGAATTTGGCGTAAGTACCCAGAATACCCAAACCATTCTTGGCAATCACGGCGGACACCGCCGCAAAAACAGCCACAGGTGCAAACTTCATCACCATTGAGGTAATGCGTAGCATCACATGCGACAACATATCCAGATTGCGGAAAAACTCTTCCGCCCGCGGGCCAAGCTGGGCGCCAGCCAGACCAAAGAACACGGCAAACACCACGATTTGCAGGATTTCATTCTTGGCCATGGCATCCATAATGCTGACTGGTAACACGTGGTTTAAAAAGTTTTTAAGCCCCGTACCCGACTGCGTAATGCCACTGCTGGCCGTTACTTCTGGCACCGGCAAATTAACGCCGATACCCGGCTGCAAGACGGACACCATCAACAAGCCAAGCGACAATGACAGGAAAGACATGGTGATAAACCAGCCAAAAGTCTTCATGCCTACACGGCCAATAGTCTTAGAGTCCCCCATGCTGGCAATACCAACAGCAAGCGTTGCAAATACCAGCGGCGCAATGATCATCTTGATCATGCGTAGAAAGATATCCGTCAGCAACGAGATGTTGTCTGCATACTCCACAGAAAAGCCAGACTCTGCTCCCCAGGTATTTACGGCGGCCCCGGAAACAATACCCAGCACGAGGGCGCCGATAATAAATTGTGTCAGACGTTTAGATTCCATGATGCTCTTCGTAATTAATCAGGCAACCCGGGGTGGGTCAGCACATCGGGGCGCAGGACACACTCCAGCGTTTCTTTATCCAGCAGACCCAGTTCCAGAACCAGGTCGGCAACCGGGCGATTTTCAGCCAGCGCGCGTTTAGCAACCAGGGTGGCATTCTCATAACCGATATAAGGATTGAGCGCCGTCGCCAACCCCGCAGAGGTACGCACACGTTCCGCCAACAAAGGCAGGTTCGCTGTAATGCCACGCACACAATGTTGAGTCAGCGTACGGCAAGCGGCCGCCAGATGCTCAACGCTTTTGAACAGGCTATGGGCAATAATCGGTTCGAAGGCATTGAGCTGGAGCTGGCCCGCTTCAGCTGCCATGGTGATCGTCATATCGTTACCAATGACTTCGAACGCCACCTGGTTAACAACTTCCGGGATCACCGGATTCACCTTGCCAGGCATAATCGATGAACCGGCAGCCATTGGTGGCAAGCGGATCTCATTAAGACCGGCCTGCGGGCCACTCGACAGCAGCCGAAGATCGTTGCAGGTTTTAGAAAGCTTAACCGCAACACGTTTCAGAACGCCTGATAGTTGAACAAAGGCGCCGCAATCCTGTGTTGCTTCGATCAGATTCGGTGAACTGACCAAAGCCAGGCCCGACAGCGCACTTAATCGTTCGGTCGCGAGTGGCGCATAACGCACATCCGTATTAATACCGGTGCCAATCGCCGTAGCGCCCAGATTCACCTCTCGAATCAATGAAATCGCCTCACGCAAGCGGGACTCATCTTCTTCGAGCATCACTGCATAGGTAGAAAACTCCTGCCCCAGCGTCATTGGCACCGCATCTTGCAATTGCGTACGGCCAATTTTAAGCACCGCTTTAAATTCTTCGGCTTTTTCTGCAAACGCCTCGCACAAACCAGCCATTGCCGACAGAAGTTCGCCGATGGCCAGACATGTTGCTACACGGAGCGCTGTTGGATACACGTCATTCGTGCTCTGGGACATATTCACATCGTTAATCGGATGCATGAATTGATAGTCACCCTTAGCGTGTCCCATGCGATCCAGCGCCCGGTTGGCAATCACTTCATTGGCATTCATATTGGTCGATGTACCCGCACCGCCCTGGATCACATCCACGACAAACTGGTCATGCAATTGGCCATCCAGAATATCGCGACATGCGCCAATAATCGCCTCAGCCTTGTCTTTCGGTAAGTGGCCAATCGCAGCATTAGCTTCTGCAGCAGCTTGCTTCACTAATGCGAGCGCGCGAACCAGACTCGTATAGGTACCAATTGTTTTACCGGTGATCGGGTAGTTCTCAATGGCACGCAGCGTATGGATACCCCAATATGCCGAAGCGGGAATTTCGGCCTCTCCTAACAAATCATGCTCAATCCGAAACTCAGACATTTGCAACCTCCGTTATCCGATGAAACCGAAATCCAACCAGCTCAGCCGTGATCAAGAGGCGGTTGTTAACGAACGCAGTCCACGTAATACGCTGTCTTGCCGTCTTGCTCGCCCTTCACAAGGCCATGCACATCCGTCTCAAAGCCGGGGAAACGCTCATTGAACTCACGCGCGAATTGCAGATAATTCACGATAGTTTTGTTAAACCGCTCGCCCGGAATGAGCAACGGGATGCCCGGCGGATAAGGCGTCACTAGCATCGCTGTAATGCGGCCTTCCAGATCATCAATCGCTACACGTTCGATTTCACGGTGCGCCATCTTAGCAAACGCATCAGATGGGCGCATTGCCGGCACCATATCCGAAAGATACATCTCTGTTGTCAATCGTGCCACATCATTGGCTTTGTACACATCATGAATCTGCTGACACAAGTCACGCAGACCAACGCGCTCATAGCGGGGATACTTCTGACAGAACTCCGGCAGCACCTTCCATAGCGGCTGATTCTTGTCGTAGTCATCCTTGAACTGCTGCAGCTCAGTCACCATGGTATTCCAGCGACCCTTGGTAATGCCAATCGTAAACATGATGAAGAATGAGTACAAGCCGCACTTTTCAACAATCACACCGTGCTCAGCCAGATACTTAGTCACAATCGCTGCCGGAATGCCGATGTCTTCCGAAAAAGCACCATCAACGTCCAATCCCGGTGTAATGATCGTTGCCTTGATCGGATCCAGCATATTAAAGCCATCTGCCAGTTGACCAAAACCATGCCAACGCTCGCCCGGTTTCAGCATCCAGGCTTCGCGTTCTTCAATACCCTCTTCCGAGAGATCGTCCGGGCCCCAGACCTTGAACCACCAGCCTTCACCCCATTCTTCATCAACCTTGCGCATAGCGCGGCGGAAGTCGAGCGCTTCGGCAATCGACTCTTCTACCAGCGCTGGCCCACCCGGCTCTTCCATCATGGCCGCTGCCACATCGCACGACGCGATAATCGCGTACTGCGGCGATGTAGAGGTATGCATCAGATAGGCTTCGTTGAAGACATCGCGATCCAGTTTGCGATCATCAGAATCCTGCACCAGAATCTGCGAGGCCTGGCTCAGGCCGGCCAGCAGCTTGTGTGTAGATTGAGTCGAGAAGACCATCGATTCTTTACAACGCGGACAATCGGCACCGATGGCGTGGTAGTCCCCATAAAAATCGTGGAAGGCCGCATGCGGTAACCATGCTTCGTCAAAGTGCAAGGTATCGATCTTACCGTCGAGCATTTCTTTGATTTCTTCGACGTTATAAAGAATGCCATCGTAGGTCGACTGAGTAATCGTCAAGACGCGAGGCTTGGCACCCCTGTCGGCAATAAACGGATTCGCGGCAATCTTTTTCTGGATGCTTTCCCAGGAAAATTCGCTCTTCGAAATCGGGCCGATGATGCCAAAGTTATTGCGCGTTGGCATGAGGAATACGGGAATGGCACCGGTCATGATGATCGAGTGCAGAATCGACTTGTGACAGTTACGGTCAACTACCACGATATCGCCCGGCGCTACGGTAGAGTGCCAGACAATCTTATTCGACGTCGATGTGCCATTCGTAACAAAGTACAAATGATCACAATTGAAGATACGTGCCGCGTTACGCTCTGAAGCGGCCACCGGACCCGTGTGATCGAGCAGTTGACCCAACTCTTCTACGGCATTACACACGTCTGCACGCAGCATGTTCTCACCAAAGAACTGATGGAACATCTGGCCCACCGGGCTCTTCAGAAAGGCAACACCACCCGAGTGCCCCGGGCAGTGCCACGAATAGGAACCATCCGCTGCGTAATGCGTTAGCGCACGAAAGAAAGGCGGTGGCAACGAATCCAGATAAGCCTTCGACTCACGCACGACATTGCGCGCAATAAACTCCGGCGTATCTTCGTACATGTGAATAAAGCCATGTAGCTCGCGCAGAATGTCATTAGGAATATGACGCGATGTCCGGGTTTCACCATGCAGGAAGATTGGTATGTCTGCGTTCTTGTAACGAATCTCTTCAACAAACGCACGCAACTCGGCAATGGTTTGTTCTTCATCATTGAGCAGCTCTTCGTCATCCACCGACAGAATGAAGGCAGATGCCCGGCTTTGTTGTTGCGCAAACGAGCTCAGGTCGCCATAACTGGTCACGCCAAGCACTTCCATGCCTTCCTTTTCGATGGATTCGGCCAACGCGCGAATACCCAAACCAGAGGCATTCTCGGAACGGAAGTCCTCGTCAATGATGATGATCGGAAAATGAAACTTCATAGCAATGGCTCCTCAGCCAGAAAGGACACACCGCGTGCCGGCCAAAGCCAGAACACGCGGCACGAATGGTGCCGACTCGACGAGTCTAACGGTTTAAATTTTTGGGAGTGTGACATCGACCTGACCCTGGTATTTACCACCACGATCTTTGTACGAGGTTTCGCACACTTCATCCGATTCAAAGAACAATACCTGGGCGCAACCTTCGCCAGCGTAGATCTTAGCAGGCAGCGGCGTGGTATTCGAGAATTCCAGCGTCACGTAACCTTCCCACTCAGGTTCAAACGGGGTCACGTTCACGATGATGCCGCAACGAGCATAGGTGCTCTTGCCCAGACAAACTGTCAACACGCTTCGAGGGATACGGAAGTACTCCACCGTACGAGCCAGTGCAAACGAATTCGGGGGAATGATGCACACATCAGATTCGATTTCGACGAAAGACTTCGGATCGAATGCCTTCGGATCAACGACGGTGCTGTTGATGTTGGTGAAGACCTTAAACTCACGGGCACAGCGGATATCGTAGCCGTAGCTGGAGGTGCCATAAGAAACGATCTTCTGGCCGTTCACTTCGCGCACGAGATCCGGTGAAAACGGCTCGATCATGCATTCTTGCTCAGCCATGCGACGGATCCACTTATCAGACTTGATACTCATACTTGCTCCAATACTCTCCCCGGCGGGGATTCAGTTCATAAAGGTTCACAAATTTGTGCAGAAATTGTACCCCGATCGGGGGCAAATCAAGGGCAAATCCGCTTATTCAATGACGATTTTAGGGAATTTATGGCTCGTATCCTTGGCTCTGGCCGCTACGCTCCCAGCAACTTTAAGTGCAATGTCCAGATACAGCTGGCTAATGGCGCAATCCGGATTGGCTGCAACAATCGGCTGCCCCGCATCCAGGCCCACCCGAATCCGCAAATCCAGCGGCAATTTACCGAGCAGCGGCACCTGATAATCAGCACCCAGTGCTTCACCGCCGCCCTCACCAAAAATCGGCTCGGCATGACCGCAGTTCGTGCAGATATGCATAGACATATTCTCTACAACGCCCAGAATCGGCACGCCCACCTTTTCGAACATGCGAATACCTTTTCGGGCATCCAGCAAGGCAATATCCTGTGGCGTCGTGACAATGACCGAACCCGTAACCGGCACCTTTTGCGCTAAGGTCAGCTGAATATCACCGGTACCTGGCGGCATATCGACAACCAGATAGTCCAGTTCGCCCCACAAGGTATCGCGCAGCAGTTGCTCCAGCGCCGAAGTCACCATCGGGCCACGCCACACCATCGGTGACTCGGCATTCACCAGGAAACCGATCGACATGAGTGCAATGCCGTGTGCACGCAGCGCTTCAATATGCTTGCCATCCGGCGAATGCGGCTGTTGTCCACCAATTCCCAGCATCTGGGGGATGGATGGGCCATAGATATCCGCGTCCAGCAAGCTAACACGGGCGCCATGCTTCGACAACGCCAACGCCAGATTCACCGCCGTGCTGCTTTTGCCGACGCCGCCTTTGCCGGAGGCCACGGCAATGAGATTCTTCACCCCTTTAAGTAACGGCAGATTACGCTGCACGACGTGCGATTCAATCTGGCTATGCACTGCTACCTCGATCGATGCTACGTTTAGTACCGCCAGGGCTGCACGCACCTGCGCTTCAATTACCTGAGCGACCAATGCCACCGGATAACCGACTGTCACCCGCACCTGCAAAACGCCATGGGCCAAGGACAAGGCACTTGCAACCTGATTGGCGGTCCAATAGGGTTTTTCCGTTGCCGGATCAATCAAGCCGGCCAAAATTTCACCGGCCTGCGCTAGCAATACCTGCTGATCAGAAGCGCTCATAAAAACTCCGTTATTTGTAGGGAAACACCCGGTTTTCACCTGCTTGGGACGAAAACACTTGTTTGCGCCAATTTTACGCCCTATCAACCAGTAAATTCCTCAAAAATCCCTGCTAAAGCACGCCAATCGGCTAAAATTGCGCCCATGAAACGTACGCTCCTCGTCACATCCGCACTGCCCTACGCCAACGGCGCCATCCACCTCGGTCATCTGGTTGAATATATCCAGACAGACATGTGGGTCCGATTCCAGAAGCTCATCGGTAACAACACCACTTATGTCTGCGCCGACGATACGCACGGCACGCCCATCATGCTGCGCGCCGAAAAGGAAGGCATCACGCCCGAGGCGCTCATCGCCCGCGTGCACCAGGAGCACCTACGCGATTTCACTGGTTTCAACATTCATTTCGACCTCTATCACTCGACACATAGCGACGAAAACCGCGAATGTGCCGAAACCATCTACCGCAATCTCAGTGATGCCGGCCTGATCGATGTCCGTGAGATCGAGCAGTATTACGATGAAAAAAAGGGCATGTTCCTACCGGATCGCTTCATCAAGGGTGAGTGTCCCAAGTGTGGTGCCGCTGATCAATACGGCGACAACTGCGAATCCTGCGGCGCCGCTTATACCCCCTCTGAACTGAAGAACCCGCGCTCCGCAGTCTCGGGCAGTGCCCCGGTCCTGCGCCCCTCGCAACATTATTTCTTCAAACTCTCCGATCCCCGTTGCCAGCAGTTCCTGCGAGACTTCACGCGCAGCGCCCCGGATGGCATCCCGGTGCTGCAGCATGGAGCCACCAACAAAATGCAGGAATGGCTGGGAGCCCCCGGCGAGAACAAGCTCAGCGACTGGGACATCTCCCGCGATGCACCCTACTTTGGTTTCGCTATTCCCGATGCGCCGGGCAAATACTTCTATGTCTGGCTCGATGCACCGATCGGTTACATGGGCGCCTTCAAGGCCCTGGCCAAAAAAGAAGGGCTGGACTTCAACGCCTACTGGAAGCCGGATGCCAAGACCGAGCTGATCCACTTTATCGGCAAGGACATCCTGTATTTCCACGCGCTGTTCTGGTCAGCGATGCTGCATGAAGGTGGCTTCCGCGTCCCGACCCGCATCTGTGCCCACGGCTTCCTCACCGTGGATGGCGCCAAGATGTCTAAATCGCGCGGCACTTTTATTACCGCGGAAAGCTATCTAGAACAGAAGCTCAACCCGGAATGGCTGCGCTACTACTTCGCCAGCAAGCTCAATGGCACCATGGAAGACATCGACCTCAGTCTCGATGACTTCATCGCCAAGGTGAACAGTGATCTGGTCGGCAAGTACGTCAACATTGCCAGCCGCTGCGCCGGTTTTATCAAGAAACAATTTGACGGCCAACTCGGCGAAACCGATCATGCCGTATTTGATCGCATCATCACCGATGAAGCGCTGGCCGAAGTTGCCGCCGCTATGGAAGCACGCGACAGCGCCCGCGCCATGCGCCAGATCATGCATCTGGCCGACGAAGCCAACCTTTATGTGAACGACAAGCAGCCGTGGTTATTGGCCAAGGACCCGGAACAACGAGAGCAGCTCCACATCGTGGCGACAACCGCGCTGAATCTGTTCCGTAGTCTGTCGGTTCTTCTCAAGCCGGTACTCCCTGCTGTTGCCAGCCAGATCGAAGCCTTCTATAACGGCGCACCATTAACCTGGGCGGATGCCCGCCAGCCCTTGCCAGCTGGTCACCGCATCAACGATTACACACACCTCATGAATCGGATCGAACGCCCGATGGTCGACGCATTGATTGCCGCCAACGCACAATCGCTGCAGGCCACCGATGCGGCCCCAGCCAGCAAGACTGATAAGAAGACCGAGAAAAAAATGGACAAGAAACCCGACGCCGCGCCCGCAACCGATAACGCACACATCAGTATCGACGACTTCACCAAAGTTGATCTGCGTATTGCCAAGATCGTCAACGCCGAACACGTCGAAGGCGCTGATAAGCTCATCCGTCTGCAACTGGATATTGGCGAAACAGAAAACGACCAGCCGAAATATCGCCAGGTCTTTGCCGGCATCAAATCGGCCTATGATCCAGCACAACTGGTCGGACGCCTGACCGTGATGGTAGCCAACCTGGCCCCTCGCAAAATGAAATTCGGGATGTCTGAGGGTATGGTACTGGCAGCTTCGGATACCGATGGCAATCAACCCGGCCTTTACATTCTGAGCCCGGATTCTGGGGCTCAGGCTGGTATGCGCGTTAAATAACCGGTTACACTATAGGGAATTCAAGCGTCCTCACAAACACAAAAAGACCGGGTGCGCATCAATACGCACCGTGGAGGGTGTATGAGCGAGGCAGAGATCATAGGATCTAATCAGCCAGCAGAGGCTATTGGTAAATCAACTGGCAAGTATCCGCTGGCCCGCTTCCACCCGAAGTTACTCAACTGCCTTAAAGATTACACGCCGGAACAACTGGCCAAAGACGCTGCCGCCGGCGTGACTGTGGGTGTGCTCGCCCTGCCCCTAGCGATTGCCTTTGCTATTGCTTCAGGTTGCTCACCCACTGCTGGTATCTGGACCGCGATTGTTGCCGGCTTCATCATCTCGCTACTTGGTGGCTCACGCGTTCAGATAGGCGGCCCAACCGGCGCATTTATTCCTATTGTTTTCGGCATCGTCAGCATTTACGGTTTTCAGAACCTGATGGTTGCCACCATGATCGCGGGCATTCTGCTCTTTGTCATGGGCCTCACCAAAATGGGCGTGCTGATTCGTTTTATTCCCATCAGTGTGGTCATCGGCTTTACCAATGGCATTGCCGTTGTGATCTTCATGAGCCAGATCAAAAACCTCTTCGGGCTCAATATCCCTAATATGCCGGCCGAATTCTTCGAGCGTATGGAAACACTGTGGGCATACGCGGGGACGATGCAAACATCCACGGTTCTCATGTCGGCACTCTCCCTGGCCGCCCTCATCCTCTGGAATAAGCAGGCAGGAAAATGGATCCCCGCATTAGGCAAGATCCCCGGCCCACTTGCGCTCCTGCTCGTGGCAACCGGCTTACAGGTTGCCTTTTCTTTCCCGGTTGAAACTATTGGCTCCAGATTCGGCGGCATCCCCCAGGATATTCCTGCGCTGGCCTTGCCTACGTTTTCATTATCCACACTGAACCAGCTCATCCAGCCGGCAATCGCTATTGCATTACTCGGTGCCATCGAATCGCTACTATCTGCCCGCGTTGCCGATGCGGCCATTGATGACCGCCACGATCCGAATCAGGAACTCATGGCACAAGGCCTGGCCAACATCGTGGCGCCCCTGTTTGGCGGCTTCGCAGCCACTGGTGCCATCGCCCGCACCTCAACCAACGTCCGCGCCGGTGGCCGATCACCCTTTTCGGGTATTTTCCACTCGCTCACCTTGTTGCTCGTGGTCGTTATTGCCGCCCCTGCAGCGGTCTACGTGCCACTACCTGCGCTGTCTGCAATTCTGATGCTGGTTGCCTGGAACATGGGTGAATGGCACGAGTTCGCCATTCTCAAGCGCTACCCGATGCCCTATCGCATCATTCTGGTCTCCACCTTCATCGTCACGGTGATCTTTGACCTCACACTCGCCGTAGAGCTAGGGATGATTCTGGCCTGTCTGTTCTACCTCTATCGCATGTCTGACCTCACCCAGATTGAACGCATTCCGCTGGAAGCCTATTACGGTTCGGGGGCCTTAAATGACGATGAAGGTGTATCGCGCATTGCTGCCTATAAGATTTATGGATCGTTGTTCTTTGCATCGATCGGCAAACTCGAAGCCTTAGTGGCAGACCCCACCCATCACACCCGTATCCTCATTCTCGATATGTCGAAAACAGTCTCGCTAGATACAACCGGCCTCGACATTCTGCAAACACTGAATCGCACCCTGAACAGACAAGGGGGGCAGCTCATCATCTGTAATCTCAACAATCAACCGGCTTCAATAATCGATCGATCGGGCTTTGCCGAGAGCCTAGGCCCACGGGGCATCAGTCATAGTCTAACGGACGCGCTGCTGCGCGCCCAGCTGATAATCCAGTCGGACCCGGTCGCTACCGAGCAAGCTGCGTAAGCCATCAATCAGGTCAGTATCGGGGCGCACACGTAACCCGTTACCCACCTCCAGCACGGCTTCAGCAGTGCCATTGCTGTAACGCAACGACACCGGGCAACCGCGACCGCCCGTTGCCGATTCGGTCAACTGGGCAAAGGGCTGCAATAAATCGTACAAACGACGAACGCCGCCCAACGTACGAATATCAATACCGCGTAGATCGAGCTCCAGGCCTTGCGCCCATTGCGCACGCGCTTCGTTAAAAGTCATCAGACGATCAACGCCAAGCTTCAAGGCGTCGCGGAATTCGTCGCGACTCACCTTGCCCTCAACGAGCAACAGTTCATCCATCCGCAACTTATGACGTTGCGCATCGAATAGTTCGCTAAATACCGCTGCTTCAATCCGGCCGTTACCATCGTCCAGCGTCACGAAGGCCATCTTGCCCCGGCGCGTCATCTGCGTGCGCACATCCGTCACGATGCCGGCCACTAAGGTCGCATCACGGCCGGCCTCCAGTCGACCGATCGGCGTCTGGCACATCGGGCGCACTTCCGCACGTACGATATCAAAAGGGTGTGCCGAGAAAAAGAAACCCAAGGCCGCTTTTTCTTCAATGAGGCGCTGCCGATCTGTCCAACGTGGATAGTTCTGCGCATCGTTACCGCCCGCATCCGGAGGCGACTGTGGCGCGGATAAATCATCCATACCAAACAGGCTATTCTGATGTGCGTTAGCTGCGGTCTGTTCTGCCGTTTCTACAGCCAGCGACACTTGCGACAGCACCCGCGAACGTTCTGCATCGAGGGCATCAAAGGCACCCGCACGCACCAGGGCTTCCATCGCACGACGATTCACCACGCGCCGATCTACGCGCTGACAGAAATCAAAAATGTCTTTAAACGGGCCGCCGCTCGTACGTGCCGCGATGATGGCATTAACGGCGTTCTCACCCGTGCCCTTCACTGCCCCGAGGCCGTAACGAATGGTCTTCGCATCAACAGGCGCGAATCTGAATTCGGAATGATTTACATCCGGGCCAAGAATAGTCAGGCCGTTTGCTTTTGCATCATCATGGAAAATCTTCACCGTGTCGGTGTTATCCATATCCGATGACAAGGTTGCCGCCATGAATGCTGCGGCATGATGGGCTTTGAGCCAGGCCGTGTGATACGTCACCACCGCATATGCAGCGGTATGTGATTTATTAAACCCGTACTCGGCAAACTTTTCCATCAGATCGAACAGCTGCATTGCTAGCCGCTCATCAATCTCATTCTGCTTGGCCCCCTCACGGAAGATATCGCGATACTCAGCCATCTCTTCGGGTTTTTTCTTACCCATCGCCCGACGCAACATATCTGCAGCGCCGAGCGTGTAACGCCCAATAAGCTGCGAGATCTGCATCACCTGTTCCTGATACACGATCACACCATAGGTTGGCGTTAAACAGGCCTTGAGCGACTCATGGAAATAGTCGATCTTCTGCAAACCCTTTTTACGCAGAATAAAGTCGTCCACCATGCCCGAGCCTAACGGACCCGGGCGGTAAAGTGCGAGCACAGCAACGATGTCTTCAAAACGATCTGGTGCCAGCTTCTTCAGCAGCTTCTTCATGCCCTCCGATTCCACCTGGAAGATGGCGGTGGTATTGGCATCTTTAAGAATCTGATAGGCCTTCGGGTCATCAAAGGCAAGAGCATTCAAATCCGGGCGTTTGCCCGTCAGGCGCGCTACGTAATCCAGCGCCAACTCAATAATCGTCAGGTTACGCAAGCCCAGAAAGTCAAACTTAACGAGGCCGACTTTTTCAACATCGTCTTTGTCGTACTGACTCACCACCGAATCACCACCAGGCTGCGTATACAGTGGGCAGAAATCAGTGAGCTTGCCCGGCGCAATCAATACACCACCGGCGTGCATGCCCACGTTACGCGTCAGATCTTCGAGCTTGTTCGCCAGGGTGAAGAGTTCTTTGACCTCTTCTTCACGCTCATAGCGCTCCTGCAACTGCGGCTCAGCTGAGAGTGCCTCCGCCAGGGAAACCGGCCGGTTCTGCACAACCGGTATCAGCTTGGATAGCTGATCACAGAAGTTATAGGGCAAATCGAGCACGCGACCCACATCACGAATCACCGCCTTCGAAGACATCGTGCCAAAGGTCGCAATTTGCGACACGGCATCTGCCCCGTATTTCTCGCGAACGTATTCAATCACCTTCCAGCGATTGTCCTGACAGAAGTCGATATCAAAGTCAGGCATCGATACGCGTTCCGGATTGAGGAATCGTTCGAAGAGCAATGCGTAAGCCAGCGGATCCAGATCGGTAATGCCCAAGGAGTAGGCCACCAACGAACCGGCACCGGATCCCCGGCCAGGGCCTACGGGCACACCATTATTCTTTGCCCAATTAATGAAGTCGGCCACGATCAGGAAGTAACCAGGGAACCCCATCTGAATAATAGTCTGGCACTCAAAATCCAGACGATCATCGTATTCCGCCTGACGCGCAGCGCGCACCGCTTCGTCGGAATAAAGTTGTTGCAAGCGCAATACGAGACCGCGGCGTGCCTCAGCTACCAGAAACTCATCCAGGCCTTCACCATTCGGCGTTGGAAAATCGGGCAGGAAACTCTTGCCTAAGGTTAGCGTCACATTACAGCGCCGCGCCACCTCAAAACTATTGGTCAGCGCCTGCGGCAAATCCGAAAAACGCTCGGCCATATCGGCACGCGTTTGAAAATACTGTTGCTCTGTAAAAACACGCAGCCGGCGTTTATCGGCCAGCGTATAACCTGTGGCAATACAGACACGCGCATCGTGCGCCCGAAAATCATCGCGATCAAGAAACTGCACCGGATGCGTAGCCACCAAGGGCACATCCACATCCAGTGATAGCAACGCCGTTTGCGTTACCAGCGTCTCTTCATCAGGATGCCCGTAACGCTGTACCTCCAGGTAATAGCCGCTACCGAAACGCTTCTTCCAGGCGGTTGCTATGAGCGTTGCTTCATCCAGCCGCCCTTGCAGAATGGCCTTACCCACATCCCCTTCGGCAGCCCCAGATAAGGCTATCAGACCTTCGCAACCCACTTCGTCAAACCAAACGGGATCAAGCACCACCCGTTCACGCCGGCCTTGGACCAGTGCGCCCCTGCTCAGCAATTCACAGAGCTGACGATAGCCGTCGTTGTTTCGACATAACAACAACAAACGTGATGCGTCATCCGGTTCCTGCGGATCACCTACCCAGATATCGGCACCGAGCAGCGGCTTCACACCGGCTTTTCGCGCCGCCTGATAGAACTTGACCAACCCGAAGGCATTGCCCAGATCGGTCAGCGCCAGCGCGGGTTGCCCATCATCTCGCGCGCGCGACACTGCCTTATCGATACGGACAACACCATCCGTAATCGAGTATTCGGAATGTAGGCGCAGGTGAACGAAATCAGGCAACATCAAATACCGCACATCCGGTTAACCCGGCAGCTCGATTCCCTTCAAACGACGATACGCTGAAACCGCGTACGAATCTGTCATACCCGCGATCATATCGGCTACCTGCAACAGGCGCAGGTAATTGCTCTCACCAGCGGTTTGATCAAAATCCGCAGGCAACAGATTCGCCCAGACACGGTTGCGCGCAGTCTGCGGGCCGCAAGCACCATCGACATAACCATCTAGCAGGCCACTAATAACTTCATAACCAGCCGCCATCACTTCCATCACCTGGCGGGCGTTATAAATCTGTTCTTCAGCCACCTTGCGCACCTTGTGCAAACTCTCACTGATCGGCGAGACATCAAACAAGGCATGATCAAAACTCACATCCAGTATGGCCGCTTCGTTTTCAAGGAAGATGCGCGCGGCCTCATCCACCAGGCGACTAATCGCACGTGCACGCAAATATTCTATGCGGCGCTTCGGGTCTGCCAGATGCTTCAATCGTGATGCCGCTTCTATGCCGCCAGCCAGATCGAGCAGCAACTCTTCCGCTTGCTCAGGTGATACACAACCCTGCTGCACACCATCTTCAATATCTACTACCAGATAACACGTGTCATCTGCCGCTTCTACCAGGAAGGTCAGCGGGTGGCGGAACCAAGCACCTTCGGAGCGTGGCATCAAACCCACGGTGTCTGCCACCTCGGCAAACAAACCGGCTTCTGCCTGGAAGTAACCAAACTTGCGGGCACTTTTTCCCGCCAATGGTTCGGTCAGATGAGAGCGACGTGGGTATTTTGCAAAGGTAGCCAGCACAGCACAGGTTAATTGCAACCCACCCGGATTCGTCGGATTCTGCAAATGCGTCAGAATCCGAAAGCCCTGCGCATTACCTTCGTAATTCAGTAAATCGGCGCTTTGATCCGGATCCAATCCGGCAAGGTAGGCACTGTGCGAGGCAAACCAGGCGCGCATCGCGTCTTCACCGGCATGCCCAAAAGGCGGGTTACCGATATCGTGCGCCAGGCAAGCGGCGGCAACCACTGCACCAAAATCCGATGGGTGCACCTCGGGTGCCAAACCATGGCGATCTACAATCGCGCGCCCCACCATAGATCCCAATGAACGCCCCACACAAGATGCTTCCAGACTGTGCGTCAATCGTGTGCGCACATAATCGCTTTGCGCCAAGGGAAAGACCTGTGTTTTATCTTTCAGGCGACGCAACGCGGATGTGAAGACAATGCGGTCGTAATCCTGCTGAAACCGGCTACGATCAGGCGAGTGTCCAACGGCATGCTCCGTACTTGCACCCAGCCGCTCAGGCGATAGCAGCTTCAGCCAACGTTCCTGCGTATTCATCATGCTGCCTCCAGCTTGGCATAAGCCAACGCCAACCATTTGGTGCCCGCTTGACCGAACCGTACCTGCACACGCGCTTCATCACCGCGGCCTTCTGCTGACAGAATCATACCGGCACCAAACTTGGCATGCACCACGCTCTGCCCCACATGGAATCCACCGGCGCTTTCCGCAGCGCCTGCGGCACGTGCTGAAACACGCGTCGCCATATCCACGGCGGGCGCGTCTGACCAGCCCGTGTTGTAACTACCGGCAGACCAGGCCGGCACGGTATTAATGCGCTGCAAGAGCGCTTCTGGCAACTCATCGAGAAACGAAGACAGCAGACAATAACGGGTTTGCCCATGCAACATTCGCGTTTGTGCGTGACAGAGATACAAACGCTGTCGTGCGCGCGTAATGGCGACATACATTAGACGACGCTCTTCTTCGAGACCATCGCGTGCCATCATGGCATTTTCGTGTGGGAACAAGCCTTGCTCCAAGCCCACAATAAATACCGCCGAAAACTCCAGCCCCTTGGCCGAATGCACGGTCATTAACTGAACCGCTTCATCCTGATCTCCGACCTGATGTTCGCCCGCTTCTAATGCCGCATGCGCAAGAAAGTCCGCCAGCAAATTGGTGGCCTCACCGGTTTCGCGATCAATGTTGTGCAAGGCTTCCGGATCTTCGGCAAAGGTTGCTGCCGCATTGACCAATTCTTCCAGGTTTTCCAGGCGATCCTGGCCATCCTTTTCTGCCTGGTAATGCTGACGCAACCCGGAACGATCCAGCAGGTGATCAATTACCTCGGGCAAAGTCAGACCTGTTGTCTCCGTACGCAAACCTTCGATCAAACGGATGAACTGACCAACAGCTGTTCCGGCCTTACCCGTGAGACTCGCCGCTGCGTTGTATAAGCTGCTATTAAGCTGGCGCGCCTCGACCTGCAATGCCTCCAGGCTACGCGCACCAATACCGCGCGTCGGGAAATTCACCACACGCAGGAAAGCTGTATCGTCATCCTGATTGGCGATCAAACGCAGATAGGCCAGCGCGTGTTTCACTTCCTGACGTTCGAAGAAGCGCAAGCCACCATAAACACGATAGGCAATGCCCGCTTGAAATAACGCGTGCTCCAACACACGGGACTGCGCATTCGAGCGGTAAAGCAACGCCATCTGGTGACGCGGCAAACCTTCACGCGTCAGCTCTTTAATTTCATCAACAATGTAGCGGGCTTCATCCAGGTCTGACACGCCTTGGAAGACGCGAATCAACTCGCCCTCGCCGGCATCCGTCCAGAGGTTTTTGCCAAGCCGGTCTGCATTATTCGTGATAAGCGCATTCGCTGCCGTCAGGATATTGCCGTGCGAGCGGTAGTTCTGCTCGAGGCGAATCACATTGCCTTTGGCGTAATTCCGCTCAAAGGCCCGCATATTGGCAACATCCGCACCACGGAATGCGTAGATCGACTGGTCATCATCGCCCACGGCAAAAATGACCGTTTGCGGACCGCACAACAACTGTAGCCAGGCATACTGCAATGGATTCGTATCCTGAAACTCATCGACCAGAATGTGGCGGAAACGCTGCTGGTAATGCACACGCAATGCTTCGTCCTGTTGCAGCAACTCATAAGCGCGCAACAGCAGCTCGGCAAAATCGACCGCGCCTTCCCGCTGACATTGCGCTTCATACTCGGCGTAAATCTCCACCTTGCGTCGCGTATGGGCATCGTGCGCTTCGGCTTGGCCTGAGCGGATACCCTGCTCCTTGAACGCATTGATGTAATGCATCATGTCGCGCGCCGGGAAACGCTCTTCATCAACGCCCATCGCCTTGATCAATCGTTTAATCGCCGCCTGCTGATCCCCGGTATCGAGAATCTGAAAGGTTTCCGGCAAGCGCGCAGCCCGCCAGTGGGTGCGTAAAAGGCGGTGACATAAGCCGTGAAATGTACCTACCCACAGGCTGCGCACATTAATCGGCACCATGGCCGACAAGCGCGTCAACATCTCGCGCGCGGTTTTGTTGGTAAAGGTGACCGCCAGAATGCCCTGAGGCGACACCTGCCTTGTTTGCATCAACCAGGCAATGCGCGTGGTCAGCACCCGCGTCTTGCCCGAACCAGCCCCGGCCAGAATTAATCCATGCTCAGCAGGTAAACACACCGCCTGCCTTTGCGGCTCATTCAAGCCATTGAGTAGTGGATGTTCCCGTTGAGCAGCAGCCGCACCGACAGACGACCCAACCGGGCCGCCAAAGGCATCGGGTATCGAAGTGGCAGCAACGGAGGGGGATGGCGGCAAATTCACACCCGTATTATCCGGCCAAAGGATTCTGTTTTCATAACGCCCTGTAATAAAAGATTTTTTCAGAAGACGTCAACAAATCTTGAAATCCGGCGTTATACCCTCCATAATGTTATGCGGTGCAACAAACCTTCTTTTACAAAAAGATCGTTTGCATAAAAAACTGATGGCCATCCGCCATTGCCCCCAGGGGTAAAAACATGAAAAAACATAAAAATCATAACGTTATCGTGTCACCCGCTTACCCAGAGGTACTGCCCTGGTTCGCCCATCGCGCCCATATCAGCGAGACGCGCGCCAAAGCGCTCTGGGATCTGACCTGTGCTGAACTGGATGGCCAAAGCACTACACCAGCCGAGTTGGCTAAGGCCCGCATGGCGCAGTTTATTGAGCACATCGGCCAGGAAGCTGGTTTACCGGTAACCCCCGAGTACACCGAGCAGCCCAACCAGTTTGCCTGGCTTTGCCGCCACCAGGCACGCCTGGGTGATATGGCACTGGTTGCCAGCGGTGCGATTGCCAAATTCTAGCAACAGGCACACCACCACGGCTGGCTCGCTGAACAAACCCAAGAGGTTTTGAAGGATTACGGGTAGCGCTGGCGAACGATTCGTCGCGCAAGCGGCGTCTGAGTGAGCCACGCATACCCGTAATCCTGTCTTACCGCCCCCCCGAAAGCACCAAGGAACACTTCCGGGCCGGTATAATCTTGCATTTTGATGCTCTGATAACGACAAAACGCCATGCAGGAAAAATATCTGCCCGCCGACATTGAAACGGCCGCACAAACACACTGGCAGAACGCCCGCACCGATCTGGCTGTAGAAAACCTGGATCGCCCAAAATATTACTGTCTATCGATGTTCCCATACCCCAGTGGAAAGCTGCATATGGGTCACGTACGTAACTACACCATCGGCGATGTGCTCGCCCGTTACCACGGCATGCAGGGTTTTAACGTACTGCAACCCATGGGGTGGGATGCCTTCGGCATGCCTGCTGAAAATGCCGCGCTCCAGAATAACGTTGCTCCTGCCAAGTGGACCTACGAAAACATTGACGCCATGCGCGCCCAGTTGCAGCGTCTCGGTTTTGCTTTCGACTGGTCTCGCGAACTGGCCACCTGTACGCCAGAGTATTACCGCTGGGAACAATGGCTATTTACCCGTTTGTATGAAAAGGGTCTGATCTACAAAAAGCTGGGCACCGTTAACTGGGATCCGGTCGATCACACCGTACTGGCCAATGAACAGGTGATCGATGGTCGTGGCTGGCGCTCAGGTGCGCTGATTGAGAAGCGCGAGATCCCGATGTACTACATGGCAATCACGAAATATGCTGACGAGCTACTGAGCGATCTGGATAAGCTTACCGGTTGGCCGGAGCAAGTGCGTCTGATGCAGAAGAACTGGATCGGCAAAAGTGTGGGTGTGCGCTTCGCATTCCCATACACCCTGGATGGCCAGGAAGAAAAGCTGTGGGTCTTCACGACCCGCGCCGACACGGTCATGGGCGTCACGTATGTGGCTGTAGCACCAGAACATCCATTGGCTCAGAAAGCCGCTGCCCAAAACCCTGCGGTCGCCGCTTTTATTGCCGAGTGCAAACAGGGCGGCGTGGCTGAGGCCGATCTGACCACCATGGATAAAGCCGGTATGGATACAGGCTTTAAGGCAACGCACCCGCTCACTGGTGAGCAAGTACCGATATGGGTAGGTAACTACGTGCTCATGGGGTACGGCGATGGCGCAGTCATGGCTGTGCCGGCACATGACGAACGCGACTTTGCCTTTGCCAAAAAATACAACCTGCCGATGAAGCAGGTGATCGCTGTCGAAGGCGAAACATTTGATGCTGCCGCCTGGCAGGAATGGTACGGCGACAAGCAACGTGGCGTTTGCATGAACTCTGGCGCCTACGATGGGTTGAAGCACCAGGAAGCCGTCAACAAAATTGCCGCCGATCTTGTGGCTAAAAACCTAGGCGAAAAGAAAACGCAGTTCCGCTTGCGCGACTGGGGGATCTCCCGTCAGCGTTACTGGGGCTGCCCAATCCCAATCGTTCATTGCGACAGCTGTGGCGATGTACTCGTTCCGGACGATCAATTGCCCGTGGTATTACCGGAGCAAGTGGAAATTACGGGTGCCGGCTCGCCCCTGGCGCGCATGCCCGAGTTTTACGAAACCTCCTGCCCGAAATGCGGCAAGGCCGCCAAACGCGAAACCGACACGATGGACACCTTTGTGGAGTCGTCGTGGTATTTCGTTCGCTATGCCAGCGCCAACAATCCTCAGAAAATGGTGGATGAACGCGCAGCCTACTGGTTACAGGGTGGGGTCAATCAATACATTGGCGGCATCGAGCACGCCATTCTGCATTTGCTCTACGCCCGCTTCTTTACCAAGCTGATGCGTGACGTCGATCTGTTCAAAGACAACGGCTTCAACCTCGACGAGCCCTTCAAGAATCTGCTGACGCAAGGCATGGTTGTTGTCCCCACATTCTACCGCGAAGCAGAGAACGGTAAGAAACTCTGGTTCAACCCGGCCGATGTGGATGTTGCCACCGATGAGCGTGGTCGCCCCGCGGACGCCAAGCTGAAGGCAGACGGCAAACTGGTTGTAATTGGCGGCACCGAGAAGATGTCGAAATCCAAGAACAATGGTGTTGATCCGCAAACCCTCATCGACCGGTATGGTGCCGATACCGCCCGCCTGTTCATGATGTTTGCCAGCCCACCCGATCAGTCACTGGAATGGTCAGACGCTGGTGTTGAAGGCGCCCACCGCTTTCTGCGTCGTCTGTGGAAGCTGTCGTACGAACACGTCAGTGCCGGCCTTGTGCCTGCCGCCGATGCCAGCACAGCCCTTAGCGATACACAAAAAGAGCTGCGCCGGAAACTGCACCAGACCATTCAGAAAGTAGCTGATGACTACGGCCGTCGCCAACAGTTCAATACGGTAATTGCAGCCATCATGGAGCTGCTTAATGTTGCCGACAAAACAGCACTGACGGATGAATCAGGTCGCCGCCTGCGCCAGGAATTGCTGGAGGCGGCTGTGCTGATGCTCTTCCCGATCGTGCCGCACATTGGCGAAGCGGTGTATGCCGAACTCAAACCAGGTCAGAATGTAGCCACTCAGCGCTTCCCTGTTTGCGATGCGGCTGCCCTGGTGCAATCGGAAATCGAACTGGTCTTGCAAATCAACGGCAAACACCGCGGCAGCATTAAAGTTGCGGCTGAAGCCGATAAAGCGACGATTGAAGCCACAGCGCTGGCTAGCGAAGCGGCTCAGAAGCAGCTCAATGGTGCCCCACCGAAAAAAGTGGTGGTGGTACCGGGTCATCTGGTCAATATTGTTGCCTAACTCGAACGAGGCTCACTCATGATGCGTCTTACCAACCTTGCAACACTCAATCGCCTGCTGCTGTCTGTGCTCATGCTGGCGATTGTGGTTGGGTGCGGCTTCAAGCTGCGCGGCGCCATTAGCGTTAACCTGCCTTTCAAAACGGTTTATGTATCGGGTGTGCCCGACACATCGCCATTTGCCCAAGTACTTAAGGCGCAGCTCCGCGCCAATGGCATTGGCGTTGTGCCCGACGAGTACAAATACCGGGCCGAAGTATTTCTGCGGGTTCTAGGTGACCAGCAAATGAAAACCGTTCTGGCAATTAACCCATCGGGCCTGGCCCGTGAATACCGGCTGAGCTACCGCCTGGGCTTCAAGGTCGAGTCCGGGTCGGGGATCGAACTCTATCCGGCAACCACCATCGATCTAACCCAAGATATCTCGTTTAACCCACAAACCGCTCAGGAAGTACTATCGAAAGAGCAGGAAGATGCTGCGCTGATTCGTGACATGCAAAACGATGCCGCGATACAGGTGATGCAGCGTTTGTCGACCATTCACGTACCGCCAGGCACAGTACTCACCGCGCCACGCAAAAAAGACAGCGCCTCTGCAGGCCAGGGTAAGCAGCCTGCAAAAACAGCTGCACCTGAGGTACTGACAACGCCTACCGGCATGCAGCCCCTGGGCGGAGTTGCGCAGTGAATCTGGGTGGCACAGACGGCACCAGTCGTCTGGCAGCGCATTTGAACGGCCCGTTGGCGCCGATCTATGCCATTCATGGAGATGACCCGCTCCTAGTCATTGAAGCGGCGGACGCCATTCGCGCAGCAGCGCGACAAAAAGGCTTTGATGAGCGGGAAGTACTGACCGTTAGCCATCCTTTCGACTGGAAGCAACTGGCCTACGCCACCCAGGGTGGCTCGCTTTTTGGGGGCAGCAAACTCGTCGAACTGCGCGTGCCGACCGGCAAGCTAGGGCGCGGCGGGCCAGAAGCCCTGCAAGCGCTGCTCGACCAGTCAGGCCCAGCAGCATCTGACTACCTGATACTCATGACTTTGCACGAATTCGGCTGGCGCAAGCAAAAAACCGCCTGGTTCCAGAATTTTGTTAGCAGCAAAAACGCCATCGTCATTCCCTGCGTACCGCCCGACATCAAAGCATTACCGCGCTGGCTGGCAGAGCGACTCGCCCGCCAGCAGCAATCAGCACCGCCGGATGCACTGGCATATATTGCGCACCATGTGGAGGGCAATCTGCTGGCGGCCAATCAGGAAGTGCTTAAACTCGCCCTGCTATACTCGGCCGGCCCGCTCACCCTGGAACAAATCCGGAAGGCTGTGGCCGATGTCTCGCGCCTGGATATGGACATGCTGCGCAGTGCGTTGCTCGATGGCGACTTATCCCGCTTTTCACGCACGCTCGCGGCGCTACGGGAGCAGGGAGAAGCACTCCCACTCATGCTGTACTGGCTCTCCGAAGACATCCGCACACTGGTACAACTCACCGCGCCTGGCGGCACACCCGATCAACGGCTGAACAGCCTACGCATGCCACCCCAACGGGCACAGCAAATGAGAAACGCGGCCAATCGCCGCACAAAAATTTCCTGGCGTGAAGCACTTGAGTCGATTGCCCAGATAGACCGTCTTTCCAAAGGCATCGGCCAAGGCGACCCCTGGACCGAACTCGCCGCACTTGCGCTACAACTCTGCTGACAGGCATCACTGCATCATGACGACAAAAACCAACACCGCTTTAGACCAAGTTATCCGCCAACTGGCCAAGGATGCACGTACCGCTTCGCGCGGGATGGCACGCGCCTCTACGGAACAAAAAAACAATGCCCTGCTCACACTGGCACGGCTGATTCGTGCCGAAGCGCCCGCGCTACGTGCCGCCAACGAGCTGGATATGGCTGCCGCCCGCAAAGCCGGCCTGGAAGCCGCCATGCTGGATCGCCTGATACTGAGTGACAAAGGCATTGAATCGATGGCGGAAGGCGTTGAGCAAATTGCAGCGCTCACTGATCCCGTAGGCAGCATTACCGATATGAGCACGCGCCCCTCCGGTATTCAAGTCGGCAAAATGCGTGTGCCTCTGGGTGTGATCGGCATCATTTACGAAGCACGCCCCAATGTGACTGCAGACGCAGCGGCACTTTGTATCAAGTCAGGCAACGCCACGATTCTTCGCGGTGGCTCGGAAGCGCTCAACAGCAACCGCGCGATTGCCGCACTGGTTCAGAAGAGTCTTGCCGAAGCTGGCTTGCCCGCTCAGGGCGTGCAATGCATCGACACCACCGATCGCGCTGCTGTGGGTATTCTGATCACCTTGCGTGATGATATTGATGTCATCGTGCCACGCGGCGGCAAGGGCCTAATCGAGCGTCTGATTAAAGAGTCCCGCGTACCCATGATCAAGCATCTGGATGGCAATTGTCACGTTTACGTGGATGACAACGCCGATCCTGAAATGGCACTACGTATTGTCGAGAATGCCAAGACCCAACGCTACGGCACCTGCAACACCACCGAGTCTCTGCTCGTTGCCAGCAGCCTAGCCCCATCGTTACTGCCACGCATTGGCGCCATGCTCAAAGACAAAGGCGTAGTGGTTCGCGGCTGTGCTGAAACCCAGGCATTGTTGCCGTTTGCTGAAGCCACAACTGCTGAAGACTGGGTCACCGAATACTTGGCACCGCTAATTGCCGTTAAGGTAGTGAGCGGTCTGGATGAAGCCATCAGCCACATCAACACCTATTCCTCGCAACATACCGAAGCGATTATTACGGATCACTACGGCAACGCCATGCGTTTCCTGCGTGAAGTCGATTCCAGTTCGGTGATGGTCAATGCGTCGACGCGTTTTGCTGATGGCTTCGAGTATGGCCTGGGGGCTGAAATCGGTATCTCTACCGACAAGATCCATGCGCGCGGCCCGGTTGGCCTGGAAGGCCTGACCTCGCAAAAATGGATCGTACTGGGTCACGGTGAAACCCGCCACTGAGTTTGATGCGGTCCTGGCGCTCGCAGATGTCACGCCAGGATGCCCCGCCAATCTGGCGCAGCAAATTTCCCTTGGTCTACGCTGGACACCTGAAGGCGATTCGCTCTCCGAACTCGTTTTTCTGGAAAACGTTGCTTATAAAAATCGCATTGCCAAAGCTACGGTGTGCGGTTCACGCGAACCCATGCTGGAAAAAGTTCGCCAGCAACTGAGCGCCTGGTTCGATAATCCGAACTATCAGTTCACCATCCCACTAGCAGCGCCGCCCACACCCTTTCAATCGCGCTTACGTGATGCGCTATGCGCCATGCCGAGCGGCACGACCTGCACTTATGGCGAATTGGCCAAACATTTAAAAAGTGCGCCACGCGCCGTTGGCCAGGCACTCGGGAGCAACAATCTACCCCTGATTGTGCCCTGTCATCGTGTAGTCTCTGCCGGCAAAAACCGACTCACCGGCTTTAATCACACTAGCACCGGCATCATGCTTGATTTCAAGGCCTGGTTGCTTGAACGGGAATCAGCGGCAAACCAGCATGCCTAGACCGCCCACCAACCCACCGCTCCCTGCAGAAGCGCAACAAGTTGTCGATGTATTTTGCGATAGCCTGTGGCTGGAAGCCGGCCTCTCAGCTAACTCGTTGGCCAGTTATCGGCGTGACCTGACCGCCTTATCGCACTGGTTGATCAAGCACCAGAGCAGCCTGCGTGGCGCTACCGAGGCAGACCTTAATCGTTACATTGCCCATCTGGCACAAGGGCATAAGCAGAGCTCGCAGGCGCGGGCGATATCAACGCTCCGGCGCTATTTCCGCTGGTTGGTGGCGCGTGGCGAACGATCCGACGATCCATCCCGTACTCTAGTGATGCCCATTCGCCCTGGCCGTTTACCCAAGACGCTGAGTGAAGACCACGTGGTGGCATTGCTCCAGGCACCCGACACACAAACACCGCGTGGCCTACGTGATCTGGCCATGCTTGAGGTGCTCTACGCCACCGGCCTACGCGTTTCGGAACTGGTGAATCTAAGACTTACCGATCTAAATCGCGACATGGGTATCGTGCGCGTGATGGGCAAAGGCGACAAAGAACGTTTGGTGCCGCTTGGAGAAGCAGCGCTCGATGCCGTACAGCGCTACATGGAAAACGCACGACTTGAGCTTGCGGGTGGACAACCCGCTGACGTGATTTTTATCAGCCAGAAAACCAAACCACTCACCCGACAGGGCTTCTGGCAGATCATCAAACGTTATGGTGTTAAAGTGGGCATTTCGCGCGAACGGCTATCGCCCCACGTATTGCGCCACGCATTTGCCACCCACCTGATTAATCATGGTGCCGATTTGCGGGTTGTGCAGTTACTACTGGGTCATGCCAGCATTACCACCACACAGATCTACACGCATGTGGCGCGTGAGCGTTTAAAGTCGCTGCACGAGAAACATCACCCCAGAGGCTAGTCGAGATACGAGCCAAGCCCGGCTCTCATCGACAACCTCGTCGCAAATCGAGCCAAACTTGGCCCGTACCCCGACCCTATACGCTATGCGCTGCGTTCAATCACCACGCCGACGCGCGCTACACCGGGCATCATGCCCAGTTTAGCTACAGAGACCTGTACCCACTGCGCCCCCAAAATCTTCGAGCAGCATGGTGGCGACATATTCGGCGAGTTTTTCTAGCAACAAAAAATGCTTTTCAGCCAGAACGACACGTAAGCGTTTTACCACCTCTGCGTAGTCAATCGTGTCATGAATATCATCGGTGGCGCCTGCCGTCGCCGTCGAGTGACCAATCTTCAGGTCGAGCACCACAGGTTGCGGCACAATCCGCTCCCGCGGATAAATACCGATCAGGGTTTCAACACGAAAAGAATCAATGAAAATAATGTCCATGGCACAAAGACGTTTGTTATCTGGCTGGCACGCTACAATACTCGCGTTGCGGCCGCCTTGTAGCTGGCCCTACGCCTACGACTGATATGAACCCTGATTTGCTGACCCGGATTCTGCCCTTGGATGCGAGCCCAACGCTCCTGATCTCTGCTGCGATTGCAGCCTATCTGATTGGCAGCATTCCTTTTGCCGTCGTGGTTTCCAAAGTCTTCGGCCTTGCCGACCCCCGTTCGTTCGGCTCTAGGAATCCCGGCGCCACCAATGTATTGCGAACCGGCAACAAGCTTGCCGCATTTCTCACGCTATTCGGCGATGCCGCTAAAGGCGCTATCGCCATTGGCGTGGCAGCGGTGATGGGTGTGCCCGCCGATCTATTCGGGTGTGTTGGCCTTATCGCATTTTTTGGTCACGTATTTCCAGTAACTTTAGGCTTCAAAGGCGGCAAAGGCGTATCCACTTCTGCGGGCGTACTCCTCGCACTGTACTGGCCTCTCGGACTAGCCACGTTAGGCACCTGGCTGTTCATGGCGTTCACCTTCCGCTATTCATCCCTATCTGCCATTACTGCCGCGTTAATAACGCCTATATTTGCGGTACTGATGGGGCTGCCCACGCCGGTGATTGTGCCAGTCAGCCTGATGGTGGCCATTCTGCTGATCAAACACGCGGGCAACCTGCGCCGGTTATTGGCCGGTCAGGAAAGCAAAATCGGTAGCAAGAAAAAGTCTTAAGCGTCTATCAGCGGACAGCGCGACTTCACCGAGAAACTACCCGCTGTTTTAGGGATCGCACCATCCACCAGCCGTAACAAGCCTGCCAGCGCAATCATGGCGCCGTTATCGGTACACAAAGCAAGCTCAGGGAAATAGACCTCTGCCTTGCGTCGCTTACAAGCCGTGACCAGCGTTTCTCGCAAATGCCGATTGGCACCCACACCACCCGCCATAACCAGGCGCGACAATCCAGTTTGCTTGAGTGCCTGCACAGATTTAGCCACCAGCACATCAATAATCGCCTGTTCAACAGCTGCGGCCAATGCAGCACGCATAGGCTCGCTTAACGCACCCACTGCCGTTTCTGCTTTCACTTTAGTGAGCACCGCCGTTTTTAAACCAGCAAAACTGAATTCCAGATCCCCTGAGTGCAACATGGGGCGGGGTAATTTGATCTCCGCCACCAACGCAGGATCGGCCGTTTCTGCCAACTTCGACAATGCCGGCCCGCCGGGATAGCCCAGCCCCAGTAACTTGGCGGTTTTATCAAAGGCCTCTCCCGCAGCATCGTCCAGCGTTTCACCCAGCAACTCATATTCGCCGACCTTGGTAACCCGCATTAACTGGGTATGACCACCGGACACCAGCAATGCCACAAACGGAAACTCGGGCGGTGTCGCTGCCAACAGCGGAGATAATAGATGGCCTTCCAGGTGATGCACGGGCAATACCGGCTTTTCAAGGGCGAAGGCCAGCGCTTCGGCAAACGCACTGCCCACCAACAAGGCACCCGCTAAACCTGGCCCGGAGGTATAAGCAATGGCACCAACCTCCGCCAGCGGCATATTCGCCTCTGCCAGAGCCTGACGTAGGAGCGGCACCACCCACCGGATATGATCTCGAGAAGCCAGTTCCGGCACCACGCCGCCGTAGGCGGCATGCATAGCCACCTGGGTATGCAGCGCTTGCCCCAGCAAACGGGGGGCGCCGCTCACGGTATCCAGGGTCACCAAGGCTATACCGGTCTCGTCACAGGAGGATTCAACCCCCAGTACGACAGATGGTTTGCGCAGATTGGAAACAACTTGATTCATGGGGCGATATTGTAACGACTTCAGACTCACACACAGGAATATTTGGAATTTTCGAGGTTTTGTCGTAGACTAATCAGTTCTACAGATTTCATCCCCTGATCTGGCACCTATTTTAGCCGGATCAGCACTCAAAACAATTGGAGTTGATTGAATGCCTATCGTTCGCGTAAAAGAAAATGAGCCGTTCGAAGTCGCCATGCGCCGCTTCAAGCGCACAGTCGAAAAAACCGGCCTGCTGACCGAACTGCGCGCTCGTGAGTTCTACGAAAAGCCAACAGCTGAGCGTAAGCGTAAGCTGGCAGCTGCTGTAAAGCGTCTGCACAAGCGTCTGCGCAGCCAACAGCTGCCACGCAAGCTCTACTAATTACAGAGCAATTCGCAAGAATCAGGCAAAACCGTCGGTTACCCCGGTGGCTTTTGCCGTTTTAATACCCCTCTCCTGATTGAGCCACTCATGACTACGACCAGCCTCAAAGACCGCATCCAGGACGACATGAAAGCCGCCATGAAGGCGCGCGAAACAGAGCACCTCAACGCCATCCGCCTGCTGATGGCCGCCATTAAACAGCGCGAAGTCGATGAACGCATCACGCTAGACGATGCCGCCGTTGCTGCCGACATGGGTAAAGTCATGGGCATTCTGAAGCCCCAGCTCGCCGGCAAGATCGACCTTGCGGCCGTTTCGCAACGCGTTAAAGCAGCGCTCCAGGGCTAACAACCTCAGCAGGCGACCGAGATGATTCCCGAATCATTTATCCAGGAGCTGCTTGCCCGCACGGATATCGTCGAGATAATCGACCGCGTTGTGCCGCTCAAAAAAGCCGGTGCCAATTACGCGGCCTGCTGCCCGTTTCACAAAGAGAAGTCGCCCTCCTTTACCGTCAGCCCCAGCAAGCAGTTTTATCACTGCTTCGGCTGCGGCGCCCACGGGACAGCAATTGGCTTCCTGATGGAACACCAAGGACTCAGCTTCCCGGATGCCATCGAAGATCTGGCGCGTCATTGCGGTTTAACCGTGCCGCAGGAAGACAACGATAAAGCCTTCCGCAAAGCGGCATCTAATAGCGAAGAAGGCCCTTCACTGCTAGACGTGATGCTCAAGGCACACAAGTTCTACCGGGACGAGCTTAAAAAATCGCCACGGGCCATCAACTACCTGAAGGGTCGCGAGCTAACTGGTGAAATTGCCGCCCGCTTTGGCATTGGCTATGCACCTGATGGCTGGCAGAACCTGCGCCCTAGCTTTCCTGAATACGACACCCCTGCATTTCAGTCGTTACTCAAAGCCGGCCTGGTAATCGAGAACGAACAGAAACGGCGCTACGATCGTTTTCGTGATCGGGTCATGTTCCCGATTCTCGACCAGAAGGGCCAGGTCATCGCCTTTGGTGGGCGCATTCTTGACCATGGCGAACCGAAATACCTGAATTCACCTGAAACACCGCTCTTTGAAAAGAGCCGAGAAGTCTTCGGCTTGCCGCAAGCACGCGAAGCCTGCCGCCAGACAGATACCGTGATCGTTGTCGAAGGCTATATGGATGTCGTGGCACTCGCACAACACGGCATCGGTAACGCGGTAGCAACACTCGGCACGGCAACAACGACGACACATGTGCGCAAACTCTTGCGCATGGTCGACCGGGTGGTCTTCTGCTTTGACGGCGACACAGCCGGTCGCAAAGCCGCCTGGCGCGCTTTGGAAAACAGCCTGGAAGCACTGGCCGAACAGAAGGTACTGGCGTTTGCCTTTCTGCCACCGGAACACGACCCGGATAGCTACGTACGCGATCTAGGCAAAGAGGCGTTCCAGGCCGCTATCGATAGAGCAACACCGCTTTCGGAGTTTCTCCTTCAAACACTTACCAGCCATGTCGATCTGACCAGCGTAGAGGGTCGTGCCAAACTGCTTGCTGAAGCAAAACCATTGCTTCAGAGAATTCAAACGCCCATGCTGCGTTTACAGATCGTTAAGCAGCTTGCTGAAAAAACCGGATTACAACCGAGCGAAGTAGAGCGCGGTTGTGAACTTTCGCGCCAGGCAGCGCCCCAAAATACGGCCCCTGCCCGCGCGCCGAGACAGGCACTATCCATCCTCAGACGTCTATTGCGCGTTCTGGTACAAGCACCTGACCTGACCGGCACCATCAAACCATCTTTGCTGGCCACGTTGCCAAGCAACGATCCTTTGGCAGCCAGTTTGAACCGGCTACTACCGCACCTCGCGGCGAATTTGCAGCCTTCAGAACTGCTCGAGCGCCTGCGCGGTTCTGAAGACGCCCCCTTGCTCGCAGAAATTTTTGCCAGTTTGCTCAGCGAACCCCTTGAAAAAGAAGCCCTGGGCGCAGAATTGGAAGGCATCGTGGCTCAAATGGAACGCGACCAGCTAGACGCCGAGCTGTCTGCCCTGCAACAGGCAGCCCAGCGCGGCTCACTGAGCGCACCGGAAAAGGCACGATACGCTGAGCTCCTGCAAACCCTGCAACAGCTGGGCAGAACGGGGCGCAGACACTGATCTGGCACGGATCTTGCCCAGAAATTAGGCTAATTTTCGTGTATAATTAATGGTTTACTGTTTTTCTACTTGACTCAAGAGGGAGCGTATTTTGTCGAACTGGAAACTGACGCTTAATCCTCATGTTCAACCCTCGCGTCGCAAAGATGCTACGGATGCTGCTATGGCCACAAAACCCAAGACTGCTGCAAAGAAAACCGCCAAACCTGTCGCCAAGAGTGCGCCAGCCAAAAAAGTTGCGGTTAAAGCCAGCAAACCCGCGGCCAAGCCTGTGAGCAAATCTGTTGCGAAGGCACCAGTAAAAAAAGCACCTGCCAAGCCTGTTGCCAAAAAGGCCCCGGTGAAAGCGGCTGCACCCAAGAAAACTGTGACCAAAGCAACGACAACAAAAACAACTAAGCCGGCCACCAAGAGCAAAGCACCTGTAAAGGCTGCTGCCAAGCCGATCCCTAAGAAACCCGCTCCTAAATCACCTGTAAAAGTTGCCGCTAAACCTGCTGCCAAAAAGCCAACTGCCAAGCCGGTTGCTAAACCAGCCGCCAAACCAGTAAGCAAGGCCGTGGCGAAAGCACCTGCGGCCAAGGCACCGGCTAAAGCACCCGCCAAAGCCGTTGCCAAGCTAGCAACACCGAAGGCCGCCGCCCCTGCAAAAGCACCGACAAAAGCAACACCGCCGGCCAAGCCAGAGTCTGCCAAAAAAGCCGAAGCAAAACCCGTAGTAGCTCCCGCGCCTGCCCCTGCCGTTGAAGAAGCAACTACCGGCAAAGGCAAAGCTAAGTGCAAAGACAGCAAACGCCTGCTTGGCACAACGGCTGTACAGCAAATCTCGCCGGAAGAGCGCAAGGCCCCCATTACTGCCCTGATCAAAATGGGTAAAGAACGTGGCTACCTGACGCACACCGAAATTAATGACCACCTGCCCGACACTGTAATGGAAGCCGAGCAGGTAGAAGCCATGATTACCACCTTCAATGACATGGGCATTCGTGTATTCGACGAAGCCCCTGCCGCTGAAGATATGCTGATGACCGATGCTGCTGCACCAGTTGCTGACGATGAAGCGATTGAAGAGCAAGCGGAACAAGCGCTGGCTACGGTTGATGCCGAATTTGGCCGCACGACTGACCCGGTTCGCATGTACATGCGCGAAATGGGTACCGTTGAGCTACTCACCCGCGAAGGCGAAATCGTTATCGCCAAAAAGATCGAAGGCGGTTTGCGCGATATGGTTCAAGCCATTAGCGCCTGCCCGATCGTCGTGACAGAAATCATCAACATGGCCAAGAAAGTGGCTACCGATGAAATGAAGATCGACGAACTGGTCGGTGGCCTGGTTGATCTGGAAGCAGAGCAGCAAATGATTGCCGCCGCCGCGGCTGCCGCTGCAGCTGCCGCCGAAGAGGACGACGACGCTGACGAAGAAGATAGCGGCGAAGCCAAGGCTGCATCACTCGCCAAACTGAAAGAAGCTGCGCTAGAGCGTTTCGCCAAAATCGAAGCCCTGCACAGCAAGGAACTGAAGGCGCTTAAAGCCAAGGGCACTACAGATCCAAACTATCAGCGCGCCCGCAAGCAGATCACGGCAGAGCTGCTCAACATCCGCTTCAACTCGCGCACCATTGAAAAACTTTGTGACCGGGTTCGCGCACTGATGGATCAGATTCGCCGCGCAGAACGAACTGTGCTGTCGATCTGTGTCGACAAGTGCAACATGCCGCGTGACCACTTCATCAAGACCTTCCCTCCCAACATCGTCAATCTGAAGTGGATTGAAAAGGAAGTAGCCAACGCGCCAAAGCACATTCAGGGCATTCTCGAGCGCAATGTTCCCGCGGTTCACGAATGGCAGAAGAAGCTGATTGCCATGGAAGAGAACCTTGGCATCACGCTGGCCGAAGTGCGCGAGATCAACAAGCAAATGACCAAGGGCGAACGTCACGCACGTGCCGCCAAGAAGGAAATGACCGAAGCCAACCTGCGCCTCGTTATCTCCATCGCCAAGAAGTACACTAACCGCGGTCTGCAATTCCTGGATCTTATCCAGGAGGGCAACATCGGTCTGATGAAGGCCGTAGACAAGTTCGAATACCGTCGCGGTTACAAGTTCTCGACCTATGCCACCTGGTGGATTCGTCAGGCCATCACACGTTCTATCGCTGACCAGGCCCGCACAATCCGTATCCCGGTGCACATGATCGAAACCATCAACAAGATGAATCGTATTTCGCGTCAGATTCTGCAGGAAACCGGTTTCGAACCGGATCCTGCCACCCTAGCCATCAAGATGGAAATGCCGGAAGACAAAATCCGCAAAATCCTCAAGATCGCCAAGGAACCGATCTCCATGGAAACACCAATCGGCGACGACGACGATTCACATCTGGGCGACTTCATCGAAGACCAGGCCACCTTGTCACCACTGGAAGCAGCGCTCAATGCCAGCTTGCATACCGTAACCAAGGACATCCTGGACAGCCTGACGCAAAGGGAAGCCAAGGTGCTGCGTATGCGCTTCGGTATCGAAATGAACACAGACCACACGCTGGAAGAAGTGGGCAAACAGTTTGACGTTACGCGTGAGCGTATCCGCCAGATCGAAGCCAAGGCACTGCGCAAGCTGCGCCACCCTTCCCATTCGGACAAGCTGCGCAGCTTCGTTGATACCAACAACTAAAGCTTAACCGGGCCTCTAGCTCATGCCTGGTTAGAGCAGCGGACTCATAATCCGTTGGTGCCGAGTTCGACTCTCGGGGGGCCCACCAAACCAACGCCGTAGCCTAACCCCTACGGCGTTTTACTTTGTTGATCTAGATCAAAGAAAACAAACATTCACATTTATCAGAAACAAATTGGCGTAGCATGATTCCATTACATCAAAGGAAACAACATGCTCGATTCTCGTTACTACGAAGCCGCTCACGCTATTCCATACTACCAAGATGAACACATCAACATCTGGAAGTTTCCGACTAAGGCTAAGAAGCGCCAAGAAAAACCCATAATCTTGAACTGCTCGATAATGACGCGGGCTTATGGTTGCGTCCCCAATCGGGGATAGCTTCGTGGAGTACTTTAACCACAAAGGTTTTGATGTGTACCTCATGTACTGGGGCAAAGACACACTCTTTACACTCAGCGGTTGGGGTGTAGATCAGATCTGCGACACGCTTCGAGACAAGGCAGCACTTCCACTACTAAAAGAGTACAAAACGGATAGCCTGAACATTTTCGGCATCTGTATTGGTGGCATATTGGCTGCACACATGATCAATAAGAATACCCAGGCGGACAAAAACTTTGCCAAAAAATTCAACAAGGTCGCCTTTTACGGCTCCCAGATCCTTGGGGCACGGGATTTAGGCATTGCCAAAACATTCCTGAATTTCTACAAGCAAATGAAGCCGTTCCGCAAGGTGATGCATGATTCAGGTATCTCTTTATTCACGCTTGACGCCTATCTCATGCAAGGCATTAGCAAGTCTCTACTTGAGTGGTCGTGGGAGCAGTTCGCATCCGAAGGCCAAACAATGCTAACCGAAATGGTGCAATTAACGACAGACGATCGTTGGGTGCCTTTTGCGGCATTTATGGATCTTTTAGAAGAGGCCTTTGAGAAAACACAAACCGAGGATGGCCAAGGGTTCCACTTCAAGTGCAACGTCAAAAACATCCACTTCTACAATATGGTGGGCGATAGTGACGTACTCGTAACGCCTTCAGCCTCGATTGTGGAGTACGGTTCTACAGTACCTCAGCAATTTGCATCGTTTGAGCAGGACATTTTTGTGGGCGGGCATTTTATCTTTGCCCAACCAGGCTTCCAAAAAGAGAAGAAACGTCTTGCCGAATAGTTTGCAGCCTAAACAGGGTTGAGCCAAGGCCATCTGCGGTGCAGATGGCCTTTTTTGTTGAATGACTACCAAATGAATACCTTTGCCTATCTCAGGCTAATTATCAAAGAAGAGCTTCTGGCTGTTAGGGAGCTTCTGATCGAGCAGCGCTGGCTAATCATCATATTAGTCGTTCTGCTAGGTGCGCTTATCTACTATCTCAATCCGTTCCCGCCCCGCAGCATTGCGATCGCGGTGGGCGATCAGAATGGGGCCTATTGGAAGACCGCCGAGAACTTCTCACGCTATTTCAGGGACAATGGTGTAGACCTGCTAGTCGAAGCATCAGGATCGTTAGAGAATGCAGAGCTATTGGCCAAAAACGATCAGAATGTCCGGATCGCTTTCCTGCAAGGTGGATCTCTTGATCCTAAAGAATCATCTCGATTTTATTCACTAGGCAGTATCGCGCATGAGCCGTTATGGATTTTCTACCAAAAAAATCTTCCCAAGAACCCATCAAGTTTTGAAGATTTAAGCCATTTGCGTGTCGGTGTCGTCCCCAAACTGGGCGGCACACAGAAGCTCTTTCATGAAGTGATGCAACTAAACGGTATAGATTCAACCAAACTCCCCAACCTGGTCTTAGGTTCCTATCCTGAAAATTTGCAGGCTTTCCTTGATGGCAAGTTAGACGCCCTCGTGAAAGTTGCTGCCTATCATGATCAGGCCGTGCAATCTCTGTTAAGAGACTCCAACACGCAATTGCTCTCCATTCCAGATGCTTGCAGCGATCCTCTCCCTTTTTGTTTTTCTCCAAGCGCGGCGAGTTTCCTGCGTATGTTGACCCAACGGTTGAGGCTAGTCCAACAGCCCTCCATTACTATGACTACGGCGTTCCTCCTGGAATGCGATATCTTCCATTCTGGCTGGCTGGTTTTATAAACCGTATGTGGGCACTAATCCTCTCGATATCGCTTTCACTTATCCACTGGCCAAGCTCAATTTCAAGCTGCGTGAAATTCGGTATCAAATTAAGCATCGCCGTTTATACGAAGAACTTCTAGGCACCTAGTTATTCCTCTGCGAAAAGAACCCTCCTACCAGTGAACTAACTCGAATTGCTGGCCGATTGAGTAATCTCAATAGGGAAGCTATCAATGTGCGTGTACCGGTAGGATCTGAGGCCGAATATTTCGCGCTGCTTCAAGCGATTGAACTACTACGGTCCAAAGTCCGGGAGAGGCTTGAGGCTGCATGACTTGCTGTTTTTAGCGCATTATTCTGCTGTGCGTTCTTTCGATCTGGACAACCTTTGCTTATGCCGAGCTCCATGGCACAAACACATCTGATCCGGATAAGCCCTGGAGTGAATATAAGCCATGGGTCGAAGCGTGGATCCGGTCAGCAAGAACTGAGAACAGCTTCTCAAACATGATTCAGCCTAGGCTGTATGTGCCGTTTTCAATGAGCGACCAATGGCGCGGCATTTCACGTATCGACACCTCACTTGTTTCAAATGGTGGCCCTGCCTTCCCGCACGAGTCGGGTAGAGACTTGAACCCTAGCCTAAGCAAATTTACTGTTTGGGCCATTTCGCCAGAAGTCTTACCGAGCACTACGGTTAATTTTAGATCAAGGTTCTATCTTCCAACCGGTTACGACAAGGATCAACTCAATGGGCAGTTGCGCCACAAGTCGGCTTTACCGTTAAGAAAATAGACTACGGCATTCTTTCTGAGTTCGCCCCCTGGTTCCGTTACGTCATCGGTGTAAGTTCTATAAGCACGCCCTCAACACCTCTGGCTAGAACGCTTGAAATCTATCCGACCTTTGTTTTTCGTATCGACGAACATTGGTCTGTAAAGATCTGGGATCAACGAGGCATGGTTTACAACGCTGTTAACGGCGAATGGTTCATGCCAATAGATGGCGTTTTGTATTACTATTTCGACAAACATTGGTCTGTAACTGCCGGCGGCTCAAAGCAAATAGTTAATAATCTTCCTTTGTATCAGTGGTCTGGATATGGAAGAATTGGTTACCACTTTTGACGAACTAAATTAACACCGTCAGAGTAAGAATATGCCTTAAACCAAGTGCCCTACTTTGACATAGATAAGGCACCCAGGCTCACTATAGGGATTGTGGACACTTCTGTGCGGACTGCGAATCCAGGTGCCTGCAGGATAATCCCCATGCTCATCACTAAAAACGCCCTCTAGCACGAGAATCTCTTCCCCGCCACAATGCATATGGGGTTGAAACTTGGTACCAGGCGCCCATCGCACGAGCGCGGCATGCTCCGTACCAAACTCGTGAAGCGGCAGCACGCTTAAACCAGGAATCAGTCCCTGCCTAAATACTGCGTTCTTGGTGTCAATCATGACCCTCACGGTATCGTCAGCATCAACCTGTCGCACCTTCACGAACAGCTCACATCAACCCTCGAAGTAGGCTGCATGCCTTGATCCCGGTGGATTGCGCACATAGCTTCCCGCGGGGTAGTCACCGTGTTCATCCGAAAACACACCTGATAAAACAAGGAACTCCTCACCCAGCGGATGTTCGTGAGGTGTAAAGCGCAATCCTGCCGCAAAGCGAACAATGCTGGTTGCCCGGGCATCTTCTGCTCCCAGTCGATCTAACATAATTCGATCAACCCCAGCGACTGGTGATGGCACCCACTCGGCATATTGCATATCAATCACAACACGCTCATCAAAATTTGTATTTACGAGCATTGAAATTCGTCTCTAGTTCAGAAGCAATTTTTCTTACATCAAGGCCATCAATTGGATATTATCAGGGCAGAAAACCCAAGGAAGATCCTATGCAAATCCTATCTCTCGATCATCTTGTTCTAACCGTTCAGAGCATAGACGCATCTATCGATTTCTACACTAAGGTTATGGGGATGGAGCTTACCGTTTTCGGAAATAATCGAAAAGCGCTTTCCTTTGGGACTCAAAAGATTAATCTGCATGAATTTACCAACGAATTTGAACCGAAAGCCGCCACGCCAACGCCGGGTTCTGCGGATTTATGCTTTTTGACTGAAACCCCACTTGAACAAGTGATCGCTGAGCTACAGACTCACAATGTTGAACTACTAGAGGGCCCTGTCCAGAGAACAGGCGCAACAGGGCCGATCTTATCTGTTTATTTCAGAGACCCCGATCAGAACCTGATTGAGGTTTCAAACCAACTTTAATGTTACACAGTCAATGAAACTTTCTAACTTACTCGTATTTTGTATTGGGCTGCTCGTGATTGGCTGTAGCTCCCTTGAACGCAAAAGCTCAGCGCCGACTCAGCACTACATGCATGCCCAGATCCCTGATTGGCCCAACATCCGCTATCTCATTTCAACCAAAGCCGGCGTGGCTGACATGGTGGCCGATTTAATGGCAGATCAAAAGCGCTTAGGCACTGAACCTGGCAGCGGGAAATATCTTTCCTTATCTGGTGGCGGAGACAATGACGCATTTGGTGCCGGCCTACTGGTAGGCTGAAGTCAAAGAGGAGATCGCCCCCGATTTGATCTGGTCACGGGCGTTAGTACAGGCGCCCTACTTGCCCCATTTGCCTATCTTGGCCCCGAATATGACCCGGTGCTTACCTATGTCTATACAGAAAAAACCCCGGAACAGATCTATAAGATGCGATGGCTGCTTTCTGTGCTTACCGATGATGGCATCGCAGATACCAGACCCTTATATGACATGATTGCCAAGTACGTTGATGCTGAGTTGATGCACAAAATCGCTTACGAGCATACGACGAATGGTCGGTGGTTATTAATTGGCACGACCAATATCGATGCAGGCATCCCCGTTGTTTGGAACATGGGAAAAATTGCCTCAATCAGAACACCAGAAGCCTTAGACTTTTTCCGTAAGATCATGCTGGCTTCCGCCTCAATCCCCGGCGCCTTTCCGCCCGTAATGTTTGATGTCGCCGTTGAAGACAAGACCTATCATGAGATGCACGTTGATGGTGGCGTGAGTGCTCAAGTATTTCTTTACCCGACCGCCGCCGCCAAAAAAGCTGATGCAGTCGGTCTTGTCAGAAATAAGAAGAAAGAAGCCTACATTATTCGAAATTCACGCCTAGATACCGACAAAGAAGATATCGAACGCAACACGATCAGCATCGTCTCAGTTAATTCAGGCGCGGGGGCTGGGAGACATTTACCAGATTTACCAAACAACCCAAAAGGACCATGTCGGATTTAACCTAGCATTTATTGGCCCGGACTTTAAGGCTAAGAGAAAGGTTGAATTTGATCCTGACTATATGAAAGCACTCTACCAATACGGATACGTTCGTGCGCTGAACGGGTATCCCTGGGCAAAGCAGCCACCTGGGCTAGAACGCAGTTTTGACGAGGATGTGCGAGCCAAATCACAACGGGCAGCAGCGCTTCCCTAAACAGGGTCACAATCTGTGAGTGCCAAACTTGACTCTCGGGTGAATTGCCATCACACAAGAAACTACTGAGTTCCAAAGCCTTGGAGATTTTTTACTTCTAGCGACGCTGGCTGCTTATCAGAAGTGCTGTCCATGCTAATCTTTGACAAGTTTTAAAAAACATACAAGGCTAAAAAATGTACGCAACAAGCACGAATTTGACACGAAATTTCTTGCTATCTATTGCTACGCTTTGTCTTGTTACGGGTATTACTCCAGTATCCGCTCAAGAAAAACCTGAGATTAAATATGCGGAGGTTAATGGTATAAAGCTAGCCTACTACACGCGGGGTCAAGGAGCGCCCTTGCTAATGATCAACGGGTTTATGTCTACACTGTCGTTATGAGATCCTTCGCTACTAGATGAATTATCAAAAAGCAATTAGCTTGTGCTGTTTGATAACCGGGGTGTCGGGCTTTCAACTGACACATCAGATAACCTAACGACAATTCCACAGATGGCTGATGATGCTGCTGGATTAGCGAAAGCGCTCGGTCACAAAAAAGTAAACATTCTGGCCTGGTCAATGGGGGCTCGAATCGGGCAGCAGCTTTTAATTCGGCATCCCGAACTCGTGGGCAAAGCCGTGCTCTGTGCTGCCAACCCAGGAGGTCGCCATCAAGTCCCCGCTTCCAAAGACGTAGAAAGTAAACTAAACAATCCAAACGTACCCGAGATGGAGAAGCTTGGACTCGTATTTACAAACAACGAGACAGGAAAGAAGGCCGCATCCGAGGTATTAGCGCGCATAAGGTCAGCCGTTGCTGCAGGCACAATGCCAAATGATTTTGTAGTTTCAAAGGAAACAACTTTGCAGCAGGATAATGCTCGCACGACGCTCTGGACTAAGGACCAAGCAAATTACAGGCAGTTAAAGAACATCAAGGTTCCTGTATTGGTGACAGATGGACGCTACGATGTCATTGATATGCCTAAGAATTCGGAGATCATTGCAAGTTAAATACCTTATGCATGGTTAGCCTACTTCGATGGTGGTCATGCATTTTTATTTCAGGATTACAAAAAGTTTGCAGACACGGTTAACGTATTTCTCAGATAACTCATAATTAGTTATAACCACGCACTTGGAATTCGGAGTATACACCAAAAGGAACCATGATGACTATTACCAAAGGCTACCAGCAGCTTATCGCCGAAGCGCGTGAGAAAATTCGAACAATTTCAGTCGAAGATGCTAAGGCAAAGCTTGAAGATCCGAACGTGGTCTTTGTCGACATTTGAGACGTTCGGAAACTCGAGCGCGAAGGGATGATTCCCAACGCCTTCCATGCACCACGTGGCATGCTCGAATTCTGGGTTGACCCGGAAAGCCCCTATCACAAAAAAGTTTTCAGCAGCGGCAAAGATTTGTTCTCTACTGCCAGTCTGCCTGGCGCTCCAGTCTAGCCAAGCTCGCGCTTCAAGACATGGGTTTAACCCCCATCTGCCATATCGAAGGCGGCTTTAGGGCATGGAAAGCAGCCGGGCTGCCTACTGCCGAAAAAATCGGCAATCGATAAGTAGCTGAAATTTATTGATTCGAAGGAAACTCAAAATGAAACGCACGCTCCTACTGATTTCTGCATTATTACTCGCTTCTGGCGCAACCCTAGACGATAGCAATCTTAAAAGCGGTCTTGGCGGCGCGCCCTAGGTGGTGCCGGCGGCGCAGCACTTGGCAACGCCATTGGCGGCAGCACAGGAGCTATCGTTGGCGGCGCCGTTGGTGGTGGCACTGGTGCGGCCGTTGGTAATTCAATGGGCGGTTCTACCGGGGCAATTATTGGCGCAGGCGTTGGCGGCAGCAGCGGCGCGGCACTTGGCCGCCAACTCTCCAAATAAAGAATTATTGCGTGTCGGTCTTAAACAGCCGCTTACCGCCCACGTAGGTTTCAAGCACTTTGATCTGTTCTATCTTAGCGGGCTCCGTCGTACGTGGGTTCTGATCCTGAATGACTAAATCAGCCCACTTGCCGGGCTCTAGGCTGCCCACCTTGTCCTCCATGAACATGGCATAGGCCGCATCTAGCGTAACGGCTTTGATTGCTTGATCTACGCTGATGCGTTGTTGTGGCCCCAAAACCTTGCTTGGTGACGTCTGCCAGAGGCGGAAGGCGCCTGTCGAAATATATCGCAGCGGGTAGTACGGTGACACGGGAGAATCGCTGTGGAACGAAAACCTGATCTTCCTTTTAGCCAACGAATTTGTAGGATCTATACGATCAGCCTGCGATTCATGCAGGACATGATCATGGAAAATTTCTCCCCAGAAACCAACATGACCAATAGTTAGGCTCGGCACCAGCCCCAACGACCGCAGTTTTTCAACGTGCTTTTCATTGTTGACCGTAAAGTGCTCAATGCGTAAACGTCGGCCCTCAGGGTTCTTCGTGCCCTTGAGGAGTCTCGCATCAACATCAAGCGCCTGATCAATGGCGCGGTCTCCATTAGCATGAATCGAAATCTGCCATCCCTGATTAAAGAATGGTTTGGAGGCGTCATATAGCTTTTCGTTTTCCCAATCCAATGCGCCACGATTGCTCGTACCTTTAGGATAGTTATAAGGTTTATTCAAAGCTGCCGTTAATCCTTGTGTTGAACCATCGGCGATATATTTAATCCCAACAACCCGGAATTGATCATCACCCTGGTTCGGCTTTATGGCATCAAAACCTTCCGGGAGAGCCATGCCCCACAAATAGGCTCGAACCATGGTTGGAAATCCGGGTTGATGGCTTAATACTTGCACCATCGCATGCTCTACCTCATAGGGCATGATGGCGTCCATCCCCATTTCTGAAGATGTTGTAATCCCGGAGGCGGCCATGCCTTTTACCGTCTTCATGTACGCGTCGACCACAATCTGCTTGGAAGGAGGCGCCATCTTCTTTGCAAATGCCGCATAAGAGGGCGGCTCGACAAGCACGCCCGTGAGCTTGCCTTGTGCATCGCGGACGTAAACGCCGCCGTTACCAGGATTCGGCGTGCTGTCAGTGATACCAGAAACTTCCAAGGCCTTATGGTTTACATACGCAATATGCCCAGACTGATTTACGATAAAAATTGGATTCGACGTTGACACTTTGTCGAGTAGATCCGCATTCAACCCCACCATAAAAGATATTGTGCGTGATGGATCAACGCCAAATCCAACAATCCACGCACCCTCCGGCAGTTTCGCTTTCTGCGCCCTTAGTTTCTCTAGAATTGTATCGATAGTGTCATATGGGAGCGTAAAGTTAGACAAATCGAGTGCCACATTCTCTGTCATTGCTGTGAGAGAAATATGCAGGTGTGGCTCAACAAAACCCGGCATGAGCGTGCGCCCATTGAGATTGACGAGTTGCGTATTGCTGCCGACGTAATCGTGCAAAATAGTCGCCTGCTGCCCAACTGCAACAATGTTGCCATTCTTGACGGCCAGACCTGTCACTTGCGGCGACTTATCGTTTACGGTGACTATCAGGCCGCCATAAAATACCAAATCGGCATCCGCGCCGGGCATACTGGTTGCCATGGCGCTTATAGACATCAATGAAGTAATAGCTAGCGCAATCTTCTGTAATTTCAAGGCCATAAAATATCTCCAGTTCGACGTAATAAATCAAATGAAACCATAACGTGTTAATAACTGCGCTCTGCAAACGCAACAGTGAGACTGAAGAAACCACCCCAGCCCTGTGGGCTTATCGGTGTCTTAGTCGCCATATAGCTTGGGCCAAGCTGCCAAAAAAGATGTGCCTTGGAAAGCTTCATTGTTTTGCCCGCACTCAGCAGCAATTGATTCGTGTTGTAGCTTGTGCCATTGATCGGGTTGCCATTAATCCAGCTTTGTAAATTAACTGTCCAGTCATTGTCCGTCGTGTACGAAATCCCCGAATCGTATGAGTACACATTAGCTGTGCCCGCAGTGCGATTTGTCCCAACACCCCAGGCGTTATAAGCTAATACACTAATCACCCAATGCTTTGGCTCGTAGAAGGCGCCATAAGACAGCCCCAGGCCTGTCTGTTGCGAACCGGAAGCCGTGTTTGCCGTTGGCATCTGAATAAATGGCCCTGCACCAAAAAAGAAATCACTCACTTTCGAACTAAAGTACGTAGCCAGTTGCACTGGTGACACTTGGCTTGAAGTCTTTTGATCCCGCACATTCAGATAGTCGGTAAACATAGGCCGAAGGACGAGGCCATAATTTTCACTCTTGAAAACCGGTATAACCAGATTGAATTCAATTTCTGACTGCGTATAGCCCTGATTGGGGAGTCGATTTTGGTTGTAGTTGTAGACAAACGGAAGTTGAATCAAGGGGTGTATTTTCGCAACAATGCTCTGACCTATTTTTGCTGATTCCGTCATCTCATCGTCGGCTAGGCTGCTGGCCGATAAACCAACAGCACCAAAAGCCAAAATAATAGAACGCGATAAAACCCCCAATGCAAATTTGGGCCGCCAAATGACAAAAGCTAAACCTCAAATTGCCATGAGCACAGACGCACTATGCCGCCCCTTACTCAGGAAATACAAAGGTGATTTGTGCACGAGCACCAAAACCTTGTGGTCCGCCTGGTGTTGTAGTCCCCATATAACTTACACCAGCAGTATAATTAACTGGTAGCTTGTGGTGCACCACTAGCTTTCCGATATTGAAGAAATAGGTATTAACAGCCTTGTGAACATCATAGTTATAGTTACCTTGGTCAACAATGATAAATGTCCATGCATTATGAGTGACATACGCAAGAAATGGCTGGTAGTAGAAATTATTTTGAGTACCAGTGGCTCAGTTGCCGCCAAGACTCCATGTCTGATAAGCCATAGCACCGTAAGTCCAAGGACCTTTTCGACCCAGCACAACCCCTGTGACACCGCCACCTGTTTGTTGCGAGCCAAAATGTCCGCTTGTGCCTGAGGGCGAGACCAGCACTGGACCGACACCATACATCACAGAAGAACCCGTATTCGGCGTATAGAAGGTTTCAAGGGTTACATTATTAAAACCATACCCGGAAAAGCCATTTAGATTGTTCTCCCATACTGAAGTGACTACAGGGCGCATAATGATGTTGTCCCCACCCTTCAAGCCGATCGGAATTACTAGCTGAGTCAGCAAAACCTGAGCAGAACCTTTCTTGTCGGGCCCGATGTTACCGTAATAATCATACTGAAATGGCACGGACACCATATTGGCGATCGGATTAGCCAGCTTTTTAGCAACTTCTTCCGCTTCGATCTTTGTGTTCTGAGTGTCGACTTTGGTGTTTTCAGTCATCTCCGGCTGAGCACTACTACTTGCATCCTGCGCATAAGTGGCAGATGTCGATAATACAATCGCCGCATTCAATAGGTATTTAGCATGGGCTGGCACAGCCTTTGCGTTTGTCATGGGGCCTCAAGTCACTTTGCGTTACTTAAAATCACAAGGTCCCATACAGACTCTTTAGATTCCTGCAATTTCCTTCAGTTTACGTTCGCTTTTCTGTGAACAAAGTACACTTACAAAATATTTAAACGTCTGTTCGTTTTCTATCTCTGCTATATCGCACACCTGATCTTCGGGAATAGCTACGCTCAAAACGTCCCCAACCAAGGCTATCTGTCCAGCAACCAAAGCACGTTTTTCCTGAATCGACTCGAGAACCAGACATTTACGCCCTACGAAGGCGTTCTCAACCGTGGCTATGGAAACGACTATCTCTGGTTAAAAATTCACGTAGCCTCTAGCAGCACCACAAACAAACTCGAAAAAGATGCGCACTGGATTCTACGAATCCAGCCCACCTATCTTAGCGAAATTGCGCTCTTTGACACCCAGAACATCGTAGATCCTAATGCGCCGTTACAACCCCAGCGCTTTACAGGCCAAAGATACGCAAACCTTTCAAATGGTTACGACTCCATTAATCATGGATTTAAGATCCCTTCTTCAAATGATCCGCGTGACGTTTATCTGCGGCTTAAAACCAGCACGACCCGATTAATCAGCACGGAAGTTCTGCCCGAAAGTAAAGCGTACGAAGAAGATCGCAAACAGCTTATTTTATCGAGCAACTTTCTTTCAATTCTCGCATTCTTTATGTTTTGGGCAGCGTTACAGTGGCTGCTCTTAAGAGAGCGTCTACTAGCGCTATTTGTTATAAAGCAAGCAATCGTCCTCGCTTTTGGCGTTACCAATTTAGGCTATCTGAAAATGCTCTTTGGCGAAGGGGCTGATTGGCCATTGTTGGATATCTTCGTAAAAATCAACAACTTCACCTACGTTGGCATTTACTATTTATTTGAGATCACGTTCTTATCGTATTTTGTTACCGATAAACGTTACTGCCGCTATGCCTACTTTGCTCTGGTAATCTGGGGTTTCGCACTTGCCCTGTTTTTTGCAGGTTTCGAAGTCATAGGCCTACAAATCAACATGTATCTTACTTTGGCATCACCCATCATATTTCTGCTTTTGGTCTTTAAAACAAAATCTGCCAAAAATGTCGCTCAGGGCGAAATTCCACCGTTGTTATCTAGGAAGATCCTCGTTTCGTTTTACCTGTTCTATCTGCTGGCCGCCTATTGGGTTGTGCTACCCAATATCGGCATCATTAAAGCCAAAGATTTGACGTTAACCTTAGCTGTCTACGTCTCAATTATTAGCTCCGCACTGATGGCCACCATGCTGATGCTTCGCACGCGCAATCTAAATCGGCAAAAAGCTCACGCCGAAACGGAAGCCGGCTTAGCTAATCAGAGATACGAACAGGCCAAGGAGCAACGGGGGCAGCAATCACGATTTATCTCGATGCTCACGCATGAGCTCAAAACGCCCATTGGGGTCGCCAAGCTGAGTTTAGATGCCATGGGAATCGATGGCGTTGAACACGACCGTATCCAACGTGCTTTGAAGAACATGAATGATGTCGTAGAGCGTTGTCGGATCAGTGATGCGGTCGATTCGCATCGATTTCAAGTTAAGCATCAACTCTTTGATTTTCGCGAGTCTGTTTTTGAGTGTATTGATCTGCTTAAAAACCCTGATCGTGTAAAGGTATTTGAAGGGAATGGTTTTTTATCAATTCAGACTCTCAACTTGTAAGCATCGTCATTGCCAACCTGCTAGATAACGCATTGAAGTATTCCCCAGATCTGTCGGACATTAACGTCAAGATTTGTCAAAAATCTTTGGCAGGACAATTGGGTGCTTCTTTAGTTATTACCAACGAAATTGGGCCCGCAGGCGAACCTGATGCAGACAAAGTATTCCAAAAATATTATCGCGCCAAAAAAGCCGAAGGAAAGAGTGGTTCAGGGCTTGGACTCTATTTAACGGCTGGCATCGCCGGTCTACTATGCGGCAAGGTTCATTACCGCATAGTAGATAGCCGTATCGAATTTGAGTTATGGATACCCGACTAAACATTGTTGTAGAAGATAACGACGAACTAAGAGACGCTACCGTCGATGCGCTGCGGCGTGAGGGGCATAAGGTGCTCGGGCTAGACTGCGCAGAATCAATGCCTGAACAGGCCGCTCTGATGCTAGTCGATCTGATTATTGTAGACCTCAATTTGCCAGGGGAAGACGGCCTATCTCTGGCACACCGCATTCGCCAAAGCCACCCTCACATTGGCATTATCATCTCCACCGCTCGCGCAGACTCCAGCCAGAAACAAGAGGGCTATATCAAAGGCGCAGACATTTATATGACAAAGCCTTTTGCACTCGCAGAGCTTAATGCAGCAGTACATTCGCTTGGTCGCCGCCTAAGAGGTAGCTTCACGACTGAATCTTTATTACTCAGCATGTCGAAGCTGTCACTTCAAGGCCCATACGGCAAGTCTATAGGACTTACATCAACCGAATCAACGCTCCTTGCGGCTTTTAATTTAGCCCCCGATCGACGACTTGAAAAGTGGCAGCTCATAGAAATCCTTGAGAAGAAATCTGCTGACAATCCATTGGCGACCCTTGAGCTTGTTATTGTACGTTTGCGCAAAAAAATCCGAGAAATTGGGATCAATGATCCTGCTATCAAAGTAATTCGCAATTGGGGTTATCAACTTTACCTGCCTGTCACTGTTGGCAAGGACTAGCTCACGAAATTCACTCATTAAATCAAACTAATTCTATGAAAAACAGATCACAAAATCTTATTTGCCATGCGTTGACAGCGATTGCAACGATCCATGCTGCCTCTTGCTTCGCCGAGAGCACCTCCCCAATTCCAGAAGTCTCTGATGGCTTTCGCTTCTCAATCACCCCCTATCTATGGATGGCTGGACTTAGCGGCAATGTTAACTATGCTAACGGCAAATCTGTTCATACCGATCTAAATGCAAACAAGGTCCTAAGTAACCTTTCAGTTGGCTTTATGGCCGATGGCGAGGTTCACTATGGCCGATTCGGCGTTATGGGCAATGCCATTTTCGCCAAACTAAGCAATTCTGGCTCTAAATCATATTTAAAAGATGATGCGATTACGGTGAGCTCGACTACTGATGCCTGGATGGGAATCTATACAGCTGCAGGCACATATACAGCATATGCCGACCCCAATTGGTATGTTGATGTCCTGGCTGGCGCTCGTTTCCTAAATTTGAATTCAAAAACCCAACTGGACCTATCGATTAATCCGATACATTACACAAAGGGTAAAACCCTGTATTCACAGCTCAGCTCTACCGATGCTATTGGCGGATTCAAAGGGCGATACCGACTAGTAAATTCAAACTTTTACATCCCTTTTTATGTGGACGCGGGGGGCGGCAGCTCGACAGCCAAGTTTACCTCCCAACAAGCACTTGGGGTTGGTTATGCCTTTAGCTATGCAGACATTTCACTTGTCTACAACAATCTGTACTACAGCATGAGCAACGACAAGGCCTCGTCCTACGTCAATATGAGCGGCCCCGCTATCGCGGCAACTTTCAGGTTCTAGGATTAGGCAAAATCAGGTAGTGTGTGACCATAAGAAACTTAATGCATTAAGGCTCAATGGTCTCAGAATCCTTGCTGGTTTGCGAAGAATGCGACTTGCTCCTGGGGGAGCAGGCCATCAATCCCAATGCCATGGCCATTTGCCTACGCTGTTACATCGCTACCAACCAGAAGGCCTGCAACGTAGTTTGGTGTTCGCTTTAACCGCTGCGGTTCTGTTTGTGATTTCCAATGCATTTCCGATCGTTGGATTGACATCACAAGGACTAGAGAGTTCGACCTCGTTACTGGGTATGTTGCATAGCCTGTTTTGTGACGACATGACGCTGGTGGCCATACTTGTCTTTGCCACCACCTTTCTAATGCCGGCTTTAGAGATTGGCGCCTTAATCTACTTGCTGCTGTCTTTGCGGTTGGGTTTTGTGCCGCCCAAAATGGCTGCGGTTTTCAGGATGATGCACTTATCAAAACCCTGGGCCATGGTTGAGGTGTTTATGCTTGGGTTAATTATTACCATCAGCAAACTGAACGCGCTGGCAACCGTACTGCCTGAAATTGCTCTATGGTCATTTGTATGTCTGATGTTTGCGCTGACTGCCGCCGCCAACTTTGACCCCCGGACCTTCTGGGATCAGGTCGAGAAACTACAATGACAGTGCGCCCCCTAACTGGAACGGAGGCTCATGTTGTCGGCTGCGACGGCTGCGGATTAGCGCACCGAGCCTCTCCTACGCAACATGATCTGCGCTACCGACGTTGCGGCTTGCCGTTACACTTTCGTAAGCCAGACAGCCTCAACCGCACATGGGCGCTCCTGATCACCTCTTATATATTGATCATTCCCGCTAACCTGTTACCGGTGATGAAATCTAGCGGTCTTAGCGGCACTGAAGACGACACGATCATGGGCGGCGTTATCTATTTATGGGAATCCGGTTCTGAAGTTCTAGGTGCCATTCTGTTTATTGCCAGTATACGTGGCATCCATGCTGACGGCGCTTGTACAATTCGGCAATCTGATGTCTATTAACGTCGGCGCAGGTGCCATTGCCTTCGGCGCTGTGGTGGTGCTCACCATGATTGCCGCAGAATGCTTTGACCCAAGGCTGGTTTGGGAAACAACCGATCAAACACAGGCAACACCAGATTCACCCAAGGAAAACCATGCCGTCTGATGCCAATCGCGAAGAAGGGTTCGCCAATCTGCCCCAACCCATCTCCAAGCAACCGCGCAATTGGTCATCACGGTTCATCTGGATTATTCCGATTCTGGCACTGGTTGTTGGCATTGGCTTAGGCGTTAAGGTGTTTCTGGAACGCGGCCCGACAATTACCGTATCGTTTAAATCCGGAGAAGGGCTCGAGGCCGGCAAAACGCATGTGAAGTACAAGGATGTGATTATCGGCGTCGTAAAGACGGTTGATTTATCTGAAGACCATAAAGAAGTAGTGGCAACGATTCAGATGGATCGGAAAGCTGAAGACTTCCTGAGGGAAGACACTCATTTCTGGATTGTAAAACCCCGTATCACCGCCAGTGGTGTTTTTGGACTTGGTACGCTGTTTGGCGGATCTTATATTGCCGCGGATCTAGGCTTTTCTAAAGAAACTCGGGACAGCTTTGTAGCACTTGAAGTGCCACCCATTCTTACACACGACGTGCCTGGCCGGAAATTCAAACTACATGCGCCCAACCTAGGCTCTCATGACATTGGTACGCCGGTCTATTTCCGTCGACTGATGGTTGGCGAAGTAGTAGCCTATGATCTCGATAAAGATGGCAAAGGCGTATCGATCGATGTCTTTGTTCATGCACCCTACGACAAATATGTAAGAAGCAATACCCGGTTCTGGAATGCAAGCGGTATTGATGTGTCTGTAGGCGCAGCCGGCATTAACGTTCAAACCGAGTCCTTAATCTCGGTATTGGCGGGTGGCATTGCTTTTGAAGGTCCTCCCCCGAGCTTTGACGCTAACGAGAAAACTGGGGACGGAGCGGATCAGTCTGCGGGTACCGACGAATCCCCTGCTGACGCCGTGTTCCCGCTTTTCGCTACGCGTGAACTCGCAATGAAAGAACCAGATGATCGGATAGAGCGCTACGTGATTAATTTCAAGCAGTCGGTCAGAGGCCTCACTGTAGGTGCCCCGGTTGATTTCAGTGGTGTAACGATCGGTGAGGTATTAAGTATTGGCGCCCTGGTCGACCCGAAAGACTTTTCGATTGTGCAACCCGTCGTGATTAACCTTTATCCAGATCGCCTACGCATTCGCTCACTGGCTGATGGCAAGCCCTATCCTGCACCCAAAAACGATCAGGAGCGATTCCAGCGTTACCAGCGCATGGTCGATCGTGGCTTACGTGCACAGCTACGCACCGGAAACATTCTGACAGGGCAGCAGTATGTCGCTTTGGATTTCTTTCCGGACTCGCCTAAATACACGCTTAACCCTAAAGAAAAGCCGATGCAGTTGCCTTCGATTCCGGGTAGTTTCGAAGATATGGAAAAATCTGTTGCGGGCATCGTTAAGAAGCTGGATACCCAGACCCTGCCCGACCTGAATAAAACCCTCAAGAGTGCTGATGCCTTGTTGTCTAACAACTCGCCGCTACAAATGGATCTGCGCAATACGCTTCGTGAACTAACCAAAGCGGCCAGCTCGTTGAAGAAACTGGCGGATACACTTGATCAACAACCGCAATCGATTATCTTCGGTAAGCCGTCTGAGGAGTCCAAGTAATGAAGCGTCTATTGGTTCTAATCGCCGTAGCTTCTGTTGTTACCGCCTGCAGCTCGCCCAAAACCAGTTATTACACATTGAGCGCAGCTCCTGTGACGGCAACGTCTGCAATGACGCATCAAAGCCGCATCATGGTTGGCCCGGTAACGGTGCCCACTCTGCTAGACACACCGCAACTGGTTGTGAAGAACACGAACAACCAGGTCACTGTCTACGAATATCAGCGTTGGGCCGGCTCCCTGAAGTCAGACATTGAGCGCGTGGTTGCCGCAGACCTGTCTCGTGATTTGAGCACACCAAATGTCTGGAGCTACACGCAAAGTCCATTTGCCCAGTTTGACTATCAGGTATTCATCGACGTGCAAAAAATCGACAGCAAACTGGGGGATTCAGTGACTATTGATGCACTGTGGACGATTAAATCTAACGCCGCGAAGAGCAGCGCCCATGCCGCAGCAAAGCATAAGCCAGTTAAAACGCTTGCGGAATCCTCGACACCCCCTGCCAGCCACACAGGTCGTGCCGTTATTACCGAAGCCGTTTCAGGTTCCGGATTCGATGTCCTGGTAGCAGCTCAAAGCCGGGCTTTTGATCGATTAAGCACGGACATTGCCCAATCGATTCGCCCGCAATGAGGCGGATAATCTTTGATGAGCGTCAATGAATCTGCTTTTAGCGCATCGAAGAACACCCACAGGCACCGGATATAGATGACAATACAATCGGGATGTCTTATGCCGATTGTGACCAATGAAACCTGAAGCTATTCAGAAAATTAGGAATGTTGTTTTTGACGCTGCGGTTGCGCTCGTGACGATTCCTTTTGGCCTGATTCTTGGCCTTGCTGGTTTTGCATTGCCTCTAAAGGCACGGTTCTGGTTAGTGAAGTGCTGGCGCCGTTGCTTTACCTTCTTTGAGCGCTATATCCTGGGCATTCGCGTTGAGGTTGTCGGGCTCGAAAACATCCCCAAAGAAGCATGCATTGTTATTTCTAATCATCAATCGGCCTGGGAAACGGTGGGTCTGCAGACGCTATTCTCTCCCTGTGTCTTTGTATTAAAAGAAGAATTACTCAAGATCCCGTTTTTCGGGTGGGGTCTTAAAGCGGTCAAGATGATTGCCATCGACCGGGAATCTTCCAAACAGGCACTGAAAAAGGTGACCGAACAGGGGTTGGATCGCATTCATTCCGGTATTACGGTGGTTGTATTCCCGGAGGGCACCCGCGCTGACCCTGGCGAAAGCCTGCCATTTCAGATTGGCGGCGCCTATCTGGCCAGCAAATGTAATGCCCCAGTAGTCCCTGTTGCGCATAACGCCGGTACGGTCTGGCCCAAAGGGGCGTCAATCAAAGGACCCGGGGTGATTCGGGTAGTGATCGGCGAGCCGATCATGCCGTGGCTGCGCGCCCAGGCCCTAAATGACCGTGTGGAAACATGGATCAGAGCGCAAAATACGACTTCTGAAACCCTACTAGGATAAAGGGTTACAAGAAGATTTTCCCCTGCAACGCCAGCCAACAGGTATATTCAGCGCAGACCAATTTTTTGATCCGAGACCCCATGAAACGCGTAGATGATTTTCGATTGATGTTCGGAAAGAAGGAAATAGTCCCAATCATCATTGGTGGGATGGGTGTGGATATTTCCACCGCAGCACTCGCCCTGGAAGCGGCCCGACTCGGTGGTATCGGCCATATTTCCGATGCCATGGTTGCTGACGTCTGTGACAAGCGTTTCAACACGACATTTGTTAAAGACAAAACTAAGTTCTACAAACTGAACATTCCCAACTCCGACAAATCTGCCGTTAAGTTTGATTTGGGTCTATTGGCAGAAGCGACCAAACTGCATGTAGCAGCAACCATGGAAGCCAAGCGTGGCGATGGCATGGTGTTTGTAAACTGCATGGAAAAGCTCACGATGAATGCGCCGCGCGAAACGCTGCAGGTGCGCATAGCATCTGCGCTGGATGCTGGCATTGATGGCATTACCTTGAGCGCAGGTTTGCACTTGGGGTCTTTTTCACTCATCGAAGATCACTCGCGCTTCCGCGATGCCAAGCTGGGCATCATTGTTTCGTCGGTTCGCGCTCTCCAGATTTTTTTGCATAAAAACGCGCGCCTTAACCGCCGGCCCGATTACATCGTTGTTGAAGGCCCGCTGGCGGGTGGCCATCTCGGCTTTGGTCCAGACTGGGCGCAATATGATCTGGCAACAATTATTGCCGAAATCGTTCAGTATCTGAAGGCCGAGCATCTGGATATCCCGGTCGTCGCTGCGGGCGGCATCTTTACCGGCAGCGATGCCGTATTTTTCCTGGAAAGCGGTTCGGCTGCCGTCCAGGTAGCAACGCGTTTCACCGTAGCCGATGAGTGCGGTCTACCCAATAAGGTCAAGCAAGAGTACTTTAAGGCGAGCGAGCAGGATATTGAGGTCAACAACATTTCGCCAACCGGTTACCCGATGCGCATGTTGAAGAGCTCACCCGCTATTGGCTCGGGGATCAGCCCCGGATGTGAGTCTTATGGGTACCTGCTTGATGGCAATGGCAACTGTGCCTACATCACCTCGTACAACCGTGAAATTGCCAACCATCCGAACAGCAAGAACATCTCTGTGATGGATAAGACTTGTCTGTGTACGCATATGAGCAATATGAATTGCTGGACCTGCGGACAGTTTACTTATCGATTGAAGGACACAACGCACCGCCTGGAAAATGGCAGCTATCAGACATTAAGTGCAGAACATATCTTCAAAGATTACCAGTTCAGCACGGATCAGAAGATCGCACTGCCGTCTCAAGCTTAAAAGTTACTTGCTGAGGCCGCGTTGTCAGCCACCTACTGCAAATCAAAAGCCAATCCGATAAGGGTTGGCTTTTTTATTAGGCCAAGACGCCTATAATTAAAAAATGTCTTGGGATAATTATTTAAATTTCGCCTCTATTTCACCCGAAGCCAGCATTGTTGTACTGCTGACCCTGGCTGTTTGCGGTGTTTTATTGACGCGAATCTTTAAGCTTCCCTCGATGCTCGCCTATCTTTCGATTGGGCTAATGATCAGCGCTACCGGCATTGATCTCATTCCGGGTGACAACGACATTAATGAAATTGCCGAGTTTGGGATTGCATTTCTGATGTTCTCCATCGGTCTCGAGTTCAGCATTGCCCGTCTTTTACAGATGCGCCAGAAGGTCTTTTCGCTTGGTTCTTCTCAAATGCTGCTCACTGCTTTGGGCACCATGCTCATTACCTGGCTAGGCTATGACCAGGGTTGGCGCGCAGGGCTTGCCGTTGGCTTAGCTATCGCGATGTCTTCAACTGCGATTATGGCCAAACTGCTTACTGAAAACTTCGAGCTCCATTCACGGCACGGCAAACGCACGATGGCCGTATTGCTCTTTCAAGACTTCGCGGTCGTGCCAAGTCTCTTGGTTATCCTCAATGAAGACAACCTGGATAGCGCGCTTTTGATAAGCCTGGTGTTAAGCACCGCAACCCTAGTCCTCATGTTCTGGATCGGTCGCAAATTTGTCAACAGGTTGTTTGCATTAACCTCGCGCTTTCATTCACCTGAGCTTTTTATGCTCACCGTACTTTGGCTCGTTTTCGCGCTGTCATTTGTGACCAATAGTGCCGGGCTGTCAGAAGCGATGGGGGCGTTTATCGGGGGAATTCTGGTTTCGGAAACCCTGTATCGCCATGAGGTTGAAGCCGATATAAGGCCATTCCGTGATGTGCTGCTCGGCATTTTCTTTGTTTCAATCGGCATGATGCTCGATGTAGGTTACGTTTTTTCACACATCCCGGTTATCGCGGTCGGCCTTTTATTGCTCATTGCAGGCAAGACTTTAGTAACACTGAGCATTGCCCGAATCTTTCACGCCCCCTGGCCTGTGGCCATTCGCACCGCCGCTCAACTGGCCATGGCCGGGGAATTTGGCATCGTGCTGTTAACACTGGCTTTTAATCAGAAACTGATTAGTAACGACATCATGCAATCAACGCTGGCTGTGATGTTGCTATCCATGTTTGTTGCACCATTTCTAATTAGTGCCGCCGCAAGGGTTGCCAGACATGTTGATATTAAGTCAGCACCCGATGCAAACACACCATCCTTAAAGCAGCATACGCATCAAAATGTGCCATCTCTTGTTGAATCGATCAGCACGTTTTAATTTGTGGGATTGGTCGAACCGGACACGTTGTTGCCGAGTTTCTATCTGCCGAAAACCTTCCCTGGGTGGCTATTGATATTAATGCCAACCGCGTGCAACAGGCCATGCATGAATACGGCCATATTATTTTCGGGCGTGCAGAACGACCTGAGGTGCTTTCTGCCGCAGGCTTGCGCACGGCACGTCTTATTGTGATTTGTTTTCCCGACCCAGGTTCTGTCGAACGAATGCTGGTTGCGCTCCGGCGAACACGCCCCGATGTGCCGGTTATTGTCCGAGCGCCAGACGACACTTTCCGTGATCGCTTCATGCATCTTGGCGCTACTGAAGTCATTCCAGAAGTTTTTGAAAGCGGTTTAGGTATCGCCGAAGAAACCATGCGACAACTCGAAATACCCCCCGAAAAAACCAGCGCTAAAGTGGAAGCAATCAAGAAGGCGTGCTATCGCAGTAGCGCGCTCTCAACCTAGCTTAATGAGTCTCTATGAATGTAGGTCAAACCGATCTGCATTCATGACCTTGACCCAGGCCGCAACAAAATCATCGACAAACTTCTGTCGGTTGTCGTCCTGGGCATACACTTCAGCGATGGCACGCAGTACCGAGTTAGAACCAAATACCAGATCAACCCGCGTAGCGGTCCATTTTTTATTGCCAGTTCCACGCTCAACAATGTCGTAACTATTACGGCCTGTTGGCACCCAACTGTAGTTCATATCAGTCAGGTTAACAAAGAAGTCATTGCTGAGCACCACTTCTCGCTCGGTGAACACCCCATCCTTTTTCTGGCCATAGTTCGTACCTAAGACGCGCATGCCGCCCACCAGCACTGTCATTTCCTGTGTCGTTAAACGCATCAGTTGGGTGACGCGCAAGCAAAGCAGCTAAGTAAGTTCTTTGCCTGGTTCCCCTCGGGGAATCGAAAAGCCCGTTCATGATTTTGTCATGAACTGGCTTTTTATTTGCTGCTAGCGCTCAGCTTATTCCGGCAATACCGGGTAATCGATATAACCCTCGGCGCCACCGTCATAAAGCTTATCGGCCTTCAACTCGTTGAACGGCAAATCCTCTTTCAAACGGCGCACCAGATCCGGCGTGCTAATAAAATGGCGGCCAAACGCCACAAGATCAGCCTTGCCGCTAGCAACTTCTATCAGCGCTTCTTCTCGCGTGTAGCAATTGTTGACCATCCACGCACCCGGGTACTTGCTATGCAAGGCTTCGTAGTCGAAGGTCTCGGCGGTTTCTCGTGAGCTCCCCGTTTCTCCTTCTATCACGTGCAGATAAGCCAAGTCCAATGGCGCGAGCTGTTCAACGACATAGCCATACAACGCCTGCGGATTACTGTCGAGATCGGTAGAACCGCCAAAGGTGGTCATCGGGCTTAAACGTACACCCGTGCGACCAGCCCCCACTTCTTTTATCACCACCTCTAAGAGTAAACGGACTCGATTTTGAACCACGCCGCCGTAAGGGCCTGTGCGATCGTTAACGCTGTCGCGCAAAAACTGTTCGATCAGATTGCATGAATTTCCACGCCATCAAAGCCTGCATCAATCGCATTGCGTGCTGCTTTACGATAATCCTCAATCAACGCGGGAATCTCCTCGTCTCTTAGCGCGCGAGCCGGTGACACAGGTTCGAAACCATTGCGTGTAAAGGTCATGGCTTTGGATGGCTGCGCCGAAGACGACACAGGAGCCGCCCCTTCTGGCAACAATGACGAATGCGACATACGCCCCACGTACCAGAGTTGCAGCACAATCTTGCCACCCGCTTGATGGACGGCATCAGTCACTTGCCGCCAGGCGGCGACTTGTTCCTGAGAATAAATCCCCGGGGTATCCAGATAACCCTGCCCCATCGGGCTAATCTGACTTGCCTCGGCAATAATCAGCCCTGCCGTTGCGCGCTGGCAATAATAGTCGACAGTCATCGGCCCGGGACAATTGCCTGCAATAGCGCGATTTCGCGTCAATGGCGCCATCACAATTCGGTTACTCAGCGAGATCTCGCCAATCTTGATTGGATCAAAAAGTGTGGTCATGTCTCGTCCTCTCTGTTTGGATTCGATGAATAGTTACTTGTGGTTTGTATTATCCAGATTAAACCAAGACTTATCTGCGTACATGGAATATGTCATTGAAATATATAGGATGTAAACACAACCAAAGTTGACAGCCATCAATGAAATTTATCTCTGATTAACTTGTTATGTACTAGACAATTGGCGGATAATGATCCCAGACCCCAAAAAGGGGCGTGGAGTGAGACATGCAATTCAAAATAGAAATCCGGGTACCCGCAACTGGCGAGTGGGTCTTTCTGGAAATGGTAGAATAAACCATAAAAGCCATCGTAATGGTTTAATTGAGAGTCCCTGCAGTTCATGAAACAGGCGTTACTAACTGATCTGGCCGGTATTCGTATCGGCCATTTTACTGATACCCGACGCCCCACAGGCTGTACCGTTGTGCTTTGCCCGGAAGGTGCTGTTGGCGGCGTGGCTATTGTTGGTACCGCGCCCGACACACGAGAAACCGATCTCCTTAACCCCACCAGCACCGTGAACGAAGTGCATGCTGTGGTGCTGAGCGGCGGCAGTGCTTTTGGTCTGGATAGCGCTAGCGGTGTTATGCGCTGGCTGCACGAACATCATCACGGCCTTCAGGTTGGCCCTGTTCGGGTGCCAATTGTTCCCAGTGCTGTTTTGTTTGACCTGCTGGTTGATGATTTTGCGCAACCGAATGGCTCAGGCATTACACCCGATGCCCATGCAGGGTACCAAGCGCTCATCGATGCGATGCAGAATCCGGCATCCGCGCTGGCTCAAGGCAATATCGGCGCCGGCACCGGCGCCACCGTCGGCAAGCTAAACGGCCCGGAATGTGCCATGCGTGGCGGCTTGGGCTGGACTGCGCTTAACGTGAATGGCATCACCATCGCGGCCATTATTGCCTGCAACGCCGTTGGCGACGTTGTTGATCCTCACACCGGCGCCATACTTGCTGATGCTCGTACAACACCCGAATCCCTGGAGCACATTAATGCCGTAGAAGCAGAGCTCGATGAGCTGTCTACTAATGGCTTGCATGCCGGTAGCAACACCACAATCGGGGTGATTATCACGGACGCCACGCTCACCAAAGCGCAGGCTCAACGTCTGGCGCAGGTGGGGCATGATGGCTTGGCGCGCACCATTCGGCCGGTACACACGGCGATGGATGGCGACACCCTTTTTGCATTGGCCACCGGTAAAAATCCGGCAATCGTTGACGTGATGCAGCTTGCCACGGCTGCTGGCGAAGTCACCGCCATGGCAATTATCAATGCGATAAAAAACGCGACATCTCTTAAATTGGGTAAGGCCTGGTGGCCCGCTGCCAACGAAGGCCAAACCACTACCCCCTAAGTGTTCAACAGGCGTAGGATGAACTAGTTAAGTCATCACGCAGGAGAACGTTATGGGTGGTATTGATATCTCGGTAGCACGCTGTGAAACAGCCGGAGAAATGGTGCTTACCGATCAGACCCAACACCAGTGCGCACTGGAACATCACTGCCCCAAAGACACCAAGTGCCCATTAGATGGTTGCTTTGCCGTTCATTCGGGGGTTGCAGAAGAACACCCGGAGTGCCGCATCAAGAAATCGGGTTCGAAATCCGCGCGTTAATCCATGCCCCAATCGCCTGAATTTCTGGCAGGCAGACCTCATGACCCATCGGGTAGGTCTGCCAGTCAAAGGTGTATCCCAATTCAGCGATGGTGTTTCTGGCGATTTCACCCAGCTTGAGCGAAACCACATCGTCATATGTGCCATGCGCAATGTAAATGGGTGTTGATCTACTTGCCTGTGTTGCCAACTGCGCCGCCTGAGAGGGGCTTGGGATATAGGTCGACAGCACAATAATACCTGCGAGCGGTTCCTTATGGGACAGACCGGTCAAATAAGCTACGGCGCCTCCTTGGGAAAAACCCGCTAGGAAGATGTGATCAGCCGGTATACCGCATGCAACTTCCCGCTTGATCAAACCGGCGATGGTATCTCGCGAAGCCAGCAAACCGGCTTCATCAATTTCCCGACTGTCAGCTGCCAACGAGATAATGTCGTACCAGGCAGGCATAACAAAGCCACCATTACAGGTAACGGGAATCTGTGGGGCGTTGGGAAAAACAAAGCGTACCGGAACAGAAGGGTTTAGCCCCAGGTACGGCACAATCGGCTCGAAATCACTACCGTCAGCCCCTAGTCCATGCATCCATATCACTGAATACTGGGGTGACTGGCCGGTTTCGAGCTCGATCATCAAACCAAGCCCAATTAACGACGACGGGGTGGCGGCGGTGCTCCAGCTGCGCCACGACCTTCAATATGGCGGAAGGTGATACGACCCTTGCTCAGATCATAAGGCGACAGCTCTAGCGTGACTTTGTCACCGGCCAGAATACGGATGTGATGCTTACGCATCTTGCCTGCGGTATACGCAACGATCGGGTGACCGTTTTCCAACTCAACAAGAAAACGAGAGTCTGGCAGGACTTCCTGCACAACACCGTTCATTTCAATTAATTCTTCTTTTGCCAATGCGGGCTCCTGGTTCATTTTGGCGCAGAGCACATGATCCTGTAGTTTGCCCCTTAGGTCAAACGGCAACGCTTTGTATCCGGCCGCTCCTAGCATATGATCAGCCAAATTTGGCCCTTAATCATCCTCAAACACATAATGCTAAACGCCGTTCTAGCCATTTCCTTTGGATCCGCAGTTGGCGCCCCCACGCGTTGGCAGCTAGGGCTTCGGCTAAACCAGCTGTTTCCGACTTTGCCGCCGGGTACACTGGTTGCCAATATAATCGGCGGCTACATCATTGGCCTGGCTATCGCTTTCTTTAGTCAAAACAATGAAATAGCCCCGGAATGGCGCCTATTAATCATCACCGGGTTTTGCGGCGGTCTTACGACCTTTTCTACATTTTCTGCCGAAGTCGTCATGCTGCTGCAAGAGGGTCGCTATGGCTGGGCTTCTGCATCAATCGCCGTGCACGTAGGCTGTTCTTTAATTGCAACAATCGCCGGTCTAATAACCTGGCAATTGGCACGACACGTTTAGGAGTCAACCGCTATGAATGGTTATCAGATTAACTTCTACACCCTCCAGAATCGCAAACACCAGGATCAACCCATTGCCGAATGGCTACTGGAAAAAGCTCAGGTCATGGGCATACGCGGCGCCACAGTAATTCATGGTGACGAAAGCTTTGGTAGCGACCGGCGCATTCACACCGCCCGTTTTTTGAGCAAGCCGAGCAGCCTGTGCTCGTGGTCATGGTTGTAACCGAAGCGGAATCAAATACGCTCTTTGATCTGATTCAAAGTAGCGGCATTAAAATCTTCTACACAAAGACGCCCGTGGAATTTGGCGTGATCGGCGACTAACCGATCAATGAAATATCACTGTCACATTTCTGTGAAATACTTCCATCGTTAACCAATCTAGGCGCGGGAGTTTTTCACCATGGCAGAGCACACCATCAAACAGTTTGACCTGGAACTCGACGACCTTAAGTCGCGCGTGCTTCTTATGGGCGGAATTGTTGAACAACAAATGCGCCAGGCCATGCAGGGCCTCTACGAAGCAGACCAGACACTTCTTGCCAATGTTGAACAGGGCGATAGCCGCCTGGATGAAGCTGAAATCCAGCTCGACACTGCCTGTAACCAGATTATCGCCAAGCGCCAACCCACCGCTATTGATCTAAGAATCATCATTGGCGTTCAGAAAACCGGGTTGGAACTGGAAAAAGCCGGCAACAAAGCCGTAAAAATCGCGCGCACTGCCCGGGCGTTGCATGCCAAGCACACACTCTTTACACCTTCGGTAGAGCTCCGCCATCTGGCAGAAGATACCATCGATATGTTGCGTAAGTCGCTAGATACTTTTGCGCGCTCAGACACACTGGCAGCCACCGAAGTCCTACAAGCAGCTGACCTGGTGGATGCAGAATACCGCAGCATTACACGCCAGCTCATCACGTTCATGATGGAAGACCCCAGCACTATCTCACTATCGCTGGAAATCATGAACATGGCCAAAGCGATTGAAAGCGTTGCCGACCATGCGCGTGCCGTGGCAGAAAACCTGATCTACATCACCGCAGGCATGAACGTGCACCACTTCAGCGTCGAAGAAGTCCGCGCTCATCTGCTTAGCCAACAAGACAGCCACTAAACCAAGGGGCGCAACATGGCGGCAACGATACTCGTCGTAGAAGACGATCCGTCGATTCGCGAACTTCTGGCCATCAACCTGGAAAGCAGTGGCCACCGCGTGGTCGAAGCCGCCTCGGCCGAAGACGCTGAGCCGCTTATTGCAGCGAGTTTGCCTGATCTGATTCTGCTGGACTGGATGCTACCCGGCCGAACAGGCCCGCAATTTGCAGCGCGTCTGCGTGAATCCGAGCGCACAGCCGATGTGCCCATCATCATGCTCACTGCCAGAACCGATGAGCAAGATCGTGTCACTGGCCTTGAAATGGGTGCTGATGACTACATGGTCAAACCATTTTCACCCAGAGAGCTCGTAGCTCGCATTAAAGCCGTATTACGCCGTCGCAAACCACAACTCACTGAAGATAAAGTTGCTTTTGGTAGCCTCGTACTCGATTCGGTTACCCACCGCGTTTATGCCAATGACGCTTCGGTCGTCATTGGCCCGACCGAATTTCGTTTACTCCACTTCTTTATGACCCATCCGGAGCGGGTACACAGCCGCTCCCAACTGCTCGATAAGGTTTGGGGAGAACATGTATTTGTTGAAGAGCGCACGGTCGATGTACACATTCGCAGGTTAAGATCTGTTTTAGAAGCCACTGGTCACGACAGTCTTATCCAGACCGTTCGAGGCAGCGGCTATCGATTTTCAGCCACTGCCGGCTGAAATTCCACTGCCACCCTAAGCGTGGCGCACTGCAGTTTTTAGGCTGGACGACATGACGCTTCTTGAAGGCTTCCTCCTTGTCATAATTGGTGTGCTGGGATTTCGTCTATACATGCATAGACGTTACTTGCACCGAATGCTTAACTGGATTTCGGGCCCGCTCGATGCACCAGTACCCAATGCTTTTGGCATTTGGGGAGAGTTTGTCTCCCGCATGAATCGCCGTGTCAAAACACGTCAGCAAGAAAAAGATCTCCTAGAGCAATCACTCGAGCAGTTTCAAAGTGCGCTTGAAGCGCTGCCCGATGGCGTGATCTTTATGGATGCGCATCGCCGAATCCTATGGATGAATAGCCTGGCCGTCGACATGATGAGGCTCATCCCGGGCCAGGATCGAGGAACACCGATCGAACACCTGGTGCGCGAACCTGAATTTGCCGCTTACCTGCAACGCGGAGATTTCTCCGAACCCCTGATGTATCACCCCAACCGCCGCGATCAAGCGTCTTACATGATCAGCCTGATCAGCTATGGCGTTGATCGTAGCCTGTTGGCAATTCGTGATCTGACCCGAATTGAAAAGCTGGAAAACGTTCGCAGAGACTTCGTAGCCAATGTGTCACATGAACTAAAAACGCCGCTCACGGTAATTAACGGCTTTATTGAAACCCTACAGATGCATCACGAGTCATTGTCCACCGAAAAGCGGCAACGTTATCTTGATCTGGCGTTGTCTCAGTCTCACCAGATGGGTCGCTTAATCCAGGATCTACTCACACTTTCTTCACTAGAGGCACGGGCCAATTTGTCCGACCAGACGCGTGTACCCGTTAAAGCCCTTGTGGATGAACTGGTTGTCTCGGCCGAAGCCATTTCAGATGGCAAACACACATTAAGCATCGACGTACCGCCCGATCTTTCTATTCTCGGGTCGGCAATGGCGCTACGGAGTATTTTCGGCAACCTCATAAACAACGCCGTTAATTACACCCCAGCGGATGGCAGCATCACGATCTCCTGGCGCGAAACTGAGCGAAAAGGCATCTTTAGCGTACAAGATACCGGGATCGGGATTCCCGAGATTCATTTGCCTCGAATATCAGAACGCTTTTATCGGGTAGACCAGGGGCGATCAAGAGAAACTGGTGGTACCGGTTTAGGCCTGGCCATAGTCAAACATGCACTCAGCCGACACCAGGGCCATCTTGAAATCAAAAGTCAGATTAATCAGGGCAGCACGTTCGAAGCCTGCTTTCCTAAAGAGCGCTTCAGCAGAGTCTAATTGCTGAAGCGCTTGAGTAGGCAATTAGCCGAAGCGGCCTGTAATGTAGTCTTCGGTTTCTTTGCGCTTGGGCTTCATAAAAAGCTCATCTGTCACACCAAACTCCATCAACTCGCCCAGATACACATACGCGGTGTAATCCGAAACGCGAGCCGCTTGCTGCATATTGTGGGCCACGATGGCAATCGTATAGCTGCTCTTCAGCTCAAACACCAGCTCTTCGATCTTTGCCGTTGAAATTGGATCAAGTGCCGATGTCGGTTCATCCAGAAGCAATACATCCGGCTTCACAGCCACGCCTCGCGCAATGCATAAGCGTTGCTGCTGGCCACCCGACAAAGACAGCCCGCTCTGATTCAGCTTGTCTTTTACTTCGGTCCATAACGCCGCCTGTTCCAGTGCCCACTGCACGCGGTTATCCATATCAGCGCGCGACAGGTTTTCATACAAGCGAACGCCAAAGGCGATGTTTTCGTAAATCGACATAGGGAAAGGAGTTGGCTTCTGAAACACCATGCCAACACGTGCACGCAACAGATTAAGGTCATAACCTTTTTCAAGCGTATTGCGACCGTGAAAAATGATCTCGCCCTCGGCCCGCTGGCCTGGGTAGAGATCGTACATCCGGTTAAAGGTGCGCAGCAGGGTTGATTTACCACAACCCGAAGGTCCAATAAATGCCGTTACTTTTTTCTCGGCAATATCCATCGACACCGACTTCAAGCCTTTGAAATCGCCGTAATAGAAATCCAGATTACGAACTTTTAGCGCAGCGTTGACGCCTTGATCGGAAAGAAATTCGGACATGATGACCTCGTTAAATACTTAAAACTTCGAACGACTCTGGAACACCACACGTGCCAGAACGTTGAGCAGCAACACCAGAATGGCAATCAGGGCAGAAGCCCCCCAGGCAAGGTTCTGCCAGTTTTCGTAAGGGCTCATCGCAAAGTTAAAGATCGTGACAGGCAGATTAGCCATCGGCTCATTCATGTTCCAGGTAAAGAATTGATTGTTAAGTGCCGTAAACAGGAGCGGTGCAGTTTCACCGGCAATACGCGCCACTGCCAGAAGAACCCCGGTAATGACACCACCCTGAACCGCGCGCAAACAAACATCAAGACTAACGCGCCAACGTGGCATTCCCAGTGCAAAAGCCGCTTCGCGCAAGCTGCCAGGCACCAGCTTGAGCATATTCTCAGTCGTACGCACGACTACAGGCACCGCAATCAACGACAACGCCACCGAACCTGTCCAGCCGGAAAAGTGTTTAGTCGTTGTGACAAACAATGCGTAGACAAACAATCCAATCACGATCGATGGCGCAGACAACATGATGTCCGTAACAAATCGTGTGACTGAGGCAACCTTCGAACGGTCGCCAAATTCGGCCAGATAAATGCCCGCCAGAATACCGATCGGGGTGGATACCAGCGTTGTAAGCCCCACGATCAGCAAACTGCCCACAATGGCGTTGGCCATACCACCGCCTTCAGAGCCCGGTGCAGGGGTTGATTCTGTAAAGAACGCCCAGTTCATTGCGGGCAACCCCTTGATGAACAATGTGGCTAGAATCCATACGAGACCAGCAACACCAATGGCTACTGCAATACCCGATAACGTTGTGCTTAGGCCATTAACAAATTTACGGCGTTGATAACGCGCATCCATTATCGACCTCCCACTTTGCGCTCACCTTGTTTGGTGAGCCATTCAGACGCTGAAAGCACAACAAAGGTAATAATGAAAAGGATGAGCCCCAAACCAAACAATGCGGGAATATGCATACTGGCGTCAGCCTCGGCAAACTCATTAGCAAGCGTTGAGGCAATGGAATTGCCCGGCGCAAAAAGATTCAGCGCAAAACGGTTGGCGTTACCAATCACAAAGGTCACCGCCATGGTCTCGCCCAAAGCACGGCCGAGCCCAAGCATGATGCCCCCGATGACACCCACGCGGGTGTAAGGCAACACGATATTGCGAATGACTTCCCAGCGCGTACAACCAATGCCATAGGCGGACTCTTTAAGCACACCAGGAACGGTCTCGAACACATCACGCATGACCAACGCAATGAAAGGAATAATCATGAGCGCAAGCACCAAGCCTGCTGTAAACACACCCAACCCCAAGGGTGGTCCGGCAAAAAAAGGCGCGCCTAACCAGCTAATCATCCACGGCTGAACATATTCCTGCACCATCGGCGCAAAAATAAACAACCCCCAGAACCCATAAATAATCGAAGGCACGCCGGCAAGCAGCTCAATCGCTGTGCCCAGTGGGCGACGCATCCAGATCGGGCAGGACTCCGTTAAAAACATCGCAATACCAAAACTAATCGGAACGCCGATCAATAGTGCAATAAGCGACGTGGCGAGCGTGCCCCAAATGGCAATACCGGCACCAAACTCACCGGTCGAAGGGCTCCAGGTCGTGCTGTAGAAGAAACCCAGACCAAACTCATTAATCGCAGGCCAGGCCTGCATCATCAACGACACCAGAATACCGAACAGCACGAGCAAAACTAAATGTAATGCCTGCAAAAATACGGTCTTGCCGTAAAAACACAGCAGACTTTTCAGCCTGCCGTTTCATCGCAGCCTCTACGGCTGCTTCGGTATCAATCATGTTTTGAGACATTAATATCCCGCCTGAGACAGCATAACCGGCTAAACGCCGGTTATGCCTGTTATAGCAATCCTCGGTTACTTGGCCGTATAGACCAATTTGCCATCCGGGCCTTTGATTTCGGACCAGCTTTTAACAATAGCTTTAACAGCGTTATCCGGCAACGGCACATAATCTAGGGCAACTGCCATCTTCTGTCCCTTGGTTAGCGCCCAATTAAAGAACTTAAGTACCTCTGCACTCTGTTCTGGTTTTTCAGCTTTCTTGTAAACCAGAATGAACGATGCTGAGGTAATTGGCCAGGAATTAGCACCTGCCTGATTATTCAGATTCACTGCAAAGTTAGGGGTGCCGGCCCAGTTGGCTTTCGATGCAGCGGCCGCAAAGCTTGCTTCATTAGGCTGAACCGCTTTGCCATCACGATTAATCAGCGAGACGTGCGACATCTTGTTTTGCTTGGCATAGGCGTATTCCACATAACCTACGGCGCCATCAATCTTGGTCACGTTTGCCGCAACCCCGGCATTACCCTTACCACCGACGCCGGCTGGCCAGTTCACTGTCTTGCCAGCGACCACTACACCTTTGAAGGGTGGCGACACTTGCGCCAGGAAGTCTGTAAAGACAGCCGTCGTGCCCGATGAGTCCGAGCGGTAAACAATCGTAATAGCCGTATCCGGCAGCGTCACGCCCGGATTGACCGATGCAATAGCCGGGTCATTCCATTTCGTAATCTTGGCGCGGAAAATATCCGACAGCGTCGCGTTATTCAGCTTCAACTGCCCCGGGGCAATACCCTTGATGTTAACAACAGGTATTACACCACCAATAATGGCTGGAAACTGTGCCAGACCGCTTTTATCCAGCTCGGCAGCAGGAACTGGGTCATCGCTTGCACCGAAATCAACCGTTTTAGCCTGGATTTGTTTAACACCACAGCCTGAACCGATCGCCTGGTAGTTAATTGTCGTGCCGGTTTCTGCTTTGTAGGTTTCGGCCCACTTGGCATACATTGGCGCAGGGAAAGTAGCGCCAGCCCCCGTCAGCTGGGCAGCGTTTGCGCCAGCAACCAGACCCGCCGAAACCAGCAGGCTCACTAACAACTTATTCACAGAAACTTTCATCGCTTAGACTCCAGTAGTTGATCCCATAGCGCACAGGCATAGGATTAAATTTCCAACAGGATGAAGTCTAGGGGTGGAACATTACCGAATTATGACAATCTGTCACTTCAGTAAAAAATCCTGCAATTTATCCGCACCGCCAGCGGCAATAATGCGCCCGGCCTTGCTGGCCCTTTGGTGTGTGTACATCGGGTCGTAATATTCGCGCAGCAGCAGCTCAATCCAGACCCGGTGACCCTCAACTGTGCCTGATAAGCGCTGCGTCGACAGCGCATCAGCCATCATCGCCGACGCCCGCTTGTAGCGCTCTCCGCCCAGGCGCTTTTGAATATTCGCCAGGCTTTGCTGAAGATGCGCTTCAAACTGGCTAAATCCCTCATCCGCGCCATAGAAGGCCTGATGATCGGCCAGTTGATCCACCACATAGTCGTTCAGGATGCGGATCACCCTGTTTTCGAAGGTGTCTTCCAACCAAACCAGCGGTGCTTGATTCATTTCTCTGTATAAACGCTCAGGCAAGGCGCATTTGCCCACAAAATGGCCTTCATCTTCAACCACAAAGCCTAGCAGCCCCGCTGCCTCAAGCTGGAGGAAGCGAATGGCGATCTGATGCTCGAAATCAATCTGTGCCGGTTGTCCGTTCACCCGCTTTCCAAACCCGGATCCCCGATGGTTGGCACAACCCTCCAAATCCAGAGCATAGGGCAACTTTGCGAGCAATTCGGTTTTTCCTGTGCCTGTCATGCCGCCCACAACCAACATTTTGCGTTCGTTGACCGCTGTCTCAGTGGTGGTCATTAAAAACTGCCGCATGACTTTGTAACCACCCTCAATTCGGCGATACTCAACCCCTGCGGTTTCTGCCAGCCAGCGTTGCACGATCTGCGACCGCAAGCCACCCCGGAAACAAAAGAGATAGCCTTCCGGGTTGGCACGGGCAAATGCGGCCCAGGCATCGATGCGCTGACTACGAACCTCACCCGCCACCAACTGATGCCCCAGTGCAATCGCAGCCGCCTGCCCTTTCTCTTTGTAACAGGTGCCTACCTGAGCCCGCTCATCATCAGTCATCAGCGGTAAATTCGTCGCTCCGGGAAAACTCCCGCGACTAAACTCGATAGGTGCACGGGTATCCATCAGCGGTGCGCCGCTCAGTAATATTTCCCGGTAGTTGTTAACAGTCTGCAGCATTAGCGAACAACAACCGCCTGCGCCTGCTGCGCTACCAGTTGACCTATGGGCTGCAAGCTTAAGCCAGTCTTTTTTGCAACTTCAAGAAACGCAGCCTCACCGTCTGGGGTTACCGCTACCAGCAAACCACCACTCGTCTGCGGATCGCACAACAGGTGCTTCTGATCATCTCTCAGCTCAGAAATTCGTGCACCATAGCTCTCAAAATTGCGCAAAGTACCGCCGGGTATGCATCCGGCTGCCAGGTATTGCGATACGCCCGGCAAGACCGGTACAACCGACGCATCCAGCTCTGCGGTGAGGCCACTGCCGTCGGCCATTTCTACGAGGTGCCCCAACAACCCAAAGCCCGTAACATCCGTCATCGCCAGCACCTGTGGCAACTGGCCAAAATCGGCACCCAGTTTATTCAACTGGGTCATGCAGTCACGAGCAACGTTAACGTGTGCCGGTTCTAACACGCCGCGCTTTTCTGCTGTTGTCAGAATGCCCACACCCAGCGGTTTGGTCAGATACAAACGGCACCCTGCCTGAGCCGTATCATTGCGCTTCATGTGCCGCTTCTCGACCAACCCGGTAACGGCTAAACCAAAGATTGGTTCGGGTGCATCAATCGAATGCCCACCAGCGAGGGGTATCCCCGCTGCTTCACACACGGTGCGGCCGCCACGTATGACCTCACGTGCCACTTCCGGCGGCAGCACATTCACGGGCCAGCCCAGAATCGCAATCGCCATCAATGGCCTACCGCCCATGGCATAGATATCGCTAATCGCATTGGTTGCGGCAATCCGTCCGAAATCAAACGGATCATCCACAATCGGCATAAAGAAATCAGTGGTTGACACCACGCCACGCGCTTCGTTGATCGCATAAACTGCAGCATCGTCCCGCGAGGCATTGCCCACCCACAACTTCGGGTCCAGATTCTGCAAACCACTCCCGGCAACAATGATATCCAGCACCTTGGGAGAAATCTTGCAGCCACAGCCTGCGCCGTGGCTGTACTGCGTTAAACGAACCGGGTCACTCATGAATCAGTTGCCCCATCTGGCAGGTTTTACCCAGGTCGCCGCACAGGCGCATCACGGCATTCACAATACGCGTAGTTTGTAGGTTCTCGCCGGCAGGTGCCGTGCCCACAATCATCGGCTGAGATAGATTCTTATTGAGAGCGGTGACATTCAACGTAGCAGCCTGAGCACCTTCTTTCAGGTTAATCGTCATCGTTGCCGGATCGTTACTCGCCACGGTGACTTCCTTGTTGCGATTGGATGCATTCGTGGCCACCTGGTACACACGGCTCGCCGGTGCATCAAGTACTACCGTGGCGACTTGCGTTACCTGCTGCGGCGCTGCCTGGCCGGCTGACACATCTTGCTGCTGCGTTACCTGCTGCACCCGGTCAACCACATGGCGCGCTACCAACACCCATTGCGCCTCGGCCGATAAGGGCAACAACCCACCCAGAACAAGAACAGCCGCGCCCATGGCACGGCCAACCGAAGATGTCTTACCCATTTTTGTTGTCATAACGAATCTCCTCAATAAATCGTGTATTAGCGATCAGCCGCTGCTTTAATTTAGTCTAGTGTTACATAGCCACGCTTCTGCGTATCGATCTTATCGAAATTGGCTGCCACCTTAGGCATACCCTGCTGCGCCTCTTCCAGCGTCAGTTTGCCATCCTGGTTCTTATCAGCCGCCGCGAATTTGGCATCGATCTGCCGGTCCCTGAAAGACTCCTGCCCATTTGCCGCAGAAACGCCAACCAATAGCAATGCCATAAAAACTGGGGGGGATTAGATGTCTGGCTCTCATCGCGAACCTTTCAATGGCTGATAGTTCTTAAGGTCAAGCAACTGCAAGGATTCTTTTAGCAACTGCGGTTTTACTGGATCTGTGCCGACATATGGGGATCGGTGGCTAGCAAGGACTGCCGACGTAATCAAAATACCCACTACAGTAATACCAAGTGCAATCTTCATCGCACGCGGTTTGCGTACGTGACACAGCCCCACAGAAAAAAGTGTCAGAAACCCAAACAGTATCAATCCTCGCCACTTGCCATATTGCACGGGATCAAAGGCATAAGACAACCGGGTCAATCTAGACGTTCTTATCGTGTCGATGGCTTGCTGCAGCCTTGTCTCAAACGGCCGAGCCTGGGGCTTATTGACCATAGCACCTAAAACGACGGAAGTAAGCTCTACCAATGGACCCGATCCAGCCTCTTTTTGTTCATTATCCATAACCTTCATTGCCGGCCATTCTTTATCAACAACAACCGTCACATAGTGCCCCACCGATTTCCTGATCGCATCTGCATCTACAGGATCTATGTAGGTTGCCGTAATTAAAAGGCTCCTTACTGCACTCGCTTCCGACACGACTGCCATGGAAGCATCCTTATACCGACCCCATATGTCAGATGCAATCATGGCCGCAAAGAGTGCAAAAATAATTGCCGCATAAGAAAAGAATGGTGGCACCACTTCTTCCGTGGAAAACCACGAAGCCAACGGCGAATGAACAAGGACCCAGTATGTCAACACCGCAAAGGTCACTGTTAACACTATCGCTGATGGGATGTATCCAAGCACAGGAACAATCTCTTGTAAGCCGAAGTTCATGATAAGCAGTGCCCCATGTTAACCAGGATGAAAACTTGTCGCTCTGATGACGTTAGATGAGACCGCCTAAAATGTAAAGAAATCGAACTGAATCAGCCCTCACAGCTTGAAACGAAAACGGCCCCCATCGCTGGAGGCCGTGAATTCGTGGTGGTGATGGGCGGAATCGAACCGCCGACCTATGGGTTATGAATCCATCGCTCTAACCGTCTGAGCTACATCACCGCACAAGGGGGCGTAATTTTAATCGTCCCCCCATGCTTCGTCAAGCCAAAACCCCGTCTGACTAAGGCCAAGTGTATAATTTGCCTTGATTTTTACCGCTTTTCACGACACTTCTGGCATGACACAACCCGCATCCGGCCTGATTTCGCCCAAGACCACCGATAGCGCTGCCCCTAATGGCCCTAAAAAATTGTTCATCAAAACCTTTGGTTGCCAGATGAACGAGTACGACTCGGACAAAATGGTCGACGTACTCTCGGGTAGCGAAGGCATGATTAAAACGGACCGGCCGGAAGATGCCGATGTGATTCTGTTTAACACCTGCTCCGTCCGCGAGAAAGCGCAGGAAAAGGTATTCCACGATCTGGGGCGCGTACGCCACCTGAAAGAAAAGAACCCGAACCTGGTGATTGGCGTGGGTGGCTGCGTGGCCTCACAAGAAGGTGGCGAGATTGTGAAGCGTGCGCCGTTTGTAGACGTGGTGTTTGGCCCGCAAACCCTGCACCGGTTGCCAACGCTGATTGCCGAACGCCGCAACACCGGCAAGGCGGCCGTAGATATCTCGTTCCCCGAAATCGAAAAGTTTGACGCGATGCCCCCGGCACGCACCGAGGGTGCCAGTGCTTTTGTCTCCATTATGGAAGGCTGCTCCAAGTACTGCAGCTTTTGTATCGTGCCTTATACTCGGGGCGAAGAAGTCTCGCGCCCGTTTGCCGATATTCTGGTTGAGATTGCCGAGCTGGCTGCACAGGGCGTCAAGGAAGTGACACTGCTTGGCCAGAACGTAAATGCTTATCGTGGCGAGATGGATAATGCCGGCACGATTGCCGATATGGCGGACTTGATTGAAACAATTGCCGAGATGCCTCAGATAGAGCGCATCCGCTACACCACCTCGCACCCGCGCGAGATGACGCCGAAGCTGATTGAGATGTATGCCCGTGTGCCGAAGCTGGTATCGCATCTGCATTTGCCGGTACAAGCCGGCTCAGACCGGGTGCTGGTGGCCATGAAGCGCGGGTATACGGGTCTGGAATACAAATCGGTGATTCGCAAACTGCGCGCAGCGCGCCCCGATTTGTCGCTTTCGTCTGACTTTATCGTGGGCTTTCCCGGTGAAACGGCCGAAGACTTTGAAAAAACGATGGCACTGATTGAGGAAGTAGGATTTGATTACTCTTTCAGTTTTCTTTACAGCAGCCGCCCCGGCACACCAGCCGCTGAGCTGTCGGATGACACCCCGGCCGAGGTAAAGTCGGAACGGTTGACCCAACTTCAGGCGAAGATAGAAGAACAAGCCCAAGCGATTAGCCAATCGATGGTCGGTTCAGTACAGCGCGTGTTGGTCGAAAGCCTTTCGCGCAAGGACGCCAACGAACTGGCCGGTCGCACAGACAACAACCGGATTGTTAATTTTGTGGGCAACCCACGCTTGATTAATCAGTTTGTGGACGTACGTATCACCGAGTCGCTGGCACATACGCTACGCGGCGAGATTGTTCTAAAGGATTAAGCTTGAGCACACGTACGTTAGAGTTTTCATTGGAGCCGGTAGATAACCACCTACTGGCCAGCCTGTGCGGCCTGCTTGATGAAAACCTGCATCAGATCGAACAAGCGTGTGATGTCAGCATCGCCCGCCGCAGAGCACATTTCCGCATTCAGGGCACAGGCACCAGCCGCGAACGTGCCGCCCGCGCCGTGCGCTTCTTCTATGAATTAGCCAGCCAGAGTAAAGAGGCGCTCAGTGTGGATGATATCCAGCTGGGCCTCATTGAACTGCGCCAGAACCCTGCCCATCAGCCCGCCGCCAAGATCGCGCGGGACGATGCCGATCTTGGCGTAGGCGACGCACCCGTGCTGATGACCAAGCGTGCCGATTTGCATGGTCGCACACCACGCCAGGTAGAGTATCTGAAGAATATTCAGAGCCATGACATTACCTTCGGCATTGGGCCCGCCGGCACTGGTAAAACCTTTCTGGCCGTGGCCTGCGCGGTAGATGCGTTCGGGCGCGAGCATGTGCAGCGCATTATTCTGACTCGTCCTGCCGTAGAGGCCAGCGAACGTCTTGGCTTTCTACCCGGCGATCTATCGCAAAAGGTAGACCCTTACCTGCGCCCGCTTTACGACGCCCTGTATGACCTGATGGGTTTTGAAAAAGCCACCAAGCTCTTCGAAAAGGGGATGATGGAAGTAGCCCCACTGGCTTTTATGCGCGGCCGCACACTGAATAACGCTTTTATTATTCTGGACGAAGCCCAGAACACGTCACCGGAACAGATGAAGATGTTCCTCACCCGAATTGGCATTGGAGCCAAAGCGGTGATTACCGGCGACCCGACTCAGGTTGATTTGCCGCGCGGTCAAAAGAGTGGCCTAGCTGAAGCTACAACGATTCTACGTGATGTACGCGGCATTGGCGTGACCCACTTCTTAAAAGAAGACGTGGTACGCCACCCACTGGTTGCACGGATTGTGGCGGCTTATGAAGCACATCAGCCGCAAAACAGTTAAGCTAGCGCTATGAACGATTCTGCCAACCTGAGCAAACCGGCCCGTCGACTGGATCTGACGGTGCAACTGGTGTGCTCTGACGATTTGCGCAAGCAAATCCCGGATCGCAAGCTGCTACGCAAATGGGCTAAGGCGGTTTATGGTAACGCCGCCACCGTGACCATGCGTTTTGTGGATGCCGAAGAGAGCCAACATTTGAATGGCACGTATCGCGGCAAAGACAAACCAACCAATGTGCTGTCTTTCCCCTACGAAGATGAACCGCTCATGGGTGATATCGTTTTTTGCCCAACGGTCATTTATGCCGAAGCGAAAGCACAGAACAAAACCATTGCTGCCCATATGGCACACCTGGTGGTTCATGGCATGTTGCATCTGATGGGATACGACCATCTCAATGATCGTGACGCCAAAGAAATGGAATCACTGGAAACAGAAATTTTGGCTGATCTGGGCTTTGCCGACCCGTAAGCATAAGCACTAATGGACCCCTCGCCTTCGCCCGCCCGGGCAACTCCGGGCAACAACCTGACCCAACTGATCGACCGATTCTCGACAATGCTCCTGCGGGAGCCGGATGATCGCAGCGAGCTGCTGAAGCTTCTGCATGGTGCCCATGAACGCAATCTGGTCGACGCCGAGGCACTGACGATTATTGAAGGTGCGCTCACGGTGTCCGAAATGACCGTGCGCGACATCATGGTGCCACGCCAGCAGATGCACACCCTGTCTGCGACACAGCCATTGGCGCAAACCATACGCAAGGTTATCGATTCGGGGCACTCGCGCCTACCCGTGATTGGTGAAGAAGCCGATGATGTTCGAGGCATCATCCTGGCTAAAGATTTACTTCGATCGATCGGCAACAGCAATTTCCGCCTGGAAGACTGGCTGCGCCCGGCGATGTTTATTCCTGAATCCAAGCCTTTAAATGTGCTCCTACGCGAATTCCGCATCAGTCATACGCATATGGCACTGGTGATTGACGAATTCGGCAGTCTCGCCGGGTTAGCGACGATTGAGGATGTGCTGGAAGAAATCGTCGGCGAAATTGAAGATGAACATGACCAGGCACAACTGGATACGGACATTCAGCTCGATGCCAGCGGACGCTATCGGGTCAAGGCACAAACCCCGGTTGATCGCTTTAACGAAGCCTTTAGCACGCAGTTCGATGACCAGGATGCGCATACGTTAGGCGGCCAAATTGTGCACTATCTGGGACGGGTCCCACGCCGTAACGAAAGCGTGGAGCTCAACGGATTGCTCTTCCGGGTGATTCGTGCGGACAACCGGCGGCTTTACAGCCTTATGGTCGAAGTGCTGGAACCACCAGCATCCGAGGACAGCGCCCCGCAGGCAGACCTCGACAATGGAGATGATGTCTGATGCGCTGGAAGCCGGACTTCAGGCGTTTGTCTCCCTATGCGCAGGGCTTCGGCTGGGGCTTTCTGGGCGTTGCGGCTTTTGCGCCATTTGCCTTATGGCCCTTGGGCATCGTCTGCTGGGTAGCGCTGTATCTGTTGTTGCGCGGCGCACACGATAAACGTCAGGCTGCGGGCATCGGTTTCTCTTTCGGCCTTGGCCAGTTTTTAATGGGCGTATCCTGGGTCTATGTCAGCATGCACGATATTGGCGGCATGCCGGTCTTGTTAGCTCTGCTTGCAACAACGCTGTTTGCTGTTTACCTGGCGATTTACCCATTGCTTGCTGGCGCCGGATTTACGCTCTGCCTAGCAGGACGCAGTGACCTCCATGCCCCAAGTGCAACGCGGCTGGACAGCGGGTTATTTAGACCCTTGCTGTTTGCCACCTGCTGGCTCTTGACGGAATGGTTGCGCGGGATGCTATTCACGGGATTCCCCTGGTTAAACCTGGGTTACAGCCAGGCACCGCCAAGCCCACTCGCTGGCTACGCCCCCATCATTGGCGGCTATGGTCTGACTTTTATGGCGGCGTGGATTGCTGGCCTGAGCGGAGAGCTTTGGTTGCGCCTACGCAATGCCGGCTGGCGCCTTTCCTCTACCCTGAACCCACAATCATTAGTGATTGCGGCGCTGTTCATGAGCGGTGTCGGTCTACAACAAATAACCTGGACCAAACCGGAAGGCACTCCCCTGAAAGTCTCTTTGCTTCAGAGCAACGTACCGCAATCCATGAAGTGGCAGCCCGAACAGTATGTACAAACCCTACTCACCTATTTCCAGCTCGCGCGTGCCAACCCCGCTACACTTATCGTACTGCCGGAAACAGCGATTCCTTCGCTGTTATCCGAAGCCCCGGCAGAGTTTTTGCAGGATCTCCAACGTATTGGCCAGGAGCAACGGGGCAACATACTGATGGGCGTACTGACCGGCGAAACCGCTAAAGATCGTAGCTGGTACGCTAACAGTGCTGTCTCCATGGGGGTTGACCCGCTTCAGGTTTATAACAAAGTACACCTGGTGCCCTTTGGCGAAATTATCCCACCGGGTTTTGGCTGGTTTTTGAAACTGATCAACATGCCGCTACCTAACTTCACGGCAGGTGAAGCTAATCAGCCGCTAATGCAGCTCAGCCACCAGCAGATCGCCGTCAACATCTGCTATGAAGATATCTTTGGGGCTGAGATTGCCCAGCGGGCAGACGACGCAACGCTAATGGTTAATATGTCGAACACGGCCTGGTTTGGCGATTCTCTGGCACAACCCCAGCACCTGCAAATTGCCCAAATCCGTGCCCTGGAGAATGGACGCCCCATGCTGCGCGCAACCAATACCGGCATGACTGCGGTGACCGGGCCCAAAGGTGAGCGACAGGCGGTTCTATCGGCCTTTACCCGCAACGCGCTCGTTGCGAGCGTACAAGGCATGCGGGGGAAAACCCCTTACCAAAGATGGCTGGACTGGCCAATTGTCGGCCTTTCTCTCGCAATTCTGTGCTGGAGCCTGCTGACCCGTCGCCGCCACGCAGTCTGAAGGCAAGAACACTGCTGCTATCCGGCTGAAAAACCCGTAAAATCTGGGGTTTCGATCGGGCGCGCCCTTGCGCCCACATTACTCGAGACGGAATGCAAAACATGCTGACCTTTCAGGACGTAATTCTGCGCTTGCAGGAATTCTGGAACCGCCAGGGCTGTGTCCTGCTGCAACCCTATGACATTGAAGTGGGCGCCGGTACTTTCCATACCGCCACTTTCTTACGCGCTATTGGCCCAGAGCCTTGGAACGCTGCTTACGTGCAACCCTCGCGTCGCCCTAAAGATGGCCGCTATGGTGAGAACCCGAACCGTCTGCAGCACTATTACCAGTATCAGGTAGTACTGAAGCCGTCGCCGGCCAACATTATGGATCTGTACATCGATTCGTTGCGCGCGCTGGGCATTAATACCGAAGAACACGATATCCGCTTTGTAGGAGATGACTGGGAGTCGCCAACCTTGGGCGCCTGGGGTCTGGGCTGGGAAGTCTGGCTGGATGGCATGGAAGTCACGCAGTTCACCTACTTCCAGGAAGTCGGCTCGCTGACCTGCAAACCGGTGCTGGGTGAAATCACCTATGGTCTGGAACGTCTCGCCATGTATCTACAGGGCGTAGAAAACGTCTATGACCTGGTCTGGGCTAAGAACGACAACAACATCGTTACTTATGGTGATGTATTCCACCAAAACGAAGTGGAACAATCGACCTACAACTTTGAACACGCACAGGTGAATATGCTGTTCCGCCACTTCTCGGATCACGAAGCCGAAGCCAAGCGTCTGATGGAGATTGGTCTGCCCCTGCCTGCCTTCGAACAAGTGATGAAGTGTTCCCACAACTTCAACATGCTCGATGCCCGTGGCGCTATTTCGGTGACCGAACGCGCTGCCTATATCGGCCGTGTGCGGGCACTAGCCCGTCAGGTGGCACAAGCTTATTACGATAGCCGCGAAGCGCTGGGATTCCCGATGTGCGGCACCCCGATCAAGAAGGAGGCCGTGTGATGAGCCAGGCCAAACATGCCCCACTGCTCGTTGAGCTGCTGACCGAAGAGTTACCCCCCAAGGCGCTTGCCCGCTTTGGCGAAGTCTTCTCCGCTGGCATATTTGCCGGTCTGGTCCAGAAGAAGCTGGTTGCAGACAATGCGTCTTACCAGTGGTTTGCGACACCCCGCCGTCTGGCTGTGTTGATTCCAGACGTGCTGTCGGTTGCGCCTGATCAGGAAGTCGAAGAGAAACTGATGCCGGTGAGTGTGGCACTTGGCGCCGACGGCAACCCATCACACGCTTTGCTGAAGAAACTCGAAGCCAAAGGCATTCTTGCCAGTGAGCTGCCAAAATTTACGAAGCGTCTGGATGGCAAATTGGAAACGTTCTTCTACACCATGCAAGTGGCCAGTGCCCACCTCGGTGATGTACTTTCCGGCGTTGTCGCTGATGCGCTGAAAAAACTACCCATTCCGAAGATGATGCGTTGGGGCGGTTCAGACGTGCAATTCGTTCGACCAGTGCATGGCTTGATTCAGCTGCATGGCGACCAGCTCGTACCAGGTGACGTGCTCGGCCTGCCGTCTCGCCAACAGACACTGGGGCATCGCTTCCTATCGAAAGGTCTGATCACGATCCCGCGCGCGGATGATTACGCCGAAACTTTGCGCAACGAAGGCAAGGTGGTCGCGGATTACGCCGAACGCCGTGGCACCATCGGCGCCCAACTAGCGGCCAAGGCCCAAGCTCTGGGTGCGCAAATCAACCAGGCCGACGGCCTGCTCGACGAGGTCACCGCGTTGGTTGAATGGCCGGTCATTTACGTCGGCGAATTCGAACCAGAGTTTCTGGAAGTGCCACAGGAATGTCTGATCCTGACCATGCAACAGAACCAGAAGTACTTCCCGCTGCTCGATGGCTCATGCAAGCTGCGCAACCAGTTCCTGATTGTGTCGAATATGCAGGTGGCCGATCCTAAGCACATCATCGGCGGGAACCAGCGCGTAGTGCGTCCACGCTTGTCGGATGCCCGCTTCTTCTTCACGCAAGACCGCAAGGAACCCCTTGCTTCGCGTATCGCCAAGCTAGGCAATGTGGTCTATCACAACAAACTGGGCACGCAGCTCGATCGTCTGTTGCGCGTTCAGAATCTAGCTACACAAATTGGCAACGCGATTGGCGCCGATACCACGCACGTCGCGCGTGCCGCCGAACTGGCCAAGGCTGACCTCGTTACCGATATGGTTGGCGAGTTCCCGGAACTGCAAGGCATCATGGGCCGCTACTACGCCAAGCATGACGGCGAAGCCAACGATGTGGCGGAAGCCATTGCCGATCACTACCGCCCACGCTTTGCCGGTGATGAACTGCCCAGCAACAACGTCGGTTGTGCCGTAGCACTGGCCGACAAACTGGATACGCTGGTGGCTTTCTTTGGTATCGGTGAAAAACCAACTGGCGACCGGGACCCCTTTGGTCTGCGTCGTGCCGCACTGGGCGTATTGCGCCTCCTGATGGAACGCCAACTGCCGCTCGAATTGCCACAACTAATTCAGTGGTCGGCCGGCACCTTCCCGGCGGGCACTCTACAAGCGGACTTCGAACCGGCTCTCCTGAGTTTCATTACAGACCGTCTGCGCAACCTATTGAAGGATCAAGGCGAGCCGCAGGATGTGGTGGAAGCTGTGCTTGGCATCAACCCGGCGCGTATCGACCGTGTGCCGGCACGCCTGGCTGCTGTGCGCGAGTTCTCGGCTCAGCCAGATGCACTGGCTCTGGCCGCTGCCAACAAGCGCATCGGCAATCTGCTCAAGAAAGTGGATGATGTTAAGGCACTGGGCACCCCGAGTGCCGCGCTGCTCACAGAGGCGCCGGAAAAAGCGCTGTTTGATCAGGTAACCGCAATCGCACCCGCGGTTGCGGATGCGATGCGTGCCGAGGACTATACCGATGCGCTGATGGCCCTGGCTAAAGTACGCGCCAGCGTCGATGCGTTCTTCGAGGACGTAATGGTGATGGCAGAAGACGCCAAGGTTCGTCAGAACCGCCTGGCTTTGCTTAAGACCCTCTCTGACCAGATGAACGCCGTGGCGGACATCGCACGTCTGGCTGTTTGAATGGACACATCATGAAGCTGATTATTCTCGATCGGGATGGCGTTATCAACGTCGATTCGGCGCTATACATCAAATCTCCCGCCGAATGGAAACCGATCGAGGGCAGCCTCGAAGCCATCGCCCGCCTGAATCAATCGGGCTATCGTGTCGTAGTCGCAACCAATCAATCCGGTATCGGCCGTGGCCTGTTCGACATGGATACGCTCAATGCCATGCATGAGAAAATGCACCGGTGTCTGGCGGCCGTCGGCGGCCGCGTCGATGCCATTTTCTACTGCCCGCATACGGCCGATGAAAAGTGCGATTGTCGCAAACCAAAGCCCGGCATGTTTGAGCGCATTGCCAAGGTCTACAACATCGATCTGAAAGGCGTGCCTACGATCGGCGATTCGTTACGCGACCTGCAAGCCGGCAGCGCTGCAGGATGCACGCCATTCCTGGTGCGCACCGGCAAGGGGGAAAAGACTGTGGCTGAGAGTGGCTTACCTGAAGGCACAACAATCCACGACAACCTCGCGGCCGCGGTTAAAGCATTACTCGGCAGACCATCAAAGAAAGACTAAGCAGCGGCCGTGACTGCACTACGCTCTACCCTGTTTACACTCATCCTCGCTGCCTGGACCATGTTCTGCGGCACGCTGGTTTTGTGTACCTATGTATTGCCGGAAGCTCCTCGCTTCAAAATTTGTTATGCGATTTGTCAGATGTGGCGCTACGGCTTTATGGCCATATGCCAGTTGATTCTCGGTATACGATGCCAGATCCAGGGGCAAGAAAACATCAGTCCAACTCCCGCGATTTATCTGGTGAAGCACCAATCGGCCTGGGAAACGATCGCCCTCCAAATCTGGATGCCACCGGCAAATTTTGTGCTCAAACGTGAGCTACTGGCCATCCCATTTTTTGGATGGGCGCTTTGGGGGCTTCGCATGATCTGGATCGACCGTAGCGCGGGAAAAGCCGCCCTAGAAAAGATTGTGACCCAAGGTCAAAAACGTCTCGGTCAGGGGCTATCCATCATCATCTTTCCCGAAGGCACGCGTGTTGCCCCAGGCAAAATGGGTAAATTCAAGCTCGGCGGCGCACGCCTGGCAACACGTACCGGCACACCTGTCATCCCTGTTGCCCACAATGCAGGGGAGCTCTGGCCCAGGAATGCCTTCATCAAAAAACCCGGCACCATTACGGTACGTTTCGGCCCGGCTATTGACCCAGCAGGCCTAACAGACAGCGAACTAAACGAACGGGTAGAAACCTGGATTCGAGAGGCTATGCGTGAACTTCCTCCTGTTCGGCACTAAACCTAAGCCCAGCGAACAAGAACACAGCGTCACCCTGTCTGACCGCATTCTTCCTTACACGATCAAGCGCAGCCCACGACGCAGACTCAGCATGACCATTGATCATCGCGGCCTGCACGTTCTTGGCCCGATGAACTTGTCGTTACGCCAGTCAGAGTCGCTCATCCTAACGCACGAGGCCTGGGTGATTCAGAAACTGGATGAATGGCGATCCGAACGTTTCAACAGCAGCTGATCGATTCATGGCGACATACCGCTGCCGATTTTTGGTGTGCCTTATGTCGTTCGGACGACACATCACACTGCGCGCAGCGCCCGGATCGAGCACCTGAAAAACTCGCTGCTATTACACAGCTCGGATCCAGACCACACAGCACGTAATCATAAGGCGCTTGTTAAGTGGTTACGCCATGAAGCGCTGGCGCACTTCGAATCGCGTATCAATGAATTAGCGCCCCGTATGGGTGTGAACGTCACTGCGCTATCACTGTCTCAGGCGAGAACGCGGTGGGGTAGCTGCACCAGCAATGGTTACATTCGTTTGAACTGGCGTCTCGTTCACCTACTGCATGACCTGGTGGAATATGTGATTGTTCATGAGCTGGCGCATCTGAAGGAAATGAATCACAGCCCGCGTTTCTGGGCCGTTGTTGAATCCATTTACCCAGAACACAAAGCCGCACGTCATGCCTTGCGCAGCCGTATCGCTACACTGCCAATCATTGATCTTGCCTGATTAACGCACGACCTGATCTTGTGTTGCCAGCTCCGCCACAATGTCTTCACGGACGATATTGATGGCCGCACGCAAATCATAGTACGCACTGCGATTACCGGTAGGCATCCATAGCTCGCGAACCTTGTCTTTCAGCTGGTCAATGCGATACAGCATGTCTGCTTTAACGCCACCCGTTTCTTGCCACACCAGGGAAATTTCGGTTTCAATCATCCGAAGTTCGTTATAACAGGACTCGATACTCAACACAGCATGCGTTTTACGATAACTTGGCCAGAAACCAATCACCGGGATAACGATGGCGCCAACGGCAATTAAATAAAACCACACTTCATCAAACAGGCTGGCCACCCAGAAAGGAACATACCCCCAGAGAAAGGGCGAGCCCTCCTTGAAATAACGTCGTGCGACATCGCTTTCAGGAATTCTGTGTCCATGTAGGTCGGAAATTTTCCTGGAAAGAAGAAGGACACCCGTTTACGCTCAAAATCGTCGGTTGCTTCCATGAAGAGCAACTGCAGGGCAGGATGCATTGTTTCTTTTGTCAGAATATCCAGGGTGGTTGCGATCATGTGCACATCTTGCTTAGGCACAATGGGGTGCAAATTAAATGTACCAGCCGGTAAAACCACCGGGTCCAGATACTGGAATCGCTTGGCATAGGCCGTGGCTAACGGGAAGCTATAAATCTGCACCCCGGGATACTGCGCGATCTCTTGAACGTTCTTTGACGCCATCGCGCCCAATAGAAAGATTGCATTAATTTTGCGTTCTTTGAAGGCCGTAACCGAGTCTTTGGTGCTCATCGCCAGAAAGTTTGCCGGATCTGTATTCACGCCCTGAGCTTTTAAAAGCTGTTGAACCATTGCGCGCGTGCTGCTGCCCGGGATGTTGATCGACACCCGCTTGCCCTGCAAAAACTTATTCAGATCCTGATCCACGCCAGCTGCCTGATAATGGAACAACCAGAGCGGCTGATAAACGACCGACCCCAACGAGACAAAATGACGGGCTTCTTCAGGCAATGCCATGCCGCCTTGAGAAAACGCCGCATCCACCTTGCCCTCTGCCAACAGGCTCAGATTGTCTTCTGCACCTTTGGACTCAATCAACTGCAGGTCGACGCCATGCTGACGAAAGAATTCCCGATAGCGCTGCCCAACCACATCGGCCGTCGAGTGATATTGACCCGTGGCGATGGTCAGAGATTTTGGCGGCATCGGGCGAACGATGTACAGCAACGCAAGCACCAACAGCAGGCCAGGCAGAATATATAACCAGTTGCTCAGCAAAAACGACCAGAAGGCGAGCAATTCTTCAATCACCACGGCCCGGAAATTACCTGGCGCCTTGGGTGGCATTTTTTGTTATTAATGGGATCCATCAAAATGTCTCAATAGGGTTAGTGATGATTCAGCGCATGAATCGCCAGACCTTCAAGCGCCAGATCTTCGACAACCTGGGCCCTGGCACCCAACACAGCCTGCAAGCGCTCGGCATTGCCACCCGTAATTAACAATGGCGCATTGTCAGCCAGGCGCTGCGCCATTCGCTCAATAGCGCCACAGGTTGCGTCGATCGCACCGCTGGTGATGGCGTCATCCGTGTTATCGGCTACTGCAGGCGCCGCACAATAACGACCTTTTGCGGCAGGCAAGCGCGCCGTTCCCTGATGCAACGATTGCAGCATTAAGTCCAGACCGGGCATGATTAATCCGCCACGATAATTAGCCTTATCCGGCTGAGGTGCGTCAATCAGATCAATCGTTGTCGCGGTACCGGCACATACAACCAGGCAAGGCTGTTTAAACAACCCCCATGCGCCAATAGCTGCCGCCCAACGATCTACGCCCAATGTCTGCGGTGTTGCATAAAGGTTTTGAAGCGCACCTGCCTGAGCGCCAACCTGAAAATGTTTCGGCACCGAAGCTACCGCAGAAATTTGTGTAAAAACCTGCGTTTCCAAGTCGGGGCCAACGACACTGGCAAACCAGATTTCGTTTATGGGATTTGACCGCATGGTCTGCACCCATGTAGATAGTGGCGCCTCTTCATAAGATACAGCGCCTTTTTGCGCCAGTCGGCTACCGCCTGAAAAGCTGCCCGGACTGATCGCCCACTTAAGACGTGTGTTGCCGAAATCCAATAGTAAATGCATTTTGGGACTATACCTTGCGCAGGCTGACATCGCCCGAAACAATCCATTTTATGCCAGATACTGTTTCAATACATAACGCGCCTTCCGCATCAACGCCTCGGCAAAAGCCTTCTTGCAATACAGTACCTTGCTCGCAGATCTGCACAAAGCGATTTCGCCAGAGATCAACCGCATTCCATGCTTCACTAAACGCCGCAAAGCCCATTTCGCGGAATTCAGATAAATCGACAACAAGTTGATCTAACACCGCATCGAATACCTCCGCCGATGGTACGTGATCAGGCCACAGTTCGGAAAGCGATCCTACCTGCTGATCTGGAACCTTCTGCTTGATTTCTGTGCACTCGCCGCAATTCAAACCCACCCCTATGACGACCGCCAATTCTTTTTGTCCATAAGCGCCAGAACGCAACACAGACTCGACGAGAACCCCGCCCACCTTGGCATAGCTACCCTCTGAGCGGGCAAGCAACAGGTCATTCGGCCACTTGAGGCCCAATTGAACGCCATCCACTCGCTCAGCCGCGAGCAGCGCCAATGCGCGAACTACGGCCAGACCAACCACAAGCGGTAGCCCTGTTAAACGGGCTGGCTCTGGCTCAAACGTCCATAGCAAAGAGAATGCAAGGCTTTCGCCTGGCGCCGCCAACCAATGACGACCACGTCGCCCTCGCCCAGACACTTGTTCACGCGCAATAAACACCGAACCCGATGGCTCACCGGATTCTGCTGCGGTCAGCAGTAAACGATTGGTCGAATCACTCGAATCAAATCGCGTGATCTTTAATTGGGATTGGTTTTGCGGCGGATTCTTCATCGAGCTTCAGTTCCTGGATCTTGCGCGTAATTGTATTACACCCAATGCCCAACAGCTGCGCCGCTTCGATGCGTCTCCCTCCGGTATGCAGCAGGGCGCGCTGGATTAACGTACGCTCGAAGGACTGCATCAAACGCTCGTGAATACCATCGACACTCCCTGCCTCATTTCCAGAGTTAACCAACAGGTTGTCCACCACCTCGGCAAGCGCTTCAGTCCAGTCTGCACCCGCGTTGTCCAAAGGCAATAGCGCTTTTGGTTTCACTAACACCGATTCTGTATCCGGCTGCGCTGCCAAAGCCTGTTCTTCTCTTAACTCTGGCGGCAAATCGTTCAGGTCGACCACTTGTCCGGGGGCCATCACCGTTAACCAGTGGCATAGATTTTCTAGCTGGCGCACGTTTCCCGGAAATGGCAATGAGGTCAGGTATGCCATCGCCGCGGGTGTTAATTGTTTAGGTTCGCCCCCCAGCTCTTTGGCACTACGCGCCAGAAAGTGTTCTGCCAGATCGGGGATGTCTTCTCGGCGCTCTTTAAGCAAAGGCAGGCGCAAGCGGATCACGTTAAGACGATGAAACAGGTCTTCCCGGAATAATCCCTGCCGCACACGCTCTTCAAAGTTCTGATGCGTTGCCGCGATCACGCGCACATTCGATTTAATCGATTGATGGCCGCCGACGCGGTAATAGTGCCCGTCTGACAGCACGCGTAACAGGCGCGTCTGTAACTCGGCAGGCATATCCCCAATTTCATCGAGAAACAGGGTGCCACCATCCGCCTCTTCGAAACGTCCACGGCGTTGAGTCGCAGCTCCGGTAAAGGCACCCCGCTCGTGGCCAAACAATTCAGACTCAAGCAGATCTTTAGGAATCGCTACCGTATTAATGGCGATGAATGGTTTATTAGCCCGGGAGCTGTAACGATGTAACGCCCGGGCAACCAATTCTTTACCCGATCCGGATTCGCCGGTGATCAAAACGGTCGCGCTGGAATTAGAGAGCCTGCCAATTGCTCTAAACACCTCCTGCATGGCGGGCGCATGTCCTTGAATTTCAGGCACCCCGCCGTCTACGTCACTGCTTACAGGCGTTGGTTTTGCAGACTGTGCCATCGCCCGTTGTATCAAGGCTAATGCCTGATCGATATCAAACGGTTTAGCCAGATATTCAAAGGCACCCCCTTGAAAAGCGGTAACTGCACTTTCGAGATCAGAATAGGCCGTCATGATGATGACAGGGAGCTCCGGCAAAAGCGTTTTGATTCGCGCCAGCATATCCAGACCCGAGGGGCCCTGCATACGGATATCCGAGATGAGGACTTGCGGCGGCGGGTTGCCCGCATCCAGCGCATTAATCACATCATTGGCATGATCAAAACTGCGCTGGGAAACGCCAGCTCGGCCCAGTGCTTTTTCAAGCACCCAGCAAATCGACTGGTCATCATCAACAATCCATACGGACTTCATGTGTTCTATCTCAAGGAGAGACCAGCTAGGCACTCGCCCCAGCCAATCCTATTATCGTCTCCAGATACAGAGCAATTACTGTGCCGGTTTTTTCTAAAACAGTACATGAGTTTCATTCTATCGCTTTAAGCAACCGGCAAACGGATAATAAATTGCGTATGACCAGGGCGACTCTCGCACTCGATCGTGCCCTGATGTTGCTGGATAAAGCTCTGGGCAATCGTCAGCCCCAGTCCGGTGCCGCCCTCGCGACCGGATACCAGCGGGTAGAATATCCGTTCGAGAATGGCTCGCGGAATGCCCGGACCGTTATCAATCACCTGCAACTCAATCGCGAGCTTCCAGCGATGCTTGAGCAATGTGACCTGTCTTACCGCTCGGGTACGCAATGTAAATTGCCCGTTACCCGACATAGCCTGTGCTGCATTCCGCGTAATATTCAACACCGCCTGAATCATCTGCTCCCGGTCTGCCGTCAGATCAGGCAGACTGGTGTCGTAATCCCGACGCACCGTGAGCGTTTTGGGAAACTCCGCAAGAATAAGGCTGCGCACACGCTCCAGTATTTCATGGATATTGGTTGGCGCCGGTTGCATGCCTTGATGCGGTTGCAGCAGTCGTTGCATCAGATCCTGCAGGCGGTCAGTCTCTTTAATGATGACCTGGGTGTATTCACGTAACGAGGGATTAGGTAACTCATGTTCGAGCAACTGTGCCGCGCCACGAATGCCACCCAGCGGGTTTTTGATTTCATGCGCCAAATTGCGCATCAGTTCGTGGTGGCGCAGCTGTAGCTCTATCAATCGCTCTTCACGACGCGCTCTCAACTGCTGATCGACCGGACGCATTTCTATAAGCAGCCCGCCTTCTTCATTATCGAGCGGCGTCACCGTACAGTCGACATGGAGCACTTCATCAACACGTTCGATCTGGATATTCTGGCCGCTATAATCCCACTTATTACTCAGCGACTTCATAATCGCGCTAACGAGTTCGGGAGTAACGCCAATCACCTGAAACAGATCACGGCCTAACGCTGCCCGCTGACTAATGCGTAGCAGATTCTCTGCGGCGGGGTTCAGGTAAACAATATGCTGTGACCGATCCAGCACAACGGCAGCCGACGACAAGAGCTCCAGGCCGGCATAATTTACTGGGGTCATCACTGATTGTTTGGCGTTCATGGGTTAACCCGTTTTTCGTGCGCTAAAAACAAAAGAGGGACGGTTCACCGTCCCTCTTTGCTTGCGTTCGCCTTTAGTGGCTCTGCAAAATTACTCGAGGCCGATTAGCACGAGTAGTACAGTTCGAACTCAACTGGGTGCGTAGTCATACGTACCTTGTTAACTTCTTCCATCTTCAGAGCGATATACGAATCGATCCAATCCTTCGAGAAGACACCACCACGGGTCAGGAACTCATGGTCAGCCTTCAGTGCTTCCAGCGCTTCGTCCAGGCTGGCACACACGGTTGGAATCAATGCATCTTCTTCTGGTGGCAGATCGTACAGGTTCTTGTCAGCTGGATCGCCTGGGTGGATCTTGTTCTGGATACCATCCAGACCGGCCATCATCAGCGCAGAGAATGCCAGGTATGGGTTAGCAATCGGGTCCGGGAAGCGGGTCTCGATACGGCGAGCCTTGGTCGAAGCCACGAATGGAATACGGATCGAAGCTGAACGATTCTTGGCGGAGTAAGCCAGCTTCACTGGTGCTTCGTAGTGTGGAACCAGACGCTTGTACGAGTTGGTACCCGGGTTGGTAATGGCATTCAGTGCCTTAGCGTGCTTGATGATGCCGCCGATGTAGTACAGCGCCATTTCCGACAAGCCGGCGTACTGGTCACCTGCGAACAGGTTCTTACCATCTTTCCAGATCGACTGGTGTACATGCATACCCGAACCATTATCACCAACGATTGGCTTAGGCATGAAGGTCGCTGTCTTGCCGTACTGGTGTGCAACGTTCAGCACAACATACTTCAGAACCTGAGTCTGGTCTGCACGGCGAACCAGCGTGTTGAACTTGGTGCCGATTTCATTCTGACCAGCGGTGGCCACTTCGTGGTGATGCACTTCAACCGAAACGCCACAGGCTTCCAGTGCATTACACATCGCGGTTCGAATGTCGTTGAAGCTATCAACTGGAGCAACCGGGAAGTAACCGCCCTTAACGCCAGGACGGTGACCGGTGTTGCCACCTTCGATCTTGGCGTCTGACGACCAAGCGGCTTCTTCCGAATAGATCTTCACAAAAGTGCCCGACATGTCGGTCTTCCACTCAACCGAGTCGAAAATGAAGAATTCTGGTTCAGGACCAAAGAACGCCGTGTCACCAATACCCGAGCTCTTCAGGTAGGCTTCGGCGCGCTTGGCGATCGAACGTGGGTCACGGTCGTAACCCTTGCCATCGGTTGGTTCAACCACGTCACAGGTCAGCACCAGGGTGACTTCATCGTAGAACGGGTCGATGTAAGCCGATGCAGGATCTGGCATCAGCAGCATGTCTGAAGCTTGAATGCCCTTCCAACCGGCGATCGACGAGCCGTCAAAAGCCTGGCCTTCTTCAAATTTGTCCGCATCGAACTGGCTGACAGGCACGCCAACGTGCTGCTCTTTACCGCGAGTATCGGTGAAACGGAAATCGATGTATTTAACGTCGCTTTCCTTAATCATCTTCAGGACGTCTTGCACTGTAGCCATAACAGCCATCTCCTAAAAGCGGCCGCGTTATGCGGCCTACACATATAGAAACGATAAAAAACTTTGCTCCGTTTACAGAGCAGGATCCGTGCCAACAATGATACGACAACCGGCTAAAGAAAGCGCACTTTTGGCGTAGCTTTCATCACCCGTTGAACAACCAGCGATCTCTTGACGCACCATTTTAGAGCGCACCACATGGGTGCAAAGAACGGTTAGAGACTCAAGCGACGATAAACCACCCAGGTATCAAGCGGCAACTGCTCTTTCTGGGCTGCCGCTTGCAAGGCTTTAACCCCCTGCTCAATGAATGCCGGTTCCGGACCAATCCCCGGTGCCGGCGGCAGCATGATCTCTACCTCGACCCGACCATTCAGGTAATGCAGCTGGACACGCTCGGGGGCCCAGGCCGTATGAGTGCCCCAGATACGCTCGGCGGCCTGTTCGAGCCACTGCGCCAACGATGCACGATCCAGTGCGCCCTGATAGACAGATTCATCAGCCTCCAAATCGTCTTCGGGATCAATATGCACCAGCATATCAAGGACTTCCGGACAACACTCCCGCACTCGCCGACGCACCACCTCTGCAATGCGGTGCCCTTCCGAAACGCTGACCCGGGGGGATACCAGCACGTGCGCATCGACCAGAATGCGGTCTGCCATGCGGCGCGTTCTCAGATTATGCAAACCGATAACACCTGGCGTATCGTCGATCACACGACGAATCGCTTCGATTTCTTCCGTATTGGCGCCTTTATCAATGAGCTCTTCCAGCGCGCGGTAGGAAAACTGCCATCCAATTTTAACGATCAGAGCCCCGACAATCGCTGCGGCCAACAGATCGGCATAAACAAAGCCCATTAAACTTCCGCCAATACCAATAGCAACCACTAGCGAAGACGCCGCATCGGAGCGCGAATGCCAGGCATTCGCCACCAACATGGCGGAGTTGGCTTTTTGTGCCACCCGCAGCATGTAACGAAACAACCACTCTTTGGACACCAGCGCTAATAAAGGCACATAAAGCGCCATCATCCCGATCGGTGCAGCCGAATCAACGCTCATTGCCCGATCTGCTGCGGAATATAGGAATCCACCGCCGATGGCGAGCAACATCAACCCAAGAATGAGCGTGGCCAGCGTTTCGAGGCGGGCGTGCCCATACGGGTGGTTATCATCTACCGCCCGCGCACTGTGTCGTGCCACAAAAAGAACGAGGAAGTCTGACAGCAAATCAGAAAACGAGTGGAAACCATCTACCAAAAGACTATGGGAATGAGAAAACCAGCCAACAATGATCTGCAAGATGGATAAACCGATGTTGACCCACATGCTGACATTGACTGAGCGCCGCACCAGACGGTTGGCTTCAGCATTACCATGGGCGCCAGTTAGCGCATCAATAAGGGCACTCTGGTCGTGCGCGTGTCCTGCGTGGTGATGCCCTAACGACATGATGATCTCCAGGTAAAACAGCCCGGGCGAGCCGCATAGATTCCGCTTGCTGCGGCGGCCGCGTATACTCACCAGTTCAGCATCATTCTATCGTCAATCGTGCAACCCCCGGCTGCCCCATTACCAGTTAACAAAAGATTCATCATGAGCCGAATCAACGACATTCTGAACCAGGCACGCGAGCGCGCCGAACAACAGGGCTTCAACTACAGTGGCGATGTGACGCCACAGGAAGCATTAACACTCCTTCAGGAAGCCCCCGGCACCGTACTCGTCGATGTCCGCACCCGCGCCGAATGGGATTGGGTCGGCCGAGTACCCGGCGCGATCGAAATCGACTGGGTGCAATATCCGGAGATGTCACGCAATCTGCAGTTCATCAGCGAACTACAACGCCAGGTCGCCCGCGACGCCACGATTCTGTTTCTCTGCCGCAGCGGCGTCCGCTCGCGCAGTGCGGCCAGCGCCGCCATAGACGCCGACTTTACAGCGGCCTACAACATTCTGGAAGGCTTCGAGGGTGATAAAGATGCCAACAACCACCGTGGCAATCTCGGTGGCTGGCGTTTCCACGGCCTTCCCTGGTACCAGGGTTAAGGACTACGAACATGCTGTCATTTGAAGATTACCGCGACCTCGCGGACGAAGCCTGCCAGGAACGCATTCATGCCACCCGCAAACAGTTAGGCAATCGTGCTGTTCTGTTGTGCCATCACTATCAGCGCGCCGATGTCTACCAGCACGCCGATCTGACCGGCGACTCCCTCAAGCTGTCGCGTCTAGCCAGCCAGACTGACGTCGAGTACATTGTGTTCTGCGGCGTGCATTTCATGGCCGAAGTTGCAGACATGATGACTAAGCCAAACCAGACGGCGATCCTGCCCGATCTGGCTGCCGGTTGTTCGATGGCCGACATGGCCAACCTGACGAAGGTAGAACGCTGCTGGCGCGAACTGACTGCGGCGCTTGGCGAAGACCCGGCCAACCAGGTAACACCCATCCCATCACCTATATTAATTCCGCAGCAGACCTTAAAGCTTGCTGCGGTGATCGCGGCGGCATTGTCTGTACCTCGTCGAACGCACCCGTTATTCTGGACTGGGCACTGGAACGCCGCCCTAAAATCCTGTTCTTCCCCGACCAGCACCTGGGGCGCTGGACAGGCCACCAGCGTAGTATCCCACTCGATGAGATGGTCGTCTGGGACCCGGATCAACCCCGTGGCGGCCTAACCCAGGAACAGATTCGCAACGCAAAAATTCTACTGTGGAAGGGGCACTGCTCTGTGCACCAGATGTTCCAGCCTGCGCACATTAAAGCCTTCCGCGCAAAATACCCCGAAGGCAAAGTGATCTCGCACCAGGAGTGCTCGTTCGAAGTCTGCGCTGCATCCGATTACATCGGCTCTACCGAATACATCGTCAAGATCATCAAGGAAGCTCCTGCTGGTACGCGCTGGCTAGTGGGCACCGAGTTGAACCTGATTGAGCGCTTGGCACGTGAAGTGGCGCCAGAAGGCAAAATTGTGCAGTTCATGTCACCGACGGTCTGCATGTGTTCGACCATGCAGCGGATTGACCCGCAGCACCTAGCTTGGACTCTGGAAAATCTGGTCGCCGGCCATGTGGTGAACGCCATCCGCGTACCGGAAAATCAAACCGCCGTGGCCAAGCTGGCCATGGAACGCATGCTCGAGGTTTCCTGACGATCCTTGCGGTCGATGGGCACATCATGTCCGATACGCTGTCGCTGGTTACCTACAACATCCACAAAGGGTTCTCGCAGTTCAATCGCCGCCTGATGGTGCATGACCTGCGAGATCGCCTGCGACACCTCAACCCGGATCTGGTCTTTCTGCAGGAAGTACAAGGGCTACACCAGCAACATGCCCTCAAGCACGACAACTGGCCAGAACAACCCCAACATGAGTTTCTGGCCGACACCATCTGGCATGCCAGTTACGGCCAAAACGTGCTGTACGACCATGGCCATCATGGGAATGCGATTCTCTCCCGTTACCCAATCGAGCGAAGTCATAACCAGGATGTGACCCATCTCAGTTTTGAACGTCGTGGCTTGCTGCACACGCAGATCGAATGGCAAGGGCAAATCGTGCACTGTGTGTGCGCCCATCTCTCACTACTGGCGCGTTCGCGCAAATGGCAGATGGCTGCGCTGGCTGAAGAAATTGATCGGCTTGTGCCACATGACCAGCCACTCATTATTGCCGGCGATTTCAATGACTGGCGCAATCACGCGAGCGAACGTCTCGCCCGGCGACTCGACATGGTCGAAGTATTTGACACGCTGTCAGGCAAACCGGCTCGGAGCTTTCCGGTCGCCATGCCCATGCTGAGACTAGATCGTATCTATATCCGCGGCCTGAAAGCCATGCGTGCCGACGTGCACTATGGCGCAGTCTGGTCGAAAATTTCGGATCACGCGGCGCTCCGTTGCGAGCTGACGCTCACGGGCTAACATGCGTATCAGCGGCCGGTTACTGAATGCCCTGAACTCCGCACCCATCATTAACGGTGGCAACCATCTGCGTCTGTTATGCAATGGCAATGCTTACTTCCCGGCACTACTCGCAGCTATATCAGCAGCCCAACAGACTGTACGGCTCGAAACCTATCTTTATGCCGACGACAATATCGGCAACGCAACAACACAAGCCTTATGCGATGCATCCCAACGTGGCGTGGATGTCCGGCTTGTCGTTGATGGCTTTGGTGCACGCAACATCGACTTGCATCACCTGCCCCTATTGCTGGCGGCTGGCGTTAGCGTTCGTGTCTTCCGCCCAGAACATCACCTCTGGCGACATCTCCTCTCACGCAAGCGCACGCGCCTGAAGCGCATGCACCGCAAAATCGCGCTGATTGATGGTCAAACGGCCTTTTTGGGCGGCATCAATATCATCGACGATGCCACTGGTAACACCTCAACCACGCGCCTTGATTTTGCTCTGGCCATTGAAGGCCCAGTCATCATGCAAATCGCCCAGGCCATGGATCGCCAATGGTTAACCCTGTCGAGACGCCCATTCTTTCGCCATGGCGTCCGACCGATCCCGACACCTGTGGATACCACCGAAGCAGGCGCGACGCATTGCGGTCTGCTGCTTCGCGATAATCTGATGCATCGTCGTAGTATTGAGCAAGCCTATATCGAAGGTATTCAATCCGCTAAAAGTCACATTACCCTGGCGATGGCCTATTTCATACCCAGCCGGAACATTCTCAACGCCCTGCTGGATGCAGCGCAACGTGGCGTTCGTATTGATCTGATGCTCCAGGGACGCATCGAATACCGGCTCCAGCATTACGCATCCCAGTCGCTTTATTACCGACTCCTTGCAGCCGGTATTCATATTTACGAATACCAACCCGGGCTGATGCACGCCAAAGTGGGTGTGATTGATAGCCATTGGGCAACACTGGGTTCTGCCAATCTGGATCCGTTTTCACTTCTGGTTGCCCGCGAGGCTAATTTAATTATTCGCGATGACGCGTTCTGCAAAGCACTTGGTGAGCAACTGGACACCAAAATTCAAACCCACTGTCATGAGATTACCGCAAGTGGGTGGGCTAAAAAATCAGGACTTCACCGAGCGCTACGGATCATCAGCGCCCGTTTGATTTTCAGGTTAATAAGCCTGACGCGTTACGCCGACAATTATTGAACGATCTGCGCATACGCAAGCCAATTCAATTGTCATGACTATGCAGCCCTCAATAGATTGATGTTCCCGTGGGCTTTCGCCCAGGCCCAAAGAGCACTTTAGTCTGCCGTCTTGAGCGTGAGAGGCGGCGACTGCCGGAGAAAAACCAGGGCCTGCCAGAATTGGGCTACCCGATCTGCTTCATGCATTAATGGGATGGCCTCTGCCCGTGTCTGTTTCGAAAGTTTTTCGCCTTCTGTGTTCTTCACGACCGGCAGATGTGCATAGGTGGGCACTACCCCGCCGAGCGCATGGATGAGGGCAATCTGGCGCGGCGTCGAATCCAGGAGATCCTCACCCCGGACAATATCCGTGACCCCCTGTGCCAGATCATCAACCACAACGGCTAAACAACCATCGGCTCGTCGCAAAGGAAAATCACCCACATCGCACTTCAGATCCTGCTGCTGATCACCGCAGATCCGGTCTTCAAACCAGGTTATGCCTTGCGGCATACGAAAACGCCAGGCGGCGCCTTCTGGCACCGGGTTGCCAGGTGCCCACTGGGCGCAGGTTCCCGGAGAGACATAACCATCAACCCCGGTTCGAACACCTGGTGCGCTAGCAATCTGACTACGGGTACAGGTACAGGGGTACGCTCTGCCAGCTAATATCAAGCTTTCCAACGCAGTTTGGTAATACGCGCTGCGCGAAGATTGATGAAGGACTTCGCCATTCCACACAAACCCATACGTGGCAAGCGCATTGATCTGCTTTTCGACCATGCCAGGCATTGAACGTGGCGTATCAACATCCTCGATCCGTAACAACCAGCGCCCATTTGCGGTGACGGCATCCAGATAACTTCCAACTGCAGCCACCAATGAGCCAAAGTGCAACGGCCCTGTCGGCGAAGGCGCAAAACGGCCTATGTAAGTAGTTGGTTGCGTCACTACTCATAAAATTTGAATGATAGGTTCACATTGCACGAACAATCCGATGATAATAAAGGCGCAACCTACCAAAAACCCACTACAGCAACCATATGACTGAAAATAATATTCCAGATACAGCACGCTACACCAGGCCCGCCATAGCATTGCACTGGCTGATGGCATGGCTGGTGATTGCTACCTATTTTATCGGTCTCGGCATGGGCGAGATGCCCGTGGGCCCTGAGCGCATTCAAATGGTGGGCTGGCACAAGTGGCTGGGCGTCACCGTCGCCTACCTCTGGGTACTACGTGTTTTCTGGCGGGCCACGCATCGGGCACCACCGCAGGTAGCGGGCACCCCTACCTGGCAAATCGGTGCATCCCACCTGGTGCATCTACTGCTCTACATCCTGCTCATCGCCACTCCGGTAACCGGCTGGCTAATGAGTTCCGCCAAAGGCTTCACTACGAACTATTTCGGCCTATTTGACCTACCTAGTCTTATCGATAAAGACAAAGCGCTCGCCGCTACGCTCAAAGAGGTTCACGAATTTCTGGCTAATAGCCTGATGGCGCTGGTCGGCCTCCATATTGCAGCGGCCATGAAACATCAGCTCGTTGATAAAGACAACCTGATGGCACGCATGCGTTTGCCCCGTCAGCGCAAGTAAGCCAAGGAAACTCTCATGCAATTTCCTAAGACACTCGCTCTGGCGCTAATCCTTTCGCTGGGAGTCTCGGTACAGTCCTTGGCCATTGAATACGACCGGGTAGATACGGCCAAATCCAGCATCAAGTTCGTGCCCACGCTCATGGGGAGCAAAACCCAAGGGACTTTCAGCAAGTTCACGGCTCAGGTTCGGTTTGACCCCGACAAACCAGCCAATGCTGCGGCCAAAGCCGATGTGGATATCCGGAGTTTCGACATCGGTTACGATGAAGCGACTGCCGAAGCGCTTGGCAAAAACTGGTTTGATGTTCAACAGTTTCCGACAGCTGACTTCACCGTCAGCAAAGTCAAAGCACTGGGCAATGATCGATTCGAGCTCACAGGCAACCTGACGATTCGCGGCAAAACCAAAGCGCTGATATTTCCGGTAACGCTGAATCGAGACACGGCTCAAACGGCACGCCTCGATGGTACGGTCGTGATCAAACGTCTCGATTTCAATCTAGGCCAAGGTGCGTGGTCTTCAACCGGCACCGTTGCCAATGATGTGACGCTCATTATCCGCTTGGCCATCAGCGGCAAATAATCACCCCCATTTCTTTTTATTCTCTCGTTTACCCCACCCCAACAGGAGCACACCATGAAAAAAACTGTTTTGATGACTGCTGTATTGCTATCAGGCCTGGCTACTTCGGCGATCGCCGCACCAACGACTTACGCCATTGACCCAAGCCATACCTTCGCTAGCTTTGAGTACACCCACCTGGGTTTTTCAAAGCAGCGCAGCCGTTTTAACGACACCACCGGCACCATCATTCTGGATCAGAAAGCCAAGACCGGCAGTGCCAACATCGCCATCAGCGTGACATCGGTTGATACTGGTAGCAAGACATTTGATGGTCACCTGGTCAGCAGCAATTGGTTCGATGCTGATGTATATCCAAACATCACTTTCAAATCGAACCAGTTCAAGTTCAAGGGCGACAAACCAACCGAAGTGATTGGTGAACTGACGGTTCGCGGCATCACCAAGCCCGTAACACTCAAGGTGACTCATTTCCATTGCGCTATGCATCCAATGCGCCAGATAGAAGCTTGCGGCGCCAATGCAGTGACTCACATCAAGCGTAGCGAGTTCGGCCTAGGTAAATACGCGCCAAACGTTAGCGATGAGGTCAAACTGACTATTGCCGTCGAAGCTGTTAAAGAATAACATTTAAGTTGCGCAAAAAAAATGGCTGCCCGCTGAATGGGCAGCCATTTTTACTTACTGATGGTGATTATTTATTCAGATCGTCGTCTTTATAGTACTTGGTGCCCTTAGCAGTAATTTCTGCTGCGAGGCCATTATCAGTAAGCTGATACATCCAGACGCCTTCGCTCACATTGGTCGCCCCTTCGTAGGCGCCCCCGTTGTTTTCGTATTTAGCTGCCGCGGTCGCTTGCCTACCGAACGCCCAACCGGAGTTAATGAAACTGTTCATAGCTTTTTCAGTTTCAAACACGAAGATCACCGTAAACGATTTAACCCCCATGCCCAAACCAGCCTGCACTTCCACCATCTTCATGAAGACCGGCTTCTGATTGCCTTTGCGTATGACAACGCCTGAACCAGAGCCCCCGTCAGCAATAAAGATTTTCATGCCGAAATTACTGAAGGTGGCATAGCCCACCGACTTATCAACCAGTTTGTGGGCGTGCGGCTGCAGCTTATACAAGCGCGCCATGGTTGCCGCACTGGTTTTAAGAATATCGGCACGCTGCTGAGCAACCGGCTTGCTATCGAACAAGGCATACGCAGGTGCTGTCACAACTGAGAGCGCTAAGGCACATAACACCCATGTAATGAGACGTTTCATACGAGCAAAGCTCCTGCTTGGACGTTAAAGAGGAAGTTCAGAACATCGCCATCATGCACCACATACTCTTTACCTTCGGCTCGCATCTTGCCGGCTTCTTTGGCGCCCTGCTCACCTTTGAATGTAATGAAATCATCAAATGCAATGGTCTGCGCACGAATGAAACCTTTTTCAAAGTCAGTGTGAATCACACCCGCAGCTTGAGGGCACGTATCTCCTTTGTGAATCGTCCAGGCGCGCACTTCTTTGACGCCTGCGGTGAAATACGTCTGTAACCCTAACAAATCATAACCCGCGCGAATCACACGATTCAGGCCCGGCTCTTCCAGGCCCAAATCGGCCAGGAAGGCTTTCTTGTCTTCGTCTTCCAGATCGGCGAGTTCCGCTTCCAGCTTGGCACATACAGACACAACCGGGGCATTTTCCTTAGCAGCAAATTCACGGAGGCGATCTAGGAAAGGATTATTCTCGAACCCATCCTCGAGCACATTCCCCACATACATGGCCGGCTTAATTGTCAGCAAACACAGTGGCCTGAGCGCCAGTTTATCCTCATCCGACAAGGCCATGGTTCGCGCCGGTTTGCCTTCGTTCAAATGCGGCAATAGTTTTTCCAGGATCACCACAAGGTTTGCAGCATCTTTATCGCCAGAGCGTGCTTTTTTACTATCACGAGCGATGGTACGTTCGACAACCGCCAGATCAGCCAGTGCCAGCTCGGTGACAATGGTCTCGATATCGGCAATGGGGTCAACCCGGCCCGACACGTGCACCACGTTCTCATCATCAAAACAGCGCACAACGTTCACAATGGCATCGGTTTCACGGATATTGGCCAGGAACTGGTTACCGAGGCCCTCGCCCTTCGATGCGCCCGCCACCAGACCGGCGATATCAATAAATTCAACGATTGCCGGCTGTACACGCTGCGGTTTTACAATTTCCGACAGTGCATCGAGACGGGGATCTGGTACTTCCACAATGCCGACATTTGGTTCAATAGTGCAGAACGGATAGTTTTCCGCTGCAATACCTGCTTTGGTCAGCGCATTGAACAAGGTGGATTTGCCGACGTTAGGCAGGCCGACGATGCCGCATTTGAGACTCATGGTGTTCCTTGAAGTGCTTTTTTAAATATGGGCGCTATTCTAAAGCACCGCGTTCAGATCACGTGCGCGTAAATTTCCTGACCATGCCAATACATGCCGTTAATCCAGCTTGCAATCTGCTGAATGTCCCCATCGCGCAGCGCCTCGAATTCCAGCACATAGGCTGGTAACGCTGTGTCGAGGTCAACCCGGTCGATCTTACAGGGCGCCAAGCGGGTGTATTTGACAATCAGATCCTGTAGATCGTGCTCATTCGTATCCGCACCAACCCCGGTGAGATAGAGGCGCTGACCAAAGTCTTTCATTTGCTTTTCGATCTAATTTGTTGCGACGCAGGATTATGCCATCTTTTAAACACTATCTGTCTGAAAATTAAAGCAAAATACGTTTCCCTATGGTAAAGTTCTAATCCTTTCGCCAACAATTTCAGACAAAAGCACTCTACGCATCTGTCTTTATTCTTTTTGCTTTCTGATCATGGCCAAATTCATTCCCGATGCACTGCTAAACCGTATTCACCAAGCCACCGAAACGGTACGCAACTTTGACTGGGCCTCTCTGAAAAAATCAACAAAGAAGACATTGTTGGAGCACTAAAGAATCCGCACTGGCACAAGCCCGTGGCAATTGTTTTTGGCGTGCTCATTGCCATTCATGTGACCAAGAGTGATGTCGTCATACCCTATATGAAGGCCCACTTCACCCTGGGCGTGGATACCATCGAGGTTCAACCGATGACCGTGCCTCTGGAATCGCAGCTGGTTGGCCAAACACGTAACCCGCAATCTGTGGCGATCTACACACGTGTTTCGGGCTTCCTCGAAAAGCAGGTCTATACAGAAGGCTCGTGTGTTAAAGCAGGTGACATCCTTTTCGAAATGGACAAACGCCCATTTGTCGCCCAACTCGATGCAGCCAAAGCTGCACTGGTTGCCCAAGAAGCCTCGCTGCGCACTGCTACGCTAACGCTGAACCGCATCAAGCAGCTCGCCGCGGCCAAAGCCCTTTCGCAACAGGACCTGGACACGGCGACCGGCAACTTCCTGCGGGTGCAGGCTAGCGTGGACCAGGCGCGTGCCAACGTGGAAACCGCTCAGCTCAACCTGGAGTACTGCACCATCAGGTCACCCATCAATGGTTTGGCCTCGGTGCGCAAACAGGCATTAGGTACATATCTGCAAGTCGGCAGCCCAAACTCCGAACTCACGGTCGTCAATCAGATGGATCCGATGTGGGTGTATTTCTCGGTGTCTGAAGATCAGATGCTCAATGTAGACCGACTGCTGAAGAAGCAACAGTTGACCGCCAGCAACCTGACCGATCTGGATGTGACCATCACCATGTCAGACGGTACGCTGTATCCGTACGTTGGCAAGATCGGTTTTGCCGATGTGCTCTATAACGTTGACACCGGCACACGCCTGATGCGTGCAGTCTTCCCGAATCCGAGCAGCGCATTACAACAGGGCCAGTTTGTCACTGCAACGATCATCGGCCTGGTTCAGAAAAAGTTCCCCAAGCGGCGGTGCAACAAAGCAGCCAGGGCGCTTACGTTTGGGTCATTGACCAGGAAAATCGCGTTCATTCGCGCACGGTAACACCCGGCTACTGGAATGGTCCTAACTGGGTCATTAACGATGATTTGAATCCTGGCGAACGCGTCGTGGTTAGCAACGTACTACGCATGTCGCCCAATCAGCTCGTGAAGCCATCCGCCGTCAAAGCGCCTGAAGCGCAGCCTGTCAACGCCACCGACAGAAGCTCAGCAATCAAACCCTTACGGCGCTGGCGCACAAGTTCAATCAGAGGCCAACCAGGCACAGGATCCTAAACAGCTTCCAATGCCGGTAGCATCTGCCCCAACCCCCAAACTGATTGCGCCCAAAGAGGTGCCTCTGGCACCAGGCATTCCTAATGCACCGGCACCTGTGCCGAATACGTTACAGGCGCCAGCAACGCGCCCCGCTCAATAAGCGAACGGGGCCAATCAATCATGTTCTCGAAGTTCTTTATCGATCGACCGATCTTTTCGGCCGTCATCTCCATCGTCATTACCATTGCCGGTCTAGTGGCAATGCTATCCCTACCTATTGCGCAGTATCCGAACATCACACCGCCGCAGATTCAGGTATCAACGACCTATCCTGGGGCTAACGCGGAAACCGTTTCGCAAAACGTCGCCTCTACAGGTCAATGGTGCAGACGGCATGCTCTACATGTATTCGACCAATACGGCCGGCAACATGACTTTGAGCATCTACTTCGATATCAACAAGGATCCGGCACTGGCGCAAACCGATGTGCTCAACCGGGTGAATACGGCACTCCCTCAGTTGCCACAGTCAGTGCGCAATCAGGGCGTCAACATCCAGCAGAAGAGCTCCTCCATCATGATGGTGGTGGCGATCAAGGATCCGGACAACAAATATGATCTGACCGAGTTAAGCACCTTCGCCAATATCATCGTGCTCAACGAAATTCAGCGTATTCCAGGCTCCAGCATGGCAACCGTTGGCGGCAATCCCAACTACGCCATGCGTATCTGGCTGGATCCGACCAAGCTCACCCTCTACAAACTGACGACCAACGACATTGCCAACGCTATCCGCGCTCAGAACCAGCAGTATGCGGTGAGTCAGCTGGGGCAGCTACCATCCAATGGTCAGGTCATCCAGAACTTCTCGGTCACCACCAACGGTATGTTGCAGACCCCTGAAGAGTTTGAAAACATCATCGTCAAGGCCGGCAAACCTTCTGTGATGCCAGGATCGGAAGGCGCCATCGTGCGCACGCGCGATGTTAGCCGTGCCGAGCTTGGTTCGCAAACCTACAACTTTGACGTTAAAACCAACAAAGACAACGCCGCACTATTGCTGATCTACTTCCAGCCTGGTTATAACACGTTAAATGTTGCTGAAGCCGTAAAGGCAAAACTGGAAGAACTGAAACCGAGCTTCCCACCCGGCGTTACTTACGAAATCACGCTGGATGCCACCGAGTTCATCAACTCATCCATTGAAGAAGTGATCCACACCTTCTTCGAAGCGATGATTCTGGTGGTGCTGGTAGTTTTCATGTTCCTGCAGAAGCCGAAAGCCACACTAATTCCTCTGGTTGCCGTGCCTGTATCGATTATCGGTACTTTCATCGGCATGAGCCTATTTGGCTTCTCGATCAACATGCTCACCATGTTCGGCCTCGTGCTAGCGATCAGCCTGGTCGTGGATGACGCCATTGTGGTGATCGAAAACGTTGAACGGATCACGGAAGAAAACCTGACCATGAAACCGCGCGAGGCCGCCGCAGTGGCAATGTCTGAAGTCACGGGACCCATTGTGGCAACGACACTGGTGATGATTGCCGTGTTCGTTCCCGTTGCTTTCCTATCTGGCATTACCGGCCAGCTTTATCGCCAGTTTGTGCTGACCCTCTCACCTGCACTGGCGGCTATTCTGATTCGCGCCAAAACAGATGAAGATGCTGTGGCAAAACCCCGCTTCTTTGTTGGTTTCGAAAATCTGTTCAATAAGATTCGTGATCACTACATGATGGCTGTCAAATGGACAATGATCCATCGCAAACCATCATTCATGATTTTTGGCAGCGTCATTCTTACGCTGATTGTCCTGTTCCGCGTCGTACCTGGCTCCTTTGTACCGGAAGAAGATCAAGGTTACCTGTTTGGTGCCGTAGTCATGCCTAAAGCAGCAAGCCTGCAACGGACTGCAGCCTTCTCAGAAGCCGGTGCCAACTGGTTCCAGGATCAGCCCGGCGTCGGCTACGCCACCAGCTACGCGGGTTACAGCATTATCGACTCACAGGTACTCCCCAGCGCCAGCACGTTGTTCATTGGCCTGAAGGCTTTTAACGAAAGAACGGACAAAGCATCTTCCGCTTTCACCATCATTGACGATGGTCGCAAGCACTTCATGAACCAGAATGATGGCATTGTCATTCCGGTCAACCCGCCATCCATTCCTGGTCTGGGCACCACTGGCGGTTTCCAGATGTGGCTGGAACAAACAGGCAATGGCTCAGTAGACGAGCTCGAAGAACAGACCATCCGCTTCATGGCTGCTGCTAAAAAACGGCCAGAGCTAACAGCGCTAGATACCACTTTCAGCACGAATGCCCGAGAAATGTTCGTGAACGTTGATCGAGGCAAGGCCGAGCTGCTGGATGTCGCTGTTAATGATGTCTACAACACCCTGCAGACGATGATCGGCTCGCAATACGTTAACCAGTTCGCCTACCAAAACCGTCTATGGCAGGTGATTGTGCAGGCAGATGCCGACTACCGCCAGGACCCATCCGCTTTCGATACGATGTACGTCCGCTCCCGGACGGGCGCCATGGTGCCATTGCACGTACTGATCAGCTACCGCTATGAGGCGAGCCCGGATATTGTGACCCGCTTTAACGCATACCCTGCCGTTCAGATTACCGGCAACAATGCGGCTGGATACAGCTCAGGTCAGGCAATCAAAGCCATGCAGCAGATTGCCGACGAGGTGCTGCCTTCCGGTTACAAGATCGCGTGGTCGGGTGAAGCCTATGAACAACCCAAATCCGGCAGCACTGCTGTCTTTGTGTTTGCCTTTGCGTTGGTCATGGTCTTCCTGATTCTGGCCGCCTTATACGAAAAATGGTCCCTGCCATTCAGCGTGATGTTCGCCGTACCTTTTGCACTTTGTGGCGCGCTCATCGCTGTATTTCTACGCGGCCTGGAAAATGATGTTTACTTCCAGATCGACTGCGTCACCCTGATCGTGCTGGCTGCCAAAAACGCCATTCTGATTGTGGAGTTTGCGGTGGCCAACGTTGAAGAAAAGAGCATGTCAATTATTGACGCAGCGCTACAAGCCGCCGAAGTCCGCTTCCGCCCGATCATAATGACCTCTATGGCCTTTATCCTGGGTCGTGTACCCCTGGCCACCGCCGTTGGTGCCTCGGCCAATAGCCGCCACTCTATCGGGACCGGCATCATCGGCGGCATGATCGGCGCCACCATGATCGCTATTATTTTCGTTCCCCTCTTTTTCGTGGTGTTTGAAGAGCTGAGCGAAAAGAAAAAACAAATGATTGCCGACACGCCAGCCAAACCTGGCCCGCACGATCTCGAGGCGCCGGCTCAAGGGGAGGATGCCAAATGACACGTCATTACCCCCGGTCACTGATCGGCTTACTCCTCAGTGCCGGCATACTCACAGGTTGTGCAGTTGGCCCTGACTATGAGCGCCCGAACACCAACAATCCAGAATCATTCCGCTCGGCCGCGGCTTCGCTTGCGCCAACGATTAGTAGTGACGTTCAGCCGGCCAGCGATAGCTGGTGGCAAGGTTTTAACGACCAGGTTCTGAATGAACTGATCGAAGCGGGGCTGTAGAACAATCGTGATCTGCAGTCGGCGATTGCCAACGTCCGGCAAGCGCTTGGTCAACTGATCTCAACACGCGGCAAATTTTTCCCACAGGTCGAATATTATGCGGCCGGCGAACGCGGTAAGTTTGCGGGCTTGAACCAAAGCGTGGTGACAAGCACCCCAGTCAGCTTGACGACCATCGGCACCATGGCGCTACCTGCCTCATGGCAGCTGGATGTCTTTGGTGGGCTACGTCGTCAATATGAAGCAGCCAGCGCCCAAGAGGCTGCTGCTATTGCTACACGTCAAGCCATCGCATTAAGCGTTGCCGGTGAAGTGGCTAATATTTATGTCACGTTGCGCTCGCTCGACCAGCAGTTGGCGGTTGCAAAACAGACATTGGAAAACTACAAAACCACGCTGCGTATTTTCGACCTGCGCTTCCGTTATGGCACCGCCAATATGGTGCAGGTATCGCAGATTCAATCGCAGGTTGATGCAGCGGAAGCCGCCATTCCGCCACTGGTTCAAGCTATTGGCCAACAAGAAAACAATCTGGATTTCTTTTTGGGTCGCAACCCGGGCCCTATTCCCCGCGGCAAACCCATTGATCAACTCGTGTTGCCAACACCTCCGGCCTGCCTGCCTTCGGATCTCCTTGCTCGTCGCCCCGATGTTCGCCTGGCCGAACAACAGTTGATTGCTGCCAACGCCCAAATTGGCGCCGTTAAAGCGCAATTTTTCCCAAACATATCGTTGACCGCGACGCTAGGCACCTCGGCGACTGCATTAGGATCTTTATTTGGACCAGGATCCGGGATCTGGGACTTTGGCCCAACCGTGCTCGGCCCACTATTCAAAGGGGGCGAAATCTACGGTCGCTATATGTCTGCCAAGGCAGAACAACAGGTACCGATGTCCCAATATCTGCAACCTGTAGAAAATGCCTTCCGCGATACCGACAATGCGCTGATCGCAACAACCGAAACGCGTAAGCTGGTAACTGCCCGCCAGCAACAGGTTGGCACGCTTAAAACCTATGCCAACCTGTCGAGCATGCAGTTTAACTATGGATACACCGATTATCTGACCGTGCTCAATGCCGAAGATAGCTTGTTCAAAGCACAGCTGAACCTGGCACAAAGCCAGGCGGATCGAGCCTTGTCACAAGTGTCACTGTATATGGCACTGGGCGGCGGTTGGGAAGCAGCCGATCAGAAAACAATGGCTGCTAACAAAGCGATTGCGGATGGTAACGACCCCAAAAATCCCGCTAACCAGCAAGGGATTTGGCCGTTTAAATAGCCAGAGGCATCAACAGGTCGCTAGAGGACTTTGGGGGTGGTGTGCAGTAGGCGTTGAGCCTCTGCCATATCACCGCGAACTAGCAGCTGCGATTCTGCCCCAATACGATCTAAGGCACGATCGATGTCGATCTGCTCTTCCTGCCGTGGCCGATGCAACACAAAATCGGCCACGCCCTGGTTGAGCTGCAGAGCGCGCGGATGGCCAATACCGATGCGTAAACGCCAGTAGTCTGGCGTCCCTAGCGCTGACTGGATGTCCTTGAGGCCATTATGACCACCACTACTGCCGCCCAACTTGACGCGCAGCTGGCCAGGCAACAGATCCAACTCATCGTGAAGCACCAGCACTTCGGCGGGTTGAATATTATGGAAGCGCGCAAAGGGACCCACTGATTGACCCGAACAGTTCATATAGGTTTGCGGTTTGATCAGCCAGACTTTGCGGCCATCTAGATTGGCTGAGGCAACCTCTGCTTTCATTTTTTTGTCGGTGCTAAACGCAGTGGCACCAATCACGCGCGCCACTTCATCTAGGGCCCAGCACCCGGCGTTATGACGCGTGCGCTCATACTCGGCGCCGGGGTTCCCCAACCCCACAATTAAGCGAATAGTCGATAGCACTGCCGGTGCTTTAGGTTTTGCAGCGACTTTAGGCGTTTGAGTTTCGGGATTCATCATCGTAGGGCGTAGCGTAGCGCATTTCCATTAAAAAAGCCGTGCGGCGAACCGGCACGGCTTTCAAGGACTATACCGGCAAGCCGGCAAGATCACTTAGGCTGCTGGTGTAGCGCTTTCGTCGGCAGCAGCACCGGCGCTAGCGTCAGAGCCCTTAACAGACATCACAGCAGCGACGACTGGATTGCCTGCGCCATGCTGAACAACACGCACGCCAGCTGGCAGTTTCAGATCGGTCACGTGCATCGAGTGGCCCATTTCCAGAGTCTTCAGATCTACTTCGATGAACTCTGGCAGCGCCTTAGGCAAGCAAGCCACATCAATTTCAGTAATCACATGGCTAACGATACCGCCTTGCAGCTTAACGCCTGGGCAAACTTCACCGTTCACGAAGTGCAGTGGCACCTTGGTGTGGATTTCGGTGTTAGCATCAACGCGTTGGAAATCAACGTGCAGAACCAGCGGTTTGTAAGCATGCAGCTGAACGTCACGCAGGAGCACATTCTGCTTCTGGCCATCAACAATCACCGTAACAACAGAGGCGTGGAAAGCTTCTTTACGCAGACACTGATAAATCTCGTTGTGATCTACGTCGAACGATTCAGCCGGCTTGCCTGCGCCATAAATGACACCGGGTACTCGACCAGCACGACGCAGGCGGCGGCTCGCACTCGATCCCTGCACATCGCGCTTGGTAGCATTAAATTCAAAGTTCATAACTTACTCCAGAAATTAGATAACCCGCGACCAGGTTATCCGGTTAAGTGACCGGGGCGAATGCCTCAGTCGATAAACAGCGAGGAAACAGAATCTTCCTTGCTGATGCGGCGGATGGTTTCCGCCAGCAACTCTGCAACCGACAATTGACGGATGCGTGAACATTTTTGTGCAGCCTCGCTGAGCGGGATCGTGTCCAACACGACCAGCTCGTCGAGCACTGAGTCATTCAGGCGCTCAACCGCGGCGCCCGACAGCACCGGGTGCGTACAGTAAGCGGTCACGCTACGCGCGCCATTTTCTTTAAGGGCAACGGCAGCCTTACACAAGGTACCCGCCGTATCGACGAGGTCATCGACAATGATGCAGTCTTTGCCGTTCACGTCACCGATGATATTCATCACTTCCGACACATTGGCCTTCGGACGACGCTTATCGATAATGGCCAGGTCACACTCAAGGCGCTTGGCCAGTGAACGTGCGCGCACAACGCCACCATGGTCTGGCGATACGACGATCGGCTTTTCCAGATGCTTGTTCTTAACGTCGTCGAGCAGAATCGGCAGGCCGTAAATATTGTCGACCGGGATATCAAAGAAGCCTTGAATCTGCTCTGCGTGCAGGTCCATGGTCATCACACGGTCAACGCCAGCGGCGACGAGCATGTTTGCAACCAACTTGGCAGCAATCGACACGCGATTCGAACGCGAGCGACGATCCTGACGGGCATAACCAAAATACGGGATGGCGGCGGTAATACGACCGGCCGAGGCACGCTTGAGTGCGTCGACCATGACCAGCAGCTCCATCAGATTGTCGTTCGACGGATGGCACGTAGATTGCAGGACAAATACGTCATTGCCGCGCACGTGCTCTTGAATCTCAACGCTGACTTCGCCATCGGAAAAGCGGCCGACATCGGCGCGACCCATTGGCAAGCCCAGTCGTTGAGAAACTTCGGCCGCCAACTTCGGGTTAGCGTTACCGGCAAAGACCATCAGGTTTTGGAAGGCCATGATCTGCTTATTCTTTTGGTTTCCTGAACCAATCGGTGTGCCCGTCGACGGCACGCGTTAAATTTAACGTAGTAGCTACAAACAAAATGGGCAGCTGCTTTCTGGCAACTGCCCGCAATTCACTGGCTGGGGAAGAAGGATTCGAACCTTCGCATGCCGGAATCAAAATCCGGTGCCTTAACCAGCTTGGCGACTCCCCAACACTCATCCCTATACGGGTTGAGGCCGAAATTGTACCAGAAATTTCGGATTTGAACAGCCACCTGTAACGCTTTTTTGCACATACCAATTAGGCAGGAATCAACTCATGCAGGGGGTGCTGATCTAAACCAGGGGTTACCCACCCCTGCCAGGCCGGTGGCAAGCGCTCAAGCACTGCCTGCGCCGGCATTTCCGCTCTGAATACAGCAAAAACACATGCGCCGGAACCCGTCATCCGGACGCAACCGTCCGTTTCCGGCTGTTGCCGCAGCCACTCAAGGGCGGCCGCTACTTCCGGATAAAGCCGCGCAGCCACAGGCTCCAGATCATTAGCGCCCACGCCCTGATCTAAAGCCTCTGCCCATGCCGCAGGGTCAATGGCCGGCGTATCTCGGCGCAAGTCCGGCGCCGTAAAAATACCGGCGGTTGGCACCCCGACGCCCGGGTGAATAATCAGATACCAGGCAGCAGGCAAGCGCACCGCTGAGAGGTTTTCGCCGACCCCCTCGGCAAACGCCGACTGTCCGTAAACAAAGACCGGCACATCGGCACCCAACGGCAGCGCAAGCGCCTGTAATTCGGCCTGACCACCCCCCAGGCGCCACAAATAGTTCAACGCAATCAGCACGGTAGCGGCATCAGAACTGCCGCCCCCCAAGCCACCGCCCATCGGTAAACGCTTAGTGGTATGAATGGTGACCCCATCCTGAATGCCTGCCGCCCGCCGCAGGGCCTCAGCGGCGCGCACGGTTAAATCCGTCTCCGGCGGTACGCCCGCAATCGGATTAGCCAGCAACACCTGACCAGCACTTCGTGGCACAAATCTTAACGTGTCTTCAAATGCCACAAAACGGAAGAGTGTCTGCAAAGAATGGTAGCCATCCGCCCGCCGACCCGTCACATGCAGAAAGAGGTTAAGTTTTGCAGGTGCCGGATAGCTGGATGACCAGTTCCAACGCATGGCCACCTGGGGGTCGGGCAAAACAGCTGGCGTCTTAAAGCTCATAGCGCATCAAGGGGCCGGCCGATCCACCGGATCGCTCACACCGTCCCATTCCGTCAAGGCCACGCGCACCCAAAGACCGTCCGGGCCAGCACCCTCAATGGCTAAAGGCCAGTCTTCTGACGCCGGTGCGCCATAGCGATACTCAAACACCCAGCCTCTCGCGCCTGCAGCCAATACCCGACCATCTGCATCGCGTGCCTGTACCGCCGTTTTTGCCCATCGTCCTCGTAACCAGGCATCAGCCGCCACATCAGGTAATCGAACACCAGCAAGCGATTCTCCCAAGGCCTGCAAACTCGTTGCCTCCCCGCGCTGGCCTCTGGCGTCCTGCCAGCGCACACCCGTTGGCGCGAGTTCAATTTTTGCCAAGGTATTGCCCAAAGGACCGATCAACCACAGGGTATCGCCCGCGCTCTGGTGCTGCCAGGCAAATCGTCCTGCAACAAGGTCCGGCGCATTGGCCTCTGCAGCATCGCTGGCGCGCTGCCCAGCCACGAACCGCCCTGCCAGCTGCCACTGCTGACCACTATTCAGCTGCGACGACTTTGCCGCGCCATTGAGCTCTGGCCCCGGCACATACGCGCACGCTGAAAGCAATAGGAACAAACCCGGCATGAACCAACGCAGCACAGACATTCTCACAGCGACTGACTGGGTGCGGCAATGGGGGCGGCATCCAGCCCCAGCGACTTGCCTTTGTCCCGCAACTGCACGTTATCCGGAAACTGCCGCAGACCCACCCGCCAAACTCTTGCAGCCTCTTCATTCCGACCCATCGCCTTAAGCACCACAAACTGATGTTCGATGATCTCGGGATCCAGCCGCAGCGAAGCCGCCTTGTTCAGAAACTCAAGGGCAACGGGATAGTTTTTTTCACGGTAATACAACCATCCCATACTGTCGAGAATGAACGGGTCATTCGGAGAGAGTGATAAAGCTTTCTCCAGCAATGCACGCGACTCTTTGAGATGGATATTGCGATCGGCGTAGGTAAAGCCCAGTGCGTTATAGGCCTGCGCATATTTGGGGTCGCGCTTGATCACCTCGCGCATGCTTTGCTCAAAGATGGCCATCTTGCCAGAGCGTTCTGCCAACATCCCGCGCTCATAGCGCAACAACAAAATACTCGACGGATCTTTTTTGAGTGCCGCATCCACGATTGCAAATGCACCCGCCACATCCCCACTGTCTCGTACGAGCGTTGCCTCACCCACCACCAATTCGGCGCGCATTGCGGCATCGCGTGCCGGCGTGGTTTCAAGCAGTGCTCGTGCGGCTTTCAAATCGCCATCACGCGCCATCAGGTTAGCGGCTCGCAGCCGGGCAGTGACAAAATATTCGCCGGGCAACACCTTAAGGTAATGCAGCACCGCGTCGGAATCTGCCGCAGCAATCCGCTGAGAGTCGCCACGGCTTTTATCTAGCTCAGCCTGACTCTCGTAAGCAAGGCCGAGGTTATATTCGATTAGCGCGGTATCCACCGAGTCCATGGTCAGCAATCGCTGTAATGCCTGAATGGCCAGGAGCGGATCTTGTGCCTGAATCGCAATAGCCGCTGCAGCAAACAAAGGTTCGGGTGCAATTCCTTTCTGCGCTACCAGAATCTGCAACTGAGCTTTGGCCTCTGTCAGGCGATCTGCCGATAGCAGCTGCTGTGCATATACAGCACGAATGGCTGACGCATTGGGGTAATCAGAAAGGTAATCAGCCAGAATTTTTAACGCAGCGCCCGGCGACTTCTTTGCCACAATCTGCGCATTCAAGAGTACGCCCGGCTCCGAGTCAGGCTTCAGTCGACGTGCCTTCAGCACGGCTTCCAGCGCAGCCGGGTCATCTCCCACCCGCAAGGCAGCCTGCGCACGGGCCAGCTGCGCATCAGGCACCGATAGGTAAGGCGCCGTCACCGCATCAATCAAGAGACGCGCACGTTGCGGGTCTGCCTGTGCCGGAAAGCGCTGACCGAGCAGCAACAACTCCTGAGGCCGCTTATCCGCGGGCAACAAAGAGAGATAGCGCAACAAAATGGGTTGCGCATCGGCATACCGCCCCATCAGTATCTGAGTAGACGCCAGCACATTCAGCGCATCGGTTGAATTCGGTTCTTTCTCAACCCAAAGTCTTGCCGCTTCCAGCATGAGTTCCGTCTGACGGTTCATAGTGGCGACTTCGAACGTGCGCCGGAAGATTTCGGGATTGTTATATTTCAGCGCCAGATCTGCATACGCCGCCAAGGCCACCTGGGGTTTATCACGCTTCAGCGCAATCTCGGCCAGAATAACCTCAAACACAACCTGTGGCGGCGTATCAATGGTCTGGACTGCAGCGGGCACTGTGGCCACTTCAGCGCACACAACCCCGGAAGCGAGCAAGCCGACCAATAACCCTAAGGATGTAAAAGGAGCCTTCTGCTTGAACGCACTGCAAAAGCGGGACAGTAAAAAACTTGGTCTGAACGGCATGGTGGCGTTATCTTATCCCGTCTTAAGCGCTTTTCACCGAAATATTGCGAGAGGATGAGTCCAGATGCCCGAATTGCCCGAGGTTGAAGTCAGCCGACTTGGCCTGGAACCGGAGCTACGCGGCCGTTTAATCACCGGCGCCGTAACGCGCACGTCCAAGCTACGCTACCCGCTACCCGGCAATCTCAACCAACGCTTACAAGGCAGCCGCCTCAAAGAGATCCGCCGGCGAGGCAAGTATCTTTTATTGGATATTGATCAATTGCCTAAAGGCAGTGACGGATCAACAGCTACCCTGATTCTGCACCTAGGGATGTCAGGGAGCTTACGCATCGTAACGCCGGACACGCCCCCTCAAACGCATGATCATGTGGACATCGAATTTGGTGACAAGATCTTGCGACTCAGAGACCCGAGGCGATTTGGTGCATTGCTCTGGCACGATGATGCAACATCCTTGATGGCGCATCCGCTGATGGCTGTACTGGGTGTCGAACCGCTGGAAGATGAGTTCAACGGCGCCTGGCTACACGAACACCTGCGCAAGCGTAGCGGCCCGATCAAACCTGTGCTGATGGATAGCTATCTGGTCGTTGGCATTGGCAACATCTACGCCGCTGAAAGTCTATTTCTCTCCAGCATTTCGCCGCTACGCGCTGCGCAACGTATTAGCGCCACGCGTTGCGACTTGCTCGCCGACGCGGTGAAGCAGACTTTATCGGCAGCCGTAGCCGCTGGCGGCTCCAGCGTCAAAGACTACGTCCATTCTGATGGCGGCGCCGGTTGCTTTCAACTGCAATGCGCCGTTTACGAACGTGATGGACAACCTTGCGTGGGTTGCGGCAAACCGATTCGAAGAATCCGGCAGGCGGGACGATCAACGTTTTACTGCCCGCACTGCCAGAAGTAATTACTTACCGGTCAGACCTTCGTACTTGGCCCAGAGCTGTTCCTGGCTTTCTTCATGCGCCGGGTCTTTAGGAATGCAATCGACCGGACAGACTTGCTGACACTGCGGCTCATCGTAGTGTCCAACACATTCCGTACACTTATTCGGATCAATCACGTAGATTTCCGGACCTTGCGAAATCGCCTCGTTAGGGCATTCCGGTTCACAGACATCACAGTTGATGCACTCATCGGTAATCATGAGCGACATAGCAGACTCCTGGACAACGATTAAATAGGGTAATTAGGGGCGAATTGTCCCTGATTGCGCGGTTTTTAGCCACCCCACACGCACCAGGGAGATGGTTTACCCCAACCACGCTTCACAAAACAGGCATTGATGTGCGGCGAGACAAACGGGCTGACATCGCCGCCCAGGCGGGCAATTTCGCGCACCATGGTGGCCGACACAAACATGTGGCGCTCACCCGGGGTTAGAAAAACCGTTTCCACTTCCGGATAGAGGCGACGGTTCATGCCCGCCATCTGAAACTCGTATTCGAAGTCAGAAACCGCCCGCAAGCCTCGAATCAGAATCTTGGCTCGCTGTTCGAGCACAAAATCCATCAGCAACCCGTCAAAACCGACGACGCGCACATTGTCCATGGGTGCCAAAACCGTTTGGGCCATATCAATCCGCTCTTGCAGACTAAACACAGAGTTCTTGGAACGGCTCTCGGCAATCGCCAGCACCACTTCATCGAACATGCCCACAGCGCGGCGCACCAGGTCTTCGTGACCACAAGTCAGCGGGTCAAAGGTACCCGGGTAGATGGCGATTTCGCGTTTCAGCATGTCAGGCAGATCCGGTAGAAGTCTCGAAAGAATAAAGATGATAATGCACCTGGCCCGCTTGCCCACGTTTTAGGCAATGCAACCCCGGCGCCAACTGGTCCGGCAACGACACTTCGGCCTCCACATAGAGCCGGGCATCCTCCGCCAAAAGTGGCAACAAAGGCATGATGATCCGATCCAGCCAACCCTTCCCGTAGGGCGGATCCACAAACACCAGATCCAGCGGTGGCATCGGCTTCTTCAGGTAGGCCAGCGCATCAGCACACACCACGCTCAATACCGGCTCTTTCAGCAAATCGGCCACACCCTGCAGGCTGCGCGCTACTGCGGGCAGCTGCTCCACCAGAACCACCGATGCGGCGCCACGTGATGCCGCCTCAAAACCCAACGCGCCTGATCCAGCAAAAAGATCCAGACACCGCCATACTGACAAATTCTGACCCAGCCAGTTAAACAGCGTCTCACGCACACGATCTGGTGTGGGTCGCAAACCCGGCGCGTCAGCAACCGGCAGCTTCCGGCCGCGATGCTTGCCACCGATGATGCGCACCTGATTCGGGCGTCCTGCTGTGCCTACCTTGGCCATGTTCAGTCTGCTGCCGTCCGCACGGTCACCAGCTGCTCGGGTTTTACGTGCTTCTGAAACGCTGATCGCACAGCTTCGGGGGTAAGCGCACGAACACGATCCGGATACTTTTCCAACCAATCCGTTGGCAACCCATAGAAAGCCATCACCCCCAGATTCGCGGCCAGTTTGCTATTGGAATCAATCCGCAACGCGAACCCGCCTGCAATATTGTCTTGCGCTGCCTTCAATTGCGTTGGCGTTGGGCCACGCTTTAAGAAATCGTCGAGCACACTATGAACGACCTTTAAGGCATCGTCGGCCTGCGTGCGTTTTGTTTCAAGACCAATCGTAAAAGGGCCTTCGACCAGCTTAGGATCAAAATAGCTGTAAACGCTATAGGCATAACCACGATCTTCGCGCACGGCCTTGGTGAGCAAAGACACAAAGCCACCGCCACCCAACGTGTAATTTCCCACCTGCAAGGCAATTTGTTCGGCATCGTCACGAGCTATCGATGGCATGCCCACCAGCAGATGCGCTTGCGATGCCGGATGATCTAACCGCACCACTTTCGCTGAAGTTGTTGACGGCTTTGGCAACGTGCGGGGCACATCACGCTGATCGGCCGGTAACGATGCCGTTAACTGCACCGCGAGGGCTTCAGCCTCTGCGCGTGTCAGGTCGCCCACCAATGCAATGCTCGCCCGCTCGGCGCTGTAATGCTGCCGCCAGAACTGCTCCAGATCAACGCGGCTAATGGCCGCCACAGACTCCGGCGTTGCCAGACGTCCATAGGGATGGTCCTGATAAATCGACGACATGTAGGCGCGCTGCGATAACACCTGCGGCTTGGTTAGCGCCTCTTTGAGCCCCGCAATACTGCGCGCCTGATCCCGTTTAAATACACCATCGTCAAAGTGCGGCATGGAAATGGCGTCCGTCATCATCGCTATCGCCGTAGCGCGTCTCTCCGGATCTGACAGCGTGCGCAACGTTACGCTCGCGCTATCCATGCCTGCAGCGGCAGACATCTGGGCACCAATATCAGCTAGTGCTTCTGCAACTTCTTTTTCGTTACGGGTTCCGGCACCCTGATCCAGCAAACTGGCCGTCATCGATGCTAGGCCCACCTTGTTTGGCGGGTCAAATGCCGAGCCTGCCAGAAAGCTGATTTGCACATCGACGATCGGCAACGCATGCGTTTCAATAAAATAAACGCGCGTGCCTTGTGCCGTTGTCCAAGATTGAACGGGCGCAGCGATGGCTTGCACACTCATCAGCACAGCGGCTAAAGCCAACGACTTCATCATCTGCTTCATTAACATTAGTGACGTCCTCCGGCTTGTACCGCTTCTGCACGTTTAGCACGTGCTGCAAGCTCTGCCGCATCCAGAGGCTGCGGCACCAATCGGGCGATCGTGAGCTGATCATCCTTGAAATAGCTTTGCGCAACCCATTGTACATCGGCCACCGTAACCTGATTCAACTTATCCAGCATTAATGGGCTGGCTTGCCAGCCGTAGCCCAAGGTTTCAAGCATGCCGATTTCCATCGCCTGTCCCATCATCGAATCTTTCTTGTACACCTCGGATGCACACAACTGACTTCGCGCCCGCGTTAGCTCCTGTTCCGACACACCCTTGTTAGCTACCTCAGCCAGTGCGCCGCGAATCGCTTGCTCCAGCTGATCAACGCTATGCCCCGGACGCGGTGACGCCTGCAGCATAAACATGCTGGGGCCACGATTGGTGCTGTCGTAACTGGTATCAATCGAAACAGCCACCTGCTGTTCCTTCACCAGCGCGGTAGGCAAACGGGCAGCATCATGGCCATCCAAAATCTGTGCCAGCATTTCCAGCGCATACGGATCGACATCCTTCCGTGGGTCATTAAGTCTCGGCACCTTCCACCCCATCACGAGCAAAGGCAGATCCGCCGGTGCTTTCACGTCTAACTGTCGTTGCCCAGCCTGCACAGGTTCTTCGAATTGCTTGCGCTCTGGCAATGCCCGCGCTGGGATCACGCCATAAGTCTGCCGCGCCCAACCAAACACCTGTTGATGGTTCACATCGCCAACCACCACGAGCGTGGCGTTATTCGGCACATACCAGCGGCGATACCAATCACGCACGTCCGCGACTGTCATCTGCTCCAGATCACTCATCCAACCAATCACCGGGCGGCGATAGGGGTGTGCCTGCCAGGCAACGGCATTCATTGCCTCATGCACACGCGCGCTAGATTGATCATCCGTACGCATGCGGCGCTCTTCCATAATCACCTGGATTTCCTTGCTATAGCCAGTCGGCTCCAGGGTTAAATGACGCATCCGATCCGCCTCCAGCGCCATCACTGTTTTAAGCTGTGTCGCCGGCACTTGCTGGAAATAGGCCGTGTAATCGTTACTGGTAAAGGCATTGTCGCGTCCACCCACAGCGGCAACACGTCGATTGAACTCACCCGGACCTACAATGGGCGTGCCTTTGAACATCATGTGTTCGGTCACGTGAGCAACACCGGTGACCCCATCCCGCTCATCAATGCTGCCCACGCGATACCAAACCATCTGTACCGCCGTGGGCGCGCGATGATCTTCACGCACAACCACCCGCATGCCATTGGCAAGCGTGGTTTCAAAGGTGTTATCAGTACCCGCTGCCGCCCATGCGCCTAAAGGCGAAAGAAGCGCGGTACACAACGAGAAAAGCCATAAGGTCGTTCGTAATCGCATAAGCTATTTTATCTAGGCTAGAATTAAAGATTAACAAGGATACCCCTGCCACCATGTCTGACGCCACCGATACCCAACCTCGCCGCTCCTGGCGCGAACGTCTTTTTGCCGGTCTTACCAAGACGCGGCAACAGATTGGTGGTTCGGTACGCAGTTTATTTGCCCGTGGTCAGGTCGATGACGAGCTCCTCGAAGAGCTGGAAGCCCTGCTCCTCTCGGCCGATGTGGGTGTCGAAGCAACCATTATTCTGATCGAAGAACTGCGCCAACGTGCCCGCAAACAGAACCTGCAAACGCCAGAAAGCATCCAGGCCGCTATGGTGGATTGTCTGACGGATCTGCTGGAACCCCTTGAGGCGCCATTACAGATTACGCCGCCATCCGGCTCTCCCTTTGTCATTATGGTAGCTGGTATCAATGGTGCGGGCAAAACCACGACTTTGGGCAAACTTGCGCACCATTTTCAAGCGGCTGGGCACTCCGTGCTTCTAGCCGCTGGGGACACTTTCCGCGCCGCTGCCCGTGAACAATTGCAGGCCTGGGGTGAGCGTAACAATGTCACGGTTATCGCACAGGAAGGCGGCGACCCTTCTGCCGTTATCTTTGATGCGGTTCATGCCGCCAAAGCCCGGGGTATTGATATTGTTTTAGCCGATACCGCCGGTCGTTTGCCAACACAGATGCACCTGATGGATGAAATCGCCAAAATTCGGCGCGTCATTACCAAAGCCGAAGAAACTGCGCCGCACGAAGTGCTGCTGGTGCTCGATGGCACCATCGGCCAAAATGCTATCGGCCAGGCTAAAGCCTTCGACAAAGCCATTGGCGTGACCGGGCTAGTGATTACCAAACTGGATGGCTCGGCCAAAGGCGGTGTCATTGCTGCGATTGCCAAACAGTGCCCGAAACCGGTTCAATATATTGGCGTTGGCGAACAAGTCGAAGATCTGCAGCCGTTTAGTGCGCGCGCTTTTGCTGAAGCCCTACTCGGCTAGCACCCCATTACGATGCTAAATACCCTCAAGCGCGAGTGGCCGTTTTTTCTTTGCCTGCTCACCGCTGCAGCGATTATCAGTACCCCGAGCATCCTCACGGAACGGACTGCCCTCGGCTGGATTGCCGGCACACTGTTTTTGATCACCCTGTCCGCCATCTTCCGCGTCACCCATCATGCGGATGAATTGGCAGAGATCAGAGATGCTGGGCGAGCCCTACGGCACGCTGATTCTGACCATGTCGGCCACCATATCATCGAAGTGGCCATTATGATCACCGTGCTCGGCCACAACGAAAACAACCCCACCTTTGTGCGTGACACGATTGCCGCAACCGTAATGATTACCGTTGGCTTGATGTTAGGCCTCGCTTCCGTTAACGCTGCCTTACATAACCGACTGCAGCGCTCCGTAAATATTGCGCTAGGTAGCTGGCTAGCCACCTTATCGCTAAGCGTACCCGCCATTCTGTTAGCAGCAACCCTGATGGGGCATCAACTCATTCTCGGCCTACCCAACAACGAGATGGTCATGATGCTCACAACTTTATGGGTAGCCAACATTGCCCTGGCCACCGAGCGCACAAATTTGATGCAAAGCACCGTTTTATTGGTGCTTTTTCTGACTTTCGGCTTTTTGATCGTCGTCCCCTAAAAATAATTCGGATTTCCGGGAACTTTTCTCGAATTTAGCACTCTATTGCTTTGAGTGCCAAAACAACGATAATAACGAGAGGAAATCCATGACAACGACTGCAATGACTATTGCAAACCCAAAAATGAACGCCTTGACCGCGATGCCATCGCCGGTTGGCAACCTGGACGCCTACATCCGTGCCGTTCAGCAATATCCTATGCTCACCGAACAGGAAGAGCAGAACTTGGCGCGCCGTCTGCGCGGCCAGGACGATCTTGACGCTGCCCGTCAGCTGATTGTGTCTCACTTGCGCCTGGTAGTTTCCATCGCCCGCCAGTACCTGGGCTACGGTCTGCCGCATGCCGACCTGATCCAGGAAGGCAACATTGGTCTGATGAAGGCTGTGAAACGTTTCGACCCAGAGCGCGGTGTGCGCCTGGTATCTTTTGCCCTGCACTGGATCAAGGCAGAAATTCACGAGTACGTCCTAAAAAACTGGCGTCTCGTTAAAGTGGCCACCACCAAGGCTCAGCGCAAACTGTTCTTCAATCTGCGCAGCATGAAGGGCAACAACAGCCATCTGGATCAGGCCACGACAGAAGCCATCGCAACGCAGCTGAACGTATCAGAAGCCGATGTGCGCGAGATGAACATGCGCCTTTCCGGACGCGATGTAGCGCTGGATCCCGGCCCAGACGTGTCGGATGAAGACAACTTCGCCCCGATCGACTATCTGGCCGACGACACCATGGAGCCCACCGCGGTTCTTGAAGGTCGTGACCATGATCGCCTGCAATCCGATGGCCTACAGCAGGCGCTGGCACAGCTGGATGATCGTAGCCGCCACATCGTTACCGCCCGCTGGTTGGCTGATGACAGCGGTGCCACATTGCAAGATCTGGCAGACGAATACGGCGTTTCTGCCGAGCGGATCCGTCAGATCGAAGCCAAGGCGCTGAAGTCGTTACGCGCTCAACTGGCACCGGCCTAAAATTCACGGACGCCGGCTCACAACGCCAGTGGTTTTTCAGCGTTGGAGTGATTGCTCTAAGGATCCGCAGGCCTGTAGCTTAGCTGCAGGCCTCTTTTTTACACCCGATGCCCATTCTCCGACATAAATACCTTTGGGCACTTCTGTTATCGGTGGCTGTGCATGCCGGTATCATGGCTTATGTTCGGCTGGATAACCGGGAGCATACCGAGAAAACCGAACCGGAACCACCCAAAGCCCAGGTGGTCTATCTCGAGTTACCTCCACCGCCAGTAGCTAAGCCCCCCAAGACACCGAAACAGAACAACCGGTGCCCACGGCAATAACACCACAGCCGATCATTGAGCCCCTGCCAGCCACCGCCCCCAGCAACACGATCACAGAAAGACCTCCTGCCCGCATGGAAGCGCCCCCTGCGCCCAGTGCCGAAGAGTGGGCGCTCGCTAGCACATACACGCTCAAGAACAGCAAATGCTACCGTTACAATTGGGGCCAACAGGTTCGCAGCATGATGGGCACCGCCATCGAAGGCCCGTATCAAGGTGTTGTGAGATTCCGTATCGAAATTGCACCCGATGGCAGTATTGTTAGCGTGCAAACCCTCTGGACCACCTCCGAGACGGCCGAGAAACTGGCTCGTGACGCGATCGCAAAGATGCCGCCACTACCACCAACGCCAACAGGTAAGCCACTGATTTTTGAACAAACGATTTCGTTCCAACCCTTTGCATCCGGTGGCCCACCGACCTATCAGGACGACTGTCTACCAGACCCGCCGGTATATCGCAATCGCTTTGCCTGGGATGGAAAATCAGCCAAGACCCAGGCAGAGGCACCCAAACGTGAAAAGCTAAACCCAGAGGCGCTTGCGGAGTGTCTCAAGCAACTACCACCCGATACTGTGGAATATGTCAGCGCTCATAATCAGCGACAGTTTGACCAGTGGCGTTCAAAAACCTTAAGTCACTAACCCCTAACTATGTCCTGCGGATACGATCGCTCTTGCGAGTCCGCTCATAGAACTGATTTGGTTTTGTCTTTACCCAATCCACAAAGCGTGCAACGCGAGAATTGCTTAATAGCGCATTTATCGAATTAAACTTTGTCGCCAATTCATCTTCCGTAAGAAGGGCATGAATTTGTCGGTGACAAATTCGGTGCAGCACTTGGGTCGCTCTTCCCCCCTTAGACTTGGGAACCAAATGATGCGCATCCTTTTCTGAATCAGGAATCTCCCTTTTACAGAGCGGACAAATGGGCAAACGTCGCTCCGGTGCAGAAAGATGACTTTCCGTCAGTAATTTTTTACGTATCCTGCCGATTATGAGGCACAGACCTTATGAGGACATCTCTAGGGTTTCGGCTCTTGGGGCGCATTAAAAGACTGAATATGCACCAAGGGCCAACGAAATACATGCCACAGAGGTCAACCGCATTCGTAAAGGCAAAAACCAGATGGGTAGATTCATCTGAGATCTCAAAGCCACATCACGCCAATACTGAACCAGGAATCCCAAGATGAGTATAAGCGCGCTGGTAACTGGCCCAAGGAATACCGTAAACCATGCCATGAGCGCTGGAACGAAGCCACTACGCCGCTGAGAATCTGTAAGCTCAGGCGCAATCATTGCAAAGCCCCAATGAATTGCACCAACAAAGCTCAGTATTACTGCCCCATAAGACAAAAGCGCTCTTCGGTAAATCATTTGATGTGCCGGTTCAGTTAGCGACAAACCCGCAAAAAACAGAAAAGGAACGAGACCACCATAGCTGAGCCAGGCAACACTGTTTGGAAGCCTTTTATTATTCATAGGATGCGAACCTTTCTATCTAGATAGAAACCATTCAATTCATTCTTGGCTCTTCTATTTCTGGCATTTCAGGCTTCATTGCCAGCGCCGTTCGAATACGTGGCGGCAGTAATAAATAGGTCAGGACACTGGAACCTGCGCAAATCAACCAGAAAAAGAGGAAGCCGATCGAGTATGTACCACTTGCAGAAAACTTGACCGGCTCGCCCATCCAGTACAACTGCTGCGGGTCTGCGACGGCAAAGAACACAAACTCTGCAATGGCAGCAGCAACAAATGAGGGCCAAAGCACCCAGATCATTGATCTCATATTCGCTAATCCTAAAGTTGAGGTATATCTCTTTGGCTTAAGGCAACTCATTCAATAGAGGTGCCTATTTAGCTCATCAATCGCAAGCGCCTATTCCCCATCTCCAATAATTTCTTCCTTAAGGAAAGTTCTTTGCGTGAGGTTCCATATTGGCGCTCTGTATAGAGCCACTTCGTTTGAAAGTGGTCGGTGCTGAGTGATAAAACTATCTATAGACGCCGTATCGCTATTGAGGCCAAGTTGTGCAAAAAGATCTTCAAGATTGTGATGAACATGTTTCATGACAAACTCTTTAGAACATTATCCGGGCACATACCCTAGTAGAATACTAGGACTTGTTATACCATTTGTCCAGGACATTTGATCGTATTCTTTTTACGGATGACCACAAAGTGCATGCAACCGTTGCCCGCTTTAATTCCTTCAGGGCAATCATTCTCGGGACGCTTTCGCTACTGCCTGTGATTACTATGGCCACAGAAACCCCCAAATACACAGTTATATCTCAAGATGGCGACTTTGAAATTCGTCAGTACGAACCGCGAATCATCGCTGAAGTAACTATGACAGGTGATCTTGATACCGCTTCCGGTGAAGGATTCCGAACGCTCGCTGGCTTCACATTTGGTAATAATCATCCGGCCAACCAACCTGAAGTAACCGTATCAGCCGAGTCAAACCAGAAAATCGCAATGACAGCGCCCGTAACACTTGAACCAGCAAAACTGGAGACAACCTTCACCCAATCAAGGCAATGGCGTGTGGAATTTACGATGCCCAGTCAGTACACGCTGAATACGCTACCGATACCAAACAATTCAGCAGTAAAGATCAAAGAAGTTCCGAGCAAAACCTATGCCGTAGTGCGTTACTCTGGATTAAACACTGGACATCGGATCAACGAAGAAGTACAATGACTATTTGCCTGGATCGAAAGTCACAATCTAGTTGCAGCAAGCACCCCTGAACTCGCCAGATACAACCCACCCTGGACTTTACCTATGTTCCGTAGGAACGAAATTCTGATCGCAACCAGCAACAAGAAGTAACACATAGTCAGCCCCTCTTCTCCCTCCAAACATCAGCTGATTTAATAGGATCGCACCCACTTCTCACGCCAAAAGCAAATCCGGCTAACCCATTGTTTTTATTGAAACCAAGCACTATTTCACACTAGCACCCTCAGCTTTGCTTAAAGCCGCGGTTGGATCACCCGAAAGATCTGCCTGAAGAAATTGGGGTGATTCGGGCAACGCCATAATCAGCTTGTCACCATCTATGATTTGCAGCTTCAAGTTGGTGCCTTTAATACCTAGCACATGCTCACCATGTTGATGGTCAGAAGACAGCAAATGCAAGTGATACCCGGGGATGTTGAAGGTTCGCGCATAGGTTGGCGACCATAACCCCATCAAAGAGCCCTCTAACTGCTGCAAGGTAAACTCGGCCTGATGGCTTGTTGCAGTCACCAGATCCGTACCGGGCGCTGATTTACAGGCAACGCGGTAGTGAATGAGATCAAAGACGCCATCAATCCTGATCGCAGCAAAAAAGGTTTTGCGAATTGCGGTGGCGATCAATCTGGGCGCAAAGATCTTCCCAGCTTTGCACGGAACCCAGGATGACTTCCCTGTCCGCATCAAACTCGGCACGCACCCAGAATGGCGCGGTCGCAGTATTATCCGGCTCGCTAACCGTGCCATCGCCATGTGCCTGATACACACGTCCATCAAGCATCAGGCCCTCACCATCTAACGCATCAAAAGTACCCAACCCAAAATCACCATGGGTTTTGATGTCGCCGACAGTCACGCAGCCCTGATAAACGCCCTGAACAATGGCCGTGGATGTAGATACTTGATAAAGCGTATGGTGCTCTACACCCAACGCCTGTGCCAACGCTTGCTGAACCTCATGATCAAGGCTAGCACCCGTTTCTTTGCAACGCTGCTCTAGCACCTCATAAATTGAATGAGTGACTTGAACATGAAGCGTTTTGCCACCGGGGATCTGCGCACGGCTCATAGGGATCAGTTGAGATAAGTTTGATGAACATCTTGCATGAGGCGCTCGTTCAGGCTGTAATCAACCGGTACATGGATCAGCACAGGTACATCTGATTTGAACGCTTCTTCAAAAACTTTAGGCAATTCACCCGCGGCGTTGATCAGATACCCTTTGCACCCAAATGACTCGGACATTTTGACCGGGTCATAACTGCCCAGCTGCACACCGGCGCTCTCGCCGTAATGCGCCACTTCCTAGAATTCAACCATGTTGTAGGAATGACTATCCCAAATAACATGAACAAACTTGGCACCGACGCGCACAGCGGTTTCAAGCTCCGTCGCAGTAAACAGGAAGCCGCCATCGCCCAAAGTCGACAGAACACGCTTGCCCGGGTTAAGCAGGCTTAACGCAATGGCCCATGGAACAGAAACGCCCAGGGTTTGCTGCCCATTACTCACCAGAAGTTGCCACGCATGATCGGCAGCGCTGTAACGACTCGTCCAGATGTAATTGGAGCCCACATCCAGTGCGACATGTGTTTCGGGGGTCATCTGCTTTTGCAGCTCGTAAATCAGGCGGAGTGGCTGCACGGGGAAACCGTTCATCTGCTTGCCTTCTGCGATGGTTGACTGAACCTCGGCGAATGCCAACTTCGCTATTTCCAGATATTTGGGGTCGATCTTGCAATCAAGCATTGGTGCCAGCGCATCGAGAGAGGCAGAAATATCGCCCACGAGCTCGGCCGCTGGCAAGAAGGCATTGTCCTGGTCTGCCGGTATTGCATCGATACAGACCACCGGCCTCGGGTTACCTGTGTTCCAGATAGAAGGATCGTACTCAATCGGGTCGTATCCAATGGTTAGCACGGCGTCCGCTTGATCAAGCAGCTTGTCTGCAGGTTGATTACGGAACAAGCCGAGTCGACCGGCATAGGTCGAGCCACCATCATTCTGAACCCAGGCACCAACGCCTTGAAATGTGGAAATATAGGGAATGCCGCTCTTCTTGAAGAAGTTGATGAGCGCATCCGCACTCCCGGCGGCCGATGATTGCATGCCGAGAATTGCTACAGGCCGCTTGCTGGCGTTTAAAATCGCCGCTGCTTGGGCTAATGCCGCCGCCGGTGCACCCGCCACTGCGGCAAGTGGTTTCCCCCAGGATGCGTTTGCATCACCGGGAAAATCTGCCAGCCCCACATCCTTGGGCAAGGAGACGAAGACAGCGCCAGGGCGGCCACTTTCAGCAATACGTATCGTATTGCCTATAACCTCACCCACCTGGCTCGGAGAAACGACTTCTGCCGAATATTTGGTCGCCGGTTTCATCAGAGTGGTCGCATCAATTGATTGATGCGATTTCTTCAGGCGTTCATCGACAGGAACTTCGCCGCCGATGGCGGGCACCGCGTCCCCCTCACTAGTCGCTGTTGCCAGGCCCGTAACCAGATTGGTAACCCCGAGCCCGGAGGTGGCAACACACACCCACTTTGCCGGTAATGCGCCCAAAAGCTGCGGCCATGAAGGCAGCATTTTGCTCATGACGACAAAGCACCAATTCAATCTTTGAATGCTTCAGTGCAATGAACAAGCTATCAATCTTGGCACCAGGCACCCCAAACACATGGGTCACACCATGATTCTCTAGCATCTTAACAATGGCGTTTGAGCAATTTTTTTGTATTGTTTGGCTGTATCATTAGGGGCCTTTTTAGAAATTTGGGGCTAGGTATTACGCAAGTGATCATTTGATCACATTCTTTAGGTATTTATATACCGAGGTTCGAAACCTTAATTAGCTGAAAGCTCTTACCTACGCCAATCCATATAGGCAATAAGCCGACCGCTTCTGGCCGCAAGCAACCCAAAGCGGAAGTTGTCTATTACGAAAACTCTACAACAGGTCAATTCCGAACCGCTTAACCAGATATGCAAAGGCAACGAAGCAGACCACGGTAATCGCGACACAAGCTATCAGAGTTGACCAAAAACCAATACGGTCGTGCAGGAACGGGAAGGCAAGGAACATCGGAAGCGTTGAAACAACGTACCAAAAGGTGTACCAAGCATGGTTTGAAATCTTTTCGTGCGGTTGTTTTTCAACGTAGAGCCAAATCAGAGCAAGGAATGTCACCATCGGGAGTGCCGCTACTAGCCCCCCAAGCTTATCGCTGCGCTTAGCGACCTCAGAAACGAGAACGACAACGGCAGCAGTAATAAGGTATTTGGTAACAATCCAAGCCATGATTTAGCTCAATAAAGTTTGTTACTTGTGCATCGGCATTTGACTTGGGTTCATGGGCATATTCCCGTTACCCATCATCTGACCGTGAGGCATTTGCTTTACCATTTCCTGGGTCATTTGACCATGCATCATTTGACCGTCCGGCATCATGTGTTGCTGAGTCCCCATGTCATGCGTAGCTTCACCCTGGTACCCCAACAATACGGGATCAGTCATACCGGCAATCATCGCCAAGTGAGCAAAGACGAAGAAAACCGCCACATAAATTGCGTGGTAACCGAGCTTCTTTTCTTCGCTAGCGTCCTTGTGGATGATGCCAAAGTCTTGCATGGCAATCAGCACCATAGGGATGCCACCAATCAGATAAGTCGAGACAGCAATCACGTCAATGACGGTTCTCCACTCACCCGCCTTCGTGATGAGCATAACGGCGTTGACTAGGAGGTAGGCAATGATGCCGATGAAATACAGCCCTACAACAATGCCCGCAACACGGTTCAGGTTACGCACCCATCCGTGCAGTTTGCGGGTGTAGAGGATGTACAGCTCGGTAATTGCCACGGTTTCCGCGAGAACCACGGGAATCGCCATGAAAATAATGAGGTTCCAAGGCTGATTGGTAGCTAAAAGCTCCATGTAGTGAGTCATGTTCATATCAAATCTCCAAATAGGCATAACAACCCGTGCGATGGCACAGGCTCAATTAAAAAGGGCGCTACTAGGAGTTTTGCCGAGGCGGGCGATACAACCATTCAATCCGTGAAATCAAACTTAAAGAAGGATTGAACGGGATTAGCCCATCGGGCGCTTGGGCTGTATGAACTAGGTTAGAGTCAGGCACGATGCCTACAAATGCGGCACAACAGCTATGAGAGGCTTTTGAGCTAGAGTGGTGCATTCCGTCATGTGAATTCGATGTATGGCAATCCGTGACCGTGTAGCAGTCAGCTTTGTGGTCTTGCGTGTGCGCCACAGGGACATCCACAGAAACACTCGCGTTGCTCACCACGGGGGCGAACAAGACGCACAGAGCGACTAATATGGACAGGAGCTTTCTTAGCCTCATCCCTTGATTGTGCGCCATTCTGTCTTACAAGACGAATTAGGCTGCTTTTGGCCGAAATCAACCCAAAGCAGTCATTTAAATTTCCGGCATAGAAATCATAAGAAAGGCTGCGCATACGCACAGCCTTTTCTGCCTGAGTAATGAACAAGGTCAATAACGCGCATCCTTCGGTTTTTCGCCATTCGGCCAATCCTTATGCTTATCGGCGAAATCCGGACGATTAATGTGTGAAAAATACTCGGCCACATCAACGGCATCCTGATCGCTAAGACCGCCATGACCCATCGGGAATCGGGTGTTGTGACCGATCGGCATATTCTGCTTGATGAAAGCGGCAGCCGTATAAGTACGAGCCATACCGGCACCGATACTGAAAGAGCTGTCACCCCAAACGGCTGGGAATACATAACTACCGTCATCAGCCTTAACGCCCTGACCATCCTTGCCGTGGCAGACCGCACACTGGGCTTCGTAGATCTTTTTGCCGTTCGTCGTGTTTGGTTTTAGATCGGTGTCTATTTTTCCAATGCCGCGGCCGGGAATCTTCTCATCTTTTTTGTAACTATGATTCATCCAGGTCATGTAGGCAACCATAGCCTGCATTTCTTTGGTGTTCTTAGGTACATGTTTGCCGTTCATCGAACGTTTGAAGCAGCCGTTGATACGCTCCTGGATATCGATCTCGCGTCCGGCGCGAGCAGCATAGCGCGGGAACTGCGCGGCGACACCCACAAAAGGTGAGGCCATTGCGACTGTACCGCCATTCAAATGACAGCTGCTGCAGTTGAGACCATTTCCAACGTTGTCTGGAAGCAGCGCTTTGGTTTCTGTCATCAGGCGCATACCGTAAACGAGCTGCTCCGGGTTGGAGGACTCAAGCATGTTTGCAAATCGTGGTGTACTGAACTTCGTAGTCGTTGGCTTGGCAAGGTCGATCTGGTCGCGAACCTTCTTTACCTGAGACGCATTAACTGGACTTGCCTGATTGCCCCAGCTCGTCCGCATGAAGGTAATGATGTCCGCGAATTCGTCATCGGTCAGCGTGCCGAATTCAGGCATGCCAACGACACGAGGCTGTCCCTTGGTAGATGCTGATTTCCAACTGCTCAGTGTTACGTGAATGGCCGAAGTCGGGTCATCCGACAGAATAGATCGATTACCTGCAAGTGGTGGAAACAGCCCTGAAATGCCTTTTCCATCGCGGCGATGGCAAGTGGCACAGAACTGATCATAGCCAAGCCCCCCAGCGGTTTTGTATAGCTTGTCGCCGACCGGTTGAGGAGCAGCAGTTTTTATTGCTTCAGCTTTGACGCCCGGTGATGATTGAAGCGACTTGAGGTAGACAGCGATTGCCTGCAAATCGTCATCGCTGAAATGCTGCGTACTCAGGCCGATGACTTCAGTCATGGTGCCAAAGGCGGTTGAGTGGTCGTTACGCCCGGTCTTAAGGAATTCGATGATGGCTGGTTCCGTCCAGATCCCACGTAGGTTAACGGCATGCCATGCATCAACCGTCGAACCAGCGAGGAACAAGTTACCCTCCTTGCCGGCCTGACCCATTGTCTTTTCCTGAAAGGCAATCCCGCGAGGCGTATGGCAGGAACCGCAATGCCCCAAGCCATGCACGATGTAGGCACCGCGATTCCATTGTGCCGACTGTTGATTGTCTTCGACGAAAGTGCCGTCATTGAGGAATAATTTATTCCACAGGCTCAGCGCCCAGCGCATGCTCATTTCATTGGCCTTATTAGGCTGCTCAACGGCTTCAACGCCCTGCATCATGTAGGCGTAAAGCGCCTGCATGTCGCTTTGCATCATTTTTGAATACGAAGGATAAGGCATGGCGGGACAGAGATTGTGGCCGTCAGCGGCAACACCCTTGCGCATGGTTTTGTCGAATTGTTCGAAGCTATAGTTACCGATACCCGTCTTTTTATCAGGCGTTATGTTTGTGGAATATAGCGTGCCAAATGGCGTTTTAAAAGGAAGACCGCCGGCCATTGGTTTGCCATTGTGTGCGGTATGACAAGCGACACAGTCACCTAGGCGCGCCAGATATTCACTTTGCTTCACAAGATCCGTTTGCGGGGCAGCCGTGGCTAAAGTGGAAAAGCTGAGCAGCGCCACGAGTAATGTGATGATCCGGTGTTTCATAAAAAGCCTCTATATAACGATTTGCGGCAGTATAGTATGTGATTTTATATTTTGATCGTGGGCCTTTTAATTACGAACCCTTATTCCACCAAAGATTGATCTGCATCAAACGGCTGTAAGCCACTTTCATTATGAGTAAAGCAATTCCATGAAAAGTGCTTGCGATCAGGTGTTGGCCGCCTGCGTTCGATCGCAGGCGGATTCGATGCGCGTCTGAATGCAGCTTGGTGCTAGTTTTTGAAGAGTCAGTTCTATACCTAGGACTCAAAACATACGGAACCATCACTAAAACTTGTGATTAGGAGAAGTGAACAACGTCAGCTTCGAACCGAAAGCTATCCTTAACTAACTAAGCGTACCCACAACCATCTGATGATTCACGGGGACCCACCCCCATTTCACACTGGTTTTTGAGATAATGTCTCGATTAAATTCAGTAGTGTTGTGCGATTGTGTTTTTTTGAACATTTTTTCTGGAAAGCCATCTGAAAAATATCTTATCAATCAAATGGTTAGGTGAAAAATTTGGCAGGGCATAGTAAATGGGCCAATATCCAGCACCGTAAAGGTCGCCAGGATGAAAAACGTGGACGCGTCTTCTCGCATCTGGCCAAGGAAATTACCGTAGCCGCCAAAATGGGCGGTGGCGACATCAACTTTAACCCGCGCCTGCGCATGGCGATCGACCGTGCCAAAGGCGTCAACATGCCTGCCGACAATATCGACCGCGCCGTTAAAAAGGGCGCCGGCGAGCTGGAAGGCGTTGAATACGTTGAACTGCGCTACGAAGGCTACGGCACCAATGGTGCCGCGGTGATCGTAGACTGCCTGACCGACAACAAAACCCGCACCGTTGCCGATGTGCGCCACACTTTCTCCAAGCATGGTGGCAATCTGGGCACCGATGGCTGCGTGGCATTCCAGTTTCAGCATTGCGGGCAGTTTCTGTTTGCCCCAGGCACCGATGAAGCCAAACTAATGGATACCGCCATTGAAGCAGGCGCAGATGACGTACTCACCCATGAAGATGGCGCACTCGAAGTCATGTGCCCACCGAATGATTTTGGCACAGTACAGGAAGCGCTGACTGCTGCCGGCTTTAAACCGAAAATGGCCGAAGTGACGATGCGTCCGCTCAACGAAACCGAACTCACCGGCGACGATGCGGCCAAGATGCAAAAACTGATCGACGCTATCGAATCCCTGGACGACGTTCAGGCCGTGTACACCAGCGCTGTTTTTGACGAGGCCTGATTCATTGTCGACGGTTACGCGCATTCTCGGGATTGATCCGGGTCTGCGCATGACCGGATTTGGCATGATCGAAATGCAAGGGCAGAAATTACGTTACATCGCCAGCGGCTGCATTAAATCCGATGGCAATCAACGTCTTCCCGAACGCCTGCACACACTGTATGCCGGCATTACTGAAATTATTGGCACCTATCAACCCGATATCGCTGCTGTGGAACAGGTTTTCTCCAACGTGAATCCGCAATCCACCCTGCTACTTGGCCAGGCGCGCGGCGCAGCCATTACGGCACTGGTTGCCCGGGGGCTACCAGTGAGTGAATACACGGCACTGCAGGTAAAACAATCGGTGGTGGGGCACGGTAAAGCGGCCAAACAACAGGTGGCCCACATGGTGATGCGTTTGCTGACGCTACCCGGCGAACCCGGCAGCGATGCCGCCGATGCACTGGCCTGCGCCATCTGCCACGCGCATGGCTCGCAAGATCTGTGTCAACTGGCTGCGCCAGGCCGACGTCAGCGCGGTGGCCGCCTACTCGCTCTGGCCGATAGCGAGCTACTCAACAAGGTGCGCATTAGCCAAACAACCCCCTCCCGGAGAGCCGCATCATGATCGGACGCCTGAGCGGGCGACTCATTGCCAAACAACCCCCTGCTGTCCTGATTGATGTGCAGGGCGTGGGTTATGAAGTCGACGTGTCGATGAACACCTTCTGCGAGCTGCCGGCACTCGATGCACCGGTGACCTTGCACATTCACATGGCTGTCCGCGAAGACGGCCATTTTCTTTATGGCTTTTTAAGCGACAGCGAACGCGCCGCCTTTCGTCAGCTGATCAAGATCTCCGGTGTCGGTGCGCGTATGGCGCTTGCGGTACTTTCCGGTCTCAGCGTGGATGAGCTTGCAGCTACCATTGCCCGCCAGGACGTTGCCTGCTTTACGCGGATTCCGGGTATTGGCAAAAAAACTGCCGAGCGCCTACTGCTCGAGTTGAAGGGCAAGCTGGATCTCGTTGCCGGAAATGCGGCCGCCATAATCGCAGGCCATAGTGTTGCGACTGACCCGTTGCAAGACACCATCGATGCACTGGTCGCTCTCGGCTACAATGCCCGCGAGGCACAAAGTGCCACAAAAGCACTCCCTGCCGGTGTCAGCACGACCGATGCCATTCGCCTTGCCCTGAAACAGTTGTCCGGTTTGAAATAACCGGCACAACCAAGGAACCTGCGCATGTATTCACCCGGACTACAGATCTCCCGCATTACGATCATTGTGCTGCTGATTGTGGGCGTGCTCTGGGTGTTACGCCCTTTTCTGTCGCCACCGCTTACGGCACTCATTATTGTGGTGGCCAGCTGGATGCCTTATTCCTGGCTGGTCAAAAAACTGGGGAACCGCAAAACGCTGGCCGCAGCTATTATGACCCTGCTACTCACCGTGGTCATTCTGATACCCACTTTCTTCCTCGGTGGCCAGGTCACCAAGGCGGGGGCCATCCTTGTCGAAACATTGAAAGACCGCTTCCAGAATGGTTTAGGCGACCCACCTGGCTGGATGCTGGGGCTTCCTTTGGTCGGTGAACACATCCAGACCTACTGGAGCCACCTGCTCAATGATGCCAACAGCGGCACCGAACTACTCCAACGTGTTTATGAACCCGCAAAGCGTTTGATTACTGGCATTGCCACCGGCGTGGTCAACGGCGTACTGCAAATTCTTTTGGCGATCTTTATTGCCTTCTTCGCCTATCGTGATGGCGAACAGTGGTCGATGTGGCTACGTAATGCCGCTCGCCGTCTCAGTGGTGACATCGGCACGCACATAGTCGACGTGGCCGGCAAAACCATCATCGGTGTCATGGTCGGGATTCTCGGCACGACTGCCGCGCAAGGTCTGATGGCCTATGTAGGTTTCAAAATTGCCGGCGTACCTAATGCCGGTCTCCTCGGTGCAGCAACCTTCCTGACCTCGATGCTACCGGCCGGCCCCGTGCTCATCTGGCTGGGGGCAGCTTACTGGCTTTACGATCATAGCCTTACCGGCTGGGCCATTTTCATGGTGACCTGGGGCGCAGCCGGCATCAGCAGCGTCGATAACGTGGTACGGCCGGTGCTGATTGCGCATACGGCCAACCTGCCCTTCTTGCTCATTGCTCTCGGTACCTTTGGCGGCATTATCGGTTTTGGTTTTGTCGGTATTTTTATCGGCCCCACGCTCCTGGCGCTGGCCGTTGCCGTAACCAACCAGTGGCTCAATCATCGTAATAGCATCACGCATGCGGAGCGCCTGTGATCGAAACAGACGATTTCGCTGCCGGCGCCGACCGGCTGATTACCCCGAACAGCGCCTCCCGACAGGAAGAGGCCCTAGAGCGTGCGCTGCGCCCGAAACGTCTGACCGATTACACAGGCCAGCACAAGGTGCGCGATCAACTCGGCCTCTTTATCGAAGCGGCTAAAAAACGCGGCGATGCGCTGGATCACGTGCTGCTGTTTGGCCCACCAGGCCTCGGCAAAACCACGCTGGCGCACATCATCGCGCACGAACTGGGTGTGAATCTGCGTCAGACCAGCGGCCCCGTGCTCGAACGTCCGGGCGATCTGGCGGCACTGCTCACCAATCTGGAACCGCACGATGTGCTGTTCATCGATGAGATTCACCGCCTCTCACCGGTAGTCGAAGAAATTCTCTACCCGGCACTTGAGGATTACCAGATCGATATCATGATCGGCGAAGGCCCCGCCGCCCGCTCAGTGAAACTGGATTTGCCGCCGTTCACCCTGGTCGGCGCTACTACCCGTGCCGGCATGCTCACTAACCCGTTACGTGACCGTTTCGGCATTGTGGCGCGGCTAGAGTTTTACGCACCGGATGATCTGCAACAGATCGTCGCCCGTTCAGCACGACTGCTAGAACTGGCACTCGCCGACGATGGCGCGCTGGAAATCGCCAAGCGCTCACGGGGCACCCCGCGTATTGCCAACCGGTTGCTACGTCGCGTACGCGACTACGCTGAAATTCGCGCGCCCGAACAACAAGGCGGCATTAATGCACGCACCGCCGATGCGGCACTGGCTATGCTGGATGTAGACCCTATGGGTCTGGACCTGATGGATCGCAAACTATTACTCGCCGTTATTGAGAAATTTGGTGGCGGCCCGGTGGGCGTTGATAACCTGGCTGCAGCGATTGGCGAAGCACGCGATACCATCGAAGATGTATTGGAGCCCTTCCTCATTCAGCAAGGGTATCTGCAACGCACGCCACGTGGCCGCGTAGCCACCAGTCGTGTGTATCACCATCTCGGCCTGCAGGCGCCTGCTGATGAAAGCAATATGCCGCTCTGGCAAGAATCGGAGCCACGCTAAAATGACCGTCTTTCACCATCCGGTACGTATTTATTACGAAGACACCGATGCCGGTGGCGTGGTCTATTACGCCAACTACCTCAAATTCTTTGAGCGTTGTCGTACCGAGTGGTTACGCACACTCGGCCACAACCAGACGGATCTGCTCAAAGCCGAAGACATCGTCTTTGTTGTCAAATCGGTGCACGCCGATTACAAACGCCCCGCCCAATTAGATGACAGTCTCGAAGCCGGACTGAAACTCACGCACCTGGGCAGAGCTCAAATGCAATTCGAGCAATGGGTCGATCGTCTTAATACAGAAGGCACCCGCGAAACGCTCGTCACCGGCGACGTTAAACTCGCCTGTGTCAACTTGAAGACCCTTCGACCCATTTCTATTCCTGACTGGCTGTACAGCCAACTACAACCTAGCGACGCATCATGAACCCTCCTAATCAAGACATGTCTATTCTCAGCCTGGTATTTAACGCCGGGCCCGTTGTACAGGGCATCATGCTCCTGCTGCTTATTGTGTCCTTCATGTCGTGGTATTACATCTTTCTGAAGTGGATGACGATCCGCGCAGAAAAACGTAAAGCTGCCGAATTCGAAGCTTCTTTCTGGTCGGGCAGCAGCCTGAACGACCTGTACCAGGCCGCGCTCAATGACCGACACAACGCCGGCGCACTAGAGCGTATCTTCGAATCGGGACTGCACGAGTTCAACAAACTACGCGACCAGCACCTTCTGGAGTCTAAGGACATTATTGATGGCTCACGCCGCGCGATGCGCGCTACCTACCAGCGCGAACTGGATCGTATCGAATCGCACCTTGCCTTCCTGGCATCGACGGGTTCGGTATCGCCGTACGTTGGCCTATTTGGCACGGTCTGGGGCATCATGCACGCCTTCCGCGGACTATCCAACGTCGGCCAGGCCACGCTATCGTCTGTTGCGCCAGGTATTGCTGAAGCGCTGGTCGCTACGGCCATCGGTCTATTCGCGGCGATTCCTGCTGTAGTTGCGTACAACCGCTTCTCGTATGATATCGACCGCCTGGCTTCGCGCTTTGAATCCTTCATGGAAGAGTTTTCGAACATCCTCCAGCGTCAGATGAAGTAAGGGTGCTGCGCAATGCGTAACCGCCGTAAACTCAAAAACGAAATCAACGTCGTTCCTTATATCGACGTGATGCTCGTGCTGCTGGTGATCTTTATGGTCACCGCACCGATGATGCCTACCGGTAATATCGATCTACCCACGGTGGGCACAGCAGCAACGCCGCCCGCCGCACCAATTGAGGTAAGCGTACACGACGATCGCAGCCTGACTATTGTCGACCGCGGCGCCAACGGCAAAGAACAACCTGTCTCGCTGCCACAACTGACCGATCAGATACTCGCTATGCAGAAGGGCAACCCGGACACACCTGTGCTGATCGCTGGTGCCAAAAACGTGCCTTATGAAGCTGTGTTGCAAGCGATGGATCAGTTGCAACGTGCCCAGGTTAAGCGTGTTGGCCTGCTCGTTGCACCGACTGGCAAATAAGCGGAGCCGACACGTTGTCTCTGGCTGACTTTCTGTCACGTGTGAAAGCCTACTGGCATGGCCAGCGCTTTGCTGGCGATGGCATGGCTGCGTTTGATCATGGCGCAGAAGAGCGGGCACGGGAACGCCGGGCGTTAATTCTTACCATCGCCATGCACCTGTTGCTGGTGCTATTCATCATCAGTATCGACTGGAAGAATAGCGAACCTTCACCGATGCAAGCCGAAATTTGGACGCCGCAACAACTAGCAGCAGCTACTGCGGCGGCACAGCGCGAATCGCAGACCTTTGGCGACCCAGCACCGCAACCAGAGCCACCCAAGCATGAGCCGACCCCACCAAAACCCGAACCTAAACCTGAGCCCAATCCGGAACCAAAGCCGCAGCCCAAACCGGAGCCGGTGAAGACCCCACCAAAGCCAACCCCTGCCCCTGCCAATCAGAAGGCAGATATCGCCGTTAAGCAGGACAAAAAGCCTGAAAAGGATAAGACACCCGAAAAGGTGCCTGATAAGAAAGATCCGAAGGCCAAGGACGTTAAAGAAACCAAAGACGACAAGAAGAAGCCTGATGCCAAAGATGCCAAGAAAAAGGCACAAGATGACTTCATGGAAGAATTGAAACGCGAAGAACAGAAAATTGCTGCCCAGAAGCAGCAGGCCGCACAAAAGCAACAGGCTGCCGCCGCAGCGGATGCCCGTGCGCAACGTGAAGCGGCCATGCGCGCTCAAGCCGGGGCGGAAGCCAAGGCCGCTGGTGCCGAGCGCGCCAAGGGTGACGATCGCAGCTATCTGGCCAAACTGAAAACCAAGATTCGCGGCAACGTGATTCTGCCGCCCAATCTGCAAGGCAACCCGGCTGCCGTTTTCCGGGTGACGCAATTGCCTTCGGGTGAGGTGATTGATGTGAAACTCATCAAGTCCAGCGGCAATCCGCAACTGGATACGGCGGTCGAGCGCGCCATTCGCAAATCATCACCCCTTCCTGTGCCGGAAGGCCGTTCGCCAGACCGGGTGATTGATATTACCTACCTGCCGTTTGAAAAGCCGCCGCAGTAATCCTCAGACACTATTAAGCATCCCTGCCTATAATCATCACCATGAAAATGCCTACACTATTTACGCGCACAACTCGTGGCCTCTTGGCTGCGCTCTCGCTGATTACGCTGCTTGCCAGCCCGGCCATGGCTCAGCTCAATGTTGAGGTCGTAGGTGCCGGCATGCAGCACATCCCGGTAGCTGTGCCCAATTTCGGCGGGGATGAAGGCTTGGGCAAAGAAATTGCCACCGTTGTCCGTAATGACTTAGCCAGCACCGGTTTTTTCAACATCATCAACACCGATTCACTGGTCGCAGAAGAAAATAGCTCGGTCGACTTTGCCGCCTGGCGCTCGCGTGGTGCCGATGCGCTGGCAACTGCCACCGCCACCCGGCCAGGTGGTCAGATCAAAGTCCGCGTACGTGTGGCCGACATTATTAAACGTGGCTCTCTGGGTAATACCACCATCACTGTACCGGGCAACCAGATGCGCCTGGCCGGGCACAAAGTGGCCGACTTTATTTACCAGAAGCTCACCGGCAACCCGGGTTATTTCTCATCCCGTATTGCCTATGTGCTGAAGCAAGGCAATGGCACCGCAGCCCAGTACCAGCTCATTGTTGCCGATGCCGATGGCCAGAACCCGGTACCCGTATTCAAATACAACCAGCCGATCATTTCTCCGGCCTGGTCGCCCGATGGCAGCAAACTGGCCTACGTTTCTTTCGAAAAGAGCAAGCCGGTGATTTTTGAGCAAACGCTCAAAACTGGCGCACGCCGTGCGGTTGCCAGCTTCCGCGGCTCTAATTCAGCTCCCGCCTGGTCGCCCGATGGTAGCCGGTTGGTAGTTGCCCTCTCCCGCGAAGGTGGCACCCAGCTGTATAGCATTGCCCTGGCCACCGGCCAGGCAACCCGTATCACCAATACCAGTGGCATCGACACCGAGCCCGCCTTCTCGCCGGATGGCCCGTGGATTTACTTCACATCAGATCGCGGCGGCAGTCCACAGATCTACAAAATGCCCGCCGGTGGGGGCGGTGCGCAACGGGTAAGCTTTGACGGCAACTACAACGTAACAGCCCGCCCATCGCCAGATGGCCGTACGCTGGCCTTTATTACCCGTCGCGACGGGGGATTCCGGGTTGCCACGCTGGATCTTGCCACCCGCCAGGTTGCCGTTCTGACAGACTCGCAATGTGACGAATCGCCAACATTCTCGCCTAATGGCCAGATGATTCTGTACGCCACCATCCTGGGCGGACGGGGTGTTTTAGCCGCCGTTTCGGCCGATGGCCAGATCCGCCAAAAGCTTTCGGCAGTCAATGGCGATGCCCGCGAACCGGCCTGGGGGCCCAATCGTTAATCAGTATTTAAGCTTCGGCATGGAAAATGCTTCTATCTCAAGAGCTTGATCGCTTACAATTCTAGAAACTTCTGGAATCATACTCGTGCAAGACATCACTCGCAAACATTTCATTCGTCTGGTACCGGCTCTGGCCGTTGCCCTTCTGGCCGCCTGTAGCTCGACCCCGGACAACAGCTCGGATCTGGCCAGCGTTGACGCCACCAGCACATCCGGCGTGCCAAAGCTGTCTGCCGCTGCGCTGGCTAAGCTGCGCGACCCAAACAGCCCGCTGTCCAAGCGTAATGTTTACTTCAACTACGATCAGTACGATGTGAAGTCCGAATACAACAGCCAGCTGCAGGCACACGCCAAGTTCATCGCTTCGGAACCTAACGCCCGCGTGCTGATTCAAGGCAACACCGATGATCGCGGTAGCCGCGAATACAACCTGGCACTGGGTCAGCGTCGTGCCGATGCCGTTAAAAAGCAACTTGTGCTGATGGGTGCACCGGAGTCGCAAATCGAATCCGTGAGCCTGGGCAAAGAAAAGCCAAAAGCACTGGGTGACAACGAAGCTGCGTGGACAGAAAACCGTCGCGCCGACATGCTCTATAACGGCGAGTACTGAGAATCCCGCTGAGAACCCTGTCAATGACCAATCGCTTTACCCTGCCGGCGGCACTGTGTGTCGCCGGTCTGTTTTGTGCACTACCTGCACAGGCCGGCCTATTTGACGATGACGTTGCCCGCAAACAGATTTCTGACCTGCAGAAATCCACGAGCCAGACCCTGATCGAACAAAACCGTCTGTCGGAACAGATGAGTCGTGAAGTATCTGAGCTTCGCGGCCAGATCGAGGTGCTCACCAACAGCATTAATGATCTTGAGAAGCGTCAGAAAGATCTGTATCTCGATATTGATAACCGCCTGCAGGCTATTGAAGCTGGTCGCGGCAAATCGGTAGCCAAATCCGTTGCACCGGCAGCCGCTGAAACGGCAATGAAAGCTGAACCTAAAGCAGCAGCCGAAACCAAAACCGATACCAAGCCAGCAGACGATCCTAGCGCTGCACTAAAAGCTTACGAATCGGCTTTGGGTCTTTTCAAAGCGGGCAAATACAAAGAAGCGGCCGTTGCTTTTGATAAATTCACCAAAACCTATCTAGAAAGCGAGCAGGCTCCGGCTGCACAATTCTGGCTAGGCAACAGTTTCTACGCGGTGGGTGACTGTAAACAGGTGATCAGCTCGCAGCAAAAACTGCTGGCGAAATGGCCAAAGAATGGTCGCTCGCCTGACGCCATGGCGAACATTGCCAACTACCAGGCAGAGCTAGGTCAGAAAGCTGAATCGCAAAAGACCCTGAAAGATCTGGTTGCCAAGTATCCGGACTCCAAAGCTGCCGGCGCTGCCAAACAGCAACTCAAAAAGCAAGGCGCAATGACAGACACCGTGAGCGCGGACCGCAACCAGACGGTTCGCTTAAGCGAAATATTTTTTTCGTTACAGGGTGAAGCCGCTCGCTCTGGCTTACCTACGGTTTTTGTTCGCCTGACGGGCTGCCCATTACGCTGCACCTGGTGTGATACCGAATATGCGTTTACCGGTGGCACCACAACTCGTATTGAAGACGTTCTCACCGAGGTTGCCCGCTTCCCCACCCGTTATGTTTGCGTCACGGGCGGCGGGCCGCTTGCGCAAAAAACCTGCCTTGCCCTTCTAGCTGCCCTGTGCGATGCCCAATACGATGTCAGTCTGGAAACCTCCGGCGCATTAGACATCACACCGGTTGATCCACGGGTTGCACGCATCATGGATCTTAAGGCGCCGGTTTCTGGCGAAAGTAGCAAAAACCTATTGAGTAACATTGATGATCTGCGCCCAACGGACGCAGTAAAAAATCGTGCTGGCCTCACGGGCCGACTATGATTGGGCCAAAGACATGATCAGCACACATGGCCTTTGCACGCGCTGTGACGTGGTGCTCTCTCCCGTTGCCGGACAATTAAATCCGACCGAACTGGCCCAATGGATACTGGACGATGGTCTAGCCGTTCGCTTTCAGATCCAGCTGCACAAATTGCTCTGGAGCGATGCCCGTGGCAAATAATGCGCTCAATGCACCGCCCGCGGTCGTCTTGCTTTCCGGCGGCCTCGACTCGGCCACCACGCTGGCCATTGCCCGCGACCAGGGTTTTGCCTGTCACGCGATTGCGTTCGATTATGGCCAACGCCACCGTGCAGAACTGGATGCACCGCTCCGCCAGGCCAAAGCGCTTGGTGCGTTCAGCCACCGCGTTGTTCATGTCGACATGAACCAGTTTGGCAGCTCTGCTCTGACTGATTTTTCGATTGATGTGCCTGAAGCGCACAGTCAGTCGGGCATTCCCAGCACCTATGTGCCCGCTCGCAACACGGTGATGCTCTCACTCGCGCTGGCCCTGGCGGATCTAGGCGTGAATGCCGTGGATTACTCCGGCTACCCGGACTGCCGACCGGAGTATATTGCCGCCTTCGAACAGATGGCCAACCTGGCCACCAAGGCAGGCGTTGAAGGCGCACGTTTCCGCGTACACGCGCCGCCGATCGCCATGAGTAAAGCCGAGATCATCCGCACAGGCACTGAGTTAGGCGTGGACTACAGCCTCACCGTCTCTTGCTACCAGGCCCACGCCGGACGGCAAAGCCTGCGGCCATTGCGACTCGTGCACCCTGCGTGCCGAAGGTTTTGCGGCGGCCGGCATTGCCGACCCCACGCCCTACGTTATTCGCTAAATAGCAAAGCATTCGTTAGCGTCTGCGCTCCCAGCAGGTCAACTGGGCAACGGTGTGCTGAAATTTACGTGCGGTTTCACGAATCACAAAGGGCACATCCCGCGGTTCCCCTAGCGGCACAAAGTCACGACTTAGGTGCGCACGCAAGGCATCCAGCGTTGTATACCGCTCGCCATCGCGTTTAAAGCCGCCGAGCCATTGTTGCTTTAGCGTGTGCTCTTCCAACCAGGTATAGGGCGATGTCAGCACCAGCAAACCACCGTGCACAATGCGTTTGCCAATCTCGTCCAGAAATTTAGCCGGGTCGTAAAGACGATCAATCAGATTGGCTGCCACGACCAGATTGAAATCACGATAGGGCTCAAGCGTCGCCCTGCCAGAAGCTGACTTTTTCAGCACTATCCAACAAGCCGAGCTTCTCTAGAGATATCTCACGGAATGATTGAAGCTCACCTTCATCAGTGAGCGCATAACGAACGATGCCCTCTCGAATCAGTTCATCGGCCAGATTAATCAAGCGCGCTGAGAAATCTACCCCGACCACCGATTTGAATCCTGCTTGACCAGGTAGGCCCTTTGCTAATTCAAAACTACTTCGCCCGACCGCGCACCCAATATCCAAGGCACGATTCATCGGTTTATCCTTCATCGCCGCCAAGGCAATCTCCGCTACCGCCTTCAGGAAGTTAGGCACATCAAAATAGGTGCTCCCGAAATGGAATTCGGCATACTGCGCTAACAAGGCATCATCTTCATAATGAGACACTTGCGGCACACGTGCTGCGTCGCCTACGACATAACGGAATCCCGCATGCTGGAAGAAGTGTCTACGGAAGGCGTATCGTGAAGCACGTAACGCTTCGTTACCACACGAGATCCACGACCCACCTTTGATCAGGTTATGCCGTTCATCAAAGGTCGGAATCGAAAAGTCGTCGTACAAGGGATGTGCTTCAAACCCGGCAAAGGGATAAATGGGGGTGCAGGTCCACTGCCAGACATTACCGACCACATCGTAGAAATCGCCGTGTTTGAATCGATCGACCGGCTTCGAACTGGCACCACCAGCCAGTCGACGTTGCGCCACCGTTTCTGGCGTTACACCTGCCATGTCGTACAACCGATACCACTCTTCTTCGGTGGGCAACCGTACAGCCGCTCCCGACGTTTCAGCCTTACAGGCGCAGAAGGCTGCCGCCTCGTGGCAATTGACTTCTACCGGCCAATCCCAGGGCATCGGCACAACATCCGTCATGAGACGCAATGACCAAGCATCAGACTGCCGCACCCAGAACGATGGGTGTGCCGCTTGGGCAAAATTGCGCCAAGCCAGTGCTTCTTCATGCCAATACCGGTCTGTGGCATAGCCACCGGCCTCGACAAAACTCAAAAACTCGGCATTCGAAACGAGCATCTGGCTCGCACTAAATGAGGGCACTTCGGCACGATACGAACCATATTCGTTATCCCACCCATAGTACCGCGCATCACCACTGACGGTGCACGCATCGATATGCGGATTGCCTTTACCCAGCCTCACCTCTCCGGCAGGCACCTGAACCAAGGTATTGTTTGATACGGCTGCAGCGTCAATGCTGCTCAATGGGGCTGGCGCCCAATTCGCTTGCGGTTGAACATAGTCCAACCTGTGCTGACGAATCAGCACCGATGAGGTTTCCAGATGAATGAGCTCATGTTCAATGCCCATGAGAATCGACCACCAGGGATTGTCCCAACCCATTGGCCCCTGCCAAGGCGCCTCACAAATCACTTTTGATACTGCCAACCTTACCCGCTGCCGATAGGCTTTAACCTCGGCGACGGTAGGCCAAGTCATAGTGCGTCTCATTGAGATCATCCCAACTCATCTCATCCACGCCTACCGCAAACATCGCTTCGAAACGTGGATTAATCCGCTCAGGCATCAACTTCGCCAACAACAGCTTGTTCACAAAAAATGTAGCGGTATGACCAAAATAGAAGATCAGCGGGTGGCGTAATGAAATAGGCTTCTCGAAATAAGCTGCATCCGACTTCAAACAGCCAAACAACGATTCATAGTGCTCAAAAGATGCTTCAAAATAGCTCAGGAGGTTCTTACGCAGGTCTGATTCACTCATCCCGCACCAATCAGGCGATAGCGGGTAATTACTGGCATTAAGTGGCATCTTTAAACTGCTTTTTTGATCAAATTAGTGCCCCATTGTATGCCAATCCCCAAACTTGAGTATGCCAATCCCCCAAACTTGACTGATTCTGCTTTAGAAACTAGAATGTTGCCTCTTTGTTGTGCACTGGGGGTCGGTAGCTCAGTCGGTAGAGCAGCGGACTTTTAATCCGTTGGTCGTGGGTTCGAATCCCACCCGACCCACCAAAGTTATAAGTTTTACCCTGACGGGTCGGTAGCTCAGTTGGTAGAGCAGCGGACTCTTAATCCGTAGGTCGAGTGTTCGAGTCACTCACGACCCACCACTTTTAGTGGAACCATCAGGAATCATCTAACCGCCCACGAGGCGGTTTTTTGTTGTCTTATGCAGCCAAAGTGCTGTCAGATATACCAATTGGCTTGTTTTAGTGTATAAATAACCTTATAAGCGATAGGTTTATCAAATGTCTTTTCAAAAAAAACACGCCAAGTATTTTGTCGACGCTGCTTTTTCGCACAAAAACGGGTTCGCTTTGATGAGAACGTGCCGGATATCAAACTAAGCACGGGCACGCTGAACGAGCGAATTATTTCTGCGCTTGAGCGATCGACCCATCCTCTTTGACGGCCAAAGAAATCGCCGACTGCATTGGTACTTCGCAACCAAGATCATCCAGCAAGGTTCGTCAGCTGATCAGCGAAGGCATTGTGGCGGAGGTGAAGCTTGATGGGTGTATTACGGAATATATGCTTATCAACGATCCTAAGTTGAATGCGGGCTGACACCCTTTAACAACAAATCAATTTAATACGATGCTAGAACGTCTCGTCTACAGATCAAAGGCTACGGGTGAAGTGGGTAACCTGGCGCTCTTTAACCTGCTCACGCAGGCGCGCCAGAAAAATGCCGAATTAAACATTAGTGGCCACCTGATTTTTGACGGTGAATTTTTTACCCAGTGGATCGAAGGGCCGAGCAGCTCTCTTGATGCACTCTGGGCGTCACTGCAGAAAGATGATCGTCACCAGCAGATTATTCTGATCTCACGCACGCCCGCTGAAACACGCAGGTTTGCAGAATGAACTATGGCCTTTAGCAGCTACCCATCACTCAACAGCCACAATATGCCTGGCTTCTTTCCCGTGGATGAGAGCAGTGTTGCAGCGCGCATTCATGATCTCACCCATTAATTAGTGCTTGCTCCTTGAGCATAGCGAGTGCAGAAGCCTGGTCTCCAAACTGCGCGTCTCGCCATGCCGAGTCATGATAGGTATTCAGATACCGGGTGCCGCTGTCACAGAGCAGTGAAACGATCGAACCTGTCTCACCAGCTAATCGCATCTGATTGGCCACCGCAAGCATCGCAGCGAAATTTGTTCCCGTTGATGGGCCCACCAGTCTGCGCAGCAAGGACTCGAGCAGTACCATAGCCGCCATCGATTCGACATTAGGCACCTCACAGACTTCATCAATCAGGGTTGGCAAAAAACTGGGGACGGTTTCAGGTCGGCCAATGCCTTCAATCTTTGACCCCGATGTATTCACGTGTGGATTTCGGGTGCGCCAGTACTCAGAGAAGACCGATCCCTCGGGATCTGCCAGACAAACCCGCGTTGTGTGATGCTCGTAACGCGCATAACGGCCAATCGTTGCGCTCGTACCGCCTGTGCCTGCCCCAACCACAATCCATTTAGGCACCGGGAAACGCTCGCGGGCCATTTGGGTGTAGATGCTTTGTGCAATGTTATTGTTGCCTCGCCAGTCAGTTGCACGCTCTGCATAGGTGAACTGATCCATGTAGTGCCCATCGATGCTTGCCGCCAACGCTTTTGCGGCGGCATATACTTCGTTTGCACGATCCACGAAATAACACTGACCACCGTAAAACTCAACCTGCTCAACCTTTTCTGGCGAGGTACTCTGAGTCATCACTGCATAGAACGGCAACCCCAGCAATCGCGCGAAGTAGGCTTCGCTAACAGCTGTTGAGCCGCTGGATGCTTCAACCACTGACTTGCCCTCTGCGAGCCATCCATTGCATAACGCATATAGAAAAAGAGACCTAGCCAATCGATGCTTCAAACTGCCCGTGGGATGGGTTGACTCATCTTTAAGATAGAGATCAATACCGAGATCTTTGAGCTTTGGGAGTAGCAGCGATAACAGATGCGTATCGGCACTGCGACAGTAGTCTGCCTCAATCACATTAATAGCCCAGTTAACCCATTGGGGGTTCTGGTTAGATGTCGAATGCACAGTTAAATTAGCCATTTGCTCATTGCTTGAAGGGGTTAGGCACGATCTTAGAGGGCTTTGGGCACCCACGCCACATATTGCCCAAGAAATTAAACGTGAGCAGCCACCATAAAACAGCAGACACCCGTATGCCAGGGGATTAGAATGTCGGGCACAAGCATTATCTAGAAACCCACCTTTTAGGAACACCCATGAAAAAACACGCCATCTACCTGGCTCTGCTCGCCGCCATTGGCCTGAGCGCTTGCGCCAGCACCAGCACTGACCGCACAGAAGATTGAGCCTGTTGCCGCGCAGGTCACTGTATTTACTGCAACGGTTGACCTGAAGAACCGCACCGTCGTTCTGAAGGATGCCAAGGGCAACACCGCCCCCATGAAGGTTGCAAAGTCAGTTGCTAACCTGCAAAACGTTCAAAAGGGCGACGTGTTTGTGATCGAGTACGCACAAGCTGTTGCTGTGAGCCTGGTGAAAGCACCAAAGGGTGCAACATCTGGCATTTCTGAATCGCACAGCGTTTCTGTTGCAGGCCAGAAGCCAAACACTGAGCCGTTTGCTGAAGAAACCGAAACGGTCTACGCAACTGCCAAGATCGTCAACATCAACACCAAAAATCAAACTGCTGTTTTGGCCACACCAGATGGCAAGAAGATCAAGGTTAAGGTTGATAAGCGTGTTACCGGTCTGAAGAAGTTTAAGGTGGGCAACGAAGTACTCGTTGAGTACGTTCAGGACCTGGCTGTCGGGTTTGTTCGTCCTTCGAAATAAGTTTTACCCGCACCATCAAATGGCAGCCTGAGGGCTGCCATTTTTATTTAACGGTATCAGGCACAAACTTAAGCACATTGCCGTTAATGCAATAACGCTTGTGCGTAGGTGGTTGGCCATCATCAAAAACGTGCCCCAGGTGAATGCCTGAACTAGCACTACGCACTTCAACGCGCGTCATGCCGTGCGCAGTATCTTCATGCAGTGTGATTGAACCCGGCACCGGGTTAAAGAAACTCGGCCAACCTGTGCCGCTATTAAATTTAGTATCACTGCGGAATAAAGGTGCGCCTGTAATCGGGTCTATAAAGGTGCCCGGCCTTTTTTCATCAAGATGCGAGCCCGTTCCCGGATATTCTGTCCCCTGCTCAAAAGCGATCTTTTGCTGATCCGGGGTCAGCAGCTGAAAACCCAGCCAATGCCAGAAGCGTTTCATGTCACCGTTGTAGCCCGTGTAGCGAGACACTTCTTTGCTCCGTTCGAACAGTACGATCGTAGGCGTTGCAAACAGGGCCTTTTCCAACACCCACCATTTAGGCGGGTTTGGATTCATCGTACGCACAACCGGAACATCAGAGCGCCAATGGTCTATCACGTCTTTCTTGAATTGCTTGCAATAGGCACAATCCTCGGCTTCAAACACCACCAATTGCCGTTGCGAATTAAGCGATTTTCCATCTAGTGGTTTATTGTCTGCAGCCACTGTCTTCGAGCCAGCAACTGCCGCTCCCGGATACGCAACACCAGTCCCACCTAAGCCACAGTAGCCATTTGGATTTTTCTGCAGATAATCCTGATGGTAATCCTCTGCGGCGTAATAGACCGTTAATGGCACGATATCGGTAGTTACTTTGCCCTTGCCTGCCGCCGTTAATGCCGCCTGATAGACCTCTTTGGTTTTTAAGGCTGTCTCTAGCTGCTTTTCGTTCTGGATATAAATAGCACTGCGGTAGTTTGAACCGATATCGTTACCCTGCCGGTCTCCTTGTGTAGGGTCGTGGCTCTCCCAGAAACGCGCTAGCACTTCAATCAATGTCACACGCGCAGGGTCAAATGTCACTTTTACGACCTCTGCGTGGTTGCGCCCCTGTGCCCTACCGTAATGCAGCGCTCTTTCATGCGCCAGTACGGCTTCGTAGTTACCGGGGATATCGCCATTCGCGTAACCACTCTCCACGTCCAGAACGCCCGATAGTTGAGACATGCGCTTTTCTGCACCCCAAAAACAGCCCATGCCGAGCACAATGGATTCGGCGTTTGCGGGGGTGTTCTTTAAAACCATCGGCGCAACGCTCGAGAGATTGTTTGAATTCATGGTGTTTTTCTCCTGACTACACGCTGTCATTGCAGCAATCACTAACAGGCACATCCAAAGCGCTTTGAATCCGCTAACGGCTCTCTGCCCTAGCGTTAAGAACACGTCACTTTTTGGCTGTATCACCATTTAGTACCTCGCGATACTTCGTAAGACTACTCGACAGAGACTCATTGAGACCCGGAGGAACTCGAGACCATGGATAGCCTTTTTCTGCACGCTTCTCTGCATAATCAAACAGGGAAACCATGTACTGCTTATCAAAACGCGATGTTGATGCTTTGTGATCAAAATCATCCGTTACGGACGCCATGTTAAATCCAAATCCATCCTGGCGTGCGGTGAAGTAAGCCATGAAAATATCACCATCTCCATGTGAGTGCGCAAACTGGGCCAGCACCTGATTGGCAATGGCAAGCGTCTTACGTTCGATGGTTTGATATTTTTCTGCTTCCAGGATGTCATTTCAAATGAGATAGGCCTCCCGCTTGCGCCCCTCTAGTAACTTGTAGGCGCCTGATTCATGAAACAGGGATGCCGGGTAAATAAATACCTGCCGGCTAACGCCACCATCGACATGCATCTCTTGGTAGTTCTTACCTTGATAAGCGGCGTCGATCATGACCGGAAAAAAGAATCCAGGCAACGATGCGGAAGCAAGCATGACTTTTCTAAAAAGAGCTCCAGCGACTCAGGCGTGCCATAAGCCGCAATCTTGCCCATGTTCCAGATGATCGGCTACTCCGTGTCCAGATTGGTTGTCGCAATCAGTAACCAACGATTTTTAACCACATACTCACGCGCGACCTTGAGCAAGAGATCCGGTGTAATTTGTGCGGAAATCATATTGTAGAGCGGTGTTGTGTCGCTTAGGCCATCTGAAAGGAGAACCGAGGCATACGAGCGTTTTCGGTAAATATTGTCTGCGGTAATGCTGGTGTATAACTGCTTCAGCACCCCGTCATATTCTGGCCCCAGAAAGGCAAATGGCGCCATTAGCGCCCCCGGTACTAACGCCTGTGACCATATTGAATTCTGGCCGTGTGCCCTGTTTAGTCCAACCATTCCGAAGCCCGGTACAAAATGCACCACGGCTGCCGCCGCCCGAAATTGATAAATAGTTAATAGGTGCGCCGGATGCATCCCGGTTCATGATCCGGAGCGAGGCTTCGAGATCTTTTAGCAATGCCTCGATACCGCTGCGCTGGTAAGTGGCATAGCGCACACCCTTCATGTCATCAATAATGGCCTCGTTGGCGTACAGCGGGGGTAATGCCGGGGCCCGCTCCAGGTTTTTCCAAGCCGGTAATACGCTAACGATAAGTGCTGCCAGCAATATTCTGGCCAGACGATTTTTCATGGTGTTCTTTAGTTTTGCGTGTTGCAGATGTATCTTTTGATAGGCATTGAAGTTATCACAAATTAGTGAGCCGCTCTAAAAACCATTTGTATATCATGGGGTTTCACAACCGTTTCTGCACAAATCTTCATGCATTCGCGTAGAATGAAGCTATACAGTACTTGCAGCGATAGGCTTAACATGCCATCCAGTAAGCAATAGGGCGAAATTAACCGGCTCGCCTTAGATATAGTTGGTTTTTTCAGGTCGCCTCATGGCAAGTCGTTTCGCAACATTTTTTGTTATCGCCGTTTTCCGGGCGCTAGGGCTGCTGCTGCTTTTCGCGCTGCAGAAGATTGGCGCGTTTTTTGGCTGGATAGGCTTGATCATGCCGGGCACCTATAAACGGCGCGCCGCGCAATGCCGATCGTTTGCAAGACATGGTCGTTTGCGATGAGTGGCCATTAATCGATGAGACGCTGGCTCAAGGCCGCGGCCTTATTCTGATTTCACCGCACATTGGCTGCTTTGAGATGCTCGGCCCGTTCTATAGCCAACGCCACAAGGCAACGGTCATTTTCAAAGAGCCCCGCATGAAATGGCTGGGCGACCTGATTAATCGCATCCGGTTTTCTCCGCAATTAACCCTGGTTACTGCCACCCAAACGGGGGTTAAAGGCCTGGTCCGGACATTAATGCGGGGGCAAACTATCGGTTTCCTATCAGATCAGGTGCCAGCGGAAGGGGATGGCGTGTACGCACCCTTTTTCGGGCAGCCCGCATACACCATTACCCTGGTTCAACGCATGCAGTCTTTACGGCAGACATCTATCTTTACGGTGGGATTGGAGCGTCTTGATGATGCGCAAGGGTATCGATTTCATGTTGCACCCATGACATCACCGCTCTCTGAGGACCCGATTCAGGCGGCAACCGAAATGAATCAGGCCCTGGAGGCCATGATTCGTCGCATGCCAAGCCAATACCTCTGGGGCTATAACCGTTACAAAACGCCCCGTCCGGCAAAAACAACCCCATAAATCTAGCTGCGCTGCGACTTGCGGTGCGACGTAACGCTGGTTAGCATAGGAACATGAAGAAATCCTCTCTGTTTGCCACTGCGGTTTTGATGATCAGCGGTTGTGCCTCATTCGATATGTCCGCGAGCCATTTACGCAATACCGTACCGCGTTTTACAACGTTTAGCACCATCAGCCCGCAAGCCATGACGACCTGCATCGATAACGGATGGGTTGCTTCCGGACATACACGCCTGACAACGACTCAGACGGATACCGGCTACACCCTACAATCCAACCAGAAACTGGTGCTAGACCACGAAAAGGTGCCGATGTACTTTGTAGACATCAACACCAGCCGGGAAGGTGCTTCCGTTCGCTTTTATACCAATCGGGCCGATGAAATTGCCGATCGCTCCATGGTCAGCATCATCCAGCGCTGCGACTGATTGGTAACGCATCAAATAAATCCCGTAAGCATTAAAAGATTTTGCTAACTACCGCAAATCAATTCTGGACTTCGTACCGACTTGGGTATAAATTCTGTACACAATAAACAAATAGCTCACATACCCCATGGAACTCACAATGAAATCAAAAAAAACTTACGTACGCCTCCTTAACTTTATGCGCGTTTCGAACACTGAAGACAGTGGTTTCAGCGGCTGCGAAGAAGTTATGGCATATATGCACGAAGCCAATGCCCTAGGCAAGATCGTCAAAATCACTGATCTGGTGCAAAGCCTCCAATTTGGCACCGGCCCAACCGTGCATCGCAAAGTGAGCGAACTGCAACGCTGTGGCCTGATCGATATCAAGCGCTCGGCGACCGATGGTCGCGCTAAGTCTTTGGTGCTTTCTGATGCTGGCACAAAGCACCTCGAGGCTCGCAACAAAGCGATGAAGGTTGTTCTGCAAGGTTAATGATGAACCCGCCCGAAGCTGGTAAAGCTGGCAATGGGTCGGTTATCGACAAAAACGAACGATTCCGCCTGCCCTCTGGCAACATCGAGTACGGGCGGTCTCAGCCAAAACGCACAGCACCTAAACGCCGGGAATCGCAGCAGCTATTGAAACGCCTGGCCTTGGGGCTGGCGACGTTCCTAGTGTCGTTAGGCTTGGTGTCGATTGCTTATGGCGTTGTCGTGTCTTCCGGTTTTCGTGATCTGACACTTGAGAACGGTACAACGGCTGCCGTTGCACTGTTAATTGGCTGCTTCACGCTACCCATCGAGAAAAGGCTGACACTCAGTCGGCATAAAAACCTGTTGGTGTGCATCGCGGTACTGGCCATTACGCCCTGGACCTATCAACTAGGCAACCAGAAAGGGCTGGCCGGCATGGATCTGGCGCCCGGCTTCAACTTTGTGTTCGAGATTCTGCTCGCTGTGTTGCTGTATCGGGGTGCATCGATCTCTCGCAATCATTAATTACGTGTCGGCAATTGTCTTTTTCGAACTGGGCATTGCACTATTGCTCGTTCTTGGCGTGTGTGGCTGGCTATACTGGCATCGCCCACATGATGACGATACGCCAGAATAGCGTCATACACCTTTAAATTTTGGCACGCGCTTCTCACGAAGCGCATCGAGCCCTTCGGCATAGTCCGCGCTGGAATAGACCGATTTACGCAGCTCTTCCAAACGCTCAAATTCTGACGCCGACATTTCTCTTGCGCTCAGGAGCACATTAATCATTTCTTTCGTAGCGCCAATCGTTAATGGCGCATTACCTTTTATCTGTTCGGCCAGGCCAATACAAAATGCTTCTAGGGTTTCCGTCGAAACTACATGATTAATCGCCCCCGCATTAGCCAAACGCTCTGCCGACATCGGTGCCGCTGTAAAAAGGAGCTCTTTCAAGAGCTATGGTGTCAATGACCTAGTAAAGGTTGATAAGCCATTGATGTTGTAGGGCACGCCAAGACGAGCCGGTGTTAACGCGAAAGTCGTCCCGCTTGCTGCCACAACAATGTCACAAGCTAAGGCAAGTTCACAGGCGCCGCCCCAAACCGAACCCTCAATAATCATGGCAATCACCGGCGCCGGAAAGTTATGAAGCGCCCGCGTCATGCTTGGCTGTATTTCTGCCCAACATAATGGATCCTGTCCTGCCGGGGGTAACTCATTAACATCATGTCCCGCTGACCAAACACGGGCGCCCGGATTTGCTCTTAAAATGACAGCGCGCACCTTGTTTTCTGCATACATATCCAGCAGCTCTGTTAACTGCTGAAAAAATGCCTCGCTCAGCACATTCCGCCGAGCGTCATTATTCATGGTGATAATGCCGATATCATCCTGTAGCGAATACACCAGTGGCTTCATGACACGCTCACAGTTTGGTTATACCGCCAAGCGGGGCTTGGGCAAACCCGCATTGAAGTCCTGATCTGATTTGCATCCCAAAGCCACAATCACCTGACTAGCCAATCCCTGCGCCTCCAGATCAAGCGCCTTATCCATAGCAGCTGCATCGAAGCCCTCTATCGGGCAGGCATCAACCCCCATCTCGGCAGCCCCCAAAAGCAGAAAGCCCAACGCAATGTATACCTGACGCGCCGACAGCGGCGAGTGCTTCATGCACTTCGTCCAGCTTGAACGGCTTGATAATTGCGGTAACTAGTTTCATGAACCCGCTGTATTCAGATTATAAGTTGACGTACTCAGTTCGTAGCGCATGAAACAGGAACTGCTGTGCAGTGACATTGTCGCGAAAGCGATCAATGAATCGACGCCACCCGAGGTAATTGTGCAGATACTTGGTGGCGACGCCTTTGAATCGCACCATCCAGGTTCTTAGGCGGCTGTCATAGGCGTTGACGTTCTGTACATGCCAAGATTCCGTTCCACCTGGGCCATGATAACTAGCCAGACTCAATACCAAGAGTTCTTGCGGCGACACCATAGCCAGGGTTGCCATCGCTGCTGAGTACCGCATCTTTGCTCAATGCGGGACGTAATGCCGCCGTCAAAGCAAAGGCATTGACGGAATCCAACACACAGTCATGGGTTAAGCGACTGCCACGTTGCATTGCAACCAGCACAGGCACCCTCTTTGTTGCTGGCATGTCCTTATCTGGACCGCCCCGCTTTTTTGGTGAACGGGGGATCTCTTTTTAGCGTTGCTGCCCCCGCAGCTTACCAAATTTCACAATGGCATCATTTGCACAGTGAGGGCAATGAATCTGACCACCAAGTCGCTCATCGATTAGTCGCTGACTATCGTCGTGATCCGCGAGCGTTCTCACTCGGGTCATCAGCGCTTCGCGCTGCGTTGGTGTCAGACCTTCCAGTTCGTTCACAAGTTTTTGAAAGGACTGGCTATCCATCTTCGCTCTCACTTAGCATTTAGGTAAAAATGATATAATAATTCATCAACCAACAATCTGAATACAGCGCATGAACTGGTTCCTTATGTAATTTGATTCTGATGGGGCTCACCGTGAAGATGAACCCCGTGTCGGACTTGATTAGAACGTACGGCCAACAGTGATCATGTAGGTTGCATGACCAGCGTTTTCGGTAGTCGACGACCCAGGATTCTTTGTGAAGCAGTAAAACTGAGCGCCGCTGCTAGTATTACAATTGCCGTTGGTTGCGGCCTGAATGTACGAAACTTTGCCATTCCAACCCGAACCGAAGTCTTTGGTTACACCCAACTCCCAATCCGCATAATTCGCTTGGCTATATTTGTTCATGTAGAAGTAACCAACATGACCCAGCAAACCAAAGCCACCTAACATTGGAGCAACATCGCTCAGATCATAAGTTCCACGAAGATCGGTGTAGCCAGACCCGGCTGTACTTGCACCGTTCATACCTTGATTATTAAAGTAATCGGTAAGAGCAAAGAACTGTTTCAAGCTCACAGTCTTCCAGTTACCACTAATGTAGTACTCAAGGTTGTAAGCCATGCCTGGTCGATAGCTGTAAGACGTTGGGTTAGGCTGGGTCAGACCGGTCCCTGACATATTGCTACCTGGATAAAAATAGTTCATCAGGCCAGTATCCAGACCCACATCCTCCGTGAAGTTGTACTTCCAACCGCCATAGAAATCCATCTCGATGTTGCCGCCGTACATGCCAGCCGCATTACCATTGACGTTCGAGTTCCAGTTACCCACGTAGAAACCATACGGCATCGTTAAATCAACACCGCCTTGGATAGCAGGCTGATTGAAGGTTTGGTTAATGCCACGGAAACGATAGCTACTGGCCAGGTTAACGTTGGCAGTCAGCGCCCAATCCGTCGATGCTGGTGCATCAGCCGAGTCCTGTGCGGCATCGCCCGTAACTTGAACAACAGCGGCCATCGAGAGTGCAGCGAGGGATGCTGCGAGAAGCGTCTTCTTAAAGGTCATGGTCATATCCTTATGCGAAAAGAAAAAATTGAATTGCTACGGTGCTCTTAATGCACAGACCGTGCCAACTTTTACTTTTTCGCCAAATACAATATGTAACTCGCTGTTTAATTTAGACTATTTAATGTGCGCCCACCGTATAAAACAGGAGAAGCCTGAGGATTTTTACCCCCCAATAGCAAACGACGATTTATCGCAATGCACCAATTCGTACGCACCGTGACGGGGCATTGCCACCTTAAGGAACCCTTATCGCACCAGGGTGGTGCACAAAACCCATGCGCCAGACGCAACTGGCTTAATAATGCACACCCTGCATGCTAGACTGCATAAAACTCGGTTAACTGCGGAGCTATGCAAGATGCTTAACCCAAAAATGTTTGAAGATTTCACCCAACGCGTTTCTGGCCTCATCGCCAACAGCACGGCCGCCGATATCGAAAAGAATGTCCGCAGCATGATGAGCAGTTTCTTCAGCAAGCTCGATCTGGTAACACGTGAAGAATTCGACACTCAAGCCAATGTGCTGGCCCGCACTCGCCAGCTGGTAGATCAGCTCACCGCCCGCCTGGATGAACTGGAAAAGAACGCCAAGTAAGTTATGACGCTGGTGCTCATTCATACACGAGCGCTGGATGGCCTTCAGGCACCACCCGTTGTTGTCGAGGTGCACGTAGCCAACGACTTGCCTGCTTTCAGCCTGGTTGGCTTGGCAGATGCCGAGGTGCGTGAAGCACGCGATCGGGTTCGTGCGGCATTGCTCAGTTCTGGTTTTGAATTCCCCGCCCGCCGCATTATCGTGAATCTGGCACCCGCCGATCTACCCAAAGACTCAGGGCGTTTCGATTTACCGATCGCACTGAGCTTGCTAGCGGCATCCGGTCAACTGCCGGCGCAGAATCTGAATGACTACGAATTTGCGGGCATTCTCTCGCTCGTCGGCATCTTTAACCCCGAACGATTTGGTGAGCGCCCATTCCGCGCGCCACACCACAGCGCTTCACCCACCGCGGTGATTGGTGGCGGTAGCCAGGCGTTGCCCGGAGAAATCTCACTCGCTACCGGTGGGGTGCTATTTCTGGACGAGCTCCCCGAGTTTGACCGACGCGTCCTTGAATCGCTCCGCGAACCGCTTGAAACTGGCGAAGTGCACATCGCTCGCGCCAACCGCCGTGCCACAGCGCCATGGCTACCGACGAATAGGCTGAACCGGCACCACGCACCGCCTCGCCGGCCGTCGCCGGGTTTTTATACGCCTCAGTGCGCAAACGGATCAGCAGATCCGGAATTGGTATATGCACCGGGCATACCTCGGCACAGGCGCCGCACAAAGTCGATGCCGTTGCCAGAGCGTAGGTGGAATCCAACCCAAGCAAATGCGGAGAAATGATCTTACCAATCGGCCCCGGATAGGTGGTGCCATAGGCGTGCTCGCCAATACGCGTATAGACCTGACAATGATTCATACAGGCGCCGCAACGAATGCATTGCAGAGTTGATCGTAATTGCGGGTCGGCATAGGCCTGCATTCTGCCATTATCCAGCAGAATAAGGTGAACCTCATCCGGACCATCCAGCTCACCCGCCTTACGGGGCGATGAAATCATGTTGACGTAAGTGGTAATGACCTGCCCCGTCGCCGAGCGCGTGAGCAAGCTGAGTAGCGGCGGCACATGCGTGAGCTTTTCAACCACCTTTTCAATACCGGTAATGGCGATATGCACCCTTGGCACGGTGGTGCTCATGCGTCCGTTGCCTTCGTTCTCGACCAGGCACAAGGTGCCCGTCTCGGCCACCATGACATTCACACCGGATACGCCGATATCTGCCGCCGAAAATTTGTCGCGCAATATCTTACGGCCAATCTGAATGAGCTCATCCACGGAATCAGTGTAATCCACGCCCGGAATACGCTCGGCAAAGAGTTCGGCAATCTCCACTTTAGTTTTGTGAATCGTCGGCATAATGATGTGTGACGGCTTTTCATCGGCCAGCTGGACGATGTATTCGCTCATATCCGACTCCAGCGCCTCAATACCCGCTGCCTGCAAGGCATGGTTGAGCCCTAACTCTTCGCTCACCATCGATTTGCCCTTGATCACGGCGCGCGCATGCTTGGCCTGGGCAATATCGATAAAGATCCGGTTGGCCTCTTCAGGCGTTTCAGCCCGATGCACCTGAATACCATTGGCGGTGAGCTTTGCTTCCAGTGTTTCTAGCAACTCCGGTAATCGCGATAGGCTGTATTGACGAATGGATTCGCCCAGATCACGCAGGCGTTGTAGTGCGGCATCATCCGGGAATTGCGCCAAGCGCTTGTTTTGCAAAAAATCCATGGCGCCGCGAAAGCTCTTCTGCAACGCCGGATTTTCAACAACGGCCTGAGCCCTCTGACGGAATTCGTCACTTGGCACAAAATGAAGTGGCTGGTTCATTTAGCGATCCTCCACCAGTATGACCACCAGTTGTTTCGGGCCGTGCGCACCGTAAGCCAGCGTTTGCTGAATATCGGCCGTTCTGGATGGGCTGGAAATGAGGATCACATTCGTCGGTAGGCCAGCTGCCCAATGCTCTTTGACCATCAAATCCATCAGGCTTTCAACCACCTGGCTGGCGTAAAGAATGGCAATATGAATCGGAGGCACCAAGGACAACAATCTCGGTAATTGATCACTGCTCCATAAGACCAACGTGCCTGTTTCAGCAATACCCCCGTGGGTCAGTGTTATGCCCGCATCCACTGTTTGAAATAACGCCGGTTGATCCACACGACACTGCGTTACTTTAAGTAATGCGCTCTATTGGGCGAATTGTGCACACAACGCCTCATCAGAAAGCAGTTCTGGCCCAACGGCCAGCAACATCACCTGTTTTTCTGCGCAGATACGGGCAACACATTCACCTAGACCAGCTTCTGAACTACGATGCACTTCGGCCATCGCATTCTTCATATTCAGCATCAGGCGCTCTACCCGCGTTGCCTGATCTTCTGTAGGTGCCGTGTAGAAAGCGGGTGCATCCGGGCAAGGCAAAGCTTCGACCCGAGCCGCACGCAATTTGTTAAGAATACGCTCCCGTGGGTTGAGTTGGCTCATGATGCCTCCCCTTCGGCAGTAGTCTTGTCACCTGTACGTTCCAGCAAGAAGGTGGCAAGGTGTTTACCATCGAAGCCACCTTATCGCGCACAATGCCCCCGGAAATTTCGGGATGGCGCACGCTGAACATACCGCCGAAACCACAACATTCGGACTCGTGTTCCTGAATCTTCAGCGTTACGCCTTCAAGTCCCTGTAACAATGATCGCGTCGCCGCCAGTGCGCCTGTTTCACGACGTGCCGAACACGAGGTATGCAAAGCCACACTGCAGGCCTTGCCGCAATCGGGGCGATTGAAATTCAATGACCGCACCAGAAACTCACTGAGTTCCCAAACCCGATCCGCTATAGCCGCTGCTTTTGCTGCATCGGAGGTACCAGCAAACAAGGTCGGGTAATGGTGGCGCATCATGCCAGCGCAGGAACCAGAGGGGCCAAGGCTCAGGAAACAGATCCAGCTGCTGCCGCGCCACTGCGCGCGCCTCATCGGGCTGGCCACTGGTATAGGCCGGTTGGCCACAGCAAGTTTGATCTTGAGGGAAGTGAACACGAACCCCCTCGCGTTCAAGCAAAGCCACCGCATCCAGGCCAGCTTCTGGCACAAAGAGATCGACCAGACAGGTACAGAAAAAATACACATCCTGTGGTTTTGTGTTCAGTGTATCAGTCATACCAATCCGTGCGTCCCCGTTATAGTCGCAATGCATTGATTAGAAAAATACACCAAAACCTCTACAACGGGCGGCGCGACAACACTGAAATCATTTCAACCCTGGGTTAAAATCCCTCAATCACACTACCGGCAAGACAATAAAGGGCATAACGGCATGAGTTTCATCGAGAAAGCAGCAACCAAAGCCATTGCCAATGGCCTGACGCAATAAGATATGCAAAAGGTCGCGGACCAGAAAACCAAAGCGGCTTTCGTTCTCCTCATCATTGCAATTAGCATGTGGTACTTTGCGCAAACCCCATTTGCCGTACTACCTGTCATTGCCGCTGCCATTGTTGGGGCGCATGCTTATTTCAAATCCGAGGTCTCGTCTAAAATGATCGACCTCTCCATGAAAACTGGCGCCTAGGCCGACTTATTTCGGAAACGGATCGAACGGACGGCCACAACCCACCCCGACACAATCATTCTTGATTCGTTTGCGCACTGGCTTTACTGGCTCCTGAGGCACGCCCAATTCAGTTAGAAAGCTCTTTGCTTCAGGGTCTCCGGCAGCAGCTGCTTTCTTAACGAGTGCCATACCACCGTTTTCATCCTGTGTTGTGCCCATACCGGCGATCTTGGCCAATCCCAGCTGATATATGCCCGCTGGGTAGTTCTGGTCTGCTGCTCGTCTGAACCAGCTCACCGCCAGCTCCGGGTTATGCCGGTCATCAAGGCCATACCTACAACAACCTGGGCTTTAGGTTTGCCATCTTCCGCGGCTGACAAGCAATTCTTATAGGCCCAGGTCTCATTACCGGCTCGAATCACGTTATCGCACGCCGCCATGGAATCTGCCTGAGCGGGCAATACGCCCAAGCCAAACAAACAGAGCAGTACGATTAAATATCGAGTCATTTCGTAAGACTATTGCATCGAGTGGCGGTTAAGCCGCCGATAAAACAGACCCCCTAACAGCCCCATGATCAGTGCACCAATAATCCAGAAGCGGTAACGCGCCAGGAAATAATCCATCCGGTTGAATTCCATGCGCTTCTTGATCGACATCAGAAAAGTAGAAACGGTATCGCCACACGGTAGTTGAGCCATACGGGGTGTTTCCATACCCGCACTGGCACCACCAACCGCCTCAACGGATTTGGCAACCACCTGTTCGTAGATCTCTGCGGCTATGTAAGGAGACAGATATTTTGTCGTGTCCCTAGTGTCATCTAGTACCTGCTCAGACGCAGCCTTCAGGTTTTCACAAATGCGTTGCTCGAGTACAGACTGGTTATCTAGTGACATTGCGGGCGCGCTGAACAGACATCCCGTGGCAATCACCGCCAATGCAAAATATGACTTAATGCCCATTATTTAAACGCTTAACTGCCACAAGCGTCACCAGGAAAACGAGGTGAATCGCCGCAGCACCCACCACAACATGAATCTCTGTGCTGGCGATATCCGTCAGCACCTTCAACAAGTTCACGCCAGAAATCGTCACCAGTGAAAAGCTGAGCTTCTCTTTAATGTAGGCACTGTCCTTAACGGCATCACCCTTGATCTCGGCGGCTGCATTACCAATTACCAGAGAGGCCAGATCAATCACCAGAGCTGCATCAATGATGGTTAGCAGTAAAACGAGTGCCTCGGATTCAGTAAGCCCCTTGTGCAGCGCTTCGAGGGTAGCATGTACCAGCTCGACAGCAATGGCATAGCCAAAGAGTACTGTGGCGAGAGACAGGCCCAGTAGAACAAATAGGTTGGTTAGCTTTTTCATGAACACAAATCTCTTAAGCAGCCGCAACTTCGCGCTGGTGGACTTCACGCATAATCTGCGCGCCTACCGCTGCCTCTGCCTGCTTTAGATCAAAGACAGTCTGCAGGTTCAACCAGAACTGAGGCGTTGTACCAAAGTAGCGCGCGAGCCTCATTGCCGTATCTGTCGATACAGCACGTCGTTCGCGCACAATGTCATTAATGCGGGGCGCGGGCACATGCAACTCCAACGATAAGGCGTTGGCAGACATCTCTAGCGGTTCAAGAAACTCTTCCCGCAAAATCTCGCCCGGATGGATTGGGCGCATACCATTTTTGATCATCGTCCTCTCCTTAGCGCAATCAACTTTCTGAATTCTTTAGACTTCAACAAGGGCAGCGTAACGTATATAACGTGCTGCGTTAAATTAACAGCCGCGTATCCCGCTTGAAGCTGATAAGCTTTGTCGATCACTAGGATCGACGCAAAGCCATGCCACGCCACTTAACCCATTGAAAAAACGCTCACCCGTGCTTTTCCTCGCTGCTGCCCTGAGCCTAACCGCCTGCGCCAGCCTGAATAGCCAGATCAGCGATGGCCAATACACTTACCAGGCCAAAGACGTCGACATCAAACACTTTGGTATCAATTACAGCATCAGCATGCCCATCCTAGTCGATGATCAGGATGTAATTGCCCTCACCCACGCTACGGATTGCGAGGCCAGCAAAGGTACACTGCAGATCCGCACCAAAGACGGCAATGAGCTTGCGAGTTATCCGGCAAGCACACAGGGCTCAAAGGGATCTGACAAGATTTTCAAGCACTTGTGCGACCTGAACCCGAAACTCGTGCGCATTGTGCGCGGCTGCAGCTAACGCATCACAATGCCACAATGAAAAAAGCCCCCTGAATCTCAGGGGCTTTTTAAACATCTGGCGGTGAGCTTAGTCTACCTGCGCTTTGTCTCAAGAAAACGTTCTCGTTTCAGCGAATTTTACAGGGAATTTGAGAAAGATTTGATCCCATAGCACTACTTAAGCCCCTAAATATAGGCATTCCGAGCAAAAACACTATCCGGTAACAGGGAATATCATGGAACAACCGTGTTTCGCCTCTACTATCAGAGTCAAATTTAGCTTTTGCACCTTCATCAAGCTCGCTTGATGGCTCACAAAGCTCCGACAAATTCTGACAATTGAAGAACGAACCGACTCGATACGGTACTTGAACGTTACGATGATCGAAGACACAGAAAGCAAACTTCAAATGACTTCAGAAGCCAAAGCCCAACTCAGCCCTGTAGAAATATTCATGAAATCCTGGTCTGTCTATCAGGAGGTCATCCAGCACAACTATATGTTCCACCGGGAAATCATCCAATCGGTCAAAAACTATCTGGTCGCAACTCGTGCTCACGATTTAATAAAGATCCTTGATCTGGGTTGTGGCGATGCAAGCATGGATTTACCTTTGGTGTCATTGGAGCATGTAAAGACTTACGTCGGCTGTGATTTAAGTCAACCAGCACTAGATATCGCACACCAACATCTTTTAGATAAAGGCGTCCCACACCAGTGCATCTGCGATGACATGCTGAAAGTGGCTTCAGAACAGCCTAATGAGAGCTTTGATCTGGCCTTGAGCAGTTACGCATTGCATCATCTGAATTCGTTACAAAAACAACAAATCGTGAGAGATGTATTCCGCATGCTCAAACCGGGTGGTTGCTTTGTTCTGATAGACATCTTCCGTGAAGCTGAAGAAGACCGCCCCGCTTATATACGCAACTACATGGGTTACCTACGGTCAAATTGGACAAATCTTTCCAAGAACTCTCAGAGAAAATACGTACGCAAGCAAGTGAATACAAATCAGACGCTAAGCCACTGCGTGGTGCGCCCAAAAACCTACGTGCGATTTTTGTTGCTCAAACTATCGTCACGTACTATCACCGCATTACCGGCTATAAGCCAACAATTATCAAGAATCACTACGGAAATGGTAATAAAGGCCCCTACTACAACCTAGTTGTTGAAATATTCAACCTCCTCGACATCAAGTGCGACCGTGAACACTACGCTCGAGAAGCATTGAAATCAATGGGGTTCTTAGGGGGGAAAATACCCCCCAAAAAAATCGTAATTTTCACGGTTATACAGGCTTATTTACCTATGCGAACTTTGATGCTCCTGCAAACAATAAGGAGTATCAAATGCAAAGCAAACACAACCTCAGCAGTACCCTAAAACCTCTATCGGACATCCAACCCGACCCCCGTAACACCCGTCTGCATAGCAAGCAGCAGATCCGGCAGATTGCCCGTAGCATTCAGTCTTTCGGCTTCAATGTCCCGGTACTGGTCGATAGTCGTAACAAGATCCTCTGTGGCCATGGCCGGGTCGAAGCCGCCAAGTTGCTTGGCCTAGAGCAAATCCCCGTCATCCAGCTGGATCATTTGTCTGAGGCGCAGGCGCGAGCCTTTGCCATCGCCGATAACCGGCTTACCGAGAACGCCTCATGGAACGAACAGCTCCTCGGCGAAATCTTCTCCGAGCTGAGTGTCCTTGATCTGGACTTCAGTTTAGAAGATACAGGCTTCTCCATGGGCGAGATCGATCTACGGATCGAATCCTTAAATTCAGGATCTAAATCTGAGCCTCTGGACACCCTACCCGAGCCATTACCGCAGGTGATCAGCCAACCTGGTGACCTTTGGCTGCTCGGTAAGCATCGAATCCTCTGCGGTTCATCACTCGAAGCCGGCAGCTTCGGCATCCTCATGCAGTGCAAGAAGGCCGATCTGATCTTTACTGATCCGCCTTACAACGTAAGGATCGACGGCCATGTCAGCGGTAAAGGCAAATCCAAGCATGCCGAATTCGCCATGGGATCGGGTGAGATGACCGTCTCGGAATTTACCCAATTCCTGGGAACCGCTCTGGGTTTGCTTAGCAGCCACAGCAAATCGGGCTCGATCCACTTTATCTGTATGGACTGACGGCATCTGTCAGAAACGCTAGCCGCGGGCTCTAAAGCGTATAGCGAGCTCAAGAATCTCTGTGTCTAGATCAAAGACAAAGGGGGAATGGGATCCTTGTACCGAAGTCAGCACGAACTGGTACCGGTCTATAAAAACGGCAAGGATAGCCACCGGAACAACGTCGAACTGGGTAAGTTCGGCCGCAACCGAACGAATGTCTGGGAATACGCCGGTGCAAACACCTTAAGCCGCCAAGGTCATGAGGGTGACCTACTGGCCATGCACCCCACCGTCAAACCAATCAATCTAGTGGCAGATGCCATCTTGGACTGCTCAGCCCGCAAAGACATCGTGCTTGATAGCTTCCTAGGGAGCGGCACCACCCTCCTCGCGACTGAACGCACGGGCAGGATCTGTTATGGCTTAGAGCTCAGTCCAAGGTATGTAGATCTTGCCATCTGCCGCTGGCAAGCGCTGACTAGTGAGCCGGCGATTCATGCCCTGACCGGTCAGACCTTTGCCGAGTGACTTGCTGCCCAAGCTGGGTCGATTAAGTCAGAACCATCGGAGGTGTGCCATGGCTGATCAAGACTACAAGGTCGGTTACCGTCACCCTCCTAAGTCGGGTCAATTCAAAAAGGGGCAGAGCGGTAATCCTAAGGGACGGCCAAAAGGTTCACGCAGCCTAGAAAAAGTGGTCCTCGACGAACTCAAAGCCAAGATCACAGTCAATGAGAACGGTCGATCGAAGCGGGTTAAAAAATCGAGGTCATTGCCAAGCAGGTGGTGAATAAAGCCGTGACAGGTAATCCCAAGTCCATTGCTCTACTAATGGGTGTCTCACAACGTCACGAAGACAAACTGGCTGCCAAAGCGTCACCCCTCATCGAAACCCTGCCGGAAGAAGACAAGCAGGTCATGGAGAGCCTCATGGAACGCATGCATGCCCAATTTAATACAGAGAAAGGAGGTGCGTGATGAACATCACCGCCAAGGAATATCAAACCCTACTACGTAGTAATTTCGTCACTTTTATTGAACGATCATTCTATGAGCTCAACCCACAGACACGGCTCTTGTTGGCGCCTTATATCCATCTTATTGCCATGCACTTAGAAGCATGTCGACTGGGAAGGATCAAGCGGCTGATCATCAACCTGCTACCATGCTACCTAAAGTCTCACTGCGCTTCCGTCGCGTTTCCGGTTTGGCTACTCGGCCAAGACCCATCGGCTCGAATCATCTGTGCCTTCTATGGCCAGGATCTTGCTGACAACCTGGCTCTGGAATCCAGAAAGATCTTGCAGAGCGCCTTCTACCAACAGACCTTCGCAACCAGGCTCGACCCCAGAAAGATGGCGGTCGATGACTTCGACCGAAGGCGGCGGCCGCATGGCAACCTCTGTGGGTGGCGTCCTGACCGGTCGAGGGGGCGACTTCCTCGAGGGGGCGACTTCCTGATCATAGATGATCCCATGAAACCGGATGAGGCTCTGTCAGATACGCGTAGGCAAACAGTCAACGATTGGTTTGATGGCACCCTTCTCAGCCGTCTGAACGACAAGGTCAATGGCTGCATCATTATTATCATGCAGCGTCTGCACCAGGATGATCTGGTGGGTCACGCGCTGGAACATGGCGACTGGACGGTATTGAATCTACCGGCAATTGCCGAGGAGGATGAGACCTTCGATATTATGGATATCTTCGGCCAACGCATTTGGAAGCGCGAGATGGGTACGCCACTTCATGAGGCTCGCGAAACCGTAGAGATGCTCAAAGCCACCAAAGCACGAATCGGGGAATACAACTTCTCCAGCCAGTATCAGCAGAACCCTATTCCACTCGGTGGCGCGATGATTAAATCAGGCGGGCTGATGAACTATGAGACGTTCCCACCCATGGGTGAGTGTCAATATGTCGTACAAAGCTGGGATACCGCCAACAAATCAGGGGAGCTCAATGCTTGGAGCGTATGTACGACCTGGGGCATTTGGAACGAGCGCTATTACTTGATGGATGTCTATCGCAAGCGACTGGACTACCCTGATCTACTCAAATCCGTGGTTGAACTATCGGACCGATTCAAACCAAGAAAGATCGTCATCGAGGACAAAGCCTCTAGTACGCAACTCATTCAGGATCTTAAATATCGTGGGATTACGACCATCCATGAGTACCAGCCACCGAGCGGTACGGACAAGATCATGCGGCTCCACGCCCAAACCGATGTCTTTGAGCAGGGGCTGGTGTATCTACCAAAACAGGCGCCTTGGTTGGATGAATATCGGACCGAGTTATTAGGGTTTCCTGGTTCAAAGTTCTACGACCAGGTGGATTCAACGGCGCATGCGATTGACTTCATCAAGACCAATTACCGTAGAAACCTGGCTGTTTGGGCAAAATTGGGAGAGTAATTGATTCAATCAAGGGCGCCCGTAATCCCTACCGGGTGCCCAATTCCTTTGGTTCTCCCAATATCTTGTGAAATAGACGAATAAGACTTGATACACCTTGTTAATAGAGTGTTACTGGTCATAAGTCAGTTTCTGACGAACTTAGGAGGTAGATATGAAATCCTATTCATCAGCCATTCCAGCCCTTACGGATCTTAAGACGCTCCAACGACCGCAATTACAAGCTATCTGGCAGCAGCTTTTTAACTGCCCTGCTCCCAAGTCAGCCCGGGAATATTTGTTAAGGCTGATCATCGGTTGGCAGATACAAGTTAACGCGCACGGTGGTTTAAGCGCCATTGAGAAACGCCAACTGATTGCAGATCCTTCAGGAACCATAACGCCCTCGGTGGGATCACGGCTTATTCGCGTCTGGCAGGATGAAACACACTAGGTCACGGTTCTGGAAGACGGATTTCTCTACCGCGATCGAAAATGGAAAAGTCTGTCTGCCATCGCCAGGGCAATTACCGGCATGGCTTGGTCGGGCCCGGTCTTCTTCGGACTGAAAAAATGAAGGTCAACTTACCCTGCGCCATATACACACGTAAATCCTCTGAGGAGGGACTCGAACAGGGTTTTAATTCCCTGGATGCTCAACGGGAAGCCTGCGAAGCTTATATCGCCAGTCAGAAGCATGAAGGCTGGAAAGCCTTGCCTTTTCAGTACGATGATGGTGGCTTCTCGGGGGACAATATGGAACGGCCCGGGTTACGCCAACTACTAAAAGACATCGATAATCGAAAAATCCGTGTGGTGGTTGTCTACAAGGTGGACCGCCTGACTCGGTCTCTCGCTGATTTTGCCAAGATCATTGAACAATTTGATGTCAAGGGTGTGTCCTTTGTTTCGGTCACCCAGCAATTCAATACGACCTCCTCCATGAGACGGCTCACGCTGAATGTCCTATTATCGTTTGCCCAATTTGAGCGCGAAGTCACTGGGGAACGAATCAGGGACAAAATAGCGGCCTCCAAACAGAAAGGCATGTGGATGGGCGGCATCCCGCCCATGGGTTACGTTGGTAAAGAACGCAACCTAGCAATTGAGGATTCAGGCGCCACGCTCGTTCGACACATCTTTGAGCGGTATTTGGAACTTGGTCATGTCCGGGCCTTGAAGGAAGAACTCGACAGAATGAAGATTGGTGTGCCATGCAGAGTGACCAAAGCGGGTAAAGTGCTTGGTGGTCAGCCGTTCGCTCGCGGCCACCTATATGCGACCCTCAATAACCCGATCTACATCGGCCGCATTCCGCATAAGGATCAAAGCTACCCCTGGATGCATCCAGCAATTATTGAGCAAGAGGTTTGGGACAAAGTGCAAGCACAACTCGAACTCAATAAACAAGGCCATGGAGACCGTCGGTCAGCCCCCTCAGCGAGTCTACTAACCGGCATCTTGTTCGATCAGGATGACCACCCTTTGATCCCCTCTCACAGTCAGAAACAGTCCAAGCACTACCGGTATTACGTGTCCGAGCCCTTGATAACAAAAACTCGAGATGCTGCACCGCAAGGGATACGCCTTCCGGCTATTGATGTTGAACGATTAGTCATTCAAGCCATTGTTGAATGGCTCATCGATCCCCATGCCATCCTGGCAGCAACCGAGGTAACCCCAGAAGCCATTGAATACATTAAGACACGTGCTGCCGATTTGGCTACTAAGCTTCAAATAGACCATCCCTATGCCGTACTAAGACAAATCATAGAACGAGTCACCATTCACTCCGAACAGGTCTCCATTGAAATCAAACTAAATGAAATCATGGGAATTACTAATGAAGCTCTCTACACCTTGAATGTGTATACCAGAATAAAGCGTTGCGGCCGAACGATGCGATTGCTGATTCAAGGAGCTCAGGGTACTGGAATACGCGATCAAGCGCTCATCGCTCATTTGTCCAAAGCCCATCGTTGGCTCAACTTACTAACTTCGGGCAAAGTGAGAAGCATTAAGGAAATCTCAGATCAGGAAAAGCGCTCGTCAGCCTACATCATCCGAGTCATAGAACAGGGTCTACTGGCACTGGACATCATCAGAGCGATAATGGCAGGGAGTCAACCTGCGGAGCTAAATCTAGCTGCTATGAAGAAATTGAAGCACCTACCCGTTTCTTGGCAAGAGCAACGAATGCTTCTGGATTTCTAGTAAACGGTCACTAACGACCCAAAGCGGTCGTTTGTGACAGCAATCTTAGGCTCGCTGCCATGGAATGCCATGTTTATCTAAAAATGCGATCACATCTTTTGATTCGATAGCCTCGCCGATTATAACCTGAGTCAGGTTCCTAAAATATTGCAAAATCTCGGCAACAACTTGCGATTCAACTAGTTGTCGTTCATTGACTTGGTCATCGGTTGCATTGAAACATACACCGGAACTATTCGTCTGAAGAGCTTGAATTGCAGACTGAAGAAATGGCGTTATTGGGGCATGCTTTGCAACTGCTACACCACGTACAGATTGCTCACCCCACGAAAGCACAGGTCCGCCAGAATTTCCAGGGTTTAGAGCTGCATTGAGTACCATACGCCGCTGAAGAGCTATAGTTCCCTATGGATTATGAACATTGAAATCAGCGAGATATCCAACAGAGAGAATTGGCGGAGGACCGTTGTATCCCAACGGAAATCCCCATGCGCAAACCCGAGTACCAATTTCTGGAAACTCTTCCTCAATTTTTAACGGGGAATAGCCAACAGCTCCAGCCAATGTAATAACAGCAATATCAGTTAATGCATCAAAAATAATGCTTTGAGCATTAACATTTGTCCCATCAGGGAAATGTACAGAATGAGCATGTCATTCGCGGCACCGCGAATGACATGCTCATTAGTCACTAAGTGTCTATCTGAAACCAGCCACCCCGTTCCCTTTTGCCCTGTGTTTTTGGATACAACCATAGCAACTGACAAAATCACTTCACACGGCAAGCCTAAAGTTGAATTCAAAATCCACTAGGTGGATACAGGAAAGTTAGAGTCTATCATGATTTTCAATCAGTAGTTGGTAAACACAATCAGATCCTATATGAGATTCTGGTCAGCCTCAGCATGGATCAAATTAGACGAGATAAACCATAACCGCTTTTGGCCGATAACCGACTACCCTGCTCAACAATCGTATGCTAGGCAAGGAGAATTCCCGAACGAACGTAAAAAGGAGACTGCCCACCATTCTGTCTGAGAATACAGGGTGAAAACGGCAGAAATTACAGGCGAAGTGAAGAACAGAGAGTGCTAAAAAGGCGAAAGCCCCGCACCAGGCGGGGCTTTCTAACAACAAAAGCACTTATTAATCAAATGCTTGAATGTCTGGCGGAGACGAGAAGATTCGAACTTCCGATACCCTTTTGGGGTATGCTCCCTTAGCAGGGGAGTGCCTTCGACCACTCGGCCACGTCTCCATTCCGGCAAAACCGGAGGCTGAATTCTAACGGCTCAGCCCCGCCGGGTCAAACTTACTTAGTGCTTATTTAGCCTGATCGAGGCCAAACACGCGGTGCAGAACGCGCACGGCCAGTTCCAGATACTTTTCATCCAGAATGACCGAGATCTTGATCTCGGATGTCGAGATCATCTGCAGGTTAATACCCTCTTCTGCTAAGGCGCGGAACATCTGGCTGGCAACACCCGGGTGTGAGCGCATGCCCACGCCAACGGCCGAGACCTTACAAATTTTGCTGTCGCCAACGACTTCGCGGGCGCCGATGTGCTTGCGCACGTCTTCCAGAATGCCCTTGGCTTTTTCGAAGTCATCACAACCCACAGTAAACGAGAAGTCGGTGGTGCCGTCATGGCTGGTGTTCTGGATGATGATATCAACGTCGATATTGGCATCTGCGATTGGACCCAGTACCTGATACGCGATACCCGGTTTATCTGGCACACCCAGAACGGTGAGTTTGGCTTCATCGCGGTTAAAGGCGATGCCGGAGATGATGGCTTGTTCCATATTGCTATTGTCCTCAACTGTGATGAGGGTGCCTTCGCCACCCTGACCGTATTCTTCAAAGCTCGACAGTACGCGTAGCTTGACCTTGTATTTACCGGCAAATTCCACCGAGCGGATCTGCAGTACCTTCGAACCCAGGCTGGCCATTTCCAGCATTTCTTCAAAGGTAATGATGTCCAGCTTGCGGGCTTCTGGCACGACGCGCGGGTCGGTGGTGTACACACCATCCACGTCAGTGTAGATCTGGCATTCATCTGCCTTTAGAGCAGCGGCCAATGCAACGCCGGCGGTATCGGAACCGCCACGACCCAGCGTGGTGATATTGCCGTTTTCATCAACACCCTGGAAGCCAGCAACCACAACAACACGGCCAGCCTTGAGGTCGACACGCATCGGTGCATCGTCGATCGACAGGATGCGCGCCTTCATGTGGCTGTCATCCGTCAGGATCTTGACCTGACCACCGGTGTAGCTGACTGCATCGACGCCGATTTCTTTCAGCGCCATGCACAACAAACCAATGGTGACCTGCTCGCCGGTGGACAGAATAACGTCCATTTCGCGTGGATCCGGATTGTCTTGTAGCGCTTTAGCCAGGGCAATGAGGCGGTTGGTTTCGCCACTCATGGCTGAAACCACGACCACGACATCGTGTCCGTCTTTGCGGAAGGCCGCAATACGACGGGCAACGTTCTGGATGCGCTCGGGATTGGCGACCGAGGTGCCGCCGTATTTCTGAACGATGAGAGCCATCAGTAGATCTTATATATGTGATTGAACAAAGCGCTGAAATTATAGCCCATTTTAGCGGCAAGCCGCATGGATTAAGGCGATGCGGCTTAATCCGACAACCTCGAAAATGTAGCAACGCACCATTTGTGTGCACAAAAGTTTGACATTGATCAAAGTCTACCTAAATTAAGTAACGGGGTAGGAGAATAAAAATGACAACATCAAATCAAAAGCGGTTGAAAGGTCTGGTAGCACCCAAGCTGGCTGCCACACCTTTAAAAGGTGCCTTGTCTCAATCTCCTAAGGAATTACGCAATAAGCTAGGGTTAACCCAGGGTGAGTTCTGGGCACCAGTCGGCGTTTCGCAAAGCGGTGGCTCCCGTTACGAGACCGGCAGAAAGCTGCCCGCATCGATCAGTACCCTACTTCACCTGGTTCACATCGAAGGCATTGACCTAAGTAAGCTTAAAGGCGCTCATGCGCTCGTTGGCCGTTACCGATACAAAAGCCTTTGAGCAATTACTTAAGGCCGCCCAGGCGAGCGATCGTTGATCAGATACTGATCTGAACCTTAACACCTGTTGCGCGGATACGTTCTGCCAACGCGTTCATGGTATCAGCAGCCAGCGCTTTTAGATGTGGCGCCTCTGGCTGCAGAGAAGGTCGGGCAAGACCATAAAGATGGACGCCCTGAATCTGGTGCGCATTACGTGCCATAAAATCCAGGTAGGCCGTTTCATCTTCAGCACCCGGTGCCTGTCCATCCCAGGCGACCCAGCAAGTTTGCAGCCATACCGGTGCCAGTGAGCAGGCGACATCTAACCGGTGCTGAATCTGCTCAGGCTTATAACTGATGCCGTTGATCTGCTTCATGGATTCGGACAATAGCCGATCGACCTTGAACCAGACAACACCGCCCGCCTCATTAAGGGCACGTATACCTTCCTGAACTTCAGGCCGTAACATCAGGCTGCCATTGGTAATAAGCACCAGAGGAATCTTAAGGCCATGGGCATCGCGCTGGCGTTTGGCGATTTCAACAGCCTGCAAAAACTGAGGGGAACTCGTGGGCTCACCATTACCAGAAAATGCAATGTCGCGAATCTCACGCATCGCCGCTGGCGTATCCGGCGGGATCATCGAGCTCAGCGCCTGGTTATCGAGCAAGCCTTTTAGCTCGGCTTCAAGCAACGGTAAATTCACTTCCGGGGCATCGCCCCGGTGCAAACCCGGCACCTGACAATAGGCGCAGGCCCAGTTGCAGGCGTTATTGGTATTGAGGTTAATGCCGATGGAAATGCCCTGCATCCGGCGCGAGAGCACCGGATACACATAGGTGAGATTCAGAAAATCCGGATCATGGTCGCTAAAGGTGAGCCAGCGCACAGACTGGGCACTTTGAGCATTGGACGGATCATTCTGAGTAGTCATGCTGCAATGATACAATCTGCCACCTGTTTTAGCCCGGAAATCGCCTTATCATGCGTATCATCCGTCGGCTGGAGTTTGACGCCGGCCACCGCATTCCTGATCATCGTAGCCAGTGCCGTCATTTGCACGGGCACCGCTATGCGCTGGAAATTACCCTATCGGGGGATGTGATTGAGCGTAATGGTGATCCAGCCAATGGCATGGTCATGGATTTCGGCGATATCAAAACCATTGCTCTGCGTGAAGTGGTCGAACAATGGGATCACGCGTTTCTGGTTTACGCCGGCGATACCGAAGTGCGTGCCCTGCTCGACAAGATTCCCGGCCATAAAACGGTGGTTCTGGACGTGGTGCCCACTGCTGAAAATCTCGCGACCCTTGCCTTCCGTCTGCTAGCACCGCATTACACACATGCTTACGGCAACAATCTGCAACTGGTTCAGGTGCGCCTGTACGAAACACCGAACTGCTGGGCAGATGCCATTGCCCACATCGACTACGTCGAACCCAAACCCTAAGTTTCTAATGCGGGTTAAGTAACCCGCTGATAAACCCTGGCAAAACGGCTCTGGCCACACACCCCGAAATCACCGGGGCCGTATTGCATGAGCCAATCCCCTGATTCGCCCCGTAACACATCCCGGCCAGCAGAACGGGCAGCAGTAAAGGGTTCGTTAATCTGTTTAGCCAACACCGGCACAGGCTTGGCCGTATACGCACCATCATCACCAGCTTGCGTAGGGGATACAGGCTGATACTTGGCATCGAACCTGTGTCGATCCACACTCCAACGATCTCCAGTGCAACCGGTGATGATGGCGTCTCCAATCTGATATTTGTTCGGACCTTCCAGGCTGATCAGTTCACCCGGCGCGCGGGCGAACATCACCTGCACCACTTCGGTTTTCAGATAGTGCGCTGCATCTGGATCTTTACTTAAATCAATATGAGTCAGGTGAATCATGTTCATTCTGGCATTTTTCCTTGGGGGAAAGATTTCATGGCACTCGGCGCAAAAGATAAGTGCGGAAAATATTTCTCGGTGATCATACGCACCATTACGCCTTGTGCTGCATCACGTGTTTTCTTGAGCGGATCTCGCATCGGCCAGGTTGAAAGCCAGGCTTTGTGAATAGCAAATGCTCTCGGATCTGGCACGACAAATTGTGTTGGCCAGCCGTCTTCACCCATACAGATCGCCTCAAATTTCGGCGCGTTCATTAGCCATTCCAGGCCAGGAATTTCTGATGCGATGAGATCACCTTCGGCAAATTGTATTTTGCGACCATCTCGCATGTCCAAAGGTGGCATGATCAAATCGACCATAAACTCCTGATCGTTTGCTGCCCGAAACTTACTACGCTGCATCGGTTCAAACGATTTATCCACTTTACGCAACAATCCGATCAAGCCTGAACCATCTAACTTTTGCGATACCAGCTCGATCTTTCTGCGGGTATCAAACATCAAATCAACATCGCCCGATGTGGTTAGAGATGGATCAACACGCACCCCCGCTGCGGCCTCGTAAGCATAAAGACACTGTGTACCTAAAACGATAAATTCCTGACCCAACAGGTTTCGCTCATCAAGCAAACGTAGGATACGTGCCACAACATTAGGCACGAAGTGCCTTATTGATTACGGCAAATTCATCAAGACGGCTTTTAATAGCATCCAGACGGGTGTTGGCACGAGCCTTACCTTCACGAAACTCTGCTTCTATCAGTTCTGTTTCCGGGCTGCGCACACCCAATGAGCGACCATAACCTGTTCGCCCCGATAGACGAAACAGATACTCTTTGTCGCGGGAGCGCTTCCAAGTCAATCCCATACCGATAACTATCAGCATGCCGCTTGGCTTCGATGTATGACTCATACATCTGGGCTGAATCAATCAAGTATTTCCGTTGATCGTTCGATAGTTCACTGGCCATTTGTTTTCATTCAGAAATTACATTTTGCAAATTTGAATGAAAACAATCGCAACGTCAAGAAAATCCTCTCGGGTTTGTCCGTAAAAATCAAAAAAAGCCTTTTACGGGACAAACCTCAATTAATCAACGATTAACGTCCACCACCACACGGCCACGCATTTTGCCTTCAAGCAATTGTGCGCCTACGCTAATCGCTTCGACCAAACTGATCTCAGTGGTCCAGATCTCGCGCCAAACGCTGCCAAGCTTCCATACGCTTCTCGGAAGGTGCCATCACACTGTCGATGCCGTAGAGGGTGATACCCCGCAGAATGAATGACATCACCGTTGACGGAAAATCAGCCCCGCCGGCTAGACCACAGGCTGTTACCGCACCACTGTATTTGGTTGTAGCGCAGGCATTGGCCAGTGTGGTGCTACCGACTGAATCAACCACACCTGCCCAGCGTTCTTTGCCGAGCGGCTTACCGGGCTCCGATAGTTCCTTGCGGTCGATAATGCCGGCAGCACCCAGTGCTTTGAGGTGCGGCTCTTCTTCTGGGCGCCCCGTAGACGCAATGACGGTATAACCCAGCTTGACCAGGAGCATGATCGCCACGCTGCCCACCCCACCATTAGCACCCGTGACCAGGATTTCACCATCCGTCGGTTTAATGCCGTGCTTTTCTAGTGCCAGCACGCAAAGCATGGCCGTATAGCCCGCCGTACCAATGGCCATGGCCTAACGCTCGGTAAATGCGGTGGGCAATGGCACGAGCCAGTTACCATTCAGGCGCGCCTTCTGTGCCAGACAGCCGCTGTATGTTTCACCGACACTCCAGCCGTTCAAAATGACTTTATCCCCGGGCTTCCAGCACGGATGACTGCTTTCCAATACGGTCCCGGCCATATCGATACCGGGGGTTAATGGGAATTTACGAACCACCGGGCCTTTACCGGTTATGCCCAGGCCATCTTTGTAATTGAGCGTACTCCAGGCCACCTGGACTGTCACATCACCTTCAGGCAACGCGGAGTCATCGAGTTCTTTAAGCTCGGCACGATAGCCGGCATCATCTTTATTAATCTGTAGGGCGTGGTACATGTTTTATCTCCAGGAACATTTGTTATGCCTGCATTCTATGACGACCCGTGATGAATGCAAGCGGCCAAAGCAAACGGCCCGTCGATTTCTCGACGAGCCGTTTTAATTTGGCGGGTCCGGTGAGATTCGAACTCACGGTAGGCTCGCACCTACGACGGTTTTCAAGACCGTTGCTTTAAACCACTCAGCCACAGACCCTTTTTAAATTCAGACAAGATTCTATCAGCTTGCCTCGGGTTTGGGGGATCGCGGACGACCCGGACCCGTGGGTTTACGACGGAATGGTTTAGCACCCTGGTAGCCGCCACTGCGCGGTGGTTTGCTCCCTGCAGGTTTGCCCTGCCCCTTACCGAATTGTGATGACTTACCAAAGGGTTTTTTACCACGATGGTTTTTGCGCAGGCTGTTGAGTGCCGGCATGCCGGCCAGCTCACGATGCAGATTACGGTCTTCACAGGCTTCGCGCCGGAATTCGGCAACGATGTCACGCACGTGCGCATTGGCACCGCGTGGCTGACGATCGTCATCAATAAACTGTAGCGCGGTCAGCGGATCGGTTTCACCCGGCGCCAGCTTATTGCCGTTGTACATGGCATCCATCACGTACAGTTTGTCTTCCGGCAAATCAGCCCAAGGGTCACGATCGTCAGGGAAGTAAGGCTGGGCATCTGGGTCACGCGGTTTACGGCCACGCGGTGGTCGCTGATTCGCTTGTTGACGGGCGTACAGCCAGGCTTCACCTTCAGCCCGTGCCTTGGCATCTTCATCCAGCTCAACCGGTTGGCAATCTTCATCAAACTCTTCAAACTCAGCATTGCTGTCGGCGTCAATGCCTTCAGCAGATTCTTCACCGGTGGCAGCGGGCTGATTGCGCGTATTACGCGGATCGGCTGCATACTTAGCTGCTTGCTCTGCCTGATATTCGACCAGCGCTTCAGGCGACATGGGTTCGTAACCCGGAATAATTTCTGGATGGATTTCGGCACCTAGTAGACGCTCGATTGATTTGAGCAGCACGGCCATCATGCGTGACAAAAGCAACGGTATTGCCAACGCGACCCTCTTCACCATTCAACACACGATTTAAGCGTGCGGGGTAATCATCAGGCACCGCAGGAAGATCGTAGTGAACTACCCGCTGCATGCCGTCCATCTCAAACCCACGCAGTGCCATATCCGTTGTAACGAGGGCACTCAGCAACCCGGTCTGAAACTCTTCCAGAGCACGACCACGGGGCATCTGACCACGATGGGCATGCAGCGCATTGGCGGTAACGCCACCTTTGGCCAACTTGCGCGCCAGGCCTTCTGCCCCGAACTTTGTACGGGCAAATACCAATGAACGCGGCCATGCTTCGTCACGGAACAGCTGCGTCATCAGATCCCGTTTACGGTGCGGATCGACCGCAATGAACCGTTGGTGGACTCGGGTGGTGACATCATCGCCGCGATCAATGACCACTTCTTCCGGGTATTTCAGTAGGCCATCAGAAAATCCGCGGATATTGTCACCGAATGAGCTGACCACGACGATCGTTTGTCGAGTTGGCGGTAGCAACGGGTAGAGACGCTCGAGCTCGGCAGCCTGACCCATATCCATCATGCGATCGACTTCGTCGAAGAGGACGACACGCACGCGATCCAGATTCACATGCCCCTGACCCAGATGATCCAGCAATCGGGCGGGCGTGGCGATCAGCACATCCAATCCTCGCTCCAGCGCCTGGACTTGGGGATGCATGCTGACACCGCCGTAAACAGCAAAAGAGTAATAGGCATCATGACGCCCATAGGTACGGTAGGCATCCAGCACTTGCAGGGCCACTTCACGCGTTGGCACCAAGACCAGAATGCGTAGGCCACGGCCCGGCTCCTGCGTCAGAGCCGCATCATCCTGCTGCAACAGATCAAGCGTTGGAATGGCGTAAGCGGCCGCCTTGCCGGAACCCGCAGGCGCCGCCACGAGCACATCTTTACCGGTCAGCACCAGCGGAATCAGCGCGGCCTGTACCGGTGTTGGCGCAGGCGTGCCGGAGATATCGGCATCCTGAATGGCATTGATACGTGGCTCGGAAAGTGAAAACTGTTCAAAAGACATATTTGTTGCCCTCAGGGGCTAACAGGCTAAAAAATCAGAATGAACTCATGGTCGAACCGGTCAGGCGGCACTGCAATCAGTTTGCAGAAAGCCCACGAGCCAGATCGTTACAGATGTCGTCTACCGTTTCCAAGCCTATTGCGATTCGCAGCAAATTGTCATGAATACCTGCGACGGCACGTGCTTCCGGGGTAATACGACCATGCGTTGTGGAAGCAGGATGCGTCAGCGTCGTACGGGTGTCACCCAGGTTACCGGTGATCGACAACAACTGACAGGAGTCTATCACACGCCAGGCAGCCTCTTTGCCACCCTTCACTTCAAAGCTGACAATCGCCCCGCCGGATTTCTGCTGTTGCATGGCCAGCTGATGCTGGGGGTGCGATGGCAAACCCGGATAGTACACACGCTCAATGGCGGGATGCGCTTCCAGCCATCTGGCCAGTTCGAGCGCTGTTGCCGATTGGGCTTTCATACGAATCGACAGCGTCTCCAAGCCTTTACCCAGAACCCAGGCGTTAAAGGCCGACAACGTTGGGCCAGTTGTGCGCAAGAAGATGAAGAGCTTCTCGATAATTTCCTTGCTGCCGCAGACTGCGCCACCGAGCACACGACCCTGACCATCCAGGTATTTGGTTGCCGAATGCACCACAATGTCGGCACCCAGTTCCAGCGGCTTTTGCAGAATCGGCGTACAGAAGCAGTTATCAACCGCCAGCAGCAGATGATGTTTTTTAGCAATCACAGACAGGGCACGAATGTCGGCCACTTGCGTCAGTGGGTTGGATGGTGTTTCACAAAACAGGAGCTTGGTATTGGGCCGAACGGCTTTATCCCATTCACTGGCATCAGTTTGCGAAACGAAGGTGGTTTCAATACCAAAGCGCGGCATGATGGTGCCGAGCAACTGGATCGTCGAACCAAATAGCGAATTGGAGGCAACAATATGATCACCGGCGCTTAGATTTGCCATGACCAAAGAGGTAATGGCGGCCATGCCACTGGCCGTGCCGATACAGGCTTCGGCACCTTCCAGCGCAGCAAGCCGCTGTTCGAAGAGCGTAACACTGGGGTTGGTAAAGCGGGCGTAGACATTGCCCTCTTCTTCACCTGAAAAGCGCACAGCCGCCTGAGCCGCATTGTCAAAAACAAAGCTGGATGTCAGGTACAGCGCTTCACTGTGTTCGTTATGCACACTACGATTCATCCCGGCGCGAACGGCCAGTGTTTCTGCGGCCAGGCCTTCCGGCAGTTTTTGATGCTTACTCATAATGGACGCAATTATTCCTGACCCGGACGACGGACAAACATTTCGATTTGCTGAGCTGCATTACCACCCTCGTCATCGTCTTCCTGAGAGGCAGCAGGCGCACTCGGTTTCTGACGCGACTTTTCAACGGCATCCAGATAGGCGGCATCCACATCACCGGTAATGTAGTTACCGGTAAAGCAGGAGTCATCAAAACCCGTAATGTTCGGATTGCACGCGCGCACAGACTCTTCCAGTGCGGCAAGATCCTGATACACCAGCTCATCGGCACCAATCAATGCGGCAATTTGTGCATCGGTGCGACCGGTTGCGATTAGCTCGCCGCGTGTTGGCATATCGATACCGTATACGTTAGGAAAACGTACCGGCGGCGATGCCGAGGCGAAATACACCTTCTTGGCGCCCGCAGCACGTGCCATCTCCACGATCTCATGGCTAGTGGTGCCACGCACGATCGAGTCATCCACCAGCATCACATTCTTGCCAGCAAATTCCTGAACCACCGTGTTGAGTTTCTGGCGGACAGACTTCTTACGTGTTGCCTGCCCGGGCATGATAAAGGTACGTCCGATGTAACGGTTCTTAACAAAACCTTCCAGAAACGGGATACCAAGAGCGTGCGCCATTTGCAGTGCTGCCGGACGCGACGAATCCGGAATCGGAATCACCACATCGATGTCAGCTGGATCAATCACTTTGCGCACCTTGGCCGCGAGGGTTTCACCCATGCGCAGACGGGTTTCGTAAACCGACACATCATCCAGCATCGAATCCGGGCGGGCCAGATACACATACTCAAAGAGGCATGGTGAGAGCGTGTGTTTTTCAGCGCACTGCTCACGCACCATGTTGCGATCCAAATCAACATAGACCGCTTCACCGGGCGCCACGTCATCCACGCGCTCGAAACCCAGCGAGTCCAGCGGTACCGATTCCGACGCCAGCATCCACTCGGTACCTGCCGGTGTTTCATTTTTACCCAGCACCAGCGGACGAATACCGAACGGGTCGCGGAAGGCCAACAGGCCATAACCGGCAATCATGACGACCACGGCATAGGCACCACGAACACGCTTATGAACGCCACGCACGGCCTTGAAAATCGCTTCCTGATCCAGGCGCGTACCGTGCGCCGCTTTCTGCAATTCGTGAGCCAGAACATTGAGCAGCACTTCGGAATCGGAGTTGGTATTGATGTGACGCAGATCCAGCTTGAAGAGTTGTTGTTTCAGCTCTTCGGCATTGGTCAGGTTACCGTTGTGTGCCAGCATCAGGCCAAAAGGCGAGTTCACATAGAACGGCTGGGCTTCGGCAAAGTTATAGGCCGAACCGGCAGTCGGGTATCGACAGTGCGCAATACCCCAGTTGCCCGGCAACGCCCGCATGTTGCGTGTACGGAACACATCTCGCACCAGACCCGGGCCTTTGTGCATATGAAAGGTGCTACCTTCTGCCGTTGAAATGCCTGCCGCATCCTGACCACGATGCTGAAGCACCATGAGTCCGTCGTAGAGCAACTGGTTAACCGGTGTGGTGGCTACAACGCCAATAATTCCGCACATGCTAGTCTCGATTACTTAGAAAGTGGATTCTGGGGTAGCAGCTGGGGAACCAGCTGCGGGGCAAGTTGTGGTGCCATCTGGCTGAGCGTGTCGGCATAAGCAATGTGCTTGGCCAGATCATTGGGCAACCAGGGTTTGATGTAATTAACGCCCTGCTCAGTCAACGGCGCAAGACGCGCCTGACGCCACCATGGCCCTTCCGGCAGATGGGTCATGCCGCCAATAGCGACCAATAGCAACACCAACAGTGTGCCGCGTGCCACACCAAAAGCCATACCCAACGTACGATCGAAGAAACCCAGGCCAATGGCATGAATCGTTTTGCGAATCAGCGCCCGGAAAATCGATACCGACAAAATCGATGCAATGAAGAGCAGAACCCACCCCCCGGCAATCTGCCAGAAGGTGACAGTCAGATAAGGGGCCAGCAACTGCGTGCCCACAGTCTCACCCCGTTCGCGTGCGACCAGAAAGGCAACCACCCAGGCACCGAGCGACATCACCTCGCTCACCATGCCGCGCCAGGCACCCAAAAGTACCGAGGCGGCCAATATGGCGATAACGGCGTAATCAAAACCGGTCATATCACCTATGGCGCCCGGTTAAGCTCAGGATCATTTTTTAACAACGAGGCCATTCAAACCGGCCTTACTAATTTTTGCCAAGGCTTTGTCTGCCGCCTCTTTGCTAGAAAACGGGCCGGCCTTAACGCGTGTCTTACCCGCGAGGTTACCCGTAGCCGCTTCTGTCCAACTGGAAATCCCCTGCCCGTTCAGTTTGCTACGCACTTGCTTCACGTTGTCGGCATCGGCAAACACGCCGACCTGAATGTAATAATGGCCGGCCTGGACTGGCTCTTTACTGTCTTTAGCGTCTTTCTTTGCATCAGACGGTTTGTCAGCTGGCTTCTTATCCGCTGATTTTTCAGCAGGCTTTTCAGCGACTTTTTTCTCGACAGGCTTTTCAACCGGTTTCTCTACCGGTTTGTCTGGTTCAGGCTTGGCTTCTGGCGCCGATGCAACGACCACAGGCTTGGCATCAACGGGTGCAGCCACAGGGGTGGGTGACGTTGCAGGCTCAGCAGGCTTGCTCTCTGCCGGAGCTTCTTTAATCTCGCTGGGGGCTGCAGGTGCAGCGCTAGCGGGTACCGCTTCAGCTGGCGGCACAATCACAGGGGCTGCTGCCGCCTGTTTCTCGGCTTCGGTCACAATGCGGAAGTCATTCAGTTGTGGCGGTGGTGCCGTATCCATCACCATCGGCAATACCGCTGCCACGATAATGACAAAAAAAGCAGCCCCTAACAGACGGCGACGGGCGCGTCTTTTAAGGTCCTGCTGGCTATCTGATTCTAGAGTATCTGGCTTCATGCCGTTCTGCCCAAGTCCCTGAGGACATCCGCTACTGTGAGGAAAGAACCGAAGGCCACAATTCTATCACTCTCAGTCGCGTTTTTTCGTGCTGCAGCATACGCGCTTCGAGGATTTTCGTGGCTTTCGATCAAGCTGTCTTTAACACCGAGGCTGCACAAGATCTCGCGCAACTGCGCCACGGAGGCCGCGCGGGGATTGTCGAGCGGCGTGAGGTACCAGCGGGTAATCGCTTTGACCAACGGGGTTAGCACCCCCACCATGTCTTTATCAGCCATCATGCCCACTACCCCGTGTTGCGTGTGGACAAAGGGTAAATGACTCAGGTTATTGGCCAATACCTTGGCTGCATCCGGATTATGGGCCACATCGAGTAGCAGATCAGGGGGTCCCGGAATGACCTGAAAGCGCCCTGCCAATTCGGTTTCCAGGAGGCCACGGCGTACGGCACCCATGGCAATAGGCAGACGATCCTGCAGGCAATCGATCGCCGTCATGGCCGTAGCCGCATTCAGCAACTGAATCTTCCCGCGCAACCCGGGATAGGCCAAACCACCCCGCCGCTGCATATCCTCTGGTCTGGTACCCGGCTGTCGTAGCCAGTAACGCCACTGAATGCTGGGCTTACCCTCTTCTCCGAGCAACGGCTCGAAACCAAAGGCTTCGCCAATCAGGTAAACCTTGGCGCCTGCTGCGGCCAACTGTTTGAGCGCAGGCAACGGCATATCAGGCTCGGCAATCACGATCGGCTTGCCAGCACGGGCAATACCAATTTTTTCAAGCGCGATTGCTTCGCGGGTATCACCCAGATAGTCCTGATGATCTATCGCAACGCCCGTGACTACCGATACATCGGGCTCATAAATGTTAACGGCATCCAGTCGACCACCCAGCCCAACTTCCAGCACCAGCGCATCTACCTGTGCCATTAGGAACACCTGCATCGCAGCCAGCGTTGTGAACTCGAAGTAAGTGAGATCGACACCCACCGACTTGCGGGCAGTTTCGACCTGCTCAAAAGCTGGAATCAGCGCCTCATCCGGGGCGGATACTCCATTGATGCGGATACGTTCATTGAAATGAATCAAGTGCGGGCTAGTATACGTGCCGACTTTGTAACTGGCCCGATCGAGCATGTTTGACAGATAGGCGACGACCGATCCTTTGCCGTTGGTGCCCGCCACCATGATAATGGGTATTCCGGCGGCGGTGAGCGACGCTTGCTGGCCCAATTGCTCACTAACAGCTTTAACCCGATCCAGGCCCAGCTCGATGCCGGCAATGCCACGGGGGTGCATGGCCTCTATTTGGGCCAGCCACTGATCCAGAGTTTGCATGCTTGCCTTAAGGAGAAGCTCAGGAGCTCACCGGTTCCTTACGCAGAATACGCAGCAGCGAAGACAATTCATCACGCAGCGATTTGCGATGAACGATCATATCGATGGCACCCTTGTCGAGAAGGAACTCGGCACGCTGGAAGCCTTCTGGCAACTTTTCACGAACTGTCTGTTCGATCACGCGTGGACCCGCGAAACCTACCAGCGCATTCGGCTCGGCGATAACGACATCACCCACAAAGGCGAATGAGGCAGAAACGCCGCCCATAGTCGGATCGGTCAACACGGTGATAAACGGCAAGCCATGGCGCGCCAACTCAGAAATCGACGCGGTTGTCTTGGCCATCTGCATCAGCGAGAATAAACCTTCCTGTATACGGGCACCGCCCGAAGCAGTGATACAGACAAAACCACACTTGTTTTCGATGGCAGCACGTACGCCGCGCACAAAACGCTCACCCAATACCGAGCCCATCGAACCACCCATAAATTCGAATTCGAAACAGGCAACTACGGCCGGTTCCGCTTCAATCGTGCCCTGCATCACGACCAGCGAATCGGTTTCGCTCGTCTGCTTCTGCGCTTCTTCAACACGCACCGGGTACGGACGGCTATCTACAAACTTCAGCGCATCTTTCGGACGCACTTCTGCACCGATTTCTTTACGGCCATGGGCGTCCATCAGCATGTCCAGACGGGCACGGACCTTAACGCGATGATGATGCTCGCACTTCGGGCACACCTGCATGTTGGCCTCAAGGTCTGCCGTATACAGAACCGCTTCGCAATTCGGGCACTTGCACCATAAGCCTTCTGGCAAGGCGCTCTTACGCTGACCATCCGCGCGTTTGATCTTGGGGGGCAGCAGTTTGTTAACCCAATTCATCGCATGCTCCTAATAAACGTTAATTATTGTTTAGCGGCGGCTTTATCAACGCCGGCACGAATATCTTTCATCACCGCCAGCAAAGCGGCACGCGCTTCACGCTTCGGCACACTGGTAATGGCATCGATCAAACGACTGCCAACCACAACGGCATCGGCCATACCTGCCAGTCGTTCTGCTGTGCTGGCATCACGAATACCAAAACCCACGCCCACCGGCAAACCAGTGCGCTGACGAATTTGCGGAATGCGCTGCGACACTTCATGCAGATCCAGGTGACCCGCACCTGTTACACCCTTCAACGACACATAGTAAAGATAGCCACTAGCCACCTTAGCCACTGCCGCAATACGTTCTTCGGTGGATGTTGGCGCGAGCAGATAAATCGGATTCATATCGACGGCGCGTAACTGCTTGGCAAAGTCTTCCGACTCTTCCGGCGGATAATCCACTACCAATACCCCATCCACCCCCACCGCCTTTGCCATTTCAACAAAGGCAGCCTGACCAATGCACTCAATCGGATTGGCGTAGCCCATCAAGACAATCGGCGTCGTCTGATCCTTCTTGCGGAATTCAGCCACCATCGCCAGTGTCTGGCGCATACCCACACCCTGCGCAATCGCACGCTCGGCCACACGTTGAATCACCGGGCCATCGGCCATCGGATCAGAGAAAGGCACACCGAGTTCAATGACATCGGCGCCGCCTTCAACCAGTGCATGCATCAGATCAACGGTTAGCGCCGGCGCAGGGTCACCTGCCATGATGTATGGGATCAGGCCTTTTTTACCTTGTGCGGCCAGAGCGGCAAATGTATCGGTAATACGTCCCATTACCTGGTCTCCGCATTGCTGTCGTTAACGCGCATACCGGCTTTTGCAAATGCCGTACGGCAGCTCTGACGGCAATAAAACTCCATGCCACTGGCTTCAGAAACGATATGCAGATCCTTATCACCACGACCAGACAGATTGACCAGCAGGATCTTGTCCTTAGGCAATGTTGGCGCCAGCTTTGCGGCGTAGGCTAGTGCATGACTGGACTCTAGCGCAGGAATAATGCCTTCGATACGACACAAATCATGGAAAGCCTGCAACGCTTCTTTATCGGTAGCACCCACGTACTCGGCACGGCCACTATCCTTCAGCCAGGCATGCTCCGGCCCCACACCCGGATAATCCAGACCCGCCGAAACAGAATGCGTTTCAATGATCTGACCATTATCATCCTGCAACAGATAAGTGCGGTTGCCATGCAGTACACCAGGCTTGCCCAGCTGTAGTGATGCAGCGTGACGTGGCGTATCGATACCATCACCGGCCGCCTCTACGCCGATCAATTTAACGTATTCGTGCGGAATGTAGTCGTAGAAAACACCCATGGCATTGGAACCACCACCCACACAGGCAATCACCGCATCGGGCTGACGGCCAACCATATCAGGCATCTGCTTCACACACTCTTTGCCGACCACTGAACTGAAATCACGCACCATCATCGGATACGGATGCGGGCCCGCCACGGTGCCAATGATGTAGAAGGTGTCTTCAACGTTGGTGACCCAATCACGCATCGCTTCATTCAGTGCATCCTTCAGCGTGCGCGAACCGCTTTCAACGGGCACTACTTCGGCACCCAGCAGCTTCATGCGATACACGTTGGCCGACTGGCGACCCACGTCTTCTGCACCCATGTAGACCACACACTTCATGCCGAAGCGGGCGGCTACAGTTGCCGATGCAACCCCATGCTGACCAGCCCCGGTTTCGGCAATAACGCGCTTCTTGCCCATACGGTGTGCCAATAAAGCCTGACCAATGGTGTTGTTAATCTTGTGAGCACCGGTGTAATTGAGATCTTCACGCTTCAGATAAATCTGCGCCCCGCCCAGCAGCTCACTCCAGCGCTTGGCGTGATAAATCGGACTGGGTCGACCTACGAAGTGCTTCAGTTCACTCTCGAACTCGGCAATAAATTCCAGATCGCGGCTGTAGTGCGCGTAGGCATGCTTGAGTTCTTCGAGCGCCGCCACCAGCGTTTCTGACACGAAAGATCCGCCGTAGGGACCAAAGTGACCGCGGTTATCTGGCAAATCGTAGGGTTTCATGAAGCAAATATCCTGACTACTGTGAGACATCTTTCATCACTGGCCACGAACGGCATGGACGAAAGCTCGAATTTTGTCGGCATCTTTAATGCCTTTAGCACTTTCTACCCCGGAAGACACGTCAACCGCCACGGGGCGAACCTGACGTATGGCCTCAGCCACATTGTATGGATTCAGCCCACCGGAAAGAATCACTGGCAAGGGGCACGAAGACGGAACTAGCGACCAATCAAACGATTCCCCGCTCCCGCCATAAGCCGGGGTCCAGGTATCGAGCAACAGGGCATGTGCCGTGGGAAATTGCATCGCGAATTCTAACAGATCGACCCCTGGCCGAACGCGCGCAGCGCGCAGATACGGCAAGCCAAATCCCTCGCACTGATCAACAGTCTCATCACCGTGAAACTGCAACAAATTGAGCGGAACTTCTTCGATCACGCGGTTAACTTCTGCTCTGGATGCATTTACAAACAAACCGACAATGGTCACAAAGGGTGGAATCGCCCTGGCCAGGGTTTTAGCCTGCTTAATAGTGACGTGTCGCGGACTGTCGGCATAAAAAACCAGGCCAATTGCATCAACGCCTGCCGATACAGCCGCTTGCACATCTTCAACGCGGGTCAGGCCACAAACTTTAATGCGGGGTTGAGCGTGCAGTGTCATGAAATAACGATCATCAGAAATTAAAAACCTGAAGTGGATCACCCTTCTGTCCGGCAGATGGCAACTCCCATACCGCATCATAATCGACTGCGGTGAGATACAGGCCATCCGGCATAAATGTCGGTGGTGCCAGCTTGCGGTCCTTTTGCGCCAACAAGGTTGTCGTGAGTGTCACGGGTTCGGCACCTTTACCCACATAGACCAATGCCCCCACCAGATTACGAATCATGTGCTGTAAAAATGCGTTCGCCGCAAAATCAAAGACCACCCAATCGCCCTGACGGCTTACACGAGCTTCGGTTAGCGTACGGATGGGGCTATTTGCCTGACACTCAGCCGCTCTAAACGCACTGAAATCATGCGTCCCAAGAATCGATCGGGCAGCAACAGCCATCGACGCCACATCCAATGGTCGATGGAACCAGCCGGCACGGCCAGCGAAAATTGCTGCCCGCTCAGGTCGATTGAGCAGAATGTAGCGGTAACGCCGCCCTGTTGCACTAAACCGCGCATGAAAATCTTCCGCTACCGATTGTGCCCAGCGCACGGCACAACTATCGGGTAATAGCGCATTGACGCCTCTCACCCAGGCCGAATCGGGCCGCTCGACCGGTGCATCGAAATGGATCACCTGCCCGGTGGCGTGCACGCCCGCATCGGTACGGCCTGCACAAACAATCTGCACCGGTGCATCGGCAATCTGTGACATGGCCGATTCCAGCGCACCCTGAATGGTGGGTAGGGTTGATCCTACAGGCAACCCATTAACAACTTGCGTCGTCGGTGCTTGCGCTTGCCAACCATGAAACGCGGCGCCATTATATTCAATACCTAATGCCCAGCGCTGCTGTGTCATGCAACACTCCCCCAGGCAAGGCTTAGGAAAGCAGCACCCAGCATCAGACCGGCCAACACCAGGTCACGGACGGACAAAGGCACTACCTCTAACTCAAGTACGTCAGGCGCATCCACTACAGTAGAAACAGACAGATCTGCGCCCGCCAACGCCAATACATCATGCAGGTTGCGTGGCTTGGGCGCCGTTTCCAGATAATGAAACACCAGCAACAAGCGCGCCACAGCACGTTCCGGCCACTGTCGTTTACCCGCCAGAGGCTGCAACAATGAAAGTGACCCGGCAGCGAGACTACGATCGTCTGTGGTATCTAGCAACAGGCTGACGACGGCTAGCATACCCACTAATCGGAATAGCTGTGTCACCCCGAGCAGCATCCCCTCTTCAGTGGGATATAAACCCCATTCGGGCCATAACGCAGCACCCGGCGTCATGAGTAACGTGACCATAAAAAGGACAACTATCAATAAGCGAACCCAACGTAGCAACTTGAAAAACCGGACGCGATGGCGTGCTAGCGCCCAAAGACACAAAGCTGCCGCTAACGGCAAACCCAAAACAGACTGCAAGGCGATGGCAACAGCAAATACGGAGATCAACTTGATCGCAGGCGAGATACGCGTCGACGAAGCAGTCTGGCCAGTGAACATTTTTAGCGATCGGTGTCCGGTGTTTTGTCTTTAGGCGGGGAAGACAGATCCAGATCTATCGAACCCCAGTTGACCTTAGGCTGGGGTTTAACGCGTGGCTGATCGTCATGATCTGGTTTTGCATGCTCATTCTGCCGCGCCTTTTCTCCAGCGCGACCGAGGCTAACCCCCAGCTGCAATCCCAGCAACAACAGTGTCAGGCTACCAACCACCCAGACCCAATCAGGAATATTCATCTAATTACTCGCCTTAACGACAACGCCCCGCCCGGCCGCAAAGCCAGACGGGGCGTCCACTTAATTAATTAAGCTTCTACCAGAATGCGTAGCATACGACGCAGCGGCTCGGCCGCACCCCAAAGCAACTGGTCACCACAGGTGAACGCAGCCAGATAATCCGGACCCATTGCCATCTTGTGCAGTCGGCCCACGGGCACCGTCAGCGTACCGGTCACGGCAGCAGGTGTCAGGTCACGTTCGCTCAGCTCACGTTCATTCGGCACCACTTTCACCCAATCATTGGCCTTGGCCAGAATGTCTCTCACTTCGTCCAGCGGCACATCTTTCTTGAGCTTGATGGTGAGTGCTTGCGAGTGACAACGCATGGCGCCGATACGCACACACAGGCCATCGATCGGAATCGAGCCTGGCGAACGGAACGCGGGGTTACCGAGGATCTTGTTGCACTCGGCGCCGCCTTTCCATTCTTCCTTCGACTGGCCATGCTCAACAGGCACATCGATCCATGGAATCAACGAACCGGCCAGCGGTGTGTTGCGGAAGTTCTTCTTCGGGAAAGCATCCGAACGGATCGTTTCGGCAACCTTACGGTCGATCTCCAGAATGGCCGACTTCGGGTCATTCAGCAGATCTACCACCGATGCGTGGATGGTGCCCATTTGAGCAATCAGTTCGCACATGTTCTGTGCACCAGCACCCGAGGCTGCCTGATAAGTCATCGACGATACCCAGTCGATCAGCTTGTGTTCGAACAGACCACCCAGACCCATCAGCATCAGTGACACGGTGCAGTTACCGCCGATCCAGTTTTTACCGCCCTTGCCCAGCGAGGCATCGATCACATCGCGGTTCACCAGGTCGAGTACGATCACGGCATCATCAGCCATACGCAATGCCGAAGCAGCATCAATCCAGTGACCGTTCCAACCGGCTGCGCGCAGCTTCGGATAAACCTCTTTGGTGTAGTCGCCACCCTGACAGGTCAGGATGATGTCCATCTTCTTGAGTGCATCAATGTTGCTGGCGTCTTGCAGTTTCTCGCCCGAGCTCACGCCACCGAAAGCCGGCGCATCACCGCCTGCATTCGACGTCGAGAAATACACTGGCTCGATGTGAGCAAAGTCTTTTTCTTCCTGCATGCGCTGCATGAGGACCGAACCCACCATACCGCGCCAACCGACCAGACCAACGACAGGCTTTGCCATGACTCTTATCTCCGTGTGAACTGCTATTTATTGATATAACTTCAATTACAGTGCTGCAAGTACAGCATCGCCCATCTCGCGGGTACCCACCTTGCGGGTGCCCTCTTCATAGATGTCGGCCGTACGATAGCCCTGAGCTAACACCGTGCGAACCACATTCTCGATACGCACCGCTTCGGCTTCCAAACCGAAAGTGTAGCGCAGGAGCATGGCGGCGGACAGAATCGTTGCCAACGGGTTGGCCACGCCCTTACCGGCGATATCCGAGGCGGAACCATGTGATGGTTCGTATAAACCTTTATTGTTTTCGTCCAGCGAGGCCGACGGCAGCATGCCGATCGAACCCGTGAGCATTGAGGCTTCATCCGACAGGATGTCACCGAACATATTGCCGGTGACCATGACATCAAACTGCTTCGGCGCACGCACCAGCTGCATGGCGGCGTTATCCACCAGCATGTGCGAAAGTTGCACGTCCGGATATTCCTTGGCGATCTCTTCAAAGATATCGCGCCAGAACTGGGTACATTCCAGCACGTTCATCTTATCAACCGAGCACAGCTTCTTGCCGCGTTTCTGCGCTGCCTGAAAAGCCACATGGGCGATACGGCGGATTTCGCTCTCGGCGTAAACCATGGTGTTATAGCCCACCTTCTGGCGACCCCACTCCGTGTCGCGCTCTTCAACGCCACGTGGCTGACCGAAGTAGATGTCGCCGGTGAGTTCGCGCACGATCAGGATATCCAGACCCGATACGACTTCAGGCTTGAGCAACGAGGCATTAGCCAGCTCGGGATACAGAATGGCCGGACGAAGGTTAGCAAAAAGGTTCAGGTGCTTACGAATGCCAAGCAGACCGCGCTCCGGACGCTGTTCACGCGGCAACGTATCCCACTGCGGACCACCCACTGCACCGAGCAGCACGGCATCGGCTGCTTCAGCCTTGGTGCGCGTTTCGGCCGGATACGGTTCACCTGTGGCATCAACGGCGCAGCCGCCCAGCAGACCGGTGGTGATTTCCAGACCAAGGCCACTCTTGTTCAGCGCTTCGAGCACGCGCACTGCTTCAGCAGTAATTTCAGGGCCAATGCCGTCACCCGGCAGTACGAGAATCTTGCGAGACATCAGAAATACTCCAGAGAATTATTTAGCAAACAACCAGGGCTGTTCGTTACGGCGACGATCTTCATAGGCATGAATCGCATCTGCATGGCGCAACGTCAGACCGATATCATCCCAACCGTTGATCAGACATTCCTTGCGGAAAGCATCCACGTCAAAAGGAATCGCATCACCCGATGGTGTGCGCACCACCTGATTCGGCAGATCCACAACCAGGCGGTAACCCGGCGTTGCCAGCGTTTCGGCAAAAAGGCGATCGACCACTTGCGTTGGCAATACGATCGGCAGGATGCCGTTCTTGAAACAGTTGTTGAAGAAAATGTCGGCAAAGGACTCGGCAATGATGGCGTGGAAGCCATAGTCGAGCAGCGCCCATGGGGCGTGTTCACGGGAACTACCGCAACCGAAGTTCTGACGGGTTAGCAGCACCGACGCGCCCTTGAACTTCGGCTGGTTCAGCGAGAACTGCGGATTCAGCGGACGGTTGGTGCAATCCTGACCTGGCTGCCCCACATCCATGTAACGCCATTCGTCAAATGCGAACGGACCAAACCCCGAACGGTTAATCGACTTCAGAAACTGCTTCGGGATGATGGCATCGGTATCGACATTGGCACGATCCAGCGGTGCTACCAGGCCATCCAGCACAACAAACTTATCCATTACAGCACCTCCCGCACATCAACGAAACGGCCAGCGATAGCCGCAGCCGCGGCCATGATCGGGCTCACCAGATGGGTACGACCCATCGGGCCTTGACGGCCTTCAAAGTTACGATTCGAGGTCGAGGCACAACGCTCACCCGGCGACAGACGGTCTGCATTCATGCCCAGACACATAGAACAACCCGGTTCACGCCATTCAAAGCCCGCGGCCTTGAAAATCTTGTCCAGACCCTCTTCTTCGGCCTGACGCTTAACGAGACCCGAACCCGGCACCACCAGCGCCAGCTTTATAGTCGCGGCTACGGAACAACCGCGCACAATGGCAGCGGCCTGACGCAAATCTTCGATACGCGAGTTGGTGCACGAACCGATAAAAATCTTGTCGACGGGTACACCGGCAATTGGTGTGTTCGGATTCAAACCCATATAAGCCAGCGCGCACTCCATCCCTTCACGCTTAACCAGATCCTGCTCCTTCGCCGGATCAGGAATCATCTCGTTAATGCCGACCACCATTTCTGGTGAAGTACCCCAGGTCACTTGCGGCTGAATGGTGCGCGCATCAAGCTCAACTACTTTGTCGAATTTTGCACCCTCATCGGTATGCAGCGTGCGCCAGTAAGCCACGGCCTTATCCCAATCGCAGCCCTTTGGCGCGAAGTTACGGCCTTGTACGTAATTGATGGTCATATCATCCACTGCCACCATACCGGCGCGCGCACCAGCTTCGATGGCCATATTGCAAACGGTCATACGACCTTCCATCGACAAACCACGAATGGCGCTGCCGGCAAACTCGATGGCATAACCCATACCACCTGCGGTGCCAATCTTGCCAATAATGGCCAGCACGATGTCTTTAGCGCCGACACCCTTACCAACGTGGCCTTCAATGCGAATCAGCATCGACTTGGATTTTTTGGAAATCAGTGTCTGCGTGGCCAGCACGTGCTCGACTTCCGAGGTACCGATACCAAAGGCCAACGCAGCAAACGCACCATGCGTTGAGGTATGCGAGTCACCGCAGACGACAGTCATACCCGGTAGTGTGGCGCCCTGCTCCGGACCAACCACATGCACGATGCCCTGACGTACATCTTTGAAGGGAAAATAAGCTAACGCGCCGTTCGCGCGAATGTTGGCATCGAGTGTATCGACCTGCAGACGCGAGATCTCGTCATCAATACAAGCTGTGCCTTCGGCCTTTTCCCAACCATCGGTCGGTGTGTTGTGGTCAGCGGTGGCCACCACAGACTCAATACGCCAGGCCTTGCGATTGGCCATTCGCAGCCCTTCAAAGGCTTGTGGGCTGGTCACTTCGTGTACCAGATGACGGTCAATATAGATCAGCGCTGTGCCGTCTTCTTCCTGACAGGCAACGTGGTTTTCCCACAATTTATCGTAAAGTGTTTTTGCCATGGCGAATTCCGTAGATGCAATGCAGTGCCAAGCACGGCCAAGAGCCGGAAATTATCGCACAAGGGGCGCGCTGTTTGGGGTTTCAGCCGCTACAGACATCCCCTTGGCAATACAAAACCACCCAGCCAATGCAAAAAGCGCACCGAGTGTGAAAGCCCAACCCGCACCGAGCGGATCCCAGACCAGGCCGCAGACGAGGCCACCAAACAAACCGCCGCCAAAAGACAGGCTGGAATACAGCGCCTGCCCCCTGGTGTGAATATGTTTCGGGAACCAGTCATTCACTGCGGCAATCGATGCGGCATGATGCACCCCGAAGGTCACGCCGTGCATCGTCTGGGCAATCAACAACAGAATAATCGATTCACCGCCCCATCCGATCATCCCCTTGCTGTACCCTAGTGCATCCAGGTGAATGGAATAAAATACGTAATACACGCCATGCGCCGATGACATCAGAAAACAGGCGAGCAATAGCATCCGGACCCGACGCTCCCGTATCACCGATCCTAGCGATGCGATTGCCTCATCAGCGGCTTCGGCTGCGCCCGTTCGAGGAAGATGCAACCCCTCTGGTACTTTAAATGCCATGACCAGAATACCGATCAGCACCACAAACACCATCGCGGGCACATCACTAATCGGCAGTTGATCGAGCAACGCGCCACCCAGCAGCACGGCCACAATAAACCCCACCGAACCCCAAACGCGGATCTGTCTATAGCGCTGCGGCTGATCTTTGAGATGCACAAAGGTCAAGCTTTCCACCAGTGGCAGCGATGCACTCTAGAAGAAGGCCATCAACGTCATGGGGATGAACAGATAAATAAAATCATCCGTCAGGAAAAATCCGGTAAAGCCAACACAGGCGCAGAGCGCCGACAACCGGATGATATCGACCCGACGCCCCCGCTTATCGGCCAGCCAGCCCCAGAACGTGGGCGCCAGCAGTCGCATCAACTGCATCTGCGACATCAGCAAGACGATATCCGCTGCACTGAGACTCAAGCCCTGCAGATAGAGCGTGAAATACGGCGAAAAAACGCCAATGAAGGCGAAATAGAAAAAGTAATAGAGTGACAGCCGCCAGTAAGGGAGCGGCGCACCAGTCATCAGAAAGCAGCGCCTAGAATGTGCTCAATAGCTCAGGCACGCGGTGCCGAAGCCGGCACCGCTGGCAACCCCGAATCCACATCGCCACATTGGGCACGATGCCGCAAGGCGTGATCCATCAACACAATCGCCATCATGGATTCGGCAATCGGTGTGGCACGAATCGCCACACAAGGATCGTGCCGGCCGAAGGTTTCAATCATCACTTCTTCATTACGGACGTTGATACTCCGACGCGGCGTACGAATGCTCGAGGTTGGTTTAATCGCGATACGCGCCACGACATCCTGCCCCGTTGTAATACCACCCAGCACACCACCGGCGTTATTGCTCAAGAAACCCTGTGGCGTAATTTCATCACCATGTTCGGTACCGCGCTGAACAATCGAATCAAAACCGGCACCGATTTCTACACCTTTGACGGCATTGATACCCATAAGCGCATGCGCCAGATCGGCATCGAAACGGTCATAGACCGGCTCTCCCCAACCAGCAGGTACGCCACGTGCGACAACGGTAATACCGCCCCCGACCGAATCGCCATCTTTACGTAGCGCATTCATATACGCTTCAAGCTCGGGAACGATCTCATTGTTCGGCGCAAAGAAGGGGTTCTGATCGATCTGATCGGCGGCAACAAAAGGAATCTCAATCGGGCCCAGCTGATCCATCCAGCCCTGGATCGTAATGCCATAACGCTCGAACAACCATTTGCGGGCAACAGCCCCAGCGGCAACACGCACGGCAGTTTCACGGGCCGATGAACGACCGCCACCGCGATAATCGCGGATGCCGTACTTTTGCCAGTAGGTGTAATCAGCATGCCCCGGGCGGAACTGCTCCGAGATATTGCCGTAGTCTTTGCTCCGTTGATCCGTATTGCGAATCAGCAACCCTATCGGTGCGCCGGTGGTTTTACCCTCGAAAACACCCGACAGGATTTCTACCGAATCCGGTTCGCGACGCTGCGTGACATGACGTGATGTACCGGGTTTACGGCGATCCAGTTCTGCCTGGATATCGGCTTCGGTAATAGCCAACCCCGGGGAGCAGCCATCAACCACGCACCCAATCGCTGGACCGTGGGATTCGCCAAACGAGGTGACTGTAAACAGGGTACCGATCGTATTTCCGGACATAGTGTCTGATTTTTCTGAAATTTTTGTGAAATTTCTGGCGACAAAACACTTCCATTGCGCCTGAACGTGCACAAATTCTAGCATGTGCTGTGGTTATTCCCTGTACGGACAAGGTTTTGCGTATGCAGCTATGCAGCAAACATATATGCGATGCACCAGGCACAGGAATTTAACAACGCAACCCGCAAATCCAGATCGTTTAGACACTGAAAATTATTTTCAGACAGGTAAATCAAGTGGTTCCGCGCGGGTAAACGCGCAAGCCATTGATACGTCTCGCTTTGACACAAAACACTATATCTAGAGAAACGTTTGAACTAGGACACTAGATGTAGTAAATTTCATCCATACAAATTTCCGCGAATCTTCCAAACTCCATCAAATACAAAACTGTTACGGACACAACCATGACAACCGAGACAAACACCCAACAGACAGCCGCAACTGCACGTGCCGATCTTCCACCACAGGAAATCTGTACCGAAGTTCTGATTGAAAAATACGCCAAGGGCAAAGAGCAATCAATCCAGGAAGTACGCGCCCGCGTTGCCCTCGCCCTGGCCAAGGTTGAAGATGAAAAAAACCGCGCCAAATGGGAAAGCAAATTCCTGTGGGCACAGGAAAACGGCTTTGTGCCAGCAGGTCGTATTAACTCCGCCGCCGGTACCGACCTGCAAGCCACGCTGATCAACTGCTTTGTGCAGCCGGTCGGTGACTCGGTCGTTGAAACAGTTAATGGCCGCCCAGGCATCTACACCGCGCTGGCTGAAGCGGCCGAAACCATGCGTCGCGGCGGCGGCGTTGGCTACGACTTCTCGTCGATCCGCCCACAAGGCGCTCGCGTTAAAGGCACCCACTCCCGCGCTTCGGGTCCTGTCTCGTACATGCGCGTATTCGACCGTTCGTGCGAAACCGTTGAATCTGCCGGTGCGCGCCGTGGTGCCCAGATGGGGGTGATGCGTTGCGACCATCCGGACATCGAACTATTCATCCACGCCAAAAACAAAGGCGACCTGACCAACTTCAACATCTCGATCGGCGTGACCGATCCCTTCATGAAAGCGGTTGAAGCCGACGATAGCGTTGAACTGGTCCACATTGCAGAGCCTAACGAAGACATCCTGGCCGAAGGCGCCTACCAGCGCGAAGACGGCATGTGGGTTTACCGCAAGGTGCGCGCCCGTGATCTGTGGGATCAGGTCATGCAGTCCACCTACGATCATGCTGAACCTGGCATCCTGTTCCTGGATCGCATGAACAAGGACAACAACCTCAACTACTGCGAATTGATCGAAGCAACGAATCCTTGCGCAGAACAGCCGCTGCCCCCATACGGCTGCTGCTGCCTGGGTTCGATCGACCTCACCCACTTCGTCATTGATCCATTTGGCGAGAAGGCCGAGTTCGATTTCGCTGCCTTCGGTGAAGTCGTTAAAGTGTCGATCCGTATGCTGGATAACGTACTGGATGCCACCCACTGGCCACTCGCCAACCAGCAACAGGAAGCGATGAATAAGCGCCGTGTCGGCCTGGGCTTCACAGGCCTGGGTGATGCGCTGTACATGCTGAAGCTGCGTTATGACTCGCAAAAAGCACTAGCCATGGCTTCGAAGATCTCTAGATACATGCGCGACACCGCGTATCTGACCTCGGTCGATCTGGCTAAAGAGCGTGGTGCTTTCCCGCTGTTCAACGCCGAGCTGTATCTGTCGGGTGGCAACTTTGCCTCGCGTCTATCGAACGAAGTGAAGGCCGAGATCCGTAAGCACGGCCTGCGCAACTCGCATCTGCTGTCGATCGCGCCTACCGGCACCATCTCGCTAGCCTTTGCCGACAACGCCTCGAACGGCATCGAACCAGCCTTCTCTTGGACCTACACCCGTAAGAAGCGCATGGCCGATGGCAACATCAAAGAATACGCCGTTGAAGACCACGCTTGGCGTCTGTACCGCCACCTGGGCGGCAACGTGAACAATCTGCCAGACTACTTTGTGACGGCGCTGGAACTGTCGGCCAAGGCGCACAAAGACATGGTTGCCGCAGTGGCACCGTTTATCGACACCTCGATCTCTAAGACGGTGAACGTACCGGCTGACTACCCGTACGAAGAGTTCCAGGATCTGTACATGCAAGCCTGGAAGGCCGGTTTGAAGGGTCTTGCCACCTATCGTCCGAACAGCGTGCTAGGTTCGGTGCTGTCGGTTGATACGTCAAAGCAAGAAGAAGAGAAGAAACAACCACAAGACTTTGTGACCAACGATGCTAACCGTCGTCTGCACATCAAGTATCTGCCGGCACCGGTTCTTTCATCGCTGCGCTGGCCAAACCGCCCTAACCTGCCTGAAGGTAACCTGGCCTGGACCTACATGATTGATGGTCCGTTCGGTAAGTTCGCGCTGTTTGTCGGTCACGTTGAACAGGAAGCCAAAAACTGGCCATTCGAAGTCTGGGTTAACGGCCCGGACCAACCGCGTGGCCTGGGTGCGGTTGCCAAGACCCTCTCGATGGACATGCGCGCCAACGACCCGGCCTGGCTGAAGCTGAAGCTCGACTCACTGTCGAACACCCCATCTGCCGGCGAATCGTTTGACATAGCCTTCCCACCGAATGGTGAACGTCAGCTCATGTCGTCGTCAGTTTCGGCATTCGCACAACTGGTGCGCTTCCGTGTCGAGCAACTGGGCTGGTTCAAGCAGGATCTACCAACCCCAGTATTCGATGCCCTGATGAGCGCCAAAGAGCCGAAAACCGGTACTGATGGCACCCTGTCGTGGACGGTTGATATCTACAACCCGAACACCGGCGAAGACTTCGTACTGGGTCTGAAAGAAATCACCCTGCCAGATGACGTGAGCCGCCCATACTCAATGTGGCTGTCAGGTAACTACCCGCGCGCCCTGGATGGCCTCTCGAAGCTGCTGTCGACAGACATGCGCGTTATTGACCCAGCCTGGATCGGCATGAAGCTACGTAAGCTGCTGGACTACCCGGAACCTCTGGGTGACATGCTGGCCTTCGTACCAGGTTCGCGTAAGCAACAGACCTACCCGTCGACCATTGCTTACCTGGCTCACCTGATCCTACATCGCTACGCCATGCTGGGCATTCTCGATGAAAACGGCTTCCCACTGAAACAGATGGGTATTCTGCAAGCCCCAACCGAAGAAGGTGCGGTGAAGCCAGTTCAAGGTAAGCTGTGCAGCGAGTGCGGCAACACCACCATGATTAGAAAAGATGGTTGTGACTTCTGTACCGCTTGCGGTGCTGTAGGTACCTGCGGCTAAGCACTAAGGTAGCACCCAATAAAAAGCCCCGGCGGTTAAAAACTCCGGGGCTTTTTGTTATTAGAGTACTACTCAAGCTTGAGCAGACTCAGGCAATCTGGTTCAAAATAGCACACACTTCCTGAAACACCGCCATCTCTAATTGACCTAATGGATGCGGCTTCGCGCCACGCGCACGCCAGTCGAACGATTTTGGCTGGTGACACAAAACAAAACTGACTTTAGGTTGGCCACGCTTTTCTATGTGCCCCACGGCCACTGCAAAGGGGTTGTCTGCGTTATACGCAGCCGTGGTCATAGGGAGACCGACCACCAAAGAGGTCTTTTCGTTAAAGGCCTTGGGCGATAGAACCAGAAATGGATGCAAATCCTTCATTTCTCTACCAGACTGCGGATTGCAATCAATCCAGATAACGTCCTGCCGATCCGGCACCCAATGGGAACTGACTCGCAGGCGGCCTACCACCGCTCAGCTCCGAGATGCTCATCCGTGCTCATCGCTTCACCCCCATGGCGCTGCACATCATAAGTCGCTAAACGTTGTTCTAGCGTCAATCGCTCATTGCTCACAGGGGTAATGACCACACGACCATCTTCAACGACCAGGCGCACACGCTGATCCACCGTTAATCCCACTTCACGAGCCAGCGCCGCTGGCAAACGCACACCCAGTGAATTTCCCCAATGCTTGATATCTAGAATGGCTTCGCTCACAGTTAGCTCCCTTTGCAACGCATGTTTATACATAAGTATAAACATCAAACAACCCCTGTCAATAAACAATACTTGCAGTCCCCATCAAAGTGGATGCATAGCTTCGATTGATATAATTGAGGGTTATACAATCGTCTAAGCCAAACCATGAGCAGTTCTGAAACAACCACCAAAAAATCCCTGCAGGCACTCAGCCTCGCCGCATTGGGTATCGTTTTCGGCGACATCGGCACCAGCCCGCTTTATGCTTTTGAACAGGTCTTTTCGAATGGGATCCATTCGCGGTACCAGTGAGTGAAGCCAATATCTACGGCGTACTGTCTCTCTTCTTCTGGTCGCTGATGATGGTGGTGTCGCTGAAGTACGTGTTTTTCATGATGCGTGCAGACAATCATGGTGAAGGCGGCATCATAGCGTTGATGGCATTGGCCATGGGCCACTTGCCGGAAGATTCACCCAAACGCCGCACTCTTTTAATACTTGGGCTCATCGGCGCATCATTCTTCTATGGTGACGGCGTGATTACGCCTGCCATTTCTGTACTCTCTGCGGTAGAGGGCCTGAAACTAATTTCCCCCAGCCTCAAGGAATTTGTGATCCCTGTAGCGCTTGGCATCCTGCTCGCACTCTTATGGTCACAACGCCGAGGCACCGGCACCATCGGCCTCTTTTTCGGGCCCGTCATGCTGGTCTGGTTTGTTGCGATTGGCGCTCTGGGTGTTCTCAATATCCTGCAGCACCCCGGCGTTCTTTCTGTATTAAATCCATTCCATGCCATCGAATTTCTGGCAACCCACGGACCCCTCGCATTTTTTGCGCTTGGCGCTGTGATGCTCTGTCTCACCGGTGCGAAAGCACTGTATGCAGACATGGGCCACTTTGGCCCGCTGCCCATTCGTATTGTCTGGACGGGTCTCGTGCTACCCGCTCTCCTACTAAACCATTTCGGACAAGGTGCACTGCTACTCAACCAACCTGACACTTTAAGCAATCTGTTCTACATAATGGCACCCGCCGTGCTGCACCAGGCGCTGATCATTCTGGCCGCTGTCGCTACAGTGATTGCCTCACAAGCCGTTATTTCATGCGCCTTCTCGATGACACGCCAAGCCTGGCAACTGGGTTTTCTGCCCCACATGCGCATCTTACAAACGGCCGCTGATTCTGTCGGACAGATCTTTGTTCCCATCGTTAACATGCTACTGGCCCTTTGTGTTGTTGCTGTCATCCTGATCTTCAAATCATCCAGTGCCCTCGACTCCGCTTACGGCATTGCCGTTACCGGCACCATGCTGATCACAGACTTCCTGGCGATTGTGGCTGTCATTAATATCTGGCGCTGGAAGACCTGGCAATCTATTCTAGGCGCCTGCACCTTCATCGTCATTGACTCGGTGTTCTTTGCATCCAACACGCTCAAGTTGTTGGATGGTGGCTGGTTACCTCTGGCACTCAGCTTGGTCATGATTATTATCATGACCACCTGGCACCGCGCGCGTTACGCTTTTAGAACGCATTCGTAAAGACGCCGTACCAATTACAGAATATATTGCCAATACGATTACGGATAAAACACCACGAACCAAAGGTACCGGGATTTATCTACTGAACGACCCACACCTTGCACTTAGAGGTCTACGTACAACCATGGAACACTTTGGCGTGATCCATGAACAGGTAGCGCTACTTTACGTTAAATACGTCCTCACCCCATATGTAGCACCAGAAGACAGAGTGAACGTCACCCTATGTGACAAAGGCTTTTTTCAGATCCAAATGAACTGTGGCTTTATGGAGCGAATTTCAATTACCGATGAGCTAAAAGCACACTGGCCAGATAGTCTCCCGAAATATCCGGAACCAGCGTCTTTTTTCATTACGCAGTGTATCGTTGGCATTAGTCCGGAAAAAGGCATGATGCGCTGGCGTCGGAATTTATACCGGTTGATGTTCCGCAACGCGCAACAGCCCATTGAATTCCTGAGCATGCCGATCCCCGATTCAATGATCATTAGCCGGCGTATCGACCTTTGATCCATAAATCAGGCTGATATCTGCTTTAGCGCTTCCATAGGCGTCAAACCAGGCTCGCTAAACGAGGCGACGAATTCCCGCGCTTGCGTTTTGCCCTCAGCAACCAGCGATCCGGGTTACGAGAAAGCTTGCTTGCGTAGTCCGGCGTTTACTGAATTTCATCAGAAATCTTGATAAACCGAATACGCAGATGACGCACATGTGAAAAGCCATTGTCATCTAGAAACTCTTGCTTAACGCCATCTCTGTAGATCATGTTCCACTACATCGCGATCTTTTCAATCTCCTGAACCACCGAGATATTACTGGTCATCTGGGTGCGACGTTCAAGAATCTCGTCCGGCGAGGTTGGCACCTTGTGATATTCCAGAGGGTCAATCATCACAACCCAGATTTCTTCCGGAAACCGATCCCCCCGCCCATATAAACGTTTCTAAGCAAAGCGCCAAGCGGTGGATTCGCTGAAAACAGACCATCCCAATAATAAGAATCACCAATCTGGACTGCTGGAAAGACACTAGGGATTGCTGCAGAGGCCATAATAGACTCGACAGAAATTGCATTTTCACGGGAGCTAAATATCTTGATTTTTCCCTTGAGAACATCGGCTGCCCCCATCAAGAGGGTTGTGCTTCGATCCAGATTATTGAGGCGTGCTGCTTCATGAAAATCAATATGCGACTCGATCAAGCCTTTGAAGTCCGTGTAGTTCGTACGAGGTAACAGATAGCTCATCACGTTCTGCAACATCTGACTGAAATGCGACGACGGACTGCTTTCCAACTTGGGTAAGTAACCCGCGCCCGAAACTCGCAGTGAGTGTGAGGCGATCATATCGATTCACTGCTCCATTGGCTCAGAAGCCTTCAATTCATTCCAAAAATCCGCAATCCGCTGCTGTACCGGTGTTGCATCGCCGGCAGCACGCTTCAATAGACCATACCAAGCCAATGCGGCATTCAAAGCACCACCCGATGCCCCGGTGATTGCCGTAATATCATGCGAATCATGCACACCAGCCTCAAAGAGGCCTTGCAACACACCCGAGGTGAATGCCGTCTGGCTGCCACCGCCCTAATAGTTATTTAATAGCACACGCGGTTTGCATGATCTTGGCATCTAGCGAATTTCTTTCCGGGGCAATCATCGGTGCTTCAGTAACGGTTGGGTTGTAGCTGTAAACCACCTTGCCTGACCCATCCATAAGCGACACACCCGTTAAGGCCTGAGTCTTGGCTTTGCAGTCTGCCAGAAAGGTGTTGGTAGCTTTGGTGTATTCCGTTCCATTCGGTGCTCTCATTTTGCTGGTGTAAACCGTCTGAACGCTAAAAGCCGTTTTGCCATTGGATTGCACCAGGCTGTCGATATCAAGTGCGTAACTCGCATTTTGTTCCACCGTAATGGCGCGCAGTGTTTCAGCTTGGGCAACGCCGGTTGCGGAAACCAGCAATGCAACGATGGCGATTGATGTCGATTTTTTCATGGATATTTCCTTTTAAGTCAGGCGCGCAATAAACGCTTCATCAGTAGCGTGGGGAATTCCTGGCGATGCCCAGCCACGATATAAACATACGTATCAGCACCGATTCGACGATATACCAGTTTGTGGTGGGACGTATAAACGTTTCTGTAATCAAGTATGCCAACAGTCGCAAGTTCTGAAACCGTTTGTCCCGTCAAGAAACTACCATCAACCTGAACTAGCTTTGCAAAGATTTCGTCTTCAGCTTTGATCCAATCCGCTTCGCTCCACTGATCAAGCATGTAATCCTGCAACGCAAGCAGATCTGCCTGCGCATCAGGCAAAATAATGATCGACATTATTTACGGCTTTGACGAGCGGCCAATAGCTGCGCTCTGGATTCTTCAACCGACAAACCATGACCTTGCTGACGATGCTTTTCACCCATCGCAACAATTTTCAGGGCGGCGATCAGCGCTTCTTTCTCCTGATACTCTTTGATGCCTTGAATCACCATGCTGGCCTCACCGTTCTGGGTTACAACAAACGGCTGTCCATTCAATGCCAATTCCTCGGCTACTTGAGCCGCATGGCTTTTGAGGTAGGAGATTGTTTTGATATTGGTGACTGTCTGCATGGCTCACTCCCAAATCGATTGACTGAATTTAGACCTGAATTAAGTCAAAGTCAAGACTGTAATCTGAGGCGTTTCACTGAACGACTATAAAAAAACCCGTCGGTCTTGCGAGCGGCGGGTTCTTCTTATTGCTAGATCAACTTAGACGTTAACCGTATCTGCCACGTCCTTGAACTCTTTGATCTGATCAAAGTTCATGTAGCGGTAGATCGAGTCAACGTTCTTGCTGATGACGCCCTGGTGTTCCATGTACTCGGCCGGGGTCGGGATCTTGCCCAGCAGTGCACAAACGGAAGCCAGTTCGGCCGAACCCAGATACACGCGGGTATCGATACCCAGACGGTTCGGGAAGTTACGGGTCGAGGTCGACATTGCAGTCGATCCCTTACGGATCTGTGCCTGGTTACCCATACACAGCGAGCAGCCCGGCATTTCCATGCGGGCACCGGTGCGGCCCAGAACGCCATAGTGGCCTTCTTCAGTCAGCACGTGCTGATCCATCTTGGTTGGCGGTGCGATCCACAGGCGAACCGGGATATCGCTCTTGCCTTCCAGCAACTTAGAGGCGACACGGAAGTGACCGATGTTGGTCATACACGAACCGACGAAGACTTCGTCGATCTTGTCGCCAGCAACTTCCGACAGCAGCTTCACATCGTCCGGATCGTTCGGGCAGGCCACGATCGGTTCTTTGATCTGGTCCATGTCGATTTCGATCACAGCGGCGTATTCTGCATCGGCATCGCCCTTCAGCAGCTTCGGATCGGCGATCCAGGCTTCCATAGCCTTGATACGATGCTCCAGCGTACGCTTGTCCTGGTAACCATTAGCGATCATCCACTTCATCAGTGTGATGTTCGAGGTCAGGTATTCGGCGATTGGCTCTGGGTTCAACTGGATGGCACAGGCAGCAGCCGAACGCTCAGCAGCAGCATCCGACAGTTCAAACGCTTGTTCAACCTTCAGATCTGGCAGGCCTTTGATTTCGAGGATACGGCCAGAGAACACGTTCTTCTTGCCCTTCTTCTCAACCGTCAGCAGGCCTTGCTTGATGGCCGCCAGCGGAATGGCGTTAACCATGTCACGCAGGGTGATTCCAGGCTGCAGTTTGCCCTTGAAGCGAACCAGCACCGATTCAGGCATGTCTAGTGGCATAACGCCCGTAGCAGCGGCGAAGGCAACCAGGCCAGAACCGGCCGGGAACGAGATACCAATCGGGAAGCGGGTGTGCGAGTCACCACCAGTACCAACGGTATCCGGCAGCAGCAGGCGATTCAGCCACGAGTGAATCACACCATCACCCGGACGCAGCGCAACGCCACCACGGGTTTCGATGAAGTTTGGCAGCTCGTGGTGCATCTTCACGTCCACTGGCTTCGGATAAGCCGCGGTGTGGCAGAACGATTGCATGACCATGTCAGCCGAGAAGCCCAGACAAGCCAGATCCTTCAGCTCATCACGGGTCATTGGGCCGGTGGTATCTTGCGAACCCACGGTGGTCATCTTCGGCTCACAGTAAGTGCCAGGACGGATGCCCTTGCCTTCTGGCAGACCACAGGCACGACCGACCATCTTCTGGGCCAGCGAGAAGCCCTTGCCCGAATCGGCTGGGTCTTGTGGCAGACGGAACAGAGTCGATGGTGGCAGCCCCAGTGCTTCACGTGCCTTAGTCGTCAGACCGCGACCAATGATCAACGGAATACGACCGCCGGCACGAACTTCGTCCAGAATCACTGGCGTTTTGAGTTGCGATTCGGCGATGACTTGGCCGTTCTTCAGCGCGGTAACCTTTGCTGTGGCCTGGTCGATCTTCAGCTCGATCTCGTCGCCCATGTTCATTTGAACGGCATCGATTTCGATGGGCAGTGCGCCGGCATCTTCCATGGTGTTAAAGAAGATCGGCGCGATCTTCGAACCCAGACAGACGCCACCGAAACGCTTGTTCGGCACGAAAGGAATGTCTTCACCGGTAAACCACAGCACCGAGTTGGTAGCCGATTTACGCGAGGAACCGGTACCTACCACGTCACCGACGTAGGCGATCTGGTTGCCCTTCTTGGCCAACGCTTCGAGTTGTTTGATCGGACCACGCGTACCTGGCTCATCAGCATCGATACCAGGGCGTGGGTTCTTCAGCATGGCCAGAGCGTGCAGTGGAATATCCGGACGCGACCAGGCATCAGGGGCTGGCGACAGATCATCGGTATTAGTTTCGCCAGTGACCTTGAGTACGGTCAGCTTCTGCGAAGCAGGTACTTCAGGACGCGAGGTGAACCATTCACCATCAGCCCAGGATTGCAGAACGCCCTTGGCGTTGGCATTGCCCTTGTCGGCCAGTTCTTTCACGTCGTGGAAGAAATCGAATACCAGCAGGGTCTTCTTGAGGCCTTCAGCCGCTGCGGCGCCACATTCGGCATCGCCCAGCAGATTAATCAGTGGCTTAACGTTGTAACCGCCGAGCATGGTGCCCAGCAGTTCGGTAGCGCGCACACGCGAGATCAGCGCGCACTTCACTTCACCCTTGGCAACAGCGGCCAGGAAACCCGCCTTAACGCGTGCAGCATCATCCACACCAGCAGGTACGCGGTAGGTGATCAGCTCAACCAGGAAATCTTCTTCACCTTTAGGTGGATTCTTCAGCAGTTCGACCAGGTCTGCGGTCTGCTGGGCATTCAGCGGCAGCGGGGGAATCCCCAGGGCGGCGCGCTCGGCAACATGGCTCCGGTAAGCTTCTAACATGGCGGTTTTCTTTCAAAAAACGGAGGAACGACAATTTGAGGCAAATTATCGGAAAATAACTGCGCAAACTGAATTTGTAACACAAGCCGAAGCCATAAGCGAGAGGGAAATAAGAGAAATTGACAAACTCTTATAAAAGAGTTGAAAACTGCCCAAAAACGGGGCAATCCCCTAACGACAACAAAGGGTTGCCCTGGACAGAACTTTGGGTTAGAGTAAACCTCATGCAAAAGGTAAAAACCCCTCGCAAGGCGACTCTAAGTGCTGGCGCAAGCCGCATGACGCGCAAAGCTCTGGTGCAGGCCATTACGGCTATCACCATTACAAGCGCGCTGGTTCCGGTGTCTACGGCTGTTCGTGCCGATGAGCTGGAAAAGCCGGGTCTGCTGCAGCGATACACCGTGAACATCCAGGATCTGGTGATTAAAGGCCTGGAGTTCGTGGGTGTCCCTTATCGTCGTGGTGGTAATACGGTGGAGTCCGGTTTGGACTGCAGCGGTTTTACGCGCCTCGTATTCCTGGATTCGAATGGCATCGACCTGCCCCGTACGGCCGCTGAACAAGCGCACGTGGGTACACAAGTCAGCGCCGACGAACTGAAACCGGGTGATCTGGTGTTCTTTAACACCATGCGTCGCGCCTATTCGCATGTAGGCATTTACCTCGGCAATAACCAGTTTGTGCATGCCCCTAAACCCGGTGCGGAAATTCGCGTAGAGAATATGCAGCAGTCTTACTGGGTCAACAAATACAACGGCGCCCGTCGTCTGGATGGCGTAACCGCCGCCCCAAGCAAGGCGCTCTCGTTTTAAACGATTACCCTGCACCCCGAAAGCGCCGCACCTGCGGCGTTTTTTATTTCCGGTGGTTTTGGTTAAGCTAGTGCCATGTCGAACATTCACGAAGCGGGTCTACCCGATGCGCTGCTCCAGTTTTACACCACTGCACCCTACCCGTGCAGCTATCTGGCCGATCGTCAGGCACGATCTCAGGTGGCCATTCCGCCAGAACACATTGATGGTGTTGTTTACAGCACCCTGATACAACGGGGCTTTCGTCGTAGTGGGCAATACACCTATCGGCCTCGCTGCGATGGTTGTGCCCGCTGTGTGCCGGTTCGTGTGCGCGCCCTCGACTTTGTGCCCGATCACACCCAGCGCAAACTTGTTAATCGCATGAACAAGCCGGGTTATATGCAGGTGCGCGAATGCCCGCTTGAATTTTGTGACGAACACTACGCGCTATACCGCGCTTACCAGCAGCATCGTCACCCTAAAGGCGGCATGGATGAGGACGATGCTGACCAATACACCCAGTTTTTACTGAGTAGCGGTGTCGACACACGCCTGATCGAGTTCCGTATTGAAGGTCGCCTGGTCATGCTGAGCGTGATGGATGTGCTGCCCGATGGGCTTTCTGCGGTATACACCTTCTACGACCCGAGCGATGCCAAGGCCAGCTACGGCACTTACGCCGTACTCTGGCAAATCATTCAGTGCCAGTACAACAACTTTCCCTATCTCTACCTCGGTTACTGGATCGCCGAGAGCGAAAAGATGGCCTATAAATCCCGCTACCAACCGATGGACATGCTGGACGATGGCCGCTGGATTAAAATGCCGGCTTGATTGCAAAGAACCCCAATATGAACGCCTATTCCTTTTTACGCCCGCTCCTTTTTAGCCTCGCCCCAGAAACCGCGCACAATCTCAGCTTTAATGGCCTTGACCACGCTGCCAAGCTGGGGCTACTGCGTCAGACACTGCCCGCTGATCCGGTTACGGTAATGGGGATTCAATTCCCTAATCGTGTGGGCTTAGCGGCTGGCCTTGATAAAGATGGCGCACATATCGATGGCCTGGCCACCATGGGCTTTGGTTTTATCGAAATCGGTACGGTGACACCTAAGCCACAACCGGGTAACCCACAGCTACGTCTGTTCCGCCTGCCGGCCCATGGTGCGCTGATTAACCGCTTCGGCTTTAATAACCAGGGTGTTGATAATCTGGTCAGCAATGTCAAAGCCAGCCATTTCGTTAAAAACGGCGGCATCATCGGCATCAACATTGGCAAGAACGCCAGCACGCCGATTGATCGTGCCAATGACGATTATCTGATCGCCCTGGATGCAGCCTACGCGCATGCGCACTACGTCACGATCAATATCTCTAGCCCCAACACCCAGAACCTGCGCTCCCTGCAACAGGACGATGCACTGGAAGCCCTACTGGCAGGCTTGAAAGATCGTCAGCAACGTCTGGCAGACCAGCACGGGAAATACGTACCGCTTGCTTTAAAGATTGCACCAGATCTGGATGACCTGCAGATTGATGCCATTGCCGCCGCCGTATGCCGTCACCGCTTCGACGCGGTGATTGCCACCAATACCACGCTGGAACGTGCCGCCGTGATGGGTGATCCGAACGCGGGCGAAACTGGCGGCTTATCAGGTAAGCCCGTATTTGAAAAATCGACTGCGGTGCTGGCTGCGCTGCGTAACAAACTGGCCGGTGAGCTGCCGCTCATTGGTGTCGGCGGTATTGCCTCAGGCGACGATGCCATCGCCAAGCGTGACGCCGGTGCTGAACTGGTTCAGATTTACACCGGCCTCATTTATCAGGGGCCGCAGTTGATTAAAGACGTGGGTGAAGCCCTCGCCCGCTACACGCGCCAAAATCACCGCCCTAACGTTTAAAACAGGGTATATGCCAAAAGACCGCAGTAAAGCTGCGGTCTTTTGCGTATTAATGCATATAGTTATAGCGAATGCGTGTTGCGCCACACCAATGGCGGGCGGATAATGTAAAAGTTAATCGCAAAATCGCGACCCCCTTCAGGCAACCCATTTTCTGACTTAACGTCTTTCTGTAGATGACCGAATATATTTTCGTGGTAATTGGCGCTGTTCTGGTGAACAACGTCGTACTGGTTCGGATTCTTGGACTATGTCCGTTTATGGGCGTGTCCAAAAAACTGGCCACGGCCTATGGTATGGGCGCTGCCACCACCTTCGTGTTAACGCTCGGCACCGGCACCAGCTACATCATCGATCACTACCTACTCATTCCATTCGGTCTGGAGTATCTGCGCATCATTTCGTTTATCGTAACGATTGCCGCACTAGTACAACTCACCGAACTTGTCATCCAGAAAACGAGCCCCACCCTTCACCAGGTGCTCGGTATCTACCTACCGTTGATTACGACCAACTGTGCCGTACTGGGTGTACCGCTACTCAACATTTCGCAGAACAATGATTTCATCGCCTCGATTCTATTTGGTGCGGGTAGCTCCATTGGTTTCTCTCTAGCACTTATACTATTTGCTGGCATTCGGGAACGAATTGAAGGCGCCGATGTGCCGCAGCATTTTCGTGGCACGGCAATTGGTCTGATTACTGGCGGCCTAATGAGCTTAGCTTTCATGGGCTTTGCCGGCCTAGATCGCATCCGGTAATCAACATGAGCGATAGCTTCCTCTACGCAATTGCAGTCATGGCACTCGGCGCCGTACTGCTCGGCGCCATGCTGGGTTTTGCTGCGGTTAAGTTCAAAGTGGAAGGCGACCCGCTGGTTGAAAAGATCAACAGCATTCTGCCGCAAACGCAGTGTGGCCAATGTGGATTTTCCGGCTGCAAACCTTATGCTGAAGCCATTGCAAATGGTGCGGCCGAAATCAATCAGTGCCCCCCCGGTGGCGATGAAAACATTCACAAGCTCGCCGAGTTACTAGGTAAAGAATACAAACCGCTCTCTGAAGAACACGGTGTAGAAAAGCCGAAAACCGTAGCGCTCATCGATGAGAAAACCTGTATCGGTTGCACCCTGTGCATCCAGGCTTGCCCTGTCGATGCGATTGTCGGCGCGGCCAAGCAGATGCACACCATCGTGACTGATTTGTGTACCGGTTGCGAACTCTGCATTCCACCCTGCCCGGTCGAGTGCATCTCCATGGAAACAGTAGAAACGACGCTGGATACTTGGAAATGGGAAAAACCCAACACGCCACCACGCGTGATTCCAATTATTCCTGTTGCCACCGGCATGGGTCAGGCTGCCTGATATGAAGCTCTTCTCCTTCAAAGGGGGAGTTAAGCCGAATCCAAACAAGTCGCTATCGACCACGCTGCCGATTGCACAGGCACCGCTGGTCAAACGTTATATCGTGCCGCTGCATCAGAGCGTTGGTGGCACACCACGACCGATGGTTCAGGCCGGTGACTATGTACTGAAAGGCCAACGCATTGGCGAAGCCGATGGCTGGGTCTCGGCAGCAGTACATGCACCGACCTCTGGCACAGTGGTTGAAGTCGGCCCGCACGTCATGCCGCACCCGTCTGGTTTGCCGACCGACTGCGTAGTCATCGAAGCAGATGGTAGAGATCAATGGATTGAACGCACGCCGTTTGATCTGAACAGCACTTCAGCCGATGCCGTACGCGAATACCTGTGCGACATGGGCATTGTGGGCATGGGTGGTGCGGTTTTCCCAAGCCACGTAAAGCTGAGCGTGCCACGCGGCAAACTGGTTGAAGAACTAATTATCAACGGCGCCGAATGCGAACCCTTTATTACCTGCGATGATCGCCTCATGCGCGAGCAGGCGGCGGAAGTTGTTCAGGGTAGCGCCCTCTTTGGCAAATTGATTGGTGCCAAGCGTGTACTGATCGGCGTTGAAGACAACAAGCCCGAAGCCATTGAAGCACTGAAGGCGGCACAGGTTGCCCTTGATGCGCCCGTTGAAGTTATCACCGTGCCAACGATTTATCCGACGGGTGGTGCCAAAGAATTGATCCGCGTGCTCACCGGCAAAGAAGTACCCGGCAGCAAACGCTCCACCGATTTTGCGGTACAAGTCTTTAATGTGGCCACGGTGCAATCTGCCTGGCGCGCTATTCAATATGGCGAACCACTAATCTCGCGCATTGTGACGCTCAGCGGTAATGTGGGTGAGGCACGAAACTGGTCTGTACCGATTGGCATGCCCATCGGCGAACTGATCGCCCTTGCCAACCCCCTGCCTGATACTGATGGTGTGGTGATGGGCGGCCCCATGATGGGCTTCCGCGTTCCAACGGCCGATGCGCCCGTGATCAAGGCCACCAACTGTTTGCTCGCGCATTCAGTCAAACTGTTTCCACCAAAGCCGGCTGAACAACAGTGCATTCGCTGCGGCAGTTGTGCTCAGGCCTGCCCGCAGGAATTACAACCTTTCGAGCTTTACTGGTGGTCACGCGCCAGCAAATTCGACAAGCTCGAGAAGTACAAACTCTTCGACTGCATCGAATGCGGTTGCTGCGATTATGTCTGCCCGAGCCACATTCCACTGGTGAACTACTTCCGTTTCGCCAAGAGCGAAATCCAGGCCGAGGCTCGTTCGCACAAGGCCGCTGACAGCGCCCGCGAGCGTTTTGAATTCCGCGAAGAACGTGCCGAGCGCGAAAAGCGTGAGAAAGCAGAACGTCTGGCCAAGGCCAATGCGGCCCGTCAGGCTGCCGGTGCAACGCTCACAGATGGTGCGCCTGCTGCCACAGCAACACCTGAGGCAGCGGCGACGCCGGCCAACGACCACGAACAAGCCACGACGCCCGTGGCACTTGATACGCATCCGGTACTGGATGCGGCAACCAAACAGGCAGCCATTGCTGCGGCTGTTGAGCAGGCGCGCGCCCGCCGCGACAACCATAACAAACACTGACCCGGAAACCCGCCGTGCCCTTCAAGACACCGAACGTTCTTACGCAATCGCCTTACCTGGTCTCCCCAGTGAGCGTTAGCCGCATCATGCTCAAGGTACTGATTGCCCTCATTCCGGGGATCATCATTTACGTGGCGCTCTTTGGTGTTGGCATCATAGTGCAACTGCTTCTGGCGACAACAACGGCGCTGGTGGCAGAAGCCGCCTTTCTAAAGATTCGTCACAAGCCAGTTGCCCCGGCGTTGGCCGATCTATCGGCTGTTGTAACGGCCTGGCTGATTGCCCTATCGTTTCCTCCGGTCGGCCCCTGGTGGCTAGTAGTCGTGGGCACCCTCTTTACCATCATCGTTGTGAAGCAACTCTACGGCGGTCTGGGTCAGAATCCGTTCAACCCAGCTATGGTGGCTTACGCCATCTGCATCGTCTCCTTCCCTGCCGTGATGTCGCAGTGGCCGGTTACTTTAGCTAATGGCGGCTTATCTGCTCTGGATCAGATCAGCACCATCTTCAATCATCTACCAAATGTTGATGCCTGGGCGGGCGCTACACCGTTAGACCACCTAAAGACAACCTTGCGCCTTTCCATGAGCAATGACACGATCACCGTGCAGAGCATTGCTGAGAACCAGAAAATCTATGGTATCGGCGCCGGCCAGGGATGGGAATGTGTGACGCTGGCCTGGCTCATTGGTGGTCTGTGGCTTTGGCAACAACGCATTATCACCTGGCATATTCCGGTGGCTTTTATTACCGCGATAGGTGGTCTGGCACTCCTCTTCTGGGGAATTGATCCCAAGCACTTCGCCAGTCCCGTCTTCCATATCTTTGGTGGAGCTACCCTGCTTGGCGCATTTTTCATTGCTACCGATCCGGTATCCGGCGCAACCACGCCACGCGGCAAACTGATTTTTGCAGCGGGTGCCGGCATCATCGCCTACCTGATCCGCGTGTTCGGCACTTTCCCGGATGGTATCGCCTTCGGTGTGCTCCTCATGAATATCTGTGTTCCGCTGATTGATATGTACACGCAACCAGCCATCTTTGGCGAGAAATCCAAAAAGGACGTCTCATGAGCACGCCCGAAGAAAAACGGATTTTCCGCGTTTCGGTTGAAACATCGCTGACCCTACTCGCTTTTGTCGTTTTCTTTACAGCATTGCTGGCCTGGTCCTATCTGTTTACCAAACCTACGATCGAAGCCTCAGCAAAAGAAGAACGTCTGGTATTTTTTGATCAGATCCTACCGCGCGATCTGTATAACAACGACCCGCTGACTGACACCCTCAAACTACCGCCTGAGCCTGCCCTAGGCCAACGCTTTCCTACACAGATCTATCGCGCCCGCCTTAATGGTAAGCCGGCCGGTCTAATCCTTGAAGCGATTGCCCCAGACGGCTACAGCGGGGATATCAAAATGCTGATTGGCCTGGATGCCAAAGGTAATTTACTCAGTGTCCGCGTGACCGAACACAAAGAAACCCCTGGCCTGGGCGACTACATTGATCCTAAAAAGGATCGCAATAAAGCCAATCCCTGGATTAACCAATTTGATAACCTGCCCGCACTATCTGATGTGCGGTGGCACGTTAAGAAAGATGGTGGTCAACTTGATTCTGTCGCAGGTGCCACGGTAACACCGCGCGCCGTGGTGAAGGCAGTCCACAAGGCCATGCAATTTGCGCAGGCAAACCTGACGATGCTGTTTGCCAAAACGAACTCCAATCCGTCGAACTAATCAGAGAACAACATGCTGCCCGACTTCAAAGAACTTCGTGACGTTACTGCCAACGGCATCTGGAAACAGAACAGCACTCTCGTCCAGATTCTGGGCATGTGCCCGGTTCTCGCCATTACCACCACCATGGTCAATGGCGCCATGATCTCTTTCGCTACCCTGCTGGTTATGGCTTCTGGTAACTTTATCGTTGCCCTGCTACGCAATTACATTCCGTACGAAATCCGTATTCCGGTCTTCATTCTGATCGCTGCGGCCATGGTGACGCTGATTGATCTGATGATGAATGCCTATCTGCACGAAATGTATCTGGTGCTCGGCATCTTTATTCCGCTAATCATTACCAACTGTCTGGTGCTTGCGCGCATTGAGGCTTTTGCTGCTAAACATAATCCGATCTCCTCGGCCTGGGATGGCGCCATGATGGGCGTAGGCATGGTCTGGACGCTATCGCTACTCGGCGCTATTCGTGAATTCATTGGTACCGGCGCCATTCTGGGCGGCATTGATCTGGTGATTCCTTCTTTGCAGCCGATCCAGATTCTGCCGGAAAACTACCCCGGCTTATTGTGGGCAATTCTGCCACCGGGCGCGTTTACCGTGCTGGGTTGTCTGGTTGCCTGGCGCAACTGGTATATGGCCCGACAGGCTGCCCGAAATCACCAGCCAGTACCGCAACCGGTAGCTGGCGGTTGTCACTAAGCCTGATCAAAGCCATTTTGCATGAACAAAGAACAGCGGGTCGAATTCTTTCGACGGCTACAGGCTGCTAACCCGCACCCCACCACCGAGCTTGAATATGGCTCGACTTTCCAGTTACTGATTGCCGTGATTCTGTCGGCGCAAGCCACCGACAAAGGCGTGAACCTGGCTACACGCCAGCTCTTTATCGATGCACCGGATGCAGCCAGTATGGGCGCACTCGAAGTAGCCGGCCTGGTACCCCACGTTAAAACAATTGGTTTGTATCCGACCAAAGCTAAAAACGTGATCGCTACCTGCAAAATCCTCTGTGAGCTTTATGGTGGCGAAGTGCCGGAAGATCGCGCTGCGCTCGAGGCCTTGCCCGGCGTTGGCCGCAAAACTGCCAACGTGGTGTTGAACACTGCATTCGGCCACCCGACCATGGCCGTAGACACCCATATCTTCCGTGTCTCTAACCGTACCGGTCTGGCACCGGGTAAAACGCCGCTGGTCGTCGAACAAAAGCTACTCAAAAATGTGCCTAAGGAATTTTTGCTGGATGCGCACCACTGGCTCATTCTTCTGGGCCGCTATATTTGTAAAGCCCGCAAACCTGAATGCGAAATATGCCCGGTGATCGACCTATGCCGTTCACCCGAGGCCAAAGCAGCACGTAAACTGATCAACCTTAATCAATAACGCACCCTCATGATCTTCACCCCAACCAAAGACCAGGTACGCCAATTCTTCTGCGAATCACGCCGTAAGCAGCGTGAGAACCTGCCGCTGGATGGTGCTGAAATCATCGCGGCCGATGTAATTGCCATGCATCCGGAATATCATGCGCTGCTTGATAACCCGGAAGCCGCTATCGCAGGTGAGTGGACGCCGGAACAAGAGACCATGAACCCCATCCTGCACTTGTCCCTTCATATGGCGTTATTTGAACAGATTTCGGTGGATTCTCCCCCCGGTGTTCGAACCATCTTCGAACAACAGGCCACAAAACTCGGTAATGCCCATGAAGCGCTGCATCGTCTGCTGGAGTGTCTGGGTGAAACCGTGTGGCATGCGCAGCAGCCGGGGGGTATCTTTGATACCGAAGCCTATCTGGAGCGCCTACGGAAGCTTTAATAAAAACGGCCCGCCTGAGCGAGCCGTTTTACTGTAACCGGTAAAACCGATTACATATGGATACCACCGTTCAGCGAGAAGTCCGCACCGGTAAAGACGCTGTATTCAGATTATAAGTTGACGTACTCAGTTCGTAGCGCATGAAACAGGAACTGCTGTGCAGTGACATTGTCGCGAAAGCGATCAATGAATCGACGCCACCCGAGGTAATTGTGCAGATACTTGGTGGCGACGCCTTTGAATCGCACCATCCAGGTTCTTAGGCGGCTGTCATAGGCGTTGACGTTCTGTACATGCCAAGATTCCGTTCCACCTGGGCCATGATAACTAGCCAGACTCAATACCAAGAGTTCTTGCGGCGACACCATAGCCAGGGTTGCCATCGCTGCTGAGTACCGCATCTTTGCTCAATGCGGGACGTAATGCCGCCGTCAAAGCAAAGGCATTGACGGAATCCAACACACAGTCATGGGTTAAGCGACTGCCACGTTGCATTGCAACCAGCACAGGCACCCTCTTTGTTGCTGGCATGTCCTTATCTGGACCGCCCCGCTTTTTTGGTGAACGGGGGATCTCTTTTTAGCGTTGCTGCCCCCGCAGCTTACCAAATTTCACAATGGCATCATTTGCACAGTGAGGGCAATGAATCTGACCACCAAGTCGCTCATCGATTAGTCGCTGACTATCGTCGTGATCCGCGAGCGTTCTCACTCGGGTCATCAGCGCTTCGCGCTGCGTTGGTGTCAGACCTTCCAGTTCGTTCACAAGTTTTTGAAAGGACTGGCTATCCATCTTCGCTCTCACTTAGCATTTAGGTAAAAATGATATAATAATTCATCAACCAACAATCTGAATACAGCGCTCACACCGGGACCCCTCAACGAGACTTACTACGAACATAGACTATTGGCACGGTACCTGGGTTTCCCACTGGTTGAGGGTGGCGATCTGACCGTGCGGGATGGTTTTATCTGGCTTAGAACCATTAGCGGTCTTCAGCGCGTTCATGCCATTCTTCGCCGGCAGGATGATGCTTATTGCGACCCACTCGAGCTGCGAAGCGATTCTGCCTTAGGTGTTGCTGGCCTTACAGATTGCCGCTCGACGCGGCACCGTATTGTTAGCAAATGCATTGGGTAGTGGTGTCGTTGAGTCGGCTGCACTACAGGGCTTTTTGCCCGCTGCTTGCCGATTTCTGCTAGGTGAAGAACTTGCACTCCCATCAGTAGGCACCTGGTGGTGTGGTGAAGCTGCTGCCATGAATTATGTCCGGTCCAACCTGGAAGATCTGGTCATTAAATCAGTACAGGGCATTGGTGATTTTGCACCAATCTTCGGACAAGACCTTAGTATAGAAGCGCGTGATGCGCTACTCGAACAGATCGAGTCGTCCGGATAAGTATGTCGCTCAAGAATGGGTCCGACTTTCACAAGCCCCCGTTCTTAATCGACGTCCGGGTGCATTACAAATCGATGCACGTTCAGTAGGTTTGCGTGCTTACGCAGTTGCTACCGAACAGGGGTATGAAATCATGCCCGGAGGGCTAACCCGGGTCGAATCTCAACGTGATGCTCGAATTGTCTCCATGCAGCGAGGCAGCGCATCAAAAGACACCTGGGTCTTACAGTCGGGTATTAGCGACGAACTGGTATTAAATGAGCGTGAAACGGATGTTGCCGCCCCTGTTATTTATACCGGCGTACCATCGCGCGTTGCAGAAAATCTATTCTGGATGGGCCGCTACACCGAACGGGCTGAGGGTATTGCACGCCTTTTGCGGCTTGCTTTAAGTGAACGGCTACACCATGGACGTCGCAATAGCCTAACCGCATTGCATCAGCTCGCTTGGTCATACGGACTCATCACGCTCCCCTCTGGTTGCAAAGATCCCGCCCAGATTTCTGTCGAATCTCTCATCAGTTGCGCAGCAAATCCGTCACACCCTCAGGGACTATCTCAAACATTGCATGAACTCGGGCGCGTTGGATTTTCATTACGTGACAGAATTTCCCATGACCACTGGCGTGCGATGAATCGTCTCGTCAATGATCCGGCGATGTCGGCTGAATTAACGCTGGGTCCAACTCTGGTCTGGCTAGATCGAGCGGTTTCAGGCATAACAACTTTGTCCGGATTTTCCCTTGACACTATGAACCGGGATGCCGGTTGGCGCTTTTTATCCTTAGGTCGGCGTATAGAACGATTACAGTTGCTGTCAAAAGCACTGGATATAGTCGTTGCACAACTACTGTAAGGTGATGCGTCAGTCGCTGCTAGCAACGAAATGAACCAGCCGCTCGATTGGCTTCTGGATTTAACCGATTCTTCTGGTTCATTTCACAGCCAGACTACCGGTCTTGCCAGTTGGCGTGCTATGCGCCGTATCGTTTTGCTCGATGCAACCAATCCGCGCTCCTTAAGGTTCCAAATCGAAGGCGTGCAGCAGGCATTGCAGCGTCTTGGGTCTGATGCGGGTAGTGCCATTGTAGGATTAGAGCAAGGTGGCATTCAGCTGACAGAATGGGCTATCGGAGGCCTTCCTGATTTAACCGAATTGCGTGCTACTTTCTCAATCCTGTCTCAGGAAACTTCCGCTCTCAATGATTTGCTTGCCACACGTTACTTTAACGTCAGCGAACCAGCTGTTTCTGTTTAAAGTCACTCATGGCTAATAACTTAAACTCCCGCAAACGATATCGTGTTGTACATGAAACCGAGTATGCTACGCCTATTCGGTAACGAATGCACGCCATCGTGCACATCTGCTACCGAGTAACCTTAATCACCAGTCCGTCCACAACGCCACAATTACCATCAACCAGCCTTTGGCAGAATCAACCCAGGGCGTTGATTTTTTTGGCAATAGCTATCGTGACTTTGCCATTACATTGCCACATCGATTACTCAATGTTCAGTCGCGAATAGATGTGACTGTTGATAGCCCAGCATGGCCAGCAAGCAGCCCCCTCTGGCATGGCAAAAGCCTGGCACGACGCAGTTTCGAGCCCGCCGACATCCAGGGAACCGAATTCGCACTGGCTTGCGCATCTTATCTAGTCGATTCGCCCATGATTCCTTCATTACCTGAATCAAAAGCGTGGGCTTTGAAACACTTAGGCGAAGGTAAACCATTGCATGAGCAATTACTGTTCATGACACAAGCGATGCAAAATGAGTTTGTCTTTGACGCTACAGCAACGACTGTCGGCACACCTCTGCCTGAAGCCTTTAAAAACAAACGTGGTGTGTGCTAGGATTTTGCGCAACTGATGATTGCCGCTTTACGCAGTATTGGTATTCCGGCACGCTATGTCAGTGGATATATCATGACGCACCCAGCACCTGGGAAGCCACGGCTGATTGGCGCAGACGCCACATATGCCTGGGTGGAGGCGTGGTGTCCTGGCCATGGTTGGCTAGATCTAGATCCAACTAACGGCAAAGCCATAACTGATGAATTTGTCACCTTAGCGATAGGAAGAGACTACGCGGATGTCATTCCACTGAGAGGTGTTGTTGTCGGTGGTGGTCAACACTCATTAGAGGTGTCCGTGACCATGACTCCTGAAACAAAGTTTTAATCTAATGCGAAATCGATGGATCAATCGTCCGCGTGGGCTTAGGCACCAGCCATATTACAAAGGCTGAGCCAATTAGTATGAACGATACCACAAGCATCAGTTCGTTGGTTGCCAGCATCACACTCTGTTCTGTCACCATACGCTCCAGAACTGCCATTGCCTGTGCAGTGGTCATGCCCTGATCGATGAGTTGGGCATAAGTCATCTGAGTCGGATCAATGACCCCCACGAGTTCAGCGCGGTTACGTGTGATTTCATCTTCCCAGTAGGATGTTACCATTGACGTAGCGACGGCTCCGGCTAAAGTCCGCATAAAGTTCATCAGTCCAGCCGCTGAATTAGTTTCGGCCTCATCGACGCTGGCCAACGCCGCAGCAGTTGATGGAATAAAGAAAAAAGGCATGCCCAGACCCAGCAGCATCAAAGGCCAGGCCACATCCCAGTAGGTCATCTCGGTGGTGGCCACGGTACGATACAGCGTCATGATGCCCAACCAGAGCACACCGACAAATACCAGTTTGCGCGGATCCATTTTCATGGACATACCGGCAACCGCCGGCGCTGTCAGAAACGCCATGATGCCGATCCAGGCCGTGGTCATACCGGCATCTGTCGCCGTATAGGCCATAAAGCTCTGCAACCAGAGTGGCGTTAGCACGTTGGCCGCAAAGAAGCCGGCAAAGGTGAGCGAGATGGTGAGTACAGCGGCGCTGAAACCCCGGTGCCAGAATACCCGCAGATCGACAATCGGGTGTTCTGCAGTGAGCTCCCAGATCATGAAGGCGGCAAATCCAACCACCGCCGTTACGGCGAGCGCAATGATGATGTTGGATGAGAACCAATCCAGATTCTTACCTTCATCCAGCATGATCTGCAGCGCCCCCACCCAGATAATGAGTAGGATAAAACCCACCACATTAATCGGATTACGCACAATGCGGGTTTCATAGGGTCGCAGAATCTTCCAGCAGATCCAGGCACACGCGGCGGCAATGGGTAGATTGATCAGAAAGATCCAGGGCCAGGTGTAGTTGTCACAAATCCAGCCACCGAGAATTGGGCCGAGCACCGGGCCGACCAGCGTGATCATAGCCCAGATACCGGTTGCGGCACCGGCCTTCTCTTTCGGGAAAATACGCAGCAGCAGTGTTTGCGATAAGGGCATCAACGGCCCGCCCGCCATGCCCTGCAGCACCCGCGCAAAGACCAGAAAGCCCAGCGAAGTTGACATTCCAGCTAATGCTGAACACAAGCCAAAAGCCGCCATAGCAATGACAAAAACGCGCACCGATCCATAACGCTGGGTAAACCAACCAGTCAGCGGTACGGTAATCGCTTCGGCCACGGCATAAGATGTGATCACCCAGGTTCCCTGGGTGGGTGTCACTGCCAGACCACCCGCAATGGTGAGCACGGAGACATTGGCAATGGTCATATCTAAAATGGCGATCAGGTTCGCCATGGACAGGAACATCGCCGCTGCCCACAACTGCCAGCCAGCGAGTGGCTGCAGCGACTTTTCGGCCAGAGACATCAGTCTGCTCGAGTATCCACGCGGACGCGCATCGACACACCCACACTCAGCGGGTTCTCGGCCAGTTCTTCCGGCTTCAGGCTGATGCGTACCGGTACACGCTGCACCACTTTGATCCAGTTACCGGTAGCGTTCTGTGCAGGAATCGTCGCGAAGGCTGCCCCCGTACCACCGGAGAATCCATCCACAACCCCGTGATAGACCACACGACTGCCATAGAGATCCGATGTCAAACGAACCGGCTGACCCACCTGGATCTTCTCCAGCTCGCTTTCCTTGAAATTGGCATCCACATGCAGCTTGTGCAATGGCACGATTACCATGAGTGGGGTGCCAGCTCGGACTCGTTGACCTAACTGCACCTGGCGCTTGGCCACTACCCCGTCGATCGGTGATTTGATGGTTGTGCGCTCAAGATTGAGTGCAGCCTCGCGAAAGTTTGCACTCGTCAGTGCCAGATCGTTTTCAGAACGCGTCAGTTCATCGGCTGACACTGAACCTGAGCCGGCCAGCGCCTTACGACGATCAAAATCAATTTTGGCGCGATCATAATTCGCTTTGGCTTTATCGTAAGCGACCTGCATATCACGCGGATCAATTTCAGCAAGGATGTCACCGGCCTTGACACTGTTGGTATCGACCACGCGAACTGCCAAAATGGTGCCATCTACCTCTGGCGTTACCTGGGCGATTTCTGTTGCGGTATAGGCGTTATCGGTACTTACATACCGCGAGCCATACAAACCCCAGTAGAGGCCAAAAGCAATCGTACACAATGCGACCACGCCACCAAGGATGGAGAAGGCTTTTTTACGTTCAGCCAGCTTGTTAACGATCTGTTGCTTACGACTCATTGGGGAAACTCCTCGCTCGTTTTATCTTGTTGACGCACAGCGGCCAGATCTATCTGGTAACCACCACCCAACGCCTTGGTTAGCGCTACGTCCAGAATAAAGGCACGCGTACGCACATCTGTCTGCACACGCCAGCTGGTGAGCAACTCATCCTCAGCCACCAGTACATCCAGATAATTCGCCAAACCACCCTTATAACGGTTCGCCGCCACAGTTAAACCCCGGGTTTGCGCTGCAACACTCTGATCTGCCAGGCGCACCTGCTTTTGCAGTTGCTTCAAGCCTGCCGCCACATCGGCGACTTCATTCAACGCTTGAATGAGCGTCTTCTCGTAATTGGCCACGCTCTCGTCATAGTCAGCCCGTGCTACCTTGAGATCTGCCCGCAACTTGCCGCCCAGAAATAATGGCAGGTAAATAGCCGGGCCTGCATTGCTTATGTACGAGCCAGACTCAACCAGCTTGTTAATGCCCAGCGATTGCGCCCCCACAAAAGCAAGAATATTCACGTTCGGATAAAACGCTGCTTTACGTTGTTCGATACGACTCTGGCTAGCTTCTGCCTGCCACCTGCTCGCCACAATATCCGGACGACGCCCGACAAGGTTAATGTCAATGTCCAGTGGCAGCGCATAGTTTGCTTTGATCAGGTTGTTGGGCGGCTTGATCTGAGCGCCCCGGTCAGGACCTGCCCCCACCAATGCAACCAGGCGATTGCGTGTTTCTGCAATGCGTACATCAATCTGTACCAGGTCGTTTTCCGCCAGACTCTTTTTACCCTCGGCTTGACTGACTGCGCCCATGTTTTCCAAACCCTGCTTCTGCCGCTCAGCAAACAGTGTCCAGGTCTTAGTACGGATATCCAGTGCTTTTTCAGCGGTAACCCTATCGGCCATGAGTCTCGCCAGGTCTGCATAGCTACGGGTAATGGATGTCGTGAGCATCAGCTTAGCCTGTGCCACATCGGCACTGCGGGCCTGGCTTTCGGACACGGCTGCAGCAAGTGCCGCACGGTTTTTACCCCAGAAGTCAATTTCCCAACTGAAATTAAGCGTGGCTTGACCATACGAATACCAGCCCTGCGGTGTATAGGGCGCCGGCACAATGTAATTGGTACTGGCCTCCTGACCGAACACGGTGCCATTGGCCGATAGTTGCGGATACAGAATTGACCCCACAGACTGCGACTGAGCTTCCGAACGTCGTAGGCGTGCCTGCGCCGCTTTCAAATCGGGTGATCCCGCCAGACCTTCTTCAATCAGTTGATTAAGCTGTGCATCGCCATACTTTTCCCACCAGTGATCAGCTGGCCAACTGGCTTCCGGCGCCTGAAGTGTCGAAGCGCTTTTAAATGTATCAGGTGACTTGGCATCCGGCACCGGGCCGAGCGCCGGCATAGGCGCACAAGCAGTTAAGGCAATAGCGATAGCACTACCGCAGCCAATCTGCCACAAATACTTATTCAATGGATGGTGCCTCTTTAACCAATTGCAGCGCATAGCTTCCAGGTATCACGGGCAATCACTGATTCTTCATCCGTTGGAATGACCCAAACTTCAATCTGACTCTGCTCGCTAGAAATACGACGCGCTGCACCGCTTTTGATTTCATTCAGGGCAGGATCTATGACTATGCCAGCCCAACCAAGTGCTGCACAAGCTTTGGCGCGAATTAATGGTGAGCGCTCACCAATCCCTGCCGTAAAGACGATGCCATCAAGCCCTTGAATCGATGCCATAGCAGTACCCGTTTGCTGCGCCAACATATAAACAAAGAGATCGATCGCCAGCTGAGCATACTTGTCCGAACTGACTTCCAGATCACGCATGTCATTCGAGATGCCCGAAACACCGAGCAAGCCAGATTCCTTGATGAATAGTTTTTCAATCGCAGCCGGCGTCATCTTGTACTGATCCATCAGATAAATCGGGATCATCGGATCGAGTGAGCCACAACGCGTGCCCATCATCAAACCGTCGAGCGGCGAAAAGCCCATCGACGTATATACGCTTTTGCCAGTAGACAAACCACACAGACTAACACCGCTCCCCAGATGCATTACGACGGTTTTGCCCGCAGCCAGACGCGGCGACAGCTTCGGCAATTGCGAGCTAATGTAGTCATACGATAGGCCATGAAAGCCCCAACGACGAATACCTTTATCGCGGTAACTTAATGGCAGCGCATAAAGATTGGCAACTTCAGACTTGGTACGGTGAAAAGCAGAATCAAAGCACGCCACCTGTATCAGATCAGGGTGGCTGGCACGCAACAAACGGATCGACTCAATCTCGGCAGGTTGGTGGCTTGGCACGATGGGCGCGTAATGATCCAACACATCCAGGACAGCATCATTAACCACCACCGAATGCGGGAACTCCGTACCGCCCAGTACGATCCGGTGCCCCACGGCCGCGAGCTTATACCCTTTGGCTGCTGATTTCACAAACTCCAGAATGATTTCAACCGCTTCGGACCGTCGTTGGAGTTGATCCCAATGGCGCTCATTCAGCGTATTACCCTGTGCATCTGTTGCCTTGAAGTGTGGTTGTGTCAGCATGCCCTCGATCTGGCCACCCAACAGAAATTCCGGATCATCACCCCCCGCCCGATACAGAGAAAACTTCACACTGGAAGAACCGGCATTCAAACAAAGCAATGCGGGAAGGGGCTGATTCATGATGCTTTCCATTCTAGATAAATGCTTAGTCTGGCTCAGGCAGATCTCAAATTGATGACAAAATGCTGATTAAACCTTGTAATAAGCGCGGTACCAATCAACAAACCGCCCCACGCCTTCAGGCACAGTCATCGCAGGCTTGAAACCTACCCAGGCATCGAGCGCACCGGTATCGGCAAAGGTTTCGGTTACATCTCCCGCCTGCAAGGGTAGATAGTTTTTCTGGGCAGTCATCGCCAACGAGGCTTCAATCGCCTCAATAAAATCCATCAGCGGTACCGGATCACTATTACCAATATTGAAGATACGATAAGGCGCACGCCCCGTATGCGGCAGCGGATGCTGCGCATCAAAACCGGCATCCGGCGTTGCCGGCTTATCAAGCACGCGGATTACGCCTTCGACGATATCGTCGATATAAGTAAAGTCCCGACGCATCTTGCCTTCGTTGAACACCTTGATCGGCTCGTTCTTTAGCATGGCGCTAACAAACAGAAATAACGACTGATCCGGGCGACCCCAAGGGCCATACACCGTAAAGAAGCGTAGCCCCGTCACGGGCAGGTTATACAGGTGACTGTAGCTATGTGCCATGAGCTCATTGGCGCGCTTGGTGGCGGCGTAAAGGCTCACCGGGTGATCCACACTATCTGCCTCGGAGAACGGCATCTTTTCGTTGCCGCCGTACACGCTGGAACTAGAGGCGTACACCAGATGCCCAACCTTATTCTGGCGACAGCCTTCCAGCACATTCAAAAAGCCGGTCAGGTTACAGTCGGCATAGGTGTGGGGATTAGTCACGGAATAACGCACGCCGGCCTGTGCTGCCAGATGAACAACGCCATCAAACTGCTCCGTGGCAAATAAAGCGGACATCAATTCACGATCAACCAGATCGCCCTTGATAAAACGGAAGCCCGGATACTTGGCCAGCACTTCCAGACGGCCCTGTTTGAGGGCCGGATCGTAGTAATCGTTCAGATTATCCAAGCCCACAAAGGTATCGCCTCGTTCAAGGAGGCGCATGGCCGTATGCATACCGATAAAACCTGCGGCACCGGTGACCAGAAAGTGACGAGACATGTATTGTTACTCAACCATTTATAATGACTACATTATCTCATTGACACCGCGATCTTGCCGATCCGGTCTGACACGTGACTCGACTATCAGTTTCCGCCTCATCCTCTGCCTTTAAACGCCTCTACACACGCCTTTGTCTGGGTGTCATCGGCTGTTTAATCGTCGCCTGTGCAAGCGTGCCAAAGCAAGATCCCAACGAATTCATTGATGCCGCAGATTACGACCGGCTAAAACTCGTTTCCACGCAACCAGGGGTAAAAATCTACCGCTATCTGAACCCCGAGTTCAAACGTACCGACTTTCGCGCGGTAATGGTCGACCCAATCGTGTTGTATCAGGCTGCCGACAAGGATCTGGGCAAAAATGGGATCACTGAAGAAACTATTTATCGCATTCGCAACACCATGGATATTTCCATGCGCCAGTTAGTCCGTAAACAATTTGGTATCAGTTACAAACCAGGACAGCGTGTTGCCAGGCTAAGCACGGCCATTACAGGGGTTATCGTTGATGGCGGCACTTTCCGACCTAAACGTCTGGTACCTATCGGCACAGTACTCAGAGCTGCGGGTAAAGGCGCCAACATTGATGGTAGCCAACCCCAACTGATGGTAGAAACCAAGCTGCTGGACAGCGTCTCGGGCAAACTACTGGGCGAAGGGGTTTACCTGGTTTCCAGCGATCAGTTCCGCCGGGAAGTGGATTCACCAGAGAAGTTTCAGATCCTTGCCAGCCAATGGGTTAAAACGGCAATCGGCGTAGCATCAGGCTTGCGTTAACCCATTCAAAAAGCAATAAAAAAAAACCCGCCGAATCAGCGGGCTGTGCAATAATTTGGCGGAGAGGGTGGGATTCGAACCCACGGTACCTTGCAGTACGCCTGATTTCGAGTCAGGTACATTCGACCACTCTGCCACCTCTCCGACGCGCGAATTGTAGCACGTTCTGCCATTTCTGAAGCACCCCAAAGCCATGGCACCAACACCATCACAGGGAGTCTGCCGCTAAAGTGACCCGCCCGAAAAGCGACATTACCGACAAATACCCCAGGCTGTCTGCCCTTGCGCGCCGGACAAGCGGGGTTTTGCATCGAATCAATGCCGCACCGCGCTGGGTACTATGGCTTAAGGCATCTTTGTTGGTAGGCGGTTTACTCATGGGCATCTTTTATCTGATGCCCCACATTAAGCCGTTGATGCTTTCCCGCGATTTAGTCGTAGGCACACGTGAAACGCCAACCAGCTTCATGCGAGAAAAAACAACCGATGCGGATGGCAAGCCGATTATCCTGGAAAGCGGATTTGATCATGACCTCGTAGAAGCGTTTGCCAAATCCATGGGTAAATCCGTACGATTTGTTGTGGCGGAAAACGCGGAAGAACTGCACCGACTTGTTGAACGTGGCGAAGTGCACATGGCTGCTGCCTGGTTTACAAAACGCTTTGTCGAAGCCCCCAGCACCCGTAATTTAACCGGGGCTGATGATGAACAAACACCCCAAGGCTCCCTATTACGCGCCTCTGCGCCCTACGCCCAGGATTCATTGGTTCTGGTTCAGCCAGATGACGTTACGCCGCTCGAATCAATCAAACAGCTTCACAAGGTTGAAGTGCACGCACTCAAAGCCAGCGGCAATTCGCTATGGCTAAGCCAGCTTGAGCGACAGAAAATTATTCCTCAACTAGAAACCCACCCGGATTGGAGCGAGCTTGATCTGCTCAAAGCAGTTTCCGAACGTAAAATTGCGCGGGTCATTGTGCCGCGTTCGGTTTTTAGAATTGGTATCAATTACTACCCGGGCATCGATTCATCTCTAGCAGTAGGTAATATCGAAGATATTGTGTGGACCTTTTCCAAACGGGGTGGCGAAGCCCTTGTGCTTCAGGCCAACAAATTTCTGGCAACCGCCGAACAGGATGGGACACTAAGACAACTTCGCGATCGTTATTTTGGCGCGGTAGAATGTTTGCAGGAAGCGGATCGCAGCGTATTTATGGCCCGGATGAAAACCCGTTTGCCACAGTACCTGCCGCAATTCAAATGGGCACAGCTGGCCAGCGGCTACGATTGGCGACTACTAGCTGCGCTGGCCTATCAGGAATCGCATTGGGATGGCTCACTCGTCAGCCCCACCGGCGTCCGCGGATTAATGATGCTGACCGGAGATACGGCAGATCACCTCGGCGTTAAAAACCGGCTGGATCCTTATGAAAGCATCATGGGCGGCGCCCGCTACCTGGATATGTTGCGTGATGAAATCCCGCCTACGGTGCCTGAACCCGATAGAACATGGATGGCCATTGCCTCCTACAACGTTGGACCGGCACAGATCAACGCGGCCCGTAGCATGGCCAAGAATCAGAAGCTGAACCCGGACTCGTGGGCAGACATCAAAAAAACATTGCCCCTGTTGGGGCAAACTAAAAGTGGCATCAAAATCCGTGGCGGTGAAGCCGTGGTGACTGCAGAAAACGTGCGTATGTATTATGCAATTCTGTCACGTAGCTACCCTGCAACCACCAGCTTTAGCTTAACTGCACCCACGCGGACTTACGGCGTGAGTGCACCTAAGGTTACAAGCAGCGGATCAGGCTTGCGCTGACAACACCTTCAAGCCGCCCATATAGGGCTGCAGCACGTCTGGCACTCGAACGCTACCATCAGCTTGTTGGTAGTTTTCCAGAATAGCGACTAGCGTGCGGCCAACCGCCAGCCCAGATCCATTCAGTGTATGCGCTAATTCTGGCTTGCCTTGGGCATTGCGGAAACGAGCCTGCATACGACGCGCCTGAAAGCTACCGAAGTTAGAACAGCTAGAGATCTCGCGATAGGTGTTCTGTGCGGGCAGCCAGACTTCCAGATCGTAGGTTTTTTCTGCCGAAAAACCCATATCCCCCGTACACAGTACAATACGGCGATACGGCAAACCCAGTTTTTCCAGGATAGTTTCGGCATGGCGTGTGAGGTCTTCATGCGCCTGGGCCGAGGTTTCTGGATTCACAATATGCACCAACTCGACCTTGTCGAACTGATGCTGGCGGATTAAACCACGTACGTCGCGACCACCAGATCCCGCTTCGGAGCGGAAACACGGCGTGTGACAAACCCACTTAAGTGGCAACTGTTCGGCTGGGGTGATGGTGTCTCGAACCATATTGGTAACAGGTACTTCAGCCGTAGGAATCAGGTAATACGGTTCAGCTTCACCGCGCGGCACTTGGAACAGGTCTTCGGCAAACTTGGGCAGCTGTCCGGTGCCGTAAAGGCTGGCAGCATTCACCATATAGGTGGCATACAGCTCGGTATAGCCATGTTCTGCCGTGTGCGTATCGAGCATAAACTGCGCCAACGCACGATGCATCCTTGCTACCGGACCTTGCAGCACCACAAAGCGTGAACCCGTCAGTTTGGTGGCGGTCTCGAAATCCATACCATTCAGGCCAGCACCGATATCGACGTGATCTTTGACGTCAAAATTGAAAGTCGGAATATCGCCCCAACGCTTGATTTCAAAGTTGTCGTTCTCATCAGCGCCAACGGGAACATCAGCACCCGGCAAATTCGGCAATGCTGAGGTAAAGGCATTCATTTCTTCGAGCAGCACTGACAAACGCGCTTCAGAGGATTTAAGCTCATCACCCAATTGCCCTACTTCTGCCATCACAGCGCTGGCATCTTCGCCTTTGCCTTTGAGCATACCGATTTGCTTGGAAAGGCTATTACGCTGTGCCTGTAGGTCTTGCGTACGCTGTTGCAGCGTTTTACGCTCGGCTTCGAGGGCATTAAACGGCGTGAAATCGATGGCATCGCCACGGGTGGCCAATCGTTGAACCACGTCTTCTGGCTGGTTGCGCAATAACTGGATATCAAGCATTTCTATCTAACTCTTTCAATTGGGCAAGTCGTTCTTTGATGCGGGTTTCAAGACCGCGATCTACCGGCTGGTACCAGGAAACATCCGGGAACCCGTCGGGGAAATAATTGGCACCGGCGGCATAACCCCCTGCTTCGTCATGCGCGTGGCGATAACCTTCTCCGTGGCCGAGCCCTTTCATCAAACGCGTGGGCGCGTTACGCAGATTCATGGGCGCGGGGCGCGATTCATCATCACGCACGAAGTCTCGTGCCTGATTATACGCGCGGTAGGCCGCATCCGATTTGGCCGTTGCTGCCAGATACAACACGGCATTAGCCAAGGCCAGCTCTCCTTCAGGTGAGCCTAAACGTTCGTAGGTTTCGGCAGCCTGCAGCGCAATCTGTGCGCCACGCGGGTCGGCCAGGCCAATATCTTCCCAGGCCATACGCACCAGACGTCGTGCCAGGTAGCGCGGGTCGGCCCCGCCATCGAGCATGCGCACAAACCAGTAAAGCGCCGCATCCGGATTTGATCCACGCACGGATTTATGCAAGGCGGAAATCTGGTCGTAAAAGGCATCCCCGCCTTTATCAAAACGCCGCAGGTTCTGCGCCAAGGTGCTAGCAACGAATTCGGCGCTAATTTCTGCAATGCCGCTGGCCTTAGCCGCGGCCAGTGTCTGCTCGATGAGATTAAGCAATTTACGGGCATCACCATCCGCCACACCAATCAGGCGTGTACGTGCCTCATCGCTGATTCTGGCGTCTGGCAGTGTTGCCATAGCGCGATCAAAAAGCTCAGCAAGTTCTTCACTAGTCAGCGACTTGAGCACGTACACTGCGGCCCGCGAGAGCAAGGCGGCATTGACTTCGAAAGACGGATTCTCAGTAGTGGCCCCGATAAAGGTCACCAGCCCTGATTCCACATGCGGCAAGAATGCATCCTGCTGTGATTTATTGAACCGGTGGACTTCATCCACAAAGAGAATGGTTCGCCGACCCGTCTGCCGGGCTTTTTCTGCAAAGGCGATGGCTTCACGAATTTCTTTAACACTGGCCAGCACAGCAGACAGCGCGAGAAACTCGGCGTCGCAATGACAGACCACTAGGCGTGCCAAGGTGGTTTTACCCGTGCCCGGGGGACCCCAGAAAATCATGGGATGCGGATTGCCGCTTTCTAGTACCAGACGCAGTGGTTTACCCGGCCCCAGCAAGTGCGTTTGCCCGACCACACTTTCCAGCGTTTGCGGTCTCAATTTTTCGGGCAGCGGGGCATACGCCGATGGCGTTACGTTAGATGCAGCATCGGCAAATAGATCCATAGCGCTTATTGTTTGAGCACATCGGCGCCAGCCGGTGGCGTAAAGCGGAACAGGCTGGCCGGAGCATCACCATTACGCACCACGTTGGTAAACGCCAAGGTGGTGACCTGACCGAAACTATCTTCCAGCACCATGCCTTTGAGTTCGTTTCCGGCTAAGCCAATACGAATACGTACAAAGCCCGTGTCATTCTGTTTAGGCTCTGCAATCACCCATTCAGCACCGGCATGTTCGCCATCGGCTTTGAAATTAAATCGCTGCTCGGCATCGTTATCGCCCGCCAGCAACGCGACCGGTGTGCCACCGAGAGCTTTTTCGGATTTACGAACAATCACCTGCTTGAGTTCCGGGTCGTAGAGCCAGATACGGCTACCATCCCCCACCATAAGCTGTGAGTAGGGTTTATTGATCGACCAGCGGAATTTGCCAGGACGGCTAATGGCCATCGTGCCCTGACTTTTGCCACCACCAATACCGCCCGCCGATGTTTGAGCAAAGTTGGCTTTGAGCGTACGTGTGCCCTGCAACCAGGTTTTGAGGTCAGCAATGCTGTCTGCCCAAGCCGAACCAGAAGCCAGACAGCAGGTTGCCAACAATGCGAGCGAGGTCCTTTTAAAAAACATGCGGTTACTCGTCACCGGCACGGTTAGGTGCTAACACTTCGCGACCACCACGGCCATCCATGCTGGATACCAACCCTGCCTTTTCCATGGCTTCGATCAGACGTGCCGAGCGGTTATACCCAATCCGCAGATGACGCTGCACCAGTGAGATGGAGGCACGACGATTCTTGAGGACGATTTCAACGGCTTGGTCATACAGCGGGTCTGCTTCGGCATCATTGTCGCCACCCTCGCCGCCTTCTCCATCGCCTTCGGTGGCACCCGTGAGAATGCCTTCTTCGTATTCCGGGGCGCCCATCGACTTGAGGTAATCAACGACGCGAGGCACTTCTTCATCGGCCACAAAAGCGCCATGCACCCGCTGCGGGTACCCGGTACCCGGCGGCAAGTACAACATGTCACCCTGGCCGAGCAGCGCTTCAGCGCCCATCTGATCAAGAATGGTGCGCGAGTCAATCTTGCTGGATACCTGGAAGGCAATACGCGTCGGAATGTTGGCTTTGATGAGACCGGTAATCACATCCACGCTTGGTCGCTGGGTTGCCAAAATCAAATGTATGCCGGATGCGCGAGCCTTCTGCGCCAGTCGGGCAATCAGCTCTTCTACTTTCTTACCGGCCACCATCATCAGGTCAGCCAATTCGTCGATCACCACAACAATGTACGGCATGCTACGTAGCGGCTCTGGCGCTTCTGGCGTGAGCGTTAGTGGATTAGGGATCGGTTCGCCTTTCTCCGCCGCTGCTTTGATGTGTTCGTTGGCACTCGCCAGATTACGCACGCCCAGTTTAGACATGATCTTATAGCGGCGTTCCATTTCCGCCACGCACCAGGTGAGCGCGTTGGCGGCCTGACGCATATCGGTGACTACCGGTGCCAACAAGTGCGGGATGCCTTCATAAATCGACAACTCCAGCATCTTGGGGTCAACCAAGATCAATCGCACGGATTCTGGTTCAGCCTTATAGAGCATCGACAGAATCATGGCGTTCACGCCCACTGATTTGCCAGAGCCTGTGGTACCGGCCACCAGCAAGTGCGGCATTTTGGCCAGATCGGCAACGATAGAGACGCCGCCAATGTCTTTGCCCAATGCCACCGTGAGTGGCGAACCCATGTTGTGATACGGGCGGGAAGAAAGGATTTCCGACAATCGTACGGTTTGTCTTTTGGGGTTCGGCAGTTCCAACGCCATGCAGGATTTACCGGGCACGGTTTCAACCACGCGCACGGACACCAATGCCAGCGCACGTGCCAGATCTCGAGCCAGGTTTACGATTTGCGCACCTTTAACGCCAACTGCAGGTTCGATTTCGTAACGAGTGACCACGGGACCCGGATAGGCAGCAATCACTTTCACTTCGACGCCAAAATCACCCAGACGGGTTTCTATCAAGCGTGAGGTGAACTGCAACGTCTCATCGGTAGGCATGTCGGTCGGCGGTTGCGCCGGATCCAGCAAGCTCAGCGGTGGCAAAGTGCCGCCGACAACTGCTTCAGGGAACAGCGGCACCTGTTTCTCGCGCTCTTTGCGCTGCACGGCTTTACGGGATACGTGCACTTCTACAGGCGCTGCCGGTTCAATAAACACCGGCTCCATAGGCTCTGCACGTTTTAACTCAACGGTGGCCTCGCGCTGTTGCGCCACTTCCTTGCCGATACGACGATCTTGCCAACTCTCGACTGCGCGACCACCGCCGACAACTGCGCCTTCCATCAATGTGCCGGTTCGCTCAAAAAGCACCATCCAGGGTAGACCACTAAATACACGCCAACTCAACAACAACAGGCAAGCCATAATCAAGGTAGCACCGGTAAACCCGAACGCTTGTCCAACAACAGTAGCAAGGCCTTTGCCCACCACGCCGCCTGGCCCCATTGGCATTGTTGCACCACTCGTATGAAAACGGAGTGCTGCAAATGTCGACATGCAAACCAGCAGCGCTAAAAAACCACCCATCGTCAGCCAGAGTGGGCGCACTTCCGGTTCCACCGCTTCACGCAGTGCCCGTTTACGCTCTGACCAACCAATCAGAATAAGTACCAGTGGTAATAGCGCCCAAAGCCAGGCTGCTCCACCAAACAGATAAAACAACAAGTCGGCCATCCAGGCACCAAAACGGCCCATAGGATTAGTGACTCGTCCCGCTGGGCCAGAATGCGACCAGGCAGGATCTGCCGGGTTAAACCCCCAAAGGGCAAGCACGGCGACAAGCGCTACAAACCCCAGAACAGCCCAGCGCGCTTCCTGCATCAACGCTCTAATACGTTGCGGGAGCGTCAAAGGGCCATCAATGCGCTGGGTAACGGATCGGCTGAAAAGTCGAGTCATGAATAAATGGAAAGCTCTATATCAGGCTGGTGATGACGTAAGGAACGATTATAATCCCTGTAGTTAACGATTTTTCGGCCATCCCTCAAGAGGGTTGCACCACTTCCAGGAGCTTTTATGTCTGCCACCGCCCGCCATATCCCCCTGCTGATTCTCGGTTCCGGGCCTGCCGGCTACACTTCGGCCATTTATGCGGCCCGCACAAACCTCAAACCGGTCCTTATTACGGGCCTGGCACAAGGCGGCCAGATGATGACCACGACCGAAGTCGATAACTGGCCGGCCGATGTAAATGGCGTGATGGGCCCAGAACTTATGGCGCGTTTCGAGCAGCACGCAGCACGTTTTGAGACTGAAATGGTGTTTGATCACATTCATACGGTTCGCCTGGGTCAACGCCCCTTCGAACTGGTGGGTGATGCTGGTACCTACACCTGTGACGCGCTGATTATCGCCACCGGGGCTTCGGCACAGTATCTGGGTCTGCCTTCGGAAGAAAAATTCGCTGGCCGCGGCGTTTCTGCCTGCGCCACCTGCGACGGATTTTTCTATCGCAATCAAGAGGTTGCGGTTGTCGGCGGCGGCAACACCGCTGTCGAAGAAGCGCTCTACCTGGCCAACATTGCCAGCAAAGTGACGCTGATTCATCGTCGCGATAAGTTCCGCGCTGAAAAGATCATGGTCGACAAACTCTACAAGCGTATTGAAGAAGGCAAGATCGCGCTAGAACTGAATTCCACGTTAGATGAAGTGCTGGGTGACAACACTGGCGTGACCGGCGTACGCATCAAGGCTGCTGATGGCAGCACCAAAGATAAAGAACTGCGCGGCGTCTTTATCGCGATTGGCCACAAGCCCAATACCGATATGTTCGCAGGCCAGGTTGAGATGGAAAACGGTTACCTCATCACCCGCATGGGCAATAACGGTTTTGCTACCGCAACCAGCGTACCGGGAGTCTTCGCTGCGGGTGATGTACAGGATCACAATTACCGTCAGGCAATTACCTCGGCCGGTACTGGTTGCATGGCTGCGCTGGATGCAGAACGCTTCCTCGATAGTCTGGCACAAGGCCTGGATGTGGCGTTGCGCGCCTGGGCGCCAACCGCTTAAGACTTCGGGTTGTAGACCGGTACATCCACATGCCGGCAAAATTGACCGAGGAAGAACAAGCCCTGTTTCTTGCCCATGTGTCTGATGCGGATCTCCGCTCAAGGCAAGCCCTCAAGCGGATCTGACGCCGAAACTGCCACGGCCTGTGGCACGACAGCGGCAACTGGATGAGCAAGCCGTTTTGCACGAGCTCATTCATGCGCCAATCCAATTAGCAGACCGCCTGGAGGGGGGCGATGAGCCCACCTATCTGCACCGAGTGGTATCGATGCAGGTATTGCGCGATCTCCGGCGCGGACGCTGGGTCATTCAGAACGAAATTGATCTTCATGGCCATACGCGTGATGCTGCCCGTGAAGCACTGTCCAAGTTTCTGAATCGCTGTTTACTTCAGGGACAACGGTGCGTACGCGTTGTCACAGGACGAGGCTTGAGATCACCGGGACAAGTAGCTGTTTTAAGAACACTCACACGTAACTGGCTGGTGCAACGCCGTGAGGTGCTAGCTTACTGTCAGGCAAAACCAGTTGATGGCGGCGAGGGCGCGCTTATTGTGTTACTTAGAAATCAGCACCGGCCTCACCCCCATGAAACCACGAGGGATATCACCTGAAAATGTCTGGCATCTGGAAAACAAAACGTCGTTGGTGGCCAAAGGCTGCGATGATCCTGCTCGGCCTATCTCTTGTGCTGTCACAACTTTATAAGACGCAATTAGTGAGCATGGTCGCTGACGAGCCACTTTCAACCCAAATTACACCCCCACCTTGCAATCTGAATCGTAGTGCTTGCCCGTTGCCGATCATCACGCCTGTGGCATCAGAAGTGCCTTGGACATTCAGCATTACACCACATCCAATCCCGGTAAGCGCCCCACTCTCATTCACACTAACACCACCAGAACGTGTACTGACCACCAATAAACCAGAAACGGTATGGATCGACCTCACGGATGACAGTATGGACATGGGGCTTATTCGAGTCCATCTCGAGCAGCAAGCCAACGGTCAATGGATCGGCACCGGCAGCATCCCCGTTTGTGTAACGGGTGCGATGCGATGGCGTGCGCGTTTACACATAGCACTCTCACAAACGAACTTGCAGGCCGATTGGGTCTTTACCGCACCGGAATATGATGCCCGCCACTAACTCCCATTGCTGACTACTATGAAAATCGCCACCTGGAATGTCAACTCGCTGAATGTCCGTCTACCGCACCTGCTGGATTGGCTAGATGCTGCTAAACCTGATGTTGTTGGTCTCCAGGAACTCAAGTGCGAGGATGCAAAATTTCCGCTCGAGGCGATTCAAGCGGCCGGGTACCAAGCCGTGTTTGCGGGTCAGAAAACTTACAACGGCGTTGCCCTCCTATCTCGAGCGACTGCCAGCGATGTGCAACGGGGTATTCCCGGTTATAACGACCCCCAACAGCGCATTATTGCCGCCACCATCAATGGCGTGCGCGTCGTGAATGGTTACTTTCCGAATGGCCAGGCACCGGGCAGTGAAAAGTTTGCCTATAAACTCGATTGGCTCAAGCACTTAACTGCGTGGCTACAGAGCGAACTCGATACGCATTCATCCCTGTGCGTGATTGGCGATTACAACATTGCGCCGACCGATGCAGATGCACACCCGGATTGGAAAGAAGCCATTCATGTATCGCCTCCAGAACGCGAAGCGTTCGCCGCGCTTGAAGCCCTGGGCTTAACCGACGTATTTCGCAAATTCAAACAGGCGGAAAAAAGCTTTTCCTGGTGGGACTATCGTATGAATGCTTTCCGCCGCAATTTCGGTTTGCGTATTGACCATATGCTTGCCAGCTCACCGCTTGCTGATCGTTGCACAGAATGCGTGATTGATAAATCACCGCGCGTCCTTGAGCGGCCTTCAGACCACACGCCGGTGATCGCGACCTTTACGCTTTAATCAGGCCAGCTGCTTCGCCAGCGCGACAAAGTCTGCCTCGCTGAGCTGTTCTGCGCGTTCCATCGGGTTAACACCCGCCGCCTCTATCTGTTTACTCGTTAGCAAGGGTTTGAGTGTATTTCTAACCATTTTCCGGCGTTGGGAAAATACTGCATTCACCACATTACGTAATGCGGTCTCGTCTACCGGTAACCGCTCCGCTATGGGGCGCGGGATCATGCGAACAACCGCTGAATTAACTTTAGGTGCGGGGTCGAATGACTCTGGCGGCACATCAAGCAAGGGCTCCAGATAACAGTAACGCTGTAACATGACAGAAAGGCGGCTACGATCCGAATGGCCTGGCGGCGCCACCATGCGATCGACCACTTCCTTTTGCAACATGGCGTGGATATCTCGAATGGCTTCTACCTTATCGAGCAGATGAAACAGGATGGGCGTCGAAATGTTGTAGGGAAGATTACCCACGACTCTGAGCTCGGGGCCAAGCGTTGAAAAGTCAAACACCAGGGCATCCCCCGCGTGAATGGTTATCTGCTCACGCGTATATTTTTTCTCCAGTCTGGTGATCAGATCCCGATCCAGCTCAACGACGTGGAGATGGCCTGCGCGTTCCAGCAGGGGTTGAGTCAATGCACCAAGCCCGGGGCCAATTTCCACAACCTGCTCGCCGGACCGAGGATTCACCGCATCGACAATGCCATGAATGATGCCCTGGTCGATCAGAAAGTTCTGCCCAAAACGCTTACGTGCTTTGTGGCCTGTTTCCTGTGCCAGTTTGTTCAGAGGTCGATTCATTGCGCCTGCTTTCAAGACAATTGCGCAGCCAGCGTTACTGCCGCATACAGACTGCCCGGATCCGCCGCGGTTGCGTCACCATCTAAGCGACGACCAGCCAAGTCTAACGCCGTACCGTGATCAACCGATGTACGGATAATCGGCAAACCCAGCGTAATGTTAATACCCTGACCAAAGGTAGCGTACTTGAGGGGCGCCAGACCCTGATCGTGGTACATGGCAAGCACCGCATCACCCTGCGGCAAAACGCGAGGCGTAAACAAGGTATCAGCAGGCAAAGGGCCAATCAGGTGCATACCCTCTGTCCGCAATTGCTCAAGGACAGGAATAATGGTGTCGATCTCTTCACGCCCCATGTGACCACCTTCACCCGCATGGGGATTCAGTCCGGCAACGAGTATGCGTGGCATTAACAATCCGAATTTGGTACGCAAGTCATGATCCAGAATTCGCAGCACGGCACTTAAGATTTCTGGCGTTATGGCTACGGGCACCTCTGCCAACGGCAAATGGGTTGTGGCCAGCGCGACGCGCAGTGGTCCATGTGGCGTGTCTCCCGCCAGCATCATTACCACCAGTGGTGTGTCTGTTTGCTCTGCCAGATATTCGGTATGGCCTGTGAATGGGCGCCCGGCTTCACTAATCACGCCTTTGTGTAAAGGTGCGGTGACCATGGCGGCAAACTCATCCGACCGACACCCTGCAATTGCACGATCTAAGAGCGCAATAACGTACGCACTATTCGCTGCATTGAGCTGCCCCGTAACCACGGATTCATGGCATTTAATATCGCATACAGTTATTTCGCCGAGCTGCGATGGCTGTACAGGTTGATTAGGATCATACGTGCAAAAGCGCACGTCACTCCCTATTTCGGTAGCACGTGTTACGAGCAATTGCTGATCGCAAAGCACCACCAACTCATCCGCCCACGCACGATCAGCCAGCCGCAAACACAAATCAGGGCCTATTCCTGCTGGCTCACCCGATGTAATGGCAAGGCGTACCGGTGTCATTGATCATCCATACGAATCTCGACATAGGCGCGGTCTCGCACCTGACGAATCCATTCATCATTAGCCTCTTCGAGTTTGCGCTGGCGCAATGCCATGGTGGCACGCTGACGTTGGCGCTCTTGAGACACATCCGTTGTGCGACGCTTAAGCACCTGAATAATGTGGAAACCAAACTGGGATTGAACCGGATTACTGATTTCGCCAATTTTGAGCGCATTCATAGCCTGATCAAAAGCAGGCACAGTATCGCCGGGATAGAACCAACCCAGATCGCCCCCCTTCTGGGCAGATCCATCCTGAGAATATAACTTGGCGAGCGCTGCGAAGTCTTCACCGTTTTTTAGACGACTATGAACCTGATTAATTTTCTGACGCGCCTCGGGTTCAGAAGTCACTTCAGTGACTTTAATCAAGATATGACGCGCATGCGTCTGTTGAATCTGGGGCAAAGCAGCGCCACCTCTACGACCGATTAGCTTAACGATATGAAAACCACTTGGGCTTCTCACCACATTACTGACTTGACCCGGTTTGAGATTAGCAATCGCCGAGCTCATCACCTGCGGCAAACTATCTATGGGACGATAACCCGGATCGCTGCCCTGCATCGCATCGTTAGATTCTGAATAAGTTGCCGCGAGCTGAGCAAAATCCTTGCCTGCCTTGGCCTGCTCATCAATCGATACTGCTTTCAGCCGTAATTTATTGAGCGTTTCTGGGGAAGCACCTTCAGGAATACGAATAATGATATGTGCCAAATGCACCTCTTCACTACCGCCTGTAGCTGACTGGTTCGCGAGGAAGTTATCCACTTCTCCCGGCGACACATTGACGCGAGCATCGACTTCCCGTTCACGCACGCGGGCGATCATCATCTGGCTTCGAATCTCTTCCCGGAAATCCGGCCAGGCAATTCCATCTTTCTCTACCGTCTGATGCATCTGTTGTGGCGTCATTTTCTGATTGGCAGCAACACGAACCAGGGCCTGTTCCAGATCTGAATCATCCACCTGAATTCCAGCCTCTTTGGCGGTTTGAACCTGCGCCCGTTCGGTAATCATCTGATCGAGCACCTGCTGACGCACAATCTCCGGTGGGGGTAGTTGTACTTTCTGGCGATGTAACTGCATGGTTGCCGAACGCACCCGTGTATTGAGCTGGTTCTGTGTAATCACGCCATCATTCACTATGGCCACAATGCGATCTAGTGTTTGCGGTTGCGATACTCTTTGCGCAGGCGCGGGATTGGCCGGTGCAGCCTGAACCACGCCGACCATAAACACGGCCGAAAAGAGTACTGCAACCATAGCGTTGAAACGATTGGGCATCTTCATGGTCTGCGATCGATCAATAGTAAGGGTCTGTCAGCGGCGGCATGAAAGCCGCATCTGAGGTACGAGTGTAGTTCGGGACATTACGACGTAATATATTCATCGGACTAGAGCCAATGCTACCCATACCCTTGAGTTCCAGCTGTATAAAGAAACTCGTTTTGAGGAATGGGGTCTGCGTTGAACTATAGGTCATAGCACGGTGATATACCGCCCGCGCCGTCCAACAGGAGGCGTTGTACTCAATGCCTGCCAGGCTTTCGATCTGTGATGATTGGACAGCTGAATAGGTATAACGCCCTACTGCGCGCAAAGGCCCCCAGATTTTCCAGGCCGCACTCACATCGTTTTGCATGACGGCAGCAGCAGCTGGCCCGGACGTGGGCGCGCCCGGAATGTAATCCTGATTCTGGTAGCGGTAGGCGTAATTCAACACGTTTTCACGACTAGGCTGGAATCTTCCACCAATACTTGCACGATTGATACGGTTCACCTTGGTACTGTTGCTGGTAGAGCTCAATTGCGCGTAAGGGCTGACCTGTGCAAAGCCATTAATCGAGGTGTATGGTGCCACCATACCATTCGCTTGGACAAAGTAGTCATTGCTGCCATAACTACTGGTCGAAAGCCCTGGCGCCGAATACAGATTCACCTGTTGCGGCTGGAAGAAAATACGCTGGCCAACGCTAAAGCCCATGAGCTGCTGACCCGTCTTATCCATCGAGTAGCGGCTCGACACTGCCGCCGTAACCTGATTCGCATTCGAGACACGGTCCCACCCAGTGAAAATATTTTCACTGAACATCTGCGCATAACTCACGTCAGCGATACCTGTATCAAACAATGGTAAGTTGGTCTGGCTTCGATATGGCACGTACAGGTAATAGAGCCGCGGCTCCAGAGTCTGTTTCAGCGTCCGGCCGAAATATTCCGTTTTACGGTCGAACACCATCCCGGAATCCAGCGATAGGATAGGCAAGGTCCGCGACGCATTATCCGAATTAATACCTGTTGTACTACCGCTACCCGAGGTTGTTAGCTGGCCAGCATTGGTGTTGTATTGCGTGTAGTGCACACCCGCCTTAGGCGTCACGTAAATACCAGGTGATTGCCAGCTGGTCACAAACTGCGGATAAGCCCATAGGCGATTACCCTGCACATACGATCGCGTCTGGTTCGTGAAGTAAGAGCTATTAGCCGACACTAATGCATCCATGCGTGCCGGTTGATCGAACATGCCGTTGCTAGAGAGCACTTCCAATTCATCATGTTCATTGAGCCGCACATTACTAAACCCTGCTGCGTTAAGCAGGGAACGATTCATGGCGAAGTTGACCTGCGGCAGCAACTGATAAGGCGTTGCCACGGAAGCGCTCGGGTTAAAGTTCAGGGTCTGATAGCCCTGTGCCTCTACCGATGCATTCCATGTGGGCGCCGCGTAATTAACCCGACCAGTACGCGGCAGGTAAGACTGAGACATCGCTGCTAACGAGTTATTCAAATCAGTAAAGTAATAGGAATCAGAGACGCCTTGCAGATCCCATGCGCCCGAAAGGCCGGGCAACAGGTTATCAAACTGCTGTTGATGCTGCGACAGAAAGCTCCAGCGATCCCGGTTCATCAACCGATCATTCGGCATATAATTAAATGCATCCTTACCGGTATATGTTGGCACGGGGCTATTACCCGTATTACCCAAATAACGCGCCTCCGTATTGAAGGAAACACCACGCCTTCCGTAAATGGCAGGCGCGAAAGTTGCATCGTAATTCGGCGCCAGATTGAAGTAGTACGGAACTATTGTCTGGAAGCCATTCAGTTGCGAAGAGCCTACGCTGGGTGCGAGAAAGCCCGAATGCCGCCCACGATCCAACGGAAAAAAGGCGTACGGCATATAGAGGAAAGGCACATTCTGGAAGTACAGCAACAAATTGGTCGCGCTACCCTCATTCTGCTCATAATCCAGATGATATGTGGACGCACGCGCATACCAGCCACTGTCGCCCGCCGGGCACGTCGTGTAAGTGGCATCTTCTGCCCGATAGCGGTTCTCGCCTTCGAGGTTAATGCGTGCCGCTTGCCCATGGGACATCGTCTCGACAATCTTCGCCAGCGGTGACTGTCCGGGCAAGAAAGCTGAACTACCTGCACTGGCTGCCTGTGCTTGTGTCTCTGCGTCAGCGCCGCTTGCGACCGCTTCGTTGATAGCTGTCTGCTGGCCTGGCTGTTGCGTTAATGTCGAACTTGCTGCAACGCCATAGGTCGGCACATTCGTACCCCCCATAGGCACGGCGGCACCTGTACTGGCCGTAGGCATTGCACCCAGGGGCGGCGCATTAAACGACCAAGGCCCTTGATTCACCTGCGCAATCTGTTTTTTCTGGCGAATTTCATAATTCACATTATTGATATAACCCGTTCTCGCCGCCACAACGATGTCGGCATCGGTACCCGCCATGGTTGTTCCCTGAGCCGGATCCCGGTAGAGGACATTGCCTTGCGCATCGACATTGTCTTCAACGATGCTGTACACAATACGATCCGCATTAAGGGTCGTGCCATCGCGACGCAATTCGGCATTGTCTGTTGCCGTTAGCTCTAGATCATTACGGCCTGTGATGACATCGGCCAATAGTTCTGTCTGGTCTTTAGCCAGCGCGGGGGATTGCGGCTTGGTCGTTGTTTCGGCAACCGGCTGCGTGGGCGCAGGGGATCGGGGTGCGGCTGGTGCACTCGGTGCCGAAGGCGCAGGTGCCGGTGTTGGCGATGGTGCCGGTTCAGGAATAGGTTCGGGCGTTACAGGCTCTGGCTGAGGTTCCGGTTTCACGGGGGCTGCAGCCACCTTGCTTGGCTTTGCCGAAGCCGGCGCTGGTGCCGAAGCCGGCGCTTCGGCGACCGGCAGCGTTTCTGTTACCACGGGTTGTTGCTGTGGCGCCTGAATAATGGGCTGCTGAACGGCTTTTTTAGCGAGTGTTTTTTTGCTGGCACTCGCTGATGTCGGTAAGCCCCCCAAAGTGGCCGCGCTGGACGGCGGCGTGGCGGGCGCGCCACCCAGCAGCGCCGGATCCACGAGCAAAAGCTCCATGCGCACGGGCGTCACAGTGCTTTGGGCAAACACTGGGGCACTAACAGCCCATGTGGCACCACCCAAAGTCAGTGTGGCTACCCAAACGGCCAGCGGCAAGCGCACACCCTTAGGCGCTGGTGCGCCATGAGTCAGACATTCGCGGGGAAATTTGGGTAAACGGGATGGCACAGCAATAGACAACAATTAATTCCAGATAAAGCACGAAAAGCGACTGTTTTCTGTCGCCTGCCCGCACAAGGTAAAATATTTTCAATTCTAGCATTTTTACCCATTAAAGAAGCCTTTAGGCTCCCCTGGAACACAATGACGACCATGACTGACGCCTGCCTGCTAGCCGGTACCGAATTTGCCACCCGAAGCCAACTTCATCTAGGCACGCCTGTCCTGACCCCCGCCTCTGCCGATGCCAGCTTCCGTCGTTACTTCCGGGCTACCTGGCCCGGTGGCGAAACGGCTATTCTTATGGACGCCCCACCTGACAAGGAAAATGTCCGCCCTTTTATCCAGATTGCCGGCCTTATGGCCGACGCAGACCTGGTAGCTCCCAAGATTCTGGCCGCAGATTCGGATAACGGCTATTTGCTCCTGAATGACCTAGGCAGCACTGGCTATCTGAAAACACTGCACACAGCGGATGCAAAAACCGCCGATACCCTGATGCGAGGCGCCATCAAGGCGCTCGTTCAATGGCAAGCCAGCTCCAAGGCAGACATTCTGCCGGCATACGATGAAGCACTCCTTCGCCGTGAATTAGCTCTTTTCCCAGAATGGTGTATTGCACGTCACGCAGGCATCGAGCTGACGGGAAAAGAACAAGGATGGCTGAATGGTGTGATGGATGCCCTTGTAGCCTCTGCCCTGGCACAGCCGCAGGTCTTTGTTCACCGCGATTACATGCCGCGCAACATGATGCTGACCGATGACCCAGCTACCCCGGCGATTCTGGACTTCCAGGATGCGGTTTACGGCCCGATTACCTATGACGTGGTGTCATTATTCCGCGATGCATTTATTTCCTGGGATGAGGAACGCGAACTGGATTGGGTGATCCGTTACTGGGAACAAGCCCGCAAAGCTGGTTTACCTGTTCACCCGGATTTTGGTGATTTCTGGCGCGCCTATGAATTCATGGGGCTACAACGTCACCTGAAGGTGCTGGGTATCTTCTGTCGCCTAAACTACCGGGATGGCAAAGGCCACTACCTGGAAGACCTGCCGCGTTTCTTCAATTACGCCTACCGCACTGCCGAACGCTACGCTGAACTACGACCGCTCGTGCCGATCCTTGAACGCTTATCACCGCACGATCTTCAGATCGGTTACACCTTTTAAGGGGACAGCATGCGCGCGATGATTCTGGCAGCGGGTCGAGGGGAGCGGATGCGTCCGCTAACCGATCATTGCCCGAAACCTTTGCTGCCCGCAGCAGATAAACCCCTGATTGCTTACCACCTGGAGCGCCTGGCGGCCGCAGGCTTCAAAGATATCGTGATTAATCACGCCCACCTGGGCGCACAATTGGTGGCAGCATTGGGCAACGGGGCGCAATGGGGCCTCTCCATTACTTGGTCTGCCGAACCTGTTGGTGCGCTGGAAACGGCTGGCGGTATTTGTCAGGCGCTGCCGCACCTGGATAGCGGCAACGATGCGCCCTTCCTCGTGATCAATGGTGATATCTACTGCGATTGGCCAATAACGCAGGTCGCGATGCGCGAATCAGATCTGGCCCACCTAGTGCTGGTAAACAATCCACCACAACACCCAACAGGCGATTTCACACTACAGAACCATCGGGTCACGGACAAAACAAACGAGGCGCCAGCGCTCACCTTTGCCGGCATCGGTTTTTACCGCCCGAGTCTATTCAAAGATCTGGTCAGCGGTGAACCGGCCAAGCTTGCGCCCCTACTGCGTGCCGCGATGGCCGAATGCCGCGTCAGCGGTGAACACTATGTCGGGCGCTGGAAAGATGTGGGCACCCCGGATCGGCTTGCTGCGTTAGATGCCGAATTGCGTGCAAGCCAACACTCATAAGCCATGAGCAGGGGTATGATTAGTCGTTCACTTAACATTCATGCACAATGCCTGCCATTCGTTCGCTACCTCCGCCGCTCGCACCCCTAACCCCAAAGGCTTTCGACGTATCGCCTTTCGTGCGACGTCGGCAACAGCTGCTCGTAGAAATGCACAAAAGCGGGCGTGGCGTTGCCATCATTCCCACCTCAACGGAATTGATTCGCAACCGGGATACGCATCACCCCTTCCGCTTCGATAGCAATTTCTGGTACCTGACCGGGTTTGAAGAACCCGATGCCGTACTGGTGTTATTAGTTTCCGATAACCCACAGAGCTTATTGTTTTGCCGCGCCAAGAATGAAGAACGTGAACTATGGGAAGGGTTTCGGTTTGGCCCTAACGCTGCACGCGAGCGCTTTAGTTTCGATGCCGCTTACGACTTAGATGATCTTGATCGTGTTGTTAGCGACCATCTGATTGGCGCCCAAACGCTCTGGCATAGCCTTGGCATAAACCCCGAATGGGATGCACGTACAGGACGCTGGCTTGAAGAGGCTCGCGCTCAATCCCACGCTGGAAAACAAGCGCCCACCCTAATTGCTGATTGGCGCGCACTGGTCGAGCCCATGCGGCGTAGTAAAGATGCCGGCGAACTGGCGCTGATGCAATGTGCTGCAGATATTGCAGCCAACGCACACTGCCGCGCCATGCGTGCCTCCGCACCCGGCACTTACGAATATCAACTGGATGCAGAACTCCAATACGCGTTTCTGCAAGCCGGCGGCCACCCCCCTTCCTACCCGGCGATTGTTGCGGGCGGTGCCAACGCCTGTGTGCTGCATTACACCGCCAACAATCAGTGGTTGCATGATGGTGACTTGGTCCTGATTGATGCCGGTTGCGAAGTGAGTGGGTACGCTTCAGATATTACCCGCACCTTTCCCGTCAATGGACGATTCAGTAGCGCGCAGCGTGATCTCTATGCCATCACACTCGCCGCACAAGAAGCGGCTATTGCTGCAACGCTCCCGGGCGCCGCATTTCATGCGCCGCATGATGCAGCCGTCCGCGTACTCGTTCAAGGCATGATCGATCTCAAACTCTGTCAGGGCAGCGTTGATGGCGTGATTGAATCTGGCGACTTCCGGCGCTTCTACATGCACCGTACCAGCCACTGGCTAGGGCTAGATGTGCATGATGCCGGCCCGTATCATGAAAACAATGAATGGGTTTCTTTGCAAAGTGGCATGACGCTCACCATCGAGCCGGGTTTCTATGTGCGTCCTGCAGACGATGTCCCTGTTGCTTTTCATAACATCGGCATCCGCATCGAAGACGATGTCGTGGTCACCGATACCGGTTGTCGGGTAATGACGATTAATGCTCCCAAAACCATTGCTGATATTGAACATCTGATGGCCGATGCATCATGACCGACCAGACAGTTAAGGCTAAAGACACTTACAACATCGTCATTCTTGGCGCTGGCCCGGTAGGCAGCACCTTGGCACTATTGTTAGCCGGCACGCGCCATCGGGTCTTGCTTCTGGAACAACGCAGTCTGGATGCCGGACAAAACGACCCGCGTGCATTGGCACTTTCGGAAAGCGCTCGCCAACTATTGGCCCCTGAAAATGCCTGGCCGGTGCCCACGGGCCAGGGTGATGGCCGATGCACCCCGATTGAAACCATTCATATTTCACAAAACGGCGGCTTCGGACGCACGCTGATTGACCGCAAGGACTATCGCATCCCCGCGCTGGGTTATGTGGTGCGTTATGGCGCGTTAATCCGCTGTCTGCACGATACGCTCAAACAGTCGATTGCGCGCAATCCGGATCAGCTTTCTTGCCTGGATAACAGCCGCGCGGATGTGGCTGAGCCTGCCGCAGATGCCGATCCATTTTTCCGCACATTACAGCTCGGCGACCGGACGATTCGCGCACGACTGATCGTTCACGCCGAAGGCATCCCGCCCGATGACCAACAGGGCGTTATTGCCCGGAGCTACAGCCAACGCGCGCTGATTTTCGAAGCTGGTTTGGCAGAGAGCCACCATCAACGTGCCTGGGAGCGCTTTACACCACAGGGCCCTTTGGCGTTGTTACCTGTTGACGGGGTCAATGGCAAACGGGTTTCCGTTGTATACACCGTACCCGAAGCCGATGCAGAATCTTTACTGCAACTGGATGACGCTGAAATTCTGACACGCATCCAGGCTGCCATCGGCGCGCAGGCACGTTTTACGGATGTGGGCCCACGCGCCAGCTTCCCCTTGAAGCTGCGCTTACGACAATCCGCACTGAATAACCGCGAACTCTGGATCGGGAATGCCGCGCAAACCTTGCATCCGGTGTCCGGCCAGGGCTTTAATCTGGGCTTACGCGATGCGGCTTTGCTGGCACAGCATCTGCGACATGCGATGGACCCAGGGTCGACCCACACACTCACCCCCTATGCACGGGCTCGCCAGCTGGACCGCTACGGTGCAGCGGCATTCACCGACGGCATTGTGCGCGCTTTCTCCACGCCATTTCCTTTACTCAACACCGTTCGCGGTATTGGTCTGAGCGCGTTGGATCTGATCAGCCCCCTTCGGCATTTTGTGGCGCGTCGCATGATCTGGGGGGCTCGCGCCTGGCCTTAACCTTGAAGCACGCGGCGCCATTCCTGCGGCGTAACAAAATTGACTAAAATTTAGGCAAAAATCAGGTTTTTGGGTTACAATGCAAAATTTTCCCTTTTGCACCCGAGCCATGAAATTTGTTGGTTTCAACCTTCGAAACAATCTGTTCGTTGCGCCGATGGCCGGCGTAACAGATCGCCCATTCCGTCAGCTTTGTAAAAAGCTGGGCGCAGGTTTGGCCGTTTCGGAAATGGTGACCTCCAATTCTCTGCTCTACGGCAGCGCAAAAACACAGCGCCGCGCAAATCACGATGGGGAAGTCTCACCGATCTCAGTACAAATCACCGGGGCTGATCCGGCCATGATGGCCGAAGCGGCGAAACACAATGCGGACCGCGGCGCCCAGATCATTGATATCAACATGGGCTGTCCGGCCAAAAAGGTTTGCAATGTGATGGCGGGTTCCGCCCTGCTCCAACACGAAACCCTCGTCGGGAAAATTCTAACGGCCGTCGTTAATGCCGTACCGGATACTCCGGTCACGCTCAAAATTCGAACCGGTTGGAACGTCGAAAACAAAAATGCCCCGAGTATTCTGCGCATCGCTGAAGAAAGTGGGATCCATGCACTGGCCGTGCATGGCCGCACCCGTTGCCAGCAATACCGCGGCGAAGCCGAATTCGACACGATTGCTGCTGTTAAGGCTGCTGCACGCATTCCGGTGATTGCCAATGGCGACATCACCACCCCGGAAAAAGCCAAAGCCGTCCTCGAAAAAACCAGTGCTGATGGCGTCATGATCGGTCGTGCCGCACAGGGACGCCCATGGATCTTCCGCGAGATCGAACACTACCTGGCGACTGGCGAAAAATTGCCACCACCCGCTGTCACCGAAATCCAGAGCATTCTGCTGGAGCATCTGGAAGACCTCTACGAGTTTTACGGCACCGAGACTGGCGTACGCGTTGCTCGCAAGCATATCTCTTGGTACACCAAAGGACTCAGTGGCTCAGCTACTTTTCGTCACCAGATGAACCGTCTGGATTCCGTGATCGAACAACGTACGATGGTTCAGGATTTTTTCAGTGGCCTCGGACAGCGTCACGAGCACCTGGTCTATGACATCAGCAGCGATACCAACGATGAGGAGCTGGCCGCATGAGCACCCAGAACCCATCCGAATTGGCCAAGGCCGTCACCTGCGCACTGGACAAGTACTTCACTGAACTCAGTGGTGAACCGGCTACAACGGTTTATGACATGGTGCTCACCTGCGTAGAGCGCCCGATGCTTGAAGTCGTTATGCGTCAGGCTGGCAACAATCAAACCGTTGCCGCGCAGATTCTGGGCATTAACCGCAATACGCTTCGCAAAAAGCTGTCTGATCACGGACTGCTATAAATCATTTTTCTTTGAACCTATCTCACCCTCATCATGAAAATCCGTCAGGCACTGCTCTCCGTTTCCGATAAAACCGGCGTTCTCGAATTCGCTCAGGCGTTAGATGCACAGGGTGTTGCCCTGTTATCTACCGGTGGCACAGCCAAGCTACTGCGCGATGCCGGCCTGAAAGTCACCGAAATCGGCGACTACACGGGTTTCCCTGAAATGCTGGATGGTCGGGTCAAAACGCTGCACCCGAAAGTCCATGGCGGCATTCTGGCACGTCGCGACCTGCCAGCACACATGGCTACCATTGAGAAACACAGCATTCCGATGATCGATCTGGTTTGCGTGAATCTGTACCCGTTCCGCGAAACCGTGGCAAAAGCCGGCGTAACACTGGAAGATGCCATTGAAAACATCGACATCGGCGGCCCGGCCATGGTGCGTTCGTCGGCCAAAAATTACAACGGTGTTGCGATCGTCACTGATCCGGCAGATTACGCCGGTCTGATTGAAGAAATGAAGGCCAATGGCGCGGCGCTATCGCTGACCATCCGTTTTGGCCTGGCTAAAAAAGCCTTCACGCATACCGCGCGTTACGATTCGGCCATTGCCAACTGGCTCACCGGCCTGGATGCGGACGTTGAAACCAAACCTGCCGAAGCAGCACCAACACCATCGATCTTCCCAAGCCATCTACAACTGGCTTTCGACCGCAGCGAAACCCTGCGTTATGGCGAAAACCCCCTGCAAAAAGCAGCTTTCTACCGGGATAGCACACCAACTGCTGGCGCCATTGCCAACTACACGCAGCATGGTGGCAAAGAACTGTCTTACAACAATATCGCCGATGCGGATGCCGCCTGGGAGTGTGTAAAGACTTTCCGCGAACCTGCTTGCGTCATCGTTAAGCACGCCAACCCTTGTGGCGTAGCAGTAAATAGCAATCTGCTCAAAGCTTACGAAAAAGCCTTCCAGACCGATCCGACTTCGGCTTTTGGCGGCATCATCGCCTTCAACGGCCCCGTGGATGTAGATGTGATCGAAGCCATGAACGAACGCAAGCACTTCGTTGAAGTGCTGATCGCTCCAGCGTTTACACCGGCAGCCATGGCACTACTTAACGCCAAAGCCAATCTGCGGGTGCTCACCGTACCACTGCCAGAAGGCGACAGCCCCGTTTATCACGCCCTCGAGATGAAGCGTGTTGGTGGCGGCCTCCTCGTACAGACGCCGGATGCCTTCAATGTTCAGGCCTCCGATCTCAAAGTCGTTACCAAAGCTCAACCCACACCCGCGCAAATCGCCGATCTGCTTTTTGCCTACCGCGTTGCAAAATTCGTTAAATCGAATGCTATAGTCTTCTGCGGTAACGGCATGACGCTTGGCGTTGGTGCCGGCCAGATGTCCCGCGTTGATTCAACCCGTATCGCCGCAATCAAGGCAGCCAATGCTAAGCTTTCTCTGGCAGGCTCTGTGGTGGCGTCTGATGCATTCTTCCCGTTCCGTGATGGCGTGGACGTACTGGCAGAAGCCAGTGCTAAAGCCGTGATCCAACCGGGCGGCTCTATGCGTGACGAAGAAGTCATCGCAGCCGCTGACGAACATGGTCTGGCCATGGTCGTTACCGGCGCACGTCACTTCCGTCACTAATTTCGATTAACTATTCAGTAGCCACCGCCATAAATCGTTCCCGTCTCATTACTGCTTTACTGGCAGCGCTGTCCTTAACCTTTACAGCAACTGTCTATGCAGAGGAAGCCGCTGAACCCGCGACGGTATCAGCCGCTGAAGGCCAATCGGATGCTGCATCCGGCACACCACAAAGTGTTGTGGTTGTGGGCTCACTCAATGCACCTCAAAGCACGGAAAACAAATCCTGGTATGCCTCGGCATGGGACACTGCAGGCCAGCATCTTTCTGACTTGTGGACCAAAGGTGACGTAGAGCTATACGTCCCTTTCTGGAGCTACCACCTACCATTCGCTTACACCCCTGAAAAATGTGCGAGCTATAACGAATACCCCGCTGGCGGCGGCTTGGGCAAAGGCTGGTACAACGCCAGCGGCAACTGAAAAGGTGTTTACGTAATGGGGTTCCAGGATTCCCATTCGCAACCAATATACATGGCCGGTTATGGTTGGGTACCGACGTGAAACCCGATTAATGAACAGTCGCGCATTGGTATCGGCGCGACGGTGTTCCTATTCATGCGCTCCGATATTAATAGCTACGCACCCACACCAGGCATCCTGCCAATGATCACTGCCGGCTACGGCCCGATCGATGTCCAGATGACCTACATTCCCGGCGGCCAGGGTAACGGTAACGTCTTATTCTGGTGGGCCAAGTACTCGTTCAAATAGTTCGTTGTACGCATCAACCCATTTAATTCGCAGGATCGCTCCATGAAAATCCTCGTCGTTGGCTCTGGTGGCCGTGAACATGCCCTCGCCTGGAAACTAGCACAAGCTGCAGGCGTCACTAAAGTATTTGTGGCTCCCGGGAATGCCGGTACGGCATGCGAGCCGAAACTCGAGAATCTACCGGTCACGGACATTAACGCACTGGCAGATTTCGCTGTACAAAACGCAATCCATCTTACGGTGGTTGGCCCTGAAGCCCCGCTTGCGGCTGGCATTGTTGATGTGTTCCGCGCCAGCGGCCTAAAGATCTTCGGACCGACCAAAGCCGCTGCACAGCTGGAAAGCTCCAAAGATTTCGCCAAGCGCTTCATGGCCCGCCACAAGATCCCAACTGCCGGCTTCGAAACATTTACCGAGGCTACTGCGGCTCATGACTATGTGAATCGCCAAGGCGCGCCGATTGTTATCAAAGCTGATGGCCTAGCCGCCGGCAAAGGCGTTGTCGTGGCGATGTCGCTCGATGAAGCGCACGCCGCAATTGATGACATGCTCTCGGACAACAAGCTCGGCAGCGCCGGTGCTCGGGTTGTTATCGAAGACTTTCTGGATGGCGAAGAAGCCAGCTTCATCGTGCTCGTCGATGGCAAAAATGTATTGCCGATGGCGACGAGCCAGGATCATAAGCGGATTGTCGATGGAGACACCGGCCCCAATACGGGCGGCATGGGTGCCTACTCCCCTGCACCGGTCGTAACGCCGACGGTACACGAACAGGCCATGCACGACATCATTCTGCCAACCGTACGCGGCATGGAAGCCGATGGCATTCCTTTTACTGGTTTTCTCTACGCCGGCCTGATGATTGGCAAAGATGGTTCAGTAAAAACCCTGGAGTTCAACGCCCGCATGGGTGACCCGGAAACACAGCCGATCATGATGCGCTTGAAGTCTGATGCCGTCAAAATGTTCGAACACGCGATTGCCGGCACCCTTAATCAAGCCAATACCGAATGGGATTCCCGCGTTGCTCTGGGCATCGTGATGGCCGCTCAGAACTACCCGGAAACCCCGCGCAAGGGTGATGTGATTTACGGTCTACCGACGGGTAATGCTGCCGGCGAAGATGCCCACGTTTTTCATGCCGGCACGGCTGATGAGAATGGCAACGTCGTCACCAATGGGGGTCGCGTCCTGTGCGTTACCGCACTTGGCGACACGGTAGCTACTGCACAAAAGCGTGCTTATGAAGCCGCTGCTACGATTCAATTCGACGGTATGCAATACCGCAAGGACATTGGCTACCGCGCCATCAACCGCTAAGCGTCAATTCTATGAGCAAACTGACTGGGAATGAACGTTCAACGGCCGTTCAGGCCTATCTGCAGGACTTACAGTCGCGGATTGTTCATGCGCTTTCGTCGCTCGATGGCAAACCTTTCCGGAGCGATAGCTGGACTCGCCCTGCAGGCGGCGGTGGTACATCCTGCCTGATTGAAGAAGGCAATGTCATCGAACGGGGCGGTGTTAATTTCTCGCACGTGATGGGCGATCAATTACCGCCTTCTGCTTCGGCCCACCGGGCCGAACTGGCAGGAAGGCCCTATGAGGCCATGGGGGTGTCGCTGGTGATGCATCCGCGTAATCCCTATTGTCCGACAGCACATATGAATGTGCGTTACTTTGTTGCCCACCCGCCCAAAGACCAACCCGATGTAGCCCCCGTATTCTGGTTCGGCGGCGGCATGGATCTGACACCCTATTACGGCTTCCATGAGGATGCTGTGCATTTTCACCAGACCTGCCGTGATGCTTTGGCGCCCCATGGGAAGGCCTATCACTCACGCTTCAAGGCCTGGTGTGATCAATATTTTTTCCTGAAGCACCGGAATGAACCGCGCGGTGTTGGCGGGATTTTCTACGATGATCTGAATGAACCCGGTTTTGACGCCAGCTTTGCGCTCACCCGTTCAGTCGGTGATGCCTTTGTGCAAGCCTATGCTCCGCTACTGGAACGTCGCCGTGATATCCTATGGGGTGAACGTGAACGCGATTTTCAGGCGTATCGTCGCGGCCGATATGTTGAATTCAATCTGGTTTTCGATAGAGGCACACTTTTTGGCCTGCAATCCGGTGGCCGCACCGAATCCATTCTGATGTCCATGCCACCGATTGTGAAGTGGCGTTACGACTGGCAACCAGAAGCCGGCTCTCCAGAAGCGGCCCTGTATACCGACTTCTTACCGCATCGGGATTGGTTGGCTTAAGCCGGCTTCCGCGCGTCAATGAATTCGCGCGCCTTGGCCGTCCATTCGTCGGTCACCATACGGCTCAACATGGTATCGGCTGCTTCTAGCAGATCTTCATCGCACTCATTGTGCGGAATCTGCACCAGATACATTGCAAAGCGCTGCTGATCGCTCCGATAGTGACGTAGATTACCGAGATGCGCCTGACGACGACAGCTCACCAGAAAACCCTGTGACAAACCATCTCTGGGTCGCAAGGAACGTACTTGTAGTAGCACATCTTCCCAGCGCTCGGTGCCTAGCAAAGCACGAAGCTCGGTACGCAAATTTGCCGTGCTTCTAGGTGGCTTAACCTCATGTTGAGACAGCGTTAGCACTTGCAGGGCCGCCTCATACTGACGACGGGCAACGAGCATCTCGGCTTCCTGCTGCAAACGTGCCGCTACCAACGCACCATCATCAGCATCCACTCTTCCAAGCCAGACGGCCGCTCTATCCGGGTCATCCAGCCCTTGCGCTGCCCGAGCCGCCAGAAAATCCGCATAACCACTGGCAAAGCCGGCTTTACGCGCGCGCTCCGCAGCCTTGATCGAGGCCTCGAAATGCCCCTCTAAAAGCAGGCGTAATGACAATAGAAATGCCTGCTCCCCTTGGCGCTGCCGACGCAAAGCCCGGTAACGGGCAATTCGCCCCGGCAATCGCAGGGTACCTTGCAGCACCTTCAGCAACACTGCACCAATCAGTAGTGCGCCAAGGAACATCAGCACAAGAAAGTTGAGCGACATCTCGATGCGCCATGTCGAGAAAACAATCAGGGCATAGCCATCATTGCGGTGCATGAGGTCAGCAATCAGCACTGCCAGCGTACCAAGCGCCAACCCCCAAAGTAGCAATCTTTTCATTCAGACGCTCCTTTGGCTTTCGTTTCGCTCTGAGACGTCGCTTCTAGCGCGTGAGAATCGATGCCTGGCGATTGCTCACCAGATGCTGCAGAACGCGCCATCGCTAAAACGGCACGCGTCGCCTCCAGGCTAACCGCAGATGGTTCAATATTCAATCCTGACAGGCGTTGCAGTATCGATAGATCGGTCTTTACCAGCGTATTACTCGCGTCATAATATTTCTCGATCCAGCCACGGGCCTGACTGAGCGTCTGCTGGTAAGTTGCTGTATTTCGTTGAACCAATGCATGTCGCGCATCTAGCAGCAGTAAGCGCAAGCCCTGTTGTAAAAACACACGTTGATCTGGAGCAATCAATGCTGCTTCAGCACGATCTAGCCTCTGGATACGCACCATCCCACGAATAGACTGCCAGAGTTCTTCTGCCAGTCCAGAAACAACTAGTCGAGCCTTTTCCATGAGTGTGTCAGCAGGAGCTCCCATTGACGACTCTAAAGGCACCGGCTCGGTTTGTGGCAAACGACGATCCTGTACCAAAGGTAATTGATTGATACTGGCGATGACCCCATCCAGCTGCTTGATGCTCTCACGCAGATCGGTCATGTGTTGCGACTGAATCTCCGCCTGATCCCGGCCCATGGCCAAGCGCAAGGCCTGTGCCGCTGAAGTCGGGTCACTCGCGAGTGTACTTTGACCTTCTTTAAGCGCATTCACCAGCGCTTTGCTATCCCCGGTGGCAACCCAGAGCTGCCACCCTGTATCCAGCCGCTCTTCAATCCGATCCAACTGTAGTAAATGGCGCTCTTGTTGAAGCGTCTGACGCAACGCCTCAATTTCATAGCGCATCTGTTGCTGATTGGCTAATGCCGACTCCAGCATCGCTAACCTGCTATCAACGGTGACTACCGCGGTTTCCTCACGGTTCAACCCTTCCCAAAGCCTTAGGGTCCAGACTTGCTGACCCGCCACACCCAAAACCAACAATGCCAGGACAACAACAATCCAGCGACGGCTCCGTGGAGCGCCTTTCTTATTCGGCTCCTTAGGGACAGATTTTGTGTGCTCAGTATCGTGGGCATCAGTCATAGCGCTTCCATTTCAGGCTCGTCGGTTAACGATCATTCATTATACGTTTGTAGAAATCTCAATATGCCTTCATCCCCACCCTCACAGACGACAACGTTTTCATACCCGAGGTCTGTTGCACCTTGAGCAATGCGAGCGTGGGGGACGACCAAAGTGAGTCGACGCATCACTTGTGCCAAGCTATCAGGGGCCGCCCCCATGAATCGCTGCAATGATTCGCTACTCGTAACGACCATGACTGACGGTTGATCGATCTCCATCGGTCGCGAGGCACTTATAACAGCATTTGGATCTAACGAACGCTGATAGACACTCGCCTCATCAACCCAACCGCCTCGTTCGCGCAATGTCCTGGCAAGTAAATCCCTGCCGCCCTCACCCCGAATCAATGCGAAAGCACGGCCCTCGCACTGCTCGGGTGAAAAAAATGGCAGTGCCAGCAACCCTTCGCTATCAAACTGTGCCTCTGGCTGTACCACCTGGCTTACACCCAATTGGCGCAACACGCGCGCCGTTCCGGGGCCAACAACAGCTGCCGCTAAAACTTCTGGCCATGGTTGATGGCCCGTCAATATCGACCACCCCGAATGTACTGCATTCGCGCTAACGAAAATACAGGCCCGATACGTTTCTAAATGTGCAGCAATGCTTTTGAGATCACTCAGATCAGCAGCCGTTTTGATTGCCAAAAAAGGAATATGCGTGACGCGCCCACCTAATTGCTCGATGCCTGCCATCAGGGTTGCGGCTTGACCCGCCGGTCGCGTGACCAGAATATGCTGCCCAACTAGAGGACCGGTCAGCGGCTGCGGCATCTTTACCCTTCGTTAATCTGGCAAATCAGCGCATCCGCTCCTTGCGCCAACAAGGATTCCGCTAGGGCAACCCCAAGGACTTCTGCTTCCGACCAAGCACCACGACATTCACCTGTCACAATCTTGGTGCCATCGACCGAAGCGACCAACCCGCGCAGCCAGAACTGCTGATTGTCCTCAGTCACAGCAAAACCGGCGATCGGCAAATGGCAGCTCCCCCCCAAACGACGAGAAAAGGCGCGTTCTGCACGCACACAGGCCGCGGTCGCTTCATCCGCAAGCCCATCAGCAATCCGTTGCATTTCTGGCTGGCCTTCACAGATCTCTATACCCAAAGCCCCTTGCCCTGGTGCCGGCAGCATATCTGCCGAATCGATCCGTGCGCGAATACGATCTGCTAGGCCTAGGCGCACCAGGCCTGCCACTGCCAAGATAATGGCGTCAAATTCACCGTCATCCAATTTGCGTAGACGCGTATGCAGATTGCCGCGTAGCGGCTTAATCACTAGTTGAGGAAAACGTGCACGAAGTTGCGTCTCACGGCGTAGACTTGAGGTGCCAACAACGGCTCCCGCTGGCAAGGCCGACAGGGATTCATACTTTGGACTGACTAAGGCATCCCGGGGGTCTTCGCGTTCACTAATCGCTGCCAAAACAAAGCCTTCCGGCATTTCTATTGGCACATCTTTCATCGAGTGAACCGCCAGATCAGCGCGTCCTTCAGCCATTGCAACTTCGAGCTCTTTGATAAAAAGCCCCTTGCCACCGATTGCCGCTAGTGGAAGATTAAGAATCTGGTCACCGCGGGTGGTCATGCCCAGAATCTGCACATCCCGTGTTGGGTTTTGCGCCTGCAAAAGGCGTTGTACATGCTCCGCCTGCCACATGGCAAGGCGCGATTCTCTAGAGGCGATAATCAATGGGGCTGGCATAAAACGATTTCACAAAAGCAAAGGGCACGATTACCCTCAATGAATGTAATGCTAGCACGCGGACTCCCTTATAATGTGGGGTTTGTAGCCACTAGACTCTCTTCTGCCATGTCCGCCAACGAAAAGACCTCCGCTTCGACCCCTTACACCTGGGCCGGGCGCTTTGACGAACCCATGTCGGAGCTTGTCAAACGATATACGGCGTCAGTTGATTTTGATCAACGTCTCTGGCGGCAGGATATTCGTGGCTCTTTGGCACACGCCCGCATGCTGGCCAAGCAGCACATTATCAGCGCGCAGGATCTGGCGGATATCGAACGTGGCATGGCGCAGATTCTGGGCGAAATTGAAAGCGGTGCTTTTACCTGGTCTCTGGATCTGGAAGATGTGCACCTCAACATTGAACACCGCCTGACCAGCCTGGTCGGCGATGCCGGCAAACGTTCGCACACAGGTCGCTCCCGTAACGATCAGGTCGCTACGGACATTCGCCTCTGGTTGCGCGACAGCATCGACACACTGATCGAACTGTTCAAACGACTGCAAATGGCCTTAGTGACCCTGGCAGAGCAGCATGCGAATACGCCCATGCCTGGCTTTACACACTTGCAAGTAGCCCAACCCGTTACTTTCGGCCATCACCTGATGGCCTATGTAGAAATGCTGGCACGTGACGCCGAGCGTCTCACCGATCTTCGTCGCCGCGTCAACCGCTTGTCGTTGGGCAGCGCTGCCCTTGCCGGGACAACCTATCCCATCGATCGCCACTTTGTTGCTGAACAACTGGGGTTTGAGGCTGTCTGCGAAAACTCGCTAGATGCTGTTTCAGATCGTGATTTCGCTATTGAGTTCTGTGCCGCTGCATCGCTGGCAATGATCCATCTATCGCGTTTTTCTGAAGAGCTGGTGCTCTGGATGACGCCACGCTTCGGCTTTGTGATGCTGGCAGATCGCTTCTGCACCGGTTCATCAATCATGCCGCAAAAGAAAAACCCGGATGTGCCAGAACTGGCACGGGGCAAGACCGGCCGGGTCATCGGGGATCTGAATACACTGCTGGTTCTGATGAAAGGCCAACCACTGGCCTACAACAAAGACAACCAGGAAGATAAAGAACCCCTGTTCGATGCAGCAGACACCCTCACCGATACTCTGCGCATCTTTGTCGATCTGGTACCCGGCATCACCGTTCGCCCGGAACCAATGGCTGCTGCACTACTCCAAGGGTTTGCTACAGCAACAGACCTGGCAGACTATCTGGTTCGTAAGGGCTTACCCTTCCGTGCGGCGCACGAAGCGGTTGGCCTGGCGGTAAAGGCAGCTGAACAAAAGGGTGTTGATCTTGCCGACCTGACACTGGTTGATCTGCAGGCATTTTCACCATTGATCGAGGCTGATGTCGTGCATGCGCTGACGATCAGTGGTTCTCTGGCAGCGCGTGATCATATTGGCGGCACAGCCCCGACTCAGGTTAAAGCCGCCATAGAGCGTGCTAAAAAACGCCTGGCTTAAATAAAAAAAGCCGGGCTGCTCAATGCAGGCCGGCGTTTCTGAGCACTCCTAGAAAAATACTAGAGGTGCTTAATTTTTATATGGGTCAAGCAACGCTTGCAGTTCACCCGCTTGATACATTTCCATCATGATGTCGCTGCCGCCGATAAATTCGCCGTTAACGTACAGCTGTGGAATCGTTGGCCAATTCGCATAAACTTTAACGCCTTCGCGCACTTCGGCGTTTTCTAACACGTTAACGCTATAAAAACTGCTGACGCCACACTCACGCAACAACTTGCAAGCTCGCTGGGAAAAACCACACTGTGGAAACTGTGGGGTGCCCTTCATATAAAGGACAACCGAGTGACCTTTCACCTGTTCATCGATGAGGGCCAGGACGGGATTATTGTTGTCGCTCATAGTCTGACTCCAAGTTCAGTTGGGGGGGATTAAAGAGCTGCGATTCTAGCCAAGCACGCCCCCCACGTCAAACGAAACTATGCACTATGACGCAGTTTCTCAATCAGACTATGGAGTATCATCCCAGCCAGCAAACTGGCGACATAAATCACCCCTTCAGGAATGCCTGCACCCAGAAGTACTAAACCAGGCCCGGCAACGTCAAGAAAACCAATGACTTTGGCCGGATTTGCCATACCCAACAAAATCAGCCCTAAGCCTAATATCAAACCGGCGAGCCCAGCGGTCATCCATTGCATAGCACGACTCATACCGACACCCCCAACAGGTGACGTAGCACATAGACCGTTACCACCGCTGACCCCATGAAGCTACAAACGGCAATAAGTGAGCGCAAGGAGAAACGGGACAACCCACAAATGCCATGACCACTCGTACAACCATTGGCATAGCGTGTACCGAGCCCCACCAAAACACCACCAACGACAAGACCCATAAATCCCGTCTGTTGCTCAGTCGCTGGCAATGCCGCAAACATAGTCCAGACAACAGGTGCACCGACAAGCCCGATAAGGAAAGCAATTCTCCAACCAAAAGGCTCTCGTTTTTGCTGAACGATCAGCTCAACGACATGCCCCAGAATACCGCTAATTCCTGCAATACGCCCGTTAGCCCAGGCTAGCCCGCTGTATTCAGATTATAAGTTGACGTACTCAGTTCGTAGCGCATGAAACAGGAACTGCTGTGCAGTGACATTGTCGCGAAAGCGATCAATGAATCGACGCCACCCGAGGTAATTGTGCAGATACTTGGTGGCGACGCCTTTGAATCGCACCATCCAGGTTCTTAGGCGGCTGTCATAGGCGTTGACGTTCTGTACATGCCAAGATTCCGTTCCACCTGGGCCATGATAACTAGCCAGACTCAATACCAAGAGTTCTTGCGGCGACACCATAGCCAGGGTTGCCATCGCTGCTGAGTACCGCATCTTTGCTCAATGCGGGACGTAATGCCGCCGTCAAAGCAAAGGCATTGACGGAATCCAACACACAGTCATGGGTTAAGCGACTGCCACGTTGCATTGCAACCAGCACAGGCACCCTCTTTGTTGCTGGCATGTCCTTATCTGGACCGCCCCGCTTTTTTGGTGAACGGGGGATCTCTTTTTAGCGTTGCTGCCCCCGCAGCTTACCAAATTTCACAATGGCATCATTTGCACAGTGAGGGCAATGAATCTGACCACCAAGTCGCTCATCGATTAGTCGCTGACTATCGTCGTGATCCGCGAGCGTTCTCACTCGGGTCATCAGCGCTTCGCGCTGCGTTGGTGTCAGACCTTCCAGTTCGTTCACAAGTTTTTGAAAGGACTGGCTATCCATCTTCGCTCTCACTTAGCATTTAGGTAAAAATGATATAATAATTCATCAACCAACAATCTGAATACAGCGCAAACCTGACTCTCGCGCACACAATGTCTGTGCCGTTAAATAGCCGGCCAGCACCAGAAACACCTGAACCGCCCAGCGCCCGTAATAACCAAACCAGGAAACCAACCCGGGCGCAGCCACACCCGTCGCCTCAGCCATTGGTCCATAAGACACCAGGTGATGAATAACAATCGTCTGCGCGGCAAGCGCCTTTAGACCATCGATCAATAATGATCGATCAACATTCGGCAGATTCTTGGGAGACGTTATTTGCAAAGACATGGAACATGCAATCAGACAGGCATTAGGCCTGCATCCTACCCGATCCAGTCAACCATCAGTGCGGCAACGGGTGCTTTTATGCAACAAACTGATAGGTTTCAGCAAACTTCAAGGCCGACTGCAAGGCTCCTTGATCCACTGCGTGCTGAATATCCTCAACCACAATCCGGTATAATTCGCAAACACCCTGAAGGGACGATAGCAACAGCTCACCGATCACCACCGCAACCGGCATGGGCACATGTTCATGCTCGGCAATCGCCTCTACCTCGCACTCGTACAAATTGCTGCAACCAATAAAATCATTAATCGCTAACATGATCGATTTCCTCCAGATCGCCCATAAAGATGGCGAACAATTCGGAAACGGCCTTGTTATTGGTATTGGTGGTCGTAATTTCCGGAAAACCGGAATGCACTAATTTAAATCTACGCCGAAAAAATAAAAAATCAAGCAACATGCGCTCGGGTAATAAAGCCCTATTCCCCGATGAAAAAATAAATCATTCGTCTTTTAAGAACTGCTGCTGCCAGAAGTTCATCCCCAGCGACAAGGCGTTCATCCAGCCAAAATAGTAACAACGCATCAGATCCAGCTCGTAGCCACCCAGCTAACATACAGGCTCCGGAGGTTTGTTCAAGTAACTCGCGCATCACTTAGCGTGCGTACGTTTCGCCCATGATATATGGCACACAACGCACCTCTTCGTTGTCGCCGAGCGAAAACAATAGGTCTGGCGTTACAACACTGCCGTTAACTTTGAGCGTCTTATCATCAAAACTGACGGAGAACACTTCGCGGCCATCGTTGTCAGAGCAGTAGCCATAATTCCAGTCAATCTGATGGAACGCGCTGAAGTGATCCACGGAACGCTCAGGCCCCAGAATCTTGTGTACCTGCTGTCCATCCATGCCATTCTTGATTTTGGCAAAGTTCTTATTATTCATCACCTGATCAACGCCGGTCACAACACCCTGGTCATTGAAGTACACCATGAACGTGGTGAAGCTGGCTGGCTATGGCTGGACAGCCTGTCGCGCACCATCAAAGCACCCTGATGGCTTCGTTACGCTTCAAATCAGTCACGGCAACGCTCGTTTTTTCACTGGCAGCACCTCTCTACCTGGCGCAAGAAACTACTAACGCCCCAAGTGTTGTTCAAAGCGACGACGAGCTGATTGCCAACGAAAGCCGTGCGCAAGCCGATGATGAACTTTTCTTTGCCAGCAAACGCAAAACCTGGCTAGAAGTCTGGGGCTTTCACAACGCGCAGGGGCATGACAGCGCGAGTAATACCATCCAGCCTCGCCTGTACCACTCCTTTGCTCTTGGTCGCTCTGGCGCGCAAGCGATTACCCGTCTGGATACCTCTTTCAATTCCAACAGCGGACCCAGATACGGTAATGGTGGCGAATTCAACCCGGGCAACACACGCTGGACGCTCGCCGCATTTACCCCTGAAGTTGCTCAAGATCTAACTTTTGGCGGCGGCTTCCGCATGGTCATGCCGACCGGTTATAACAACCCACGCTATTCATCAGCGCAATGGGCCATCGGACCGCAACTGGCCATGACCTATGCTCCAAAAAACGCGGGCGCCTTTACCTTCTTCTCGCCCTTGGTGCGCTACATGATGGGCACCACGCTTGTTGCGTCCAATGCCACGTTGATGCGCTCATTGGAGATCTACCCCACACTCGGCTTTCAACTCACACCCAAACTCAAGCTCGCCATGTGGGATAAAACCGGAATTGGGCAAAGCCAGCGCAATGGCAAATGGTTTGTACCGATTGACGCCATGCTAACTTACAGTTTCGACAAGCACTGGGGCGCCAGCGTTGGTAGCTCGGCACCTGTGATTAATGAGAACTTCAGCTACTTCTGGAATGCCTACGGCCGGGTGATTTACATCTTCTGATCTAACAGAAGCTTACTTACCGTCCTGTTTAGTTTTTTCAGGGTCTAACACATCGTGCGTTGCTTCATACGCCTTCCACTCGCGGTCTTCTTTTTCGTTCTCAACCGTGACTTCCACGCCTTTCACAAAAAAGCGGAAAAGCTTGTAGATGATATAAATCAGGATCGGCGGAACAATAATCGCTGCCAGAATCAGTGGCATACAGTCACCTTATAAAATAAAAACGGCGAGAGCATGCTCTCGCCGTTTTGCCCATCAAAAATTACTGCATGAACCAACCGTGGCTCACGATGAACGATTGGCCAGTAATGGCATTCGTTTCAGTACCAGCCAGATAAGCCACCATCTCGGCGATGTCATCCGTGATCGTAAACGTACCATCGACTGTATCTTTCAGCATCACGTTCTTGATCACTTCATCTTCCGTGATGTGCAGTTCAGCCGCCTGCTCAGGAATCTGCTTTTTAACCAATGGCGTACGCACAAAGCCCGGGCAAACCACATTGGCGCTCACGCCATGCGGACCACCTTCTTTGGCAACCACGCGCGCCAGACTCAGCAGGCCGTGCTTAACAGTCACATAGGCGGCCTTGAGCTTCGACGCTTCATGCGAATGCACCGAGCCCATATAAATGATCTTGCCGCCCTTACCGGCTGCGTACATATGCTTGATCGCGGCTTGCGTGGTCAGGAATGCGCCATCCAGGTGAATGGACAGCAGCTTCTTCCAATCGGAAAACGGGAACTCTTCAATCGAATGCACAATCTGGATACCCGCATTCGATACCAGAATATCAATGCCACCAAACGCTTTAACGCAAGCATCGATACCAGCATTCACCTGGTCCTGATTGCAAACATCCATCGCGACCGCCATGGCTTCGCCACCGGCTTTTTGATTTCATCAACGACCAGATTGCCATTGTTCAGGCTGAGGTCAGCGATCACAACTTTAGCACCCTTGACGGCTATATTCAGCACGCACTCACGACCAAGTAACCAGCGCAGCTTTTCCTTTAAGCGACATATTTATTCCTTCTCTACCTGGGGTTAGTAATTACTTCAGATAATCAAAAACGATTTCACCGAGGCCAATCGTATAGGTGCTGCAGACTAGGTGCTTGGCACCGACGACCTCGAGCACCGAAAGGTCAGCCACCGGCGCCAGAGCGTGTTTAAAGAACTCCAGCTGTGCCGGACCCGTCCATGCCTGTGACATCTGAACATTCTCAGCGTAATAGCGGACCAACTGACAGATGCCCGGCGTATTATCCGGATTAGGAATAATTTTCAGCAAATAATTGGGTATCGCCATCATTTTCTTGGCTTCGGCATCGGCATCCAGCGATGTGTACTTGTAACCCATCGTACCGTTGGCGATGCGAATCGAACCGTAATCCAGGGTGCCCACCAGTGCATCACTTTCGATGGCCAACTTGGGATGCGCAATTTTCTTCGGGAAACCCCAGAGTTCACGACCGCCCAGCGTCGCGGCCGCATCATCCAGATAAAGATAGTTGCTATACCAACCTGCCTTACCGTCCTGATCGGACTCTGTGAAATCACCAAATCCCGAGGCACTAGGCATACGGATGAACTCGTAATTCACGAGCGGATCTTTAAACGTCAGCGGTTCAGGCAATGCTTTACGGAACGCTTCTGGATCCGTACGGTACGTAATGATCAAGAACTCGCGATTAAACATCTCGTACGGCCCCTTTGAAAAAGCCGGGCTCAAGTAAGATTAAGTACGATCGACCGCATCCCACCGGCCGTTCGCAAAGCCGATCCGTATTTCGACAAGATCGCCGAACAGGCCATGGGTTCTAACTACAACGTCATTCAGATGATCTATCAGAATAAGTTTGGCGAAGGTCAGTATAAAGACGCCGAGTTCAGCGCAGAAAGCATGCAGCGTCACTGGGCTGTTGGCCTGGACGACTTCTAAAACACGCTATCCGATGCTTCATGCCTTGATATGCCGCCGAAGGGCGAGAACTTCGTCACCTATGACGTTCACCGCAAAGAGCGTTTCACTGCCGAAGCCCCAGGTCCAACGGCATTGGCAAATGCATTCTCCAGCTATGCATTTCACTCTAGCCAGGGCCAGCCCCACAAGCCAGGCGAAAAGCACGCCGCACCGGCAAAAAAAGCCCCGGCCAAGGCTCGTTCGGGTGTCAAAAAACCCGCTGCAAGCAAACCCACAGCAAAAAAACCTGTAGCCAAAAAGGTTGCCGCTAAACGGTAAACGGGCAACGTATCAAAGCAAAGGGGCCGCATTGTGCTGCCCCTTTGCTTTGTATCTCTTCGATTAATCCGACTTACCACTCAGCAGTTTCTGCCAGGGCCAGCGACCTTCCATTTCCAGAATCAATGACCAACTCAGGAAGGTACGTATTGCCACAATGGCTGCCAGCACTGCCACGCTTAGCAACGTCGGGCTCACGGCGACCGTACGGATAATATCGGCCGCCACCAGCACTTCCAGCCCCAGCAACAGCGTCCGCGTTATCTGATTGCGCACCATATTGTAGGCATAATCCGTACCCTGCTTGGCCAAATCCAGCGGAAAACGAATCAAACCCCAGACCACGCCAATCACGATCACAGCCACACCCAGGGCATCGCCCCACCCACCCATCAGCTCAATAAAGGTGATGTGGTCCATGATTAATGGGTACGCGCTACCGCAAAATCAGCCAACTCAAGCAACGCCTGCTTATATGGCGTATCAGGCAAACCACTCAAAGCATCTCGTGCCAAAGCGGCTTCAGCGCACGCCGCTTCACGCGCCGCATCCAGCGCACCACTCTCGTGAGCAGCTTTCAAGACGGCATCAAATTCTTCCAGGCCACCACTTTCAATCGCTTTGCGAATCGCTGCCGCAATTTCTGGCGTTCCACGATCACGCGCATAAATCAGCGGCAAGGTCGGTTTGCCTTCGGCCAGGTCATCACCCAGATGCTTGCCCGTATCCGCTTCATTGCCCGAGTAATCGAGCACATCATCAATAATCTGGAAAGCCGTACCCAGGTGCATGCCGTAACGAGCGAGGCCATCTTCCAATGCAGCATCGGCATCCGCCAGCACACCGCCCAGACGCGACGCTGCTTCAAACAGCTTGGCCGTCTTGTAACGAATCACCTGCAGATAGCGTTCTTCATTCACATCCGCGTCATTACAATTCATGAGCTGCAGCACTTCACCTTCGGCGATGATGTTCGTGGCTTCGGACAAGACTTCCATCACCCGCATACGACCCACCGACACCATCATCTGGAATGCGCGCGAGTACAGGAAGTCACCGACCAGCACACTGGCTGCGTTACCAAAGAGTTCATTAGCCGTTTCGCGGCCACGACGCAAACTGGATTCATCCACCACATCATCATGCAGCAGCGTTGCCGTATGAATAAACTCGACCACTGCCGCCAGAATCCGGGCTTGCGCACCGGGTACGCCACAGGCGCCCGCTGTCAGCAACAACAACGCCGGGCGCAAGCGCTTGCCACCGCTGTGAATAATGTACTCGGATACCTGGCGCACCAGCACCATCTCCGAATGCAGAGAGGCGCGAATCACGTCGTCCACCTGCCGCATTTCGTCGGCAATCAGCTGGGCAAAGAGGGGTTGGGTCTGGCTGGATGTCACAGTCTAATCATTGAGCGCTGCAGCGATAAGGTATCGCCACAGGATTAAAAGAGCCGAATGTACGGGCGCGAGCGCCCCGCGTCAAGGCAAAACACCCGAATTCCGGCCTAAAACAACACCTTCACCGGCACGGATGCGCAAACACTTTGACAGCAAAGGATTTTTTGCGTAAAGTTGCGAGTTCTTTGCAATATCCATTCGGAGTCCAACATGTACGCGGTCATAAAAACCGGCGGCAAGCAGTATCGCGTTGTCGCAGGTGAAAAAATTAAAGTAGAACAGATACCGGCAGAAGTTGGCACCCAGATCACCATCGACCAGGTTCTTATGGTCGGCGAAGGCGAAGCCGTTAAAATCGGTGCCCCTCTGGTGGCAGGTGCAAGCGTTTCGGCCACGGTACTGAGCCAAGGTCGTCGCGACAAGGTTCGCATTTTCAAAATGCGCCGTCGTAAGCACTACCAGAAGCGTCAAGGCCATCGTCAGAATTACACCGAACTGCAGATCAACGCAATCGCAGGCTAACCCGGTCAAGCTAAGGAGCCTCACACACCATGGCACATAAAAAAGCAGGCGGTAGTTCACGTAACGGCCGCGACTCAGAAGCCAAACGACTAGGCGTTAAGCGCTACGGTGGTCAACTGGTTAAGGCTGGCAACATTATCGTTCGCCAACGTGGTACCGAGTTCCACGCAGGCGACAACGTCGGTATGGGCAAGGATCACACCCTGTTCGCACTGATCGACGGCACCGTCAAGTTCACCATTCGTGGCGAACAGAAGCGTCGTACCGTCGTCATTCAGCCGGCACAGTAATTCGTGTCTGGTCGGGCAGCTTGCCCGCCGGCACATTAAAGCCCTATCCTTACCGGTAGGACTTTTTCTTTAGCAGAGTTCGTATGAAATTTATTGATGAAGCGCGTATCGAAGTCATGGCCGGCAAGGGCGGCGATGGCTGTGCCGCGTTCCGCCGTGAAAAATATGTGCCCCGTGGCGGCCCAAGCGGCGGCGATGGCGGCAAAGGCGGCAGCGTCTGGGCAATCGCCAACCGCAATATCAACACCCTCGTTGAATACCGATACACCCGCAAGTTTCTGGCACGCAACGGCCAGAACGGCATGAGCGCCGAATGTTATGGTGCTGGCGCAGAAGACATCACCCTACGCATGCCTGTCGGTACCGTTATTTCCGATTATGAAACCGGTGTCGTCCTGCACGACATGAACGAAGACGGCAAAATGGTGCTGGTCGCCCAGGGCGGCCGTGGCGGTCTTGGCAACATTCACTTCAAGTCCAGCATCAATCGTGCCCCACGCCAGTTCACGCGGGGGTCGCCCGGCGAAGAGCGCATGCTCAAGCTGGAACTCAAGGTGCTGGCCGATGTTGGCCTGCTCGGCTTACCCAATGCGGGCAAGAGCACCTTCATCCGCGCAGTCTCGGCTGCAAAACCGAAAGTGGCGGACTACCCCTTTACGACACTGCACCCTAATCTGGGCGTGGTCCGTACCGATGAAAACCGCAGCTTTGTGATTGCCGATATTCCCGGCGTGATCGAAGGCGCGGCGGAAGGCGCTGGCCTTGGCCACCGTTTCATACGTCACCTGGCACGCACCCGCCTGATCATGCACCTCGTTGATCTGGTACCGTTCGACCCCGAAGCGGATCCGGTACACGATGCCATCGCTATTGCCGCAGAGCTGGAAAAATACGATCCGACGCTTGCCGAAAAGCCACGTTGGCTCATCCTGAACAAACTGGATCTGATTCCCGAAGAGGAACGTCAGAAGCGCATCGACGACTTCCTGAAAAAATTCAAAAAAGCCAAGGGCAAAGCCGAGCGTCACTTTGCCATCGCCGCGATTACCGGTGACGGCACCAAGCCGCTGATTTTTGCGATTCAAGACGCGCTGGGTGCCATGCCACCTGCATTGCCGGTGCACACCGAACATGATGTGCGTGATGTCATGCCCGATGGCGAAACCGTCTTCATCGACGAAGACGAGGATGATGCATCGTGACCCAACGCGTTGCCGCCCGCCAACCCCTGGTCGATGCCCGCACCCTGATCGTCAAGATCGGCAGTGCGCTCATCACCAACAATGGCACGGGCCTCGACCTGAATGCCATTAACAGCTGGGCGCAACAACTCGCCGAGCTGGCAGCTAACTGCCGCCGGATTCTGCTCGTTTCCTCCGGCGCCATTGCCTGCGGCATGCAACAACTGGGCTGGCAAAAGCGCCCGAGCAGCATCCCTGAGCTCCAGGCGGCGGCCGCCGTTGGCCAGATGGGGCTGGCGCAAACCTATCAGCAAGCCTTTGGTGCACACGGCATCCGTACCGCGCAGATTCTGCTCACGCACGAAGACCTGGCCGACCGAACTCGCTGCTTGAACGCCCGCGCGACGATCAGCACCCTGCTCGATCTCGGCGTGCTGCCCATCATTAACGAAAACGATACGGTTGCCACCGATGAGATTCGCTTTGGTGATAACGACACACTGGGCGCACTCGTCGCCAATCTGATCGAAGCCGATGCGCTAGTCATCCTGACCGACCAGGAAGGCCTCTACACGGCCGATCCGCGCAAAGACGCTTCAGCTACGCTGGTACAACAAGGCGCGGCAGGTGATGAACAGTACGAGCGCATGGCCGGCGGCAGCGGCACCCATGTCGGTACCGGCGGCATGATCACCAAAATCTGGGCCGCCAAACGTGCGGCACGCAGTGGTGCGCACACCGTTATTGCTAGTGGTCGCGCACCCAATGCTTTGCCCCGGCTTTTGCAGGGCGAACAACTCGGCACGCTGCTCATTGCCAGCCAGCCCCCGCTGGCGGCACGCAAGCAGTGGCTGGCCGATCATCTACAGCTCGCCGGCCGCATCCAACTAGATGCCGGTGCCAGCAAAGCCCTGCGTGCTGGTAGCAATCTATTGCCTGTGGGCGTGACGCTAGTCGATGGTGAATTCGAACGTGGTGCTGTCGTCGCCTGCCTGGATGAAGCTGGCAACGAAATCGCCCGCGGCCTCAGTAACTACGCCAGCAGCGAAGCACGCCGCATCGCCGGTTGCCCGAGTTCAGAAATCGAACAACGCCTCGGCTATCTGGGTGCCCCCGAACTGATTCACCGGGACAACCTCGTCATTGTATGAGCCAGAATCTGACCATCGGCCGGCCGCTGGTCATTCTGACAGGCGGTATCGCCACCGGTAAATCATCCGTTGTTCAGCGTCTGCGCCAACACGGCATTGATGTCGTTGATACCGATGCCATTGCCCATGCGCTGACGGCGCCCCATGGCACAGCCCTGCCAGAATTACGCAAAGTCTTCGGTGATGGCATCTTCGCAGCAGACAGCACCCTGGATCGCGCCACTCTGCGCGACCTCGTGTTTAACGATCCCGATCAGAAAACCCAACTCGAGCAAATCCTGCATCCGATGATCCGCCGCCAGGCCATCGAAGCCATTGCCGCAGCGACCTCGCCTTATGTCGTGGCGGATGTCCCGCTCTTTGCCGAAACCGGTTTTCTGCGCGAACAGGCCGACCAGGTGCTGGTCATCGATTGCCCACCGGACATCCAGAAACAACGCTTGCTCGCGCGCGGTAATCTTCCCGAAGAACTAGACCTGATTCTACAGGCACAGGCTCCGAGAGAGACTCGCCTCAGCCTCGCCACCGATGTACTAGACAACAGTGGAAGCCCGGCGCAGCGCGACGAACAACTCGATCAGATTCATCAGCGCTATATAACCCTGGCTAATAGCGCCGAAAATAACGATAAAAACCCTATTCGTGTGTAACAAATGGGGCAAATATGGCTATTATTCGAAGAATTTGCCATTTCGGCGCCACTTCAGGTCAAACACACCCCCTATCGTGCTGATCTACGAATATCCGCTTACCGAACGCATTCGAGCCCTGTTGCGGCTTGAAGATCTGTTCGCGCGTATGGCGCACTATCTTGGCGCACCCGATATTCATGACCACCACGCCGCGCTCACCGTATTGTTTGAAATTCTGGAAGTAGCGCGTCCGGATCTGAAGTCCGAGCTCCTCCAGGAACTCGAACGCCAGCGCCAGGTGCTCACTGCATTCCGCGACAACCCGAATATTTCTTCCGAAGCGCTCGATGCCGCACTGAACGAGATTGCACAGGCACTGAACCTGTTGCACGCACTCACGGGCAAGCTGGGCCAGCACCTGCGTGACAACGAGTGGCTCATCTCAGTAAAGAATCGCTCGATGATTCCGGGCGGCCTGAGCGAATTCGATATTCCTTCGTATCACCTCTGGCTCAATCAACCGACGGCGCAGCGTCAACGCGACCTGCAAACCTGGCTGGAGCCTTTCCTATCATTGCGTGATGGCCTTGCCATCGTGCTACATCTCCTGCGCGACAGCGGTTCACCAGAAGCCTACACGGCATCCCGTGGCAGCTATCAGCGCACACTGGCCGGTGTGAATGCCCAGATGCTGCGCATCCGCATTCACGACGCCATGATCACACCGGAAACTAGCGCTAATAAATATGCGCTGAACTTACGTTTCATGGAAACAAACTTCCACCAGCGCCCGCGCCAGATGGAACGCGACGTGCGTTTCGACCTCACCTTCTGCGCCATCTAAATCCGTGAGTACGAAAGTCCCTTGTCTGCATTGCGGCGAATTGTCACCTTTTACGCCTGAAAATAAATGGCGGCCATTCTGCTCTGAGCGCTGCAAAATGATTGATCTGGGCGCCTGGGCCAACGAGTCGTATCGCATCCCTGTGCAGGAAAACGATCAGGGGCTCACTGACGACAACACCCCACCGACAGAGCAATAACGCGAAGCACGCTGCTTTCCGCTTCTGTTACCAGCCCCGCATCATCGCCACGCCCTGGCCACCTGCCGCCAGCGCTTCTGGCACATCATCCACACGCATGCCGCCTATGCCATACACCGGCAACGCGTACCCCGATATCAGTTGCTCGAATGCCGCCCAGCCTAATGGTGCTGCGCCCGGGTGTGTCGCCGTTTCTTTAATTGAACCCAGCACCACGGCATCCAGCGCCAGACTACTGGCCTTAATCAATTCAGCCGGCGTGTGACATGACGCGAACACCAACGGCAACTCAGGGCGTTGCTCACAAGTCATGAGCGCCGCTGCACTCAGATGGACACCATCCGCGCCCACCGCCAGCGCTTCGTCCACGCTGCCATTTAAAAGCACCTGCCCACCGTAGGCATGCACCCGGGCAATCACCTCACGCGCAAAATACAATCGTTGGTCCGCATCCAACAATTTCTCGCGTACCTGCACCAGCATTGGCCGCGCCCGCTCGATACGCGCGAGCTCAGCCGCTACACCAGCTTCAGCGGCATTCGTCAGCGCATACACATCCGGCAGCGCCAACGCCCGCAGGATCGGTGTATTGGCGGGTAAGACCGGACTCACCGGCATCGCATCCAGATCTTTACCGCCCGCCATAGCACACATTTCTAACCAGGTCGTGTCCGTGTGCTCATGCGGATGCAATGTACCTTCCCAGGCCGTCACCCGAAAAAACCGGATCTCTACGCGTACATGTGGATACACAAAGTGACGCGTCACCCACGGCGTCATCGACGTGACGTTTATGCCCAGCTCTTCCTGCAACTCACGCACCAGCGCATCGGCAAAACTTTCACCGGCTTCTACCTTGCCACCGGGAAACTCCCAGTAACCGGCATAGGCTTTGCCCGGTGGTCGCTGCGCCAGCAGATACTCTTTACCGTCATTACGCAAAATCACGGCAGCCGACACTCTCGTCAGCTTTGCCTCAACCTGAGCGCCCGACACTACCAGATCCTGTCCTGACATCATTGCCCCAATTGCCCGACCCAATCACGGGCAAACTGCTCTGCTACACGCCAACTTCGTGAGCCGCGCTGTACCGACCAATTCAGCGCATGCTGACGCGCATCATCAAGCTGCGCCGCCTTCAAACCATAATGTTCGAGCCAGCTATTTACAATATCCAGATAGGCCTCCTGGCTAAATGGATAGAACGATAACCAGAGACCAAAGCGCTCGGACAAAGAAATCTTTTCTTCCACTGCTTCGCCAGGATGAATCTCTTCACCCACGTATTTCGTGGCCGCGTTATCCGAAAAATATTCCGGCATCAGGTGCCGACGATTCGAGGTGGCATAGATCAGCACATTACAAGGCGGTATAACCGGCTTCACCCGCTTCGAAAGAGAGGTCATCGCAGAACAGAATGAAACGTTCCGGCCGTTCCCGCACCAGCGCCACAATCTCCGGCACATCACGCAGATCATGTTTATCAATTTCTATGATGCGCAAACCCTGCTGGCCATAGGCGGTGAACAACGCGCGCACCAGCGATAATTTGCCGCAACCGCGCGAACCGGTCATCAGCACATTATTCGCCGGACGTTTTGCCAGAAACTGCTCGGTGTTGGCTACCAGGCGCTGCTTCTGTTCATCAATATCCCGCAGTGCGCCCAAACTGATCGTCGAGACTTTAGGCACGGCAACCAATGCCCCGGTTCCGCGTTGTTTGTTTACGACCCAGCGCCAGGCCAATGCAGACCAATCCGGCGCCTGCGTTGCTGGCGGTGGCAGAGCAGGGCTTCCAGCCGAGTCAGCACCGATTCGGCCCGCAACAGTAACGTGGCCAAAGCATCAGTACCAGCCGCGTTTTCTCTCGGTATACTTACCACACTATTTTCTGATTTTTTCACGTCACACTCTAATTGCCTTGGCCATGACTCGACCGAATTTTCATACCGCACACCATACTGCATTTCCCGGTCTAGGCATACTTGCTGTCAGCGTTGCCGCAACCTTTCTGGCGGGCTGCGCCACCACCGAATGCCCACCCTGCAAAGAAGCTGAAAAACCAGCAGCCACTGTACAGATCATCAAGCCCCTCAAGCAAGCCAACTGGTCGGATCTGCCCGGCTGGTCTGATGACAAATCCATCGTTGAAGCATTCCCAGCCCAACTGCAAAGCTGCAGTGCGCTCGGTAAAAAGCCTGCCTGGCAAGATGCCTGTAGCGCCGCCAAATCACTGAGCGATACACAGCTTAAAGATCCAAGCGCCCTACGCGCTTACTATCAGAAATATTACAAGCCTTACCAGCTCGTACAAAATGATGGTGCTACTAGCGGTATGTTTACCGGTTACTACGAGCCACTGCTCCAGGGCGCCAAAGAACAAACTTCGAAAGCCCGCTACCCGATTTATGGCACACCGCCTAATCTGCTGACCATCGAACTGGGTGATCTCTTCCCGGAACTCAAAGGCAAACGCGTCCGCGGCCGCATCGCCGATGGCAACAAAGTTGTGCCTTACTGGACACGTGAACAAATCGACGCAGATCCGGCACGCATGAATACCAAAACCCTGGCGTGGGTTGATGACGCCATCGAATTATTCTTCCTGCAGATCCAGGGCTCGGGTCGCGTACAAATGCCGGATGGCAGCCGCCTGCGCGTTGGCTACGCTGATCAGAATGGCCAACCTTACCAGAGCATCGGAAGCGTGCTGATCAAGCAAGATGCGCTCACCAAAGATACCGCCTCTATGCAGGGCATCCAGAACTGGGCACGCAATAATCCCGCCAAGATTCAAAGCCTGCTCAACGCCAACCCCAGCTACGTTTTCTTCCGCATCCTGCCGACTGATCCTAACAATCCGGATGCCGGCCCACCGGGCGCACTGGGCGTACCCCTCACCCCGGGCCGCAGCATCGCCATTGACCCACGCGCCACCCCACTCGGCGCGCCTGTCTGGTTAGACACCACCTATCCCAACAGCAATAAGCCGCTGCAGAGCCTGGTAATGGCGCAAGATACCGGTGGCGCCATCAAGGGTGCCGTCCGTGCTGACTTCTTCTGGGGCTTTGGTGCCGATGCCGGCAAGGAAGCGGGCCGCATGAAACAATCCGGCCAGATGTGGACACTGCTTCCCCCCGCCGCAGTGCCCGCTGATAAAGTACGCGACTAAACGAAAAACCCAGCTTCCATTTGAATAGCGCCATGAGCCAGACCATCACTGAAGACTATCGCAAGCTGCAACAGGAGCTTCATCAGAACCCCAACTACGGGGTCGCCTCGCTACAGCATGAACCCGGTTTACAAACCCTACGATCCGGCCTTCCCGGAATACGGCACGCCGCAGTCTGCTGATCTGGTCTGTTGCATTGATGTCCTGGAACATATCGAACCGGAACTGATCGATAACGTGATTGCCGAACTCACCAGCATCACCACAAAGATTGCTTTCTTTTCCATTAACATGGGCCCGGCAGGCAAAGTACTGTCCGATGGCCGCAACGCGCACCTGATCCAAAAGCCCACCTCGTGGTGGCTGCCCAAGCTGTGCCAGCACTTCGACATCATCCAGTTACAAACCCACCAGGTGATGGGCAATGGCGTCTGGCTGATCGTCAAACGCATCGACACCGTGCTGTAACCAATATTGGGGCGGTCACGCCCTGATTTGAGGCGGCAACCGACCGAATCGCACTTTTTTGGTGCAAAAATAGCCCGTTAAGCCCGAAAAACAGGGCACCAAACTGGCACATTAATTGCTTACATTGGGGCATTACCAATCTTTACGCACGCAATCTGTGCAACAAGCCCCATGGAACTCCTCAAAACAGCCTCCGACACCCTCTTTATTCTGCTGGGCGCCATCATGGTGCTCGCCATGCACACCGGCTTTGCCTTCCTTGAAGTCGGCACCGTTCGCAAAAAGAGTCAGGTCAACGCCCTGGTTAAAATCCTCGCCGACTTTGCCGTATCAACCGTGGCTTACTTCGCTATCGGCTTTACTGTGGCCTACGGTACTGATTTCTTCATCGGCGCCAGCCAGATTGCCGAGAAGAGCGGTTATGACATCACCCGCTTCTTCTTCCTGCTCACTTTTGCCGCGGCGATTCCTGCCATTATCTCCGGCGGCATTGCCGAGCGCGCCAAATTCAACCCGCAACTGGCCGCCACCTTTGTGCTGGTTGGCTTTGTCTATCCGTTCTTCGAAGGCATCGCCTGGAACCAGCACTACGGCATCCAGGAATGGCTCAAAAATAGCTTTGGTGCCGAGTTCCACGACTTCGCCGGTTCCGTAGTCGTACACGCCATGGGCGGCTGGATTGCACTGCCTGCCGTGCTGCTGCTCGGTGCCCGCCATGGTCGCTACGGCAAGAATGGTGTCATCGCCGCGCATCCACCCTCATCGATTCCTTTCCTGGCGTTTGGCGCCTGGATTCTGGCTGTGGGCTGGTTCGGCTTTAACGTCATGAGCGCTCAAACGCTCGACAAAATCAGCGGCCTGGTCTCTGCCAACTCGCTGATGGCCATGGCCGGTAGCACCATTGCTGCGCTGATCGTTGGCAAGAATGACCCGGGCTTTGCCTACAACGGTCCATTGGCTGGCCTAGTGGCCGTCTGTGCTGGTTCAGATCTCATGCATCCGCTGGGCGCACTGGCCACCGGCCTGATCGCTGGCGGCATGTTCGTCTGGATGTTCACCATGACGCAAAACCGCCTGAAGATTGATGACGTCCTCGGTGTATGGCCACTTCACGGTCTCTGTGGCGCCTGGTGCGGTATTACTGCCGGCATCTTTGATGCAGAAGCGCTGGGCGGCCTTGGCGGCATCTTGCTGGCCGCACAAAGCGGCCTGGCCATCTTGGTTGCCCTGGTGGGCGGCACAACGGTCTATGGCGTGCTCAAAATGGCCGTTGGCCTGCGCCTGGATCAGGAAGAAGAGTACAACGGTGCCGATCTCACGATTCACCGCATTACCGCCACACCAGATACGCGCGATCTGTAATCCGTAGGTTGTTTTTAGAGCAAACGGGTGTTACTCTGGTAACATCCGTTTTTCTTTGGAGCAGCCAACATGGCCACAACCTCACTCAAACTGCCCGACGATCTCAAAGCTAGAGCTCAGGCAGCAGCCGAACATCAAGGCCTCTCACCCCATGCATTTATGGTGCAAGCCATAGAGCAGGCAATTTCAAGCGCAGAAATCGAAGAACGCTTTCTAGCAGATGCCTACGCAGCGCGCGAAGAAACTTACCGCACCGGCCAGGTATTTGCCGCTGAAGATGTTCATGACTATATACGTGCCGTTTCGCGTGGGGAGAACCCGCCGCTTCCAAAAGCCCAGCTATGGCAAAAATAAGCTACACCCGCCAAGCACTGCACGACCTAAAACGGTTATCAGAATTTCTCTTTGAAACCCACCAGGAAGCATCGGCCGAAATTACCGCACTCATTCTAGATGGCATCAATATTCTACAAAGCCATCCTCAAGTCGGCAGACCCAAAGGAAATGGCTTACGTGAGCTGATTATCTCGAGAGGCAACACGGGGTATGTCGCTTTGTATGATTTTTACCCGAGCAAAAACGAAGCACTAATCCTAACCATTCGACATCAACGAGAAATCGGTTATCAGAAGCGCTTCTCTGCCAACTAAAAGTTAGTTGCCCTTAAGCGCTTTCTCGATCGTATCCAGCGGCATATAGCCCGGAATCTTCTCACCATTCGGAAAGAAGATCGCCGGCGTACCATTCACACCCAGCCCCTGAGCCAGCTTGCTATTGCGCTCCAGCGGGTTCGCGCAGTTATCAGACCCCGCAGGCGCTTTGCCATTGATCATCCAGTCATCCCAGGCCTTCAAACGGTCACTTGAGCACCAGATCTTGCGTGACTTCACCAGAGAGTCTTCCGACAGCATTGGCACCATAAAGGTGTACACGGTCGAGTCCTTCAAATTCACCAGCTCCTTGGTCAGCTTCTTACAGTAACCGCAGTTCGGGTCTTCAAAGGTAATCAGCGTCCGTTTACCGTTACCACCATTGCCATTCACGCGCTTAATCGCATCCTGCAGCGGCAACAAAGCTAGTTGTTGCTCGGCCGTGATATTGCGATGAGTTTTGCCATCAATCAGCGAACCGAATACAAACACCGAACCCTTTTCATCGCTATAGAACAGCTGGCCACCGGCATAAATCTCATACAGCCCACCCAGGTACGGCGTCTTGATAATGCGCTGCGGTTTCACCCCTAGTTGGCTTTCAACCACCTTCGCCAAGGCTGGCGAAGCAATCTCCTGCGCCACAACTGCAGCCGAACCCAGGCTCATCACCGCAGCCACCAGCAACCCCAACATCTTTTGTTTCATAGCCATTCCTTAAAACTCAACGTTCCAGCGCATAACGAATCAACATCGACTTCAGCGGTGTCAGCTTATCCGTCAGGCTCAACCCCACATTACGTAGCACATTCAAACCAGGCACCTTGCTGGCAAATAATTTACGCATCGCATCCGTAATTGATTGCAACATCACCACTTCTTCACGGCGTGCCCGCTGATAGCGCGATAGTAAACGCACATCACCCAAATCATCCACGGCGCGCGCCGACCGAATCACATCGGCCAGCACCCGCACATCCTGAAAGCCCAGGTTCACGCCATGACCTGTTAATGGATGAATACCATGCGCCGCATCACCGATCAGCGCCACGCGCGGTGCCACCACTTGCGGCACACGCACCAGTTTCAGCGAGAAGCCTGCCGCGGGCGCCATCAGCGTTAATTCACCCAGTTTGTTTTCGCCAGCATTCGCCACACGATAAGCCAACTCTTCGGCAGGCAGCCCCAGCAACTCCTGAGCAAACGCTTCCGGCGCTGACCAGACCATGGAAATCATTTTCCCCTGATCCTCACTCGTGCCGCCTGCCAGTGGCAGATAGGCCAACACGCCATCTTCACGGAACCACTGATAGGCCGTGCCAAAGTGCGGCAATTCCGTGCGGAAATTCGCCACCACCCCCAATTCGTTATACGGATCGTGCTGACTGCTCAAACCCATTTGCTGACGCACCCAGGACTCACGGCCATCGGCACCTACAACCAACTTAGCGCGCAATACCTGACCACCTTCCAGCGTCAGCTCGGCGGCATCGGCGCCCACCTGCAACGCTGCAGGCGCGGCTGGACAAAAACAGTTGACATTGCGCTGACGGCTCACCGAAGTCCAGAGCTCACAGGCCATTTCGGAGGATTCCACAATCCACGCCAACTCTTCCGTACCGATATCAAAGGCCGAAAAATTAATCACGCCACCGGAGTCACCGCTCACCACAATTTGCGCCACACGCTGCAAACGATCTGGCGTCAAATGCCCCCAGCAGCCAATCTGCGCCAGCAAGTCGGCACTGCCAGGGCTAATCGCATAGACCCGGTTATCCCACTGCGCCGGCCATTCTTTAGGCCGACTCGGCGCTCGCGCATCCACCAGCGCAATGCGCAACGATGTATCGGCCAACGCCACCGCCAACGCAGAACCCGTCAAACCACCGCCAACAATGATCAGATCAAATTCATTGGCATGAGAAGACTGGTCAGCGGTCGGCGCGTGCCGATGTTTGTGATGGTGGCTCATAGATTAACGACAGGTCGCATCCTGCGGATACCCGGCAACGGGATTAGTCTTGGAAGTGATGATTCTAACCCGCCCCAGATTACTCAGCACCACACAAAGCTGTTGGCCGGTCTTTTGCCCCACAAAACTGGCCGTACCATTCGCACCCGTGGCTGACCCATTCTTCCAATTGAAACGGAAGGTGGAACGGCTGGATCCGCCCAGCAGCACACCGGGCAACTTGGCCGCATCGCCCCGTTGCAAAGCCTCACAGGCCGTTGAAAAGCAATCACACTTCGCTTCCCGGGAAACGTCATAACACCAGCGATCACTGCCCTGTCCGGCCAACTGCACATACATAAACTGTTGCTGCGCCAGAGCCTCCGAGCGCGCCAGATTCAAACTCGTCGCCAGGCTTTCTGCCGCAGACTTCAAACGCTGCCGTTCCAGATAACCGCTAAATGAGGGCACCGCCATCATGCCCACCACAACCAGTAACACTAGGCCGATCAGCACCTCGATCAGCGTGATGCCTCTCTGATCGGCGCCGCTCACCATCAGCGCGGCGGCGAGTTCTGCCCGGGCGTCACATTCACCGGCGCCGTGCCACCTTTGGGTGCCGCGGTTAGATTAACGATTGAACCGCCACTGGCAAAGGTGCCGCTTTCATTAATCTCTACCGTCACCGTGCGATCACCCTTGGCAAACACCAAAATGCTGGTCTTGGCCTTGATGGAAGAAATACCGGTCCATCCGGCTTTAGGGAACTGATCGCGGAAGAAGGCAAAGGTATCCGATGGGCCCTGCGGCGTACTGATCACAATGCGGCCAGTCCACTGTGGCCCGCCACCCAGAATCAAAGACTGATCATTATTAATCTTCGAGCCTTGCGGCAGCGGCATATCGCCGAGTAACTGCTGCTGGATATTATCGAGACTTTCCGAACTACCAAAGCCACCCGAAGCACAGCCAGCCAACAACAGCGCACAGATCACACCACCCACTGCCATCAGCTTCTTCATACCAGCTCTACTCCCTTAAATTGACTTAGCTTGTTCCAATCGCCCTATCTATTGCAAGGCATAACCGAGGTTATAACTCACTTCTGGCTGCTTCGCATTCTGCGCTAACGACTGTTGCAACAACGCAGCGCCCGCGGTAAATTGCCCTTGCTGCAATAAAAGCCTAAGCCTTGCTGACTCAATGCCTCAATTGCGCCCGCACCCGCCGAGCGTTTCTGCACCCGATCAAAGGCCGATTTCTTTTTTGCCATCAGACTGCAGGAAAGGCTTAAACGCCCATACCCTGATTAATCTTGGCGTGTTCTGCGTGCCATAGCTCCGCCATCTCGGAGTCGGTGTAGTCTTTGAAGCAAGGTGTACCCAGAGTGTAATGCAGGAGCTTAGCCTCATAGTTATCCGGATACTCCGTGGTCAGCCAATTCCATTCTTTAGGAATCTCGCCAATCAGCGCATCGTCCAGCCAAGCAAATCGATGCAAATGAGAACCCGGATGGGTCATCACGTACTGCGGATCCAGACAACGATTGGCCTGATGCGCACAATTCCACAGAATCACACTCGACCAATTCTTGCGCGGGTAATCCTGATTTTTGTTTCCCAGGTACTTCTCGTGCGCTTTGGTTTTGTAGTCATGCTTAACCACCATCACCGCTTTGCTCTCATCGCGCAGCGCCCAGAGTTTGGCAATATCGTCCAGACAGATCATGTCGCCATCGGCAAAGATCGCCCAGCCCTGGTAGTCCACCAGATATGGCGTCAGAAAACGAGAATAGATAAAGGCATTACTGCCATCTGTATGTTCTTCGGTATAGTTGTTAAAGGTATTCAGCGCCAAGGGTGTAAAGGACACCGGCTGCGATGCCCGTTCCAGCACACTCTGACAAAACACGTGATAAGCCACCGCCTCTCGCGGGTCGTAACCAACAGCAATCTGAATCCGGGACATGTTGCTTATACCTTCTCAACCAGAGCTTTTTTAACAGCGTTAATTGTACCCGCCCAATCGTCCTGTGCATCCTGATGGAAGGTGCGGATGCTCGGATACCACAACGAACCCTCACCCTTGGCTTCAGACCAGTACCAGAGCTTGCCCAAACGATACGGCAACATCAGCAGCACCGGTTTACCCAAGGCACCGGCAATATGCACCGTGGTATTGCTGGTGCTCACAAGAACATCATAGGCATCGACCAGACTGGCAACGCCATCAATGTCTTTGGTCAGATCAATCGTCACCGCCTTATTAAAGTGCAGACCGGCGGCCTCTGCAGCTCGGACCTCATCTTTCACATCACCGTATTGCAGATTCACCACCGTGCAGCCCGGCAGATTAAAAAAGGGCGCCATATCCAGCAGGCCCATCGACTTTTCATTCGCGTATTTGTTGCGGAAACTACGCCAGTTCAAGCCGATAATGCGTTCGCCATTTGGTGCCAGCGCTTTGCGGAATGCCGACGTCTTCTCTGCATCCGCCTTCAGATAAGGCATCGTCGCACCTGCAAACGCAGCGACATCTTTACGAAAACACTGCGGCAAACTGCCAATGCAAATCTGCGCCGCCACATCAACTGGTGGCTTCTTATCCCGGCTCATGACTTCAAAATCGGGGAATGAGCGCTGGAATAACGGCACCAAGCGTGGCTCGAGTTGCAAACACACCGAGCCAACCACCTTCAGCAGCTCAGGCAACAACGACGCAAAAATAATCTGGTCACCCAACCCCTGTTCACCGCGCACGAGCAACTTTCCGGACAAGGGCTCACCCTGCCACACAGGAATATTCGGCAGGTTTGCGATACCGAGCGATGGCATACCAAATCGGTGCTCATAATCCACCCAGCCTTTGGCAAAATCGTGGTGCTCCAGATACACATGCCCGCGATTAAAGAACGCTTCGTCATAGGTTGGCCGTAACGCAATGGATCGATCGTAATCCTGTGCGGCACCACTCATGTCGCGCAAACGAGACTTCGTTAATCCGCGTCCCATCCAGGCTTCTGCATAGCCCGGGTTCAAAGCAATCGCACGCGTGTAGGCAGCTACTGCCTCTTCAAAGCGATGCAACCCCATCAACGCCTGCGCCTTGGCGTAATGCGCTTCAGCACGTTGTGGTGTGGCGGCAACCGCTTTATCCGCCCATGCTAACGCTGCGTGATACTCACCTTGGTCATGCATGGCACTGGAACTGTTCAACAGCGCATCGGGGTGGTTGGGCACTAAACGCAACGCCCGCTCATTACACAGCATGGCTTCTTTGTTTTTGCCCGTTTTATATCGTGCCAAACCCAGCGCCACCCAGAGATCCGGGGTGTTGGTGACTTTAGCCACCAGATAATCCAGATCTTTCTCAGCACGTGCATAGTCGCCCAGCTGAATCAGTAAATTAGCGCGGTTCGAACGGGCTTCCAGATAGGAGCCCTTGAGCTTGATTGCGGTATCCAGATCGGCCAGCGCTTCTTGAACCTGACCCGCCTGAAAACGGAAATTGGCCCGATTGAAATACACTTCCGGGTCTTTGACATCCAAGGCCAAAGCAGCAGCAAAGGCCAGCATAGCGGCATCAAACTGCCCAATCGCGCCCAACACAATGCCCAGCATCTTGTGCGCAAAAGGTTGTTTGGGGTTGATCGATAACGATGCCTGTAGATCAGCTTGCGCTTGCGACAGGGCATTCTGCTGAAGCGCAACAAAACCTCGGCCATTCAACGCCGCAAAATTTTGCGGCTCCTTTTGCAGCACGCCATTAAACAACTGGGCAGCGGCCCCTAAATTACCACCATTCAAATGCTGGAACGCCAGCTGCAATGCCTGTTGTGTATTCATGTGTTTATTTTACAGACAAATAAAAACGGGCGCTTCGGCGCCCGTTTTAACTTTAAATCAGACTTAAGTCAGATTAGAAGTTTGTACGCAGACCCATACCATAGGTGAACAGGTTCGAACCGGTAGTGTTCGAGCTGGTACCCAGAGCCGAAGTCTGCTGACCGAACGTGTAGTTCTGGTTAGCCGAGTTGTTCAGGTTCGAGATCAAACCGTAAACTTGCGTACGCTTGCTCAGGTAGTAGCCCATACGAGCTTGCCACTGACGCGAACCCAGCTGCTGAACCGACGAACCGTCAACATCGCTCGACCAAGTAGCCGAAACGGTTGGTTCCCAGTTGCCCATACGGTAGCCAACGCCAGCGTACAATTGGTTGTTCGTCAGCTTACCAGCGCCATTAGGAGTAATGGTGTTAGCACCACCGGTCGAACCGTTAGTACCCAGCGTGTTACGAATGTAAACAGTCGACAGCTTCAGGTTAGTAACACCAGTGTATGTTGCACCAACCAGGTAGCTGGTGTAGTCACCAACTTGACCAATGTTACCGATACCAGTGTTGGTACCGTTGTTGTAGTTGTTGTTAGCTTGTTGGAAGGCACCCTTGATGCCAACGCCGTAGCCAGTCCAACCCAGGTTCAAGCCCCAAGCTGACTGTGGAGTTGCCGTACATGCCGAAGTGTCAGCAGTTGCGTTACAAGTTGTGAGGGTGGTCGAGTTAGTCGTACCCTGGTTTGCCGAACCTGTGTAAGCGATCGAAGCGTCAAAGCCGTACAGCGTTGGCATTGCATAAGCGATAGCCGTTGCACGAACAGCCGACGAGAACTGAACGCCCGAAGGACCGAAGCGCATGCCGCCCATTTGCTTGTCAATCTGCATCGAACCGGTTGCACCCGGCTCAACTGCAAACGAAGTCAGCGACGAACGGAATGGGGTCGGCAGGTAACCGGCCAGAGCTGTACCGTACTTGCTGTTTATGCCAACGAACGAATAACGCATAGCCGTGAACACGCTATTGCCGTTGTTCATTGCGATTGCGCTGTTTGCGTTACCAGCGCCAGAGTGCTGGCTACCAGTCAGGTTGATTGTGGTTTCAGCTTGAAACAGAGCCTTCAGGCCGTTGCCCAGGTCTTCCGTACCCTTGAGGCCCATCAGCGACGAGTTCGATTGCAGAGCAAATACGTTACCGCCGTTGTAGCCATTAGCAGCAGCGCCAGCGCCCTTAACGTTATTTTGGCTGATGCCCTGACCCGAAACGTCAGCTGTACCGTAGATAGTTACGTTAGTTTGTGCGAAAGCAGCGGTCGACAGACCGGCAACTGCTAGAGCAACGATTTTCTTTTGCATTAGAGATCTCCTTAAGATTGATGGCAACTCGGCTTGCGCTTTATTGCCAGGAACCTCTCATCGGATGAGTGGTTGAGTGGATTGTGGTACACCCCGGAGGGCAAAGCAACTTAAATACAACAGATTTGGCCGAAAGGTGTTGTTTTGTTGCAACAATGCAACACTTGTGGTCTTTTAGGCCTCAGGCAAATAACCGTGCCAGCTCGACGCCCGGCTCCGGGACACACATAAAGGCTTCACCCACCAGGAAGGTATGCACATTGGCATCGCGCAGGGTTTTGACATCGGCCAGGGCCATGATACCGCTTTCGGCCACGACGATACGATCCCCACTGATTCGGTCTTTTAGATCAAGCGTAGTGTCGAGTGACACTTCAAAAGTCCGCAGGTTCCGGTTGTTAATACCTATGAGCGGCGTTTTAAGGGTAAGCGCGCGGGTGAGCTCTTCACCATCGTGCACTTCAACCAGCACCGCCAGGCCCAGGCTGAAGGCGTAGGCTTCCAAATCATGGAGTTGTGCGTCTGTGAGCGCGGACACAATTAGCAAAATGGCATCCGCCCCGATAGCACGCGCTTCAGCGATCTGCCAGCGGTCGATGATGAAGTCTTTGCGGATAACTGGGAGCGTACAGGCAGCACGGGCAGCCTGCAGGTAGGCGTTGGCGCCTTGAAAGTAGTCAACATCCGTCAGCACGGATAGACAGGCTGCGCCATGCGCGGCGTACGATGTGGCAATGGCTGCCGGATCAAAATCTGCGCGAATCAACCCTTTTGACGGGCTGGCTTTTTTAACTTCGGCAATGACGGCCGGTTGCTGGGCAGTGAGCTTGGCTCTAATGGCCCCTACAAAATCTCGAGCCGGTGGCTGTGCTTTAGCCCGCGCTTCCATGTCAGCCAGCGAACACTGGGCATAACCGGTTTTGACTTCGGCTTCTTTGGTGGCAATGATTTTGGCGAGGATGTCGCTTTTTTGAGTCATGTGTCTGCGTTCTTGATTACTTATTGGTAAAGGCGACAAATTCGTTGAGTTTTGCGAGGGCTGCACCCGAAGCAATGGCTGCACGCGCCTGTTCAATGCCTTGTGCAATGCTCTCCGAATGACCTGCCGCATAAAGTGCTGCACCGGTATTGAGCAGCACGATATCTTGCGAGGGGCCCGGCTCATTGGCCAGCACAGCCTTCATGCGGGCAATCGATTCGGCCGGATTCGCGACCTGCAAGGCGCTGATCGGCGCCGGGGCTATGCCAAAGTCTTCCGGATTGATCTGATATTCGCGCACTTCGCCGTCTTTCAGCTCACCCACCAGCGTTGGACTCGCCAGTGAAACTTCGTCTAGGCCATCTAGACCATGCGCCACCAATGCCCGACGGCTGCCCAAACGCTGCAATACGCGCACCAGAATGCCAACCAAATCGGTGTGGAACACGCCCAGCAGCTGTGTGCCTGCACCCGCCGGATTGATGAACGGCCCCAGGATATTAAATAGCGTACGCACACCCAGTTCTTTACGCACCGGCGCCGCATGCTTCATGGCGCTGTGATGATTTGGCGCGAACATGAACCCGATGCCGGTTTGGGCAATGCTCTGAGCCACCTGTTCGGCATTCAGATCCAGTCGGGCACCCAGCGCTTCCAGCGCATCGGCACTGCCTGACTGGCTTGAAACCGAGCGGCCTCCGTGCTTGGCTACTTTGGCACCCGCCGCCGCCGCAACGAACATGACAGTGGTGGAAATGTTAAAGGTATGTGCACCATCACCGCCGGTACCGACGATATCCAGCAGATTGGCAGGATAAGCCACAGGCACAGGTGTTGCGAGCTCACGCATCACCTCGGCGGCAGCAGTGATCTCACCAATCGTTTCTTTTTTAACGCGTAGGCCGATGAGGATACCGGCAATCATGACGGGCGATACCTCACCGCGCATGATCTGGCGCATGAGCGAGGTCATTTCTTCATGAAAGATCTCGCGATGTTCAATCAGCCGTTGCAACGCCTCTTTGGGCGTGAAATCGATCGTGCCACTCATGCCTTGAACTCTTTGAGGAAGTTATCCAGCATTTGGTGCCCCTGCTCCGTGAGAATCGATTCCGGATGAAATTGCACGCCCTCTACCGCCAACGTTTTATGGCACATACCCATGATTTCGCCGTCTTCGGTTTCTGCGGTGATTTCCAGGCAGTCGGGCAAAGTGGCGCGCTCGACGGCCAGCGAGTGGTAACGGGTGCAGGTAATCGGGTTAGTTAGGCCTTTGAATACGCCCACGTTCTTGTGGAAGACCGGCGAAGTTTTGCCGTGCATAAGCTGTTTTGCATGGATGACCTTGCCGCCAAAGGCTTCGCCAATGGCCTGATGACCCAGGCAAACGCCGAGGAGTGAAATCTTGCCCGCATATTCTTTAATGGCGGCCAGCGAGACACCTGCCTGTGCCGGTGCGCATGGCCCGGGAGAGATCACCAGATAGTCAGGCTTCAGGCGACCGATCTCTTCGACGGTAATGGCGTCGTTACGAATCACCTTGACCTCTTGACCGAGTTCACCAAAGTACTGAACCAGGTTATAGGTAAAGCTGTCGTAGTTATCGATCATTAAAAGCATGCGGCCAATCCTTCTTATCTTCCGGCAGCACGACAAAGTTTTTTCTTTTACGTACCGCTTAATTCTGTTTTAGTCTGAACTCAAGCACCCAGTTTAGGGACTTCTTTAATCAGCTTGCCTGCTTGCACAACAACCAGAGGCGTGCCGGTCTGCTGCGCCAACTCTCTTGCGCGCTTTGCTGCACGCGCCAATGCTTCAGGGGCTGCCTGCATATCTGCATCTTGCAGTTACGACTTTGTCATTATTGCTGCTGTCATGAATTCGCCCCTTCATCGATAAGTTTAGGTTCAAGCCCGCTATTATCAAACAGTTACCAGAAATTTACACCCGCCTGATACACATTGAGGAAATTCTCATAGCCCTTGGCGTAGCGACGTCGAATCGTGGCCTCAGGAATATCATGCCCACCCTGCAACACACGAGCCTCTACCCGTGCAATTGCTTCTTCTGGTGTATCAAGCCGAAGAAATATTAGTTTTACGACGTAGCCAAGCTTTCGCCATTCTTCAATACGTTTCGCGTAAGCAAGTCCGGACAGCGTTGTTTCAAAAGCAAAACTAATGCCTGACTGGGCATGCTGATCCAGTTCTTCTAGCATTAATCGCCCAGCCCGAATACTTGCAGTCGCGGGCGCAAACGGCGCCAGCCCTGCCGCAATCAAGTCTGCATTCACAAATACAGGACAGTGCGCTTAAAAAGGAAGGAACTCCCCTGCAAAAGTTGTTTTACCCGCGCCGTTTGGCCCAGCAATGATGACGATCTTTTTATGATTCATATTGGGATTTTGTCAGAACTTTCGAATATTGACCTTGACTTCACACTTTTAGTCCCTATACTGTGATTTATTGCGGTGCACAAAACCTGTTTTTGGCCTGCTCCGCTAGAAGATTCATTCCGCTTTTCCCTTTGATACCCCCTGTAATACCCGCTTTTTAGGAGCCTGATATGACCCCGAATCTGAACCTGGACCAAGTTTTTGCCTCGAACAAGGCCAACATCGACCTGCTGCTGTCGGTTGCTCAAACCGCCCTGTCGACTGCTGAAAGCCTGGCTGCCCTGAACCTGCACGCCGCCCGTGAAGTATTTGCTGACAACGCCAAGACCCCACAAGAAGCCGCTGCCCTGCAAGCCCAACTGGCACAACCTGCTGTTGAAAAGGCTGTTTCTTACTCGCGCAGCGTTTACGAAATCTCGACTAGCGCCGCTGAAGAAATGAACAAGCTGTTTCAAGGCAAGTTCGGCGAGCTGAACAAGGCTGCTCAGGATCTGGCCCACAAGACGGCTTCTTCGGCTCCTTACGGCTCTGACGTTGCTATGGCTGCTGTTAAGCAAGCTATTGCTGCCGCTAACTCGGCTTTTGACAACCTGAACAAGATGGCCAAGCAAGCTTCGGACATGACCGAAGCCGGTGTAAACACCGTGACCAACGCTGCTGTTAAGGCTGCTGGTAAAAAGACTGCTAAGTAATTTAGCCCTGCTGGAATAACAAAGGCCCGTGAATTAAGACAAAGGCCCGTGAATTAAGTTTCACGGGCCTTTGTGCTTTTAGGTAACTGCGTTTACTTGCCGACACTAATGTGCGGCACTAGGCCCGCCTCGGCCAACTCAGCCGCACGAATGACAGCCCGCGCTTTGTTCTGCGTTTCCTGCCATTCGGCATCCGGGTTCGAATCCGCAACAATCCCGGCACCGGCCTGTACGTTAAGAATGCCGTCTTTAATCACGGCGGTACGAATAGCGATGGCCAGATCCATATCGCCGCTGAAACCCAGATAACCGACCGAGCCGGCATAAACACCGCGCTTCACAGGCTCTAGCTCGTCGATGATTTCCATTGCCCGCACTTTAGGCGTGCCGGACACTGTGCCCGCCGGAAAGGTGGCTTTCAATACATCCATCGCGCTCTGATTCGACTGCAGATCGCCTTCGACATTGGAAACGATGTGCATCACATGCGAATAGCGTTCGATGACCATACGATCAGTGAGTTTGACGCTACCGGTTTGGGCAACTCGACCCACATCATTACGACCTAGGTCCAATAGCTGCGTGTGCTCCGCACATTCTTTTTTATCAGCCAGAAGATCAGCGGCCAGTGCGGCATCAGCCTCAGGCGTGGCACCCCGTGGGCGCGTACCGGCAATGGGGCGCAGCGTGATCTTAGGCGCCTGACCTTCGGCTTCATTCTCAAGTCGCACCAGAATTTCTGGCGACGAGCCGACCACATGAAAATCACCCGCATCCACATAGAACATATAAGGCGATGGATTTAAGGCGCGCAGCGTACGATACAATGATAGCGGATGTGTATGGAAAGGCTTCTGCATGCGTTGCGATAGCACCACCTGCATGACATCGCCTTCGGTGATGTAGTCCTTGGCTTTAAGCACCGCGGCCTTGAAGGCTGCTTCGCCGAACATGGACACCGGTGCTTGCGTATCCACCTTGGCTGGGCCTACCTCTGGCGCTACGGCCGGGGCATGCAAGCGTTGCTGCAAACCTTCCAGTAGTTCACGTGCACTTTCAAAGGCATTGGCCTGTGTCGGGTCTGCATAATGAACCAGCGTGAGCTTGCCCGAGAGGTTATCCACTATCGCCAGTGTTTCCACCAGCATCAGCAGGATGTCGGGCGTACCCAGCGGATCGGGATGGCTGTTCTTTGCCAGACGCGGTTCGATATAGCGCACCGTGTCATAACCAAACACACCCACCAGGCCACCGCAGAAACGCGGTAGATGCGATTGATGCGGCACCTTGAAGCTAGCCTGGTAAGTGGCAATATCCGCCAACGGATCGGCCGAGGTTTGAGATTCAACCACCTGGCCATTGTGTACGCGCGTGAGCTCATGCCCATGCACTGTTAAACGCGTATTGGCTGGCAGGCCGATGAAAGAATACCGACCAAAACGTTCACCGCCCTGTACCGATTCAAAGAGAAAGGTATACGGTGCGTTGGCCAGCTTGAGATACAGCGAAAGCGGCGTTTCCAGATCGGCCAGTGTTTCCAGCGTAACCGGAATCCGGTTATAGCCTTCGGCAGCCAGGCGTTGAAAGGCAGCTGCGGCGCCCGAATCGGTAACGCATAGCGGATGGTGTGTGTGCGAGGTATTCATAAGTCGTCTCAGCAGTTCCGCTTAGTGTGCCCTGCCTGGCAGCATGCGCGCAAGCTCATCAAGTCCTGCGACCAGCGCATCACAGTCTTCTGATTTGATCGGATAGCCCTCGGCATAACCATAGGTCATTCCGACTGCAGCGTAGCCGGCAGCCTGAATATCGTTACCCGAATCGCCGACGTGAATGTTATGCGCAAGCGACACCGACATTTCGGTACAGGCCAGAATGATGGGGTCCGGTGCCGGCTTTTTGTTCGGCGTGGAATCACCCCCAATCACAGCCTGGAAATAAGGCGCCAGGCCGGTGGCCTCGAGTAACGACAACGTAAACTTAACCGGCTTATTAGTAACTACGGCCATAGGGTAACCGGCGGCCTGCAATGCGGCCAAGCCCTCTTTGACACCGGGATAAACCTTGGCATGGCTGCCGTTAACACGGGTGTAGTGCCTGAGGTATGCCGCTAACCCTTGCTCAAAAAGTGCTTCGCTAGGCGCAGTACCCGTTACGTCATCCGTCAGGCAACGGCGCACCAGGGTATTGGTGCCACGGCCAATAAAGCGACCGATTTCTTCTACGGAACGATCGGGCAATTGCAGCTCTGCGAGCATGGCATTACAGGCCTGATGCAGATCGAGCACGGTATCGACCAGCGTGCCATCCAGATCAATAGTGAGGCTACGCGCCGAGTTCAGCGCCTCCGGTACAACGGCCATGATCAGACCTTCGCCAGTTGCTCGCGCATCGCGGCAATGGTGGCTGCGTAGTCTGCCGTATTAAAAATCGCTGAACCGGCAACAAAAGTATCGGCACCCGCACGAGCGACTTCGGCGATACTGTCGATCTTGATACCGCCATCAATTTCCAGTTTGATCTGGCGGCCGGTTTGCGCAGTATAGGCATCAATTTTGGTACGCACAGCTTTTAGCTTATCGAGCGTAGCCGGGATGAATGCCTGATCGCCAAAGCCGGGGTTCACCGACATGAGCATCACCAGATCCAGACGATCCATCACCCAATCCAGACAATCGATCGGGGTGGCCGGGTTCAAGACCAGGCCGGCCTTACAACCGGCTGAACGGATGAGCGCCAGTGAACGATCCACGTGCGCCGAGGCTTCCGGGTGAAAGCTGATCCAGTCTGCACCCGCTTTGGCAAAGGATTCGATCAGGCTATCTACCGGTGACACCATCAGGTGCACATCAATCGGTGCTGTCGTATGCGGACGAATCGCTTCGCAGACCATGGGGCCGATCGTAAGATTCGGCACGTAATGATCGTCCATCACGTCGAAGTGAATCCAGTCTGCACCCGCTGCAATCACATTGCGTACCTCTTCACCCAGACGGGCAAAGTCGGCAGAAAGAATGCTCGGTGCAATCGTATACATAGCAGGCACTTTCAAAGCGACGTGTGGAAATTAGCTTCGGTAATCGGCGTTGATTTTGACGTAATCGTAAGACAGATCACAGGTCCACACCTTGGCCTGGGCATTGCCGCGCGCCAGGTCGATACGGACGGTGATCTCGGCATCCGCCACGATGGCAGCACCCTGATCTTCGGTGTAGGCAGCGGCACGGCCACCACGCTCTGCAACCAGCGTCTCGCCCACTTGGCTCGCCAACCAGACACGAATGTTGTCAACATCTAGATCCGCGATACCGGCATAACCAATCGCGGCTAGAATACGACCCAGGTTAGGGTCTGATGCAAAGAAAGCCGTTTTACCGCCGCTGACGGCTACGGTAATCAGTTTAGTGGCGCCTTCACCGTCGCGCACGATGGCTTGCGCCAACTCTTGTGCCAACGCTGTGAATGCGGCAACGAATTCAGTCCAACCCGCTTCCTGGCCAGCGCTGAACTGCACGCCCGATTTGCCGGTGGCAATGGCCACAAAAGAATCGTTGGTGGAGGTGTCACCATCTACGGTGATGGCATTAAATGACTCATCGGCAACGGTCTTCAATGTTGCTGCCAGCAGTTCAGGCGCGACACCGGCATCGGTACCCATAAAGCCCAGCATGGTGGCTATATTGGGTTTGATCATGCCGGCACCCTTGGAAATACCGGTGCGGGTGATGATTTTACCAGCCACAACTATCTGACGCGATGCGGCCTTGGCCACAGTGTCCGTAGTCATAATGGCGTGCGCTGCGGCGTGCCAGTTATCGGCTGCAAGATTAGCAATCGCCTCAGGCAGACCGGCCACCAGCTTATCGACAGGCAGCGGTTCAAGAATCACACCGGTTGAGAACGGCAGAATCTGGCTGGCATCAACTTCTAGCAATGCCGACAGTGCTTCGCAGGTGGTGTTCGATGCAGCAAGGCCTTGTTCACCGGTACCCGCATTGGCAATACCTGTGTTGATGACCAAGGCCCGCATATCGGCATTGCCATGCGCGGCCAGATAGGCACGACACACCTGGACCGGTGCTGCGCAAAAACGGTTTTGCGTAAAGACGCCCGCCACGCTCGCCCCTGCATCGACCACAATCACGGTCAGATCATTACGATCCTTCTTGCGAATACCCGCGGCAGCAACACCCAGGCGAATGCCAGCAACCGGATGCAATGCTTCGGGAGCTGGCGTCTGATAGTTAACGGGCATTACTCAACTCTTCCGTGACAGAACTTGAACTTGTAACCGGAACCACAATGGCATGGCGCATTACGATTAATCGTTTCCGGATCGTAGGGGTTGCCTTCCTGATCGACAAAGACGCCCGGCTCAATGTGGTTGTATTCCAGATTGGTTGGCGCCTCTGCTTCGGCAGCCGCCGCATCGATCTCTTCCGCCGAGCCAATGCGCACGGTCATCAGAACGCGTGTGACTTCACGACGAACCGCGCTCAGCAGGTTGTCAAAAAGTTCGAATGCTTCGCGCTTGTATTCCTGCTTCGGATCTTTCTGTGCATAACCGCGCAGATGAATGCCCTGACGCAGATGATCCAGCGCCGAGAGGTGCTCGCGCCAATGGGAATCCAGGCTCTGCAACATCACTCTACGCTCGAAGCCGCTAAAGCCTTCAGCGCCAACCAGCGCAACCTTGGCGTCGTAGACTTCATCGGCTGCGGCGATCAAGCATGTCAGCAGGGCTTCGTCATCCGGTGTATCGGCACCCTGAGCGATCTCAGCCAAAGGCACACGTAGCTGGTACTCGGCCTCAAGCAGCGCTTCCAGACCGGGCAGATCCCACTGCTCATCAATCGAACCTTCAGGCATATAGGTGCGGAACACTTCTTCGAGCAGGCCATGACGCAAAGCCGTCATCGTTGCGCTGATCTCTGCGGTTTCCAGCAGTTCATTACGCTGCGTGTAAATCACACGGCGCTGATCGTTGGCCACGTTATCGTATTCGAGGAGTTGTTTGCGGATGTCGAAGTTACGACCTTCCACCTTACGCTGCGCCGACTCCAGCGAACGCGTGACGATGGCATGTTCGATCGGCTCGCCTTCCGGCATCTTGAGGCGATCCATAATCGACTTGATGCGATCGCCGGCGAAAATGCGCAACAGCGAATCATCCAGCGACAGGAAGAAACGCGAACTACCAGCATCGCCCTGACGACCGGCACGGCCACGCAGCTGGTTATCGATACGACGCGACTCATGACGCTCTGAGCCAATGATGTGCAAACCGCCCGCCGCGATTACGGCGTCATGCATCTGCTGCCATTCGGCGCGGAGTGCAGCCACCTTCTTCTTTTTATCTGCGGCTGAGAGGGATTCATCCGCGTTCACGGCATCGACTTCTTTGCCGACGTTGCCGCCCAGCACGATATCGGTACCACGGCCTGCCATGTTGGTAGCAATGGTAATAACACCGGGCTTACCGGCCTGGGCAACGATCTCGGCTTCGCGCTCGTGTTGCTTGGCATTGAGCACCTGGTGCTCGAGCTTTTCACGTGTAAGCAAAGCCGACAAGAGTTCGGAGTTTTCAATCGAGGTGGTGCCCACCAGAATCGGGCGACCCGCTTCGTGTTGCTTGCGGATATCCACCACGATGGCGTTGTATTTTTCGTGCTCGGTGCGGTAGATCTGGTCCTGCATGTCTTTACGCACTGCCGGGCGGTGCGTTGGAATGACCACGGTTTCCAGACCATAGATCTGCTGGAATTCGTAGGCTTCCGTATCGGCAGTGCCCGTCATGCCCGACAGCTTGCCGTACATGCGAAAGTAGTTCTGGAAGGTAATCGATGCCAGCGCCTGGTTCTCGTGCTGGATGGCCACGCCTTCTTTGGCTTCAACGGCCTGGTGCAGACCATCCGACCACCGACGCCCGCTCATTAGGCGGCCCGTGAATTCATCCACGATGACGACTTCATCGTTTTGCACCACGTAGTGCTGATCTAAATGGAACAGGTTGTTAGCGCGCAATGCTGTTGTCAGATGATGCATCAGCAGAATATTGCCGGCCTCGTAGAGACTATGGCCTTCTGCCAGCAGACCGGCTTGCACCAGAATGCGCTCGGCACTCTCGTGGCCTTCTTCGGTGAGCAGAATCTGGTTGGCTTTTTCATCGACCCAAAAGTCACCCGGACCATTTTCTTCCTGGCAATGGGTAAGCTGTGGCGCCAGTGCATTCATGCGCACGTAGAGCTCTGTGTGGTCTTCGGTCTGACCGGAAATGATCAGCGGGGTACGGGCTTCGTCAATCAGGATGGAGTCGACTTCATCCACAATCGCGTAGTGCAGTTTGCGCTGCACGCGATCCTGCACGTCATAGACCATGTTGTCGCGCAGATAATCGAAACCGAATTCGTTGTTGGTGCCGTAGGTAATGTCGCTGGCATAGGCTTCGCGCTTTTCAACCGAAGACATCTGCGACAGGTTGCAACCGACTTCCAGACCTAACCAGCGGTGCAGACGACCCATCCATTCGGCATCACGACGTGCCAGGTAATCATTGACAGTGACCACATGCACGCCCTTACCGGCCAGCGCATTGAGATACGCAGGCAGGGTCGACACCAGAGTTTTACCTTCACCCGTCCGCATTTCGGCGATCTTGCCGTAGTGGAGCACCATGCCGCCCACCAGTTGTACGTCAAAGTGACGCATGCCGAGCACGCGCTTACTAGCTTCCCGAACAACAGCAAAAGCTTCTGGCAACAGCGCATCGAGCGTTTCACCGCCAGCCAGACGGGTGCGGAATTCGGTGGTTTTGGCTTGCAGCGCTTCGTCGGAGAGCGCTTCCATCGCTGGCTCATGGGCGTTGATACGCTCCACCTGTTTACGATAGGTTTTAAGCAGTCGGTCGTTACGGCTACCGAAGAGCGATTTGAGCAGGCCAGAAATCATGAGAAGGTTCCAAAAATTATCCTCGCGATTTTAGCATGCGGTGCCTAGTTTAAAGGCTTGCAATCTCTGGACAAGCGGGTAACAGCGCAAAGGCAGAGCCCGACTCTCATCGACTACGAAAAACGTCGAAATCGAGCCAGACTCTGCCCCTGCACTGCTTTTAATTGCTTCGGGTTTATTAGTTCATCACCTTTTTGCTCATGAGGCATGTCGTGATTCAAAGGTTAGCCCGATTTGCGACGTTTTTTGTAATCGATGAGGGCGCCTTTGATCACGACTTGCTTACCCACTTACGGTGAGGCATACAGCAAGCCCGGCTTTCATGGGGCGCAAGCGCCCAAATCAAGCCAAACTTGCTGCATACTTCAGCCTCGGATAACCTGGCGTCTATGTATCCAACCCGCAGCAACTCCCGTAACCGCAGCTTCCGCGCACTCTCCGACGTGCTGGAATATGGTGGTGCTGCACGTAGCCAGGAAGCAGCGACAGCAACGCTGGGTGGGCTAATGCAGCATGCGCGCACCTTGCAAATCCTGCAGGACGTCCTGGCAAAAACACTGCCGCCCGCGATGAGCCAAAGCTGTCGGGTGGCCAATTTGAACGGGGATACGATCAGCGTGCTCTGCAATCATCCGAGTCTGGGCGCTCGATTGCGTCAGATGGGACCTAGCCTGATCAACGGCTGGCGCCAGGCCGGATTCGCTTGCAGCGCGCTGGAAGTACGGGTGCGCCCAGGCTTACCGGCAGACAAAGAAACCACCCCATTTCAGCGCGACCCGCTGTCTGCAGGGGCGGCCGAAGCATTAAGCGCTTTAGAAAATGAAATCAGCGATGAAAGCCTGAAGGCTGCGCTGGTGAAACTACGCCAGTCTGCACAGCCCGATTAATCAGGTGGTGAGTGCGTAAGCCTGCTGCATCCAGCGGGTAACGCCCGCAGGCGCCTCGGCCGGTGGCACAAAGGACATAATCTCGTAAGACTCGGCATCGGCCAGCACGGCACGTGCCAGCTTGTTATTGAGATCATGGCCGGACTTATGGGCTGTGAACTCGCCAATAATCGGGTGTCCGATCAGATACAGGTCACCAATGGCATCCAGCACTTTGTGCTTCACGAACTCATCGTTGTAACGCAGGCCATCGGCATTGAGGATGCGGTACTCATCCAGCACCACGGCATTTTCCAGACCTCCACCGAGTGCGAGGCCGTTCTCACGCAGGAATTCGACTTCCTGAGTAAAGCCAAAGGTGCGGGCACGGGCGATATCGCGGGTGTAACCATGATCGGCAAAATCAAAACTCACCTGCTGACCGGTGCGATCAATCGCCGGGTGATTGAAGACAATGGAGAAATTCAGTTTGAAACCATCGTAGGGCGACAGTTGGGCGAGCTTGTCGCCTTCGCGCACTTCAACGGGTTTCTTGATACGCAGGAAACGCTTAGGCGCTTTCTGTTCGCTAATGCCAGCCGACTGGATTAGAAAGACAAACGGCGACGAAGACCCATCGAGAATAGGCACTTCAGCCGCATCCAGATCAATCCAGACGTTATCGATTCCCAGGCCACAAAGCGCCGATATGAGATGCTCAACCGTGCCGATGCGGACACCATCCACATCCAAGCAGGAGCACATGCGGGTATCGCCCACGGTCAAGGCACTGGCCTTGATGTCGACCGGGGTTTCCAGATCGACGCGGCGGAACATAATGCCGGTATCGGGTGCCGCGGGACGCAGGGTCAGCGTGACTTTCTTACCCGAGTGCAAACCCACGCCACTGGCGCGGATGACGGATTTTACAGTTCGCTGGCACAACATCTGAGTCATGGCACTTCCTGATGCGGACACAATTCCCAAGTCACTTGCCTGAACGACAAAGACCTTTTTAAAACGGGGCCTGAGCCCTCGCCTCGCGAATTCTATCACAGACGAGGGCTACTCCCGAACGGAGGCAAAACAATTACTGCTTATACTTCAACCAGTTAACCGAGGTTTTTGCAGCGCCTGCGCAGGGCGTGGCAACGGATTCAGTTTATTGACAACAGACTCAAGCGATCAGTCCGCTGGCTTACGCAGGAAGGCTGGGATGTCGTAGTGATCAACACCCTGCGATACAAAGGCTTCAACCTTCAGATTGCTGGCAGCATGGGCTGCAGCGGTCTGACGTGCCGAACGCATGCCGGGTGGCAGATCGTACTGGCTGAAATCGCCGAATGGCGTTGCATCACCAGTACCGGTTGCGCGCATCGGTTCGATCACAGTCAGCTTGTCACGCGTGCTCTTCACGCCACGTGCCTTCACATCTTCCAGACCGGTCGCCACAACAGTGACGCGCATCTGATCGCCCATGCTTTCATCAAACACAGCGCCGAAGATGATTTCGGCTTCGTCCGATACGTGATCACCAATGGTGGCCATAACTTCGTTCACTTCGCGCATCTTGAGCGACTTGGAAGCGGTGATGTTCACCAGTACACCCTTGGCACCGGACAGCTCGACACCCTCCAGCAGTGGGCAGGCAACAGCTTGCTCGGCAGCCAGGCGGGCACGATCCATACCTTCGGCTGTAGCCGAACCTATCATGGCACGACCCATCGCACCCATCACGGTGCGCACGTCTTCAAAGTCGACGTTAACCAGACCCTTGAGGGTAATAATTTCGGCGATACCGCCCACGGCGTTACGCAGTACGTCATCTGCTGCCTGGAAACAGGCTTCCATTTCAGCATCATCGCCCAGTACGTCCATCAGGCGATCGTTCAGAATTACGATCAGCGAATCCACATGCTGCTCCAGCTCGGCGATGCCGGCTTCGGCGGCCTTCATACGCTTGCCTTCGAACATGAATGGCTTAGTTACAACGGCCACGCTAAGGATGCCCAGTTCACGCGCCACTTCTGCCACGCTTGGTGCTGCACCGGTACCCGTACCACCACCCATACCGGCGGTAATGAACACCATGTGTGCGCCACGCAGCAACTCTTTGATCTGTTCGCGTTGCTCTTCGGCAGCGGCACGACCAGCTGCTGGCTTAGCGCCTGCACCCAGACCCGAACCACCCAGTTGCATACGATGGCCGGCCAGGCTGTTGTTCAGTGCCTGGGTATCAGTGTTCGCTGCAATGAACTGCACGCCATGCACGTTCTCGCGGATCATGTGGTCGATGGCATTGCCACCTGCGCCACCCACACCGATCACCTTGATGATTGTGCCGTTGGATTCTTTCTCGATAATTTCAAACATAACTGCCTCCGTTAAAAGCTTTAAAACTGTTGGGTAAGGAACTACGGGTACTGCCTTCGCTGCTACTTCTATTGCGTACTGCGCATACGCAATCAGAAATTCTTCTCGAACCATGCACGCATGGATCCGAACACATCTTTCACGCCGCCCTGCTTCTCGCGTACCTGTTGACCACGCTTGCGCTGGTTGTAGGCTTCGAAAATCAGACCGAATGCTGTAGCATAGCGTGGCGACTTGATCACGTCGACCAGTGGGCCGCTGTACTTGGGTTCACCCAGACGCACCGGCATGTGGAAAATCTCTTCACCGAGTTCAATCATGCCGGGCATGGCTGCCGAACCGCCGGTGAGCACGATGCCAGATGACAGGACGTTCTCGTAACCGGAACGGCGCAATTCGGCCTGCACAATTTCAAAGAGCTCTTCAACACGCGGTTGAATCACATCGGCCAGCGCACGGCGAGACAACTTGCGGCTAGGGCGATCATCGACACCCGCCACTTCGATGACTTCTTTCGTATTCGCCAGATCAGCAAGCGCACAACCCGAGCGACGCTTGATGTCTTCTGCATCACGCGTTGGCGTGCGAAGTGCCATGGCGATATCGTTAGTCACCTGATTACCGGCAATCGGAATCACTGCGGTATGACGAATCGCACCATGCGCCCAGACGGCGATATCGGTTGTGCCGCCACCAATATCAATCAGGCAGACACCCAGATCTTTTTCATCTTCAGACAGCACAGCATAGCTCGATGCCAATGGTTGCAGTACCAGATCGTTGACATCCAGGCCGCAGCGGCGGACGCACTTGACGATGTTCTGTGCCGCCGAGATTGCGCCGGTGACGATGTGCACTTTCACTTCCAGGCGCATGCCGCTCATGCCGATTGGCTCGCGAATCCCATCCTGGCCATCAATCACAAATTCCTGCGTGAGAATGTGCAAAATTTCTTGTTCAGCAGGAATCGGCATCGCGCGCGCCGTTTCAATCACGCAATCGATATCGCCCGGGCTGACTTCTTTGTCCTTGATGGCGACCATGCCATTGGAGTTGAAGCTACGGATGTGGCTGCCGGCGATACCGGTGTACACGTCCTTGACCTTGCAGTCGGCCATCAACTCGACTTCCTGAATGACCTTGGATATCGCCTGGACGGTGTCTTCGATATTCACGACGACACCGCGCGATAGGCCTCGCGCTTCCTGTGCGCCAACCCCCAGCACATTGAGGCGGCCATCAGCGGCCACTTCGGCAACCACTGCCACAATCTTGGATGTACCAATGTCGAGGCCAACAATCAGTTCTTTAGTCTCTCTGCTCATGACTTGCCTTTACGGTCAGAATGGATAAAAGCGGCTGCCGGTGCAGTTGGATACCGCACTGCCACACCGGCTGGATAACGGAGATCAACCAACACCGGGGCTACCGGGCGATTGCTCACCAATTGGGGATACAACGAAACAAACAGATTTACTTGCTCATCGGCACTATTGAGGGTGCGCTCACGCCCCATTTCAACGCGCGTGCCGTTATCAAGACGCATGCTCCACGAAAGACGCGGGCTAAGATCCAGCTGGCGAATGGTGCGACCCGTTGGTTCAAGCAGCTTGGTATAGCGCACGTAACGGGTCATCAATTCATTACCCGTATCCAACGGGCCGTGCAGCACCGGCAAACCCTGCCCGGCACCACCCACCAGTGAGCTATCAGGCACTTCAAAGACTTCGCCATCGCGGTTGAGCCACTCCGAGGTGGCGCGTGTACCTTCATTGCCCCAGCGTGCTGTCGGCACTTGCTCATCAATGCTCAATGCCAAACTGCCAAAACCCTGACGACGCACATCGGCACGATACACCCACGGCTGTTGCTCGGCGCCCTGACGAATCGCTTTGAGATCGACCGTAAAGAAGTTGCCGCCGATGAATGGCGCGATGCCCGCACGAATATCTTCCAGCTGCACACGCTCCAGCGGCTTCGTCAGCACCACATCGCGCACCGGAAAGAACGGCATGCGAATAACCATGAGCACACCTGACACCAGAATGAGCAATAGCCCCCACAGGAGGCCGGCTAGCCGATTCATCAAGTCAGGACGGTTCCAGATCATGATCGTGTTGTCCTTAAGCGCCAGTCGAGCCAGCGTCGAGGCTGGCCATAGCGGCAACGGTGAGCACTAGGTGGTCGTAATCCACGCCGTCAGCGCGCGCTGCCATAGGCACCAGTGAATGATCCGTCATGCCCGGCGCCGTGTTCGCTTCGAGCACATATGGTGCACCTGCGCTATCGAGCAGAAAATCGATACGGCCCCAGCCACGGCAGCCCAGTGCTTCGAAGGCTTCAACCGCCAGATCCTGCATGTGGGCCACTTGAGACTCAAGCAAACCGCAAGGTACGTTGTATTGCGTGTCATCGCGGTTGTACTTGGCTTCGTAATCGTAGAACTCGGTAGCCGGAACAATCCGTACCGGTGGCAGCGCCTTCAAGTCGTTCGGCGTTTGCCAGACTGCTACTGTGAACTCGCCGCCTAGCAGTGCTGTTTCAGCGATCACCGCCGAGTCATGGCGGCTGGCATCTTCCCAGGCCTGCATCAGATCGGCGAGCGTTTTTACTTTGGTAACGCCAACACTTGAGCCTTCATGCACCGGCTTTACAAACAATGGCAGGCCCAGTGCATCAATCACCGCCTGCGCATCCGAATCAGCGTCGATCAAACGATAACCGGGTGTTGGCAATCCTGCAGCCTGCCAGACCAACTTGGAGCGCCATTTATCCATCGCCAGGGCCGAAGCCAGCACACCGCTACCCGTATAAGGTAGACCGATCATTTCGAGGAAACCCTGCAAGGTACCGTTTTCACCAATACCGCCATGCAGCGCAATAAACGCGCGGTTAAATCCGGCATGTTCGATCGCCGTGAGTGGTGTCTCTGCCGGATCAAAGGCATGGGCATCCACACCCTGGCGCTGCAGCGCTGCCAGAACCCGGCTGCCGCTATTGAGCGATACTTCGCGTTCAACAGATGAGCCACCAAACAGCACAGCGACTTTGCCGAGGGATTTAGGATCGATCGTGCCAGACATACACTTAGGCCCCTGAAGAAAGAGAGGAAGGTTGTGCGTCACCGACAATGCGCACTTCACGAATGAGTTGCACACCGGTTGCAGCAGCCACACGCGCATGCACCGTTGCAATGAGTGTTTCGATATCACCCGCGGTCGCACTACCTGTTGCATTGACGATAAAGTTGGCGTGATGCTGGCTCACTTCAGCGCCGCCGATACGCAGCCCTTTGAGCCCGGTGGCTTCAATCAGACGTGCTGCAAAATCACCCGGTGGATTACGGAAAACCGAACCGGCATTGGGCCAACGCAATGGCTGACTTGCCACCCGTTTTTCCAGCAATGTTTTGATGCTGTCTCGCGCGGCGGTCGAAGGCATTGTCGGGAAGCGGAACCAGGCACCGGCAAAGATCTCTTCAACCGCTCCCGGATTCGATGCCGCCACATGACGATACGCAATCTTATAGTCCTGCGGCAGACGCACATGGCGCACACCGGCACGATCAATCGTGCAGACCTTTTCCACAAAGGACCAGGTTTCAGCGCCGTAGCAACCTGCGTTCATGGCCAGCGCACCACCAATCGTGCCCGGGATACCGGCGAGAAAGGCTGCATCAGATCCCAGGTTAGCGGCAAAGCGCGCCACCTTGGGGCTCGCCACGCCGGCTTTGGCATAAATCAGTGGCGAGACCATGCTTGCTTGTTCTTGCTCGTGGTCAACGCGTAATGTGTTGAGTGCCGCATGCAAGAACACCACCGTGCCGTTATAACCGCCATCGCGCACCAGAAGATTGCTTCCGAGGCCAACGCAGAGAACTTGCTCATTCGCCGATAGCCCAGAGAACATTGCTGCCAGATCATCCAGATCGGCCGGCACATAAGTACGACGCGCCACACCCCCTGCCCGCCATGACACATGCTTGGCCATGGAAACATGTTCAGCCCACTGACCGCGCAATGCAGGCAGCGATGGGTTGAAGTGGCGTGGTTCGGTTATCATCACTGTTCTGCAACCGCGCCCACAGTTTCAAACACCTTGCTCGCGGTGCCACCAATCGAACCGGCACCCATGGTCAGCAAGACATCGCCATCCTGCAAGGTATCGAGCAAGGCATCCGGAAGATCGGTCACCGATTCGACAAACAGCGGTTCAATCTTGCCCGCGACACGAATCGCCCGTGTGAGTGCACGTCCATCTGCCGCAACCACCTGTGCTTCACCAGCGGCATACACTTCGGTCAACAACAGTACGTCCACGGTGCCGAGCACCTGCACAAAATCTTCAAAGCAATCGCGTGTGCGTGAATATCGATGCGGCTGGAATGCCAGCACCAGGCGCCGCCCAGGAAAGGCGCCACGTGCCGCAGCCAGCGTCGCCACCATTTCTACCGGGTGATGGCCATAATCATCGATCACCGTCACGGCACCACCCTTTGGCAATGGCAGCTCGCCATAACGCTGGAAGCGGCGACCCACACCACGGAATTCACCCAGTGCCTTGATGATCGAATCATCGGATGCACCAACCTCAGTCGCAACGGCAATCGCGGCCAGGGCATTCTGCACGTAATGCACGCCCGGGAGATTCAGGGTAATCGGCAGACGCGATACCGAACCGTTTCTGCGCACTGCCGTGAAATGCATACGGCCATTATCAGCACGTACATCTTCTGCGCGGATATTCGCCTGTTCGTTCAAGCCATAGCGCACGATCTGCTTGGTGACCTGCGGAGTGATCTCGTTCACGTTCGGGTCATCCGTGCACAACACCGCAACGCCATAGAATGGTAGACGCTCGAGAAAATCCACAAAGGCCTGCTTCAATTTACCGAAGTCGTGGCCATAGGTTTCCATATGGTCGGCATCAATATTGGTCACCACGGAAATCACGGGCGAAAGGCGCAGGAACGAGGCATCCGATTCATCCGCTTCGGCAACAAGGAAGTCACCTTTACCCAAGCGGGCATTCGCACCCGCCGCATTTAAACGTCCGCCGATCACGAAGGTGGGATCGAAACCGCCTTCGCCCAGAATCGATGCGATCAGGCTGGTGGTCATGGTCTTGCCATGCGTGCCTGCTACGGCAATACCCTGCTTCAGACGCATGAGCTCAGCCAACATCTGGGCACGCGGCACAATCGGCACACCCGCTTCACGCGCAGCGATGACTTCCGGATTATCTGCCTGCACTGCCGTTGAAACGACAATCGCATCAGCACCCACGATATTGGCCGCCTGGTGACCGAGCAGAATTTTTGCCCCAAGCACACCCAGACGTTGGGTCGAGGCACCGGCCTGCAGATCGGAACCGCTCACGGTGTAACCGAGGTTGAGCAGCACTTCGGCAATGCCGCTCATGCCGGAACCGCCAATACCGATGAAATGCAGATGATGGATCTTGTGTTTCATACGGCAAGCTCCTCACAAATGTTTGCCACGGTTTGCGCGGCTCCCGGCCGCGCCAACGTGCGTGCCGCAACAGCTTGTTGCAATAGCTGTTCACGTGTCTGACGCAGCAACTGCGCCAGGTTTTCAACCGTTAGTTCGCGCTGAATGACGCAATACCCGGCATTACCGCGCACCAGAAACTCGGCATTCACCCGCTGATGGTCATCCACCGCATGTGGGAATGGCACCAGCACACTGGCCACCCCGGCAGCCGCTAGCTCGGCCACGGTCAAGGCGCCCGAGCGACAAACCACCAGGTCGGCCCAGGCAAATGCGGCAGCCATATCATTGATGAAAGCGTGCACATCAGCATTCGCATCCAGCGCGGCATAAGCAGATTGCACGGCAACGAGATCTTTAGGGCCGGTCTGATGACGGATCATCGGACGCGCACTGGCTGCCAATTGCGCAACCGCCAAGGGTAGATTCTGATTAAGCGCTTGGGCACCCAGACTGCCGCCCACGACCAGTACATGCAGCGGCGCATTGGCAGGACGCTGGGCAAAACGCGCTTCGGGCGCTGGCAGCTGCGCAATGTCTGCGCGCACGGGGTTGCCGACCCATTCGCCTTCCGGCAAGGTATCCGGAAATCCTGTTAAGACACGCGTAGCAATATGACTCAGCACCTTGTTCGCCAAGCCAGCTACGGCATTTTGTTCATGCACCACCAGTGGCACACCGGCCAGGCGCGCCATCACACTGCCCGGGAAAGTGATGTAACCACCCATGCCCAGCACCACGTTAGGGCGGACGGCTTTGATTACGCGACGCGCGGCCAGGCAGGCGCGCAACAAGGTCACGGGCAACATCAGTTTGCGCATAATGCCCTTACCCCGTACTGCGCCGAACTCGACCCAGGTACACTCATAACACTGTGCAGGGACCAGTTTGGCTTCCATCCCATTTGGGTTGCCCAGCCAGACGACACGCCAGCCGCGCTGACGTAACACATCCGCCACAGCAAGCGCCGGGAAGATATGCCCACCGGTACCACCAGCCATCACGAGTAGCGTCTTGTTCATGTCCGGCGCCCCCGCATCATCTGACGGTTTTCCCAATCAATGCGCAACAGAATGGCGATGGCAACGCAGTTCACCATGATGCCCGAACCCCCAAAACTCATCATCGGTAGCGTCAGACCCTTGGTCGGCAGCAGGCCCATGTTGACGCCCATATTGATGAAGCTTTGCACGCCAATCCATATTGCAATGCCCTGAGCCACTAGTGCGGCGAAACAACGATCCAGTTTGATGCACTGTTTACTCACCATGATGATGCGCTGAATCAGCAATCCGAAAAGACCGATCACCACAATCACACCCACAAAACCCAGCTCTTCGGCAATCACCGCCAACAGGAAGTCGGTATGCGCTTCGGGCAGATAGAACAACTTCTCGACGCTGGCACCTAAACCCACGCCAAAGAACTCGCCACGACCAAAGGCAATGAGCGAATGAGAGAGTTGATAACCGCGACCCAGTGCATCTGCCCATGGATCCATAAAACCAAAGATACGATCACGACGATAGGGCGACACGATGATCAACACTGCAAAGGCCATCAGCAGCAACAGAATCAGAATCGCGAACAGACGGGTCTTCATACCGCCGAGGAACAGGATGCCAAAGGCGATAGAGATGATAACCACAAAGGCACCAAAGTCCGGCTCTTTCAGCAGTAGCGAACCCACCAGCACCATGGCCACGAACATCGGCAGGAATGCTTTCTTGAGACTGTGCATCACGTTCATCTTGCGCACGGTAAAGTCTGCGGCATACAGCACCACAAACAGCTTCATGAGCTCGGATGGCTGCAGGTTAACCACGAACAGCGGTAGCCAGCGTCGCGCACCATTCACATCGCGCCCCAGACCGGGTACCAGCACAAGCGCCAGCAAAACGATGCCGCCCACAAACAACCAAGGCGAATAACGTTGCCAGGTTTGAATCGGCACCTGGAAGGCAGAGCCGGCGGCCGTGAGGCCAATCAGCAAAAAGATGGCGTGACGAATCAGGAAGTAGTTCGGGTTGCGACCAAAGATCCGGCTACCTTCGGCAAAGGCAATCGAGGCCGAATAGACCATTACCATGCCAATCAAGAGCAGCGCCAAGGCACTCCAGACTAACAGCGGATCCACTTCCGACTGATCTTCAGGCGAATTGACAATACGCATTAGACGATTCATGCCGCCCTCCCGTCTTTGACCGGTGCGCATGAAGTCAACGCCTTCACCGTGTCAATAAACACTTGCGCACGCTCGGCATAATTGCGGAACATATCCAGGCTGGCACAGGCCGGCGACAATAGCACGGTGTCACCCGGTTGCGCTTGATCGGCTAGCCAACGCGTTGCCGATGGCAGATCACTAAAACGCTGCGCCAGAACAGCCGCCGGTAGAACGCGTCCGATCTCCTCGGCATCTTTCCCGATCAATGCCACAGCACGGCTCGCACGAGCCACCGGCTCAGCCAGAGGTGAAAAATCCTGACCCTTACCTTCGCCACCAAGAATGATCAGCAGTTTGCCGCTGGCCGGATCAAATAAACCATCGATCGCTGCTAGGATAGCACCGACGTTCGTCGCCTTGGAGTCATCCACGTAACGCACACCATCCAGGGTCTCAACCAGCGCCACACGGTGCGGCAAGCTCTTGAAAGACAGTACGCCCGGCAGCAAATCAGTCATGGTCTTGCCGGTTGGCAACACCTGTTGCGCCAGCGCCAGAGCTGCCTGCACATTCAGCGCGTTGTGTCGGCCCAATAAAGGCAATGCGGCCTGCGCCAGAATTACCGATGCGCCGTGCATCACCCAGCCATTCGCCAGACCGAAGTCGTCCGTACGCACCGGTGCATCATCACCAATGCTCTGCGTATGCGCGAGATCTAGACCATACGCATCTGCCCAGGTATCGGCACGGTTCCAGACAGGGTGCGCACAGCCTTCAAAAATCCGGGCCTTGGCAGCGGCATAACCGGCCATGGTGTAGTGACGGTCTAGATGGTCCTCACTCAGATTAAGAATGATCGCAGCATCACTGTGCATGTGGCTAGTCGCTTCAAGCTGAAAGCTCGACAACTCCAGCACCCAAACGCGCGGCCAGGCGCCGCTCGCTTGACGCGTCATAAACGCATCCAGTGCTGACGGCGAAATATTGCCACAGGCCACCGCATCGACACCCGCCGCATTTAGCATATGGGTCGTCAATGCCGTCGTCGTAGTTTTGCCATTAGCGCCGGTGATAGCAATCACCTTGCTCTGTGGACAAAGCGCAGCGCGTGCCACGGCAAAACAATCAATCTCGGACCAGACATTTAGCCCCTGCGACTTCGCCGCCTCAACCAAAGGATGATCGAACGCAACGCCCGGCGATAGCACCAAGAGATCAACACCGTCTAGGCAACGATCAATAACGTCAGCTTCCAGCGCCTCACTCTTGCGACGCCATTCGGCATCCGGCACCGAAGATAACAAGTCCTGAACGCCTGGCGGTTCTGCACGCGTATCAACAAATGCAATCTGCGCCTGCTGCTGATGCAACCACTTCGCCATCGCCAAACCGGATTCGCCCAGCCCAACGACCAGCACCCGGCAACCTTGCAGGTCTGCCGGGGTGGCTTGTGAGGAAATCAGGCAACGGGTCACGATGCGGTCTTTGTTAAATTAACGGAGCTTGAGGGTAGAGAGGCCTAGCAGCACCAGCACGATGGTGATAATCCAGAAACGAACGACGACCTGGGTTTCTTTCCAACCACCCAGCTCGTAGTGGTGATGCAACGGCGCCATGCGGAAGATCCGCTTGCCTTTAGTCGCTTTGAAATAACTCACCTGCATCATCACCGAGACGGTTTCGGCGACAAACACACCGCACATGATGAAGAACACGATTTCCTGACACACGATCACAGCTGTGGTACCCAATGCAGCACCAATGGCCAGCGCACCGACGTCCCCCATGAATACTTCGGCGGGATACGCGTTGAACCAGAGAAAGCCCAGACCGGCACCAACCAGCGCACCAAGCAGCACACAGATCTCGCCAGCGCCTGGCATGTAAGGCATGAACAGATACTTGGCATACACCGCGTTACCGGCCACATAGGCAAACACCGTCAGCGCTGCCGCCACCATGCAGGCCGGCATGATGGCCAGGCCATCCAGACCATCAGTGAGATTAACGGCATTCGAAGTGCCCACGATCACCAGATAGGTCAGCACGATAAAACCGCCCACCCCCAATGGGATCGCCACATCCTTGAAGAACGGCAGAATCAGCTGGAACTGCATCGGGGTGTTCGCTGTCATTGCCAGAAAGCCGGCAGCAGCCAGACCGATCACCGATTGCCAGAAAAACTTCCAGCGGCTGGCCAGACCCTTCGGGTCGCGATAGACTACTTTGCGCCAATCGTCATACCAACCAATCGCACCGGTGCCCAGGGTCACCAGCAACACCACCCAGACGTAACGGTTTTCCAGATCACCCCAGAGCAAGGTCGAAAGACCGGTGGCGATTAGAATCAACACGCCTCCCATGGTCGGGGTGCCTGATTTCACCAGATGCGTCTGCGGACCATCGGTACGCACTGCCTGACCAATCTTTTTAGCGGCCAACCAGCGAATCACGGCAGGTCCCGCCACCCAGCTGATGACCAGCGCCGTCAACGCAGCGAGCACCGTACGCAACGTCAGATAATTAATGACGTTAAATGCACGCACATCCTGAGCCAGCCATTCCGAGAGCCAAAATAGCATCTTGTTTTTCCTACGCTTGATCTACCAGCGCATTCACCACGATTTCCATCCGTGATGAACGCGAACCTTTAACCAGAACCACGGCATCCGCACCGAGGTTGTTCTTCAATGCCTGCACCAGCTCTTCCTGGGTGGCGAAATGCCGGGATTCACCGGCTGCATTTGTTTGATAGGCTTTCACCGCGCCCGCCGAGAGCGGCCCCACGGCGTACAGCGCACCTACACCACGTTGCGCAGCATAGGCACCCACCTCTGCATGCAGCGCTTCGCTTTCAGCGCCCACTTCACCCATATCGCCCATCACCAGAGTGGCCCGTGCACTTGCAGCACCCGCAGCCAGTACATCAATTGCTGCCCGCATGGAATCCGGATTCGCGTTATAGGTGTCATCAATCACTTGTGCACCACCCACGGCCTGTTTGCGCTGGAGGCGACCAGCAACGCCCCCAAAACTTGCCAGCGATGCCGCCATAGCTTGCACATCCAGCCCCGCTGCAAAACCCGCAGCCATTGCTTGCGCAACATTGCTGGCGTTGTGCGCACCATTCAACGGCAATGTCAACACAACCTGCTCCGTCGGCGTTGTCATACGTAACACCTGGCCTTGCAGATTGGTCTCTGTAATCTCAGCAACAAATGCCGGTGCTACGGCACCATGCTGCTTCGCTGACTGCACATGCGTACCCAATACATCGCGACCGCTCTGAATGCGCGCTAACCACTGGTCTGCATGCGGGTCATCCAGATTCACAATCGCTGCACCACCTTCAAGCAAGGCGTCAAACAGACTGCCCTTTTCTTCCGCCACACCCACCAGCGAACCCATGCCCGCCAGATGTGCGCGCTGAGCGTTGGTAACAATGGCGATAGACGGCTGCGCCAATTGCGCCAAGGCAGCAATCTCACCCGGATGACTCATCCCCAACTCAATCACGGCATAACGGTGCTCAGCACTCAAACGTAGCAGCGTGAGCGGCAAACCGATCTCGTTATTAAAATTGCCTAGGGTGCTCAGCACGGCATCAGCGGCTACTGCAGCCGCAAATAGATGCGTCACCAGTTCTTTGGTGGTTGTTTTACCATTGGACCCGGTCACTGCCACCACGGGCAGGCTATAGCGCTGACGCCATGCCTGCCCCAGCGTGCCCAAAGCATGGCGCGTATCGTCACAAACAATCAGCGGCCAACCATCGAGCGCCGATGAAGAGAGCATCGGGTGTCCCGACTCAACCACTGCAGCAACGGCACCCGCTTCACGCACATCTTCCAGAAACTCATGCGCATCAAATTGTTCGCCGCGCAAGGCAATAAACAGATCACCCGGCTGCAGGGTTCGCGTATCCGTTGACACACCCTGCACCATCAGACCGGCCGAAGCCCCGGGAAGCGCAGCCGACAACCAGTCGGTTACCAGCGAGAGTGGCACGGCCTCGGAAAGACGAACAGAGCGCATTAGTTTCATTGCCATATCAGGCCTCTGCTCCGGCCAGCTGCCGCTCATTCCAGGCCGTTAGGGCAGCCTTGGCATGAACCGCATCATCAAAGGGATAACGCTGACCATGAATTTCCTGCTCGGTTTCATGGCCCTTGCCGGCGAGCAGCACTACATCCTCTGCAGATGCCTCGGCAATGACTTGCTGAATCGCCAGCGCACGATCTTCGACAAGGCGTGCCAACGGTGCACCTACAGCAATCGCTTGCAGAATATCGGCGGGCGATTCCCAACGCGGATTATCGGAGGTGATGCAAACAATATCGGCACCTGCCGCAGCAACCCGACCCATCTCCGGACGCTTGCCCGGATCACGATCGCCGCCACAACCAAACACACAGAACAGCTTGCCACCCCGGGCCTGAGTAACATCACGCAACGCGGCGAGAATATTCGCGAGCGCATCCGGCGTGTGCGCATAATCAACCACCACCAGTGGCGCTGCGCTACCGCCCAGACAAGCCATGCGCCCGGCCGGTGGTTGCAATTTACCCAACTCGACAACAATTTCTGCCGGCGACAGACCTTGCGTACCAAGCACTGCCGCAACGGCCAGCAGATTCGAGAGATTATGACGACCGATAATCCGGGTCGTAAACGCCAAGCGCTCTTCACCAAACACTAGCGTCGCACCCATGCCTTGCGCCGTTGTTTGCACCGATTCCGCGCCAACCCAACCAACAGCCGTAGCTAACTCCTGCGGCCGGGCACTGAGCCCATAGGCCACCACCAATTTTGCTGTGGTTTGTTCAATCAGCGTTTGACCAAAGGCATCATAGTTAACGACTGCAGCACGCAAACCTCCCCACGCAAATAGTTTTGCCTTGGCCGCGGCATAGGCTGCCATCGTCTGGTGGTAATCCAGGTGATCCCGCGTGAGATTAGTGAACACGGCGCAATCAATGGCGCTACCGGCCATGCGCGCTTCTTCTATACCAATCGAACTGGCTTCAACCGCACAAGCGGTTGCGCCATCTTCAACAAAGTCGGCCAACAGGTGTGCATATTGAGCGGCGTCCGGCGTAGTAAAGCCGGTTTTAACCATCGCATCCGGATAACCCGCGCCGAGAGTGCCAATGACCGCACAACGACCTGGCATCGTCTGCGCCAGCCACTGCGTAATCGTCGTCTTGCCGTTCGTGCCTGTTACGGCCAGAACGCGCAAATGCACACTCGGGTTGCCATAGACCTGCTGGGCAATCGGACCGACCAGTGCATGCAAGTTACTCACTGCAACGACTGGCGCGCTACCGAACTCGGTTTCGCACAATGGCAAATCATCTGACCACAACACGGCACACGCACCATTGGCCAATGCGTCGCGCGCATAGACTGCGCGCATACCGGTTTCTGCAACTTCGGCGACAAAGAGATCGCCCGCCCGCACACGACGGCTATCTGCGCAGACGCCCGTTGGGCGCAGCCCTTGAGCCAGCACCCAACTCAGCACATCTTCACGCGTGGCGAGCGGTGCCATTACTGCGCCCCCTTTTTCTTGGCTGGCGCAGGCATTGCCGCCGTCGACACAGGCGCAGCAGCAGTCGAAGTCACTTTCACAACGCAGCGGGGGTCGATTCCTGGTCCTGAGGCACACCCAGGGTACGCAGAGCACCACCCATCACTTCCGAGAATACGGGACCTGCCACGTCGCCACCGTAGTGCGCACCGATAGGCTCATCGACCACCACCCCCACGACCAAGCGCGGATCTGAAATCGGACCAATGCCTACAAAGGAAGCCAGGTACTTATTCGCATAGCGCCCACCGACCAGCTTATGCGCCGTACCTGTCTTACCGCCCACGCGGTAGCCCGGCACAGCCGCCTTATTCGCGGTACCTTCGGGACTGACGACCATTTCCAGCATCAGACGCACCTGGCGCGATGTCTCTGGTGCAAACACCGGCACACCCGGCACTTGTCCGTTGGTCTTCAGCAGCGACAACGGTACCAGGTCACCATCACGCGCAAACGCCATGTAGGCATGCGCTAATTGCACTACGGTGACGGAGATGCCGTGGCCATAAGACATGGTTGCCTGTTCAATCGGTTTCCAGGTCTGCCACGGGCGCAAGCGGCCGCCCACTTCTCCCGGGAAGCCCAAGCCCAGCGGCTTACCAAAACCCACCTTCGAGAACATCGTCCACATATCTTCCGAAGGAAAGCCCAATGCAATCTTCGTTGCACCGATATTCGACGACTTCTGAATCACCTGCGCCAACGTCAACGCGCCATGCGGATGTGCATCGCTGATGGTTGCCGTACCAATCGTCATCTTGCCCAGCGCGCAATTGATGATGGAGTCGAACTTGTACTTGCCGCGATCCAGCGCCAAGGCTGCAATGAACGGCTTCATGGTCGAACCCGGTTCAAAGCTATCGGTCACAGCACGATTACGTAGCTGACCACCGGAAAGTTGCGAGCGGTTATTCGGGTTATAGGTTGGCCAGTTGGCCAACGCCAGAATTTCACCCGTTTTAATATCGGCTACGATGGCGCTACCGCCTTTGGCATTAAATTTTTCAGTAGCGTTGCGCAACGCATTGAAAGCAATGAACTGAATCTTGGCATCGATGGCCAACTGGATATCTTCACCGTCCTGCGGTGGACGCTCTGAACCGACTTCTTCGACAATCTGCCCACGACGATCCTTAATCACGGTGCGCTCGCCATTGGCCCCCACGAGCCGTGATTCAAACGCCAGCTCAACACCTTCCTGACCTTTGTCATCCTTACCCGTAAAGCCCACCATGTGCGCGACCATGTCACCGGCCGGATAGAACCGGCTGTATTCGCGATCTATCTGGATACCGGGTAGCTTCAGGGCTGCGATACGCGCAGCGGCATCTGGTGACACCTGATGCTTCAGGTAAACAAAGTTTTTGTCGCCATTCAGCTTCTTTTCAATCGCTTTCGGATTCATCTCCAGCAGATCACCCAGCGCTTTTAACTGCTCAGGATCCAGCTTGGCATCCGCCGTTGCCCAAACCGCACGCATCGGCGTTGATTCCGCCAGCATGTCGCCATGGCGATCGAGAATCTTGCCGCGCGACGCAGGAATTTCCAGCACACGGCGATAACGCACATCGCCCCGCGCCTGCAGAAAATCTTCATTGATCATCTGCAGATAAAAGGCGCGTCCGACCAATGCCAGCAATGCACCAAAAATTACTGCCGATACCAAATGAATACGCCAGCTCGCAAGCTGGTCTTTCAACACCGGGCTTTCGGTAAAGCGATGGTCTTTACGACTCATTGCCCACCTCCTAGCTTTTGCACTTTCTTCATGTCTGGCAACTGCATGCCGAGCTTTTCGCGCGCGATCTTTTCAATGCGCGTGTGCGCCGCCCAGGAAGACATCTCCAGTTGCAGCTGACCAAACTCAACGTCCAGATTGTTGGTGCGATCCCGCTCCTGCTCCAGCGCTTGCAAGCGCTTGCGGGCCTGGTGCTGGCTGGTAATGACACCAATCGACGACACCAGCACCACAACAATGAGGAAGAGATTAAGCCGGCGCATGGTTAAGCCGCCAGCTTTTCTGCGATGCGCATAATGGCACTGCGCGCACGCGGGTTAGCAGCCACTTCTACAGCAGTTGCTTTCACCGGCTTGCCAATCACCGCCAGCTTGGGCTTAGGCAACTGGGCGGCGGTGAGCGGCACACCCTTGGGCGGTTCTACCGGCTTGGCACCCGCCTGAAGGAAACGTTTCACCACGCGATCTTCCAGCGAATGGAAACTGATCACCGCCAGACGACCACCCGGCTTGAGCAGATCCATTGCCTGCGGCAGCGTTAGCGCCAGCTGGCCGAGCTCTTGATTGAGATAAATCCGTACAGCCTGGAAGGTGCGCGTCGCCGCATCCTGGCCGGGCTCACGGGTGCGCACGCACGAACGTACGAGCGCTGCAAGCTCCCCTGTTGTGGTGATAGGACACTCGGTCCGAGTAGCCACAACCTTCTTTGCAATCGAGACAGCAAACCATTCTTCGCCATAGTCCTTAATTACCTCCGCCAAAGTTTTTTCATCGACTTCTGCCAACCAGTCCGCAGCCGTTTGTCCACGCGTCGTATCCATGCGCATATCTAACGGCGCATCAAACCGGAACGAAAATCCACGCGATGCCGTATCCAGCTGTGGCGACGACAAACCTAGGTCGAACAACACACCATCGACCTGCGTCATGCCGGTATCGGCCGCTGCTTGCGCCATGCCCGCAAACGCCGTGTGCGCCAGCGAAAAACGTGCGTCATTGAGCAATGAACCCGCAGCAATCGCCTGCGGGTCACGATCGAGCGACAGCAGCCGACCTTGCGGGCCGAGCTGCGACAGAATCTTTCGGGAATGACCGCCACGACCAAAGGTGGCATCGATATAGCAACCATCAGGACGAATTGCCAACGCCTCAACGGCTTCGTCGAGCAATACGGTCTGATGCAATTCGGACACGGGACTGACTGATTCTGCGGCGGCGGAGACACTGGGAGCGCGAGGCGTAGCGCTACTCACCTCGACGCGGTTCATCACAGTGCGAAGTCCTCAAAACCGGCAGGCGGCTCAGCAGATTGCAGCATCTCAACAGCGGCTGCATTTTGAGCTTGCCAACCGTCATCGCTCCACAATTCGAAGTGCGAACCCAGCCCCACCATCCACACCTTACGTTCCAGGCCAGCAAATTCACGCAGCTCTGGAGCCACCAGCAAACGACCTGCCGAATCCATCGCTTCTTCACGGGCATTACCAATCAGCACGCGCTTGAGCGCTGCGGAACGCGTATCAAAACTTGGCGCCTTGAGAATGCGATCACGAATCGGTGTCCACGCAGGCTCTGGATACAACAGCAAACACTTATGAGGATGCGCGGTCAGAATCAGACCACCTGACTCGGCAGTCACTTCACGCCCTACCAGCGCAGCCGACAGCGCGCCACGGTGACGCGCCGGAATGGCGAGCCGACCTTTGGTATCAAACGTCAGAGCGATAGCACCTTGAAAGGACATGACCGTTTTTGCTGGCTGGTTGAATAGGCTGCGGATCAGCGGTTTCCCCACTTTTTTCCACTTTATAGAACAAAAATAACTAGGTCAACGCCTTTTTTTACATTTTCTCCAATGACAACAAGGGGTTAGCGCGCTTTTTTGCAGCCGATCGCCACAAAAAGTATCCATATAAATCAATGGGCCAAAATCGGCACTTAAAGTACCTAATTAAGAAAACCCACAAAGTTATCCACAAAAATATTTTTGGCTGAGCACAAAAAAATCGCCACCCCTATTTCGGGATGGCGATTCATCGATTCAAGAAAATTCGGGTGGAAAGTCGCCCGATAAGCCGGGTTCTGTGCACAACCGGGCGTACCCGGCTGCGTGGCAGCCATTCCTCTAGGCGATCCGTTACCGAAACGCTCAAGCAACCTACCCGAAAGCGACGCGAGCCACGCCATGCCTCCCTATTTGGTCTTGCTCCGGATGGGGTTTACCGTGCCGTCCGGCGTTTTCCCCGAACGCGGTGAGCTCTTACCTCACCCTTTCACCCTTACCTGGCGTCTGACGTCATCGGCGGTTTGCTTTCTGTTGCCAGCAACAATGAGATGGGACGAACCGGACTCAGACACTCACCATTGCTGCCTACCGCTTCCGGTAGGACTTTCCGTCACCTCACGGTGCCCGGCCGTTAGCCGGCATCCTGCTCTGCGGAGCCCGGACTTTCCTCCCCGCACCTTGCGGTACGCAGCGGCTGCCTGGGCGACTTCCCGCACGCATTATACGTGGGAAGCCAATGAACTCAGGCGACGAAACCGCCGAAGGTCCACGGCAAGGTATTGCCGGCCTCTAAGGGCACCAGCGTATCGCCGTTGATGTAGGGATATCCGTTCGACACTACCAAGGGTGCGCAACGCAACACCACCTTGCGTTCATTCACTGGCAAGCCGTAGAAAGCCGGCCCATACAGACTGGCAAAGCCTTCCAGCTTATCGAGCACCCCCACGGCATCAAAGGCCGTGGCATACATTTCCATCGCTTCTCCTGCGGTGTAACAACCGGCACACCCACAAGCGGCTTCCTTCGTTTGCTTGGCATGCGGCGCCGAATCGGTACCCAGGAAAAATTGCGCTGAGCCTGACGTTGCTGCCTCAACCAGCGCTTCCCGATGTGTCTCGCGCTTCAGCACCGGTAGGCAGTAGTAGTGAGGTCGCACGCCGCCCTGGAAAATGGCGTTCCGGTTATAGAACAGATGGTGCGCCGTAATCGTTGCGCCAACCCGGTCGCCCGCGCTGCGCACAAATGCAGCAGCATCAGCGGTGGTGATGTGCTCGAAGACCACACGCAAGTCCGGAAACTTATGCATTAACGGCTTGAGCACCTGCTCGATAAAGGCGGCCTCACGATCAAAGAGATCGATCGCAGGATCAGTCACCTCACCATGAACCAGTAGCGGAATGCCCTGTGCAGCCATTTCGGACAACGCCGGATAAGTCTTTTCAATCGCCGTTACGCCAGCATCCGAATTAGTCGTCGCGCCGGCCGGATACAGCTTCACGGCCTTCACAAAGCCCGCCGCCTTTGCCTTGGCAATTTCTTCCGGCGTTGTGGTGTCTGTCAGGTACAGCGTCATCAGCGGTTCAAATTCCGAGGCCGCCGGACGTGCGGCGAGAATGCGATCGCGATACGCCTGCGCCGCCTCAACGGTGGTCACCGGCGGTCGCAGATTCGGCATGATGATCGCCCGTGCAAACTGGTGTGCCACATGCGGCACCGTTACCTTCAACGCATCATCATCACGCAGGTGGATATGCCAATCATCGGGTTGTCGCAAAATCAGTTCGTTCATTACAGTCATCACATTAATCCAATACGCCCATTTTACGCGATCAGGCCTTGAGCTCCAGCGCCCGCTGATAGAGCAAATCTTTGGGTGCGCCGGTCAGCTGCTGCGCAATCTGCGCCACCTGCTTGGTGGGCAAGCCTACGGCCACCAATATCTGCACGACCTTTTCAGCGCCATCATCCAGACCAACGGCCGCCACCTTCTGTTCCGCAGGTGGAAACTGTCCCGCTGCCAGATGCCCTGCAATCTTCTGCGCAGCCCGTTGTTCGTGATGCTCGTCGGCGACTAGCATCGAAACACCACTACCGACATGGCGCAACAAGGTTGCCGTGCGCCGGGTGTCTTCTGCTGCTACCACTGCAACCTCACGCAGAATGCGTGCTGCGCGTGGCGTCAGATCTTCCAGATTGCCAATGGGCGTGGCCACCACATACAGGGTCGCCGTGCTATTTTCTGGTGCTTGGGTTAGAGTAGCCATTGCAGTTAGATAAATCGTCTTGGTTAAAGAATCGGATACCATACCAAGATACCACGCTCACACCCAAGCAAGTGGCTGGCAATGCGGCAGAAACGATGGCTTCTGCCTATCTGGAACAAGCGGGGTTGCGCATACTCACCCGCAACTACCGCGTACGCGGCGGCGAAATTGACTGCGTCGCCCTGGACGGCCAGACACTGGTCTTTGTGGAAGTCCGGCTGAGACGCAATGCCCGATTCGGCGGTGCGGCGGCCAGTATTGACACCCGCAAGCAGCAACGCATCATTCATGCCGCCCGCTGTTATCTGCAACGCTATCCACGACAAGCCGAGCGTCCTTGTCGGTTTGACTGTGTGCTGCTGGATGGCCTGGATACCAATCAACTGGAGTGGATTAAAGATGCCTTTCAAGCCAACTAAGCGCCGACACAACCCAGCGTGGCACCGCGTTTTTGGCGCGCTATTTTTGGCGCTAGCGCTTGCCGGTGCCGCGCATGCTGCCACCCCGTCCGATCAAAGCCCCCAAGCCCCCACAGCACAACGCGGGCAAGCAACCTTGCTGATTCAATCGTCACCACTTGCGGGTAGTCAATTCCATGCCTTAGCCGATGTGGTGTCGCAAATTAAGGTCGGCGATACGCTGACCCTCCAACGTGATCCTACCAACCCGCACGACAGCAACGCCATCCAGGTGCTGTGACAGGGCCATATGCTGGGCTTTGTACCACGCCGAGAAAACAAAGCCGTCGCCCGCGCCATGGATCGCGGCGACCCACTGGTGGCCCGTGTGGTTGCATTGCGCCCCGAGGAAACGCCCTGGCGGCGACTGCGCTTCGAAACCAGCGTCAAACTGTCAGACTAAGCGGTCTCCCTGAATGCAAGCGCTTCAAGCGCCCATGTTAAGATCACATCAACTTTTCACGGCTTACTGGTCAGCCACTTACGGAGCAGCCTCATGGATTTGCAAGCCCGCGTTAAACGTCATTTCGAAGATAGCGCCCAAACCAAGCTGCGCGCCGCAGATTTACTCAGCGCGCCAGTGGCGAGCGCTATCGACACCATGGTTGCAGCACTCATTGCCGGCGGCAAAATTTTGGCCTGTGGCAACGGCGGCTCGGCCGGTGATGCACAACACTTTGCCGCCGAACTGGTAGGACGCTTCGAGCGCGAACGCCAGGAGCTGGCTGCCATCGCACTGACGACGGATACTTCCATTCTTACCGCCATTGCCAACGACTACGCCTATGACGTGGTGTTTTCCAAGCAGGTACGTGCGCTCGGTCACCCAGGGGACATCCTGCTGGCGATTTCGACATCCGGTAACTCCAAGAACGTGATTGAAGCGATTAAATCGGCGCACGACCATGACATGAAAGTCATTGCCCTCACCGGTAAAGGCGGCGGCCAGATCGGTGAGATGCTGCGCGATGGCGATGTGCATCTCTGCGCCCCCGCTGACCACACGGCACGTACGCAGGAAACTCATCTGACTATCATCCACGCCCTGTGCGATGGCATCGATGTCTCGTTACTTGGAGAAGAGGCATGAAGCTCAATGCCAAACGCACAATCGTGATGAGTCTTGCGGCCGTGTGCATCTCAACGCAGCTAGTCGCCTGCGGTCTGGAAACCGCAGTTATTCTCGGTGGCGCCGCAGTGGTGACAGGTGGTCTGGTGATTGCTGACCGCCGCCCATTTGCGACCTATTCCAAAGATGCCTGGATCGATATTCAGGCAGCAACGCCGCTTAGTGACATTGGCCCTGCAGGCACCACGCACATCATCGCCAACGCCTTCAATGATCGCGTACTGCTAACCGGGGAAGTCACGAGTGAGGCCGATAAACAGAAAGCCACCGATGCCGTTAAATCGATTTCCGGTGTCAAAGGCGTCGACAATCAGCTGACCGTTGGCCCAGTGACTACGCTGGATGTGCGCAACAATGATGGTTTCATCACCACCAAAGTGAAGAGCCGCCTGGTTAATGACAGTCCAGACTTGGGCAACGCCTTCAAAATCGTCACCGAAAACGGCGTGGTCTATGTGCTCGGCATCCTGACGCAAAGCGAAGTAGAGCGAGGCGTTGAAATTACGCGCACTACCGCCGGCGTACAACGTGTGGTGAAAACATCTCTGATTACCATCATCAAGGAACCGCAAGCTCAGGCTTTGGACCAGGCCGCCCAGGACGATGCCTCAAAAACCCAGGGCACTGTAACGCCATTGCCTAGCGGCGACCAACAACCAACGACGCAAGGCGTTAACTAAACGTTAGACGCCTTGCAGTAACTTAGCCTCGGCAGCCGATATGGCATTGGGGCTGCCGAGCAAAACCACCACATCGCCTTCTTGCAAACGTGTTTCAGGCCCGGGCTCCAGGCCACGAATGCCATGACGGCGAATGGCACTGACCTCCACGTCGATGAGCACCAACTCGGCCAGACTCTGCCCGATGCCAAAAGCACCCGGTTCAATCAAGACTGAAGACATGCGTGCAGACTCGGCATCCGCTTCTTCGGGCTGATCAGACATCCCCTTGAAGAAACCGCGTAGTAACCAGTAGCTGGCATTACGAGCATCGCGTGCGCGACGCATCACGCGATTAAGCGGCACACCCATCAGCAATAACGCGTGCGAACCCAGCATCAAACTGGCTTCCTGCGCATCCGGCACAACTTCCGCAGCACCGGCTGCTACCAGGCGCGGCAACTCACGCTCATCTTCCGTGCGCACCAACACCGGTAAATCGGGACGCAGCTCACGACAGTAGTGGAGCACCTTCTCTGCCAGCGGCGTATCGGCAAAGGTAATCACCACCACACTCGCACGCTTCACGCCAGCGGCAATCAGGTTCTCCCGCCGCCCTGCATCACCAAACATCACCGACTCGCCGCCTTTTTCTGCGGCACGCACGCGCTCCGGATCCAGGTCCAGCGCCACATAACTGATATTTTCCTGTGCCAGGATGCGTGCCAGCGACTGACCGCTACGGCCAAAACCACAGAGCACGGCATGCTTTTGCGTGGCAATGGATGCCGCTGCTAACTGCGTGAGCTGCATGGAGCGGGCCAACCACTCGCCCGCCGAAAAGCGGATGACGATCCGGTCGCACCAGTGCACGATAATCGGCGCCAGCATCATCGAAATCAGCAAGGCCGCCAACACCACCTGAATAGTCGGACGTGGTGCCAAACGCGCCGTTGCGATTTCTGTCAGCAGCACGAAGCCAAATTCACCGCCCGCCGCCAGCCAGAGTGCCGAACGCAAGCCCGTCGACTGGCTACCACCAAAAGCACGGGACAAACCATACACAATCACGGCCTTGACCAGCAGCACGCTCACGATCAGGAGCAATACCAACCAGAACTGCTTCCAGATCACGGTCGGATTCAGCATCATGCCGATCGTGACAAAGAACAGCCCCATCAACACATCACGGAATGGTTTGATGTCCTCTTCCACCTGATGCCGGTATTCGGTCTCGGAAATCAGCATGCCCGCTACAAAGGCGCCTAGCGCCAGCGACAGGCCCGCCTCTTCTGTGACATAAGCCAGCCCCAGCGTCACCAGCAGCACATTGAGCACAAAGAGCTCGGAGGATTTGCCACGCGCCACAATATGGAACCAGCGGCGCATCCATTTCTGTCCCAGAAATAGCACCACACCCAACACCACCGTTGCTTTGAGCAAGGCCACACCGACTTCTACCGCCATATCGGCGGCAGGCTGACCAAGCGCAGGAATCACGATCAGCAACGGCACCACAATCAGATCCTGTGCCAGCAAGACGCCCATCACTTCGCGCCCGTGGGGTGCCTGTAATTCGCGACGTTCCACCAATAACTTGGACAGCACCGCTGTCGATGACATCGCCACAGCACCACCTAGTGCCAACCCCGGCTGCCACGAGAGCCCGGCCAGCATGGCCAGCCCCGTCACTACACCCATTGTCACCAGCACCTGCGCCATACCGAAACCGAATACCGTCTTGCGCATCGTAAAAAGCCGCGCCACCGAAAACTCTAGACCGATGGAGAACATCAGAAATACCACGCCAAATTCGGCTAAGGTATTGGCGGCCTTCACGTTTTTAAGCAGCGACAGAGCATGCGGGCCAATCAGCAGACCCACCAGCAAATAGCCGAAAATCGGCGGCATATTCACCCGGCGCACCAGAATCACCCCGAAAACCGAAGCGGCAAGCAGCATCAGGACTAAAGACAGGGTGGACATGGCAATCGCTAAATCATGGACAGCAGGCTTATACCGCTGGTTTGTTATACTCAAACTCAATCATACCTCTGCCGCAACCCATGTCTGCAAAACCACCCGCTGACGCAGCAAATAATTTTGCCAAACCCGATGCCCACCGGATTCTCAATCTGGCGCGCGGCGTATTGCAAACCGAAGCCGAAGCGCTGCTTGAATTAGCGCCTCGTCTGGGTGACGCATTTGTGCAGGCGGTGCAACTGATGCTCTCGACCGAAGGGCGCGTTATCGTTTCCGGCATGGGTAAATCGGGTCACGTTGCCCGCAAGATGGCGGCGACCTTTGCCTCGACCGGCACCACGGCCTACTTTGTCCACCCGGCTGAAGCCAGCCATGGTGATCTGGGCATGATCACCAGCGCCGATGTGTTTCTGGCACTGTCCTACTCGGGCGAATCCGAAGAGTTACTAAGCATTCTTCCGGTGTTACGCCGCCGCGGCACACAAATCATTGCACTCACAGGCAACCCGCGATCCACCCTGGCCAAAGAAGCCGACGTCGCGCTGGATGGCAGCGTAGCGCGCGAAGCCTGCCCGCATAATCTGGCGCCCACGACCAGCACCACGGCCGCGCTGGCGCTGGGTGATGCATTGGCTGTGGCGCTCCTCGAAGCACGTGGCTTTAGCCCGGAAGATTTTGCACTGTCCCACCCCGGTGGTGCATTAGGCCGCCGTCTGCTGACGCACGTGCGCGATGTCATGCACGCCAAGTCAGACCTGCCCTGCGTGACGCCCGATAGCTCATTGGCCAATGCCGTTCTGGCCATCTCCCGAGGCAGCTTGGGCATGACCGTCATCTGTGACCCGGAAGACCATGTGCTCGGAATCTTTACCGATGGCGACCTGCGTCGCACTTTCGGCAAACAACTCAATCTGCAGGCAGTTAAAGTCAGCGAAGTCATGACGGCCGCGCCTAAAACCATCCGCGCTGAGAAGCTCGCCGTGGAAGCCGTTGCGCTGATGGAAAAGCATCGCATTAATCAACTCATCGTCGTTGATGAACAGGGCGCGCTGACCGGCGCACTCAACATGCACGACCTCTTTAAAGCTAAGGTCGTCTGATGTCACAAGCCCTTAAATCTCTCAAGTTTATGGCCTTCGATGTCGATGGCGTCATGACCGATGGCACCCTAACCTATCTGCCCGATGGCAGCGAAACAAAAACCTTTTACACCCTGGATGGTGCCGGTATTCACATGCTGCAGAAATCCGGCATCGTTGTCGGCTGGATCACCGGACGCTCATCGCCCGCCGTTGAATACCGCGCCAAAAACCTGGGCATCACCCATCTAGCCCAAGGCGTCAGCAACAAGCATAAAGTCTTCAGTACCTGGCTCAAAGAAGCCGGCCTGGATTTTCCCCAAGCCGGTTTTATGGGCGATGATCTGATTGATCTGGCTGTTATGAAGGCCTGTGCCTTTTCGGCCGCCCCTGCCAACGCCGTTGGCATCGTCAAACAAACCGCTGATCTGGTCACTGTTGAATGTGGTGGCAGAGGTGCTGTGCGAGCTGTTTGCGAACACATTCTTCAGGCGCAAGACAAGCTCGATGCGTTTCTGACCAGCGGTATTCACTAAGTATGTTCAGTCGCACACCCGGCAACGTTGTCCAACCGGTCTTACGGGATATTGTCACTGCTGCATTTCCTATTGGTCTAATGCTCATACTAGCGGCGCTGTCTTACTGGTTAAATATTGTCGCGACGGCAGACCCTGTCGATATCGGCGGCCGATTCCGTCACGACCCCGACACCATCGTTAAACATTTTGATGCCATTAGCTACGACGAAGCCGGCAATCGTAAGGCCGGTCTACGTGGCGCAGAGCTTCGGCATTTCCCCGATGACGAATCTTCGATTATCCAGAAACCATTTTTACAGCGCTTCACCATCAACGCAGGTACGTCTACCGTTAATGCCAATCAAGCCGTGGTGAATAGCGATGGCTCTGAGGTCGATCTCACCGGTGATGTTAAAGTCGTACGTCCTGCCCAAGGCGGCAAGCCAGCTCTCACCCTTACGGCACCGCACATGCATGTGCTGGTAGACGAAGAGCGCGCCCGCACACCTGGCTTTGCACGCGTTCAGCAGAGCAGTTCATGGATCAGCGGCACTGGCTTCGAAGCAGATAACGTGACGCAGACGTTTAGCTTCCACAGCAACGTCAACGGCAGCTACAAACGCTGATGCCTATGCCACGTCTGCTTCGCCTGCCTCAATTATTGCTTGCCACAGCGCTTGCAACACTCTTAGTGACACCCGCGTTGGCCGATAAAACAGATAGCAGCAAGCCAATGGACTTTCGTTCCAATAGCGCCAACATGGACGAATACCGGAAGCTCTACAACTATATCGGCCAGGTGCGCATGACCCAGGGGTCTCGTCTACTGACGGCGGATAAGGTTGCCATCAAGCAGGATGCCGCCGGCTTTAACAAAAGTGTCGCCACCGGCTCAGCCCAAAAACTAGCCCATGTAAAACAACGCGAAAACGATGGTAAAGGCTGGATGGAAGGCTGGGGTGAGCGCATCGAATACGATGACCGCACCGATAAATTCATCTTCTTTGACCAGGCACGCATCAAGACTTCTACCGATGACGCCAAAGGCGAAGTCATCATTTACGACAACGTCACGGAACGTTATCAGATCCTGGCCAAAGGCCAGCCTATTCCGGAAGTTGGCAAATCACTACCGGCGCAACCCGCACCAGCACCCCACCCACCCAAACCAACAGAGTTTATACCGGCACCAAGCAAAGCCACGCAACCAAGCACGACTGCACCCACTATCAGCAATGCGCCGGATGGCCGAGCTAAAGCAGTGATCAGCCCGGGCAAATAACGCGCTGCAACCGCTTGCTGCTTAGAACCCTTAGTCTCGGTAACACCAGGTCAGCTGTCGACGATCCACGTCCGCAATAATTTCCTGTAATGCCTGCTCTACGCGTGCCGCAGGCCCCGCCACGCCCAATTCCAGATGGCGACGCACGCCTTCATTGGTTAACAATGGTAGAGAGAACAACCGCAGATCTGGATAAGCGGCGACGATACGCTCCATCAAATCAAGCAACGCACTTTCATATGCACACCGTCGCCCGTTAATAGAATCGCCCGATCGACATCCGGCTCACGATTGAAATAGGCGCTGTAATAGGTATCCAGCACCCATTCGAGCATCGGGTGCGCCATTTGCGGAAAACCTGGCACAAAATAATGCTGATGCATCATGAAACCGGGAATCCGGTTAAACGGATTCGGAATAATGGCCGACTCAGCTGGAAAGGTGCCCAGCAATAAACGTTGCGGCGTCACTTCTTCGGCCGCAAAGCGTGCTCGAATTTCCCGCTCGGCATCCGGATGTAACACGAGGGGCACCCCGAACGCTTCCACGGCCGCCTGGTGCGTATGGTCATCCGGCGTATTGCCAATCCCGCCAAAAGAAAACACCACGTCACCAGCTGCACGCGTTCGTTTAAAAACCGAGGCCAATCGCGCGCGATCATCCCCCAGATACTCTACCCATGAGAGGCGCAAACCGCGCTGTGCCATCACACCGGCCAGCCAGGCGAAATGTTTGTCGGTACGTTTGCCGGACAGAATTTCGTCGCCAATAATCACTGCGCCAAATGTCGGCATTTTCAATTCACTCATCGCAATCGGCTCCCGGTATTTTCGCTGGTGAAAACAACTTCACCTTCCACAACCTCGCCCGCACCATCATTCTGGCCACGTGCCAGGCTCAACGCCTCCATAGCAGCTACCGCAAACATCAGCGCCGTAAACGAGGCTGCAAAGAAGCCAAGAATCGGAATGTGCGCCATCAGCGCGCCCACGCCACCGATCACAAAAAAGCTACCGCGATAGCGACGACGCAGCGCCCGCAACTCCGCATCATCCGCATGACTCGTTAGGGCATCAAATGTCAGCGTCCGCGCATTGAACCAGGCCAGCCAACCCACGGGCAACACAAACGCCAAGCCGGGCACCAACCACAGCGGTAACGTAAGCAACCAACCAAACAGGTAAATCGCCGTACTTGAAACGCTCACCCATATCGATTGCACGAGGCGATCCGAGCCATGGTGCCGCACTTGCGGATAAGCCGACTTGCCGAGCCAATCCACTAGGCGGCTCACAATGACCAACCCGGAAAAAAATGCCGCACAGCCATAGCTAATAGCGAAGATCATCAGCCAGGCAGCCACCCAGGCGAAAATTTCTGCCACACCCGTCCAGCCAATACCTGCCAGCCAGGTGGCTGGCGCTACGAGTAAAAACTGCGCCGACAGCGGCTGCAAAGCTGTTGTCAACAACACAACAAACACACCCACGGCAACGGCCACCGGCAACATGAGCAACTTCCATAGCGCCGGATTACGCACCGATGCCAGACTGCGCCAGAAAACCCGTGTCACAAAAATCAGATCCAAAATTTTCCCCTACGACCCATGGCCCAATTGCTGCCAGGCTTTTTCCAAACGTTTCACAGAAACCGGCAACGGCGTTTTTAACTCCTGTGCAAACAGGCTAACCCGTAACTCTTCTAGTTGCCAGCGGAATTGATTTAACCGCTCATCCTGCACACCGGCACGCGCCAGATCGCGCGCACGACGCTCATAAGACTGCCCATAAACCCGACCATTCAGCGAGCGCCGCCTCATCACGTGCCTGCGCAGGTGCACCCCCGCTTTTCAAACGATCCAGCCGTACCGTGTGTGCTTTGAGATAACGCAGCACATGTTGCAGCTGATCGCGCCCGATACCCCGCACAAAGGTCGGCGTCACCAGTCGTAACAACTCTTGAATCAACAGCCCAAAGCGCTCTCGCCCACGGCGTGCCGCCTCTGCAAATTCATCGGCGCTCTTTGGCCAGTTTTTTCCGACTTTTCCGAATCAGGCAAACAGGCTTGCTCTAGTGCGCACCAGACAATCTGCTGGGCCAATTCTGCGGCATCACCCAACGGCATATAACGCATGCCCAGTTCACTATCTTTGTGCAGTTGTTTATCAAAGCCTTTAAACGGCTCCTGTAACGCTATGGCAAACAGGCGCAACAAGCCCTGTCGATGAATGTCTTTTGCCACGTCAGGCGAATCAAATACGCGAATCGATACCAAATCACCCTCATCATGCAACGCCGGATAGCCAAATAGCGTCTGCCCATCGACTGTTAATTCCATAAACTCTGGCAACTGCCCGAACGACCAGCTGATGATGCCGGCATTTTGCGCTGGCGCAGTATCTGTTGGCGATGCTGCGGTGTTTTCATGCGCCGTTTGTTGTGCCACCGCCTGCACGGCCGCTTGAGCCGATTGGCTAAAGGCCTCCCGGGCTTCCTGCGCCCAGCCTGCACGCAAATCAGTCAGACTACGCGACTGCTCACGTTGACGCCCGTCGCCATCCACTAGTTTAAAATTCATCTGTAAATGCGCAGGCAATGACTCCGGCGCAAAGGCATCTGGCGTTAACATCCAACCGCGCGCATTCAAACCACGTTCGAACAGAATGTGATGAATCAATGCAGTCAACAAACCGGTTTCACTTTGATCTTTAGCTGCAGTTCTTTTTGCCACCTGTGCTTCAATAAACTCATCCGCAAAGGTCGGCAACGGCACCAGCTTGCTACGATAGCGCTGCGGCAGGTTTTTTAGCAGCTGCAATACTTTGTCACGCAACAACCCGGGCACGAGCCATTCGCACGCTTCTGGTGATATGCGGTTCAAGTGGGCCAACGGCAAAGTCAGCGTCACGCCATCATCGTTAGCGCCCGGCGCAAAGTGGTACGACAAGTCGTAACGTACGCCGTTCATCACAATTTCCGGCGGAAACTTATCCGTCGTCACACTACCCGCTTCATGACGCATCAGATCATCACGGTTCAGATAGAGCAACTTGGGATTGGCTTTTTCTGCGTCACGGCGCCAGGCATCAAACCCGGCACCGTTGACCACATCTGCCGGAATACGGGCATCGTAGAACGCTTCAATCAACGCATCATCCACCAGCACATCCTGACGGCGCTGTTTATGCTCCAGTTGCTCGATGTCTGTAATGAGTTTCTGATTGTGCTGAAAAAACGGCCAGCGATTGATCCACGCCTGATCAATTTCTCCTGCCACCAGGCCTTCCCGGATAAAAATCTCGCGGGATGCCGCTACATCCAATGGCCCATAGTGCACACGACGCTTTGCCTGTAGTGTCAGCCCATGCAAGGTGGTCCGCTCAAACGCCACGACCTGCATGGCCTTCTTTTCCCAATGTGGTTCACTATAACTGCGGCGAATCAGGTGTTCCCCGATCTGTTCGATCCACTCCGGGTTAACCCGAGCCACACACCGTGCAAACAAACGTGACGTCTCTGCCAATTCGGCTGCCACAATCCATTTGCCGGCCTTCTTCTGCAAATATGAGCCGGGGTGCACCACAAACCGGATGCCGCGCGCCAAGGTAATCGCCTTTCTCTTCCGACTTGCACCCGATATTACCGAGCAAGCCGGTTAATAACGCACGATGGATCTGTTCATAGGTGGCTAGTGTGGCATTGAATTTCCAACCCAGCTCGCCGGCCAATGTATGCAACTGGCCATGGATATCGTGCCACTCACGCAAGCGTAGCACCGACAGAAAATGCTTCTGGCACAACTGCGTCAACTTTCGTGACGAGTTGTGTTTCATCGCTTCGTCATACCAGGCCCAGAGCTTCAACCAGGCCGTAAACTCGGACTGCTCTTCCAGGCCGAACATCATGCGCCGATGCGCTTCATCGGCGGCCTGAGGCTGCTCGGGTGGCCGCACCCGCGGATCCTGAGCCCCCAACGCACTGGCAATAATCATTAACTCGGTTAAACAGTGGTTCTCCCGGGCGGCCAGCACCATCCGCCCCAAGCGCGAATCCAGTGGTAGCCGCGCCAGATCACGCCAGATCACCGTGAGTTGCTACTGCCCATCAACCGCACCCAGCTCTTGCAGCAAAGCCAAGCCATCACGAATCGCTTTTTCAGGGGGCGGTTCAATAAATGGAAACTGGGTCACGTCGCCCAGCTTCAGATCCAGCATCCGCAAAATCACACTGGCCAGGGATGAGCGCAGAATTTCCGAATCAGTAAACTCATCCCGGGCATCGAAGTCCTGCTCATCGTATAAACGGATGCAGATACCCTCTGCCACACGGCCACAGCGACCCGCGCGTTGCCGCGCTGCGGCCCGCGAAATCTTTTCGATCTGCAGCTGTTCGACCTTGCTCCGATACGAATAGCACTTCACCCGTGCCAACCCGGCATCGACCACATAACGGATGCCGGGCACCGTGAGCGAAGTTTCTGCCACGTTCGTTGCCAGCACTACGCGTCGTCCGCTATGCCCCCGGAACACCCGATCCTGCTCCTCCGCCGAGAGCCGCGAATACAGGGGCAGAATTTCAGTGTGCGGTGGATGTCGCTTACGCAACACCTCGGCAACATCGCGAATCTCACGTTCGCCCGGTAGAAAAACGAGCACATCACCTGAGCCTTGCCCCGAATTTTGCCCAACGCGGGACAGCTCATCAACCGCATCGCTGATGGCTTCATAAAGCCGGTCTTCATCAGCCTCACGTGCTTCGCGGCTTGATTTCAAGGATTCACGGGTAGATACCAGCCTGGACTTCTCTGCGGCTTTCTGTTCCCGCGGATCTTCGATCGGCCGCCAACGTACCTCGACCGGATACAAACGGCCAGAGACTTCAATGACCGGGGCCGGCTGTCCATTGATAGAGAAATGCTGCGCGAAGCGTTCGGCATCAATCGTGGCCGAAGTGATCACCACCTTGAGATTCGGCCGCTTCTGCAACAGTCGCTTCAGATACCCCAGCAGGAAATCAATGTTCAGGCTACGTTCATGCGCTTCATCAATAATGATCGTATCGTAGGCTTTAAGCAGCGGATCATGCTGCGACTCGGCTAGCAGAATGCCGTCCATCATCAGCTTAATCAACGAATCCGGTGCCGTTCGATCCTGAAAGCGAATTTTGACACCCACGCCTTCACCAATACGGGTATCCAGCTCCTCCGCCACGCGCTTCGCGACTGAACGTGCCGCCAGTCGGCGAGGCTGCGTATGGCCAATCATGCCCTGTACGCCGCGCCCTAATTCAAGGCAGATCTTAGGCAACTAGGTCGTTTTACCGGAACCTGTTTCGCCACAGACAATCACCACCGGGTGCGCTTTAATCACGGCCGCAATCTCTTCCTTGCGCGCACTCACCGGTAAGGCTTCGGGAAAACGGATCTTTCCCGCCATTGCAGCCAAACGCGCCTCGCGAACAGCAATCTGGGCGACGATTTTGGGGGAAGACGTACCTCTCATACCCGTTATTTTAGTGGTCGCGCAGGGGTGAATGCGGTAAAATGCATCTCAATATTTTTACTTCTAGTGACGCCAACGTGGGCCACGCCAAATCTCCTGCTACGGATAACGCTGAAAAACTGCCAGCCGCTTCTAACTTTCTCATTCAGGTGGTCGAGCAAACACTGGCGGATAGCAAATATGCCGCGCGTCACTGGTCGGACAAACCCGGCCCTGCGGCTCAGCAAAAGGCGGGCGCGCTAGATCCCGCGGCGATCCGCACGCGCTTTCCGCCCGAACCAAACGGTTACCTGCACTTTGGCCACGCCAAATCCATCTGTCTGAACTTCGGCCTGGCCGAGCGCTTTGGTGGCGCGTGCCACATGCGCTTTGATGACACCAACCCGGCCAAAGAAGAACAGGAATACGTTGATTCGATTATTGAATCGGTGAAGTGGCTGGGCTTTGGCTGGCAATTCCAGAACGAAACCAATCTTTACTTCGCCTCAGATTATTTCGACTGGCTATACGAATTCGCCGAAAAACTCATCGAAGCCGGGCATGCCTATGTTGACGAGCAAAGTGCAGACGAGATTCGCCAGAACCGCGGCACGCTAACGCAGCCGGGCACCAATTCGCCGTGGCGTGACCGTCCCGCCGCCGAGAGCCTGGATCTTTTCCGCCGCATGAAAGCCGGTGAATTCGGTGATGGCAGCCTGGTACTGCGCCTAAAAATTGACATGTCTTCCGGCAACATCAATTTGCGCGACCCGCTGGCCTACCGCATTCGTCATGCCCATCACCATCGCACCGGCGATACCTGGTGCATCTACCCGCTATACGACTTTACGCATGGCGTGTCAGACAGCCTGGAAAACATTACGCACTCCATTTGCACTCTGGAATTCGAGTCGCATCGTCCGCTCTACAACTGGCTGAACGAGCAACTGGCCGAACTGGGCTGTCTGAATACCCCGCTGCCGCAGCAATACGAGTTCTCACGCCTCAACCTCACCTACGTCGTGCTGTCCAAGCGCAAGCTCATCCAGCTTGTCGAAGAAAACCACGTACAAGGCTGGGACGATCCACGCATGCCCACACTGGTTGGCGCCCGTCGCCGCGGTTTCACGCCAGCCGGCTTCCGGCTTTTTGCCGAGCGCATTGGTGTCTCGCGCTCCGACTCGCTGATCGATTACACTGTGCTGGAAGACTGCATGCGTGAAGACCTCAACATCGCTGCCGAGCGCCGCATCGCCGTACTCGACCCGATCAAACTGGTCATTACGAATTACCCCGAAGGTCAGTCGGAAACCTGCCACGTGCCGAACCATCCACTCAATCCGGAACTCGGTAAACGTGAGATTCCATTCTCGCGCGAACTGTGGATTGAGCGTGAAGACTTTGCCGAAGAACCACCCAAAGGCTTCCACCGACTCTATCCGGGCAACAAAATCCGACTACGTTACGGTTTTGTCATTGAATGTACCGGTTGCGATAAAGATGCCGACGGCAACGTCACCACCGTCTACGCCACTTACTTCGAAGACTCCAAGAGTGGCACGCCTGGCGCCGACAACTACAAAGTCAAAGGCAATAGCCACTGGGTTTCGGTCGCGCATGCCTGCGCAGCAGAAGTCCGTCTTTATGACCGCCTCTTCAAACATGCCAATCCGGGTGGCAAGTTGCCCGACACACCCGAGGGTGAAACGCGTGACTTCCTGGAAGATTTAAACCCGGACAGCGTTACCACAATCCAAGCCCAGGTTGAAGGCGGTCTGGCTAACACAGCAGCCGAAACCATTTTCCAATTTGAACGCCACGGTTACTTTATTGCCGATCGCGTCGACACGCAACCCGGCAAGCCGGTATTTAACCGCACCGTCACCTTGCGCGACAACTGGGGCAAAGCGGCTCAGGAACACTCAGGATGGATTGCCGCCCCAACTGTGGCGCCTGTTGTATAGCGCCTTCTATCAGCAGCGCGATTCCCGGCATGAAAGAGGGCAAACCCGCAAGCATTGCTTGCGTGCAATTAGATGCGGATTATCGCTGCAAGATTTTCGGGCACCCCGATCGGCCAACCTGCTGTAGTGGCTTACAAGCTTCTGTAGAGATGTGTGGCAACCACCGGGACGAAGCCCTAGCGATGCTGCAACAACTGGAACAGTTGACGCGCCCTTAAACCATCAAGACACATTAAAAGCCTTCGTCAGCCCCCAGCAAGCGCCACTGGCCCACGGGCAAGTTACCCAGTTTGATCTTGCCAATACGAATGCGCTTCAAACCCACCACTTTGAGGCCAACCAGGTCGCACATGCGACGAATCTAGCGCTTGCGGCCTTCCCGCAACACAAAGCGCAACTGATCTTCATTCTGCCAGTTCACCTTGGCTGGTCGCAATTTTTTGCCATCTAGCGAGAGGCCATGATTGAGCAACTTCAGGCCATCTGGGGATAACTTCCCAACCACACGCACCAGATACTCTTTATCAACGCCCAACCGACCAGCTGGCGCCAGATTACGCAGCATGACATGCGCGAAAGGCTGTTGACGTAAGGCAGGGTCTTCGACCCAACGCGAAGCCCCGCCAATGAGTTGCACCGCGGGTGTACACCCCAGTTCCGGCTGTCCGGATACATAACCTACTGGCTTGTGTAGCAGAATCGTTACGCGTTTGGCCTGTGCACTCTGGGCAGAGTTCTTGAGTTCGATTGACACGCTGGGCAATACCTTCGTGCCCAGCGTATCAACAACGACACCATCGACCAGCACCCAGCCGCGTTCGATATAACTATCGGCCTCGCGGCGGGAACAGAGTCCGCGCTCTGCCATCAGCTTTGAGAGGCGGACAGGCTCAATCGTCATAAGTGCTAGAACGATTTAAATGAAATTATTTTGTACCTAGGAGTTCGACTTCGAAGACTAGTGTGGCGTTAGGTGGAATGACACCACCAGCGCCACGTGCACCATAGCCCAGCTCTGGCTGAATGGTCAGCTTGCGCTTGCCGCCGACTTTCATGCCGACCACGCCCTGATCCCAACCCTTGATGACCATACCCTGGCCCAGTGGGAATACGAACGGATCATTACGATCCTTGCTCGAATCAAACTTCTGGCCATCGGTGAGCCAACCGGTGTAATGGACTGTGACCATTTAACCAGCCTAGGCTTCAGCGCCCGTACCCACTTCTAGATCTTCAATCTCCAACGTCATTTTCTTCCTTTCAGAACAAGCGCTCAAAGCAATGCCCAGGCTAGTAGCCACAGGCAACATTAAAAAACGGGATAAAAACTGACGGCGGCGCATTAGCAGGCACAGCCATCGTGAGACTTCGGCGCGCCTTCGGCATCCGGGCCTTCAATCAACACATAAGCCAGCGCGGCATCCATTGTCTGGGCATGCTGGTTGAACCAGGGCACCAACTCTTCAGCCAATCGACGGCCAATCGCAAAATCACCACCAGCCACCATCTGTCGCACCTGCTGCACAATTGCCAGCAAGCGATCGTGCTCACCAATGTGACAACCCTTCGGCGGAAAGTTCGTGCTTTCCATCCACTCGCGCTCTTGTTCGAAGTGCGTCACCGTGTGTTCGATGAACCGATCAACGGCTGCCAGCATCTCGTCATCCGGCACAGCCAGCATATGATTAATTTCGGCAATAAATTCGTGGTGCGTTTCATCCATCTTCGGATGATTCAGCGTCCACTCCTCTTGCCAGGGAATCTGTTTCGCAGCGGTACTTGTCATGCCGCTATTATCCCTCATTCCGCTGCAGGGCCGCATCAATCAATAGCCCTGCTGCCACCATGCCAAATACCGCTGTAACGGTTACCAGAGACCCATAGCCGGCGCAAGCTAAAGGCGCGCCACTCATTGGGTCAAATGGTGCACAACTATCGCCGTCCTGCACAGGACGTTTTACTGCCTCTGTTGAATAGACCGCTGGAATGCCGAATTGGGTTTTCTTATTGCCAGCACTTTTTCCTAAACTCACTGGTTTTAATTGCCCCGCCGGAAAGCGATGATCTCGACGCAAACCCGTGCGCACTTTAGCCAGCAAGGGGTCTTGTGTGGTTTCGCTCAGATCAGCTACCTGCACGAGTTCGCCACGCAGCTTCCCACCAGCCGCGCCACAAGTGACCATCGTCTGTTTGTGCTTCTTGCACCAGGCAATCAGCGCGACCTTGGATGCCACCTGGTCCATGGCATCCAGCACCAGGGTTTTGGCATCGGTGCCAATGAGTTCACCCACATTGTCTGGCGTGAGGAAATCATCAATGCAACGTACCTCACACCCCGGATTAATCAGGGCAATACGTTGCGCCGTGGCCTCCACCTTGGCCTGCCCAAGACTGGGCGAAACGGCATGCAACTGACGATTGAAGTTCGATTCGGCCACATGGTCCAGATCGACCAGCGTTAAACGACCGATACCGCTACGCGCTAGCGCTTCTGCTGCCCAGGAGCCCACCCCACCGATGCCAATCACGATGGCGTGTGCAGTCGAAAGCCGGTTTAATGCGGTATCCCCATACAGGCGGTTAATGCCACCAAAGCGGCGCGTCAGATCAATAGCCTCGGTCATCAGGGCATCAAGAGGCGATCAGGCGCTTGCCGCCTTTTTCTCTTCCTGTTCTTTCCAATAGGCCAGGCCCTGTGCATTCAGATCCAGATCGGTTGCAAAAATCGCTTTCACTTCGGCATCCAGCAACGTGCAGCCATGAGCACGTACTTCTTTCTTTGAGTAAATACGATGTCATCGCTGCCTCGTTGGTGATATCCACCAGCGCATCAATATACCGATGCAGATCGTCGGCCAGCTTATCCACTTCAGTGACTTGGCTGTAATGCGTCAGGTAAATACCTGATGGCTTGAATGAGCGCATCAGCTCAATCGAGGCATGCATTGCATCCGGCTCAAAATTAACCGGTGTGGTCGTCGGGAAAATGTCCACATCCAGTTCCCAATACGACAAACCGAAGGTGTCCCCGGAAAAAATGCCTTTAGCCGTATGATCCACAACGCTGATGTGATGACGGGCATGGCCTGGCGTATCCAGAATCTCCAGCGTGCGCTGGCCCAGCGCCAAAATATCGCCGTGCTTACCGACTTGAATACGTGCTTCAGGAATCGGCAACAGATTGCCATATAAGCGCCCAGCATCAATTTGCTGGCAGGCTGAACAAACACCACATGGCTTCGAAGAAACGCCCTGTTCGCAGTTGAGCGCCTTGGCCAAAATCCGGGCAATCGTAGTCTTACCCACACCACGCGTGCCAGTCAGCAGATAAGCGTGATGCAGTCTATTAGCATCGAGCGCGTGGGTGAGCGCACGCACAACAGCATCCTGTCCCACCAGGGACTCAAATGATTTCGGGCGCCACTTGCGCGCGAGGACCTGGTAGCTCATAAGGGATCTGCAAAATAAAAGGGTGGCGAGCCCGACCCCCGGCACTTGCCTCAGTCGCTGGGACTGCTTCCTTCCGGACCTGACCCGGTTCACGACCTAACAATGCGAGGAGACCCGCCACGCAGAATTCTACCAGCCAGAAACAATAATTGCAGTGCTACAGCAAGGATAAATTACCGGCTCACGCCTACACAGGTAACTGCAGACAAGCCAAGGCGTGTTGAAGTGCAGCACTAAAAGCTAACGCGCCTTTAATTGCAGCAAATAAAAAACCCACCCCTTTGTGAGGGATGGGTTTTTTTGAATGGGGTGCCTGGCGGTGACCTACTTTCGCGAGCGAAGTGCTCACTATCATTGGCGCTCATTCGTTTCACGGTCCTGTTCGAGATGGGAAGGGGTGGGTCCGAAAGGCTATTGCCGCCAAGCGAAGGGGGTGGTCTGATGATTGGATCAGCAGACCGTATCTGGAGAAGTATGTGAGCGAGGCTTTTGGCTTCGCTGCCGACATTGGTTGTTGTGATTGCAGCGTACTGCAGAATTTTACTTAGAGCTTAACTAACCTAATTCAAGGTTATAGGGTCAAGCCACACGGGCAATTAGTACTGGTTAGCTTAACGTATTACTACGCTTCCACACCCAGCCTATCAACGTGGTGGTCTTCCACGACCCTTAAGCGGGATCAAGTCCCGAGGGAAGTCTCATCTTGAGGCGAGTTTCCCGCTTAGATGCTTTCAGCGGTTATCTCTTCCATACTTAGCTACCCGGCAATGCAATTGGCATCACAACCGGTACACCAGAGGTATGTCCACTCCGGTCCTCTCGTACTAGGAGTAGGCCCCCTCAAACTTCCAACGCCCACGGCAGATAGGGACCAAACTGTCTCACGACGTTTTAAACCCAGCTCGCGTACCTCTTTAAATGGCGAACAGCCATACCCTTGGGACCGGCTACAGCCCCAGGATGAGATGAGCCGACATCGAGGTGCCAAACACCGCCGTCGATATGAACTCTTGGGCGGTATCAGCCTGTTATCCCCAGAGTACCTTTTATCCGTTGAGCGATGGCCCTTCCATACAGAACCACCGGATCACTATGACCTGCTTTCGCACCTGCTCGACTTGTGGGTCTCGCAGTTAAACACGCTTTTGCCATTGCACTATCAGCTCGATTTCCGACCGAGCCTAGCGTACCTTCGTACTCCTCCGTTACTCTTTAGGAGGAGACCGCCCCAGTCAAACTGCCTACCATGCACGGTCCCCCACCCAGATTCATGGGTGTAGGTTAGAACCGCAATCAGATCAGGCTGGTATTTCAAGGTCGGCTCCATGCGAACTAGCGTCCGCACTTCAAAGCCTCCCAGCTATCCTACACAAACCGGATCACAGTCCAATGCAAAGCTACAGTAAAGGTTCATGGGGTCTTTCCGTCTTGCCGCGGGGAGATTGCATCTTCACAAACACTTCAACTTCGCTGAGTCTCAGGAGGAGACAGTGTGGCCATCGTTACGCCATTCGTGCAGGTCGGAACTTACCCGACAAGGAATTTCGCTACCTTAGGACCGTTATAGTTACGGCCGCCGTTTACCGGGGCTTCGATCAAGAGCTTGCACCCCATCACTTAACCTTCCGGCACCGGGCAGGCGTCACTCCCTATACGTCCACTTTCGTGTTAGCAGAGAGCTGTGTTTTTATTAAACAGTCGCAGCCACCATTTCACTGCAACCCCATCGGCCTTCGAGAGTAAATCTCTACAACCTACCGGGGCGCACCTTCTCCCGAAGTTACGGTGCTAATTTGCCGAGTTCCTTCTCCTGAGTTCTCTCAAGCACCTTGGTATTCTCTACCTACCCACCTGTGTCGGTTTGCGGTACGGTCACTTTTTAACTGAAGCTTAGAGGCTTTTCCTGGAAGCTGAGTATCAATCACTTCGCGTACATGTACGCTCGTCGTCACGCCTCATCTAAGCCGCACGGATTTGCCTATGCAGCACGACTACACGCTTAAACCGGGACATCCAACACCCGGCTGACCTAACTTTCTCCGTCCCCCCATCGCATTAAAAAGTGGTACAGGAATATTGACCTGTTTCCCATCGACTACGCATTTCTGCCTTGCCTTAGGAGCCGACTCACCCTACGCCGATGAACGTTGCGTAGGAAACCTTGGGTTTTCGGCGAACGGGCTTTTCACCCGTTTTATCGCTACTCATGTCAGCATTCGCACTTCTGATACCTCCAGCAGCCTTTACAAGCCACCTTCACAGGCCTACAGAACGCTCCCCTACCATGTACATAGTACATCCGCAGCTTCAGTTATAAGCTTGAGCCCCGTTACATCTTCCGCGCAGGACGACTCGACTAGTGAGCTATTACGCTTTCTTTAAAGGGTGGCTGCTTCTAAGCCAACCTCCTAGCTGTCTATGCCTTCCCACTTCGTTTACCACTTAGCTTATCATTTGGGACCTTAGCTGGCGGTCTGGGTTGTTTCCCTCTCGACAACGGACGTTAGCACCCGCTGTCTGTCTCCCGTGCTCATACTTCTGGGTATTCGGAGTTTGCTATCGCGGGGTAAATCGCAATGACCCCCCAACGATGACAGTGCTCTACCCCCCAGAGTAATACACGAGGCACTACCTAAATAGTTTTCGGGGAGAACCAGCTATTTCCAAGTTTGTTTAGCCTTTCACCCCTATCCACAGCTCATCCCCTAATTTTTCAACATTAGTGGGTTCGGACCTCCAGTACCTGTTACGGCACCTTCATCCTGGCCATGGATAGATCTCTTGGTTTCGGGTCTACGCCCAGCTACTGTCGCCCTATTCGGACTCGCTTTCGCTACGCCTCCCCTATTCGGTTAAGCTCGCAACTGAACGTAAGTCGCTGACCCATTATACAAAAGGTACGCAGTCACAGAACAAGTCTGCTCCCACTGTTTGTATGCATGCGGTTTCAGGATCTATTTCACTCCCCTCCCGGGGTTCTTTTCGCCTTTCCCTCACGGTACTGGTTCACTATCGGTCGATTACGAGTATTTAGCCTTGGAGGATGGTCCCCCCATCTTCAGACAGGATTTCACGTGTCCCGCCCTACTTGTCTCATGCTTAGTTCCACAACCGGGTTTTTAAATACGGGGCTATCACCCACTACGGCCGGACTTTCCATTCCGTTCTTCTAACGCGGTTGCTAAATCATGACAGCTGTTCCCATTTCGCTCGCCACTACTTTGGGAATCTCGGTTGATTTCTTTTCCTCCGGCTACTTAGATGTTTCAGTTCACCGGGTTCGCTACCACACACCTATGTATTCAGTGTGGGTTGACCCTTGCGGGCCGGGTTTCCCCATTCGGATATCGATGGATCAAAGCTCTTTGCCAGCTCCCCATCGCTTTTCGCAGGCTTACACGTCCTTCATCGCCTGTAATCGCCAAGGCATCCACCACATGCACTTAGTCACTTGACCCTATAACCTTGAACTCTCTCGCGAGACGTCGTTATAGGTAGCTCTAAGTGGCGATTCGTCTAGCCTAGCTGTTAAACCAGACAATCGCCGTGTTTGCAGTCCTTCCGGTATGAGTACCCGAAAGTCCTACGATGCAATCACAACTCGTATATCAGGCATTAGTTGTCGGCGCCCAATATACGTACTTCTCCAAATTGTTAAAGATCAAACCGAGTAGTGTTACCTACTAGATTTAACTAAATAACCCAATCGAGTCATTTACTTAAATCCAGGTCTCAAGCGCTGCACCAAGGTTTGGTGGAGGATGACGGGATCGAACCGACGACCCCCTGCTTGCAAAGCAGGTGCTCTCCCAGCTGAGCTAATCCCCCTTTTGACTGCGCGCTACGTTGTTGCTCAGTACCTTGCATACAGATGTATGCGGCGGCACTTCGCGCCTCGTATCACTTGCCAAACTCTCTAAACATTTCTTTAGGTTTCCCCTCAGATTTGTCTTGGCTTCTCGTCTCGACAAGGTTTGGTGGGTCTGGTTGGGCTCGAACCAACGACCCCCGCCTTATCAAGACGGTGCTCTCCCAGCTGAGCTACAGACCCGCTCTTGCGAGACCTACTCAACAACCGATAGACGTGGATGCTTACCCAACAGAGAATTCTCTAGAAAGGAGGTGATCCAGCCGCACCTTCCGGTACGGCTACCTTGTTACGACTTCACCCCAGTCATGAATCTCACCGTGGTAACCGCCCCCCTTACGGTTAGGCTAGCTACTTCTGGTGAAACCCACTCCCATGGTGTGACGGGCGGTGTGTACAAGACCCGGGAACGTATTCACCGCGGCATTCTGATCCGCGATTACTAGCGATTCCGACTTCACGTAGTCGAGTTGCAGACTACGATCCGGACTACGATCGGCTTTCTGAGATTGGCACCCCCTCGTGGGTTAGCGACCCTCTGTACCGACCATTGTATGACGTGTGAAGCCCTACCCATAAGGGCCATGAGGACTTGACGTCATCCCCACCTTCCTCCGGTTTGTCACCGGCAGTCTCATTAGAGTGCCCAACTAAATGATGGCAACTAATGACAAGGGTTGCGCTCGTTGCGGGACTTAACCCAACATCTCACGACACGAGCTGACGACAGCCATGCAGCACCTGTGTTCAGGTTCCTTGCGGCACTCCCAAATCTCTTCGGGATTCCTGACATGTCAAGGGTAGGTAAGGTTTTTCGCGTTGCATCGAATTAATCCACATCATCCACCGCTTGTGCGGGTCCCCGTCAATTCCTTTGAGTTTTAATCTTGCGACCGTACTCCCCAGGCGGTCAACTTCACGCGTTAGCTACGTTACTAAGGAAATTAACCCCCAACAACTAGTTGACATCGTTTAGGGCGTGGACTACCAGGGTATCTAATCCTGTTTGCTCCCCACGCTTTCGTGCATGAGCGTCAGTATCGGCCCAGGGGGCTGCCTTCGCCATCGGTATTCCTCCACATCTCTACGCATTTCACTGCTACACGTGGAATTCTACCCCCCTCTGCCGTACTCTAGTCGTGCAGTCACAAATGCAGTTCCTAGGTTGAGCCCGGGGATTTCACATCTGTCTTGCACAACCGCCTGCGCACGCTTTACGCCCAGTAATTCCGATTAACGCTCGCACCCTACGTATTACCGCGGCTGCTGGCACGTAGTTAGCCGGTGCTTCTTATGCTGGTACCGTCATCCATACAGAGTATTAGCCTGTGCGATTTCTTCCCAGCAGAAAGAGCTTTACAACCCGAAGGCCTTCTTCACTCACGCGGCATGGCTGGATCAGGGTTTCCCCCATTGTCCAAAATTCCCCACTGCTGCCTCCCGTAGGAGTCTGGGCCGTGTCTCAGTCCCAGTGTGGCGGATCATCCTCTCAGACCCGCTACAGATCGTCGCCTTGGTAGGCCTTTACCCTACCAACTAGCTAATCTGACATCGGCCGCTCGTATAGCGCAAGGTTTTGCGATCCCCTGCTTTCCACCTCGGTGCGTATGCGGTATTAGCGTAACTTTCGCTACGTTATCCCCCACTACACGGCACGTTCCGATGCTTTACTCACCCGTTCGCCACTCGCCATCAGAGGAGCAAGCTCCTCCATGCTGCCGTTCGACTTGCATGTGTAAGGCATGCCGCCAGCGTTCAATCTGAGCCAGGATCAAACTCTTTAGTTTAATTCCTGATTTTAAAACTCACGCTTGACGGATATTTCTATCCTTAGGCGTAAGTGCACTACTTAACTCTTTGGGCAGTCCCGAAGGACTGTCCCCATCAAGCAAACACCCACACCTATCGGTTGTCTAATTTGTTAAAGATCAGTTCCACTCACAACAACCAATGTCGCCGTCAGCAGAGAGGTAAAACTGTAGCAATTCAAAATCACCCTGTCAACACTTCTTTTCTTGAAATTTGATATTGGGATCCAAAACCGTTTTTCAAGCCCCTAAAGTGTTGTGCCACATCCACAGATATCGCGCACTTCAGGAGGGGGCGAACTTTAACAACAGTTCGCCGGGGGCGCAACCCCCTTAGGTCAGAATTATCAAATAATTTTGACGCGGGCAAATTTACGCTTGCCCACCTGCAAGACCACCTCGGTGCCTGCGGCCAATTGCAGCGCACGATCGGCCAGCTTTTCACCATCGGCGCGCACGCCGCCGCCTTCGATCTGACGGAAGGCTTCTGACGTGCTGGCCACCAGGCCCGCCTGCTTTAGCACCTGCCCCATGCCCATTCCGGCACCCGCCGTATCAATCGTCAGTTCTGCAATGTCATCGGGAATACCGCCCTGGCGGAACCGGTTTTCAAAGTCAGCCAACGCATCCTTAGCAGCTTGCGCACCGTGGAAACGCCCCACCAACTCGTCACAAAGCAGCACCTTGATGTCGCGCGGATTCCGCCCGCCAGCGATCTCTTCCTTGAACTTGGCAATCTCGGCCTCGCTGCGGAACGACAACAGCTCGAAGTAACGCCACATCAGCACATCTGACACCGACATTAGCTTACCGAACATCTCGTTCGGCGCATCGGTAATACCTACGTAGTTGCCCAGCGACTTCGACATCTTGTTCACGCCGTCCAGGCCTTCCAGCAAAGGCATCGTCAAAATACATTGCGGACTCTGGCCGTAATGTTTCTGCAGCTCGCGACCCATCAGCAGATTGAACTTCTGATCCGTACCGCCCAACTCGATATCCGCTTTCATCGCCACCGAGTCGTAGCCCTGACACAGCGGATACAGGAACTCGTGAATGGCGATCGGCTGATTATTGCCATAGCGCTTGGAGAAATCATCGCGCTCCAGCATGCGCGCCACAGTGTTCTGCGCCGCCAGCTTGATCATGCCGACCGCACCCAGTTCGTTAAACCAGCTGGAGTTAAAACAGATCTGTATTTTGGTCGGGTCCAGGATACGGAACACCTGCTCCTGATAGGTCTTGGCGTTCTCTTCCACCTGCTCACGCGTGAGTGGTGGGCGCGTGGTGTTCTTACCGGTCGGGTCCCCAATCATGCCGGTGAAGTCGCCAATCAGGAACATCACGTCATGGCCCAACTCCTGGAAGTGACGCAGCTTATTGATCAGCACCGTATGACCCAGATGGAGATCCGGCGCCGTCGGGTCAAAGCCCGCCTTCACGCGCAGCGGTTGCCCCTTCTTCAGCTTTTCAACCAGCTCGGCTTCAACCAGCAGCTCATCTGACCCACGCTTGATTAGCGCCAGTGCGTCCTTGATATGTTGTTCCAAAATTCGACCCCAAAAACAGAATGCCGCGCCAACCGGCGAGGCAGCAGCTTTGTTAGACTGCAGTTATTATTTATCAGTGCGCATTTTACCCAACAGATAAGAGAACCGGCTTGAATTCTTCGACACAGCAACCTTTAGATAGCGGCGTCCGGCATTTCATTGGCTTGATGTCCGGCACCAGTCTCGATGGCGTTGACGCCGTACTCATGCGCCAGGACGCCAGCACGGGCGCCCGCATGACGCTTGTTGGCCACCACTTCATTGCCATGCCTTACGGTTTGCGCCAGGAGTTCCTCGCCCTGCAAAGCCCGCAGGAGAATGAACTACACCGCAGCCAGATCGCCGGCCAGGCACTGGTGGAATGCTACGTACAAGCCATTGCCGCACTGCTGCAGAAAACCGGCATCGACCCAGCGCAAATTGCCGCTATTGGCGCGCACGGTCAGACCGTCCGCCACCAACCCGGTAGTGGCTATTCACTCCAATTAAATGCACCGCATGCCCTGGTCGAAGCCACCGGCATTACCGTGATTAGCGATTTCCGTCAGCGTGACATTGCTGCTGGAGGACAGGGCGCACCACTCGTGCCCGTCTTTCACGCCAGCGTCTTTAATGCCTCGCGCCAGAAAGGTGGCTGCATCATCGCCAACATTGGCGGCATGGCGAACCTGACTTACCTACCCCCACCGGGATCCGAAGCGCGGGTCATCGGCTTCGACTGCGGCCCCGGCAATGTCCTCATGGATGCCTGGGTAGAGGCACACACCGGCGAACGTTTTGACCGCGATGGCAACTTCACCGCCAATGGCAGCAAAAACGATGCACTGCTCACCCAACTGCTCTCGCATGAATTTTTTGCCCAGAAGCCGCCCAAGAGTTGCGGCCGCGAACAATTCAATCTGGAATGGCTGCAGGCTCAAGCCGCGCCGTTCAACCTAAGCCCGGAAGATGTACAGGCAACACTCATGGCTTTTACCGCCCGCACGTTGGCAGATGCCGCCCGCAATTACTGCGACCCGGCCGTGGAACTCCTAGTCTGTGGTGGTGGGGCACATAACCCGCAACTAATGCAGGCATTGGCTTCAGAGCTGCCGAACATGCAGGTCGATACAACAGCACGTTACGACATGGATCCGAACATTATCGAAGCGGCGGCCTTTGCCTGGCTAGCGCAACGCACCCTCGATGGGCTACCTGGCAACCTGAGCGCGGTGACCGGCTCGGCCGGCCCGCGCATTTTAGGGAATATTACGCCCGCTTAAACGCTGAAGGACGAGCCGCAGCCGCAGGTTGACGTCGCATTCGGGTTACGAATCACGAACTGCGAACCCTGCAGGCCTTCGGTGTAATCAATCTCAGCACCCACCAGATACTGATAGCTCATCGAATCGATCAGCAGCGTGACGCCGCCCTTTTCTACCGTGGTGTCGTCTTCATTCACTTCTTCGTCGAAGGTGAACCCATACGAAAAGCCCGAGCAGCCACCGCCGGTAACAAATACGCGCAGCTTGAGGTTCGGGTTGTTTTCTTCGGCGATCAGGTCGGCCACCTTGGCAACAGCGGCATCAGTGAACGTTAGAAATTCTGTAGAAACTTCAGCGGCTTCAGTCATGGCAATACTCCAGCAAAACAGTCAGATATCTCATTTAAGCACAAAGCCCGAAAAATAAAACCACTCGGGCAGCAAGGATGCATTACGGCAATACCGGAACGATTTCGAGACCCGTGGCCTCTGGCAACCCAAACAGCAGGTTCATATTCTGAACCGCCTGCCCCGCCGCGCCCTTCACCAGGTTATCGATCACCGACAGAATCACGAGCGTGTCGCCGCCTTGCGGACGATGTACGGCAATGCGGCACACATTCGAGGCGCGTACCGAACGGGTTTCCGGGTGCTTGCCTGCTGGCAGCACATCGACAAAAGCCTCGCCCTCGTAACGCTCTTCAAAGAGCTTCTGGAAATCGGCTTCTTTAGTAATGCGCACATACAGCGTAGCATGAATACCGCGAATCAACGGTGTGAGATGGGGCACAAAGGTCAGACCCACGTCTTTATTAGCCGCAAGCGACAACCCCTGACGAATCTCCGGCAGGTGGCGGTGACCGGGCACACCGTAGGCCTTAAAGTTGTCACTGACTTCGGCAAACAGCGTTGGAATCTCAGCCTTACGACCCGCACCCGATACGCCGGACTTGGTATCGGCAATCAACGAACTTACATCGATGACACCCGCTTCAATCAGCGGCAAGAAGCCAAGCTGCACCGCTGTCGGGTAACAACCCGGGTTGGCAATCAGCTGCGCTTTCTTCACGGCATCGCGATTAATCTCTGACAAACCATACACGGCCTTACCCACCCAATCCGGACTGGCGTGCGTCATGCCGTACCACTTTTCCCAGGTCGGAATATCTTTAATGCGGTAATCGGCCGCCAGGTCAATCACCTTCACGCCTTTGGCCAGTAACTCAGGTGCCTGTTGCATGGCAATGCCATTCGGTGTCGCAAAGAACACCACATCACAGGCCGCCAAATCAGCTTTGGCCGGATCTTCAAACGCCAAATCCACCCGACCACGCAAGTTAGGGAACATCTCGACCACGGGCAAGCCGGCATCACCCCGTGAGGTAATGGCTTTCAGTTCAACGCCCGGGTGCGCTGCCAGCAAACGCAGCAGCTCAACGCCCGTATAACCCGTACCCCCAACGATGCCGACTTTGATCATTTTTTATCCTTGCGTACAAAAGCTTTAAATCGCAATAACTTCAACTCCGGCAAATTATACCGAGCCCGGCATTACTGGTGGGCGGTACGGCAATACAGGTGCTGGCGGCGCCACCACGTACAGCGGCAAACGTACCTGCGCTGTAACCCCCTTGCCAGAAGCGTTAGGAATCAACCGCGCCTCACCGAGGTGGTATGTAGCAATCTCCCGCACAATCGGCAGGCCCAGGCCGCTACCCGAAGTCTTCGCATCATCTACACGGAAGAAGCGTTCAAACACCAATTCGGCCTGCGCCTCATTCAGCCCCACGCCGGTATCCTCAATTTCGAGCACAGCCCAACGGGTCGGCCGCTTAATCAACGCGCCTTCATCGGTCTGAGTTAAATGCGGCGCTTCCCGCACATCCGTCACGCGCACATGAATCTGCCACGGCGAATCTTCCGTACCGGGGGTATAGCGTATGGCGTTATCAATCAGGTTGCTCACCAACTCGCGCAACAGAAACGCATTGCCGAACACCGGCACACCGCTGGCCGGCGCTTGCGTATCGCCACCGCTACTCTCTGCCCGCGCCAGCGTGAGCAGTTGAGACATCAGGTGAGACGCACGATCCACGCTGCTACCAATACGTTGCAACGACCCACGTAAAGCTTCGGGCTCGTCTTCATACATCGCCAGTTGCGCCTGAGTCTTCAAAGCCGTAAGTGGTGTCTTAAGCTGGTGGGCCGCATCGGCAATGAATCGTTGCTGCACCTCAAGGTTGTCACGCATCCGATCCAGCAGATCGTTAAACGCCTCAACCAGCGGCTGAATCTCTTCCGGCAAACGACGCGCCGTCATTGGTGACAAATCGTTCTCGCGGCGCGAGGCAATGCGTGCCTGTAAAAACTGTAGCGGTCGCAGACCCTGCGCCAGCCCGAACCACACCAGCACTACGACCACCGGCACAATAAAGAACTACGGCAAGATCACGCTTGCTACAATCTGGTTAATCAGCTGATTACGTTTTTCCAGCGACTCTCCCACTTCGACCAGCACCCAATCCTTCGGGTTATCTGGCGAGGTCACCAAGGTATAAGCCACACGCAGCTCTTCGCCACCTAACTCGGCATCGCGAAACCCGACTTCGTTTTCCGGGGTCTTCGGTTTCTGCATCGGTATCGGCACCGGCAGCTCCCGATCGCCATGTAATAACTTTCCGTCGGAAGAAATCACATGGTAATAAACCACATCCGTTTCATCCGAACGTAACAGCGCGTGCGCCGAGCGGGAGAAGCTCACCACCGGCTGCGCCACCCCATCCACAAAATGCACCTGACGCGAAATGGCCAGCGCGTCTTCTCGTAAACTCTGATCAAATGGATTGGCTGCTACCGACATGGCATGAGCGGCCACACAAACAGCAGTGGCGCCAGCATCCAGTCGAGAATCTCCCCGGACAGGGAGCGCTGGTTAGGCCGGTGCTTTGTCTTCGTGCGGTTTTTCAAGACAGTAGCCTAAACCGCGTGCCGTTACGATCTGCACACCACCCGCCTCAAGCTTCTTACGCGAGCGGTGCACATACACTTCAATGGCGTTGTGGCTCACCTCTTCACCCCAGCCACACAGGTGATCCACCAACTGGTCTTTGCTGACCAAACGGCCAATACGACCCAGCAGAATTTCCAACAGGCCGAGTTCGCGTGCCAACAGATCCAGCGTTTGCCCACTCAGTGTGGCAACACGACCCACCTGATCATAAGACAGATTACCGCACACCATTTGTGGCGAACCGCCGGAATTGCGGCGAATCAGCGCCCACAAACGACGCAACACTTCCAGACCCGTCATACGGGGCAGCCCGATATCCAGAATCGCCAGATCATAGGTGCACGACTGCAATGCGGTATCGGCATCCGTGCCGTTCTCGGCCAGATCAACCGCGTAGCCTGCTTTACGCAGCGCACAGGCAATACCATCGGCGATAATCGAATCGTCTTCAGCCAACAACACACGCATGTGCAACACCCTCTTTTGTTCAGTGCGCAGCCTCTACAAGGCTATCAGTTTCGCGTAAAAGTCTAGCAAATCCGCGGCCGCCACAGTTTTGCACCGCAGCAAACTTGGCGCCCAATTGTTTGACAACACAACCTGCCTTTAGTTTAAAAACTATTATTAAAAAGGAGCTTGTTATGCCGACCAGCGTTTCTCTAAACCCCTATTTTGAAAACTTTATTCAGGAACAACTGGAGTCCGGTCGTTTCAACAATGTCAGCGAAGTCGTTCGCGCTGGGCTTCGACTCCTGGAAGAGCAACAAAAACAAATTGAAGCACTTCGGGCAGCCGTTTGGGATGGTGTTTCTTATGAAGACTCCGTACCCGCCGAAGAAGTATTTGAAAGACTTGAGGCAAAATTCGAAAAAATGGCTCAAGAACAAGAACGCCAAAAATCGTGAAGCTGAAATTTTCACGCTCTGCTGAGCACGACCTTGAAGATATCGCTCTTTATATCGCTCGAGATAACGCGCGCCGAGCAAAAAGCTTCGTCCAAGACATCAAAATGCAATGCCAACGCATTAGCGAGCAGTCAACGCTCTACCCAAGCCGACAAGAACTGGGCGAGCAAATGAGATCCTGCTCGTTCGGGCGTTACGTTATATTCTTCAGGACGAACGAAGCATCAAGCCAGTTACTCATCCACCGCATCCTGCATAGCGCCATGGATATTGGCAAACACCTCCCCGCTGGCAGCACGCCCAACATGCTTTCCCAAAACATCGCTTCTTACCTGTAATCCCTATATGACAAGCATCCGCACAAACCACCTGGCACTAATCAGCGCCATCTTCTTATGTATAGCGCTGCCGGCATTCGCCAAGCAACCAGTGATGCTGCCGCCCGGCACCTTTGTGCCCGCACAAATCCTGCCCGCACTCCCGCCGGATAACTCGCCTGATGCCGAGGCAGAACGCACCTACGTTAAAGCCTCCATGGCCGACGCCACGCCTGCACAACGCGAAGCCGCTAAAAAAGATGCGGCCAATGAGAGCGTCCGCCTCTTTGCCGACACACTACCCGGCTTTGATCTGGATCAGCTACCCGCCACAAAAGCCCTGTTTAAAACCGTACGCGCCAACGAGAACATCCAGACAGGCATTTTCAAGGACTACTTCAACCGTCAGCGTCCTTACCAGGTTGACAGCAGCATCACCCCCTGCCTGCCCCCCAAAAACTTTGACATCAACGCCAGCGACCCGAGCGGCCACACCACCATGGCCTTTAGCAGCGCCGTGATTCTGGCCAATCTATTGCCCGACTATGCACCCGCCATCATGCGCCGGGCAGAAACCTATGGTCGCCACCGCATTGTCTGCGGCGCCCACCACCCGTTTGATGTGCGCTCCGGCCAGGTACTCGACACACTGATTGGCACCATATTACTTAAAACCCCAGCCCTACAACCACAACTGGATGCAGCACACAGCGAACTTGCCAAAGCCATTGACAAACCCACCCCGCTTAACGGTACCGACTGGGTTGCCATTCGCATCAATGGCGATCGCGTATCGAGCAACGCACCAACGCTTACCATCGATGGCAACAAAGCCTACGGCAACAGCAACTGTAACCGTTACACCAGCTCAGTCACACTCGGTAACAAAGAGGCACTTCAATTTAGCCAGGCCGCCAGCACCCGTATGGCCTGCCCAGGCAATGCCGATCAACAGGAAGCCGCGTACTTCAAAGCACTACAAAGCGTAACGGCTTATCACCTGAACAACGGCAGTCTCATTCTGCTGGATGCCGAATACAACAAGGTGCTGGAGTTTGTACCAAAGAAGTAACTTGGGCGAACCTTATGATCTCAAAAGAAACCTTATTAAATCCGCTTTCATCGCACGCAGCCTCTCGGCCCGCGATAGCGCCCGAGAAGCTAATCGCTACATTTCGTCAGACCAAGTGATGGCAGAGCTAACGCATGCTTAAACAGGCACAGCGAGCGTATGCGGCTAAAACGAAGCAGGAATCTCAGCCGCGCTAAACGCCACCGCTGCTGCATCCTTAGCCGCCAATTGCGGTGTTAGGCCATTCAGCGGCCAGTCGATCTTGAGTGTGGCATCATTCCAGAGGATCGCCCGCTCATGTTCTAGCGACCAGTAGTCGGTAGTTTTGTAGAGGAACTCCGCTGTATCCGAGAGCGTGAGGAAACCATGGGCAAAGCCCGGTGGAATCCATAGCTGTTTCTTGTTGTCCGCAGACAGCATTTCGCCCACCCACTGACCATAGGTTAGGGAATCTTTACGGATGTCGACGGCGACATCAAAGACTTCACCCTGAACCACACGGACCAGTTTGCCCTGCGCTTTGGGCGGCAGCTGGTAGTGCAGACCACGCAATACGCCCTTGGCTGATTTGGAGTGGTTATCCTGCACAAACTCAAGGGTGTTGCCAGTAGCAGCATTGAAAGCTTGTTCGTTAAAGCTTTCAAAGAAGAAGCCACGCTCGTCGCCAAAGACTCTCGGCTCAATAACCAACAGCCCCGGGATCTTGGTCTCGGTGACTTTCATTACAGATCGCCTTTTAAGAGATCCATCAGGTACTGGCCATAGCCCGTCTTCAAATACGGCTGCGCGAGTTTCTTAAGTGCTTCGGCCGATACCCAATTATTACGATAGGCAATCTCTTCCGGGCAGGCGACTTTAAAGCCCTGGCGATGTTCGATGGTCTGGATAAACTGCGCCGCTTCGATGAGCGAGTCATGCGTACCGGTATCCAGCCAGGCATAGCCACGACCCATGATCTCTACGTTCAGTTGCCCTTGCTCCAGATAGACTTTATTCACATCGGTGATTTCCAGCTCACCGCGTGGTGACGGTTTAATGTTCTTCGCGATGTCGACAACCTGGTTGTCGTAGAAGTACAAACCCGTCACCGCATAACGACTCTTGGGCTTGGTGGGTTTCTCTTCAATTGAGAGTGCCTTACCCGTAGCATCAAACTCAACCACCCCGTAACGCTCGGGGTCTTTAACGTGATAAGCAAAGACAGAGGCGCCAGAGGCATGGGCATCAGCACTTTTCAGTAGCGTGGTGAAATCATGCCCATAATAGAGGTTGTCCCCCAGGATCAACGCACTGGGGTTATTACCTACATGATCAGCGCCGAGAATAAACGCCTGAGCCAGGCCATCCGGGGATGGCTGCACGCAATAGGAGAGGTTCGTGCCCCACTGAGAACCATCGCCTAGCAGCTGTTCAAATCGCGGCGTGTCTTGCGGGGTGGAAATAATCAGCACATCCAGTATACCGGCCATCATCAGGCTGGTAAGCGGGTAATAGATCATGGGTTTGTCGTACACCGGCAGTAGCTGCTTCGATACCGACAGGGTCGCCGGGTACAAACGCGTGCCCGAACCACCGGCCAGAATAATGCCTTTGCGCGTGCTGATTGATGCCGGACGATTCATGACAAATCCAATGGAATATTCAAAACCGGTATTTTAACCGCACAAAGCAAAAGACCCTCGCCGGAGCGAGGGTCTTGAGTACTTCTAGGCGAAAAGTGCCTGAGCTTACATCATGCCGCCCATGCCACCCATACCGCCCATATCACCCATGCCACCGGCCGGTTTATCTTCCGGCAGTTCGGCTACCAGGCAATCGGTAGTCAGGATCAGTGCAGCAACCGAAGCGGCATTTTGCAGTGCCGAACGGGTTACCTTGGCTGGATCCAGCACGCCTTGCTCAACCAGATCACCGTAGGTGCCGTTAGCAGCGTTGTAACCGAAGTTACCCTTGCCTTCCAAAACCTTGTTGATCACAACCGATGGTTCGTCACCAGCGTTCATGACGATCTGACGCAGCGGCTCTTCCACAGCACGCAGAACGATCTTGATACCGGCGTCCTGGTCGTGGTTGTCACCCTTCAGACCTTCGATGCCAGCACGGGCACGCAGCAAAGCCACGCCACCGCCAGGTACCACGCCTTCTTCAACGGCAGCACGGGTTGCGTGCAGCGCATCTTCAACGCGGGCCTTCTTCTCTTTCATTTCAACTTCGGTCGCGGCGCCAACCTTGATCACGGCAACACCACCGGCCAGTTTGGCCACGCGCTCTTGCAGCTTCTCTTTGTCGTAGTCCGAAGTGGCTTCATCGATCTGCTTACGGATCGTACCAACGCGGGCCTGGATGTTGTCTTTCGAACCAGCGCCGTCGATGATCGTGGCGTTTTCTTTACCCACTTCAATACGCTTGGCTTGGCCCAGATCTTCCAAGGTCGCCTTCTCGAGGCTCAGGCCCACTTCTTCAGCGATCACGGTACCGCCAGTCAGAATGGCGACATCTTCCAGCATAGCCTTACGACGATCACCAAAGCCAGGCGCCTTAACAGCAACCGTCTTCAGAATGCCGCGCAGGTTATTCACCACCAAGGTAGCCAGCGCTTCACCATCGACGTCTTCAGCAATAATCAGCAGCGGACGACTAGCCTTGGCCACTTGCTCCAGTACCGGCAGCAGATCACGGATGTTCGAAATCTTCTTATCGAACAGCAGCACAAACGGGTTATCCAACGCAGCGATTTGCTTTTCCGGGTTGTTGATGAAGTATGGCGACAGGTAGCCGCGGTCAAACTGCATACCTTCAACCACGTCCAGCTCATTGGCCAGCGACTTACCGTCTTCAACGGTAATCACGCCCTCTTTACCCACCTTGTCCATCGCTTCAGCGATGATGGCGCCAACGTCGGCATCCGAGTTGGCCGAAATCGACCCCACCTGGGCGATTTCTTTATTGGTGGTCGTTGGCTTCGAGAGCTTCTTGATCTCTTCAACAACGGCAGCCACGGCCTTGTCGATACCGCGCTTCAGGTCAGCCGGGTTGTAACCAGCAGCAACGTACTTGAAGCCTTCGCGCACAACAGCTTGGGCCAGCACAGTCGCCGTCGTCGTGCCGTCACCGGCATTGTCATTAGTCTTGGAAGCTACTTCCTTAACCAGCTGGGCGCCCATGTTTTCACACTTGTCTTTCAGTTCGATTTCTTTGGCAACCGACACACCATCCTTGGTCACAATTGGGGCACCGAACGAGCGATCCAGAACCACGTTACGGCCCTTAGGACCCAAGGTTACCTTAACGGCATTGGCCAGCACGTTAACGCCGTTAACGATCTTCGCACGAGCGTCATCACCAAAAATAACTTGCTTTGCAGGCATGTGTTTCTCCTAAAATTTTATTCAGATCAATGGATTGGGAAGCAGCTTAGGCCTCGATCACACCCATGATGTCGTCTTCAAGCAGAACCAGCAGTTCTTCGCCATCAACCTTAACTTGCTGGCCGCCGTACTTACCGAACAGCACGCGCTCACCCACCTTAACGCTCATCGGACGAACCTTGCCGTCTTCGAGAATCTTGCCACCGCCAACGGCGATTACTTCGCCTTGATCTGGCTTCTCGGTAGCGGCATCAGGAATCACGATACCCGAGGCGGTTTTACGTTCTTCTTCCAGACGTTTGACGATCACGCGGTTGTGCAAAGGACGAATTTTCATAGTCTTAACTCCAGTGAGGACAATTTAGCTTTAAGTCTTAAATGCGGACAGCAAAACGAGGTCTATTAGCACTCGATGCCATCAAGTGCTAATACTAGGGGCGACCCGAGGAAATTTCAAGCCCCCACCACCACGACCGGCACCAATTGGTCTACAAATTGCTATTCATTTACCTATTCACTTTTGATGGGAATGCGCATTGAGCCAAACAGTGCGCAGCAATACAAACCTCTGCAAACAAGCCTCAACCCATTGATAGCAATAGATTAACTAAGAATAACCTTCCTATCAGAACAAACAAAATCATTCGTAATGATGCCAAGCTGTCTATTCATTTATCTATTCACGAATCTATTCAAGACGTAGCCCGTGGCCCTAGCGAATCCCGGCGCATGAAAGCAGAAAGAGCCATCCACAGCTTCTTGAAACAGGCCATCAAAGACGGCTTCCGACTAGGAGCGGACTTTAAAACGATGACCGCTTATCGGCCAAAGCGGACGTTAACCTGATGCCAATATACATGCACATAAGAACCACTTAGCGGCTGTTCGATTCGGTGATTTATCGAACGGCAGATTTCGTAATCGAGCCAAACCTACTAAATACAGTGAAATATTTGATCGCTGGCACTATATAGTAGATTGGGTCAGCGCAATCAAATGGTATTACTACATGGCACCAATTTCTCTTCACCCCACCTAGCTCTCTGTTACAAAGAGAATATGCGATTTGCTTGAACAAACCAGCAGTCTTGCGGTTGTAAGAGATTTTCTTAAAAGCAGAAACACCAGATTCTCCGCTGGCAGTTGGGTTGAGATGTATGAAAAAAGGGTTGTGCCTGCGATTGAATCGTTCCAGATTACTAACGTTGATCTTATTGAGCTTTTGCGGATTGCAGAGGAGAATGGAAAGCAACACGTTTTCCTATACCAGTGCAGTGACGAAATCGCCAGTTGGATAATGGATAGAGCTCGTGTAACTCAGAAGCTCAAAGATTTAAAACTCGAACAACTAACTACCACCCCACTAATACTTGAATCATCTGATGCTCCATGTCTTGTTGATGTAAGGTGGAACACAGCCGATGTCGACTTGTCCTTGATAGTGAAAGAGGTCTACACAAGAAGAAGTGAAAAGTTTGTTCGAAATGAAGTAACTGACGGGTGGTTACACAAGATCTACGAATACCAAAAACATCGGGTCGTAAATCTTGCAAAGCTTCATAGAAACGGATTGTTGGAAATAAGGCTCGCATCACAATTAACAAGCTCAAATTATGAGTACGAACTAGCGCGTTTTATCTACCACATAAAGGATCTCGTTCCAGTAGATAAATTTAGCGATATACCCCTATCCACTGCCAGAAAAAGGATTTGGGCAGAGAGAAGGCAGCTGGCAACTTTGATTCGTTACAGCGACGCAACTATAAGAGATGACTTTGGAAATGTGCTCAAAGCGGCGACTGGAAGCGTAGAATCTGACTTGAATAATCAAAAAGCCATAAGTGATAGCTTAGACTCTGTATTGACTTCGGACACAAGTGCCTACTGCTCTGGTCAAAATATATGGTTCAAAAAATCCAAACATCTGCAAACCGATACCCATGTATTATTAAACGGGACGCATCATGAGTTTGCACTTCCAGCAAATTGCGGGATGGCCGAATACGAGCATGTCTTCGATCAAATTAGACAATTTAACAAGCCTCTTTCCTGAGAACAAAGTAGCTCTAGAAAAGCTAACTCAGTTTCTGCATGAAAATGGAGGGAAGGGAGATTTCGTTCTCTCGATCGAAAGGCTTTTTGATCTTCTCAAACCTTCATCCATCAGCGCTCTTAATTCGATCTTATCTGAGTTAGTAGATGCAAGGATTTTAAAATAAGTATTACGCATTGAATCCAGTGCGGGGGTGTGGAATAGGCGACTTCGACACACTTTTGAATGTCCCGCCATCTATCTATGACTTTAGACTGGATCAGGAAGTAGAAATTAGATTTGAAAACATCAGGTTGCTCTACAAAATAATAGGGCAAATCAAAGATGCATAACACTGCACAAACCCTAGATGAAGTGCTAGAGCGATTAGCATTGTGCGAGTCTGACCCTGAAGATTTCTATTTGCCAAGGCTACCTCAAAAATATCAAGGATCCAGTTCGTAGAGAATCTGAAGAGCGCCATTTGTTAATCGCGGGTTCTTTAGTGAATCAAACATTTCCAGAGCATTTTATCGTCCTAATTCATGGAATTAGAACGAATGGAGCTTGGCAAAGCAAACTTGCTGCGAAGCTAGCAAGTCATAAGAATGTACGATCCATATCTGTCGGCTATGGGTACTTCAATTTGATTCGCTTTTTGATTCCGATATGGACTAGAAGAAAACCGGTCGACAAAGTTCTCCAACAGCTTCGTTACTTATGCGCAGAACATCCTACTGCACTAATTTCAGTAGTTGCGCACAGTTTTGGTAGCTATATCATCGCTGCGATTCTTGACTATGCAAGTGATGTAAGACTAAATAGGCTATTGCTTTGCGGTTCGGTGGTTAGAGATAGCTTCCGATGGGATAGGGCTAAGCCATACGTCAAAGGCGATATTGTTAACGATGTTGGCACTCGTGATTTTTACCCAATTGCTGCCAAATCTTTTTCGTGGGGATTTGGAGCGACTGGGACATTAGGTTTTCAAACTGCAGCGATTCATGATCGTTACTTTAACTGTGGTCACAGCGATTTTTTTACTGATGATCACATGGAATCTTACTGGTTGCCGCAACTTGTAGATGGGAAAATTGTACCGTCGGATTGGTCATCTCAACGCCCACCACTTAGCAGGTCTGCAGTTGCATTGATGCTGATCCCGTTCAAATGGATCTTTGTTGCACTGTTCGTGGTTACGCTCTACGTGCTTTTAACTCAATTCGGCATACTGAGTTCCGCTTAGAGCTGAATTATTAGGCCATGTCGCGTATATGAATGCTAAGCAGGCCTTAGTAGTCTGTACCTTCACATCCCGTCAACGTCCGCTTCGGCCGAAAGGCCGCCAATCAATTGCGATCACCCTTTAGCCCACGCTCAACCCTAGCAGGAAGCACGAAGAGAATTTCTCCTAACGCCGTAGCAAAATCTATGCACTTTTGGGCATCATCTATTATGGGCAACGAGGCAGATCAAGTGTTCCTACGAGCTTAGGCATAAACATTACCCCCAGATTTAATAAACATGCTGCGCAAAGCTCTGCCCCATCAATGGCTGCACATCTCGAGATTGCTTGATCAGATTAATCTGTTTTACAACTCTGGCAACCTCAAGCTTGGACCCTTCCAGCTGGTAATCCTGCGTTAGCTGCAACCAGGCCATTAGATCCGCCAAATGCCATAAAGAAAAAGAGCCCGCATGAATCGGTGGCGGAAAGCTTTTGTGCTTAATCATCAGCTTGTGCTGATTCTGGCGCGAAACGCCCACGGCCTCAGCGGCATCTGACAACCCAACGTAGTCTGGCACGGCCTCAACCAGATCGGCCAATGGAATAGCCTGCTCCACATCAGCCAATGCTGACTTCATAGCTTCTTCAACGGATGACGCCTCTTGCGTGAAGTCTAGTCCCAAGCGACCTGGCAGCCCTGTACCCACCAACGCATCATCGCAGCCAGCTTCACCGAGCCTCTCAAGGATCGCATCAAAATCCTGATCGTCTCCAGCCAATCGGTAATGTAATGTGAACTGGTATTCCATGTTCAGCCATCTCCCTTGCTTTCACATTCCTGTTGCAACGGTTTGCAGTTATCAACCACCTGCCGAATCTTTCGCGCGTGATTCCCAGGATTTTTCGGGGTACTCCACACACTGACCCGGCAAAAAGTTCCGCATCTGCATTCCTCCTCATTAAACGGGCAATACAACTGACCCCAGCAGTGCCCACTCCCCGCAGAAATCTCGATGCGCAAACCCTGCGCTTCCGCATAGCGCAGTGCATTCTCGATCTCTTTTTTGGAATGCTTTGATCTTCCCAACTTGAGCTCCTAGGCTAATCACTTCAACATCGGTTGTCAACTGTCAACTAGTTAAACGTTAAGTTGATGACCTAGTGTCCACGCCCAGAGTCTCACCAGATGAGCCTCATGTCTAAAATTCTTGACTTTTTATACGTGTCGGAAATCAAATGCATAAAAATTCGCGTTTTCTATACATATCGATCCTTGATGGCCCACATTAAAGCCCACTTTAATTTGACCAAGCGTTATTAAAGCCAGCTTTAATAACGGCCTATCGTCCTCGCCGTACCGACCCCAACAACCCGCTGAGGGCATTGAGAACAATCGGATACACCTAGCTCACAGCCCCTTCAAATTCCGGTAAAAGTTCTCATGAGACCCAAGCGCTAATAGCACCACTTCTTCCAGCGCTTGCTTATTAGGCAGCAGCTCATGTGCCAACAGCACTTCCTGTCGATTGATTTTGAACTTGAATACAAAAACACCGGCCAAATCACCACGCTTTTCTTCGCCAACAACGGGCTGCGAGGCGATCTCACGCACTTCGTCATCCAGCAACGCCTTGTCAGCAGCGTGCAGCTTCTTTGCCGCCCGCAAAAACGTTGACGTTGCTCGAACCTTCAACATCTCAGCCGAATTTATATTCGGTTGCTTGCTCTAAGAGCCGCTCCTGGCGTGCCAGCAAAATCTCTCGCACCATAGCCACCAGCAGATCCGGGTTTTCTGTCACAGTCTTACCGATACGCGTCCAGTATTCGATCTGCTTAGGCACGCTACGGTGCTCTGCCGCCGCATAGGACTTTGCGTCATTAACAAGTTCGTCAGAAATTTTCATTGCAATAGCCATGTCTAACTCCTATAAGCAGAACCGATCTGTTGCAATATACAATCCCAGGTTGCGTTTTGCAACTAAATACAAGCTTAACCCCTCACTTTGGATTGCCTGATAGGCCCCAACACCCCCCTGAGATCATTGTGATCAATAGTATGCATCAGCTCCAGCAGCTGCCCTAACTCCCCTTCCGGGAAACCCTCTCGCGCAAACCATGCTAGGTAATTCCCCGGCAGATCTGCCAGCACCGTACCCGCATGCTTACCAAACGGCATCTTCCAGGACACCAGCTTTTCCAGAGACTCTGAATTCATCCTAAATATCTCGACCCAAACAAAAAACCAGCCCACAGGCTGGTTAACTATACCTAAACAGGTGTCAGCTTTATCTGCGCCCGCTCACCGTTAGCCACTTCGGCGCCTTAAACAGTACTAAACGTCGATACAGCAACACATAGGTCACCGCAAACAGCAGCGCAAAGCCGCGTAAAACCCAGGCATTGTTCCAGAACAGCACCGCCGGAATGACAGCCATAGTCGTTAGCACCCACAAATACGGGGCCGTCAGCGAGTTGCGGATCACCATATCCACTGATTCATTAGACCCCACCGCCCAGCGCACCACCCGCTTATAAATCATCTGATGCAAATGCGCCGCATCCGGCATGCCCGGGTGCATCTTGCGAACCACTCGGCGATAGATCGTAAAGAGGGTTTCAAAGATCGGGTAGCAGCATAACAACAGCGGAAACCACTTTGAAACCTCTGGGTGGCGAGCGGTTAGCAGTACAGACAGCTCCGCCACCCAGAACCCAATCAGGTACGCACCGCCATCACCCAAAAAGATCAGTCCACGCGGATAGTTCAAAACTAGAAACCCAAGAATGGCACCAATCATTACAAAGGCAGCAATCATGATTTCAAAGTCATGCAGCTGAAATGCCACATAAGCGATGCCGCCCAGGATGATGACCCCGACCATGCCGGATAGCCCATTGTAGCCATCAATAATATTGAAGGCATTCGCCACACCCGCCACCGCAAAGCAGGTCACCACGATGGCAAAGAGCGGGAAAGACGCCATAAGGTCGTCCACACCCAGAATCTGTAGACTTGATAACCAAGCACCAATTAAATACCCTGCTAGTGCCGCTGAAGTAGCCGTCGCCAGCAAACGCACTTTAACCCCAACGCGCTTGGTCACATCTTCAATAAAACCAAAGCCAAATGCTGGAATCGCCGAAACTAGCAGCATCAGGCCAAAGCCACCCACGTCCTGATTTTGGACATATCTGAATCCTAAAGCGCCCACCAACCCCACAACCAGACCCAAGCCGCCCACACGTGGCACTGGGCTCGAATGAAACTTTTGTACACCATCCATGTCGTAGTCTGCCGTCATATGTTCATGCAAATGACTGTAGCGCACCACGAGCAGGGTGACGATTAAACTGAGCACGAAAGCGATAACAAGTGCAGACATATGGGGATTATCGCCGATTTAACCAACTTATTGGATTTGCGCAATTGATAAGGGGCATTAGCACTCTCACCTTCTGCCTAGATGAGAATTAGTCCGTTTTGTGATTTTTAATATCAACAACAGAACTGGGTGCCACATCGATTACCGTGTTTTTACGACGCCACTCATGCCGCGTAGGCCATACTCAGGATCTAGTTAGTTCGGGAGCAAGCTTGCCAATCATAATGAGCAAAGGTCGTTGGTCAAAAACTTACAACGTTATGCGGTTCATCGAACATAGCGTTCTATGCCAATGACTGAGATTAGAGATAGATCAACTTCTCTTCATCTTCAAAAAAAGTGTTGTTCACATAAAGCATGTGATGTTCACGGTTCTTACGAGTAAACCGACCACGAAACAGGACATGAGCAACCTTTCTGTGGATTCCAACAAGATGCATAAGGAAATTGTCGTAGGTAATCGCACCAACAACATTTTCAGAGTTAACGATTTGTATCAAAGCAGCAACACTTGTTTCTCCACGTAGATCAACATCAACGAATGGATAATGGTTATCATCGCTAATCCTATCTTGCTTTGATCCAACATGAATTATCCTATAGCCCTGTTTTTTTAGGTCGATAGCTCGAGCTGACAGTTTGTTTTCATCAACAAAAAATTTTCTGAAACGCCCAGAATCGATATAATTACTAAACAAATAGCAACCCAATGAACCTTCATTTATAAAATAATCTGAATCAAATAAAGAACGGTTCGACATACTATAAATTCGATTTTTTAAGCTCAGTTGAAAGTATTTACTGAATGACAGTATAAGTTGTTCACTAATCTTTGTAACAGAGTTGAAATCTGTGAAATCGACAATAATTGCAGACCTATAATTCTTCGAAAGACTAGTGAATGATGGTTTTGGAAAAACAACGCAGATTTGAGAATCAAGCACATTGTCAATCAAATTAAAATTAACATGTGAAATATTTAACAATTGAATTGACGTTGAATCTTTTGAATTTAGATATATAGAAATTTTTTTTTGATCCAGAGCCTTTAATAAAGGAAGAAAAAAAAGCCTATCACCTAAATGTGTTGTAGAATCAGTGAAGTCAAAATAAAATGATCTGGAATTAGAGTCAACATGCCCATATACCCTTAGAAGAGGGAGAGATAATTTTGAATATGTTTCACATTTTATATTTGAGTACAATTTAGAGCATATATAATTCAACATTTGGAAGCTTTCTCTAGTGCAACTCTAAATACACTCAGCGTTTGATTAGCCGTAGTTGACCAGCTAAATAGCTTGATTCTCCTAAATGCATTGATTGACAATTGCTCTCTTAATGCATCGTTATCAATTAGTTTAGCTAGGCCATTGCGCATGGAATTGACATCGTAAGGATCAACATAAACAGCAGCATCAGCTGCGACTTCAGGCATTGAAGAAATATTAGAGGTGAGGACAGGTTTTCCGTAAGAAAATGCCTCAAGAATAGGGAGTCCAAAACCTTCAAACAGCGATGGGAATGCAAGAAAGAGTGAATTATGATATAAATCTGCCATTATGCTATCTGAAACATAGCCCAATACTATAACAGAATCATCATTTATATATCGTTGAATGATTGATTTAATATTTATACCTCCCCAACCCTTTCCGCCGACAATCACAAGTTTTACTTTTGCTCTATAGTGATTTGGAAGCATTGAATAAGATTTAATCAATCGCTCCAAGTTTTTACGTGGCTCTAAAGTGCCAACAAAAAGTATGTAATCATAATCGAATGTCCTTTTGCTCAGATGAGTTCGAACATTTGCGGCAAGGTGAGTAGTAAATATTTTTTGGTGAGCAACGCCTAAAATCTCTGAAATGTGGCTTGCAGTTGATTGTGATACTGTAATTATACAATCAGCTCTTGATATTGCGAATGGCATTAACATCGAATCCAGAATCCGGCTGGTCTTGCGCATTGTGGTTGGTGCAAAATGCCATACGAGATCATGGATAGTAACCACCGTCTTAATTTTTTTTGAAATCGCAAAAGGGATTCTATGAGCAGGAGACCAAAATAATTTGGCATGAGATTGATTAATCGAAAGCGGGAGGTAAGTCTGAGCCCACAGCATTCGCAAAAATCTCCCGGGCAGATTGAAAGTTATTACCTTTACATTAGATCGATTCCAATCACCATGCAGCAATGGTTTGTGAGAGTATAAAATGAAATCGTACTCGCTATTAACAATCCTCATCAGGACTTCAAGTGTGTATCTACCAATTCCAGTAATGCTTTCTGAAAGTGATCTAGCATCAACAGCAATAACAGGTTTGATCATTTTGACGTTATATTTAAATTTTTGTAAAGAAGATATCCTGCGAAAAGGAAAATTACACATTGTGAAATCAAATACGGGTAGAGGCCTAAAACAAATCCAGCCGGAAGCACTAATGCAAGGTAAGACATTGATTGCAAAGTAATTAATTTAGTGAGCAGTTGAACTTTGTTGCATGCGTAATAATAAGAATGCATAAGTTCATTAATACATCTCAGGAAGAAATATAGATAAAATAAGTAAACCCATGGATTGGATAATTCATCGAGATATGCATTACTTGCAAAAGTTTCAATAATATATACTTTAAAAATTTCAAAAAAAAATATTGAGAATGTTATAAAGCATGTAATTTTTAACGTTTCAACAACTAATAACTTATTAAGCGTATCTTTTGAGTCCCTGTTTGCAATGAAACACTTGCTATAGGAAATGTTTATATAGTTCAATATTAAAGAAAACACGACTCCAAAAAATATTTTTTGTAATATAGTGTATGAAGCTAGAAATTTCAGTCCAAATATATATCCTATTGCAACTAGATCAAATTGAACACACAGTGCCCACGCAAGTGATGGAAAAAAAAACTTGATTGAATTACGTGTTAACGACTTGATGAATTCGAAATTTAGTTCTGGTTTATTACTAGGATTACGATTTAATATGCTGCTTTTTTTAAAAGCAATAAAGATAGTAAAAAATGAAATTGTGTAATAAATGGATACATAGAGCGGTGCAGATTGAGGTCCATCATAAATGATTGGAACAATAGCCACGAATAAAATTTGCAAAATTGGGGAGACGTATGACGCTGTATTAACTAACGCGTGAAATCCGTATGAGTAGAGGATTCTTGTAATGATCTGTTGCGAGGCATAACATGTCATAAAAAATGGAATGATTAACCATTTAATCAAGTTTGTACAATCAATATAAATCGCAACAACAATAAGCAACGATACAAGAAATCCAATTAATACAATAGATGTTTTACATATTCTAATTACTCTCTTTATAAAGACATTACAAACATCAGTGAGGTTTAGCGCCCCAAGCAAATAAATTTGAGAATATAATGCAATCCCTAAATCGCATAATGATCCGAATCCAATTATTGATATTAGATAAGAATACTCTCCAAAATCATACAATGGCAGCGTAACTGCCATTAGCTTAACAAGCGCGAACTGGCTTACAATTTGTAATATTTTGGATGTATGATTATATATCTTCAATTACTGTATTCAGCTAACTTATAAATAGCATCAGAAATGTCATAATGATGGTTTCCGATGAATAATCCATAATTATCAATATGGTCAGAGTTTTTTAGCTCATTAAAAATAGTGTAGTCAAATAACTTCACAACATCGTTTTTAACAAAATTACCAGCTACAATTGGCCTGCATTCGAAACCTATAGTTTCTAAATCATTTATAATTTCGCGGCGTGATTCTTTAAAGTCTTTTATTACTAAACTAAATCCGAACCAACTACTCTCTCCAATTTCACGTTGGATGATAAATCTTTTGTTATTCGACATTACTGATTTAAAAAATTCTGCATTTCTTCGCCTAGCTTTTACAATTGAATCTAATTTTTCAAGTTGCTTTAGGCCAATAGCTCCTTCCATCTCTAGTGGCCTTAGGTTGTACCCAGGAAGAACAAATTTAAAGGACTCAACAAAGGGATCATCAGATTTAGTACCCGTTACCAGATTAAATTTCGGAAGATTTCTCGTCCACCCATGAGCCCTCAACGATAGCATTATGTGATAAAGCTCTTCATCATCTGTTACCACTACGCCACCCTCCATTGTTGATATATGGTGGCTAAAAAATGTACTAAAAGATCCCATAACACCAAATGTGCCTGCAAATTTTCCATTATGAGAAGCCCCCATTGACTCACAATTATCTTCAAGAAGAGTTATGTTTCTGTCTCCAATTATTTCAGTAATTTTTGTGAAATCATTCGGGTTTCCGAGCAAATTTACAGCAAAAATTGCTCTGGTTTTATCAGTAATTGAATTTTTAAGTTGATCAAGATCAATATTCAGAGTTTCTAAATCAATGTCTACAAACTTTAACTTCAATCCATACTGCATTAATGGATAATATGTTGTGCTCCAAGATACAGCTGGCACAATAACCTCATCACCCCTTTCAAGTTTTAACTTTGAATTTTTGGTATAGAATAATGAAGCGACCATAAGCAGATTTGCAGACGAGCCTGAATTTACCATTACAGAAAATTTTACATCAAATTTCTTTGCAAACTCTACCTCGAACTGTTTTACCTTCGCTCCCATAGAATATTGGCCTGATTTTACTACTTCATAAATAGCATTAATTTCATCATCATTCCATGATGTGGTTGCCAATGGGTATTTGTACATTACAGATCCGATCTATTTAAATAATATTTGTACGATTCTCTAATACCTTCATCTAGACTCCAGGCAGGAGACCATCCAATTTTTTTAATGTTTGAGATATCAACTACTTTCTGCACCATTCCAACTGGTTTACTTAAATCATATGTTAAATCACCTTTGTACCCCATTACTTTTATTACAGACTTATAATAATCATTAACAGATAAATCGTAGCCATTTCCGATATTAGTATAGTTTCCTAACAAATCAATTTGCTCAATACAACAGTACATTGCATCAGCTAGATCCTCTGCATACATAAACTCTCTTCTAGCCGAACCATCGCCCCATACTTCAACAGATCTACTACATTTTTCCATAGCACTATGAACCTTGGCAATTATGGCTGGAATAAGATGTGAATTTATTCCATCGAATTTGTCATATTTGCCGTAAATATTACACGGAATTAAATTACGATATTTAAATGATTTGTCGGAATTTGAAATGTATTCGCAATATTTTGCAACAGCTGCTTTAGCAAGTGCGTAACCTTCATTTGTAGGCTCAAGCATACCAGATAAAATATAAGATTCCTTAAGCGGATTGTTAGCAACCCTGGGGTACATGCATGAACTACCTAAATTTATCAATTTTTTAATCCCCAATTTATACGAATTGGAAATTAAATTAGTGCCAATTATTAAGTTCTCTGAAAAGAATCCAACAGGATCCAATACATTTGCCTGAATTCCACCTACTTTACCTGCACAATGTATAACAAGGTCAGGCATTTCTTGATTTAAATATTCATAAACACCATTGTTATCAAGTAAATCAAGTTGATTACTTGATGGATATAGAATTTCGTAGTTTTTGGATTTTTTATGTTCTAGAAAATTTCTTCCAACCATTCCAGAACCACCAGTTAAAAGAATCTTTTTCATTTATCGATGCAATTTAGCTAAATTGTAATCCGCAGATACCATCTCTTCTACAAGTTCATCAAAACCTACTTTCGGCGTCCAGCCAAGTTTATTTCTTGCTTTAGAGGCATCACCGAGAAGGGTTTCAACCTCTGATGGTCTAAAGTATCGCTCATCGACGAGTACTATTGGTTTTCCGTCCCAATAGCCGACTTCATTTTTGTCAGTCCCTTCCCAAACAATATTTATACCTAGGGCAGCCGCTGCTTTCTCAACAAACTGCCTAACAGTATATTGAATCCCGGTTGCTATTACATAATCTTCAGGAAACTCTTGTTGAAGCATAATCCACTGCATCTCAACATAATCCTTGGCATGTCCCCAATCTCTAAGTGAATCCATGTTTCCCAAATATAGTTTATCTTGAAGTCCAAGCTTTATGCGAGAAAGAGCCATTGTGATTTTTCGAGTTACAAAAGTCTCACCTCTTAACGGACTTTCATGATTAAATAGAATCCCATTGCACGCGTACATACCATAAGCTTCACGGTAGTTAACAGTTATCCAGTAGGCATATAACTTTGCAACAGCGTATGGGCTTCGTGGATAAAACGGAGTATTTTCTGTCTGTGGAACTTGCTGCACTTTCCCATAAAGTTCAGAAGTAGAAGCTTGATAGAATCTGCACGAATCTAGTTTTAACGTTCTAATTGCCTCAAGCAATCTGAGTGTTCCTAGCGCATCTGAATTTGCTGTATATTCAGGTTCCTCAAACGAAACAGCTACGTGGCTCTGAGCAGCAAGATTGTAGATTTCGTCCGGTTTAACATTATTAATTATATTGATCAGACTAGAAGAATCAGTCATATCACCATGATGCAGATAGAATGGAACACCTGAATCATGTACATCATGAAATAAATGATCAATTCTTGCTGTGTTAAATAAGGAAGTACGGCGCTTTATTCCATGAACCTCGTATCCCTTAGCTAACAAAAATTCGGACAGATATGCTCCATCCTGACCAGTGACTCCAGTAATCAAGGCTACCTTAGACATATTTTACCTCTTGAACGTAGAAAATAATAATCCAAAAAAAAGAATCGATGCCAAATACCTTGCGATCAATAATTGAGAGAAAATCGCTGCAATAATAAGCAAAATCAGAGTTGAAAATATAAAAAATTTGTAAAATTGAAATTTAGCTATAATTTTCAAATGGTGTAAAAACGTAAGGTGGGTATGTTTAATGAATTCATATGAGTTATAAAGCATGTACATATAGCTCAAAGAAACAATTAGCAGCAACACATCTGATCTTATAGATTGATTATAGCTAAAAAAATCAACAATTTTATACGACAACAGAATGGTCAATATAATCAATAAGATTCTAGAACCAAAAAATCTAAATATGTCAAATACTGTTATGCGAAATAGTACTGTATTCAAACAAAGTAAAAATGCAGTAACGTAGAAAAAAATCAAATTCCTGTAGCTTATTATTTCAGTTATTTCCTTTAAAACAATTGATATGATAAATAGCGCAACCGAAAACCCAATTATATAAAGCCGATTTTCTGATAAAATTCTTCTACAATCAGTATTTAAGGACTGTAATATAAGCAGACACGCAAAAGGAGCCCCCAGTGAAATATGAACATACTTAAGCAATGCTATTCCGATATACGGTTGACCTATAGAGTAAATTAGAGCTATAAATACTAATAGCAACGAAAATAAACTACATAATTTAGATTGACAAAGAGCATGCGGATTAATTATTAATGATTTTTTTCTTGTGGCAAGAATAGTTACCACTAACAAGGCGAAAGTGATTAAGTAAAAATTCAATGTGTTGAAGTCTATTAATGCACCTGTATTTGAATTACATATTTTTTCAGTATTCTTGCTTGGAACTAAGTTAAATAACTTAGGAAAAATAATATTAAGACATGCAATACTATTCTGATTGTTAAAATTTAAATACCCAACGACGTAGTTGTTCCATTCAGCCGGAGGCTTAATATGCAAATTGATATCTTGACGTTTTGATGTATTCTGATTAACAATAATTTCACTATCTGCATAGCCTTCAACGTTACTTAATTGAAGTGTGCGTAGATACGCAGATGCGTCGCCGTGCTTGTCAAATGTTACATTGACTTCTTTAAGCATAAATCCGTAGGGCAATAGCTTTTCCAAATCGAATACAATACTATTTTCATCGACCTTTGGAATTGAATCTCCTACAACACTAATTATTTCTGATCTTTCACTTATAAACTGTACGGACTTAACAGTTTGTTCTGATCTCAACAAATCATTAACAATTAGGTATTTTGAATGAAGATCTTTTGATTTATCAATGAGATAACGCAACGTTTCAGGGTTTGTGCTGTCTTCAAGCTTAATTGATCGAATCTGAGGGAAATTTATATCTCTATCAAGTGCATTTACAACATTTATTTTTTGCTTGAACGGTTCCGTGATTGTTACAATGTAATACTCATCATGACATTCGTCATTGGACAATATAATTTTGTGCGTTTTATCATAGAAGTTTAAATTATCGATAGAATATATTGATTTTGGAATATCGTTATCCAAATGGAATTGCAATTTGCAATTTCTGTTTATTTTGCTCCCAATATCATTAATAGGTGTAAGCGATAGGATAGAATTTTCACTTGAAACCTTAAATTTAAGTGTAACACCATTAGTCAAAATTTTTCTTTTAAATACATAAATCTGATTTACGCTACCGAATATTTCATACCTTCCAAGCTGCAAATCTTTATAACCAATTACATATGGGCGTGAGTTGTATAAAACGTCTGGGAAATTCGCAAAAATATAATTAACAAAGTAAACATTACGTATATTACTTGAACACCTATCGCCCCCCTTTACCTCAATACGTGCATTGCTCTCACCGCTAGATTTATCTAAATGACTTAAATCTATTAAAATTCTATCATCAACAACTCTTTGTACAATACTTTCAACATCATTATTCGATGGAGAAACCGTAATTCCAGGCGTAAAATTTACTTCACCATCGTCTTTAACGTAAATATAAAGCTCATTTATTTTTATTGGTGAAAATTTTTTATTCTGTTTAAGTTTACTTAAATCAATATCATATTTAATTTTATTGTTATCTACTACGAAGTTTGTGCTAGGCAATTCTGCATTCTTTCTTACAGAAAAAACACCCGCAGTTTGATACTTTACATTTAAAAAGACAAGTTGTTTACCTAGTGGTAGCTCGATATTAAGACGGCTCTCTTCTGGTAGATCATAATTAACTCTTGTCTGAAATAAGAGTTCCTTCCCTACTTTTGTCCTATACCATTTATCATTATCTAAATTTAGTAACTTTGTGAAATAATATTCAAAATCCTTCTTTGAAACGTTTGAATATGTCAATTCTTTCAGAATTGCGCCGGGATAGTTCGGCTGAGTATAATTTTTAGTTAATGAATCATCCGTTTTTAACACCAACGAACAATTATATTTCGAAAAATTTTCGCTTAATTCGAATCTTACATGACTATATTTTTTTCTTTCTTTACTTTTATTAAATCTAAAAATTTTAGAATTATCTTGAGGCTTTTCAATTATTTTTTCATCAACAACAATTGGAATTTCAGAAGTTACAAATTGATAAAGGTATGGTGCATTAGATTGTTGCTTATCAGCCGCATTCGAACTAAATGCTACTGATAATCCAATAAGCAAAAAAATTAATAATCTCACATTTTTCTCTTGTATATCGAAAAACCATTATCTTCAACAATACGAACAAACGACATGCTCAGGTCAGTTAAAAGGTCATGGAATTTATTAGATATTTCGGTGTCCTTACAACCCCCATAAATCCATGTGCAACCAGTATCAGCTAAATATGGGGGCCGACGAAGATCAATAACAACATATTGAGCTAAGTCTTCATGTCTTTTAACATTCAAAACATTGTCAATTGTAATTTCTTCAATGGGATTGAATACACCAATTGGAAATGGATATACACGTTCGAATTTTCTATCCCCTTGGTAAAATACAGTATTCTGGAATGAAACAAGTGAACCATCTGGAATATTTTCGTTTATTAAACCTCTGATAGTAGCATCTCTCGAATTTGGGATATATGCAGATAACGAGTATGCCCAGTATTTCTCTCTGATAGATGTGATTGATATAGGAGAAACAGATGTCAAAACATTAATTAAAAGGAACAGAGAAATGATTACTAACTTTACCGTAATCGTAATTAAATATTTCGATTGAATTAGATTTAAACCGTAAGCGAAGGCAATTATATAAACCAAGAGGATCGGCGCGACGTAATGGTTATAAATCGAAACGTATGATTCATTATTCGAAAGGATGTAGAGCAGCTGTAGCGGCAAAACAATGAATATTACATTTAATGAAGCTAAAGGAATGAAAAGAAGGGAAATTAGAGGGAAAAATAAAAATCTAATCTTTTTTTCCGATATCATATCCGATTGGGCTGAGAATTGGTAGCTTCCATTAAAAGTGAATCCATTGTAAGAATTTTGAGCTCCTATGTATTCAGGAAATCCAATGTAGTAAGCAATCAATATTGCAGCTGAAATTCCGATTACTAAGGCAAGCTGATAAAGCCGAATTTTTTTAATGTTCTGGTTTAGGGTCCAATATAATAACATGAACAATCCAAGTAATACATAGACTTCTTTAACGAACATTATAGCTACTATTGAGATTAGTGCATATGTATACTTGATGCGCTCTATATAATAAAAAAATAGCAGCAAAATAGGTATCGTAATCGTATCAATATGAAATTCCGCTAACAATGACCATGTAAGTGGATTAAGGATATATGCAAAAAATACAACGAATCCATATCTATAAAGAATCCAGGTGCCTGAAATTGATAAAACAAGGCTTTGAAATATCAATATAATTTCAGCAGGATTAAAAATTGTTGTTCTATAGAGAACGCCAAACAAAAATAAAAAGGGTTGAAAATGTCCGACTACTACTCTCGACAAGTCATTTGAAACATTCTGTATATTGTTTACTAATAAGCCGAAATCACAGACATTATAGTGAATGGATAGGTACTTTAAAAGTGGGAAAACTAGAAAAATACCAAATTGTATACAAAAAGCTAAGAAAAACTTATTTTTCATCAGTTCTATATACGTTGAAAAACTGACTTTCGTTAGCACGCGCCTTGATCAATTCTTGAACACTCCGATCTCCCTTTTGCTCTTCACGTGCTGCGAATAAAGCCTTAACTCTTGGATCTGAAGATTCTTTAGGAACCTGAAGATAATATGTTGCTAAAGACTTTCTATATAAACCATCTCTCTTAACCATTGGTTTACACATCCCATGCCAGCTGTTCATTGTGGTGTCGAAAATAACAGCACGATTAAACTTGGGTGATATTAGTTTAACAAGCTCTCCTGCGGTATTATTTTCAGCATCATGAGTCCACAAACCCAAATCCCCGCCGTCATTTTCTGTTATTTCTGAACTTATATATATAATTAAATTTAATCTTCTTTCGAGGCGAAGTTTTGGATGAATTGAGTAGTCTAAATGAGGATTTAGATAACCACCACCGCCATGCATATGCCACCCACCCCCATGTAGACCATGATCTGGAAAAAGGTTATTATCCACTAATCCAGATAGTGCGCTAACGAACTCATTTGATAACAAATAGCTAAAAAATTTGTACGTCGTTGGTGGAAATAAATTCCAGTTGTTTAGCGCACGTTTGTCTTCAATTGCATTTTTATAAACATACCAATCAAGTGAAGAATATTCGTACATCTCACTTTCTAATTTTTTAATGAGATTTACATCAAAAAAATCATCAATCACACAATGATTGAAGGGAAATGTATTAATTTTAAAATTGTTAGCACGTTTTATAAAATCATTAATATCAAACATATTTTTTATCCTTTAAACAATCGGAAACCAAACCTATAAGCAAAAGCCATGTACATCCAGAATATACATTAATATCTGAAAGCGAAAAAAAAGGAAAATTCACATGAAGGCCATCATGATGCACGATCAAAAAAAGGCCCGCAAGGATTGAGAACATAAAATAAAACAGATTCTTTGGTCTTGTTGAAATTGCTGGAACACAGATAGCTAAATATTGGTTTGCTATTGCGGAACTAAATATAACTAATGAAATTGAATACTTGTTTAACAAATCATACAAATTAGACGATCTAGATTTATATCCAACAAATATCATTAATGCTATGAAGCAAAAAAACTTTGGAACGTTCGAAAACAAATAATCACTTAATAAGGGCCGAATTAATGGTGAATTATTAAATGATCTATACAAGAAAACGTTATCAACAATTCCATTAATGCTTTCAAAATTTATATAAAATAAAAATGAAAAAGCAAATATTAAATATGGTATAGCAAGAACATCGAGTCTAAAACAATTTTTTTTATTTCTCATATACATCCAGAGCGGAAAAAGAAATAATATATGTTTTGTGGCTAATGAGAAGCCAAGTGTAATAAGAGATATAATCTCACTAAGCCTTCCTATTGCCCTGCTGTACAATGTAACAGAAATAGCACCAAGGAGAAATGCTATGTTATCAAATTGACGGTGGTATCCCGTTATTATAATCGAAACTGGATTTATTAGAAATATACATGCAGGCATTAGTCCGTATATTCTGAAAAGCCACGCAGAAATCATTAAGTCAACTAAAGTAAGAATTGCCGTGACGTAATAGCCGACAGTTTGAAGGCTATTATCAAGCGTTAACATTGATTGTAGAGATAAAATATTGAACCAAACCGGGCCGTAATTGTATCTACTAGTTTGAGAATAAACATTCCCATCGACACTAACTATATCAGTAACAATCTTCCATGATTCCAAATCTAGATTATTTCCGAATGTAGCCGCATAAAACCTTAATACAGATCCAACCAGTACAAAGCTTAAGTAGATTAAAGATCTACTTGAAATTAAAGTTTTCATATTTATCAATTATTAGTCTATGGGTAGGCATCATAATTTTCCTGTATGAGATGGTTAAATCCGTTACAAATTTACCCTTAGTTGTAAGTTTAACCATGCCATCTTGAGTCATTTCTATTGTTCCTGAACTTAACTGCTCTGAAAGCCTCATTTCAGGCACCTTATAGTCATAAAAGTAATCGTAATTAATTTTTCTATAGTACTCATTAACACTAACTTCACCACCGGATTTTTTAATTTGTTCTAATATGTATACTGATAATGATCTATCAATAATTGTCGGTATTGTTATTGCGTATGAGTATCCAAAAAAAAGCAACAATGAAATGACAAGAAGCATCCCAAACCCATCAAGTGTTTTTTGAAAAACATTTACAATGAGTGGAATTGTTAAAATAACACTTAATACAACATCAAACAGCGAAGCATAAAGTAGTACATTAACACTAAAATATTTGAAATGAAAAAAATCAACGAGTTGTAAAAATATAAAATATAACGATACAACTTTACACAGTGAGTAAAGTTTCTTAATCATATAAAAACGTAGACCCTTCTAAATATATAAACAATGATGAATGCGCAAATGGTTGTTACAGCTTTTGCCAATATATAATTTTCATCACCAAAAAAATTTACATACGTCGAAATTGTGAAGAACGTTGTCAGTATTCCGATCATCCCTGAGATAAGAAACATAAAAAACTCTAATCTTATCTCTCTTTCGGTTCCAAGAAAAACGAACTTCTTAAGTAATATGTATGCACAAAATAAACCTACTACATAGCCAATGCTTGCTGCAAATTGTATCCCTAAAGCAGTGTGTTTAAACACAATGTAGTACGTCAAATAATCAACAAATAATGAAATTATACTAACAACAGTATATTTGATAAGCACTAGAAACTCTGTTCTTAGATTCTGTGCCATTTAATTGCCGTCTCTATAATTGTTTTTAGGTCTGAATTAACTGGATACCAACCTAAAACTTGATTTGCTTCTAGAGGGTCAGCAACCAGTGATGGGGGGTCGCCTTGTCTTCTGTCAGCTATCTTATAGTCAACGCACATCCCCACCGCTTTTAACTCAGTCAAAATTTCAAGAACAGAGTAGCCACGCCCTGTACCAAGATTGAATGCATGGAAACCAACGTTCCTTTTCAAGAAGTCAATAGCTTGCACATGGGCATTAGCCAAATCAGTTACATGTATATAGTCACGAACAGCTGTTCCATCATGAGTGGGATAATCATTTCCAAATATTTCAACAGATTTAGAATTTAGAGCTGCGCTAATACACAAGGGTATTAAATGAGTTTCTGGATCGTGCAATTCACCAACTTCGCAGTCGGGGTCTGCTCCAGCTGCATTAAAAAATCTTAATGCAACCGAGTTTATTAAATTTACCTTGGACAAATCCGAAAGATATCTCTCGATTACGAGCTTTGTAAATCCATATGGATTAATCGGCATTTGGATATTAGTTGAAGAAATGCGCCCTCCAACAGGGATGCCATACGTTGCACAACTGCTTGAAAATATTATATTTTTAATATTATGCCGGACTGCGACATCTATCAATCCAATTGAATTAACTATGTTGTTGGTATAGTATTTTTGAGGATCAGTAACTGACTCTCCGACATAGGCAGATGCTGCAAGGTGAATGATCGCTACAGGGTTATACTCAGCGATTGTGGATGATAGCAATTCCTTGTTTTCAATATCTCCAATTACACATGGCCCCCATTTAACAAAATCCGAATGGCCAGTCGTTAAATTATCATACGAAACTGGAAGCCAGCCACTTGATTTTAGAGACTTGCATACATGCGATCCAATATATCCTGCACCGCCCGTAACGAGCACTGTATTCATGATTTAACCAATCCGGTAGCCGTAATCTTACACCCCTCTTGATATTCATAATCTGTATTGACCGTCCATAGATCATTTCCAGTTCCATTCAAGATATTATCTGCAGCCAAAATCCCCATCAAAATACTATGATCTTGATTATTATATTTATAGGATCCGTATCGTCCTATGAATTGAATTTTAGGGAATTTAGACAAGAATTTCTTTACTACTTCAAGTGAATTCTTGTACCCACTAAAATAGACTGGGTAACTCTTTGGCACTTTTAGCACATATGCATCTTCGACCAAAGATGAGTCAACCATACCAAGTTGCTGAAGCTCAGAAATTGCGAGATTTTTTAACTCGATATCATTTGCGTTCCATAGGGAGTCAGAATCTGAAAACCAATACTCCATACAAAGAATTGTAAAATCTTTAGATGATTTACCCCTATTAGACCAGTTTGAAAAGTTAGTTATTCTTCCTGTCAACACATCTGGCGATTGTACGTAAATCCATTGATCAGGAAATAAGTTGACCTTATTTATCTTGAGGTAAACAAGAATCGTGTTTCTAAATTTTAACTTAACAAGGGAATCTAGTACTTCTTGGTTGGGGTTTAAATATTTTGTGGCTATTGTCAATGGCATTGTACTGATTACTTCATCATATTCATCAGCAAAATTTTCTCCCTGAACAATCCACTTACCCGTCATTTCATTAAACTCAAACCCTGAGATCTTATGTTTTAAATTAACAGAACCGCCATTATCAATGATAAATTTGGACATCCTCTTATATGGCATCCCACAGCCATTATATGGATATGCAAACTCATCGACTAATGTTTTGTGGTTAGATGACCTTGCAAACATTGACCGAATTGCCTCAAACATTGAGAATTTCTTTATTCGTTGAGTGGCAAAATCAGCATCTAATTCATTACACTTTATTCCCCACAGCTTTTCGCTATACGACTTAAAGAAAATAGAGTAAAGCTTGAATCCGAATTTGTTTATCACCCAACCTTCAAATGTTCTTGCGTCGGTTGGAATTATCCGAGCTTTAAGATAGCTAACTATGCACAAAACTGACTGAAAAATTCCAATGTTCTTTAAGGCATTGAATGGCTTGAGTGGGTATGAGTAAAACTTTTTATTATAAACAATTCTTGTAATACGAGATATCATTTCATAGGAGTCCCCAACTGCATCAAGCCATAATTGGTTAACTCGTGGATCTGAACTAAAAAATCTGTGGGGCCCAACATCGACCAACTTGCCCCATAGATCAAAAGACCTCGACATACCACCAACATCTTCAGTACTTTCAAAAACAACGACTGTGCAACCTGCCTTGGAAAGCTGCCAGCCAGCAGTTAAGCCGGCAGGGCCAGCTCCAATAATGCAAATTTTTCTTTTCATAAATTCTAGTAAGATATAAATAATTTTCGAAATGTGTTCAACAAAAACACCCTTAATTTCCATGGAATTCTGATTACAATGTTAAAATATGCCACAAAAATCATACGAAAAAACTCAGAGCGGAAATTATTGAATTCTCTTGTTGCTGTATTAATAGCAATTGAATTAGCCCTAGCCCATCTTATAGATTTTCTTATCCACTTACCCTTTTCAACTAGATTTTTAAACTTAAAAAGGTCTGTTTGGGTTGTAAAAAATCCATTCATATATGAGGAACGATAGGATCCCATTATTTCAAAATTCCAAGGTGACTCGCCATCTATAAGCAAATTAATAAAAGTTTGTCTTTTCCATATACCGCAGACATTAATTCGATACGGTGAAAAATTTTCCGATACAAATACATCATCGCAAACCAATGATGATTTTTGAGGTTTTGGTTTAGCCCAATAGCGCAAATAATTTCCATCATTTGATTTTAAAAAGTGAAAAAGATTGTTTAGCCTGTTGCAATCAATCTCACTGATTGGTATCAAATCTTCAAGTATAATAAAAATATATTCATCTTTGATTTGAGTAAGGATAGATTTCGCGCTTGATGACCAATTTAGATCAGGCCCTGATTTTATAACTTTAACTTGTGGATCATGGTATTCTAAACTGTTTGTCCCAAGGTAGATATCTACACGGTTCGTATCAATATTCATTTTTAGGCAACTAAAAAAAACTGGCCACAAATCAGAATACTTATCACATGAGAGCACCAACAACTTCATCTTTTTGCTAGTCATTTTTTTTTAGTTTATTTAAAATATATAGAATCGCTACGATAAGCGTTAATATTGAAATCAAAACACCAATATAGAAAACAAAAATACGCTCAAATTTTAATTCGAGTTCAATGCAATAAAACTCGGAACCTAAACAATTCTTCGCATCATTGATAAATTGATCAGAGGAGAGCTCCCATAAGATAAATGATTCATCATAAACAGTAGGCGCATACTGTTTGAGACTTGATTTTATTTTAAGTCGCCAAAAATTATGAAATGGCTGCCTTAAAACCACTTCAATAGTCTCACCTTTCTTGAACATCAGTTGAAGATCATATCTATCCTCTGAGCTCATCTTGTAATTAAGAATTTTTGCTGAAGAAAATAAAAGTGGTTTGTAATACTCATCCTTGATTTCATAAAGCGAATATGAGGAACCGAAATCCTGAACCTTTTTTCCTGCAATTTCCGGTAATAGAAGGTTCATTTGTGTAAAGTACATATCTCCTGGGAACTGCCCAGTATACATAAAGGTGTTTGCCAGATCTCTATTTAACGAATTATTTACGATTATGTATTTGACACCAAATTTGGATATTAAAGACGCAGCAGCCTCAATTTTTCCGTTAGAAAGTAATTCAAAAATTTCGGAGCCTGTTTTGGCATTGCCGAATGAGTACTTACCGACTAAGTCTGTATTACCAGATAAAAGTGTAAAGATTGAAGTACCTATATAATAGTTATTTGGCATGGATTTGTCTGGCAAAACTAACCAGTTAGCCCCATTTAAAGGCAACCATAAAACTCTGCTGCCATCCGCATTTTTAGATACGAAATCTGCCATTTGATAAAAATCATTCTCAAGCTCGGCAAAGTAAGTATTTATATTACTTGCCCATGGAAATGGTCGTTTATAAAAATCGAATCTAAAGAAAGGATAGTTACTAAATACTATAATAGCGACAACAAAAAAATATAGGAATTTATAAAACTTTGTTTTGCAAAGTTTAAAGATTTGCATTAGCCCGAAGCACAAAACAATGGTAGTGACAAACTGTAATGCAAACGAAAATTTATCGAAATTGTTTCTGAACATTGCTAATGGATGTATCAGATCAACAAGATATTTAAACAGCACAACACCATAGTTCACAACATTAAGTGTATAGAAATAAATACAAATCAACCAAGACAGCAATATTATAAATTTCTGCCTGCTATTCTCAACAAATAAAATAGGAATAATTGCTGCTGATAGTAAAACCCCCGATATAGGCATACTCCCTATGGAAGGTATTTCAATATCACGAAGCCATCTTGGCATTGTTGTACCAAAAATCGGATACATAAGGTTATTTTCTGTCGTGACAGAGTCAATAATTAATCCCGCCGATGAATAAGCGTCTTGGCCAAAATAACCAAATGATGTGGGGTTCAATGTCGAATCTATAAATGGAATAACCCAAAATGCATTGAAACAAAATAATACTATTGCGTATATTATTCCAACTTTTATAACTCTATAGTAATTATTAAACAGAAAGAAAAGCGGGAGCGTACACAGTACAGTACCAATGAACCACGGCACTGAAAACAATACCACACTGAAGATTGTAAGCAGTATGGAGCCTAATACAACATTGACATAATTATCACTATTTACCGTCTTTAAAATGGTGAGTAGAAAATATGGGTATAACGGGACTAAATATGTTGCATATAATCCACCACTCCAAAATGTGGCGTAGGTTATTAAGCTTGTTGCATAGAAAATTCCACCTAGCGAACAAACTTGAGCGGCAAAACACTTACCATCATCAAACATGTAGCGAAGCAAGAAGTACATACTTAAATATGATGATGATATAGCCACCCCAAATGCTACTGCTTCAAAATTAAGGATGTTCGGAGTAATGAATTTTAAAGCGCTTAGGTATGCAAAAAATGGAAGTTGGTATGTTTGTTGTTGATATAATGAAATTCCCCCAAGGGAATTATAACCAACCATGTTTGTTAGATAACCGTTAAAGTATAAACTAGGTTCTAAATAGTAGAATTGAGAATTATCCCCACCGATATTAGTGTAATTACCCATCCCAATAATTGGGATCAAAAACAAGAGGATCGCCGGGATAATTACTATATATCTAGATTTAAGAAAACAATTGATCATTTATTAACTATCACCGGTCTTTATAACCTTTCAGCCCACTAAAAAGCATTATGTAATAAGTGAGCCCAGGTGATCGCATGGTCTTTTTAAAAATTGAGAAGTCAGAAACAATTCTGATAGACTGAATATAGCGTCTGTCCCTCAAAATCGTTCTAAAGTTTTTCAATACCCAATATATACTATGATAAAATGCTACAAAAGATTTCCATTTACCGTTGAAAAGAAAATAGATAGAATAAAAGGCACCAGTTAGAAAATGCATAGGCAAAACCCATGCCAATGATAGAATTTCAAAATTTTTAATATGGCTTGCAAGTTTGTTCTTAAAATTATGGAACATAATTTTAGAATTATCGAACTTTAGTGATGTGCCACCTACAGCGTGCTTGCATATTGCTTCAGGAATATACCAAACCTCATACCCTGCAATCCATATTCTTTGGCACAAATCAGTTTCTTCATAGTAGCACCAAAATTTTCTGTCAAAGAGCCCTATCACATCGACTAAACTGCGTCTAAGAAGTATGCATGCACCTTTTGCTGAATATAGTTGTTGTGGCACATTATACATTGCATCATTTGAATTTTTTAGAACTCCGAAATGGTAAAGCAATGTTGTTGGAGTTATAAAACTACCGCATGAATCTGTGACCTTGTCGTCACTCAGTAACACAAGTTTGGATTGTACACATCCAATATTACTGTTTCTTTCGATACCAGAAACTAAATTTTCAATCAAACTGGGATCTGATTCAGTATCACTATTAAGGAGCAAAAGATAGTCACCATTGACTTCACCCATTGCAATGTTATTGCCTTCTGCGAAGCCATCGTTTTTTATGTTAGAAATAATGTTTACCGTTGGGAAATGTTTCCTAATGTATTCTACGCTATCATCACTTGATAGGTTATCGACAACAGTTACATCATAGTTTGTGTAGGTTTGATTTAATATTGTCCCTATACAACCATCTAACCACTGCTTGCCATTGTAATTAACGATTATTACGTTTACCCGCTTGGCTTCATTCATAAATAAGCTCATCTATATATTCATTTATTGATTTCTTAGGTGACCAACCTAATAATTTTAAAGAATTAATTGATATTCGATCCTCGCAACCCTCGAAAGCGCGGCTCTTTAAAGCACCAAAGCAAATGATACATTTTGAGCGCATACCTATAGAAATTTTTAGGATTAATTTCTTTAATGACATAAACTCGTTACCGGCAGCCATGAATTTTGATCTTCTAATTTGATATGTTGAACCAACAACAATAAGTTTTATAATAGCATTTACAAGATCAACATAATGTATAAACGACCTTGAATCTTCACAGCTAGTCATTTCTAATTTTACTGTTTCACTTAGTTCTTTTATAATTTTTTGGAAGAAGTCTCCATTCATTCCAAAATGCATTGGTGTCTTTAAGTTCTTAATAAGCCCTGGCTTTCTATTACTTATACCTAATAAATATTTTGATGTTTTGTACTTAGACTTAGCATAACCATTTACACCTCTATGGAGCGTGGTATCGATATTTATAAAACTTTTAACATTGGTACTTGTTAATGATTGTACAATTTCTACTGGAAGTTTATAGTTAACTGCAGTCAATTGACTATCTGTAACTCCAAATGATTCATACATAGTTGCCGTATGGACAACAACGTCAATCATCTTTGAATTTATTAGTTTTCTTAATACGGCCTTGTTACACGCCTTTAAGGTTACTATTCTTGAAGAGGGTATACTTTTGTTAATAAATTTTCTTCCTCTTGTTAGGAAAAAAACTTTGAAACCCCTTTCCATTAATGCACATCCTAAATTTTGAGCTAATTTACCGGATCCGCCAGTAATAAGAACATTTAATTTTCTGTGCTGATACATATTAGGTTTTATTTGTTCTTTTTAAATATTTGTAATATATAAATCCAACAAACATTGACCCAAATTCAGCAAATTTTAGAAGAATCATTGCAATCAAAAGATCTGGGCGGCTCCGTGCAATTGGCGACTCAATGTATAGCATTATTCTATTATAAAACGATGACTTCTTTTTAAATGATTTTTCTGTTTCATCATTTGATGAGTAATTAACAAATGCCTTTGAATAGTATAGCTTTTTCTTCAGTAGGCCTGTTAATTTTAGATCGCCCTCATCTTGTGTAATAATTGACGGAATTGTTCCTATTGAATCTGGGCCGTATCTATATTCAATATTTCTTGGCAATGTATAATCTTCACTTCCAACATTTGTTGGATCATACCCCCCGAAATCTAAAAATATTTTTCGTTCAAAAAAGCGAGCAGCCTGCATCCAGTCAACATTTATATAACAATCACGCTCTATTGACTTTAACCTTGCAACATATCCCATACCGATCGACTTTTCTGGAACGCACAATGCTTTATATTTAGCATTGGATATCATAGAAAATGCTAGGTCGAGAACATTTGAGTTGAGAATCATGTCGCTATCAATTATAGCAACCCAATCTCCAGACGCAGTTTTTACTCCATAGTTTCTCTTTTCTGAGCGCTCCTTAAACGGCACACGAACATATCTGCAATTGAAATCCATCGCAATCTGATGATCATTTTCTGTTGGAGACGAGTCAACAACAATTATCTCAAAATTTTTGTAGGATTGATCGGCGATTGACTTCAAGCATTTAGTTAATGTTCGATCTGACTTATATGTCGTAACAATTACGCTTATCAGCATACACGCCTAGGCTGTTAATATTTTATCAATAGCATTTAGATTTTTGTTCGTCCAGTTATACAACTGCTTCAGACCAGATTGCACATTTATTTTTGGCTTCCAACCAAATTTCTCATTTGCTTTAGAAATGTTACAAACAAATACCTTTTGATCACCCGGTCTCCAATCAGCTTCATCAAAATCTATTTTATTTCCTGATTCTGTTTCGATCAAGTGAATGAGTTCCTTCAATGACAAGGTGTTATTGACCCCGCCTCCAATATTAAAGGCTTCGCCAGAAATTGAATCTATGTTATCGAATGCTTGAATGTATGCATCTACCAAATCATCGACATGCAATACATCTCTAATCTGCATGCCATCACCATATACTGTAATCCTTTTACCAAGTAATGAAGCTATAGTGAACCATGCTATCCAACCTTGATCCTCAATTCCGTATTGTCTGGGACCATAAATACAAGACTGCCTAAATGAAACAGATCTCAATCCGTAAATTCTTGCATAATCGATTATATATTGATCACCTGCGCCCTTAGAACAGCCATACGGGGAATAGAATGACAATGGGTAGTCCTCTGATACCCCCTCTACCAAATCTTTATATTCATACCTGCCGTTATTTACGTGCACAGTAGCATTTTCCATTTTTCCATATACTTTATTAGTAGATGAGTAAATGATCGATGTTTCTGGTGATTTTTCACGTACAGCTTCTAAAACGTTAAAAGTACCAAGAGCATTTGTAGTAAAATCGTCCATTGGATTTACTACAGATGTAGTTACTGCAACTTGGCCAGCAAGATGCAAAACGTGCGTATATCTATTCGATTCAATGAGTTTTTTTATCAGTTCAGAATCTCTAATATCGCCATTGATTATTTCAATTCCAGTTTTCTCAAGGTAGTATGCATTTTCGCTCGCACCCTTTCGAGACATATTATCTATCACTGATACATCATATCCTAATGACGCATACTTCAGCGCAGATGTGGATCCTATAAAGCCTGCTCCACCCGTAATTAATATATTTGACATGTCATTTTTCCTTCAAGAATTGCAAAAATACACCGTACGTACTATTCACATTTACATTTTTTGCTGTTTCAAAAGCATTTAGAACCAATTTGTTATAATCTGTGATTTGTGAAAACGCCTCACATATCTTTTTTGCCATCATTTCTGGATTATTTCTTTCACAAATTAGACCTGCATCTCCGTATTTAACTGCATCTTTTAAACCATTTACCTTATAAACTATTGCTGGCGTGCCCTGAGACCCAGCTTCAGACACAATAATTCCCCAACCCTCGCGAACTGATGTGCAACAAATGAAGTGCGCCCTGCCCATTATCATTTTTTTATTTTCTGCATCATATACTTTTCCATGATACTTTATTGAATCAGAAAATTTTGAATTCTTAATCAGACTCACCACCATATCTGAATAAGGTCCACTCCCACCACCAACCATTTCTAACCTTAGATTTTTTAACGTTTCTTTTGCAATTTCAAATGCCTTTATAACGTGATCAGGTCTTTTCATTTCTCTAAATGCAGAGAAGAACAAAATTGTTGGCTCGCATTGTTTTTCCCAGTAAAATGGGCTAGGAGCGCTTTTTATCGTAAAAGCTTCGGAAAGTATGCCAATTCTTTTTGAATCAAATCCTAGATTAATTAGATCTGACTTTGTAGACTCCGCAAATGTTAATGTCTTTTCTCTATTTAGCAGCCTAAGATATATTGGTTCTATCATATATCCAATGATAGCAATTGCAATTGGCATCTGATAAAACCATACTTCTCTTGCAAGTTGCTGAATAAAAAATACTGTTGGCTGCTTAACATAATATTTGCAGAAGAATGGCATCGTATTACATTCATCAACAACTACATCTGCCCAATTTTTGTACTTTTTATAATGAAAATATGCTTTTATATAACATGTATATCTGTTGCCTACACGGTCTATTTTAAATCCATTACGCTCCGAGTAAGATTTACACCCCTTCCAACCTGCAACTACAAACTGTACATGATGCCCGTCTTTAACCAGTAACTTTGCAAGTTCTTCATTAACTAACTCTGCCCCTCCGGCTTCTGGATGATTTATATCCTTCCATGTAAACCAAAGTATATTCATGCTTACAGGTCGCCCCCAAAGATGTCACGCGTGTAAACCTTATCCGCCACGTCTTCGAGCACATCGGCCATGCGGTTGCTGATGATGACATCGGATTCTTTCTTGAAGGCTTCGATGTCGGTCACAACGCGAGAATTGAAGAATTCGCTGTCTTTGAGGGCCGGTTCATAGATGATGACTTCAATGCCCTTGGCCTTGATACGCTTCATGATGCCCTGGATGCTGGAGGCACGGAAGTTATCTGAGCCGCTCTTCATGATGAGGCGGTAGACACCCACGACTTTGGGTTTGCGACGAATGATGTCGTCGGCAATGAAGTCTTTACGGGTGGTGTTAGATTCAACGATGGCGTAGATGAGGTTCTGCGGCACGTCTCGGTAATTGGCCAACAGCTGTTTGGTGTCTTTAGGAAAGCAATACCCTCCATATCCAAAGCTGGGGTTGTTGTAGTGCGTGCCGATACGGGGATCTAGGCCAACCCCGTCGATGATCTGTTTGCTATCGAGACCATGAGTGGCGGCATAGGTGTCGAGTTCGTTGAAGTACGAGACCCGCATGGCGAGATAGGTGTTGGCGAAAAGCTTGACGGCCTCGGCCTCAGTCGCATCGGTAAAGAGGACGGGGATGTCCTTCTTGATGGCGCCTTCTTTGAGGAGACCGGCAAAGATTTCAGCACGCTTGGAGCGTTCACCAACAACGATGCGGGAAGGATGTAGGTTGTCGTAGAGGGCGCGGCCTTCGCGCAGGAACTCTGGCGAGAAGATGAGGTTCTGGGTGCCGAGGGCCTCGCGGGTTTTTACGGTGTAGCTGACGGGGATGGTCGATTTGATGACCATAGTGGCGTTGGGATTGATAGCCATAACGTCACGAATAACGGCTTCAATGGATTTGGTATTGAAGTAGTTGGTTTCCGGGTCGTAGTCGGTGGGTGTGGCGATGATGACGTAATCCGCCCCTTCGTAGGCTTCTTTCTTGTCCAGCGTGGCGCGGAAGTTCAAAGGCTTGTTCTTGAGGTAGTCCTCGAGCTCTTTGTCTTCGATGGGCGATTCTTTACGGTTGATCTTCTCAACCTTCTCGGGAACGATGTCGAGGGCAACGACTTCATGATGCTGCGAGAGCAGCACACCGTTCGACAAACCTACGTAACCTGTTCCGGCAATGGCGATTTTCATAGCTAAGTTGGCTTCCTAAGAACGAAATATGTTGTAGATACAAAGGGTGAAAATGGAATATAAAGTGGCAGATTGATCGAAAAAACTCTGTTAAACCTATGCACATATGGAATTAGGGTCGCAGGACCCATTGCATCGACAACAAATCCACAGTTAATGAAATGGCGTTCCCAATTCTTTGGATGCAGCACGAATAAATGCGTTGAGTCACCGATAATATCGCGCAAGAATGGGAACGGTGTCGTACCAATTAGATATCCGCCTGGTTTTATCCATGAAAACATGGTTTCTAATGTTTGTATAGGAGATTTCAAATGTTCCAAGACTTCAAACATATAAATTTTATCGATACTTTCGCTAGGAAAATCAGTCAGCTCGATTGGAGTATCATAAACATCAACTTTAAATTTATCCATAAGAAATTTGCTCAAAAATTTTGAAGGCTCAATTGAACATGCATTTTTTGTGTGATGCAAAATATTATTCAAAATTCCACCGTAACCTGAACCAACCTCAACGACGAAATCTTTATAATTAATTGGTGCAATGCGGTTTAACTTTTTGAAGATCGAATATTGTGAACGAGCAAACCTATTAAAAGCCTTTTCTGGATCGTTTAATTTATACTGTTCTTTGAAGTAATCGGCATCATTCATCAGATATGGCCCCTGAAATACTCAATAGTCTTCAATAGCCCTTCCCTGAGCTTAACTTTTGGGGCCCAATCAAGGTGATCCATCGCCAGCGTAATATCAGGTCGTCTTTGTTTAGGGTCGTCATTTGGCAAAGGCATATTGACAATTTTGCTCTTTGTGTCAGGAATCAATTCAAAAACTATTGAAGCAAGTTCATTAATTGAAAACTCATCTGGATTTCCAATATTTATTGGGCCAGGATATCTTGAGTCATCCGACATAAATTTGACAATTCCATCAATCAGATCATCAATATATTGAAAGCTTCGTGTTTGATTTCCATCACCGTAAATAGTAATATTTTGTCCATTTAGCGCTTGAATAATAAAATTTGAAACCACTCTGCCATCAAACGGGTGCATGTTTGGCCCGTATGTATTAAATATTCTTACAACTTTAATGTCCAAATCATGTTGGCGTCTATAGTCGAAAAACAGTGTTTCAGAGCATCTTTTTCCCTCGTCATAACATGAACGAATACCAATTGGATTTACCCTCCCCCAGTATGATTCGCTTTGTGGATGAACCTCAGGATCACCATAAACTTCACTAGTTGATGCTTGAAGTATTCTGGCCTTAGTACGTTTAGCTAGGCCCAACAAGTTAATAGAGCCCAAAACACTTGTCTTTGTTGTTTGTACAGGGTCAAATTGATAATGGATAGGAGAGGCAGGTGAAGCGAGGTTGTAGATTCTATCAACTTCTACGTATAACGGAAATGTTATGTCATGCCGCATTAGTTCGAAGTTTTGGTTATCCATCAATGGTTGAATGTTTAACTTAGCACCTGTATAAAAGTTGTCAACGCATAAAACCTCTTGGCCCAAATCTAATAAGCGCTTACATAAATGGGAACCAACAAATCCTGCACCACCCGCAACCAAATTTCTAATTGTCATTTAATCTTACCCTATATATTCTTACCATAATAGCAAACCCAATAATCAGAAGCGCCGTATTACATAAACCAATGATGTATACAACATCTCTAATAGACTTCCCAAATTCAAATAATAATAAAACTTGAATTGGGGCCGCGATGAGAAAAATCCAAGAAAAAACAACCGATCCCTGCGCGATCAAAAAATTTTCGCTTAAAATTATCACTGCCATTGGAACGAGTGCTAATGCATAAATCCAAAGAACTTCTGATGTTTCCGCATAAGATGATCCAAACAATACAGATACTATAAAATCTCCGTAAAAGAAGAATATTGCAACACATAAAAGTGATTGCAATACAACCCCACCAGAACTGTAGAGGAATATCCTAGTACCTGAATTTGATTTAGTCGAAAGCCTAGAAACAAGGGGGAAAATTGCTGCAACTATTCCTCCTGGAAGATATAGGACCGCCTTTCCAAGAGTTGCAGCTGCAGCGAATTTTCCAGCCTCGTTTCCAGAAAATGTCATATTAACAATTGCAACATCTATTTGAGTCATAGCAGCAAGGCTTAATGTTGCAATTAAAAGTGGAATGAATTGGCTGTTATTTGCCGCATGACGAAAATCGCTAGTATTGTTCCCTAAGGGGGATATCGAATTTGCAATGAGGAAGTAGCCACATACAGCCAAAACAACCGAAGAGATTAAAACACCAAACACTGCTCCGTATAAACCAAATCCCAACAAAAGGAATAAAGCACATAAGGCAATCTTGACAATTGGATTTAAAACATTTAAAAATGCATATGTGTAAAACTTGTGAATACCATGTATTGCACCTCCATTAACCATCGAAACGGCGTTGAAAGTCGCAATAGCAGCAAGCAGGACAACAAGCTCTCCGCTTTCAAGATTAAAAAAACTCGACACTGATTTACTAAATGGTAAGGCTGTTGCAATTATTATGGAATACACGATAACAACGGCTTTTAACTTGCATTTATAATATTGAAAAACATGAGATCCAACACCATAAATTGATAAAATGGATAGTTGCCTTGTTATGAGCAATACAACAGCATTCACTGGAGAAGTTAAGAGTGTAGACAATGCAATTAGGGTTGAAAATTTAGCAAAGTCTGACAAGGTCATCGACCTTCCCATTAGAATTTGGAAAACATACCCAGCCAAGCCTGCGAATATAGTTGAAACACCAAGAATAATGCTATTAGCAAATATTCTGCCGACTCGTTCAGCCAAGGTTTATTCGCTCTCTAATGACATAAAGCGGGCGATTAATTACCTCTGTGTGAATTTTTCCGATATATAGGGCCACAAGACCAATAGCCATTAATGTTATGCCCATAAAGAGGGTATTGGCTAAAATCACTATTGCTAGAGGACTGTACACTAATTCACCATGTACAATATAAAACAAAAGCATCCAAAAAAATGCAAAACTCACCATAATCGTAATTAGGGCTCCGGTATATCCCGCTATTTTTAATGGCCATAGCGAAAACGATGTAATACTACTAACCGCAAGCCTCCACAATTTTAAATATGTGTAGCCAGCCTCTCCATGCAGTCTCGCAGGGGCAATAAATTCTATGTAAACCTTCTTAAAACCTAGCCAATCCATAATTCCTCTGAACATTCGTTCACGTTCAGTCGCACTTTTAAACACTTTAGTAACTTTGCCGTCATACAGTCTGTAATCAGTGGTTTGTGATACCACATCAAGGTCTGACACCTTGTTCAAAATCCAGTAATAAAGCTTCGAGCCAATTTGCCTAAGAATTGGCTGCTTCTCTGTATCCTTACGAATTGTAACAACAATCTCCGCACCCTCTTCCCATTTTTGAATGAGTTCTGGAATTAACTCAGGGGGGTGCTGCAGGTCTGCGTCAATACATATTAGCGCATCACAATCTTCGGCCTCATGCACACCTGCTGTTAATGCAATCTCTTTCCCAAAATTTCGCGATAAATCAACAACTTTTACACGAAAGTCTTCCTCAGCAATTTCAGTCAAAACCAAAATTGAGTCGTCAGGGCTGCCATCATTTACAAAAATAAATTCAAATGCGTACTTTTCTTCTAGCTGACTTACAACTCCTTTTAGTCTTTCATATAGCGGCCTTATATTGTGTTCTTCACGATAGATTGGGATAACAATTATAATTTTTAGCATTCTAATTCCTACCATAAATATCGTCGTATCTTACGATATCATTTTCGGAGAGAATTGACCCACACTGAACCTCAATAATGCAACAGTTTTCGTTCCCAACGTTCTCTAGCCTGTGAATACTTCCTACCTCGATATATGTTGACTGATTAGGCAAAAGCACCGTGCAGACACTATCATTTGTGACCTGAGCTTCCCCACTAACCACTACCCAGTGTTCACTTCTGTGTGCGTGAGACTGCATACTTAATTTCCCGCCAGGGTATACATTTATTTTTTTTATTTTATAACCCATACCTTCATCGATTACTTCGAATGTACCCCAAGGTCTCACTGTTAATTTATTTAGTTTGCCGCATGCAAAGTCATTTTTGCTTGCTGCATTGGAAATTTCGTTAATGTTATTCAACTCATCCTTGTGGCAAACCAAAACTATGTCATTAGCTTCGATAATGTAGATATCTCTTACCCCCAAAGACGTTACTAGCTTATCCCTTGAGTAAGTTGAAACGTTTGAAGATCTAACTTTTATTGATTTGCCTATCGATCTATTACCACAATCTTCATGCTTCCCCTTTTCCATCAAGGAAGCCCAAGATCCAATATCATCCCATTCAAAACCAACCTCAACCATGCTTATGCTTTCTGCTTTTTCAAGCACTGCCTTATCAATTGAAATATCATTTAAACCATCGTAATCTTCTAATTTTGTTACAAACGGTCCCAAATCTGACTCTTTGCAATTGAATTTAAGCGAATTAGAGAGCGTGGGAGCATGTACTTCAATAAGATTTCGCATTTCTTCCGCGCGAAAGCACAAAATTCCTGAGTTCCAATAAAAACTCCCATCATCTAAATATAGTCTAGCGCCTTCAATGCTAGGTTTTTCAAAAAACCCTGATACTGCAGCGACCCCGTTACTTATATTTTTCGCCTGAATATAACCATATCCAGTTTCTGGATATCTTGGTTTAATTCCAAATGTTACAATCCCACCTTTATTTGCTGCTTCTAGTCCAGCATTGACTGATAAACCGAACTCTCCCTGCCCCTCAATTAGATGATCCGCTGGCATTACTAACAATTTAGCCCCAAGTCCAAATTTATTAATCACGAAATTAACAGCTAAACTAACAGCTGCGGCAGTATTAATTGATTTTGCCTCTAAAATGAAGTCGGAGTAAACCCCAGATTTTTTAGCCGCCTCATTGCAGTGCTGATAATAATTTTTTGCTGTAACTGTCAATACGTATGGCTTGTTGCCGTTGTTATACAAAGACTTTATTCCATGAAGTCGCTTGTAAGTCTTCTCTAGGAATGTTTCGTCATCAATCAGGTGCGCGAACGGCTTTGGCTTGCTCTGCACTGAGACTGGCCACAATCTTTTGCCGCTTCCGCCGCATAAAACAACCGCTATCAGAGGATTCATGCTTGTCATCGACACTAAAAGTTAACGCCAAGAAAATTTTCAATCTTTGTAGCTGTGTAATCTAACATTTCAGTTTGCAACGCTGGCTGAACGCCAACCCAGAAAGCATTTTTCATAATCGTATCTGTGTTCTTAAGCTCCCCTGATACTCTATATTTCCTATCGATCATATACGGCTGCCTTGTCAAATTTCCTGCAAATAGCAAGCGTGTACCTATTTTCGATTCGTCAAGATATTTCAAAAGATCAACACGATTTATGGGAGCATTTTCTTTTAAGGTTATAGGAAACCCAAACCAAGATGGTTTAGAGTTTTTTGTTGGTTCAGGAAGAATCAGATACTCTTCGCATGACCTCAAGCGCTCTTTTAAGAACCGAAAATTTTCTTTCCGTTGCTCCACAAATACTGGAGCCTTATCTAATTGGGCTAACCCACACGCCGCCTGCATGTCGGTGATTTTTAGGTTATACCCCAGATGCCCATAGGTGTATTTGTGATCATATCCATCAGGTAGAGTTCCTAATTTCCAGCAAAAACGCTTTCCACACGTATTGTCTTTGCCAGGCGGGCAATAGCAATCTCTGCCCCAGTCTCGAAAGCTTTCAGCAATTCTTTTAAGTTCTTCATTGTTGGTAAAAACCGCCCCACCTTCCCCCATTGTAATGTGATGTGCAGGGTAGAAGCTTACGGTACCAATATCACCGAACGTCCCCACCATCTGATCTTTATATGTCGAGCCCAGAGCGTCACAACAATCCTCTATCAGCCAGAGGTTGTACTTTCTGCAAAGGACTGTAACAACTTCCAAATTATATGGGTTACCCAAAGTATGGGCTAACATGATAGCTTTAGTTCTTGGACCAATTGCATCTTCAATTTTTTCGGCATCGATGTTGTATGTCCCCAATTCAACATCTACAAATACCGGTATTGCACCAAATTGGATAATTGGATTTACAGTTGTCGGAAAACCCGCCGCCACTCCAATCACCTCATCACCTGCTTTGATCGCCCGTTCACCTAATTTATGTGAAGTCAATGTGCTGAATGCGACTAGATTAGCTGATGATCCAGAGTTCACTGTAATTAAATGCTTAACTCCGATAAATTTAGCTAGACGTTCCTCAAAAGCATCGTTGAATCGCCCAGTTGTCAACCACCCGTCAAGGGATGCTTCGACCATCATTTGTAGCTCTTCAGATCCTATTAGTTTTCCCGATGGTGGTACAAGTGTACGCCCAGGCTCAAAGGTCTGTGGCGCCAGTGCACGATTAGCATATGCTTTTACTAACCCACTGATTTCCATGCGCATTTGCTCTAGTGTTTTCATGTTTTTTTGCTTTCAACTATGTATTCATTAAGCTGTTTCACGCATAGAGTACGGACACAACTCCCCTCAAGCCAGCCTTTGTGCCACTCTATGATTTTGTCTAAAGCGGTATCAAGCGACCAAGTTGGACTCCATCCGAGTTTCTGATGAGCTTTTGAAATATCGAGCTTTAAATAATTTGCCTCATGAGGATGCTCTCCACTATTGCTTCTCCACCTTTTTTCATCTCCCCAAGCTGAGCATAGTTTTTCAACAATATAACCAACTGATTTTGCATCCTCATCATTAGGACCAAAATTCCAGCCTTCGGCATATTTCTCTGGAGCATCCCACAATCTCTCCGCCAATATTAAATACCCTGACAACGGTTCAAGCACATGCTGCCAAGGCCTCACCGCATCTGGATTTCTGATTACTGCGGTCTCCTCTTTGTCAAACGCCCTTAAAACATCAGGTATAAGTCTGTCTTCAGCCCAGTCTCCGCCCCCAATTACATTACCTGCGCGGGCCGACGCAACTGCAATCTGGGAGTTGAAAAAATACGACCTTCTGAACGCTGACGTCACAAGTTCCGAGCAACCCTTGCTACTACTGTATGGATCGAAACCGCCCATTGGCTCTTCTTCGCGATAACCCCACAACCATTCTTTGTTCTCATAACATTTATCAGTCGTAACATTTACGACGACTTTAGCAGTCCCCGTCAGGCGCGTTGCCTCAAGCAGATGAACTGTGCCCATAACATTAGTGGCATAGGTTTCGATCGGAAACTTGTACGAGTAACGGACCAAAGGCTGTGCAGCCATGTGGATTATAATTTCCGGGCCAAAATCATCCAAACACTTTAAAACTGTATCAAAGTTTCTCACATCCCCAATCTGAGACTCCATCCCTGCTGCGACGTTTGCCTCCACAAACAAACTTGGGCTTGTAGGAGGATCCAAAGCAAGTCCCTTTAAGTCAGCACCCAGTGACTGCAACCAAATCGAGATCCAACTACCTTTAAATCCAGTATGCCCTGTCACAAGGACTCGTTTACCACTCCAAAAGTCTGGGCTCATTCCCAACCCTTCCAAGGCGCCTTTCCAGACCCCCACAATTCCTCAAGCAGTTGCTTGTCACGAAGAGTATCCATTGGTTGCCAAAATCCATTATGCTTAAAAGCATTTATTTGGCCATTCGCTGCTAACGTTTCCAATGGCCTTTGCTCCCAAACTGTCTGATCTCCCTCAATCAAGTCAATAACCTTAGGGTTTAGAACAAAGAAGCCACCATTAATATACATACCATCGCCATGCGGTTTCTCGACAAAGCTCATAACTGTATTTCCATCCAAGCCAAGTGCCCCAAATCTCCCAGGTGGCTGTACAGCTGTTACGGTAGCTAGCTTTCCGTGGGATTTATGGAATTCAATGGATTTTCCAATATCCACATTCCCAACTCCATCACCATACGTAAAACAAAAATCATCCTGACCTAGATATTGCCTTACACGCTTTAGTCGACCACCTGTCAAGGTGTTTTCACCAGTATCCACTAGCGTAACTCGCCAAGGTTCCGCATACTGTTCGTGGACTTGCATAGTGTTTGTTGTAAGGTTGTACGTGACATCAGACATATGAAGGAAATAGTTGGCGAAGTACTCTTTAATCATGTAGCCCTTATAACCACAGCAGATGACAAACTCATTGACACCGTGCGCCGAGTAAATCTTCATGATGTGCCATAGAATAGGCTTACTGCCTATCTCCACCATTGGCTTAGGACGTGTCGACGTCTCCTCTGCAATTCTAGTTCCAAGACCACCCGCCAAAATGACCGCCTTCATAGAGAAGCACCTATTTAAAATTGTTTTAACTACAGATAATCACAGATTTTTGGCCCGCTAACGTCGTTTAGCGGCACTCTATTCCACCGCCAACGGCCCGCCCGGCAACACCTGCCAAGCACTTTACTCTTCTAGAAGACCCGGCTTTTTACAACGCTACCGCCCTTGGATTACACGTACTTTTCCAAATGACGGCACAGCCCAGTCTTCACAACCGCTTAATAACCTAAAAATTCGCTAGGTTATATAAAATTATTTGGGGCAATTATAACACCCCCCCTGCCAATGCAGCGCACCACGCACTAAACTATCATACACCTTGCTTATGGGCAACACTGGCCTATCACTTTGAACTAAGTCCTGTATAATTACTGACCTCACAAAGATTGTCTGCCATGAACATGTATCCCTTTCTTGCATTCGCGTACAGCAGTTTCTTCTTTTTCTGCGCGATTCCGCATACCCCGGCTGCGCGCTATACCTTTCTTGGCCTATCCCTCCTTTTTGCGCTGATTGCAATCTACCAACAGCGCACCCAGCTTAAGTGGCGAAACCCCTTATTCATTGCCCTCTGCTGCTTTACGGCTATCACCGGATTGAGCGCAGCAACGAGCCCTTATTCCGCAGAGAGCCTTTCAGCCTTTCGGAAGGAATACCTCTCTCCATCTCTGCTTATCTTAACGATAAGCATTCTTTCCTGGTCGTCCCTGCAAGCCCAACGCTTTATAACGTTTCTAGTAGGCGGTATCGGCCTTGGTTTTTTGGCTAAAGCACTATTAGCGTTCTGGGACGGGGCAATCAACCACCCTTGGATTTTTTCTCCTTACTCAAACCCTGAGTATTTTGAGGAGAATGGTTTACCTCGCTACGTAAGTTACTTTGCGGTTGATGCTGGGCTTTATATTCCTTTAATACTCGGTTCAATTCTCTTCTGGTTCAACCGCAGCAAACTTGGCCTTATTTTGCTTATTGGGGTTTTGATCGCATACGGCATCGTGCTCATTTCTGGAATACGTACCGCATTTCTGGTGGCAACACTAGGCATCTCTTTACTGCTGCTCATTCGCTACGCGAAGCCCAAGCATCTAATTGCTTTAACGGTTGTTGCTGCAATAAGCATCGTTGGCGTTATCGAGGTTGCAAAAACGAATCTCGAAGTTCGCCGATACGTTGAGATCTTCAAACCTGAAAGCTATTCAAAAGCTCAGGGCATGTCTGATCGATACCCTATCTGGCAAGCTACAGCCGAAATCGTCAGCCAGCGCCCAATTTTAGGCTTTGGACCTGGCTGGCAAAAAATTCCAACCGTCGCTAAGGCAACAGGCTTACTCGACGCTTGGAAAGCAGACTCAAGTCATTATGCTCAACGCAAAGCATTCTGGTTTTCTCTTGCACCTGGCCAAACCAATCCCCACAATTTGGCTATGCAATTGCTTTTTGAAACTGGCTGGATCGGACTCATTAGTTACCTAGCAGTGCTTGTAACGCTTATTTTAGCCAGTTGGAATTTGCGTAAAGCCACAGAGCCTTACATACGGTGGATTGGCATTACAACGCCCGTCTTTATGCTCTGTTACCTTACCTTGTGCATAACCAATGGATTCTTGCTTCCGCCAGCGTTAATCGTTATCATGCTTGCAGTGCAAGTCGCAAATGCATCCACGCACAAAGAATCAACGTAGACAATTAGTCGCGACAGATTACATTAAAGTTTGAAATAACAGCAGCAAGGGGAATATTGCAGATATCTGGAGCCTCTCTTTCATCACTTGAAACGATTTGCATGTAGGTCCGCCAGGGATACCAGTGATTTAGCTTGTCAGGCTTATTTTCGAACATGGCTAGCACTTTTTTGTTAAGTGCTGCAGCCAAGTGCATGGCGCCACCATCTGTACCAATAAAGATATCGCAAAGCGACAAAGCCGCAATTAATTCCGTAAGGTTTTGCGTGGGCATTGGGATGAGACAATCGCTTGCTACAGCTTTGATCAGTGCGCCAGCCGCTGCGTCATCTCCTGGGTGGTGCAAATCATCTGCTTGACCTGGGGACCAAAAAAGCAAAATCTGAACATCAGATTGCGCTTGAAGAATATGCGTAGCTAAAGCAATGAAATTCTCAAGCCCCCAACGGCGCTCAGGTTCACGAGCGCTGATATGCAATGCAATGCGACGCTCTGCATGAGGTAGTTTTTTCTTAATGGCCGCCGCCAAATTTTGATCGGAAATGACTTGCAACTGCCCCGGCGGGTCATCAATGCCAAGCGGTGCCAACAAACCAGCAACAGCTTCAACTTCATGCATCGCAATGAAGTCCGGCGTTTCTAACTGGACATCGGGCAAACCTTTGGCCATGCCAGCCGCTTCTGGCACGTACCCTATGACATTTTTAGCGCCAATTCGGCGGGCAAAACTCAGCCCGTGCCGATCATAACTAGCTTTGGCTAAAATGGTAACGTCTGGCCTCCAGCGACGGAGTTTCTTAATCAACGTCAGACGCTGTGTTAGCGCCTTGAAGCGGCCAACCAAACTGCCGGCATGCTTGAGCTTCTGATAAACAAATACGTGGTCCAAGTTCGGGTTTCCACGTAATACTGCAGCATTGTACGAATTGACCAACGCGCCGATCTCGGCACTTGGGTAATATTCACGCAATGCAGCAATGGCGGGCGTGGTGCACACCAAATCGCCAATGTTGTCGCGGCGAATAATCAGAATTTTTTTAGGATCTTTGATCATCAGGTAACTATGACCGAATTTTTGATTCGAGCGTAGGCTGGCACTTGTGCATAACGCACCCAAGAACGCGGCATATTCGTATCTGCCTGCCAATTGAAATCAATATCGGCCTGGCACACATCATTCAATGCTCCTGGGTTGTCAATTATCTTCAGAAACACATGCCAGGCTAAGGTCAGCATGACTGGCCCCGTGAACTTAACGATAGCATTCTTGGGCTGAGCGAATGCTTGGCCTGAAAACATGGGGTAATACGCACAAATGAGGTCGATGGCTTTTGCCAGCATAGGGTGACCCGCTGAAAAACCAAACGCCCAATTGGCCAACAGGTTATTTGGATGCTGCATCCAAGGTATTGCATCTCGCGGCGGAAACAACTCGCCTAAAGTAGTTTCGTAACTAATCCAAGCCGCAGCGTTTAGCGGTAACTGCTGGCATATCGGCTGCTTCAGACATTTATTAATGTCAAAATAAACCCCGCCCTTTTTATAAATAAAACAATAGCGCCAGATGTCTACTTTAAGTGGCCCAAACTGACCTTTATGGTAAATCTCCAGAATAGGATGCCCGGCGAATTCGGCTTCCATAAAAGCATCACGCTCATCCTTTGTAATCAACATAAAGGCAAAGTCCGGATTTCGCGCGCGAAACTGCTCAAGTGCTGCTGCATGGGTTTTGCCCAGTAGACGGGTATCCCAAGTTTGATAAACGACTGCGGGTATAGCGCCATTAGATGTGGGGGATTGGGGTTGCAGCGCTTTGCGATCTTGAATTTCAACCAGCGGGTACTCGCCCAGAGCCCTTGCGGCCAAGCCTGGATAACGGCCTATAAAACGTTGCCACTGTTTACGAATAATGCGCATCAACCCTCCGCCACAACTCGGTTAATCTGACTCACAGCCAAGTGAACTGCAATGTCACCCATGCACGGCATACCCGGCACATCACAAGCGTCTTTCCAACAAGGAGAGCACGGCGGCTTTTGTGGTGAGACTAATGGAATAGTGGACGGGTAGTTAAAACCATAGGGATCGTAAACCCCGCTGAGCGGAATGATGCATGGCGCATTGAAGGCGGCAGCGGCATGAGTAACAAAGCCTTCCATGCTAAAAACCAATCTCGCTCGTGAGACAAGGTAGATGGTTTCTCGAACGCTGGTTTTACCCAAGAGGTTAATTGCGCCTTCAACAATAGCCTCGCCCTCCTGTCCAATCTGAACCCAATGGGCTTCTGTTGTTGCAGCGATCGTTTCGCGCACGTGGCTAATAGGCCAGTTTTTCATTTCGGCGGCTGTTGGCCGGTTAGCACCCACGGTAGCTTTGAGCACACTGAACTCTTTGGGCAATTGGGCGAACTTCTGGCCGTAGGTCTTTATTTCTTCCTCACTCAGAAACAATGCTGGAATTGCTTGGTCGAAGTCGATGTCGACGTTTTTATCCGGCACCAGGTGTCGCAACCAACGCCAACCACTATTACGGTCTTTGGCACGATCATCATCCAGGTTGTGTGTGCTGAGGGGTGATGTGCCTAAAGTCCAAACCTCGCCCCCAAAACATATAACGGACTTGCCACGCATTGCCCGAAATAAAGACTTCAGCAGGCTGCGCTTAAGGCTCGATAACTCGTGGTAACTAATGTTTTTAACGATCATCGGATTGTGCAAAAATAGCTCGGGGCACATGGAAAAGACGATGCCTTTGACACCGCTCTTTTCATGCAGGGCCTTGAGGATGGTTGATAACGCCAAGGCATCTCCCAAGCCATTACCCATGACACAATAAAGCACGACTAAATTGCGCTTTTGTAGCCACGCTTCGTAGATCCAGCGCACTGGTGTCATGAGCTGATAGATCAACCATTCTCGAATTCGCTGTGTACGTTTAGCCATGATGAATTTCCTTCAATAGGCTAACGATGGCTTCATAGATATCTTCTGCACCAAAAGCGGCGATGCACTCATGTGTACCGGTAGCACATTCTTTAGGCGTGACGAAGACACGTGAACAAGGCGCACAAGGCAAGACCTTTTCCAGGGTGATGCGTTTTGCTTCAATAGGCCCCTGGTCTTTGGGGTTGGCTGGGCCCGGAAGGTAGACCATCGGAATACCCAACGCATCTGCCATATAGGTCACACCAGAATCCACGCCTACAAAGACAGACAACTGCTCGATCAGTGCCGGCAAATCTACAAGGCTGATCTGGCCGGCTGTATTAACCAATCGGTCTGTCCCGTGCGCTTGAGCCAGCTGCGCGGCCAAAGCTGCTTCTTTGGCACCACCGATAAGCACCACGCCTAAACTTTGTTCTGCCAATACCTTTTCAATGAGCCCATCAAGAACTTGAGGCTGAATCGCTTTAATACCCTGCCCGCTGCCTACGGCGATACCGATCCATCGGGTTGCCGGACGTTGCATTAGTGTATGCATTTGCACACAGGAATATGTTTGAGCATGAAGGTGCCGAGTTAGATCCCCTTGTTGCACACCCAAAGGTAACAACAGCTTAAGCTGCGTACCAACAAAGGGGGTATTGGATTGATGTGCCTGCACATGCGTCATCAACGGAGCCAAATATTGGTAACTTGCGGTGGAGACATCGGGCAATACACTGAAGCGACGGGCTATGCCTACCCAGCAAGCGGCCGTGAGTTGTGCCGCGCTAGGAATAAGACAAATCAGGGTGTCGTAGCCGCGCATGGCGCGCATTAAACTCAAGCGCCCTTTTATCCCACGCTGTGCGCCATAGGCAAAAGGCATAATTTCATCGAAGTTGGGGTCTTGTGCAGCCAGTTCGGTTAGTACCGTATCAACCATCAGCGCAATGTGCGCCTGCGGGTAAAGATCTCGAACGGCTTTGAACACTGCCGTGCTGCATACTACGTCGCCAATGCCGGCGATTTCTGCAATAAGAATGCGTTGTGGCGTTTTACAAGCAAGCTTGCGCACTTGTGCCAGCGGCCACCAAATAGGCGCCAACAGCCAGGTGAGCAGGATGTAAATCACTGCATTGCCTCTAACGCGGCTTTAACCTGCACAGACACGTGATCAACGGTAATGTCTGCCATGGACGTGGTTTCATCCGCATCGGCTTCTTCTACCGGGTGATTGATGCAATAGTCGTACGGGTGCTGTAATGGCCCAGTATGGTGCGTTTTAGATTTTGCGTGATATAGGCCTACCAGCGGAATATCAAAAGTGCTCATGATGTGGGTGGGGCCGGTATCGACACCCACGTACACATTGAGGCATGACATGATTGAAGCCGTTTGGCGCAACGATAGTTGATTAGCAAACGAGATACAGGGCGAACCTAGCTCTGCCGCCAATACCTGGTTGCGCTCCAGACCATCTCGTCCACCAAAAAGAATAAAGCGTGCATTTGGGTGCTGTGCGCTTATGCGATTCGCCAGCTCGCGGAAGTTTTCAATGGGCCAATCCCGGTAGGGGCGCGTGTGAAAACTGGTGGTTTGAAAACCCACGAGCAGATTATCGGCTGTGATCGAATGGTTGCTTAAGGCTGTTTTAGCCCAGTCTTTTTCTGCATCGGTCAGCACCAGATCAATACGGTAGTTTCTAGTGCTAATGCCTACACCCTCTGGCAAGGTCAGCAGCTGTTTAACGACATGATTGGCTTTATGTGCAGGTGGTTCAACCAGATGGGCGATCAATTTATTCAGCGCAGCCTCTGATTGTCGGTGCGCAATAACTTCTTTGCTGACCCGTCCAGCATAACGAATGAGCAGTGCATCAAAACCCCAGACAAAGGCTTTGTCGTACTGCTTACCCAACCAACCGCGATACCACGCAGACTTTTTAGTGATGCCGCCCACGTGTTGCACATAGGGCAGATGCTCAAGCACCTCACAGCGATTGGGGTGCGCCAACACGGTGATTTCTGCGCCGGGGTAATGCTGTGCAATGGCACGGATCGACGGCACACCAAACAGGGTGTCACCAATACGGGTTACATTGATGATGAGTATTTTCATGATCATGTCGCCTCTGACAAATCCGCTAACTGTGTCAGCGACGCTTCCAGAACGATCAATTGCAGCACCTGTTCGGCAAGAGCAGGGCGGTATGCGTATTCGGCAACCAGTGCTTCGGTACGCTGTGCATTGATTTGACCCTTGGTTAATTCTGCCAGGCGCTGGCCAAACCCCGGGAAACGATATTTCAAATCTTCACGCAACCAGGGTTGCAGCGGTGGATTGAAACCGCGCTTTTTAATGTTGAATAGTTTAAGGTCAGCCAGGCGCTGCGTTACTTCAGCAAATAGTTTCTTGGCAGGCTGCGTGAAGCGAATATTGTCTGGCAAAGCCATGACACATTCTGCCCAACGATGATCGAGCAGCGGCGCTCGCAGCTCCAGGCCATGCGCCATGGTGCAAAGATCTGCCTTGCGCAGGATGTATTCCGGCAGATAGTTGTCTGCATCCACCGCCAGCAGTTGTTTGATGGGCGGCAGCTTGTTCAAACGATCAATGGATGGATAGCGCCAGTAAGTGACCTGCGGATTTTTTAAATTCGGCTGCAGAAACGCGCGCTGCCCCGGTGTCATACCGGAGAAGCGCAGGCTGTAGGCCTCTAACCAGTTCAGGCGTATTTCTTCAACCAGTTTGCGCCAGCCTTTGCCAGCCATATCGCGCAGGCGTGGTAACGGTAAACGAAGTAACCGACGCCAACTGGTGCGTAGATGCTTGCTGATACGCTTGTAACCGGCCAACAATTCGTCGCCGCCATCGCCACCGAGCACCACCTTCACGTGCTGCGTGGTGGCTTGCGAGAGGTACCACGTCGGAAAGCTGGAGGGGTCAGCAAAGGGCTCATCCAGATCGGCAATGATCTGTTCGAAGTCTTTAGCAATGGTAAGTGGTACCGGTATTTCTGTATTGGGTAGGTTCAATGCCCCGGCAATGGCTTTTGCTACGGGCAACTCATCCAGATTGCTCTCCGGGAAAGATGCCGAGAACGTTTGTATGTGATCAAAACCTTGCGCTTTGAGTCTGCAGGCGATGGTGCTGGAATCGATACCGCCGGAGAGGAACACACCAAGCGGCCGATCCGCCACAGTACGGATACGGATGGCAGTGTCGAGTTCGGTTTTCCAGTCTGCGCTTTTCGGTTCTACATGCCAGTAACAATGCTTGGTCAACTGCTGCGTATCTAACCGGTAGTGCAAATAATGCGCGTTTTCCAGGCGATGAATGTTCTGGAAAATGGTGCGCGGCGCGGGAATATAACGGTGCGCCAGATAGGCATCAATGCTCTCTGTTGAAAACTGACGTTCCGCTTTAGGTACCGCAGGCAAAACGGCACGCACCAGCGAACCAAAAGCCAGGCCGCCATTGACGGAGGTGTAGACCAGCGGTTTGAGGCCCATGCGATCACGCACTAAAAAGATTTCGCGTTTGTTCCAATCTAGAATGGCAAAAGCAAACATGCCTCGCAGTTTGGGTAACAGACTTTCAAGCCCCCAGGCTTCATATCCACGCAAAATGAATTCTGTGTCTGCACGGGTTTTAAATTGCACGCCCTGGGCTTTGAGCTGATCGGCATGCTGTTGCCAATCATAGACTTCACCGTTGTAACAGATCCAGATGCTGCCATCTTCATTGCTAAAGGGTTGGTCGGCCTCCGGGCGCGGATCCATGATGGCGAGACGCGTATGGATGAGGCCCACATCTGGCTGTGTATCGTTACGTTGCCCTTCTGCGTTCCAGCCGACCACATGCTCGGTATCCGGCCCGCGGCGACGTAACGCTGCCAGCATGGCTGACACCGTGGTCGGCGCAGCCGATTGATGCTGGAAGAAGCCGGCGATGCCGCACATGATGGCTTACTTGGCCTCGGCAATGGCCTGGCGGAATGCCTGATCCATACGATCGAGCATAATGTCGATACCGAAGTTGCGGCTGTACGCAAGGGATGCGTCAGCAAACTGCTGCCGCAGTTGCTCGTTGCCCATCAGACGGCACATGTTTTCGGCCAGTTTTGGCACGTTACGCGGTTGTGTCATTAGACCGGTCTGACCATCCTGTAGGGCTTCGCCAATAGCGCCAATCGGTGTGCTAATAGCAGGCACACCACAGGCCATGGCCTGCATTAGGCCTTGCGGCACACCTTCATCACCAAATGATGGCAGCACAAACAGATCAAGACAGCTCAACCACTCAGGCACATTGTGCTGGTTGCCGACCATGATGATGCGATCGTCCAGCCCATGCAATGCGTAGCGACGTTCGATGTCGCCCCAACGCGGGCCATCGCCGATCACCAGAATCTGCCAATCCGGAAATTCGTCTTTAATGCTGGCGAAGGCGTCGATCAAATCGTCGTGACCTTTCCAATCTCGCAACGTGGCCAGAATACCGATGGTGGGTTTATCTGCCACATTGAGCTTGGCGCGCATGGCCTGCTTGTCGAGCGGTTTGTAATAACTGAGGTCGATACCGGTACGCACCGAGGTCATACGGCCCAACGGAATGCCGTTTACCTGATTGAGCGTGCTACGCAGCGCTTCGCCCGTGGTGACCATGTGGGCTGTGGCCTTTTGGTACAGCCAACGGGTACTGGCTTTGTTATTAACCGGCGTTGATACATGGCGGGTACGTACCATCGGTGGCATACCGCTTAACGTGGCGCAATTAGCCGCAACCAACCAACTATCGGTAGAGCTGTGGGTGTTGATGACATCAAACTCGTGACCATGTTGCTTGAGGTACTGGCGCATTGCTAGAAAACCTTTGAGGTTTTTACGCGCAATAGACAGCGTGACTGTAGGAATACCGCGCTTGATAGCGGCCGGTACAATCTGCGCCTCCGACGGCGTGACCAGCACCACCTTATGGCCGCGCGCGATCATACCGGCGGCTTCGGTAAGAATACGGATTTCCTGACCGCCCCAACCGGTGGAGTTTTCGGTATGCAGGATCGAGAGTTTTTTGTTCGTCATCAGAGCTTAAAGTCCGGGGCGTAGCGGCGGAACCAGAGTTCCAGCACCATCAGTGTCCAGAGGCGGCCACCATGCGGTTGCTTAGGCGTGGCCTGTTCGCGTTGCAGCTTGTCGAGGAAGCCAGCACGGAAGATGTTGCGGCCAGCCAAACCGCCCTCACCCAGCATATCGGTAAGCGACGTCTTGAGACCACCCGCCAGCCATTCGTGTAGCGGCATCACAAAACCCTGTTTGCCTCGATAGACGATGTCGTGTGGCAGGTAACGCTCGGCCACTTTCTTGAGTAGGTATTTGGTATCGCGGCCGTGTAGCTTCATGTTGGCTGTTAGACGCGCGGCAAACTCGACGAGCTTGTGATCGAGATACGGCACCCGTGCTTCCAGCGAATAAGCCATGGTGGCACGATCTACTTTGGTGAGTAGATCATCCGGCAACCAGAGTTTCTGATCAATGGTGAGTAGCTTGTCGAGATAACCGTTAGCCTGGCAGTTGGCGTAGGCCTCTTCGGCCAGCAGCTCCAGTGGCACTGACGTTTGCCGGGTGAGCGCGGGATTGAGAATGCCTTTGTGCAACTCGCGATCAAAATGATTGGGGATAGTGAGGTAGCGACGGCTCAATGGACGGGCCGCTGCTTTGATGAGGCGATCTTTACGCAGCGTGGCGGGCAACAGCGGATAGATCAGCGGCAGCGGCGATAACGGATGGCCCAGTCGGGCAGCTAACTTCGCTTCTTTAAGACGCTTGGCGTAGTTACTATAACCGGCAAAGACTTCATCGGCACCTTCGCCACTGAGCGCTACCGTTACGTGCTGACGCGTGAGACGCGAGAGCAACATGGTGGGCAGCGCCGCCTGATCACCGAAGGGTTCATCGTAGATATCAACCCACTGATCAAAAGCAGAGATGACATCGCCCGGCTGCACCATGAGCGGGTGGTGATCTGCGCCGATGTGCTGCGCCACGCGTGCGGCGTACTCATGTTCACTGTGGCTGGTGTTACCAACAAAACCGAGGTTAAAAATTTTGGGCTGACTCTGTCCGGCGTCTTTCATCAGCGCAGCAACCAGTGAGGAATCAATGCCGCCACTGACAAAGGCGCCGAGCGGTACATCGGCCACGAGCATGGAAGATACGGAACGCTTAAGCTCGGCTTCCAGCTGATCGATTAATTCGGCTTCGCTGGCTGTCCACTTCGGTTCGTAGCTCGGGTTCCAGTAGGTCCACTCGTGCGTTTGCCCATTCTGTACACGCAGCGCACGCGCCGGTTGCAGTTTGTGAACCTGTTTGAAAATAGTGAACGACGCCGGAATGTACTGGCATTCCAGATAAAGCTGCAATGCATCGAGATCAATGTCGCGGCTGACGCCAGGGTGCGCAAGGATGGCCTTGAGCTCGGAAGCAAACAGAATGCGCTGATCATCCTGATAAATATTGAGCGGTTTGATGCCGAGTGGATCGCGCGCCAACAGCAGTGATTCGGTTTGCTTATCCCAGAACGCAAAAGCAAACATACCTTCGAGACGGGGCAACGCATCGTCACCCCAGGCAATCAATGCCTGCAGCAATACCTCTGTATCGCCATTGGTACGAAATTGCACGCCTTTGCTTTGCAATTCGGCACGCAGGGTTTTGAAGTTATAGAGTTCGCCGTTGTAGGCCAGTGCGTAACGACCGCAGGGGCTGAGCATGGGCTGCTGACTGGCAGCCAGGTCAATAACAGCCAATCGGCGGTGACCCAGACCGATGGGACCTTCCAGGTGATAGCCCGCGGCATCTGGCCCGCGATGGGCCAACGTGGTGGTCATGCGCTCGAGCGTGACCCGGTCTGCGGGCTGCTTATCGAGCCAACCGACAAAGCCGCACATCAGGCTGCACCCGTTTCGCTAGCCGCCGGTTTTACATCACCCTGCCCTTGATGCAGGTAGGCGTAGATGCCATTCAATGCGAGTAGTTCGCTGTGGGTGCCTATTTCAGCAATACGGCCCTCTTTAAGCACCACGATGCGATCGGCATTTTCAATGGTACTCAGACGGTGCGCAATCACAAAGCTGGTGCGGCCCACCATGAGTTCATCCAGCGCCTGCTGCACATAACGCTCAGATTCGTTATCGAGCGCCGAAGTGGCTTCATCCAGAATGAGAATCGGTGCATTCTTCAACATGGCACGGGCAATGGCGATGCGCTGACGTTGGCCGCCGGAAAGGCGCATACCGCTTTCACCCACCATCGTGTCAAACCCATTTGGTAGCGCTTCGATAAATTCCAGTGCATGCGCCGCTTTAGCCGCCGCACGAATTTCTTCTAGGCTGAGCTGGCGTGTTGCACCAAAAGCAATGTTGTTAGCAATGGTGTCGTTAAAGAGCAGCACTTCCTGTGTGACCAATGCCATTTGCTGACGCAGGCTCTGCAAGTGAATGCTGTCAATGGGGTGGCCATCAATACGAATTTCGCCGCTAGTCGCATGCAGAAAGTTAGGCAGCAGGTTAGCGAAGGTGCTTTTACCACCACCCGATGGCCCCACCAGGGCAATGCGCTCACCGGGTTTGACGGTGAGGTTGATGTGGTTAATGGCATCTCGCTCGGCTTCCGGGTACCGGTAGCTGACGTTATCAAAGATAATTTCGCCTCGCACCTCATCCAGCGTTACCGAACCTGTATCACGCTCAGCGGGTTCATCGAGCAGGGCAAAGACATGCTCGGCAGCAGCCAACCCGCGTTGCACCGGTGCATTAAGGTCAGATAACCGTTTGAGCGGTGCATTCATCATTAGTGTGGCCGTGATAAATGATGCAAAGCCACCGATGGTAGTCATACCTTCGGCCGACTGGATCATAGCGACCGAGATAATGATGGCCACGGCCAACGCCGAAGACAGCTGCGTAATGGGTGTGCCAAGCGCCGCCGTGATGGCGCCGCGCATGAAGATGCCACGCAGGTAGTTGGCAACGCCTTCAAAGCGGGCCACTTCCTGCTTCTCGCCACCATAGACTTTAATAACTTTCTGGTTAGAAATGGCTTCCTGCACAGACATGGTCATCATGACCATGTTGTCGTGCTCGGCATGCATCAACCGACGCAGGCGTTTGCTGAGTTTGCGTACTGAGACCAGGAGCACTGGCACAACCGAGACGGAAATGAGCATAAGCTGCCAATTCAGATAGAGCAACCAGACCAACAGGCCAATGACCGTAACACCGTCTTTAATCAGGGTAGTCAGCACGGTTGTGGCTGCCGATGTGACCCCATTCACATCATTGGTGATGCGATTAATGGTTTTGGCAGAAGGTTCTCGCTGAAAGAAGCTGCTGGGCAGCTGCACCAGGCGGGCAAACATTTCCAGACGCATCTGGAAGACGATTTTGGTCTGCACCCAGGCAATGATGTAGGTTGAGCCAAACCCCAGCGCGCCCCGCAGAAAAAAGATACCCACAACAGCAAAGGGCAACCAGAGCAAAGGACTTTGTTCGCCGAACTTGAACCCATCGTCCAGCATCGGCTTCATCAACGCTGGCAACAGTGGTTCTATTGCAGCAGATAATGCGGCCAGAACCATGCCCGCGGCGAGCGCTTTATAGTACGCACGCGTGTAACCTAAGAGGCGGCGATAGAGTATGAGAGTTTCGGGGTTAACCAGTCGCATTCATGTGTCCGGCAGACGTCCGGGCAGGCCCCGGACTTAACCCCCGTATTGTACTTGATCGCAACACGTATACTGTAGCGCTTTGAGCCTAAAACATCTGTTTGCCCAAGGGCTTTTCCGATGCGCATAAAATAACTATATTCATCAAAGATCAATTAAGCAGATTCGATATGCCACATTCCACCGAAAACAAACCTTTTAATGACCCAAACTTAGACAGTAAAAGGCAAGAAACGTTGACACTTCTAAAAATCTTGGCAATTGGCGATGCGGAAGTCGCTGATGGCAAACTCATACCAGCTCTAGACGTGTTTAAAGGACTGCTTCGCTCTTAGGCGGCTAACTCGGCATACAGGGTCTGTAATTGCTGCGACATGGCAACCCAGGAAAGATGCGCCACACAATGCCGCACTGCCTTAGCCGCTACTTCATCCGGCAAGCTGGTTACCTCGAGCAAATGCACCAAAGCCGATGCCATGGTGGCCGGGTCTTGCGACGATACCACGGCGCCGGCCAAGGGGTCTGTAATAAGCTCTGCCACACCACAGGTGGGGCTGGTGAGCGTTGGTAAACCACAGGCCAGTGCTTCTAATGCGGCATTCGGACAGGGATCGTATTGCGTGGGCAAGGCAAACACATCGGCCGCCCCATACCAGGCGGCTACATCTTTTTGCGCGCCAGCGAAGACCACCCGATCAGCGACGTTGAGTTTCCCTGCAAGCTGTTTGTAGCGCTCCAGGTGTTTATCGACACCCACGATGGCCAGCCAGGCACCGCTCGCTCTTAATTCTGGCTGGGCCATTGCGCTCAGCAAGGGGGCAACCCCCTTACGCTGATAGCCGCTGCCCACGTACAGAATGAGCGGTACCGACTGCGGGATAGCAAACTGATTTCTTGTGTTTTCGCGCAGCTTGGCAACATTTTCACGGCTAAATTTTTGCAAATCGACACCGTTGTAAACAATATGCAGCTTTTCTGGCGCCAATCCGTATTCGGCACGGATTTCGTTGGCCACCATACGGGAGTTGCAAATGACTGCCCGCAGGTTGCTGTGCGCAAACATGGCGCGCTCGGCCTCAACGGTGTATGCGTGATAAGGATCCAGTTTTTGCCACCAGTTGCTGAGCACGGGTTGGTCGGCCTGGCGGTGCCGCAGCCAGGCGGCGTGAATACCATCACCCGCCCGGAAGATGTGACACCCCGGGATACGCTCGTGCGCCTGCACCAGATCGAACCGGTTCTCGCGGATGATCTGGGCAACGGCGCTGGCAAAGCTACAATCCCGGTTCACCCGGCCAAAGGACAGAGCCCGATAAGACGGATTAACGATTTCCACATGACGATTCGCCGTTGTAGGCGCAGTTTCTTCCCAGGCGCGCGTAAGCAAGGTGACATCCACCTCGCCCGTTTGGCCTAGTGCATCGAGCGCCCCTTCGACAAAGCGCTCCGCACCCCCGAAGGGGTTATAGCGCTGCCGGGCAATGGCCAGCTTCATGCGGTGACTTAGTCGTTACCGGAGACTTGCGGTGCGGCCTTCATGACCTCACGGTAAATCTTGGGCACTTGTGGCGCTTGAGTTGGCAACTGGGCGACGATGCACTGGTAGGCTTTCATGCCTCGCGGGCTCATGTCATCGAAGTAGCCGCTCATGTCGGCGATGTACTGTTCCGGTGTAATGGTGCCGTAGAGCAACATGGAGGCCTGATCCAGAAAGTATTCCTGATAGCTGGCATCGGCCGATTCACCCTGCGCTATCACCCAGACCTGAAAGCCATTGATGTACATATTGCCGCAGTTTTTGCTGATGCGATCCATGTAGTTATCGAGCTGGGTGCTGATGCCGACCTGCATTAAATTCGGTGCGCACGCAGTGGCAGAGAGCGCAACGGCCAGCCCTGCCAACATTGCACGTGCGCGGCGCTGAAACGGGAACACATTGGCTGGCATAATCGACTCCATGAAAAACCTGTTGATTTGTATCGCTATTCTATTCGGCATTGCGCCCGCTGTCTCGGCACAGGAAGATGCCGCCCTCGCCCGTTTTGTGCGCGCCCTGGCCGCAGTGGATATCTCTGCCGCTCATGTGAGCGTGGTTTCGCAACCGCTAGAAAGCAACACCAAGGGCTGGGCGCTTAACGCGAATACACTTCGTCTGACCGCCTCTACCGCCAAACTCTATACCACCTATGCGGCGCTGGTGCGGCTGGGGCCCGCCACAACGCTCAAGACCGAAGCCTGGCAAAACGGCAACGATCTCATTATTGTTGGCAGCGGCGACCCCTCGTTAACGGTGGAACGTTTATCGTCTTTATTGCGCCAGCTACGCGCCCAGGGGCTGCAACAGATTAATGGCAACATCGTGCTGGACCGCTCGCGCTTTGGCCCAGCCTCTGCCCTGCCTTTTGACCCGATGGCTTTTGATAGCAAACCAATGCGGCCTTATAACGTAGGACCGGATGCGCTGCTGCTGAATTTCCGGGCCATTCAGGTGGTGCTCACGCCACAGAACGGCGTCGCATTGGCTCGACTGGACACGCCCTTGGCTGGCACTTCGGTGGATAACCAGTTGCAATTAGGTGTCTGACCCTGCAGCGACTGGAAAAATGCCGTACAAAGTTCGATCAGTGGCAACTTCCGCATTACATTGAAGGGTAAGTTCCCGCGCTCCTGCACACCACAAACGTTGCAGTTAGCAGCGCACGAGCCTGAGTTGGCCGGTGAGTCCGGCGCCAATAAATATGCCGAGGCATTAATCCGTGGCCTCTGGCAGGAAATGGGCGGTAGCTGGAACAGCAAAACCGTGAGCGGCACCAAACCCGCCGGCGCAACGTTACTGGCGAGCACCGAGTCGCAACCGGTGGCACAACTGGTTCGCGATATTAATAAGTACTCCAATAACGTCATGGCACGGCAGCTGTTTTTGCTGAACGATCAGCTCAACGACATGCCCCAGAATACCGCTAATTCCTGCAATACGCCCGTTAGCCCAGGCTAGCCCGCTGTATTCAGATTATAAGTTGACGTACTCAGTTCGTAGCGCATGAAACAGGAACTGCTGTGCAGTGACATTGTCGCGAAAGCGATCAATGAATCGACGCCACCCGAGGTAATTGTGCAGATACTTGGTGGCGACGCCTTTGAATCGCACCATCCAGGTTCTTAGGCGGCTGTCATAGGCGTTGACGTTCTGTACATGCCAAGATTCCGTTCCACCTGGGCCATGATAACTAGCCAGACTCAATACCAAGAGTTCTTGCGGCGACACCATAGCCAGGGTTGCCATCGCTGCTGAGTACCGCATCTTTGCTCAATGCGGGACGTAATGCCGCCGTCAAAGCAAAGGCATTGACGGAATCCAACACACAGTCATGGGTTAAGCGACTGCCACGTTGCATTGCAACCAGCACAGGCACCCTCTTTGTTGCTGGCATGTCCTTATCTGGACCGCCCCGCTTTTTTGGTGAACGGGGGATCTCTTTTTAGCGTTGCTGCCCCCGCAGCTTACCAAATTTCACAATGGCATCATTTGCACAGTGAGGGCAATGAATCTGACCACCAAGTCGCTCATCGATTAGTCGCTGACTATCGTCGTGATCCGCGAGCGTTCTCACTCGGGTCATCAGCGCTTCGCGCTGCGTTGGTGTCAGACCTTCCAGTTCGTTCACAAGTTTTTGAAAGGACTGGCTATCCATCTTCGCTCTCACTTAGCATTTAGGTAAAAATGATATAATAATTCATCAACCAACAATCTGAATACAGCGCATGAACTGGTTCCTTATGTAATTTGATTCTGATGGGGCTCACCGTGAAGATGAACCCCGTGTCGGACTTGATTAGAACGTACGGCCAACAGTGATCATGTAGGTTGCATGACCAGCGTTTTCGGTAGTCGACGACCCAGGATTCTTTGTGAAGCAGTAAAACTGAGCGCCGCTGCTAGTATTACAATTGCCGTTGGTTGCGGCCTGAATGTACGAAACTTTGCCATTCCAACCCGAACCGAAGTCTTTGGTTACACCCAACTCCCAATCCGCATAATTCGCTTGGCTATATTTGTTCATGTAGAAGTAACCAACATGACCCAGCAAACCAAAGCCACCTAACATTGGAGCAACATCGCTCAGATCATAAGTTCCACGAAGATCGGTGTAGCCAGACCCGGCTGTACTTGCACCGTTCATACCTTGATTATTAAAGTAATCGGTAAGAGCAAAGAACTGTTTCAAGCTCACAGTCTTCCAGTTACCACTAATGTAGTACTCAAGGTTGTAAGCCATGCCTGGTCGATAGCTGTAAGACGTTGGGTTAGGCTGGGTCAGACCGGTCCCTGACATATTGCTACCTGGATAAAAATAGTTCATCAGGCCAGTATCCAGACCCACATCCTCCGTGAAGTTGTACTTCCAACCGCCATAGAAATCCATCTCGATGTTGCCGCCGTACATGCCAGCCGCATTACCATTGACGTTCGAGTTCCAGTTACCCACGTAGAAACCATACGGCATCGTTAAATCAACACCGCCTTGGATAGCAGGCTGATTGAAGGTTTGGTTAATGCCACGGAAACGATAGCTACTGGCCAGGTTAACGTTGGCAGTCAGCGCCCAATCCGTCGATGCTGGTGCATCAGCCGAGTCCTGTGCGGCATCGCCCGTAACTTGAACAACAGCGGCCATCGAGAGTGCAGCGAGGGATGCTGCGAGAAGCGTCTTCTTAAAGGTCATGGTCATATCCTTATGCGAAAAGAAAAAATTGAATTGCTACGGTGCTCTTAATGCACAGACCGTGCCAACTTTTACTTTTTCGCCAAATACAATATGTAACTCGCTGTTTAATTTAGACTATTTAATGTGCGCCCACCGTATAAAACAGGAGAAGCCTGAGGATTTTTACCCCCCAATAGCAAACGACGATTTATCGCAATGCACCAATTCGTACGCACCGTGACGGGGCATTGCCACCTTAAGGAACCCTTATCGCACCAGGGTGGTGCACAAAACCCATGCGCCAGACGCAACTGGCTTAATAATGCACACCCTGCATGCTAGACTGCATAAAACTCGGTTAACTGCGGAGCTATGCAAGATGCTTAACCCAAAAATGTTTGAAGATTTCACCCAACGCGTTTCTGGCCTCATCGCCAACAGCACGGCCGCCGATATCGAAAAGAATGTCCGCAGCATGATGAGCAGTTTCTTCAGCAAGCTCGATCTGGTAACACGTGAAGAATTCGACACTCAAGCCAATGTGCTGGCCCGCACTCGCCAGCTGGTAGATCAGCTCACCGCCCGCCTGGATGAACTGGAAAAGAACGCCAAGTAAGTTATGACGCTGGTGCTCATTCATACACGAGCGCTGGATGGCCTTCAGGCACCACCCGTTGTTGTCGAGGTGCACGTAGCCAACGACTTGCCTGCTTTCAGCCTGGTTGGCTTGGCAGATGCCGAGGTGCGTGAAGCACGCGATCGGGTTCGTGCGGCATTGCTCAGTTCTGGTTTTGAATTCCCCGCCCGCCGCATTATCGTGAATCTGGCACCCGCCGATCTACCCAAAGACTCAGGGCGTTTCGATTTACCGATCGCACTGAGCTTGCTAGCGGCATCCGGTCAACTGCCGGCGCAGAATCTGAATGACTACGAATTTGCGGGCATTCTCTCGCTCGTCGGCATCTTTAACCCCGAACGATTTGGTGAGCGCCCATTCCGCGCGCCACACCACAGCGCTTCACCCACCGCGGTGATTGGTGGCGGTAGCCAGGCGTTGCCCGGAGAAATCTCACTCGCTACCGGTGGGGTGCTATTTCTGGACGAGCTCCCCGAGTTTGACCGACGCGTCCTTGAATCGCTCCGCGAACCGCTTGAAACTGGCGAAGTGCACATCGCTCGCGCCAACCGCCGTGCCAGCTACCCGGCAGCCTTTCAACTGGTGGCAGCGATGAATCCCTGCCCCTGCGGTTATCAGGGCCACCCGACCCGAGCTTGTCATTGCACCCCGAAACAAGTACAACGCTACCGCAACCGGCTGTCTGGCCCACTGCTGGACCGCATCGATTTATGCATCGAAGTGCCCGCGCTCTCCTCCACAGATTTGGCACAGGCGGCCCCAGTGAAAGCTCAAGCACCGTGCATGAACGCGTTATTGCGGCTGTGACCATTGCCCTCCAAAGGCAAGGGACTATCAACGCCCGACTCGATAGCAAAGACCTGGAAAGGCATGCCAAACCGGATGACGCCGGACAAACCCTACTCAACCAAGCCGTTAACCGACTGGGTCTATCTGCACGCGCTTATCACCGACTCCTATGCTTTGCTCGCACCATTGCTGATCTGGCAGGTGCCGAACAGATTAGTGCCGCGCATATAGGCGAAGCCATCCAGTTCCGGCAACAGGCAGGCAACCACTAAAAGAATCGCTGCACCCCATGCGCATATTCACACCCTTCTTTTTCATTCATAGTCCTATGCACCGGTTGCGGTTCCTCCGCATGGGAACGCACCGCAACCGCGTCTTCGGTGGGCTGCAAACCGGAACAGGTCAAAGTGGTCAGTAAAGACCCCGGCGCTTTTGACAACATCCAGAGATGGTATGCCAACTGCCGCGACACGCGCTATCGCTGTGTCTTTGTGCCCGGCAACAAGGGTGATTGCTACCCGGTCACGGGCAGCGCTAGCTGATCAATCCGCCCAGCGAAACTGCCAAACCACCCCATACATCGTGTAGTTCTGGCCTTGATTGAAAAAACCGCCTTCGGCCGCATGAAACTTGATCGCGTTATTGGTGTTAATCGGCATTGATAAGGTTGCGCCAAACAGCCAGTTTTCCTGCGTATTATTTCTCTGGATACCATTCACAAAACTCTGCCCACCCGAGTAATACGTGATGTCAGTTGATAACCAGGCCGTGGATGGAAAGTAATAAATTACATGGCCCGTGCCGGAATAGATCGGGTTCTGAGACAACACGTTACCGCCATAAAAATTGTTGTTATCAGAAAAGAACTTGGCATCCCCGGAAAGCTCGAAGCGCCAAGGCCCCTTGGCCTGTGACACGTCCAACCCCGGTTGAATAAAGGTACGATTGGCGCCCACATTAAACAACTGATTGCTGTTGTATTCCCCCCAGGGCAGCACAACCGACAGATTGGCGCCGATGATGAGATCCTGCTTGTAGTTTTTGAACTCATCCACCGTCAACGCAGGTGCGCCATACAGGTTAGTCGCCAAGCGGATGATCGGATCTGTCAGGCCCACCGATGACCCACTAATGACCTGGCTGCCGGTGGTCGTTTGCCCGTGCAACTGGGCATAGGGCACGATTACATTGACCTTGCCAGACTGCCCGAAAAAATCAAAGGTACGGTTATAGGCAAGCAGCTCCGTATTGAGCTGAAACTTATTAGTCGTGACCTGCGTAAAGCCCACCCCCAGAAAGTTGTAGTTAATCGGCGCATTCGAATACAGGCGCGCTTCAATCTCTTGCGCCTGCAAAGCGCCGCCAGAAAAAAACCGCGACACAGACAACCCACAGGTAGCGCCCCATCAACCAGCGTAACCAGCCGCAAGCGTTATTCAACAACACGATTAGTCTTTGTGGGCTGCCAGCGCAGACTTCAATTTGTCTCGCACCTTGGCGCGCAGGGCCGGTGGCCCGACCACTTCCACCTCCGGCATATGACGCAGAATATCCATCACCAACTCTGTCTCGATGCTATAGGGCACATCGAGCTGGAAACTGCCATCGGGCAACACAAAGTCCCGTTGATCCGGGTGCCATTGCTCCGAGGCCACCCATCGCGCCTGCGCCTGGGTAAATCGTAACTGCGCCCACCGTGTGCGCTCGCCGCCGAAAATACCATAGCCATTCTGTACCCGGCTATCCAGCACCTTTGCCGCCACTTCCTTGGCGGGCCTATCGAGCAGCTCAACATGGCTCAGCGTTTCCACGGCAAAACTGCGAAGATCCTTGCGCAAATGACACCAGGCATCCAGATACCAGTTGCCCCGGTAGAACACCAGGCGCTGCGGCGAAATCTCGCGCGCGGTGGTTTCATCCCGACCACGATGCCAATGCTGCAGCTTCAAATGCTTGCGCTTGAGCAGTGCCGAGGCAATCAAGGCAAAATTGGCTGGTTCCGGCGCCCGCTGCCCAGTATACACAATACGGATACGGTCTTCAATATCATCTGGGCGATTATCCTGGCTACCCAGCAGGGCTGACAACCGCGATTGCGAGGGCGCAATATGCGGCCCCAGCAAGCCCGGCTGCACCGTGTTCAGGAGCTGCTGCATCATTAGCAGGGCATAGATTTCACTGGCATTGAACCAGAGGCCCGGCAACTCATATTTCAGTTCAGACGCCCGGCTAGGCTGCGTCTCATCTTTCGCGAACCGGTAACCACCGCCCATGCGGTCGTACACAATCGGGGCATTCAAACGGTCACGGAGATATTGCAGGTCGCGGCAAAGCGTGGCGCGCGGCCGCCTGAATCGCTTCGAAGGGCAAGCACCGCTGCTCGTTGAGCAACTGATCAATGCGGTAAAAGCGTTCAGTACGATCCAAACCGCCGTCTCCAGTTTCTAGCCAGAATTCTGGCGCGCTCGACACGATTCGAACGTGCGACCCTTGCCTTCGGAGGGCAATACTCTATCCAACTGAGCTACGAGCGCGTGCGGGCGAAGTCTAGCCGTTTTTGCACGGACTGTCCAAAGCAGCCCCCAAGCGGTTTAGTTCCCCTTATAATTAAGAAATTACGCCCATTTATTATTCGCGCACAGGAACAATCATGGCCGACAAGAATCCTAGCAGCAAGTTAATGTATCTCTCCATCGCTATCGCGGTGATCCTTATGGCCGTTGTTGTGCCATTCTCGATGAGCGGCAAAGGCAAATCCGATGCCGTTGGCAATGGTGACGATGTCGAATCACGCATCGCACCGGTTGCTAAGATCGAAATGCAAGCCGGCGGCGGTGCTGGTGGCGTTAAAGACGGCAAGACCGTTTACAACACCGTTTGTGCTGGTTGCCACGGGGCTGGCGTGATGGGTGCACCGAAGTTTGGTGATAAAGGGGCCTGGGCACCACGCATCGGCCAAGGCATGCCAACACTGGTCAACCACGCATTGAATGGCTTCAAGGGCATGCCAGCTCGTGGCGGCGCAGCTAGCCTGAGCGATGATGAAGTTAAGGCAGCCGTTCAGTACATGGTAGACGGTTCAAAGTAAGTTCAAACCGCGCCAACACAAAGGGACGCTACGGCGTCCCTTTTGCTTTATGCCGCCAGTTGATTAGTCGACGAGATCGCCCGGGCTATTTTTCTGCAGCATGGCTTTGAGAAAATCCAGCTTGTTGGCCGAGGTTGATTTATCGGCAATGGTTTTATTGGCGGAGGAAGAGGTCTCGCAACCCATCTCCTGAATAAAGCGGGAGGGCTCACACGGCACCAATTCTTTACCCTGGCGCCGCTTCTCGCACCAGGTGACATGCAAGCTGCGCTGCGCCCGCGTAATACCTACGTACATCAGGCGGCGCTCTTCTTCCAGCTTCTCGGCATCCTGCGATTCCCGGTGGGGCAGGATGTTTTCTTCAACGCCCACCAGAAACACGTGGCCAAACTCCAGGCCCTTGGCCGCATGCAGTGTCGAAAGCTGCACAGCATCGTAATCATCACCCGGATCGCGACGTTCCAGTAACGACATCAGCGCCATGGTCTGCACAATCTCGGCCAGAGTTTTGCCGTCGTCATCACTCTTCTTGGTAATCAAGGCGTGAAACTCCTGCACGTTAGCCCAACGGGTTTCGGCCGTACGTGCTTCTTCCTGGTCGTAAAGCCAGTTTTTGTAGTCAATCGCCGCCATAATGTCCGGAAACACGTCAGCCGCCGATTCACGCTGGGCGCGCCACTGAAAGCGATTAATGAATTCACCAAACTCACGCAGCGGCTGCACCACACGGCTATTGGCCTGCGCGGCAAAGCCTTCTTCAAATAAGGCAGCAAATAATGAGATCTGGCGTTCGGCGGCATAACGCCCCAGCACCGCCAGCGTCTGATTTCCGATGCCCCGACGCGGCGTGGTGGCCGTCCGAATAAAGGCCGGATCATCGTCATCGTTGACTAGTAAGCGCAGGTACGCCAGCAGATCTTTAATCTCGGCCTTGTCGAAGAACGATTGGCCGCCCGACAACACATAGGGAATCCGCTGCTGGCGCAGTGCCTGCTCAAACACCCGTGCCTGATGGTTACTGCGATACAAGATAGCGTAGTCAGAAAACTTCGCCCGGTTTTCAAAGCGATGGCCTTGCAGCTTCATCACCACGGTTTCGGCTTCAGCCTCACCTTCAGCACAAGCGATCACGTTAATATTGGCACCGGGGCCATGCTCGGACCACAAGGACTTGGCAAAGAGCTTCGGGTTATTCTGAATCAGCGTATTGGCGGCCTCCAGAATCTTGCCCGTCGAGCGGTAGTTCTGCTCCAGCTTGATCACCTTGAGCTGCGGAAAGTCTTCCGTCAGGCTGCGCAGGTTCTCCACATCGGCACCGCGCCAACCGTAGATGGCCTGATCATCGTCGCCCACCGCCGTAAACGAGGCACGCACCCCGGTGAGCTGTTGCAGTAGCTTGTATTGGGCTGTATTCGTATCCTGGTATTCGTCCACCAGAATATGGCGGAACTTATCCTGCCACTTCTGCCGGACTTCTGCGTTGTCCTGCAACAGCGTTACCGGCAAGCGGATCAGATCATCAAAATCCACCGCCTGATAGGCGTGCAGCGCATTGGCATAATCACGATAAACCCGAGCTGCCACTGCCTCCTCTTCGTCCTTGGCCGCTTCGGCAGCCTGAACCGAGCTAAGCAACGCGTTTTTCCAGAGCGAAATCGTCGTCTGCAACCAGCGCAGCTTAGCCTTATCCGTAGTACCGCTCAGCTCATTAATAATGCCCAGACAATCGGCCGAATCAAAAATCGAGAAACTCGGCTTATAGCCCAGCGTTTTGGCCTCTTCGCGCACCATGCGCAAACCCAGCGAGTGGAAGGTAGCAATCGTCAGACCTTTGGGCTGCTTGCCCATGCGCTTGGCGATCCGCTCTGACATTTCCAGCGCGGCCTTATTGGTAAAGGTAATCGCAGCCACCTGATGCGGCTTGATATCGCAGGTTTCGATCAGGTGGACAATCTTTTCGGTAATCACCCGGGTTTTACCCGATCCAGCACCGGCCAGCACCAGCAAAGGGCCGTCCAGATAGGCAATGGCCTCCCGCTGACGCGGATTGAGACCTGCTGGAATAGAATTACCCGGGGAAGAAGACATGGCCGCGGATTGTACCGGTCTGCAGGCCGACTCGCTCAACCAACTGCTTTTAAATATATTTTCATAAAAGTAACGAGAGGCTCACCTGGTGAGACTCTCATGATGTGCAATAATCATTCCAATCTCTCAAAAGGAAGTCACCATGGACGAAAACAAGGTCAAGGCACTCGGTGCCGCGCTAGCCCAGATCGAAAAGCAATTCGGCAAGGGCGCCATCATGAAAATGGGCGATGCGCAGATTGATCAAGGCATTCAAGCCGTTTCTACCGGCTCGCTCGGTCTGGATATGGCCCTCGGCATAGGCGGTCTACCCCGTGGCCGTGTGGTTGAGATCTACGGTCCGGAATCATCGGGTAAAACCACGCTGACCCTGCAAGTCATTGCTGCTGCACAACGTGCTGGCGGTACAGCCGCCTTTATCGATGCCGAACACGCGCTCGACCCCGTTTACGCCGGCAAACTCGGCGTCGACGTACCGAACCTGATCATCTCGCAGCCGGATACGGGCGAACAAGGTCTGGAAATTGCCGACATGCTGGTTCGCTCGGGCGGCGTCGACATTATCGTTATTGACTCGGTAGCCGCACTAACACCGCGCGCCGAAATTGAAGGCGAAATGGGCGACTCCATGATGGGTCTGCACGCCCGCCTGATGAGCCAGGCTCTGCGCAAGCTCACCGGTAGCATCAAGAAAACCAACACTCTGGTCATCTTCATTAACCAGATCCGTATGAAGATCGGCGTGATGTTCGGTAACCCGGAAACCACCACCGGCGGTAACGCACTCAAGTTCTACGCCTCGGTACGCCTGGACATCCGTCGTATCGGCGCCATCAAACGTGGCGACAAAGTGGTGGGTTCGGAAACCCGCGTTAAAGTCGTCAAGAACAAAGTCGCGCCCCCGTTCCGCGAAGCCATCTTCGACATTCTGTACGGCGAAGGCATTTCGCGCGAAGGCGAAATCATCGAGCTTGGCGTTGAACACAAGATCGTCGACAAGGCCGGCGCCTGGTACGCATACAACGGCGAGAAGATCGGTCAAGGCAATGACAATGTTCGTGAGTTCCTCAAGACCCGTCCGGAAATGGCCAAGGAAATCGAAGCCAAGATCATGGAAGCCGCTGGCATCACCATTGGTGGTGCAGCACCGGCTGCTGATGGAGACGACGCTTAAGTCGAGCGAGGCCAGAGAGATTGGCTGCCACGGCTGACGACCTGCGTGCTCGTGCGCTGCGCCTTCTGGCGAGGCGCGAGTATGCCCGTCAGGAGCTGGCGACCAAACTACTCAGCCGACCTGCACCACGGCCCAAGCGCCGCGCTCCCGGTAGCACGCGGGACGTCTTTGAACAATTTGCTGTTGAAGACGAATATGTCGCACCAACCGAGGCCGAAGTGAATGCCCTGCTCGACGATCTGGAGAAGCGCAAAATGCTCTCCGATGATCGTTACGCAGAAATGCGCACCCGCTTACGCGCACCCCGTTATGGCAACTCCCGTTTGCAGCAGGAACTGGCCCAAAAGGGCATCGATCGTGACACCATTGCCACCGTCATCGCCGAGCAACCCGATGAACTCACCCGCTGCCGCGAACTCTGGCTCAGGAAATTCGGTCAACCGCCCAGCGACATGAATGAACGCATGAAACAAACGCGCCATCTGGCCAGCCGCGGCTTTAATATGCGGATTATCCAGCAAGTTATTCGCAGCGGCGGTGCCGCAAACGAAGACGATCTCTCCAACAGCTTTACCGCCTGACCATTCCGCTTAATTACAACACGCACATCATGACTGACGCCAAGCCCACCATCATCTCTGCCCGGAACCTACGTAAGGTTTACCGCAAACGCACCGTCGTCAAAGACGTGTCGTTCGACGTGGCTGCCGGCCAGGTAGTTGGACTGCTCGGCCCGAATGGCGCGGGTAAAACAACCTGCTTCTACATGGTGGTGGGTCTGGTGCCTGCCGATGGCGGCGGGATCACCATGGCTGGCGACGAACTCGTCCATCTGCCCATTCACCAGCGGGCGCACATGGGCGTGTCTTACCTGCCACAAGAAGCGTCGGTGTTCCGCAAGCTCACCGTTGAAGAAAACATTCTCGCGGTCCTGCAGCTGCAGAAACTCAGCGCGGATGAAGAACATAACCGCCTTGAAACATTGCTTGATGAGCTAGCCATTCAGCACATCCGGCACAGCCGTGCCGCAGCACTCTCCGGTGGCGAACGTCGCCGTGTAGAGATCGCCCGCGCACTGGCCACTAAGCCCCGCTTCATTCTGCTCGATGAACCCTTCGCCGGCGTTGACCCGATTGCTGTACTGGAAATCCAGAAAATCATCCGCTTCCTCAAAGAACGCGGTATCGGTGTGCTGATTACCGATCACAACGTGCGCGAAACGCTGAGCATTACCGACCACGCTTACATCATTAGTGAAGGCACCGTACTGGCATCCGGCACGCCAAACGAAATTATCAACAACGAAGCGGTTCGGCAGGTTTATCTGGGTGAGCACTTCCGTCTGTAATTTATAGCAGCTCTTCGCAGCACAACGTATCGGAACACCATGAAGGCCAGCCTGCAACTCAAGGGCACGCAGCACCTGACAATGACCCCGCAATTGCAACAGTCCATAAGACTGCTGCAGCTCTCATCGGTCGAACTGCAACAGGAGGTTGCACAGGCGCTCGCCGAAAACCCGATGCTTGAGCGGGACGAGGCAGAAGAGGGCGACGAGGCACCCGAGGCTGAAAACAATCACACAGCCCCATCAGCGCACAACGAGCCCCATCAAAATAGTCAGGAAGCAACCGAATCGGGCGCCGATAGCATGCCTGATACTGCCGAAGCCTTCGAGCAATCCAGCCCGATGGACATGGAGGAAGGCCCCTACGTCTACGCCGGATCGGGTGGTGATGACAGCGACAATGATTATGAACACGCTGACAGCACCGCAATCACCCTACGCGAACACCTACTGACACAAGCAGGGCTTCAACGTTGCAGCTGGCGCGAACAAGCCCTGGTCCGCATTCTTATCGAAGTGCTTGATGACCGCGGCTATCTCACCAGCAGTCTGGACGAAATCCTCGCCGCCCTGCCCGATGACGAAACCGTCACCCTCAGCGAGCTTGAAGCCGCCCTCGCAAGGCTGCATGAACTAGACCCGCCCGGTGTTGGTTCGCGCACACTCACCGAGTGTCTGCTCCTACAACTCAAAGATCTTTCTGACGCCAATGCCGCACTAGCCCGCACCCTGGTGACAGACTATCTACCTGCACTGGCACAGCGGGACTTTGTGCTTCTTCGCCGTAAAACCGGTGCCGATGACGATGCCTTGCGTGATGCGCAAGCGCTCATCCGCAGCCTGAATCCACACCCGGGCAATGGCTTTCTGGATGATGCCAGCCCGTACATCATCCCCGATGTGCTCGTGCGCAAAGTCCAGAGCGCCAATGCCGAGCGATGGACCGCAGCGACTAATCCCGATGTCTTGCCCCGACTCAAAATCAATCGCCTGTATGCCGGCCTCATCGGCCAGACCAGCGGTGGTCATAGTGGGCTCAGCGGTCAACTGCAAGAAGCACGTTGGCTCATCAAGAATATTCAGCAACGTTTCGAAACCATTGAACGGGTTGCTCAGGCCATTGTGAGTGAACAGGCCGCTTTCTTTGAAAAAGGGGAGTTGGCTATGCGTCCGCTGGTTCTGCGCGAAATTGCCGACCAGTTAGGGCTACATGAATCGACCATTTCCCGGGTGACCTCACAGAAATTCATGGCCACCACACGCGGAGTCTTTGAATTTAAATACTTTTTTGGCAGCCACGTCGGCACAGACGATGGCGGCGCAGCCTCTGCCACGGCCATAAAAGCCCGGATCAAGCAGTTAATCGGGGGCGAAAACCCCAGAAAACCACTCTCCGATCAACAAATTTGTGATCAATTTAGTGCCGAAGGCATTGTCGTAGCACGCCGGACCATAGCAAAATACCGTGAGGCGATGGGTCTCCCCACCGCCAGTTGGCGCAAGACCCTTTAGAGGAGGCAGTAATGAATCTGCAAATCAGTGGTCATCATCTGGAAGTTAGCCCCGCTATCCGCGAATACGTCGGCCAGAAGTTGCAAAAGGTCACACGACATTTCGATCACGTGATCGACATGCATGTCGTGCTTAGCGTAGAAAAACTGAATCAGAAGGCGGAAGTAACGCTACACGTTCCGGGCAAAGACATCTTTGTCGAAAGTGTCGACCCGAACCTGTATGCTGCGGTTGATGACCTCACCGATAAGCTTGATCGTCAGGTCCAGAAATACAAGCAGAAAATCCAGGATCACGGACGGGGCCAATCGGTCGCCAGCCATTTAGAAGAATAACTTTTACGGATAGGCGGGCACAGCAATGTGCCCGCCTTTTATTGAATGAACGCCATTGCCCAACTACTCACGCAGGATGCGATTGTCCTAACGGCCAAACCCACCACCAAAGAAGCGCTCTTTGCAGAGGCTGCGCTTGCGCTGGGCCTGTGTCTCGGCATGAATGCCCCGCTGATTGAAACCTGTTTACAGGCACGCGAACAACTGGGCTCCACCGGCCTGGGGCGAGGCGTTGGCATTCCACACGGCCGCCTTAAAGGCCTCAAGCAAGTCGCCGGCATGTTCTACCGCCTTGGCACCCCCATTCCTTTTAATGCACCGGATAACCGCCCGGTGGATCTTGCTTTCTTTCTACTTGTCCCCGAACAAAGTACCGAAGAACATCTGCAGCTGCTTTCCGAACTGGCTCAGGGTTTCTCTGACCCCAAATTCCGCGAAAAATTGCGCAGCAGCACCGATGCGGCAGAAGTCCTCAAGCTCTTCGCCAGTAACCAGAGCTAATCGCACAGATCTTCCTCATGAAAGAACTCAGCGTCACGCAGCTCTACGAAGAGTACAAAGACAGCCTGGCGCTTAACTGGGTCGGCAGCGTTGGTTGTAACCGCAGCATCCGTCTGATGGAAAAAGATGCCTACGGTTCCGACATCGTCGGTCACTTGAACATCATTCACCCGGAACGCCTGCAGGTCGTTGGCACCGCTGAGCAAAAATGGTCTCTGCGTACCCGTGCTACCCGTCGGCAATCGGTGTACGAAGACCTCTGCCAGGCCGCACCACCCGCCATTATCGTGGCAGACGGACTGCCGATACTCGATGAACTGCGCGATGCCTGTGAAAAAACCGGCACGCCACTTTTCTCGTCTGCGCGCTCCTGTTCTGCCGTCATTGACCAGTTACGCCACTATCTGGCACGCAAACTGGCAAACACCACGAGCCTGCACGGCGTATTTATGGATGTGCTCGGCATGGGCGTCATGATTACCGGCGACTCCGGCTCCGGCAAAAGCGAGCTGGCCTTGGAGCTGATTTCTCGTGGTCACGGCCTCGTCGCCGATGATGTCGTAGAACTAACCCGCGTCGCACCAAACGTAATCGAAGGGCGTTGCCCCGGCATCTTGCGCGACTTCCTTGAAGTGCGCGGCCTGGGTCTGCTCAACATCCGTACGATCTTTGGTGAAACGGCGTCGCGCCGCAAAATGCGCCTCAAGCTCATCGTCCACCTGCACCGTCAGCAGCCGGGCAATGCCGACACACCGCGCCTGCCATTCGAAGCACAGACTCAGGAAATCCTCGGCGTTAACATCCGCAAGGTAAATATCCCCGTGGCCGCCGGCCGCAATCTGGCCGTACTGCTCGAAGCCGCCGTGCGCAACACCATCCTGCAATTCCGCGGCATCGATAGTCTGGATGAGTTTATCGCCCGCCAACAGGAAGAAGTGCTTGCTCAGGAAGCCTTGGCCGCCAAGAGCGCACAACGCGCACTTGCGCTCGATACAGCACATACCATTAGGCCAGACGAGATCGACGATCCGTCGATCTAAGCGCTAGCGTGCGGGTGGCTTGCCGAAGGTAATTACCTGCGGCTCATCAGTCGCGGCAGGTGTTTCACAAGGTTCGGCATCGTACTCTTCGGTATCAAAGGCAATATCACCGCCACCGGCCAATGCCGCCGGATCGCCTAACTGCAAGCCTTCGAAATCAAAGAGGTTGCGATCCGCTAGGTGTGACGGCACCACATTCTGAAGTGCCGTCATCACCGACTTGGTACGCCCCGGATAACGCGCATCCCAATCGACCATCATCTCGCGTATTTTCTGCCGCTGCAGGTTTTCCTGCGTACCGCAGAGGTTGCACGAAATAATCGGAAAGCCGACGCCACGGGCATAGCGGGCAATATCCACTTCCGGCACGTAGGCCAGCGGGCGAATCACCATAAAGTCGCCGTTGTCGGTCACCAGCTTCGGTGGCATGGCCTTCAGCTTGCCACCAAACAGCATATTCAAAAACAGCGTGTGCACCATGTCATCATGGTGGTGGCCCAATGCAATCTTGTTTGCACCCAACTCGCTGGCGGTTTTATAAATGATGCCGCGACGTAAGCGCGAACACAGCGAACACGTTGTCTTACCCTCCGGCACCTTCTGCTTCACGATCGAGTAGGTATCCTGCGTCACAATGCGGTATTCCACACCCAGCTTTTCCAAATAGTTCGGTAGCACATCGGCCGGAAAGCCCGGTTGCTTCTGATCCAGATTCATCGCAATGATGCGGAAATCAATCGGTGCCCGCTTGCGCAAAGCCAGCAGCACATCGAGTAGCGTGTACGAATCCTTGCCGCCCGACAGACACACCATCACCGTATCGCCATCTTCGATCATCTTGTAATCGCCAATGGCTTTGCCTACGCGGTTCTCAATAAAACGGCGCAGCTTGAGAATGGTTTGTGAAAGATCTTCGGTGCTTTGATTCGTCATGATTCAAGTAGCCAGGTGGGCACTGCGGCCCCCATCAACATTAATAACCTGCCCCGTAATGTACGGCGCATCCAACATAAGAAAGCGCACCGTCCGGGCAATGTCTTCCGGCGAGCCGGCACGCTTGAGTAAGGTGTGTTGCACAATCGCCTGGCAATCCGCATCAGCAAACTGGCCATCTTCCGGCCACAAAATCGGACCTGGCGCCACCGCATTCACCCGCACCTCGGGTGCCAGCTCAATAGCCAGCGCCCGTGTCAGGGTGAGCAGTGCGCCCTTGGCCGCGGCATACAGCGGGTAACCTGCCAACGGCCGTTCGGCATGAATATCGGTAATGTTAATCAGGCATCCGCCACTCGCGCGCAAATGCCGTGCGGCCGCCTGCGCCAGAAACAGTGGCGCTTTGAAATTGCTGCCCACTAGATCTTGCCAGTCGGTTTCGCTAATCCGACCCAGAGGGGTGGGAAAAAACGACGAAGCATTACACACCAGACCATCCAGTCGGCCAAAGTGGCTCACCACGTCGCTCACCAGGGGCGCAATGCTGGTCGTATCCAGCAGATCAGCCTGCACCACTACGGCTGAATCGGTGCGCAGAGCATTCAACTGGGCCGCTAGCGCCTCAGCATCGCCCACCGATTGCCGCGTATGCAGTGCAATGCGTGCCCCACTGGCGTGCAGGGCCGTGGCAATGGCCGCACCCACACGGCGTGCCGCCCCGGTGATCAGCATCACAGGGGCATCAGTCGGTAGCTTGGCGGCATCAGTCACAATATTGGGGCGTTCACAGCAATAAGAATGACGCGTATTGTCGCATGCGCTATCCTCTTGCTCTACTGCTATTCGCCTACGCCCTATGTCTCTACCCCCGATCATTCAGCCCGCCTCACCCCGTGGCCAGGACCCCCTGCCGCAACCGGACACCGAAGCTCAGGCGCACAGCCAGGCGCTGTGCGAAAGCATCGTCACCGCCATCGACCAGGCTGGCGGGTGGATCCCCTTTAGCGAATTCATGGCCCTGGCGCTCTACGCACCGGGCTTGGGCTATTACAGCGGTGGCGCGCACAAGTTCGGCGCGGCGGGTGATTTTGTTACTGGCCCGGAAATGACCCCGCTCTTTGGTCGCACCCTGGCCAACACGATCGCCTCCATCCTGGCTGCCAGCAAACCCATCATTACCGAAGCCGGTGCTGGCACTGGCAAACTAGCGGGCGATTTGCTCCAGGCTCTCGAAGCCATGGGCCAGTTGCCCGAGCGCTACGACATTCTGGAACTCTCGGCCGAACTGGCTGAACGCCAGCGCCAGCACCTCCAGGCCACGGTACCGCATCTCATGGATCGTATTCACTGGCTGAGTGGCCTACCCGAACAGATTAAAGGCGTGCTCGTTGGCAACGAAGTACTCGACGCCATGCCCGTAGAACTGGTGCACTGGCAAGCCGGCCAGGGGCAACGACTCGGCGTCAGCATCGAACGTACCGATGATGGCATCCGCTTTGTCACTGCATCCGGCACCATCAACCCGAAGCGCGCCGAACACATCCGCGCCCTCGCTGAAAAATATCAATGGCCGGATGACTACACAACGGAAATCCCCGAAGCGGGCCCGGCCTGGATTACCACCCTGGCGCAGAAGCTCACCCAAGGTGCCTTATTGCTCATCGACTATGGCTTCCCGCGCCACGAGTTCTATCACCACGAGCGCACTGGCGGCACCCTCATGTGCCACTACCGCCACCGCGCGCATCCCGACCCTTACTACTGGCCGGGTCTGCAGGACATTACCGCCCACGTCGACTTTACCGCCATTGCCGAAGCCAGCTTCGATGCCGGACTTGATGTGTCCGGTTACTGCAGCCAGGCAGGTTGGCTCATGGATGCCGGCCTGCTTGATCTGCTGGCCGCCGAGCAACCGGCAGACCCCAGCCAGATGACCCCGGCGCTGGTACGCACCCAGCACGCTGTGCAAACGCTGCTGTCACCGGCCGAGATGGGCGAGTTTTTCAAAGTCATTCTGCTCAGCAAAGGCCTACCGGCTAATCTACGCACCCCCGGCTTTATCCGCAGCGATCGCTCGCATACCTTATAGGCAATCTATGCAGTCTCCCGGTCTGTTCCAATACAAACACGGTCTTTACTTACTGCCCTGCGTTTGTGGTCTGATCGACATTACCTGCTTCATGGTACTGAATGGCGTCTTTGCAGAAATGATGCCCGGTAACCTCATGATGATGTCTATCAGTGCCGGCACGGCACATCCCATAGACAGCTCGGGAAAATTTGTTCGAGCTGTTATTGCCTTCATCATAGGTATAGTTATCGGCACATTCGTTCTTAAACATGCCGCTCAGCGCAAACAAGCCGTGGCCTGTTATAGCGTTGTCTGGTGCCTACTTGCTTTTGCACTCTTGCTACCGGTAATCGATCCGGTTCTGGCATCCGGGTATCATGGCAGGGCACTGGTCGGACTGCTATGCCTTGCCATGGGCATTCACAGCGCCATCGTGCGTATTCACGGTCTCCCAGATCTGGCCACCAATCTGATGACCATGACGCTCACGGCATTTGTATCAGAAACTATTCTGCTCGGCCGTGCCCATCAACGCTGGCGGAGACGATTGTTATCGATTGGCCTTTTTGTGGTCAGCGGTATCCTTTGCGCAGCACTCATAACGCATGTGCATCCTTATGCGGGTCTTGCCTTGGGGCTGCTTCTGCTAACGCTAGCGATAGCTTGCCTCGGTAAATAAAAGCCGGCAGCGTAGCAGGAAACACGTTACTCGAAGCGGGGTGTCCTTTGTCTTTTAAAGACATATTCCGTGAGTAACACATAAATCAAGATGCCACCATCGGTGACACAGGCCAATACACCACCGAATGAACCAGTATGAACGTTATAAACCAGCCAGAGCATTTCGACCGATACTAATATCAACCGGGTCCAAAGGCCGGTTGTTAAAAGAACTGCGATCGTTGCCAACGTTGCAGCAGCAAATGCAAACAAGGAAATGGTGCCATCCCAGGTTACATAAGTACCAATGGCATTGATACCCATAAATACCAACGCAACGACCAGGCGCACCGGCCAAGCTTGCTTTAACAATACGGCCGATATGCAATGACTACAAACATAACGGTAGCCACATAAGACGCCATGAGGAAATGATGCGATGCCCAGATCAAGGCGCTGATGGCCATGTATAGCCTGAGGCGATCTTCCTGATTCTGCAAGACTGACCAAGCGGAAGCCGCGTAGGCCAAAACGCCAAACATTTGCGCTAATGGATTCGCAAAGAGCGCCGTCAGTAAGCTATCCATTGAGCGCTGCGCTGAACAGGTTACAATTTCTTGGCCTTCGGCGCATCCGGCACAACGGCGGTCAACCAGTCGTTAAGCACGCTGGCCACGTGTTCCCAATCCCACTCCAGCATCATGCCATGGCCCATACCTGGGAAGATGACCGGTTCTACACCGTAGACTTCAGCGGTGCTACATACCTGATTGGCATGGATGATGTGATCCAACTCCGCACCCATCACCAGCTTGGGCCCTGGGTTGAGTCTCTCTGGATTGATCATATTGAACATAGTCATATCCCAAATGGCGCGCCGGGACTCCACCTGAGAAAGCATCAAATAACGTTGTAAATCTGCCATGGACGCCGGCTGGGCAAACAAGGCACTTTTGAGCGAGTCGATATCTACGGGGCCGCCGGTCATCAGTTGCGACAAACTACCCATGAGATCCGGATGCGACCACATCATCGACAGGGAGCTGGCAAGCAGGCCTTTATGGGGCACCGAACACATGAGGACAGCCGCAGGGAACGCCTGTTTCTCCAGACATTTCTGCACCACAAAACCGCCCATGGAGTGACCGATCAGCACCGGTGCTTCGCCCAGTTCTTCGATCACATGCATCACATCGGTGACGTAGTGATCAATGCCCCACTGGCCCAGCAATTCATGGCCCTCGCTCCCACCGTGGCCGCGAACCGAAACAGCATGCGCCGGCCAGCCGCGCTCGGCAAACCAATCCAGAAAATGCTCCGACCAACACCAGGCGGCTGTAAAGACGCCGTGCACAAACAGCAGTGGTGTGCGGCACTTACCTTTACTGGGGTAACGGCTGATGACTTCAAGAGAAAGAGTGTTGTCTGACAAAGTGTTTCCTTAAGCGATATTCCGGATCGCTTCAATCCGGGCATCGCGAATGCGCGTTGCAATATGTTCTTTGGTACGCACAGAGAGTGCGATGGCACCGGCATCGACTTCTGCTGCTGCGCGCTGTATGTGCAGCCATTGCTGAACGACCGCGGATGATGCGCCTAAAAACGGCAAGGCGGTGAGTAATTCTTTGAAACGATCGGCACGACGTAATCCATCGCATCGTTCCAGCGTCTCCAACTGATCTTCAGGGCTAAGTGCATCGGGCTGCTGGAGCGCTGCTCGATGGCGCACAAGAAGCAAGGCGAGATCGCGACAATCGGTGGGCAGACGCAATGCTTCGGCCAGCTTTACTACTTGCTTCGGGCTACATTCGGCCAACAAGAGCGCCACACGAACTGGTAGGGACAAGTTGGCGCTTGCAGCGGCATTCAAGCGGCCGCTAACGATGGGGAACTCGGGGAACAGATCAGCGCTCGCACCACAGGCAGCCAACACATCGAACAGACGTTCGGGTTTTTGCTCCATCAAACCACGTGATAGCTCTTGCCAGACACGCTCTGCCACCAGGTGTTTTGTTTCGCCCGCACGCACCATCACCCGCATCAGCGATTGTGTTTCCGGTGCCACGCTAAATTGTGGGAATCGGGCCGCAAAGCGTGCCAGGCGCAGAATACGTACCGGATCTTCGGTGAACGCTTCGCTGACATGGCGCAACACTTTGGCGTGCAGATCCTGCTGCCCGCCATACGGATCGATGACGTTGCCGCTGTCATCTTCAGCCATGGCATTGATGGTGAGATCTCGACGAATGAGGTCTTCTTCCAGCGTGACATCAGGCGCTGCATAGCAATTGAAGCCGTGATAGCCGTGGCCGGTTTTGCGCTCGGTACGGGCTAACGCATATTCTTCGTGCGTTTTAGGATGCAGAAATACGGGGAAGTCTTTGCCCACGGGTTGATAACCCGCTGCAATCATTTCATCCGGCGAGCCGCTAACCACCACATAGTCACGATCGCCCGGGGTTAACCCGAGCAGACGATCGCGAACCGCGCCGCCGACCACATAAATTTTCACGACGAGGGTCTCTCAGCCGTGGCGCAGTTGTTTAAAACGCTTAGCGACCGGCGCGGCTACGGTATTCGGCCAACTGCGCCGCATTACCGCTATCGAGCAGATACAACGGTGCCACGGCTTCCAGCGGCTGTGGATTCCAACCGGCTGAGGCAACGCAATCCGATGTCCAAACGCTATCCACTTCCATGGAACGCAGGTTGTCTTGCGAAATCATCGGGTTGGGCAGCAGTGACAGAAAGCCTGCCTGTACATACACCAAACTTTCTGGCAGCTCAATCAGTTTGCGCTTGTAGCCAATCACTTCGCCGGTGTAAGCCACGAGGTCTTTAAGCGTGTAGACCTTCGGGCCACACAGATCAAAGGTTTTGTTCTGCATGCTCGGGTTGGTCAGGGCTTGTACAAACGCATCGGCGACATCGGATACAGCGACTGGCTGGAAGCGGGCACCGGCCGAAGCCAACAGCAAAATCGGGAACGTGCGCAGCAACTTGGCGAACATGTTCAGGAACGTATCGCGCATGCCGAAAATAACGGATGGGCGGAAGATGGTGGTGATCAGGCCGGATTCATTGACCACGGCTTCACCCGCAGCCTTGGAGCGCAGATACTCTGATGGGGCACGATTGCTGGCGTGCAGGGCGCTCATATGCACCAGATGCTTAACACCGGTGGCCTTACAGACGGCTACAATCTTTTTCGGGAGTTCAACGTGCGCCGCGACGAATTCTTTACCGTAAGGAATGGCCGGTGTTGCGCCATGCAAAATACCCACGAGGTTGATGACAGCATCTTTGCCGGTAGCCAAATGTTCTAGCACACCCTCTTCGTTGACGTCGGCTTCGACTAGGATCACGCTCGGCAACATGGTGATGTCGCGGTTCTTTTCATAGCGACGGGTCGGGATGGTAACTTGCACACCCGCCTCGACCAGCGCACGGGCCAGATGACGTCCAACAAAACCGGTGCCACCAATGAGGAGAATTTTGTGGTTCTTCAGCATGAGTCTTCCTTGGTCGATCGTCTGATCAGTAGTTAATCGCTGATTCCAACATTTTATGCCATTTCAGGGCAGTTCTGGCGCTGAATCGCCTTTGCTGCTCTTTGGCGCAATGGTACCCAACATGACTTTAAGCGACGGCGAATTGCCAGTCATGACGGTCTGATAGAACACCGCGTTGCTCATCACCTTTTTTACGTAATCCCGGGTTTCGGAGAAGGGGATGGTTTCGGCATAGATGGCGCCTTCCAGCGGCTTCACATCTCGCCACTTACGGGCTCGGCCGGGGCCGACGTTATAGGCGGCCGAGGCCAGTACCAGGTGGTTATCGAGACTTTCCAGCACCAGGCGCATGTAGGTGATGCCCAGCATGACGTTGGTATCGGGGTCGTGCAGATCGCCCGGGCCCAATTTGACACCAATCTTGTTGGCGATCCATTTGCCGGTGGATGGCATCACCTGCATCAGGCCCGCGGCGCCTACGTTGGATTTGGCATTGGTCACAAAGCGGCTTTCCTGGCGCATGAGGCCATAAACCCAGGCCTTATCCAGATTCTGTCGGTCGGAATGCGGCACGATCTTTTCGGAATGCGGGGTCGGGAAGCGCAGTTTGTAGTTGTGCTCCTCTTTGGTGCGGTCTGCTGCGCTGATCGAGCGGTCAATGATCTGATTACGTTGCGCAATTTCTGCGGCGGCCAGCAGCTGACGATCGTTCATACCGCGCAGCGCCCAGTTCCATTCTTTTACGCCTTCGGGGCGCAGATCCAACCGGTACATGGCCAGTGCCCGGCGAATACCGGGCTGACGTTCGACCTGACGGATTTCATCAGCGGTGGCTGGCGATGCCTGAGTCGGCAACTTGGCGCGCCCGCCCAGTTCTTCAGTGGCCAGAATGCCGTAGAAATTAGGTTGGCCAGCGATCTTTTTAAACTGATCTTCGGCGGCGCCGTCTTTACCCTGAGCTTTATAGGCGCGACCCAGCCAGTATACCCATTCAGGCGAATTGATCATCGGTTCGGGCATGGCTTCGATATCTTTGCGCACCAGGCTCCAATCCTGCGCACGCAACGCCACACGTATGCGCCAGGCTATGGCGTCGTCCGGCAACAACACGGTACCGCTACGTTTTGCCGCATCCAGCGCTTCCGGGCTTTGCTGAATGCCTAACTGCCAAGCAATGATGCCCCACACATATTCCTGCTGCGCCTTATCCAGATTCCCACCGTAGCGCTTGATTGCTGACACGGCGCTCCCCGGCTCATTACGCGCCATGCGCACTAGTGCCAGGGTGGCCAATTCTTTCTGGGTATCGTCGTTTGGCGTACCCATGCGCTCCAGATAAATCACCGGGCGGCTGAGCACGGCATCCAGGCCACCGGCGGCATCGTTGACATTAACACGCATCACGCTCAGGGTCTGGCGTGCCTGGTTCAGTTTGTTCATGGCCACCTGACGACGGGCACGCACCCAACCATCACTAGCATTCAGCGAGCCATTAGCCCACATGGCGTCGAACAGACCCTGACAGGCATCGGGCGAATCGACTCCGGTAATCCACAGCACATTGGCCTGATCGCGTGCGGCACTGTCGCCATTGCTAACGCGGGGTTGAAGACCATAACACTGCACATCGGGCTCGGGTTGCAGCATCAGCACACCCTGCTGGGCGACGAGGATCCAGTTGTCCTGTTTGGCCTGGGCGCGAATCCAATCGGCCCGCAGCAATTCTGCCGGGCGTTCGCCATCGTACTTTTTAAGGAAGGCGCGGATCTCGGGGCTGTCGTTACTCAGCTGCGGCTTAAGCAGCCACGACTCGACGTAGGGCGCCAGTTCGTGCTGTTTAAGCTGTGGATAGAGTTGCTCCACTTTACCCAGTTGACCATTTTTAACTGCATCACGTGCACTGAGATACGTCGCGTCCTGTGCCGTTGCATTAATAGCAAAGGCCAGCAGACTCAGTGCCAGCCCACGTTTGAAGGTAACGGGTAATGCAGGCAATCGTGCAGAAACAGCAAAGGTCATCGTAAAACCCGACAAGTAAATTCAATCAGCAGTGTGCTAGTGTCCGACTTATGTCGACACCAACGGATGAAAAATTCTATCGCAGTACGCTACGTACGCGCATGAAAGCGTGGCGCCGTCAGTTAGCGACACAGGACCACGCTGATTTTAGCCGCGCCATCTGCGACATTCTGGAAGACCACTTTCATCCGCCACCGACACCGTTTGCGTTTTATTACCCGATTACCAAAGAACCCGATATCCAGCCACTGATGCATGAATGGTATGCCTCAGGGGTAGCAGTTTGTCTGCCGCGCGTAGTGACCGCCTGCGCACCGCTGGAGTTTTATTTGTGGCAACCGAACGTACGACTGACCATGGATGAGGCCGGTATCTATGCCCCTCCGGCAAATCCGGCAACAAGCGTCGTTCCCAAACAGGTGTTTATTCCGTGCCTGGGTCTAGATAAAGCAGGTTACCGGCTGGGCTATGGCGGCGGCTATTACGACCGCACCCTGCCTTTAATCCCCAGCATCAAAACGATTGGCGTGTTGTTTTCCAGGCAACTGGTGGACGACATACACCCGCAGGCACACGATGTGCCGCTCGATGGCTGGATTACCGAAAAAGGGCTGGTGCTTTAAGCGGATGCGCTTGTTTGTTTGAGCGCCATTCCCGTGAGCACGTAGAGCAAAGCAGCCTGGCCGAGGCCTAATAGCGCATCGGATGCATCGTAAAGCGTGGTCTGCACCGTAAAGAAGGCCGTATTAAGCGCTCGATCAAAAGCAACAACGAGCAACAACGCCAGCCAGAAACGCAGCCCCCTCACACCACCGGACCCAGGCACGCGCGGCAGCAGGCGACACAGCGCCCAGCCAATCAGCACCAGCGAACCCGCCAGCAAGTAAATGGTGATATCGAACATTTCGGGCGTTATCGTTTAGGCAAGGAACAATCGGTAAGCAGGGTTTTCACGCTCGTCGCGGAAAGGACAGCCCAGGCCGGCCAGAAACGCATCAAAGGCAGGCATGTCATCTGGCGGCACCTGAAAGCCCACCAATACACGACCAAAGTCGGCGCCATGATTGCGATAGTGGAAGAGGCTGATGTTCCAACCGGCGCTCATGTTCTCAAGGAACTTCATCAACGCACCCGGGCGCTCGGGAAATTCGAAGCGGTAAACCAGTTCATTGAGTGCGCCCACCGATTTGGGGGTGTGACCACCGACCATGTGCCGCACGTGGAGTTTAGCCATTTCGTCATCGGTCAGATCCAGCGTGGCATAGCCCTCGGCCTTTAGCTTATCGACCAAGGCAGCAAGCTCGGCTCGGTTAGCGATCTTGATCCCCACAAATACATGGGCAGCAGCCGGATCATTAAAGCGGTAGTTAAATTCGGTAATGCTGCGATTACCTAGCAAGGACAAGAACTTGCGGTAGCTGCCCGGTTTTTCCGGTAGGGTAACGGCAAGAATGACTTCGCGCTGCTCGCCGAGTTCGGCACGTTCGGCCACAAAGCGCAGACGATCAAAATTCATATTCGCGCCCGAGGCCACGGCCACCAGAGTTTTACCCTGCGCGTTGTTTTGCGCGGCCCAGGTCTTCATACCGGCAACGGTCAGCGCACCGGCCGGCTCCAGCACCGAACGGGTATCTTCAAATACATCTTTGATGGCGGCGCAGATGGCATCGTTATCAACCCGAATCATTTCATCGACATACGCTTCGGCAATACGGAAACATTCGTCGCCCACCTGCTTAACGGCTGCACCATCGGCGAAGAGGCCCACCTGATCAAGGCGCACACTATACCCGGCGGCCAGCGACTGAGTCATGGCATCGGCATCGATGGCTTCGACACCAATGATATTGATTTCGGGACGCACCTGTTTGACTGCAGCAGCCACCCCAGCAATAAGGCCGCCGCCACCGACACAACAAAAAATGGCATCGATAGGTTTCGGGTGTTGGCGCATGATCTCCAAACCCGCCGTGCCCTGACCGGCAATCACATCCGGATCATCAAAGGGATGCACGAAGGTCAGACCTTCTTCTTTTTCCAGGCGGCGCGCTTCGTTATAAGCATCATCAAAAGACTCACCAAACAGCACCACCTCGCCACCCCGCGAACGCACAGCATCAACCTTGATACCCGGTGTGGTCATCGGCATAACAATGATAGCACGACAACCCAGCTTCTGGGCCGAGAGCGCCACACCCTGAGCATGATTACCAGCGGAGGCCGCGACTACGCCGCGCTTGAGTGCATCAGGCGACAGCTTGGCCATCTTGTTATAAGCGCCGCGCAATTTGAATGAAAATACAGGCTGCTGGTCTTCACGCTTGAAGAAGACATTATTGCCAATACGGCGCGATAGGTTCGGCGCAAAATCCAGCGGCGACTCAATAGCCACGTCGTAGACCTCAGCCGCTTCGATGCGGCGCAGATAGTCGGTCAACGGGAAGGGCACATCAGTCTTGGCAGTCATGGCAATCAGAGCTTTAAGGTCGTTGTAAGTGCAGCGCAAAACGCAACGGCGGCGCGTGTTTGCATTATACTGGTGGGCGCAAAGAGCGGCAGATCATGTACCCTAACCCCAAAACCCCATGCAAGGCACGGTTTTATCAGGGATTTCGGACAATGTAACAGCCTTGCCAGCTCCTCTGTTGCGCTACAATATGAGCTCAGAAAGATGGCTCCAAACCCTAATCGCCCCCATTCAGAAAATCATGAACGCACGCCTTCGCGAGATCCCCTATAACTACACCTCTTACTCCGACCGGGAGATCGTGATCCGTCTGCTCGGCCAGGAAAACTGGGCGATCCTCGACGCGCTGCGTGGCGAACGTGTGACTGGCCGCTCTGCCCGTATGCTGTACGAAGTGCTGGGCGATATCTGGGTCGTGCAACGCAACCCGTACCTCGAAGACGATCTGCTGCAGAACCGTCAGCGTCAGACGGCACTGATCTCCGCGCTGCGTCACCGCCTGGCCGAAATTGAAAAACGCCGCGACGGCAACGAGAAGGTGGCCCAACTGCTCAAGGCCACCGGCGAAGCCATTACCCGTTTTGCGAAACATCTGGATACCAGTGCTGCCCGCCGCCGCAAGGTGCTGCGCACGCTGACCAAGCACACCCGTAAAGACAACATCGCCTTTGATGGCCTGGCCCGTGTATCGCACGTAACTGATGCCACCGACTGGCGCGTGGAGTACCCGTTCGTGGTGCTCTACCCGGATACCGAAGAAGAGATCGGCCCGCTGGTGCGCAACTGCATCAAACTCGGCCTGACCATTATTCCGCGTGGCGGCGGCACCGGCTACACCGGTGGTGCTGTGCCGCTCACCGCCGACTCGGTGGTGATCAATACCGAAAAACTCATCGACATTGCGCCGGTAGAGTTTGTGAATCTGCCGGGCGTGGATAGCCAGGTAGGCACCGTGCGCACGGGCGCCGGTGTGGTGACCAAACGTGTTTCGGAAGCGGCTGAACGCTCCGGCCTGGTACTTGCTGTCGACCCGACGTCTGCCGAAGCCTCGTGCATTGGTGGCAACATCGCCATGAATGCCGGCGGTAAAAAGGCTGTGTTGTGGGGCACCGCGCTCGACAATCTGGCCTGGTGGAAGATGGTGACGCCGGATGGCAACTGGCTGGAAGTAGAACGCCTTGACCACAATCTGGGCAAGATTCACGAACAGGAAACCATCCGCTTTCGCCTGACGCGTTTTGATGCGAGTGGCAAAAAACATCTGGGCGAAGAGATTCTTTCGCTACCGGGCGCCACCTGCCGCAAGGTGGGTCTGGGCAAGGATGTGACCGACAAGTTCCTCGGTGGCATACCGGGCGTTCAGAAAGAGGGCACCGACGGCATTATCGTGGCGGCCCGCTGGGTGCTACATAAGATGCCGGCGCATACACATACGGTGTGTCTGGAATTCTTTGGCCAGGTACGAGAAGCCGTGCCGGCCATTGTAGAAATTACCGATTACTTCAAACCAAATGGCGGCGGCCGCGATCTGGGTGTGCTGCTGGCCGGTCTGGAACATTTGGACGAGCGTTACCTGAAAGCCGTGGGCTATGCCACGAAAGCCAAGCGCCATGGTCGCCCGAAGATGGTGCTGATCGGAGATCTGGTTGGCGATGACAAGCAAGCCGTCATGCAGGCCGCCTCCGATGTGGTGCGCATGTGCAATCTGCGTGCAGCCGAAGGCTTTATTGCCGTAAGCCCGGAACAACGTAAGAACTTCTGGATGGATCGTTCACGCACGGCGGCGATTTCCAAACACACCAACGCCTTCAAACTGAATGAAGACGTGGTGATTCCGCTGCCACGCATGGGTGATTACTGCGACGGTATCGAACGCATCAATATCGAACTTTCTATCGCCAACAAGCTGGCGCTGTGCGATGCGCTTAGCGACTATCTGGGTGGCAATCTCACGCTAGATGCCGGCGATGCGAATGTGGGTAAAGACGTGCTGATTGGTGATCGCGCCCAACGAGCGCTCGAAGCCGTGGCGCAAGTACGCACCCGTTGGCAGTGGCTGCTCAATCATCTGGATACGCCGCTCGGCGAAGCCGAAGCCTCGTTCGCCGCAATCGGCGTAGTGGCTGGCCCGCTGGAAAACAAAGCGGCTAACCCCGTGCTATTCCACCGTCTGCAGGATTACAGCGTGCGCGTGTCGTGGAAGCAGGAACTTAAGCCCGCGCTGGAAAGCATTTTTGACGGCAACGTGTATCGCCCGATACTGGATTGTATTAACGCGATTCATAAGGAAGTGCTGCGCGGCCGCGTGTTCGTGGCACTGCACATGCACGCCGGTGACGGTAACGTGCACACCAACCTGCCCGTGAACTCGGACAACTACCAGATGCTGCAAACCGCCAACGCGGCGGTGGACCGCATCATGATTCTGGCGCGCTCGCTTAATGGCGTGATTTCGGGCGAACACGGTATCGGCATTACCAAGATCGATTATCTCGAAGATAACGAGATGGCCGCATTCTGGGCCTACAAAGAGAAGGTGGATCCAGAAGGCCACTTCAACCGCGGCAAGCTGATGCGTGGGGGCAATCTGGATAAAGCGTATACTCCAAGCTACAACCTGATCGGTAGCGAATCGATCGTGATGGAGCAGTCGGGTATCGGCGAAATCTCGGCGATGGTGAAAGACTGTCTGCGTTGCGGCAAATGCAAGCCAGTGTGTTCGACACACGTGCCACGCGCCAATCTGCTGTATTCGCCACGCAACAAGATTTTGGGCACCTCGCTGCTGATCGAAGCCTTCCTGTACGAAGAGCAAACCCGTCGCGGCGTATCGCTGGTGCACTGGGCGGAGTTCGATGATGTGGCCGCACACTGTACGGTGTGCCACCGTTGCGAAAAACCTTGTCCGGTCGATATTGATTTCGGTGATATCACCATCGCCATGCGTAACCTGCTGCGCAAGCAGGGCAAGCAAAAATTCAATCCAGGCACTGCAGCGGCCATGGCCTTCCTGACCATCAAGGACCCGATGTTCATCAAGGGCATCCGAGAGGTGATGATCCGCTTTGGTTATGCTGCACAGAACAAGCTCTACAAATTGGGCAAGTCGCTGCATCTGATCCAGGATCAGGTGGCGCATCCGCCCGCTACGATGCACAAGCCGCCGGTGCGTACGCAAATCATCAACTTCATCAACAAGCCGATGCCAGGCAATCTGCCCAAGCGCTCTGCGCGCGCATTGCTAGATATTGAGGACGATAAGGTCATTCCGGTGATCCGTAATCCGAAGCTGAGCGCCGAAGAGTCGGAAGCGGTTTTCTACTTCCCGGGCTGTGGTTCGGAGCGTCTGTTCTCACAAGTGGGTCTGGCCACGCAAGCCATGCTCTACGAAGTAGGTGCGACGACGGTTTTGCCACCGGGCTACCTGTGCTGCGGCTACCCGCAAACTTCGGGCGGCCAAGAGGATAAGGGTCAGCGTATCACCACCGACAACCGCGTGCTGTTCCATCGCGTGGCGAACACACTGAACTATCTGGATATCAAAACGGTGATCGTTTCCTGCGGTACCTGTATAGATCAGCTGCAGAAGTACCAGTTCGAACGTATCTTCCCGGGCTGCCGCCTGCTGGATATTCACGAGTATCTGATGGAGAAGGGCGTTAAGCTGGAAGGCGTTGAAGGTACGCGATACATGTACCACGACCCGTGCCATACGCCGATGAAGACCTATACACCGCTCAAGGTCTCGAGCGAGCTGATGGGTACGGCCGTGCCGCTCAATGACCGTTGCTGCGGCGAGTCGGGTACGCTGGCCGTAACGCGCCCGGACATTTCAACGCAAGTACGCTTCCGCAAACAGGAAGAAATGGAGCAGGGCGCCAATGCGTTGCGCGCTGATGGCTTTACGGGTCAGGTTAAAGTGCTGACCTCATGTCCATCCTGCCTACAAGGTCTATCGCGCTTCCGTGATGATGCCGACACCGATGCCGACTACATCGTTGTAGAACTCGCCAAGAATATTCTGGGCGAGAACTGGATGGCAGACTACGTGAAGACGGCTAACAGCGGCAGTATTGAGCGCGTGTTGCTATAAACCAGCAAGGAGCCAATCTTGATTGTTCGCCCACATCAACATTGGTTCCTTTCTTTATTTAGCTGGCGGGGATCGATACCACGACCGGATCTGGAACATTTACCGCCCTAATTCAAAAATGCCTGATCAGAAGTACTGCATGAGCTAATTAACAACACGTCGGAGCATGCGGCCGAAATACACGAGCGAATAGGGCTTTTATGTTTCTGCCTAAAATTCGATCCATGCGCATGAACCAGCGTTATCACTGCGCAATTTTCGCGATTGCCTGCACGCTTCTGGCACCGACAAGCTTTGCCGCATCTACCCGGGATGGCGATGGCAGGTTCTTAAATCGCTATGCAGATCTCTCAAAAAGCGAACACTTTGTGCGCTGGCAGTGGGATCGCATTACACAGGGACTGCCCAAGCCGCCGAACAAGGCTACACCACAAATGGCGGTTAACCTCAACCGCCTGAACAACCCACAAGGGGATGCGCAGGTGACGTGGATCGGGCACTCCAACCTGCTCTACCAGAGCGATGGCAAAAACTTTCTGTTCGATCCGGTGTATGCCGAGTATGCCTCACCCGTGCCGCTACTCGGCCCCAAACGCGGACAGGATCCCGGCATTCCCTTTGCCGATTTACCGCACATCGATGCGGTGTTTATCTCCCACAATCACTACGATCATCTCGATCTGGACACCGTGCGCCGTCTCGCCCAACAACCCGGCGGTGCGCCGATCTTTTATGTGCCGCTGGGCGTCGACCACTGGTTTGCCGATAACGTACCAGGTGCCCGTGTGAGCGGCAGCAACCCTAATGTAATCGCCGTGGATTGGGATGAATCGCGACAGTTCGACGGCAAGCGTTCACCCTTCGACCGCAATAAAACTCTGTGGGGCAGCTGGGTCGTGGAACAGCCACACTTCCGCTTCTGGTTTGCCGGCGACCTGGCCTACTCGCAAGACATTGAAGACATCGGCAAAGCGCACGGCGGCTTTGATTTGGCCGCCATACCCATTGGCGTTTACGACCCGCGCTGGTTTATGAAGCGCGCGCATCGACCCGCACGAAGCGATTGAAACCTTTAAGACGGTTAAAGCCAAACGCGCCATCGGCATTCATTGGGGCACCTTTGATGGACTGAGCGATGAGTCACTGGATCATCCGCCCGCGGCTTTTGACCTGGCCAGAAAAGACGCCAACATTTCGCCAGATACGTTTATGCTTTTCAGCATCGGGGAAACCCGTTCATTCAACAGCAGCAAGCACTAACATTCAAACCTTAGACACTTCATGAGCAAAACCAACGCCCTTCTTTTTGCTCTCTGCCTAACGACTAGCAATGTTGTCTGGGCAGCGGACTTCGAGCAAACCCTGGAGCTGCAGGGGATTAGTTTTAAAGTGCACGTGACCAACAAAGGGTCGATTAATACACTGACCATCAAACCCAAGGGTCTCAAGCTCGATAACCGGGTAATCACACGCGGGATTAACGGCTCCGTGACGGAGGCCGAAGTGGCCGACCTGAATGCCGATGGCTCACCGGAAATTCTGGTCTACACGACATCGGCAGGTTCGGGCAGTTACGGCGGCTTTATCGGCTATGCGGCAAATCATAAGAAATCGCTTTCGATGATTTTTATGCCGGACATCATGGACGACAAAGAGGCCAGTGCAGGCTATATGGGCCATGATGAATTCTCGGTGGTTGAAACCCGTCTTGCCCGACGATTCCCGATTTATCGCCCGGGTGACACCAACAGTAATCCGACCGGTGGATTGCGTCAGTACTGACCCCAGGTGAAGCCGGCTGGGTTTTGAAACTGGATGAAATCGTTAATTTTGCCCCGGAAGACCTTGCTGAAAATTAGGCATCGGGTATACCTAAGCCTAGGGGACGTTAAAAAAACGCCTCATTTCGACTTTAGCGGTTCTATGTTTTTGCAACTCATTGATTAATAACGATTTATATACGGGACACCCATGACAAAAAACGCCTGTCCGCTGTGCCAGACCGACGGTGAAGACATTCTCTTCAAAAATGATCTCTACCGGATTATTGCCGTGAACGATACCGCCTGGCCGGGATTTTGCCGAGTGATTCTGAACCGTCATGCGGCAGAAATGACCGATCTTCCAATTGAAGACCGATCGGCACTAATGAAAGCGGTGTGTGTGGTCGAGTCTGCTTTGCGGGATTTGATGCAACCGACCAAGATCAATCTGGCCAGTTTGGGCAATGTAGTACCACACGTGCACTGGCATGTTATTCCGCGCTGGGCTGACGACACCCACTTCCCCGATCCGATCTGGGCACCGGCCAAACGCCCTACTTCAACCGTACGCGCCGAGCCGGATCGCGCAGCACTCGCCCGGATTTTGAGCGACTGTCTGGCCTGATTGTTGCTGGGCGCTTCGATGTTTCACGTGAAACACGCAGTTAATGGGCCTTTCTCACGCCCGGCAACTGGCAGGCTAGAATAGCCTGGCGAACTGCATCAATGGCTTTAGGGCGCGGAAATGTCGCGCGCCAAGACAGACCAACCGTACGGCCGGCGGTATCTGCAGCGAGATTCGCCGCCCGCTTTTTACCGGATTCGGTAAAGGTCAGCACTTTAACCATGGGCTCTTTAGCGATCAGCGGATCGGCTATCGAGCTGGGCATAACGGCGATGCCCGCCCCGCTGGCCACCATGTGTCGAATGGTTTCCAACGAGCTCCCTTCCATGGAGCCGACCAATCCCTCTGCGCTCTGCAATCGTGGACAGGCCTCCAGCACCTGATCCCGAAAGCAGTTACCGCTGCCCAACAGCAACAGATTCTGCCCATTCAGTTCGTCGTTATTGATAGACGCCCGCCCCGCCCATTCATGGCCGGCCGGCACAACCACACGAAACGGCTCTTCATAGACACGCTGTGTCACTATGCCGGGCATCTCTACGGGCAAGGCCAGGATCAAGACGTCTAACTCCCCTTCCTTCGGCATCGGGATGAGGTTTGCCGTGAAGTCTTCGCGCAAAAACAGTGGCATATCGGGCGCGAGTTTATGCAACACCGGAATCAGCGCCGGCAACAGATAAGGTGCAATGGTGTAGATCACCCCCACACGCAGCGCCCCCTTGAGGGGATCCCGACTCTGTGTCGCGATTTCTTCCAATCGGAGCGCTTCGTCTAGAACCCGCTTTATCTGGGCCACTACCTGCTCACCGAGGGGCGTGGTTTTTATTTCGGACGCACCTCGTTCAAATAGAGGCGCCCCGATCTGTTGCTCGACCTTTTTGATAGCGACCGACAAAGTAGGCTGGCTCACGTGACACAAATCCGCCGCTTTACCAAAGTGCCGTGTTTTATCCAGCGCCGTGATGTAGCGCATTTCGGTGAGTGTCATTGAAGCCATGTCATTACCTCAATCGGGAAAGCTCAGAGGGTGTTTCACGTGAAACATTATCACCTCTATACAACCAATAAACCGATTCGGATGTCGGGATGTTTCACGTGGAACATCGTCCGGTGATTATCTTGGCATCCAACCCGCCTTGCGCATCTGCTCGGCATTGAACCATTGCCACTCACCCGGTGCCAGATCGTTGGGCAGAACCAGTTCGCCAATAGCAGTTCTTTGGAGTGCATTGACGTGATTACTCGCTGCGGCAATCATGCGGCGCACCTGGTGATATTTACCCTGAGTAATGGTCATTTCCAGCGTGGCCGGATCAATCAGACGACAGGCATCTGCGGCGATGGTTTCTTCCTCGTCCTTGAGCAACACGCCGGCCAGAAGTTTGTCACACAGTGACTGATCCGCCGACTCGGCCAAGGTAGCGCGATAGACTTTGGGCACGGCATGCTTGGGGGATGTGAGCACGTGGATGCACTGGCCGTCATCGGTGAGCAATAGAAGCCCAGTGGTTTCTACATCGAGCCGACCCACGGGTTATATATCACGAGCGCGCAACGGGTCGGCCAGTAAGGCCAATATACTTGAGTGGTGCTTGGGCGCACGGGAACATTCATAGCCTTCCGGTTTGTTGAGCAGGATGTAGGCTTTGTCACAAAATGGCCAAACGCCATCCACCCCTTCAACTTCCAGCGTGAGCCCTTCGGTTGGAAAGACTTCGTCCGGGTCTTCGCAAAGATTGCCATTCACCTGCACCGAACCATTGCGCACGAGAATACGGCACAGTTTGCGGGCACCAAAACCCTGGTTCTGCAAAATTTGTTCAATACTGAGCGGTTTAGCGGCTTTAGTCATTTTAATGTTTCTTTATATTCTGTTAACGTGTAGTCAACGTGCAGCTAACTTCTGTTAAATTCGGTTTAATACCCTTAAACAAAAACGGCCCGCAATACGCGAGCCGTGTTTTGTTCATACGATCTTTTAGGCGTCGATATTGCGCGCCGTGAGTGCGTTGGTTTCGATAAAGGCGCGACGTGGTTCTACCAGTTCGCCCATGAGCGTAGAGAAGATCTGGTCGGCGCCGATAGCGTCTTCGATCTGAACTTTGAGCAGACGACGGACGTTAGGGTCCATGGTGGTTTCCCACAGTTGCTCGGGGTTCATCTCGCCCAGGCCTTTATAGCGCTGCTTACTGATGCCGCGCTCGACTTCGCCAAACAACCAGGTCATGGCTTCGCTGAAACGGGTAACGGTTTGCTGCTTCTCGCCACGATGGATAACAGCACCGCCATTGGTGAGGTCGGCCAGCAATTCGGCCGTCTTACGCAACTGGGTGTAATCGCCGGAGCTGAGAAACTCGTTATCGATCAGACCCAGCTTCAGGTTACCGTGGTGCCAGCGTTCGAGGCGAAGTACCCAGCTCTCACGGTTGGCATCATAGGCAGGAACGATCTCCAAAGGCTTCTCATGCGACGCACTGGCCGGTCCTGAACCAAGGGCCTTAGTCAGCTCTTTTGCGGCGCTCTGAGCGGCTTTCTTATCGCTCAGGTCGATCGAGAGATTGTCGTTAACCAGCGTATGCAACACTTCCGGGTGAATCAGATACGACAGTCGGTCGATAATGGCTTCGGACAGGATGAAGCTACGGGCCAAATCGCCCAGGGCGTCGCCTTCGATGGCTTTACCCTTGGCAGGTTGTAGTTTGGCTTCATTCAACGCCATTTGCAGCAGGAACTGGTTGTATTCGTGGTCATCCTTCAGATAACGCTCGGTCTTGCCGTGCTTAATCTTGTACAGCGGTGGCTGGGCAATGTAGATATGACCGCGTTCGACCAGCTCCGGCATCTGACGGTAGAAGAAGGTGAGCAGCAGCGTACGGATGTGTGCACCATCGACGTCGGCATCGGTCATGATGATGATGCGGTGGTAGCGTAGTTTTTCCGGCTTGTATTCGTCTTTGCCAATGCCGGTACCGAGAGCGGTAATCAGCGTGGCAATTTCCTGTGAGCCGATGAGCTTGTCAAAACGGGTCTTTTCGACGTTGAGGATCTTACCCTTGAGCGGCAGAATGGCCTGGAACTTACGATCACGACCTTGCTTGGCTGAGCCGCCGGCGGAGTCACCCTCCACCAGGTACAGTTCGCACTTGTTAGGATCTTTTTCCTGACAGTCCGCCAGTTTGCCAGGCAGACCCACACCGTCCATGACGCTCTTACGACGCGTCATTTCGCGCGCCTTACGGGCGGCGTCACGAGCACGGGCAGCTTCAACGATCTTACCGGTAATTACTTTGGCATCGGCCGGGCGCTCAAGCAGGAAGTCAGCCAGTTTCTGGGCAACCACTTCTTCAACAGCCGGACGGGCTTCGGACGACACCAGCTTCATCTTGGTTTGCGACGCAAACTTCGGATCCGGCATCTTTACCGACAGCACACAGGTGAGACCTTCGCGCATATCGTCACCAGTGATGTCGACCTTAGCCTTCTTGGCGATATCGTTTTCTTCGATGTACTTGTTGATGACTCGTGTCATCGCAGCACGAAGACCGGTAAGGTGCGTACCACCATCCGATTGTGGAATGTTGTTGGTGAAGCAGAGCACGTTTTCAGCGTACGAGTCATTCCACTGCATGGCCACTTCCACCGAAATGGTCGACTCACCGGCTTTGGATTCGCCGGTTGAATAGAATACATTCGGGTGCAACACGGTTTTGTTCTTGTTGGTGTAATCAACGAAGCCCTTAACGCCGCCCGAGAATGCGAAGTCTTCCTCTTTGCCGTTGCGCTGATCGACCAGGCGAATACGTACACCATTGTTCAGGAACGACAGCTCACGCAGACGCTTGGCCAGAATTTCATAGTGGAATTCGACTTTGCCGAAAATTTCCGGATCTGCCAGGAAGTGGGCTTCGGTACCGCGATTTTCTGTCTCGCCAATGATTTGCAGCGGTGATACTTCCACACCATTCTGCATTTCCAAAACACGGTTAACCGGCTTGCCCTGGTTAAACTCCATGAAGTGCTTTTTGCCATCACGACGGATGGTAAGCTTGAGCCACTGCGACAAGGCATTCACACAGGAAACACCCACGCCGTGCAGACCACCGGATACCTTGTAACTGTTCTGATTGAACTTACCACCGGCGTGCAGCACGCACATGACGATTTCAGCAGCTGAACGCTTGGGTTCGTGCTTGTCATCGAATTTGATACCGGTAGGAATACCACGGCCGTTATCTTTTACCGAGATCGAGTTATCGGCATGGATGGTCACGGCAATGTTATCACAATGACCTGCTAGTGCTTCATCAATACCGTTATCCACTACTTCAAACACCATGTGATGCAGACCACTGCCATCGGAGGTATCACCGATGTACATGCCCGGACGCTTACGAACTGCTTCCAGACCTTCCAGTTGCTGAATCGAGGATTCGTCGTAATCAGGTGCTGCGATAGGTTTCTTTTCGGCCATCGTTTTCAACTTAGTAATTCAAACAGAGTATTTCGTTGTCAGTGCTGACTTAGATACGCATCGGCATAACAACGTACTTGAACGTACTGTTATCTGCCGGACCAAAAAGTGCACTTGAATTGGAATCATTGAAACGCCAGACGATTTGTTCATCGGTGACATGACCCAATACATCCAGTAGGTAATTCACGTTAAAACCAATATCCAGTCGATCACCGTTGTAATCGACTTCGATTTCTTCCTGTGCCTCTTCCTGTTCGGCATTGGCTGCACTAATTTTTAGTACGCCATTTTCTAGAATCAGCCGAACACCCGAGAATTTTTCATTCGAAAGAATACGGGCGCGTTGCAGTGCCTGGCTAAAGCCAATGCGATTCAACGGCAACTCGTTCGAGAATGATGGTGGAATAACACGGGTGTAATCCGGGAACTTGCCATCAATCAATTTGGTAACAAAAACCACATCACCAAACGAGAAACGTGTTTGATTGTGCGCCAATGTGATGTTGAGTGGGTCTTCAGAATCAGCCAACAAACGTGCCAGTTCCAGCACCGATTTACGTGGCAGGATGATTTCCTGCTTTTCCAGATTTTCGGTAATAGCTGTTTGAGCAAATGCCAGACGATGGCCATCTGTAGCTACGGAACGCAGTGCATTGCCTTCTACCTGCAGCAACATGCCATTTAGGTAGTAACGCACATCCTGGGCAGCCATCGCGTACTGAGTTTGACCCAGCAGATGTTTAAATGACTTTTGCGTGACGGTAAACGACACCGGATTCGCTGCATTCCTGTTCATCTGCGGAAAATCTTCAGCAGGTAGTGTTTGTAGCGAGAAACGACTCTTACCCGCCTTAACGACCAGACGCTTTTCATCCAGATCAAGACTGACTGCAGATTCCTCTGGCAATGAACGGAGAATGTCTTGTAGTTTGCGCGCAGCAACCGTGACTGAACCTTCTGCACCACCTTCCAGACTAACGCCTGTAGTGATCTGGATTTCAATATCTGTTGCGATCATGGTTAGCATTGAGCCTTTCTTTTCGATCAGCACATTGGAAAGAATCGGCAACGTATGCCGCTTCTCTACAATCCCTGAAACGGTTTGCAAAGGGGTCAGAAGTGTTTCTTTAGAGGTCTTTAATAACAACATATATAGAATTCCTAATACGAATAAGCTCAGGTCAATTCTGTGGATAAGGTAATTTTCTCACGAAAATTCATGGGATTGCTGACTGTACAACCCTAAGGAAAACCCAGGGGAGCGCAAGTTGACGAAAAGGGGACTAAAAACGACCTCAGGATAAAACCCGAGGTTACCCACAAAACGTCCACGAACTGTACATGAGTTATACATCATCCTTTGAGTACCTGTAGGAGCACGTGGATGTCGTGATTGATTTGTTGATCTTTTGTACGCATATCCTCAATAGTACGTACAGCATGAAGCACGGTCGTATGGTCACGACCACCGAATGATTCGCCAATCATCTGATAACTATGGGGCGTGACTTCTTTGCACAACCACATAGCGACCTGACGCGGACGGGCAATCATCCGATTACGTTTCTTGGAATAAAGGTCGCCAACAGTCAATTTATAGTAGTCAGCAACCATTTTCTGGATGTTTTCTACCGTAATTTGCCGGTTATAGGCGCCTACAATGTCTTTTAGGGCCTCTTTTGCCGTTTCCAGGGTGATTTCTCGTCCGTGGAACTGTGCAAATGCCAAAACCCGGGTCAAAGCACCCTCTAACTCCCGTACATTGGAGCGTAAATGCTTGGCAATAAAGAAAGCTACTTCATCTGTAAGTACTTTGCCTTCGGTTTCAGCTTTCTTTTTAAGAATAGCAACCCGCATTTCTGTTTCTGGGGGTTCGATCTGAACCGTTAAACCCCAGTCCAGGCGTGTAATCAGGCGGTCTTCGAGGCCTTCAATGGCTTTAGGGTAGGTATCACACGTAATAACAATCTGCTTACGTGCTTCTACTAAGGCATTGAATAAATAAAAGAATTCTTCTTGCGAGCGATCTTTGCCCTTGAGGAATTGCACATCATCCAGCAACAAAAGATCAATCGAGCGGTAGGTGCGTTTAAAGCTATCAAAGGCTTTTTGTTGATAGGCACGAACCACATCTGAGTAATAGTTTTCGGCATGAACATAGCGCACCACTTTGGTGGGGTCTGCTGCGAGCACAGCATTACCGATGGCGTGAATTAGGTGGGTTTTACCCAGCCCGGCACCGCTGTAGATAAACAGGGGGTTATAGGCACCTCCCGGCGCTTCAGCAACCTTCATGCAGGCGGCTCGAGCCAGTTCGTTGGCTTTACCGACGACCAGTTCATTGAAAGTGAAATGAGTTATTAATCGCGTACCCTGACCCGAAGGTTTGGCCTGGACAGGCGCTACAGGTGGTGGCGAGGTATGTGGTAAAGGGTTATTAACAGCAACAGGTGTATTTTCAGATGCAGGTTTATTTAAAGGCGCAGCAGATCGTGTCGGCGCGCTATCGGCCGCAGCTTGCGCCGCTCCAATCGTAAAATTAACCGTTACGGGTTGACCATAAAAACTATCGGCCAAATCCTGAAATGTACCCAGGTAATTATCACGTACCCACTTGAGAATAAAGCGATTGGGCGCAGAAACCGTGAGTTCATTAGTCTCGCTATTCCGGTCTGTGACCAGCTGCAACGGGCGAATCCATGTGCTGAACTGCTGGGCGGGAAGTTCTTCCCCCAGCTTTTCAAGACAGTAGTTCCAGAATGGATTCATGTGACGATAAGACCCGTTAGTCGCTGAATGCGACAAGTTTTAGCGGCAAATTCCACAGATTACGCAACCTTTTAGGATACCTTAAGCCAACCGCTTTGTCCGGCGTTCTTATCAGCTATTCATGGATTCAGCGCAGCAGTGGCTGAGGATATAGCTTGACAGACACAGGGAAATTACTGTTTAATCACGGGTTTTTCGCGGCACCGCTGCGATTCTTTGGCAATTTACTGGATTCTGGGGAGCCCCCGTCATGAAACGTACTTATCAACCATCAGTTGTTCGCCGTAAGCGCACCCACGGTTTCCTCGTTCGTTCGCGTACCCGTGGTGGTCGCGCTGTGCTTGCCGCTCGTCGCGCCAAGGGCCGTAAGCGTCTGTCTGTCTAAGTGCGACACGTCCGGGTTTCCGGACGTTATCGGATTAGACGTTTCCTTATTTAATCCGATTCGGAATTACGGTGAGTTTTATTAAAACTCAACTCCGTTTTCGCTTTAGTAGGACATCAAGGTTACTTAAACCGTCAGAATTCCAGACGGTCTTTGATGCCCGTAAAGCTTGCCGAGGGCAATGGCTGACCGTATATCGATATCAGTCCAACCAATCTCGAGCGTGCTCTGAAAATGAGCAGATTGAAATCATCGAACAAACTCATTCGACCAGTCGGTTGAGTCTGATCGTGGCCAAGCGTCTGGTTGCAGCTTCGGTACGACGAAACTTGATCCGACGCGTGTTGCGCGAACATTTCCGCACCACACCGGCAGCATTTCCGCCGGGTGACTGGATCATTCGGCTGCATGAATCGCCTTTTCGTGTAAAAAAAGGTGATGTTGCGCCAACGCGACTACAGGTCGTTACCGGTTTACGCACAGATATTCAACAGATTCTGAATCGTGTTGCCGGTCATATCCGTAAAGAAAACCAGGATCCGCCGGCATGAAGCAGGAATCATTGGCTCGTTTGATCGCCCTGCCGGGCAAGCTGATTCAACAGTTGTTATTGGCGTTAATCCAGGTTTATCGCTATACCTTAAGCCCGTTTCTAGGGCAATGCTGCCGCTTTCATCCAAGCTGTTCTACCTATGCGGCAGAAGCATTAACCCGATATGGGCCACTGCGTGGATCATGGCTGGCTATAAAAAGAGTGTTCCGTTGTCATCCTTTCCATCCCGGAGGACACGATCCTGTGCCCTGAATCTGGTACCCTTGCATGCTTTATAGCGTTGCCTTTGGATAAACCAGAGCAATGCCCGAATTTTTGAACCTTATATCGGCTGAACCATGGATTACCGTCGTTTATTTCTTACCCTGATTTTCACTCTCTCCGTATTCCTGCTCTGGGAAGGCTGGGGCCAGCATAAAGCCGAGCAGAAGGCAGCCGTAGTTGCCGCGACACAGGCCTTAGATGCACCGACAGGCTCTGTTGATCTGCGTGCAAAAGATGGTAATGCCGTACCAGCTCGTAGCAACGTTAATGCGGCGAAGGCGGTTAATCAAAGCGCGCCTGTTGCGAATGCACCGACGATCACGGTAAAAACAGACGAATACGTTGCCACAATTAGTCTGGTCGGCGCCAGCGTGACGAACCTAGAATTGATCAAGCACAAGGGTGATGATCAAGCCGGTTATGTCGAGCTGTTCGGTAAGACCCATAACTACGCAGCACAGTCCGGCCTGATTGGCGACGGCATGCCGAATCACAAAACGCTGTGGCGTCAGGTGTCGACCGGTAATGAACTGAAGGACGGTCAGAATACTCTGGATGTTGTCTTTGAAGCGGATGCTGCCAACGGTGGCAAGGTCACGAAGACTCTCACCTTCAAGCGCGGCGAGTATGGTATTGATGTCACCTATCGGTTGAAGGGTGCAGTGGCTGATAAGACCGACGCCTACTTCCAGATCGTGCGTGATGACAAACCACCTTCGGGTGATCCGCGCATGGTGAGCGTGTTTACCGGTCCGGCGGTTTACACCGATGCGCAGAAGTTCCAGAAGATCAAGTTTGCCGACATTGCAGATGGCAGCGCCAAATTTGAAAAGACCGCTAATGACGGTTGGGTTGCCATGATCCAGCACTATTTTGTAACAGCCTACCTGCCGACCGCTGGCATACCTCGTGAGTTCTACACACGTCAGGTAGAGCCAGGCGTGTTTGCTGCGGGTGTGATCGTGCCGATGCCAGCCGCAAAAGATGGTGTAAGCACGCTGACTGTGCCGCTGTATGCTGGCCCACACGAACATAAAACACTGGAAGCTGTTGCACCGGGTTTTGATCTGGTTGTGGACTATGGTTGGCTAACGGTGCTGGCCGCCCCGATTTTTTGGGTGCTGCAATGGCTGGATAAGTTAATCGGTAACTGGGGTTGGTCGATCGTGCTGATGACCATCATGCTTAAGCTAATCTTCTTCCCGCTGTCGGCCGCCAGCTACAAATCAATGGCACGCATGCGCACAGTGACACCACGCCTGATGGCGTTGAAAGAGCGTTACAGCAACAACAAGCAGAAACTCAATCAGGAAATGATGGATCTATACCGCAAGGAAAAGATTAATCCTTTGGGCGGCTGTCTGCCGATCCTGGTGCAAATTCCGGTGTTCATTGCACTGTACTGGGTACTGCTTGGTGCGGTTGAAATGCGTAACGCGCCATGGATTGGCTGGATTCATGATCTGACCCAACCGGATCCGTTCTACATTCTGCCAGCCATCATGATGGCCACAATGCTGTTCCAGGTGAAGCTGAATCCAACGCCACCGGATCCTGTGCAAGCCAAGATCATGTGGATTATGCCGTTGGGCTTTGGTGTGATGTTCTTCTTCTTCCCGGCCGGTCTGGTGCTGTACTGGACGGTGAATAACGTGCTGTCGATCGCTCAGCAGTGGGCCATTAACCGCAAGATCGAAGCTGCAAAGCACGGCCACCGTTAAGATGTTAAATTCACCCATCGCGGCCATCGCCACGGCGCCGGGTCGCGGTGGTGTGGGCATCGTGCGGTTATCGGGTGCCGGCCTGGCATCTTGGATACAATCGCTCACAGGCAAGCCGCAGTCGGCTAGTTTTGCACAGCCGCGGATCGCCACTCTCACCCAATTTTTAGATGATGCCGGCCAGGTGCTGGATGAAGGCCTGCTGATTTATTTCGTGGGCCCGCATTCGTTTACCGGTGAAGATGTTATTGAGCTGCAGGGCCATGGTGGCCCAGTGGTAATGCAACTGTTGCTATCGCGTTGTCTAGATCTCGGGGCGCGTCTGGCTGAGCCGGGCGAATTTACGCGTCGTGCATTTCTCAATGGTAAACTCGATCTGGCACAGGCCGAAGCCGTGGCTGATTTGATTAATGCATCGACAGCCACTGCTGCGCGGTCGGCTGTGCGCTCATTGCAAGGTGATTTCTCCCGCGCCATTGATGCGCTGATGGATCCGTTAATCGAGCTACGGGCGCTGACCGAAGCCACGCTGGACTTTCCTGAGGAAGAAGTCGATTTTCTCAAGAGCATTCAGGCCGAAGCCCGACTACAGAATATTTGTGAGGCGCTTGGCACGGTGCAAGCAAGTGCCAGGCAGAAAAAGTTGCTGCAGGATGGCCTAACCGTCGTGCTGATCGGTCAACCCAATGTGGGTAAGTCTTCGTTACTTAATGCTCTAGCAGGCGAAGATCTGGCCATCGTGACGCCGGTGGCCGGTACCACCCGAGACGTCGTGCGCGCACATCTCCAAATCGAAGGCGTACCTTTGCATGTAATCGATACGGCCGGCCTGCACGAGACCAGCGATGAAGTCGAACGTCTCGGTATTGAGCGCACCTGGAAAGAAATTGAAAAAGCCGACGTGGCAGTGTTGCTCACCGATGCGCAACATGGGTTAACAGCGGCCGAAGAGGTCATCATCGCGCGATTGCCTGAAGGCACGACGCGAGTGATTGTGCAAAACAAGATTGATCTGGCGGCGGGCGCCGTTACTGGTGCTGATGTCGTGGCCATTTCTGCCAAAAAGGGCACGGGTGTTGATCGGCTGCGCGCCCGATTGTTACAGATCGCTAGCTGGCAACCGGGCGAGAGCTTGTTTATCGCCCGCGAGCGCCATCTACGCGCACTCAGCGAGGCTGCTGAACACTTGGCAACGGCCGCAGCCACCTTGTCTGCGTTAGAAATTTTTGCTGAAGAATTGCGGCTGGCACATAAAGCGTTGCAAAGCATTACGGGTGAATACACGCCGGATGATCTGCTCGGCGCGATTTTTTCAAAATTCTGTATCGGGAAATAACTGTGAAGAAACTACTGTTGCTCACGCTGACGGGTTTACTGCTCAATGGTTGTGCGCCTTCGCTCTTTCCTGTGGAGATGCCGGTAACGGCATCGCTATCAGATTAGGGTGGCACGGCTTCGTTGATTCCATATCAACCGCTGGTGGTGCGTTTGCCGGCAAACCCCAGCACCGAGTATAGCTGACGCTATGTGTACGAGCGTTCGTGGGAACAGAATACGCCGCCTGCAAAAATCTTTACGCTGTTTGTGACGGTGTCGCCCGGGCAGTAAGCCAATTTAATACGCCGTACCCAGCCTGTCGTCCTGTCGCCAAGCATGCGGTCAATAGATAACCACCGGTGGGCGCTTCCCAATCCAGCATTTCCCCGGCCGCGAAAACACCGTGCAGCTTTTTGATCATGAGGTTTTGATCAAGATCATCGAAGCAAAGGCCGCCCGCAGTGCTAATGGCCTCTGCTATCGGCCGCGTGGCATGCACGGTAATTGGAAGGGCCTTGATAGTTGCAGCCAGCGTTTTCAGATCGTTGATCTGTTCTTTACTCAGTACCTCGTAGAGCAGTGCCGTTTTAACTGCGCTGAAACCCAGTGCGGATTTAAGATAGCTCGATAAGGATTTGCTGCCGCGCTGGCAGAGCGCATCCAGAATTTTTTGGGACGTTCGCTCTGGTGCCAGATCGATCGTGAACCTGGCGTGGCCTGTGGCATTGATCGTTTCGCGCAACGGACGGCTCAGTGCATAGATCAAACTGCCTTCAACACCTTCACGGCTGATGATGCATTCGCCCTGACGTTGATGCACATGGCCTGCATGATCAGTAAAGTTTATGGCGATGGATTTGAGTGGCTCACCCGAGAACTTCTGTTGCAACAGGGGCGATCAGTTCGTTTCAAAACCGCAGTTAGCACTTTGAAGCGGTGCCGCATGAATGCCCTGAGTTTCAAGCAACGGCACCCAGGCGCCGTCGCTGCCCAGTTTAGGCCAGCTGGCACCGCCCAGTGCCAGGATGGTGGCATCCGGATTGATCGTGATGTCGCCGTCTGTGCCGCTAATGCGCAGCGCGCCTTGATCCGTCCAGCCTTGCCAGCGATGTCGTACGTGGAAGCGCACACCATTTTATCGCAGACGATGTAGCCACGCCCGCAAAAGCGGGGCCGCTTTCATTTCTTTGGAAAAGATGCGGCCTGATGTACCTACAAATGTTTCGATGCCGAGATGGTGTACCCACTGACACAGGTGGTCGGGTCTGAAATGCTCGAGTGCGTGTTGCAGAAACGGTTGTTTGGGGCCGAAGCGCATGCAGAAGGTGGCGAAGTTTTCACTATGTATGATGTTTAAACCACCGATACCGGCGAGCGGCAGCTTGCGCCCCACCGATGGCATGGCATCGTACAGATCAACACAGACGCCTGACTGACTGAGCACATCTACCGCCATAAGTCCGGCGGGGCCGCCGCCAATAATGGCAATGCGGGCTTGAGCGGAAGTGGCGGCAGACGCAGATTGAGTCATGCCGCCATTTTACGCACCAGACAGATCAGGCGGGCGTGGAACTGCGGATCAGATAATTGAATGCGCCGAGCGATGCTTTAGCACCCTCGCCCATGGCGATGATGATTTGCTTGTACGGTACGGTGGTGCAGTCGCCGGCGGCAAAGATGCCGGCAGCAGAGGTCTGACCACGTGCGTCGATTTCGATATCGCCCATCTTCGACAGGTTGAGCGTGCCTTTGAGCCAATCGGTGTTGGGCAGCAAACCAATCTGTACGAAGATGCCTTCGAGGTCGAGGCGCACGTTGTCACCGGTCTCACGGTTCTTGTAAACAAGACCATTCACCTTGTTGCCATCGCCTAGCACTTCCATGGTTTGTGCATTCTTGAGAATGACCACATTCGGCAAGCTGGCGAGCTTGCGCTGGAGTACGGCGTCGGCACGCAGCTCGGCGCCGAATTCGATGAGTGTGACGTGACCCACAATGCCGGCCAGATCAATAGCCGCTTCTACACCCGAGTTACCGCCACCAACGACGGCGACACGTTTCCCTTTGAATAACGGGCCGTCACAGTGTGGGCAGTAAGCAACGCCTTTGCCGCGGTATTCCTGTTCTCCGGGTACGTTAAGCTCGCGCCAGCTGGCGCCTGTATAGAAAGAATGACGCTCTTGGCTTTTAAAACGGCCCCGCTGGCTGTGCGCACTTCGGCATAACCGCCGGGTGTCGTTGCCGGCGTGAGCGATTCGGCCCGTTGCAGATTCATGATGTCGACTGCGTAGGACTTCACGTGCTGCTCGAGTTGGGTAACAAGCTTGGGCCCTTCGGTTTCCTGCACGGAGATGAAGTTTTCAATGCCCACGGTATCCATCATTTGACCGCCAAAGCGTTCAGCAAGAATACCGGTGCGAATCCCTTTGCGGGGCAGCACATACCGCTGCAGAAGCGCCTGCAGGTCCGCCGCCGACGATGAGTACATCGTAAGGTGCCTGTGCGCTGATCTTTTCTGCTTCACACGCAGCAGCACCAGTGTCGAGCTTGGCAAGAATTTCTTCGATGGTCATGCGACCTGCGCCGAATTCCTCACCATTCATGTATACGGTAGGAACCGCCATGATCTGACGGGATTCGACGATGTCCTGGAACATGGCGCCGTCGATCATGGTGTGTTTAACACGAGGATTGATTGCAGCCATGAGGTTAAGCGCCTGCACGACGTTCGGGCAGTTGTGACAGCTCAGCGAGATGAAGGTCTCGAAGTTGTAGTCACCCGGCAAATTGCGGATCTGTTCGATCACACTGGCGTCCACCTTCGGTGGGTAGCCACCCATTTGCAAGAGTGCAAGGACGAGCGAGGTGAATTCGTGGCCCATGGGCAAGCCGGCAAAACGGGCAATGCCGCGTTGTTCGGGATTGTTCAGTGGTGCAACCCGGAACGAGGGCTTGAGTTCGCTGTCGTTGCTTTTAACCAGACTGACCTTGTCGGAGAGCGCAGCAATCTCGGTGACGAGTTCGCGCATCTGATCCGAGTTGCCGCTGCTGTCGAGCGACGTGATCAGTTGAATGGGTTGTTCCAGGCGCTCAAGATAGGTTTTGAGTTGTTCCTGAATGGCGGCGTCCAGCATTTTATTCTCCTGAGGGTGGCCCGGAGCTTGCGCCCCGGGCGTTCTCTAACGCTTCTTAGATCTTGCCAACCAGGTCCAGCGATGGCTTCAGCGTGGTGGCGCCTTCTTTCCATTTGGCCGGGCAAACTTCACCTGGGTGCGATGCGGTGTACTGGGCAGCTTTCAGCTTGCGCAGGGTTTCCGAAATATCGCGGGCGATTTCATTCGAGTGAATTTCCAGCGTTTTGATCTTGCCTTCTGGGTTGATGATGAACGTGCCGCGCAGCGACAGACCTTCCTCAGGAATGTGAACGCCAAAAGCGTTGGTCAGCTGGTGTGTTGGGTCACCGATTAGCGGGAACTGCGCCTTGCCAACGGCTGGCGATGTTTCGTGCCAGACTTTGTGCGAGAAGTGGGTGTCTGTCGTGACGATGTAAACCTCAGCGCCGGCCTTCTGGAATTCAGCATAGTTGTTGGCCGCATCTTCAATTTCAGTTGGGCAGTTGAAGGTGAAAGCGGCTGGCATGAAAATCAGCACGGACCATTTGCCCTTGAGGCTGGCTTCGGTGATTTCAATAAACTTGCCGTTGTGGAAGGCCTGTGCCTTGAAGGATTGAACTTCGGTGTTGATCAGTGACATGGTGAGCTCCTGTTTTAAGTTTGGGTAACGCAAATGTCTTTTCGACAAGAAGCAGTGTACGGACACCTGTGTTATAAATCCAATTGATTGTTACTAAACAGCTATTAGTTAAAAACTATCGTAACGTGGGCCGCTTTATTCCCTGCTTATGAAGAAATCCTTGAAAAACCAACCTAAAGGGCGTTGGTTTGACTAAAATTAGCACCCTTTTGTGTTGCGCGGATTAAGGTTGGCTGAAGGGTACATGGAATTTCCGGATCGTTTTGATGTGATTGTTGTCGGTGGCGGCCATGCCGGAACCGAAGCTGCGTTGGCGTCGGCCCGCACGGGTGCGCGCACGCTGTTGTTGACGCACAGCATGGAAACGCTGGGTGTGATGAGTTGCAACCCATCGATTGGTGGTATCGGCAAAGGCCACCTGGTTAAAGAAGTCGATGCGCTGGGCGGTGCCATGGCCGCGGCGACAGATGAAGCCGGTATCCAGTTCCGCATTCTGAATGCCTCAAAAGGTCCGGCAGTGCGCGCCACGCGTGCCCAGGCAGACCGCGTGCTGTACAAGCAGGCGATTCGCCGTCGCCTGGAAAACCAGCCGAACCTCACGATTTTTGCCCAGGCCTGCGATGACCTGATTATGGAAGGCGACCGCGTTGCGGGTGCCGTCACCCAACTGGGTGTGCGCTTCCATGCCAATGCCCTGGTGCTGACTGCCGGCACGTTTCTGAATGGTTTGATCCATGTCGGGCTGAATAACTACTCGGGTGGGCGCATGGGCGACCCGCCATCTGTTTCGTTGGCTGACCGCGTGCGTGAACTCAAGCTGTCGCAAGGGCGTTTGAAAACCGGCACCCCGCCCCGTCTGGACGGTAAGACCATCGATTTTTCGGTAATGCAGACGCAGCACTCGGATGATCCGATGCCGGTCTTTTCGTTCCTCGGCAGCGCGGCACAACACCCGCAGCAACTGCCCTGCTGGATTACCGATACCAACGAACGCACGCACGAAATTATTCGCAACAACCTCGACCGCTCGCCGATGTACACCGGGGTGATCGAGGGCGTGGGCCCGCGTTACTGCCCATCAATCGAAGACAAGATTCACCGCTTTGCCGATAAGGCCAGCCATCATGTGTTTCTGGAGCCGGAAGGTCTGGATACGCACGAGATCTACCCGAACGGGATTTCGACGTCGTTACCCTTTGATGTGCAGCTGCAAATCGTGCGCTCGATCCGCGGTATGGAGCAGTGCCACATCCTGCGTCCGGGCTACGCCATCGAATACGATTACTTTGATCCGCGCGGCCTGAAGGCTTCGCTGGAGACCAAGGCGATTAACGGTTTGTTCTTTGCCGGTCAGATTAACGGCACCACGGGTTATGAGGAGGCTGCAGCCCAGGGCTTACTGGCGGGCCTGAATGCGGCGCGTGCGACGCGCGGCGAAACGGCCTGGACACCGCGCCGTGATGAATCCTATCTGGGTGTGCTGGTCGATGACCTGATTACCCGCGGTGTGAGCGAGCCATACCGCATGTTTACCAGTCGCGCCGAGTATCGTCTAAGTCTCCGCGAAGACAATGCCGATCTGCGTTTGACCGAGATTGGCCGCGAGATGGGGCTGGTGGACGATGTGCGTTGGGCAGCGTTCTGCGCCAAACGTGACGCGATTGAGCAAGAACAGCAGCGATTGCAAGGTCTTCGTGTTAATCCGGCAAAGATTGACGCTGAGGCAGTTGCTACGGCGCTAGGTAAACCGCTGGAGCGCGAAACCACCATGTTCGAGCTGCTGCGTCGTCCAGATACAACGTATGCGCAGCTGCTGCAGCTGGCTGCCAGCACGGGGCTGGCCGAGGCGGTGGTTTTGTCGGCCGAGGTGATCGAGCAGGTAGAAATTCAGGCCAAGTATCAGGGCTACATCGATCGTCAGCGTGACGAAGTGGCCCGCCAGGCCACCTATGAAAATTTAAGCTTGCCGGAAGCTCTGGATTACACCGAGGTGATCGGTCTTTCCCGTGAGGTGTGCCAGAGGCTGCAGACGCAGCGACCGCAAACCCTGGGTCAGGCGGCCCGCATTCAGGGGATAACGCCGGCAGCGATTGGTTTGTTGCTGGTGCATCTGAAGCGCATGGGCGTTGTCCTTGGGGCGGCACTGTGAGTGAACTGGCCGGCACGCGTGCGGCAGAAAGTGCCCAGTTGATCGCGGGTGCAACCAAGATGGGTGTGCCGTTAACGGACGCCCAGGCAGACAAGCTGCTGGATTATCTGGATCTGCTGCAAAAATGGAATAAAGCCTATAACCTGACCGCGGTCCGTGAGCGCTCGGCCATGCTAACGCAGCACCTGCTCGATTCGTTGTCGATTGTGCCGCATTTGCCGCCGGGTGACCTACTGGATGTGGGGAGCGGCGGTGGGTTGCCGGGTATTCCGCTGGCGATTCTGCAACCGGAGCGTTCGATTACGCTGATTGATACCGTGGGCAAAAAGGTGGCCTTTCTGAAACAGGTCGCGATGACGCTGGGGTTGAAGAATGTGCAGGCCATTTCAACCCGGATTGAGAGCTGGGTGCCACCCGAAGCGCATGCCGGCGGTTTTGCACTGATTACGGCACGGGCATACGCCACTTTGGTCACTTTAGTGGGGCAAACGCGGCGACTTTTAGCCCCAAATGGGGGGTGGTACGCCATGAAAGGTGTTCATCCAGCCGCTGAAATGGCAGAATTACCCCATGATGTCCCTGTGAATGCAGTTATTTCCCTTGATGTGCCTGATTTGGGCGCAGAAAGACATCTGATTCTGCTGGCTCAGGTCGGCTCCGGTTTTCAAGGTTAAAAAAGGCGCAGCATGCGTATTCTGGCAATTACCAATCAAAAGGGCGGTGTGGGCAAAACCACGTCGGCCGTTAATCTGAGCGCTGCGCTGGCCCATCTGAAGCAACGCGTTCTGTTGATTGATCTGGATCCGCAGGGCAATGCCACCACGGGTTGTGGCATCGTTAAATCCGATGCGCTACCAATGGTGTACCAACTGCTGTTGGGTGATACCACGCTGGCCAGCGCGATTCAGAAAACAGAATATGGCTTTGATATTTTGCCGGCCAACCGCGAACTGGCGGGGGCGGAAATCGAGCTGATCGACCTGGATGGCCGTGAACAGAAGCTGAAGGAAGCGCTGGTGACAGTAAGTGACAAGTACGACTATGTGCTGATCGATTGCCCGCCGGCGTTGAATATGCTGACGGTGAACGCCCTGGTGGCCTCGAAGTCGGTGATGATCCCGATGCAGTGCGAGTACTACGCGCTGGAAGGCCTGTCGGATCTGGTGGAAACCTTGCGCAAGGTGCGCGGTAACCTGAACCCGGATCTGGAAATCGAAGGTCTGCTGCGTACGATGTACAACGCGCAGAACACGCTGACGCAACAGGTGTCGGATGAGCTGACCAGCCACTTTGGTGAGAAGGTGTACAACACGATCATCCCGCGTAATGTGCGTCTGGCCGAAGCGCCATCGCACGGCAAGCCAGCCATGGCTTACGACGCCTCATCCAAAGGCGCGCAGGCTTATATGGCCTTGGCCGAGGAATTACTCGGTCGGCATGGCAAATCGGTCGCTCAATAAATAGAGACACAGAATGAATGCAAAAAACAAAGCCCGTGGCCTGGGCCGTGGATTGGATGCGCTATTTGGTGGTAATGCTGCAAAGCCGGTGCCTACAGCCGCTGCTGCGCCGGTAACGAATGACGTGCCACGTACCTTGCCGGTAAGCGATTTGCAACCAGGTAAATATCAACCGCGTACACGCATGGATGAAGTGAGCCTGAATGAGTTGGCTTCATCAATCGCTGCCCAGGGCTTGGTGCAGCCGATTATCGTACGTCCGCTGGGCGCCGGGGCGGCAACACCTTATGAAATTATTGCAGGCGAACGCCGTTGGCGTGCATCGCAGATCGCCGGCCTGAAAGAGGTGCAGGTACGTGTGCACCATATCGCCGACGAAAACGCGCTGGCGATGGCGCTGATCGAGAATATCCAGCGTGAAGATCTGAACTCGCTGGAAGAGGCGCAGGGTCTGCGTCGACTCATTGATGAATTTAATTTAACGCACCAGCAAGCGGCAGAAGCCGTGGGTCGTTCGCGCTCGGCGGCGACCAACCTGTTGCGTTTGCTGGAACTGGCGCAGCCGGTGCAGGATCTGCTGATGCATGGCCGGATTGATATGGGCCATGCACGCGCATTGTTGGCGTTGGCGGGTAGCGATCAGGTGGCAGTAGCCCAACAGGTGGTGCTCAAGGCGCTGTCGGTGCGTGAAACCGAAGAGCTGGTGCGTCGCCGGCAGCAGGCCAAACCAGCAGCCAAACCAGGCGCAGGTGCGGCGAAGGCTGAAAATTCAGACGTGACCCGTCTGAGTGAAAAGCTGGCCGATACCCTGGGGGCGGAAGTAAAAATTGCCGCTAATAAACAGGGTTCGGGCAAGATCACCATCAGCTTCCAGAGTCTTGATCAACTGGATGGGCTGATTGAGCGTTTTTTTTGATTGACGGCGCGTTAAGCTCGCCGTATAGTGCCGGGGTTTGAAGGCGCCTTGTTTGGCACAGCACACAACGCGATGGGGTAACGGTGTTTAGAGTAATACGCCTGCAACTGATCGCAATAATCATAGCTGTGGCTCTAGCAGGGTTGATTGTGGGATGGCGTGGCAGTATTTCTGCTGCGATCGGAGGGGGGGCAGTTCTACTACCCAATTTCCTGTTCGCGCTGAGATTAATGGCGGCGTCGGCTGGTCGTGCAAGTGTTGCGACTGCTGGAGTCTTCATCGTCTACGAATTTCTCAAGCTTGCTCTCACACTTATTTTGTTGGCGGTTGCCATCGTGTTGTATGCGGACCTGAACTGGCCCAGTATGCTACTCAGTATGGTGATCACCTTGCAGGTAAATTTTTTAGCATTGGCGAAAAGAACCTGAGATGGCGACTGAAAACGTAGCGAACGCAGCAGCCCATAGCGGCCCAACACAGGGTGAATATATTGTTCACCACTTGATCCACCTGAATTCCACAGGTGAAGCGCAGAAGTCTATTGTTGACTTCTCGGTGCTCAATCTTGACTCTTTCATATTTTCTACAGCGCTAGGCATTCTGGCCGTGTTGCTGCTGGCCTATGTAGCCCAGCGTGCAACAGCCGATGTACCGGGCCGTCTGCAGTCGGCGATTGAAGTGCTGATTGAAATGGTTGCCGATCAGGCCAAGGGCATTATTCATGATGCCAAGTCGCGCCTCTTCGTGGCACCGCTGGCGCTGACCGTATTTGTCTGGATCTTCTTCCTGAATGCCATGGATCTGCTGCCGCTGGATCTGTTTCCGAAGATCTGGTCGACTTACTACGAAGCTTCTGGTCACGACCCACACCACGCTTTCCTGCGTATTGTGCCGTCAGCTGACTTGAACATCACCCTGGCTATGGCGCTGGGTGTGTTGATCGTTTGCTTGTACTACAACGTAAAAATCAAGGGTATCGGTGGCTGGGTGCACGAATTGTTTGCTGCCCCGTTCGGTTCCCATCCTGCGCTGGCGCCGATCAACTTCCTGATGCAAATGATCGAATTCGCCGCTAAAACAATTTCTCACGGCATGCGGTTGTTCGGTAACATGTACGCTGGTGAGCTGGTCTTCATGCTGATCGCCCTGATGGGTGCGGCCTGGGCTGGTATGCATTCGTTGTCGGGTGGTCTGCTGTTTGCTGGCCACGTGATTGCTGGTTCCATCTGGGCTATCTTCCACATCCTGATCATTACGCTGCAGGCATTCATCTTCATGATGCTGGCGCTGGTGTATGTCGGTCAGGCGCACGAATCGCACTAAGTTTCTTAGTTTTGTAGTTGTAGTTCTCGTTTTTTCTTTAGTTTTATTAACCACGCTGTTCTTATCCCTTTCAAGGAGTCGTCATGGAACATATCCTCGGTCTAGTTGCTCTGGCTTCCGGCCTCATCATCGGTCTTGGTGCTATCGGGGCCTGTATCGGTATCGGCATCATGGGTTCGAAGTACCTCGAAGCTTCGGCACGTCAGCCTGAGCTGATGAACGAACTGCAAACCAAGATGTTCCTGCTGGCCGGCCTGATCGATGCTGCATTCCTGATCGGTGTTGGTATCGCGATGATGTTTGCGTTCGCTAACCCGTTCGTGCTGAAGTAATCCTGAACAACTTTTTCAGGAGGGCACGTAGCGTGAACTTAAACGCAACATTATTCGCCCAGCTCATCGTTTTCTTCATACTTGTATGGTTCACGATGAAGTTTGTCTGGCCGCCTATCACTAAGGCGCTGGATGATCGTGCGAAAAAAATCGCTGATGGCCTGGCCGCAGCAGAACGTGGCAAGCATGAGCTAGAGCTCGCCAGCAAGCGTTCGGCTGAGGTTGTGCGCGAAGGCAAAGAAAAGTCGGCTGATGTTCTGGCTAATGCTGAAAAGCGTGCAGTACAGATCATTGAAGACGCCAAGGCTCAGGCCAAGGTTGAAGCCAATCGTATCGTGGCTGCTGCGCGCGGTGAAGTCGAACAGGAAGTTGTTCGCGCCCGTGAACAGCTTCGTGATCAAGTCGCTGCGCTGGCTGTAGCGGGTGCTGAAAAGATTCTCCGCAAGGAAATCAATGCCGGTGCCCACGCAGATATTCTGGTTGCCATCAAGCAAGGTCTGTAATCAATGGCTGAATCCCTCACCGTAGCCCGTCCTTACGCCGAAGCGGTTTTCCGCCTCGGCCGTGAGTCAAGCGCGCTGGCCGACTGGAGTGGTTGGCTGGGTCGCCTGTCGCTGATTGCCAATGAATCGGCAATGCGGGACTGCTTTGGCAATCAGAAGCTGAATTCCCGTCAAGTCACTGACCTTGTGGTGGGCGTGCTCGGGGTGGAAGCCCCGCAGGCGCTGTCACGTTTTATCGAGGTGCTCGCCGAAAACGGGCGCCTGGCACTACTTCCCGAAATCCAGTCTCTTTTCGAAGAACTGAAGTCGGAAGAAGAAGGCGTGAAGGAAGCACTGATTGTTAGTGCGTTCCCGATGGACGATGCCCAGGTTGCTCAGGTACTGCCTGCACTGGAACAGCATTTCTCTTCAAAGCTCAAGCCGCGCGTTACCGTGGACTCATCGCTGATTGGCGGAGTCAAGGTTGAAGTCGGTGACGAGGTGTTTGACGCCTCGGTGCGTGGCCAGCTCGACGCAATGGCTGTCGCGTTAAAGAACTAGGAGTTTTCTAAATGCAACTGAATCCTTCTGAGATCAGCGAGCTGATCAAGAGCAAGATTGAGAACCTAGGCCTGGGTGCTGAAACACGGACCCAGGGTACTGTCGTATCTGTTACCGATGGCATTTGCCGCATACAAGGTCTGGAAGACGTGATGCAAGGCGAAATGCTTGAGTTCCCGAACGGCATCATGGGTATGGCCCTGAACCTCGAGCGCGACTCTGTCGGTGCCGTGGTGCTTGGCGAATACGAACAAATTTCGGAAGGCGACATCGTCAAATGTACGGGCCGCATTCTGGAAGTGCCAGTTGGTCCTGAACTGAAGGGTCGTGTTGTTAACGCCCTGGGTCAGCCAATTGACGGCAAGGGTCCGCTGGGTAACAAGCTGACCGACAAGATTGAAAAGGTTGCACCGGGCGTTATCTGGCGTAAGTCAGTATCGCAGCCGCTGCAAACCGGTGTTAAGGCTGTTGACGCCATGGTGCCAATCGGCCGTGGTCAGCGTGAGCTGATCATTGGTGACCGTCAGACGGGTAAGACCGCTGTCGCGATCGACACCATCATTAACCAAAAGGGTCAGGGCGTAACCTGTATCTACGTTGCAGTTGGTCAGAAAGCTTCGACTATTGCTAACGTGGTGCGCGCTCTGGAAGAGCACGGCGCTCTGGAATACACCATCATCGTTGCTGCTACCGCATCGGATCCGGCTGCTATGCAGTTCATCGCTCCGTACTCGGGTTGCACAATGGGTGAATACTTCCGTGACCGCGGTGAAGATGCCCTGATCATTTATGACGATCTGACCAAGCAAGCTTGGGCATACCGTCAAATCTCCCTGCTGCTGCGTCGCCCACCAGGCCGCGAAGCTTATCCGGGCGATGTGTTCTATCTGCACTCACGTCTGCTGGAGCGTGCTGCTCGCGTTAGCGAAGAGTACGTTGAGAAGCTGACCAACGGCGAAATCAAGGGCAAGACCGGTTCGTTGACCGCGCTGCCAGTGATTGAAACCCAGGCAGGTGACGTTTCGGCATTCGTTCCGACCAACGTCATTTCGATTACCGATGGCCAGATCTTCCTGGAAACCGACCTCTTCAACGCAGGTATCCGTCCGGCCATTAACGCCGGTATCTCGGTATCGCGCGTGGGTGGTGCTGCCCAGACCAAGATCGTTAAGAAGCTGTCGGGCGGTATCCGTACAGACCTCGCCCAGTATCGTGAACTGGCTGCCTTCGCGCAGTTTGCTTCGGACCTGGACGATGCAACCCGCAACCAGCTGGAGCGCGGTCGTCGCGTTGTGGAAGTGCTGAAGCAGCCACAATACAAGCCACTGAATGTTTCCAAGCAAGCCGTGGTTCTGTACGCGATCACCCGTGGCTACGCCGATGATGTGGAAGTGAACCGCGTTCTGGAGTTCACACGCAGCCTGGTTAGCGAGATCGAGCACAAGAATGCTGCCCTGATGGAAAAAATGGAGCAGACTAAGGATCTGGACGCTGATTCGGAGAAAGCACTCGTTGCTGCCATCGAAGCATTCAAATCTGCTTGGGTCTGATCTAGGAGAACCTCATGGCCAGCGGCAAGGAAATCCGAACTAAGATCAAAAGCGTAGAAAATACGCGGAAGATCACCAAAGCCATGGAGATGGTGGCGGCATCCAAAATGCGCAAAGCGCAGGAACGGATGCTCAAAGCCCGTCCTTATGGCGAGAAGATCCGCCGCGTTGCTGCGCACCTGTCGCATGCGCTGTCAGAGTACAAGCATCCGTTCCTCGAGAAGCGTGACCAGATCAAAAAGGTCGGAATTATTCTCGTGACGTCGGATAAAGGTCTCTGCGGCGGCTTGAACACCAACGTTCTGCGTCAACTCGTGAACAAAATGCGCGAGCTAGATGGTCAGAAGGTGAATGTTCAGGTCACAGCGATCGGTAGCAAAGGCTTCGCATTCCTCCAGCGTAATGGTGCAGAAATTGCATCGCAAGCCGTCGGACTGGGTGACAACCCGCACATTGACAGCCTGATTGGGCCAGTTAAGGTGCAGATTGATGCCTACAACGCCGGTGAAATCGATGAGCTGCACATTGCCTACACGCGTTTCGTGAACACGATGCGCCAGGAGCCGGTTATTGAACAACTGCTGCCGCTTGCGGGCGACACGGTGGGTTCGGAATCGAGCCGCTGGGATTATGTTTACGAGCCGGATGCCAAGTCCGTGATCGATGATCTGCTGGTGCGTTACCTCGAGGCGCTGGTTTACCAGTCCGTCGCCGAGAATATCGCATCGGAACAAAGTGCCCGGATGGTAGCCATGAAGGCTGCTTCCGATAATGCTAAAAACGTGATCGAAGAGCTGAAGCTGGTCTATAACAAGACCCGCCAGGCAGCGATTACGAAAGAGCTGTCCGAGATCGTCAGCGGCGCAGCAGCGGTTTGATTTTTTTAGATTAGGGATATAACGATGAGTCAAGGAACAGTCGTTCAGTGCATCGGTGCTGTAGTTGATATCCAGTTTCCGAAAGAGCACATGCCTAAAGTCGTTGAGGCACTCCGCCTCGACGATAGCGCCAGCAATAGCCTGGTGGAATCTGGTCTGACTTTTGAAGTTCAACAACAGCTCGGTGACGGTATCGCCCGTACCATCGCGCTGGGTTCGACCGACGGTATCCGTCGTGGAATGAAGGTCAACGCCTCGGGCGCTCCGATCTCCATTCCAGTCGGCCACGGTACGCTGGGTCGTATCATGGACGTTCTGGGTCGCCCGATTGATGAAGCCGGTCCGATCGAATGTGACGAACTGCATCCGATTCACCGCGCTGCTCCAGCCTTCGACGAACTGTCGCCATCGGTTGAACTGCTCGAAACCGGTATCAAGGTTATCGATCTGATCTGCCCATTCGCTAAGGGTGGTAAGGTTGGCCTGTTCGGCGGCGCCGGCGTGGGCAAGACCGTTAACATGATGGAACTCATCAATAACATCGCTAAGCAACACTCGGGTCTCTCGGTGTTCGCCGGTGTAGGTGAGCGTACCCGTGAAGGTAACGACTTCTATCATGAAATGAAGGACTCCAACGTTCTGGATAAGGTTGGCATGGTGTTCGGTCAGATGAACGAACCTCCAGGTAACCGTCTGCGCGTTGCACTGACCGGCCTGACCATGGCTGAGCGTTTCCGTGACGAAGGCCGTGACATTCTGTTCTTCGTAGATAACATCTACCGCTACACGCTGGCCGGTACCGAAGTGTCCGCCCTGCTGGGTCGTATGCCTTCAGCCGTGGGCTACCAGCCAACGCTGGCTGAAGAAATGGGCCGTCTGCAAGAGCGCATTACCTCGACCAAGACCGGTTCGATTACATCGATCCAGGCTGTTTACGTGCCAGCCGATGACTTGACTGACCCATCGCCTGCTACCACCTTCCTGCACTTGGACTCGACCGTTGTTCTGTCGCGTGACATCGCCGCTCTGGGGATCTACCCAGCCGTTGACCCGCTCGACTCGACTTCGCGTCAGCTCGACCCGCACGTGGTTGGTGAAGAGCACTACCGTGTTGCCCGTGGCGTTCAGCAAACGCTGCAACGTTACAAAGAACTGCGTGACATTATCGCGATTCTGGGTATGGACGAACTGGCTCCGGACGACAAGCTCGCCGTTGCCCGCGCCCGTAAGATCCAGCGCTTCCTGTCGCAGCCGTTCCACGTGGCTGAAGTGTTTACCGGTTCGCCAGGTAAGTATGTTTCCCTCAAAGATACGATCAAGGGCTTCAAGATGATCGTTGAAGGTGAGCTGGATCATCTGCCAGAGCAGGCTTTCTACATGGTGGGTTCGATCGAAGAAGCCATCGAAAAAGCCAAGACGCTGCAGTAACCGGAAGTTCCATCCCCACGCCGCGCGGCAACGTGCGGCGGATCAGGAGCATATATGTCATTAAGAATCCATGTAGACGTAGTCAGCGCTGAAGAGATGATTTTCTCGGGTGAAGCTGATCACGTGGTACTGCCGGGTGAGTTGGGCGAGCTGGGTATCTGGCTACGCCACACCCCACTGCTGACGCGCATCCGTCCGGGTGCAGTACGCATCAAGCTGCCAGATGGCGGTGAAGAGTTCGTCTACGTTTCCGGCGGCATGCTGGAAGTGCAGCCGACGATGGTTACGGTTCTGGCGGATACCGCTATCCGTGCTCATGATCTGGATGAAGCTCGTGCTCAGCAGGCCAAGAAGGCTGCCGAAGAGCTGCTGCAGAAGCGTGATAGCAGCATGGATTACGCCAAGGCTGAAACTGAACTTGCTGATGCGATCGGTCAGCTGGCTGCCATCAAGAAACTGCGCAACAAGCACTAAGTTTCAGGTAGTAATACCTAAAACGCGAAAGCCACCTTCGGGTGGCTTTTGTTTTGGTGCAAATCCAAAGCTTGTTTTATGAACGGGGTATCAACCGATCAATACGCTGCTGCAAACGTGCGGCATCATTACGCAGCGTGTTTACATCGTCCATAAAGGCACGCACATCAGACGTTGGTACGATGATGGACTGCCCCTCTGCAACGTGTTCGGTGAATTGATCCTTTAAGCGCGTTACCAGCTGTTCTGCGCTTTGCTTGAAAGCTTGCGCAAAGCCTATGACCCGGTGTGCCGCAATATCACCAATCTTTGAGGCCAGAAAGGCTTCAGGGTCAGGGCGAATCTGATCCATTACCTCGTTTAGTGCATTGGCTAGATCGATGTTGACGCGAATCTTGGCGGCTTTGATCACACCCAGGCGGCCATGGATCATAAATAACGATGCGGCGTTGTCTGGCAAGTCGATAGATAACGTTGGTTCATCATCCCCGAAAACCTCATGTGCAGCGAGTAGACCATCCGGTTCGATGGTGTAACGCATCAGTGAGCGCTCCGCCATCGAAATACGCAAAGAGGCACCGGCAAACGCAGCAAGGCGTGACGCTGCCCACGGATCATCGCGCAGGGCGCGATTGATTACCGGTAAGGACAGGCTGTGCAGCATGATGTTTCTTAGAACTTGTCGCCAATGTGTAGCGCAACGACACCGCCGGTGAGGTTGTGATACTGCACGCGATCAAAGCCCACGCCTTCCATCATCTGTTTCAGTGTTTCCTGATCCGGATGCATGCGAATCGACTCCGCCAGGTAGCGATAGCTATCGGCGTCTTGCGCAACGATCTGCCCAACCTGCGGAATGACTTTAAACGAATAGAAGTCGTAAATAGGTGCGAGCAGCGGTGTGACTTTGGAGAACTCCAGCACCATAAGTTTGCCGCCTGGTTTGAGGACGCGACGCATTTCAGTCAGCGCGCCATCTTTGTGGGTCATGTTACGCAGGCCGAAGGCAACAGTAACGATGTCAAAGTAGCCATCCGGGAACGGGAGCTTCTCCGCATCACACTGGGCCGTTTTGATCACAGTGCCGGCATTGAGCAAACGATCCCGCCCGCAGGTGAGCATGGCGTTGTTAATGTCGGTGAGCCAGACTTCATCCGATGGGTCGACCTTCTTGCTAAAGGCCTTGGCCAGGTCACCTGTGCCGCCAGCGATATCAAGCACCTTCATGCCCGGGCGTACACCGCTACGACCAATGGTGAAGATTTTCCACAGGCGGTGCAGACCACCGGACATCAGGTCGTTCATGATGTCGTACTTGGTGGCGACCGAATCAAATACTTGGCGTACACGCCCTGCCTTTTCCCGTTCGTTAACGGTTTCGTAGCCAAAGTGGGTGGTGTTGTCTTGATGTATCACATTAAACCTTGCGCTGATAGCCGGCTTGTTCGAGCCGCTGTAGGTAACTCTGCCAGAGTGCGTGATGGTTTCTGGCAAATTCGTTGAGGATGTCCCAAGAGTATAGACCGCTGTCGTGGCCATCCGAAAATATCAGTTTAATGGCGTAATTGCCCACCGGCTCAATGCCGGTGATACGCACGTCTTCTTTGGCTGTTTGTAGCACTTCATTGCCGATGCCATGGCCGCGCACCTCGGCAGAGGGCGAGTGAACGCGCAGGAATTCGGCACTTAGTGTGACTTCACCCAGGTCCGGGTAAGTTAGTGCCAGCGTCTGGCCACCGGCACGTAGCCGTAGCTCGTCCGGTACCGGGGTGTTGTTTTGCAAGCCAGCCATGACGCAATGATAACAAATGAGGGTTATGTGTACTCGTCACACGTCCTTTGATTCAGTATTTGAGCGCAGCCTTAAAAAATATGGGATATAAGATTCTCGCACTAGCGTGTATCGATCAGCAATCATTCGGTTCGATCGATGGCCGCAGAACGGCTTAAGCAGGTCAAATCTGAGCATCTCATGCCCCATTGGGCATTTGACAATAGCAGCTATCCAACCGTTGCTGCCATAGCTTGTTTCACAAGCCAACTCATGGTTTCTGTAGCGAACATTGCAGGTTAAACAAAGTCCATTTCCTATGCCTGAAGCGATCAACTCCATAGCAAGCAGATTGAAAGAGTCACAAATTCATGGAACGTCGCTTTTTTCCATGTCTTAAAGGTTTGCTTGACCTATCCACGATTGGATTTCTTGAAGATTTTTGAAAAAACCGTAGTCATCTTTATCAGTACGGTTATTCAAGTGTTCCGCAGTAGCTCCAGCGCCGAACCTGAATTCGTCAGTAATGTAACCTTCTTGGCGCACTAAAAAACGAACCACGCTTGTGCAGCGCTTAAGCTCCTTCCTCGCAAGGTATCGTTCACGTGCAATTCTTGCATAATGAGTATCTATCTCGTAAAACCTATTGGGGTATCTTATGTAGATCGGTCTGAAAATGACGATCATGGACCACAAAAGCGCATACAAAAAGGATGTTCCAACAGTTTTGGAATAGCGAGTATGGCCCCGATCGAAATTGTCTATGCCAATATAGGCGAATGCTAAAAACCATATCAAAACATTGTGAATATCACGAGATATGTGAATATGTATTGCATCTAATTTTCCCGAGCAAAAACAGCCCCACCACAATTCAAAAATTAATAATAAACTTCGAGAGTCTCACCTGGTGAGACTCTCGAAGTTTCTAATGGGAAATTGCTTGATTTTAGACGTTAGCCTAGGATGTGCCTATGGAATATGTATATGTAATGACCAATGATGGGTTTGCAGACAAGAATGAGGTCAAAATTGGGTTTACCAATGACCTAGAGCGCAGACGTAAAGATTTGAGCGGGACAAGCGTATCTCGACCGTTCACAATTGTATATTCAGTCTGTGTGTGTAACGCTCGTTCACTGGAGTAGCATGTCCACCATGAATTAAGAGACTATCGTATTAATGAAAATCGAGAGTTCTTTAGTTGCGGCGTGGAGCAAGCAATAGCAACCATTGATGATTTGATGACGCGGTATGGTATTGAGGCTGAAGGTACTGCCAAAGACTTTGATAGTAAAAAAGCAAGAAACGAGCAAACAGATGAGCTAGCCTATGAATTAGGGGTGATTGCGTATGAGCAGAACGGGTATAGCACTGACAAAAAAATAAATTTCGAGGCTCGTGCGCATAATTGCGCTAGTGGTGTTGCTTTTGCTGAGTTTGTTCGCGGTTGGCGTGATGCCGCCGACTTTGAAAAAGAGCGATATGAAAAAGAGAGAAAGGTTCGCGCCCAAGAGGTTCAATTAGCCGTCAGAGCGAGCGCTATTAATGAAAAGGCATATATAGAGTTTAGAAAAAATGCCGTGTATAGGAACGAACAGAAAATTGTAGGGTGGGGAGCGGTTAGTCTAATCGTATTAATGTTTTTAGCAGCAAGCATGGGTTCGATGGCCCTCGCAGTGCAAAATTTTCTTTATGGAATCTTCGTCGTTTTGGGCTTGCCTTTCTGCTTCGCGGAGACGGTGTGCCTACAATAGTTGAGTGGGAGAGGCAGCAGAAATACACGTCTAACTCTGAAGTGATCATGGTTAAAAATGACAAAAGTGATCTACATACAGGCGCTGCCTTGGTAGAGCGCACAGGCAGTAGAAATAGCAGGTCATACACTCACGCTGAAAATGCTCTTAACATAACTCGTGAAGGGGCTGGCCTAAAATCCATAGGCAACAAATCGGTTCACGTTACAAACTGGGATTTGCCCCAAAGCAACAAAGCTCCTCGGATGAAATACAGCCCAACTGCACTTGAAAAATATCTTCTTGAAAATAGCGCTCAATCTAGAACAAAGGATGTTGAGACGTAAAGACTCGGCAAGTTGTATCCGTGGGCAGTGTTTATTGACTATCTAAATAAGTGCAAACATCTTAGAACTGAGTCGATAACTAAAGCGAAATTTGTCGTTATTCCTTGGCTTTAGTGGCTTTTTTAGCTGCCGGTTTCTTAGCAGCGGCCTTTTTAGTGGGTTTGGCTTCTTCGGCCCCGGCTTTTATCGGGCGGGGTTCGAATTCAAAACAGACCTTGCCGTCTTTATCGAGCGCGAGGAAGGCAGAGAATTTACGACGAGTGCGTGAAGACACAAACTCTTTGAGCAGATCGGTTTTGCCTGCCGTGAGCAGCTTGGACATCTGCTCGGTATCGATCTGATGTTGCAGAATGATCTGGCCAGAGCGGAAAGTGCAGCTCTTTTCAGGGCCAACCGATTTTTCGCAGACGTAAGAAGTGACATACGGGTATACGTTAGCCACACACTTGGGGCATTTGCCCACGCTGGCAACACCGCTGAAATCAACCGGCTCGCTGGAGCTGTCGTCTGAATTACCAAAATCGAAAGCGGGTTGATGTTCGTCGTTGAGCTTGATGAGTGCAGCGAACGGCCTCCCCATCTTGTTGCGGAAGCCGTTGAGTGGGCCGACCTGACGTTCTTTGATCAGCGTCTCGATTTCGGCCCCTTCAAACTGGCGACCGGCCACGGTTTTCCAGAGACCGTAGTCGCAGCTGTCGCACTGGAACTTCTTGTAGGTTTCTTTCATGACGCCGCCGCACTTGGGGCATGGCGTCGTTAGCGTGCCGAAGTCGCCGGGGATGGTGTCGTGTTCGAAATTCTTGGCCTTGGCGACCATGTCTTCGGTCATCTGGGCAATTTCGGCCATGAATTGCTTGCGCGATAGTTCGCCGCGCTCCATGCTGCCGAGTTTCGACTCCCATTCGCCAGTCAGTTCTGGCGAGGTGAGTGCGGTAATACCCAGGCCTTCCAGTAGTGTCATGAGGTTGAACGCTTTGGCCATCGGGATGAGTTCGCGGCCTTCACGCAATAGATATTGTTCTGCTAATAAGCCTTCAATGATCTGGGCGCGGGTGGCTGGTGTGCCGAGGCCGCGGCCTGCCATAGCGGCGCGCAGCTCATCGTCATCGATACGTTTGCCGGCGCTTTCCATGGCGGAGAGCAGCGTAGCTTCAGAGTAGCGTGCCGGTGGCCGTGTTGCCGAAGTTTTAACGCGCACGTCTTCCGTTTGGACCTGTTCACCGTCTGTGACAGCCGGTAGATTGGTTTCTTCGTCGCTTTCTTCTTTGCCGTAAACGGTGAGCCAGCCCTTTTTAACGAGGACTTTGCCTTCGGTTTTGAATGGGTGCTTGCCAACGCGCGTAATGCGGGTGGTGACCAGGTATTCGGCGGCCGGATAGAAAACCGAGAGGAATCGGCGCACAACGAAGTCGTAGAGCTTGGCTTCAACTTCCGACAGGCTTTTGGGCACGGTGCCGGTCGGGATGATGGCGAAGTGATCCGAGATCTTGGTGTTATTGAAGATACGCTTGTTCGGTTTGACCCAGCCTTCTTTAACAATCTCGTTGGCGAAAGGCGCATAAATATCCGGCAGGCCGGCCAATACATTGTGGACGGTGGGCAGATAATCCTCGGGCAGTGCGCGAGAATCGGTACGCGGATAGGTTAAAACCTTGTGGTGTTCGTACAGCGCCTGGGCGATCGATAGCGTGGTTTTGGCAGAAAACCCAAAACGCGTGTTCGCTTCACGTTGCATGCTTGTTAAATTAAATAGCAAGGGAGATAGCCGATTTTCCGGTTTGGCGGTGTCGGTAACAACACCGGGTTTTCCTAGGCAATCGCTACGGATTGCCGCGGCTTCCTGTTCTTGCCATAAACGCTCGGCACGGGCGTGTTCGTCTTCGCCCTTTTTGAATGCTTCATCAAACCAGCGACCAGTGTAGTTGCCGTCGGCGGCCTGGAATTCGCCTTCGACTTCCCAGTAGTTGAGGGGAATAAAGGCGCGGATTTCTTTTTCGCGCTCGACGACCAAAGACAGGGTCGGCGTTTGCACACGACCAACGGTGGTGAGGTGAAAGCCACCGGTTTTGGAGTTGAAGGCCGACATGGCACGGGTGCCGTTAATGCCGACCAGCCAGTCGGATTCCGAACGACAGACGGCGGCATCGGCCAGCCCCTGCATATCGGCGCCATCACGCAGATGGTCGAATCCATCCTTGATGGCCTCTTTAGTCATCGACTGTAGCCACAGGCGCTGTACAGGCACTTTGGCCTTGGCGTACTGGGCGATGTAATTGAAGATGAGCTCGCCTTCGCGTCCCGCGTCACATGCGTTGATCAGGCCATCGACGTCTTTGCGACGCAGCAGCTTTTGCAGCACTTTCAGGCGTGGTGCCGATTTCTCGATGGGTTGCAGATCAAAGTGCGGCGGAATCACAGGTAGATGGGCAAAAGTCCACTTGCCGCGTTTGACTTCAAATTCTTCCGGGCAGATCAGTGCCAGCAGGTGACCCACGGCGGAGGAAAGGACGTAATCGTCGCTTTCGTAATAGTCATCATGCTTGGTAAAGCCGCCGAGCGCTTTGGAAATATCCAGAGCGACGGATGGTTTTTCGGCAATGATTAACTTTTTTCCCATGGGGTGCTTCTCGTAAGTGACCGCCGCATCATAGGAGGCCGCGCCGGGATTGGCAAGCAATCCGTGATTCGACGCTATTAATTATAGGGGGCGCTCATGTCGTCGAGCAGTGTCTCGACCAGCAACCCGTCGACTGCCTGGTTTCGGCTCCAGAGCACCATCAGGACGATGATTTTGAAGTGATCCAGGCTTAGGTCGTCCATAGCCATGGCGCGATCAATAATCAGCTCACGCAGGCCGGCCGGTACGGCGTTCTGTTTTTCCAGTGCAAATAGATAGTTCAGGCAGTCGTGGCTCAGGTGTTCGTATCCGCGGTCGGTGAATATGCGTACGGATTCAGCCGATGGGGCGCAGAAGGCGCGGTGCCGTTCGCCGCTCAGGCCGGCCAGACAGCCAAACGCTTCATCGATTTCTTCGCGTTCGAACCCGGCTTCGATCAGCGTCTCGGATGATGGAGACTCTTCAAACGTGGTTTGTTGGTCACCGGCGCCGAGTTCTTCGAAGTGTTCGAATAGATAAACAAGGATGTCGAGCATGGGGCAACCTATCGCGTTGGGTCAGTCAGATAACCTGAAGGTGCAGGTTAGCTGCAGATGAGGCGTTGGTAACGCCCGCCCGGCAGGTTTGTCACGACACCTTCCAGACTGAGTTCAGTCAGCATCGCAAGAACTACGTCTGCCGTCAACACACAACGGCTGATTAATTGATCCAGAGTGGCCGGGTCGTGCCCCAGCGCGTTAAGGAGCAGCGCATGCGCCGGATTGCCGCAGGGTGCTTCAGGCGTGACATCTGGCGCACTACTCCCCTGTGGGCGCACTACTCCCCTGTGGGCGCAGTTCTTCCAGAATATCCTGGGCGCATTCAACGAGTTTGGCGCCCTGCTTGATGAGCGCATGACAGCCTTTATATTGCGGCGCGTGTATGGAGCCCGGAATGGCAAAAAGATCGCGTCCCAGCTCGCCGGCCAGTCGGGCCGTAATTAAAGAACCTGAGGCAGGCGCGGCTTCAACCACCAGACACGCTTGCGATAAACCGGCAATGAGCCGGTTGCGGCGCGGGAAGTTGCTGGCAGTGGCGGCGGTACCGAGCGGAAACTCGGAGATGATGCAGCCTTTACCGGTGATCAGATGGGCCAGCTTTTTGTTGCTGGCCGGATACATACGATCGATGCCGGTGCCGATGATGGCAATGGTGCCGCTGGGGGCGTCGCTACGTAACGCGCCTTCATGGGCGGCCGCATCAATACCCAGTGCTAGGCCACTGATGATGGTGAAGCCGGCATCGGCCAGTACACGGGAAAAAGCCAGCACGTTTTCGATGCCCTGCGGCGTGGCATTGCGGCTACTGACTACGCCGATTGCGGCGCGGTTCAGATAAGCCGGATCGCCGTTAACGTACAGCAGGCTGGGCGGATCAGCTGATTCCAACAGTCGCTGCGGGTAATCGCGGTCGGCCAGGGTAACGATGTGGTGGCCCGGCTCTTGAAGCCAGGCTAACGTGGTGGTGACGAGTACTTGCTGCGCCTCATTGGTCAGGCCATCAAATATCGATTGTGCGAGTTTGATGCCGATAATGCCGGTAACCGCACTTAAGCCTGCGTCAAAGATGGCCGCTGGATGCCCAAACGCGCGTAGCAGTTCCTGCTGTTTGCGTGGGCCGATGCCGGCGGGCAGCGTGAGGTTTAACTAGTCGCGAAGCTCATCTTGGTTTTGCGCTGCATAGAGGGGCGTTATGGTTGAGTCTTTGTGTGGCTAAGGCGAACTAGGTTGCCGGGTTGAACTGCTTCTATGATTTGCTGAATTCTGATGATAGCGGTGTCAGGGTACGAAGCGATAACGATGGCGTTGCCAACACGATGCCCCGGTGTCTGACTACGATTAATGGCGGGATTGTCGTCGAAAACACTGGCAGAATCGTTGCGGGTTAATCCGGCGGCACAACCGCCAGATACAGCGAGGAGATCCCCGCCAGACGCGAGCCTATTGGTCTGGCTAACAATGGCCATTACCTGCGACGTTGTTCTTTCGGCTAGGGGCAATGGTTTACAGAGAGGCGGTGCGTATGTTTTTGCTTCCGCACGGGTCATTACGCTATCACTCCGCATCACTTCCTGTTGTTGCGATTGCAGGCGCATCCATGCCACACCCGATTTATCCGGGTTGGCAATTTCTGCCATTTCGGCTTGGTGGCTCAGCGTCTGGCCGCTGGCGACGGGCACGGCCAGTACGCCTAAGGTACGCCCTTCGGGCGTGCTCAGGCGCAATCCCGGCCGGAACACCAGGAGCGGCGTATCGGGTGGCAGGCATTCGGCTGATTCAGCAAGCTGGATCCGGATCGTGCTGTACTGATCCATTAAACGCTGAATGAGTGTGTCACCCGTGATGCGTGGTAGTGCGCCAAAGGCTGCTTCTGGCATCACCAGAGGCAACGGTTCAGCCAAGGCAGCTGCCGACGATAACCCCATGAGGGTGGTAACCAGGAAGGCTGCACGGTTGAATTTGAGACGCATCGCTATAATATTGATCCGAAAGCGGCGCCATATTGTGGCAGCCCAAGACAAGCATAAATCGCACATCCACAACGCGGGTGCGCCCATAACGAGTAGACGCATGGCCTTGTTACCGATACTGAGATTTCCTGATGAACGGCTGCGCACGATTGCCAAACCGGTAACCGTGTTTGATGATGCTTTGCGCAAACTGGTCGCTGATATGGCAGAGACCATGTATGAAGCCCCGGGGATTGGTCTGGCGGCAACGCAGGTGAATATGCATCAGCGTGTTGTGGTGATAGATGTTTCAGAAGATCAGAAAGGGTTACAGGCATTTATTAACCCAGTGATCGAGTCGGTGAGTGGCATGCAGACCTATGAAGAAGGTTGCCTCTCTGTGCCCGGCGTTTATGACAAGGTGGACCGCCCATCCGATGTGCGCGTGCGCTATCAGGATCTTGATGGCAAAGAGCGTGTGCTGGAAACGGGTGAGCTACTGGCGATTTGTATACAGCACGAGATTGATCATTTGAACGGCAAAGTCTTTGTCGACCATCTGTCGCAATTAAAGCAGACCCGTATCAAGAATAAGCTGGCTAAGCTGGCACGGCAGAACGTATGACCCTGCGTGTAGGTTTTGCCGGAACACCGTCCTTTGCAGAGTGCGCGCTGCAGGCCATTCTGGATTCTGGCTTTAATGTGGTGGTGGCGCTCACGCAACTGGATCGACCTTCGGGTCGTGGCATGCAATTGACGCCTTCGCCGGTGAAGCAGCTTGCCTTGCAGCAGGGCATACCGGTTAAACAGCCGGTGTCGCTACGTAACGATGAAGCTCAGGCGCTAGTTCGTGCTTACAAACTTGATGTGTTGGTCGTCGTTGCCTATGGCCTGATCCTGCCGCAGGCTGTTCTAGATATGCCGCGATATGGGTGCCTGAATATTCATGGGTCGATTTTGCCGCGCTGGCGTGGCGCGGCACCCATTCATCGCGCAATCGAAGCCGGAGACGGCGAAACCGGTGTCTGCATCATGCAGATGGATGCGGGCCTGGATACCGGCGGCGTAGTTGATGAGGCGCGTATGCTGATAGCGGCGACCGATACCACGGCATTGTTGTATGATCGCCTGGCCGCGTTAGGCGCCGAGCTGATTGTTGCAGCGCTGAAAAAACTGGCAGCGGGCGAAACGCTCCTTGCCGTAGCGCAACCTGAGGCTGGTGTGACTTATGCGCACAAGCTGGAAAAGCAGGAGTCCTTGTTGAACCTGCAGGACGCTGCCGCAGCGTTGGACCGCAAGATTCGCGCCTACAATCCCTTCCCGGGTGCTGTCCTGCATTCGGGCGAAAAGGCGATCAAGATCTGGGCGGCACGAGTTGTTGAAGGTGCTGGTCAACCGGGTACGGTCCTTTCATCGGGTGAAGCGGGTGTTGTAGTGGCCTGTGGTGAAGGTGCCTTGTGTTTAGAGATCTTGCAGGCACCCGGCGGTAAACGTTTGCCCGCGGCGGAATTTTTGCGCGGCCACCCGCTCCCCGTAGGTACGCTGCTCACTTGAAAATTGATGGCGTAACGCCAATTACCGAGTGAATTGCTAAGGATTTATTAAGGCGCGTGCGGTTCTAATAGACGCCATAGGTCATAATAATTCTCTGTAGAGGTGATGACATGGGTAACTGGTTTAAAACAACGGTACTGTTTGCGGCCATTATGGCGCTGTTCATGGTGATTGGCGGTCTGATTGGTGGCCGTGAGGGCATGATGATGGCGTTGCTGATCGGTGGTGGGATGAATTGCTTTGCCTACTGGTTTTCAGACAAGATGGTGCTGCGTATGTATAACGCACAGCCCGTGGATGAGACTTCGTCTCCCTACCTGTACAACATGGTGCGCGATCTGGCGGCACGTGCCGAACTGCCGATGCCGAAGGTTTACCTGATTGATGAAGCCCAGCCGAATGCTTTTGCGACTGGACGTAATCCGAAGAACGCGGCGGTTGCTGCAACCACCGGTATCGTCAGTCTGTTGAGCGAACGGGAGTTGCGCGGCGTGATGGCACACGAGCTGGCACACGTGAAACACCGCGATATTCTGACATCGACGATTGCGGCTACCTTGGCCGGTGCCATTTCTGCGCTCGCCAACTTCGCCATGTTCTTCGGTGGACGCGATGAAGAAGGTCGACCCGCGAACGCTGTGGTGAGCATTATCGTTGCCATCATTGCGCCGATTGCCGCTATGTTGATCCAGATGGCGATATCGCGCGCCCGCGAATTTGAAGCCGATTGTGGTGGTGCGGAAATAAGCGGTGATCCATTGGCGCTGGCTAGCGCCCTCGCCAAGATTGATGCTTACGCACGGGGTATACCCTTCCCTACCGCCGAGGCACATCCGGCAACGGCACAGATAATGATCATGAATCCACTGGCAGGCGGCGGGATTGATAAGCTATTTTCGACCCACCCTAAAACAGCCGAACGTATTGCAAGGCTGGAAGCGATGGCGCGTTAATTCAAGTCTTTAAGGGCGCGAGCCACAATATCAGCGAGCCGCCGACCCGCTAGCGCAATGCGGGCCCGGGTAATGTCGCGCCCTTCTAGCCAGTAATCCTGCCGAATGAGGAAGCCACCCGGTTTTTCCGGGTCAGGCACGAGGCCCGGGTAAACCTGGTCGCGGGCAATGTTGAAGGACTCTTCAATCCAGCGCAGGGGCGGTGTCTCTAAGTCCGGGCTGCTTATTTGCTCTGCCTGGTGCAACAGTCGCGCCTTTTCTTTTTCAAAGCGCGGGGTGCCAGGTCGGGCATGGCCAGGCAGTTCGGTCCCACTAGCGATGCAGACTGAGCGGCTCCGGCGGGCGACGTCCGGCATCAAACACGGTCACCGTGTTGCCGCCGGCATCGAGCTGACCCGGGTTGAGTGAATCAAGGCGGCTGGCGGTATGCAGGGGCTGGTGGGCATCGGCCACCGGATGGCTGACCCAGGCTAAAGCAACAACACGATCCTGGTGCGATAGCGTGGTATCACCCAGCAGGCGAATCTGCTCGTTCAGTGCCTGTTCGAGGAGTCCTTGCACTGGCTGGTTAAAAGCTTTGGCGATATTCCGGTCGGCAAAATGCCAGCTGCGCGTACCCTCGCCCGTACGTGCCAGCGTTAGCCATTGTTGCGTCGAGCGTGGTGCGGGCACACGGGTGCCTTTAGGTTCTGCTTGATCACGCAGTTCATCTGGTCAGAGTACAGCAGTCATCCAGGCGTCTTATACAGAAAGGTTTTGCAGGTTCGGAATAAGGGTCTGGGTTTTGAGTAGGGATCCGATGGTCTTTTGTGTAGCCGTCGGTAGGTTCGACTAGGCGATGATGACCACGTCACGGTGCCCCGTTGCGTTCCATGCCCATGACTGGAGACTCACCAGACAGAGCAAACCGGCGACGAACTTGCGGATTCGATGGGCGTGGGTGATGAGGCGCTGTGTTGAGGTCGGCATGGGCAGATTATGCCTCTAGATAGTGTTGTAAACATGCTACACTCAAAACGATAATGAATAGCGCACAATCACGCCCACGTTCACAGCGAACGGCCGCGCTCAGCAGGCCTCGTAAGCCCGCGCCGCCGACCGCTGCATTGGCGGCCGATTCGCTCGCTTGGGCCATGCAAACTGCGGCAGCTTGTGTGACAGAGGTAGTGGCCTATGGGCGGAGTTTGACGGCAGTGCTCGCCAATTTGCGTCAACGTACGTTGCCGGAAAACGCTGTGCGGTCACAGGCGATTGATCTGACCTATGCCACATTACGTCGTTATTGCCGGGGGGATGTAGAACTCTCGGTACTGCTTGATCGACCTACGGCCGAAGACGAACTGCGAAGCCTTTTACGTGTTGCTTTGTGCTGGCTGGAGATGCATCCGGAACGCGCCCACGTGGGTGTCGATCAGGCGGTGGAGGCAGCGGCCACATTATCGGTCGGGCGCTATCGCAGCTTTGTGAATGCCATCTTGCGCCGTGCATTACGTGAGCGTGCCGTGCTGGATCAAACGATTGCCAATGACCAGGAAGCCGATTGGCAGTACCCGCAATGGTGGTTGGAATGTCTGCAAACAGATTGGCCCGACGATTGGGAAGCTATTGCAGCGGGCGGCAATCGTAAACCGCCGATGGGACTCCGCGTGAACTGTCAGTTAACAACAGTTGAGGCTTATGCGCAGCAATTGGCAACAGCGGGTATTGCGATTCAGCCACGTTTGCCTGAAGACGGCCCGGATGCGTTGTTGCTGGCACAACCTGTTTCTGCTGAAACATTACCTGGCTTTGCACAGGGCGTCGTTGCAGTACAGGATATCGGTGCGCAACAGGCTGCCCGGTTGTTAAACGTACAATCGGGTATGCGTGTGCTCGATGCCTGTGCGGCGCCGGGGGGTAAAGCGGCGCACTTGCTGGAGTCGGCCGCTATAGAACTGACCGCCGTTGAATCAGACAAAGAACGTTGTGCCGCGTTGACGCGTGCGCTGGCGGAATCACGCTTTTCGGCTGATCGCAATGTGCAGGTCATTTGCGCGGATGCTGCTGACACAGCGGCGCCCTGGGCCAAACGGCCTTTTGATGCCATTCTGCTCGATGCGCCTTGTTCCGGGTCTGGTGTGGCCGGCCGTCATCCCGATACCAAGTGGCTGCGCCGAAATGATGATGTGTATGCGCTGGCGCGAACCCAGAAGCGCTTGCTGAAAGCGCTGTGGCCGTTGCTTAAACCGGGTGGTCGTTTGCTTTACGGTACCTGTTCGGTTTTTGCGCTGGAGAATCAGACGCAGATCGCCAATTTTCTGGCACAGCATACTGATGCAGTGCTGGAATCACAAACATCGTTGTTGCCTGATGCGCGGCACGATGGATTTTTTTACGCACTGTTAAGCAAGGTGTCATCATGATATTGAACGACCGTTTCTATGTGAAATGGTGGTTGTATGTTGCTGTGTTTTTATTCAGCGCGCAGGCGCTACTAACGGCATGTGCGGGCGCAGAGGTGCGCGAGGCAACGCTGACGCAAAGCGAAGAGGCAGTGAATCTGAACAGTAGCTTTGCGCTACAGCTTTCACTTTCGCTGACGGATGCGGTTAATCATGGCATCCCGCTGGTGTTTCAAATTCAGGCGCAGGTGCGCCGGCCGCGTTGGTACTGGGTAGATGAAGCGTTGTATGCGGCTCACACAGACCGACGTTTGACTTATAACGCATTGGTGCGCAATTACCGGGTGACGGAAGGACAGGAAGATCGTAACTTTATGAATCTGTCGGATGCACTGAATTATGTGGCGCGTCCAGTCGGCTGGCCTATCGCTGGTGGTCGTATACGTTCCGGTGAGATGGTTGATGTGCAAGTACGCTTCCGCCTGGATCAGGCGTTTTTGCCTAAACCCTTTCAAGTCGTTTCATTGGGGATCGAGATTGGCGGCTGGATGGTGATTGGCGCAGTTTTCGTTTGACGGTGTCCGCCGTCTCGGGAGGCAAATAATGCGTCTGGCCATGTTCATCATGACCCTGGTGTCGGTGGCACTGTTGTTTTTGCTGACACAGGCATCAGCAAACACAGATTTTTTTGCCCGTCATTATTCCTGGTTGGTTGGGTTGAATATTCTGCTGGGCGCAGCGATGTTGCTAGTGATTGGTGTCCAGTTGTTCCGCTTGTGGCGAGACCACAGGCAGCAGATTTTTGGCGCACGACTCAAGTTCCGTTTAATGCTCATGCTGGCCATTATGGCGTTGGTGCCGGGTGCGCTGATTTACGCAGTATCGGTACAGTTTGTAACGCGAAGCATCGAGAGTTGGTTTGATATGCGTGTTGAGCAGGCACTCGTGGCGGGTTTGAACCTGGGTCGTGATGCACTCGAAGGTGTGACCATTGGTTTGGTGAGCACAACGCGTGATGCAGCAGCTGCAATCGCTCAGCGTGACGCTGCGCAAGCACCAGCCGTTCTTGCCAAGCTCAAACAGGTAACCGGTGCCCAATCAACGGCGTTGTTACAAATTTCTGGCAACCGCATTAAGGTAGTAGGCAATACGTTGGCACTTGGCGAAACACCCGTGCTGCCATTGCCGGCGCAGATCACTGAGGCACGGAAAAATGGAGCATTTAGTGTGATCGAGGCCGACAGCACTGGTTTGCCCATCCTTCGTGTCATCGTGCTGCTGCCAACCGCTTCGCTACAACATGTTGCTAATCGTTTGCTGGAAGTGGTGGTGCCGGTGCCAGCGAAGCTTGCAGCGGATTCAGAGGCGGTACAGTCGGTTTACCGTGAATATCGAGAACTGGAACTGGCGCGGGAGGGGTTAACGCGCCTTTATGCCATTACCTTAACGCTCACCCTGATGTTGGCGCTGGCGGCTGCTTTCTCTGCAGCCTTTATTCTGGCGCGCCGCTTTACGGCGCCGCTGACCATTCTGGCGGAAGGTACGCAGGCGGTTGCAGCGGGTGACTTCTCACCCAAGCAGACGGTAGTGAGCAACGATGAGCTGGGTATTCTGACGCAATCGTTCAACCGCATGACGTTCCAGTTACGCGAGGCACATACTGAAACCGAACGGCATCGCGGGGATCTGGAACGGGCCCGCGCCTATCTGCAGGAAGTGCTGGATAACCTGTCGGCTGGCGTTCTGGCGTTTGATCGTCGATTTGTTTTAAAAGCGGTTAATGGCGCGGCTAAAACATTGCTGGCAGAGGATTGGGTCGGTTTGATTTCTGAGCCGCTCGAAGCATGGCCTCGGCAGGAGCATCTGGCACGAACCATTCGAGATGGCTTTGCCAAATATGGCGATGCATTCTGGCAGATTGAGGTAGAGCGTGTCTTGCCGGATGGGCGTAAGCAACAGTTGATGGTGCATGGTTCGGAATTGCCGGAACAATCCGGTGGTGGCTACGTGGTGGTATTTGATGACATTACTGAACTGATTGCCGCGCAGCGGGCAACGGCCTGGGGCGAGGTGGCGCGACGTCTGGCGCATGAAATCAAGAATCCGCTAACGCCAATTCAACTGGCTGCAGAGCGTTTAGAGCATAAATTAGCGAAACAGTTAGCTGATGCCGATGCCGACATGCTGCAACGCTCGACACGTACGATCGTCAATCAGGTTCAGACCATGAAACACATGGTGGACAGCTTCCGCGATTACGCGCGCTTGCCGACGGCGAATTTAATGGCCATTGATCTCAACGAATTGCTGCGCGACATGCTGGTGCTCTATGAAGGCTCCAGAACACCTATTAATGCCGAGCTTGCTATGGCCCTACCCAAGATCAAAGGGGATCCGACGCAGCTACGTCAGATTATTCATAACCTGATTCGTAATGCGCAAGATGCCACAGAGGGTGTGGTTAATGCCAGGATTGACGTGGCAACCAATGTTGCAGGCAAACAGGTTGTTTTGATGATTGCAGATAATGGTGCGGGCTTCCCGCCAGAAATTATGGCGAACGCTTTTGAACCTTATGTGACAACCAAGCCCAAGGGCACAGGTTTAGGTTTGCCGATCGTGAAAAAAATTATCGAAGAGCACGGCGGCAAAATTTCCCTCGCGAATCGGGAAACCGGTGGCGCAGAAATTCGTATTACCTTGCAGGTGGCTAATGACACCGAATCCATTAATCAAGAACCACAGAAGTCGGTAGGAGCCTGATATGGCAGAAATACTGGTAGTTGATGACGAGGTTGGTATCCGGGAGTTGCTTTCGGAAATTCTGGCGGATGAGGGTCATAGCGTTATGTTGGCCGAAAACGCGACGCGGGCCCGTGAGCTGCGCGCCAGCCGTCGACCTGACCTGGTGCTGCTCGACATCTGGATGCCTGATGCAGATGGCATTTCGTTATTAAAAGAATGGTCAGCCAATGGCTTGCTCACCATGCCGGTTGTGATGATGTCAGGTCATGGCACGATCGATACAGCTGTTGAAGCAACCCGTATTGGTGCTGTCGACTTTCTTGAAAAACCGATTGCGCTGCAAAAGCTGCTTGCGACGGTGAAGAAATGTTTGAAACCGGATACGTCCGCGACGCGTCAACACTACGCGGTCGATTCTTTGTTGCAGATTGGCTTGCTGAAAAAATTCGGCCAGCGCATCGCCCAGTCAGCGAAGTATTCGCCGATTCTGTTTTTGCGTGGCGCACAGGGCCTTATTGCCGAAGTGGGTGCGCGCAGTCTCATGACGCCACATGCACCCTGGCTAAATTTATCGCAGGAAAGTCGTGCGATCACCCAGGAAATGCTGGAACAGCATGCCGGTGGCGTTCTGTTTATTCCCGAGCTGCATGGTGCCGGCCGTATGGCACAGATGAATCTGGGCTTCGTGCTGGACCGTCTGGCTAAGTACCGGTTGACGCTGGTGGTAGCCAGTAGTGTTTCAGCTGAGGCAATTGTCGAGAGTGGTGTTGATGCGGCATTGGTTAATCGGCTGAGCGATGTCTGGGTGGGTCTGCCAGCAATATCGGAATCCGCCAATGATTTGCCTGAGCTATTGCCGGCTCTGTTGACGTTACTTTGCGAACAGGGCAATGTGCCCCATCGCACGATGGCACCTGATGCGCTCAATGTATTGCGCCAGAAAACCTGGGGCGGTGCAGATGGCGGCTGGAGTTCGTTGCTCGGCGCTTTGAAGAATCTGGCCTTGAACGCGCTTGATGAAACCATCAGCCGTCAGGATGTCGATGCGCTTTTGCTTTCAGTTAATGAACCCATGGCGGACAAGTCTGATGATGAATCGGACGGGTCTCTCACCGAGTTTTATGCGATGTCGCTCAAAGAGGCACGCGATGCTTTTGAGCGTCTTTATCTGACGCATCATATTTCTCGGAGCAGCGGCAACATGACGCGCGTGGCCGAACAGAGTGGCTTAGAGCGCACACATTTGTATCGTAAGTTCAAACAACTCGGTATTACGCTGGAACGTCGAGATAACGTTTCCGGCAGTTAATTCATTATTATTTACTATTGATAAGATCGTTTGGAGTTATTGTGTCCCGTCCTCGTAATGACCTTTTTTTGCGCGCCTTACTTAAGGAGCCTACTGAAACAACGCCTGTATGGCTGATGCGACAGGCCGGCCGCTACCTGCCTGAATATCGTGAGACGCGTAAACGCGCTGGTAGCTTTCTGGGGCTCTGTAAAAATCCGGCTTACGCTTGCGAAGTGACCTTGCAACCCTTGGCACGTTACGACCTGGATGCCGCGATTCTTTTTTCAGATATCCTCACCGTGCCGGATGAGATGGGTCTCGGTTTATATTTTTCCGAAGGTGAAGGGCCCAAATTCGAGCGACCATTGCGCGACGAATGGGAAATCCGCAACCTGTGTGTGCCCGATCCGCATGATCAGCTGCGTTATGTGATCGATGCGGTTGCCGAAATTCGAAAAGCGCTGGATAACAGCGTGCCACTGATCGGTTTTTCCGGTAGCCCATGGACACTGGCCTGTTACATGGTCGAAGGTGGCGCTTCGGATGACTATGCGCGTATTAAAACCATGGCCTATGACCGTCCGGATCTGATGCACAAGATTCTGGAGGTCACGACTGAATCAGTGATCCAGTATCTGAATGCACAGATTGAAGCCGGGGCTCAGGCCGTGATGATTTTTGATTCCTGGGGTGGCACGCTGGCTGAAGCAGCCTATCATGAGTTCTCGCTCAACTACATGAAGCGCATTGTGGCTGCACTCCACAAAATCTGGGATGGTGAGCGTGTTCCATCGATTGTCTTTACCAAGGGCGGTGGCTTGTGGCTCGAATCGTTGGCCGATACGGGCGCTGATGGCCTAGGTCTGGATTGGACCATTGATATTGGTAAGGCGCGTGCACGTGTTGGCGATCGTGTTGCGTTGCAGGGCAACTTGGATCCGACCATCCTGCGTGCCGGGCCGGAAGCGGTTGCTCGCGAAGCAGAAAAAGTACTGCGCAGCTTCGGTCAGGCCAATACGGGCCACGTGTTTAATTTAGGGCACGGCATTGGTCAATTCACGCCGCCGGAGAATGTATCTGTGTTGGTAGACACGATCCATTCGGTCGGTCGTGCGATGCGCGCAGGCCGGTAATTCGGGTGGCGGGAAAGACCCGAGTGCAAGTCGCTGCTGTGGCTGGTTTCAACCTGTCAAGACGGCTACCTTGGGTCTTTTACCCACAAAGTTATCCACAATGTAAAAACATCGCTTTGCCTATATATATCAATGCGTTGCGTTGTTTGGTAGAGAACCCCGTTAAGAAATATCCGCTAACGCGAGCATAGCGATTCGGCATGCAAAAACCCCTTGAAAATCAGGCCGTTTTGTGGCGTTTGCGTGTGGCGATTGATGTGCCGCTGGCGGTCAATTTTGATTACCTTGCCCCGGCAGATGTCACGCCTGCAGATGTCGGTCTGCGGGTGGCCGTTCCTTTCGGAACCGGGCGGCGTGTGGGCGTGATTCTGGCTGTTTTGCCCTTGCAGGGTTCAGAAATAGCGGGAGACGCACCCGATGCCACGCAGCTAAAAGCCGCGGAAAGCATTTTGCGAGATTTGCCGCCGTTGCCTGACGATTGGATCAACCTGTGTCTGTTTGCGGCGAGTTATTATCAGGCGGCAACCGGTGAGGCGTTGTTACAGGCGATTCCAACGGGGCTGCGCAAGCAGGACCCGGTGAAGCGCCGCCAGCTGAAGGCAGTGAGTCAACCCGAGCACGCTGCGTCTTCACAACCGTTGCTAACGGCTGGACAGTCTGCGGTGCTGGATGATCTATTGCCGCGGCTTAATGGCTACTCAGCGAATCTATTATTCGGGATTACCGGTTCCGGTAAAACCGAAGTGTATCTACGCCTGATTGAGGCGGTGCTTGATCAAAGAAAACAGGTTTTGTTATTGGTGCCAGAGATTAATCTGACGCCTTTGCTTGAGGCGCGTGTTGCACAGCGCTTCCCGGGCGTTCCCGTGGTGAGTCTGCATAGTGAAGTCACCGAGGCGGCGCGTGCCCGACATTTCGCGGCAGCGCTGACGGGTGATGCCAAGATCGTGATTGGTACACGTCTAGCCGTATTTACGCCGATGCCTGCGTTGGGTCTGATCATTATTGATGAAGAACACGACCCGGCCTATAAACAGCTGGAAGGTATGCGTTATCATGCACGTGATCTTGCTGTGTGGCGGGCCCATCAAACGGGTGTACCGGTTGTTCTAGGATCTGCAACGCCATCGCTGGAAAGCTGGGCCAATGTGCAAAGTGGGCGCTATAAACGGCTGGATCTGCCAGAGCGTGCCTATGCAGATGCCGTGCTGCCTGACATCACCCTGCTGGATACACGACGCTTAACGCTGGACGAAGGGTTATCGACACAGCTACTGGATGAGCTAGCCAATGGGTTGGCGGCTAAAGAACAGAGCTTACTATTTATAAACCGGCGGGGTTATGCACCAGTACTCACCTGCACGGCTTGCGGCTGGGTATCTAACTGTCGGCGGTGTGCCGCACACCGTGTGGTGCATAGCCTGGATCGCACATTGCGCTGTCATCATTGCGGTGATACTTCACCGATTCCGCGTCAGTGTCCGGATTGCGGCAATGCCGATTTGCGACCCTTAGGGCGCGGCACGCAACGCATCGAAGAAGCGCTGCGTAAACACTTCCCTGAAGCCCGTATCTTGCGTGTCGATCGCGACGTAGCGACGACACGTAAACAGTGGGAGGCGCTGGAGGCACAGATTCGTTCGCAGGATGTCGATATTTTGGTGGGCACACAAATGCTAACGAAGGGTCATGACTTTCCGGCACTCACCCGTGTGTGTGTTGTGGGTGCTGATGCCGGGTTGTTTGCAGCCGATTGGCGCGCACCGGAACGTCTGTTTGCGCAGTTGATGCAGGTGGCTGGCCGAGCCGGTCGTGCAGATAAGCCGGGGCGTGTCATTGTACAAACCGAGCATCCCGAACACCCGCTGTATCAATGCCTGCTACGTCACGACACCCTGGCGTTTCTGGATCTTGAATTAACGGCGCGTCAGCAAGCCGGCTTTCCACCCTATGCCGCGCAAGCGATTGTGCGCGCTGAAGCGAAACAGATTGATAACGTCCTTGAGTTTCTGCAGCGTATTCGCACACTGGTACCGCAGGAACAGCACCCTGACGTGTTTATTTATGATCCTGTCCCCATGCGTATGGTACGTCTGGCTGGTCGGGAACGCGCGCAACTGTTGCTGGAGTCACCGAGCCGAATTGCGCTACAAAACTTCCTAAATCAATGGTTGCCAACGATTAGTGCAGGACGCGGCATGACGCGTGGCCATGCACCCGGTGGTGTCCGATGGGGCGTAGAAGTCGACCCGCTGGAGTGCTAAGTATTCAGGCGTGCGGCGCCGCGTACGCCAGAGCTGTCACCGAAAGCAGGTAAAAGAATCCTAGTTTGCAGGGGTGAGCCAACCGGTAAGAAGATATGAGCTGGCAAGGCTGTGTACAGATCATCGATGAGCCCGGGCCGTTGAGAAACACCGCCGCCCAGAACTATAGCGGCTGGGTCAACCGCGTTAATAATCACTGCCAAGGCGCGCGCCAGGCGCTGCGTGTGCCGATCTAGCGCCTGTTGGGCATGTAAGTTGCGCTGCGCAGCGGCGTTAACAAGAGCGGGCACATCTTTGAATGTGTCATCGGCAGATTGACGCTGATAATCAGCAACCAGACCGGGACCAGAGAGCCAGGCTTCGTTGCAGCCGTGTTTGCCACAGTAACAAACGGGGCCCGGCATTTCGTCGGAGTGGACAATCGGCAGTGGGTTATGTCCCCATTCGCCGCTAAGCCCGTTGAGGCCTTGCAGTAAATAACCATCAATCACCCAGCCACCACCAACACCGGTGCCGAGAATAACGCCGAATACGGAGGCATGGTCTTTCGCGATGCCATCGGTTGCTTCAGAGAGCGCGAGGCAATCCGCATCGTTGGCCAGGCGGATAGGCCTGCGTAACAGGGTGGATAAATCAGCCTGAAGCGTCTGATGATTCAGGCAAGTGGAATTGGCATTGCGTATCTGGCCATTGAGCGGATTGGTGGATCCCGGATGACCCACACCCACTGCAGTGGCATGCGCGTGAAATGCCGACTTGGCACGGAGAACCAGAGATTGGATGGCAGCTAAGGTGGCGCGGTAGTCACCCTGTGGTGTAGGAACGCGTTCACGGAATTTGAAACTGCCGTCGGCATCCAGGACGGCTGCTTCGATTTTAGTGCCGCCTAAGTCTATGCCGAGATGCATGTCAGACAGCCGATGTCGTAACAGGTAAATCGTCTTCGGGCAGATGGCCGGAGTTGTGACGCCAGAGCAGATGTAGAGAAAGCGTGATCAGTGAAACCAGTGCACCGATCATGATCACCAGTGCAGGTGCCATGGATAAGCCAAATCGTGCAATTAGAAATTCGGTAAGCATTGGCGCCAACCCACCAAATACACCAACGGCTAGGCTGTAGCCAAAGGATAGCCCTGTGACCCGCACTTGCTTGGGTAGGAGTGTTGCCATACTGGCTGACAAAGGGCCGAGAAAGAAACCTTGTCCAATGGCAAGCAACAAGCCACCGCATAACATGGCAATCGTGTCGCCGCTACGGAAAAGAGTAAAAGCAGGCCAGGCACACAGAAAAAGAATCAGCACACCAATGCGGCTGATACGCAGGCGACCGAAACGATCACCAAGCCGGCCGCCTACGACGGAAAGCAAACTCACCATGAGCAAATCAAACATATTCACGGCAAGTGCTAGCGTGGTTGGCATACCCGCTTCTTTAACCATCCACGGAACGCAATACATGAAACCAACGAAGGAAACGATACCCGTTGCCGTATTCGCTAAAGCAATAGCCGCCATGGGCTGCCAGTAGTGCCGAAAAGCTTCGCGCACCGGAGATTTCAAAACCTCTTCTCTGCTCAGGATGTCCTGAGCCAGCGCTTTACGTGCTGCGACGCCGATTCCCGTTAGAAAGATGCTGGCAATGAACGGAACGCGCCAGCCCCAGTCTGCCATAACGGCCTTGCAAAAAGCCGTGGTGCATAAAAAGTTGACGACCGTGCCCAGTAGCAGACCGCCAAAGGCACCCATGGGGCTGAATCCGCCAACGAAGCCGCGTTGCTTGGGTGGGGCATGTTCAATCAGAAAAACAATGGACGAAGAGTATTCGCCGCCGACGGAAAGCCCCTGCAGCATGCGCAGCAGAATCAAAAGAATCGGTGCCCATAAGCCGATGGTGGCATAGGTAGGCATCAGGCCGATGAGCAAGGTGGGAATGGCAATCAGCAGGACAGAGAGTTGTAGTGCTGCCTTACGTCCAATGCGATCACCAATGTTACCGAAAACGATGCCGCCTACCGGGCGCATGATCATGCCGGTCGCAAATGCCCCATAGCTGGCCAGCATAGCGGCAACGGGATCATGCGTCGGAAAAAACTGGGCAGCAAAGTAACCTGCCAGATAAGCGTAAACGATAAAGTCGTAAAACTCGATCGCATTACCAACAGCCCCGGCCAGCAGTGTCCGACGCTGACATGGGTTAATGGCCGCGTTCACTTCCTTTTGCGGCGTTTGTCATTTCAGGCCTCGGTGAGATAAGTGCTCAGTGCATGGTTATACGCCGGGCAGATGGCATTAAGACTATGAATGGAGATATTCAGATTGCGGACAATGCCATCCTTGAGGCCGTACACCATGCCATGAACGGTGATTTCCTGACCGCGCGACCAGGCGTCATACAGCACGGTGGACTGGGCCAGGTTGAGCACTTGCTCAATAACGTTTAGCTCACACAGTTTATCGAGACGTTCGGCCTCGGGCGCGGCATCCAGAATGGCCTGGTGCTTTTGGCGCACATCATGGATGTGGCGCAACCAGTTATCCGCCAGACCGATGCGCACACCATCCAAGGCGGCTTTGACCCCGCCACATCCATAGTGGCCAACCACCAGGATGTGTTTGACACGCAGAACCTGTACGGCATATTGCACTACCGAGAGGCAGTTCAGATCGCTGTGCACGACCACGTTGGCGATGTTGCGGTGGACAAAAACTTCGCCCGGCTTCAGCCCCATGATCTGGTTAGCTGGTACGCGCGAATCCGAGCAACCGATCCACAGATACTCGGGTTGTTGTAGTTTGGCGAGGTCGCTGAAAAACTCGGGAGTTTCTGCCTGGACTCTTTCCGACCAGATCCGGTTCTGTTCAAACAGGGGTTCAAGTACGTGCATGATGGGTGCTCTCTGTTTTTATTTATTATCGGGGTATGGCGTATTATAAAGGAAGGAGGGCAAAAAACGGGTTTCTAGCTTGTCAGTTAATCCAAGGAGGCGCTATGTTGGTCCGGTTTTCTTCTCAGGCGACAGCCAATCTGCTGATGTTTGATGATGTCGCACGCGCACTGCTTAAAGTGATTGGCAAAACCGCCACAAAACGTGGTGTGATTACCATCGAAGAAATGGCGCCTGCTCTTGTGCGTCTGCATGCATTAACCGAGCAGGAGAAGCGTGTACGGGAAGGCAGTGAACGGCGTGAAGAACTGCCTATTCCTGATGTGGGCATAGAGCCGCACGAATTGGTCGGACTATCCGTCCGTGCCCAGCCTTTTATCAAGATGCTTGATCAGGCAAAACGTGAAAAGAAAGAAATCACCTGGGAAGCCCCCAAGGATTTTGCGGCTTAAAAAGAATCAGGCTACTTACGTGGCCTGATGGTTTGTTACAGATTAGGGGCCAACCAGCGCTGTGCGTCGCTGACCGGTAGGCCGCAACGTCGTGCCCAATCTTCTAGCTGATCGGTGCCGATTTTGCCGACGGCAAAATAACGGGCAGCCGGGTGCGCCAGATAGAAACCGGAGACCGAGGCAGCCGGCCACATGGCGCAGGATTCGGTGAGCGTCATGCCCGCCAGCTTGGGCACATCTAGCAGTTCGAACAGACCGCGCTTGGCCAGATGGTCCGGACAAGCCGGGTAGCCCGGTGCCGGGCGGATGCCGCGATAGGCTTCTTTGATGAGTGCCGCATTATCCAGGGTTTCATCAGCCGCATAGCCCCAGTGTTTCATACGGACTTCGCGGTGCAGCCATTCGGCAAAGGCTTCGGCTAGCCGATCGGCAAGCGACTTGAGCATGATGGAACGGTAATCATCATGCGCCGCTTCAAAGCGTTTCAGATGCGCTTCGATGCCTTCACCGCAGGACACGGCAAAGCCGCCGATCCAGTCCGTCGTGGTGCCCGATGGTTTTTTCTCGGCAATAAAATCGGCGAGACACCAGTTCGGTTTGCCGGACGGACGTTCCTGTTGCTGGCGCAGGTTATGCCAGATCATGCCGGTATGCTGACGCGATTCATCGGTATAAATTTCGATGTCGTCGCCGACGCGGTTGGCCGGGAATAGACCGAATACGCCGCGCGGTTTGAGCCATTGTTCGTCGACGAGCTGCTGGAGCATCTCCTGTGCATCGGCGTAGACCTGTTTAGCCGTTTCACCAACGACCTTGTCTGCCAGAATGGCCGGGAATGAACCCGTGAGATCCCAGGTCTGGAAGAAAGGACTCCAGTCGATATAAGGCACCAGATCGGCCAGTGCAGGTTCGATCACCTGAACGCCGGTGTGTTGTGGGGCGACGGGTTGGTAACTCGCAAACTCACCACCGAAACCATGAAAGGCATTGGCTTGTGCTGCCTCGGCCGAAACCAGCGTGACACCTTTCTTATTGGCGTGCTGTTGACGGACTTTTTCATAGTCGGCGTTCAGTTCGTCTTTGTAAGCCTGTGCTTTGGCAGCATCTGACGAGAGCAAATTGGACACCACACCCACGGCACGTGAGGCATCGGGTACATAAACGACGGGATGTGCATAGTTCGGTGCGATCTTGATGGCGGTGTGTGCACGGCTCGTGGTTGCGCCGCCAATCATGAGTGGTGTGTCGAAACCTTGTCGGGCCATTTCGCTGGCGATGTGGCTCATCTCTTCCAGTGACGGGGTGATGAGGCCCGACAAGCCAATCACTTGTGCGTTATGTTCACGCGCCGCCTTGAGAATCTGCTCACATGGCACCATGACACCGAGGTCGATTACTTCATAGCCGTTACAGCCCAGCACCACGGCCACAATGTTCTTGCCAATATCGTGTACGTCACCTTTTACCGTGGCGATGACCAGTTTGCCTTTGGCAGCAGCTCCGGTACGAGCTTTTTCTTCTTCAATAAACGGCACCAGATGGGCGACTGCCTGCTTCATAACGCGGGCAGACTTCACCACCTGTGGTAGGAACATTTTGCCGGCGCCAAACAGATCGCCCACGGTGTTCATGCCCGACATCAACGGGCCTTCGATCACGGCCAGGGGTGGCTGCCCGGCGGCAGCGAGTTCGGCGCGACATTCTTCGGTGTCGGCCACCACGTAGTCTGTGATGCCCTTCACCATGGCGTGGCTCAGTCGCTCGGCCACAGGCCAGCTGCGCCAGGCCAGATCTTCAACGCGTTCTTTGGCAGTGCCTTTGACGTTTTGTGCAAAGTCGACCAGCGCTTCGCCAGCGCCGGCGTGCTTGTTCAGCACCACATCTTCGACCTTGGCGCGTAGCTCGGGTTCGATTTCATCGTATACGCCGAGTTGGCCTGCGTTAACGATACCCATGGTCATGCCGGCCTGAATGGCGTGATACATGAAGACGGTGTGAATGGCTTCACGAACTGGATCGTTGCCGCGGAACGAGAACGACACATTCGAAACGCCGCCGGAAATATGGGCGTGCGGCAGATGCGCTTTGATCCAGCGCACCGCTTCGATAAAGTCGACGGCATAGCCATCGTGCTTGGCAATGCCGGTGGCAATAGCGAAGATATTCGGATCGAAGATGATGTCTTCAGCTGGGAAGCCATCGGCCACAAGCAGCTTGTAAGCGCGTTCGCAGATTTCGGTTTTGCGGGCAAAGGTGTCGGCCTGGCCTTTTTCATCAAAGGCCATCACGATGACCGCAGCACCGTACTGACGCGCCAGGCGCGCCTGACGCAGGAACTCGGCTTCGCCTTCTTTCATCGAGATCGAGTTAACGATGCCCTTGCCCTGAATGCATTTCAGACCGGCTTCAATAACAGACCACTTCGACGAGTCGATCATGATCGGCACGCGCGAAATATCTGGTTCGGAGGTAATCAGCTGCAGGAAGCGGACCATGGCCGCTTCCGAATCGAGCATGGCTTCATCCATGTTGAGGTCGATGACTTGTGCGCCGTTCTCGACCTGTTGGCGTGCTACAGCCAGTGCGTCATCGAAACGGTTTTCGAGAATCATCTTGGCGAATGCGCGCGAGCCGGTGACGTTGGTGCGTTCACCGACGTTAACGAAGAACGATTCGGGGCCGATCTCGCAAGGCTCCAGGCCTGACAGGCGCAGACGGTGCGGTACTTCGGCCGGCTGGCGTGGGGTGACATCGGCAACCGCGTTTGCAATGGCGCGGATGTGATCGGGCGTAGTGCCGCAGCAACCGCCAACAATGTTGACCAGACCATGCACGGCCCACTCGCGAATGTCTTCAGCCAGCATCTCGGGGGTTTCATCGTAACCACCAAAGGCATTAGGCAGACCGGCATTCGGGTGGGCGGAAATATAGGTCGGGCAGATGCGCGATAGCGTTTCTACGTGCGGGCGCAATTCTTTGGCGCCGAGCGCACAGTTCAGGCCCATAGAGATAGGGCGTGCATGTGCGAAGGAAATCCAGAAAGCTTCAGCGGTCTGGCCAGACAGCGTGCGGCCAGAAGCATCGGTAATGGTGCCGGAAATCATCACGGGCCAGCGACGGCCGCGATCGGCAAAAACTTGCTCGACGGCGACAACGGCGGCTTTGGCATTGAGCGTATCGAAAACCGTTTCGATCAGGACGATGTCGGCACCGCCATCGATCAGGCCGTTGGTAGCTTCTTTGTAATTGGTGACCAGCTCGTCAAATGTGACGTTACGAGCCCCCGGATCATTTACATCTGGTGAAATTGATGCTGTGCGCGACGTCGGGCCGATGACGCCAGCCACCAGACGTGGCTTGGCAGGGTTCTGTGCGGTGTATTTGTCGCAGGTGGCACGTGCGAGTGCTGCGCCAGCAACGTTCAATTCGTAGACGATGTCTTCCAGTTTGTAGTCAGACTGGGAGAGACGCGTTGCATTGAAGGTGTTGGTTTCAATGATGTCTGCACCGGCCGCGAGGTACTGTTCGTGAATGCCCTGAATGACATCGGGACGCGTCAGCAGCAACAGGTCGTTGTTGCCCTTGAGATCATGTGCGTGGCTGGCAAAGCGTTCACCGTGAAAATCAGCCTCGGTCAGGTTGTGTCTTTGAATCATGGTGCCCATGGCACCATCGAGCACAAGGACACGTTCTTTCAGGAGGGAAAGAATCTCTTCAGTACGATCAGGTTGCGGTGCAGCTTTTGGTGCGTTCATGGCAATCACCTTTAAAAAACAAAACCCGCCGGTCAGCGGAGCTGTAAGCGGCGGGTGTTCGGCATCCCATCGCTTTAGCAGTATTTTTTAACGCGCCCGCAAGCTGAGGAGCTCAAATCGGCGCGTGGCATTAATCCAAGCCGTGACAATACGGGTCTGAGGGCGCTACGTCAAGTAGATCAATGGGTTGGCGAATGCAAAAAGTGTATGGTTAAAATGCGTGCATTATGGCTCGCGCTTGGTATCTCGTTCAAAGCAAACCCCGCAATGAAGCGCGGGCGGTGGAAAACCTCGTCCGCCAGGGCTATGAGACCTATTTGCCCTTAATGGAAGTGGAACGCTTGCAGCGGGGCAAGTTGCTAAAGAAGATGGAACCGCTGTTTCCCCGCTATCTGTTTTTGCACCTCGAAGAGGGCAACGACAATTGGGGGCCAATTCGATCGACACTAGGGGTTGCCGGTCTGGTGCGATTTGGCCAGGCCTACGCGGTTGTCTCGAACGAGGTCATGGAAGCGGTTCGTGAACGAACGCAAGATATCAGGAAGACATTCTTTGAATCTGGCGACAATATTCGCGTTGTTAGCGGCCCTTTGCTCGGCCTGGAAGGTGTTTTCGAAATAGCCAATGGCGAGCAGCGTAGTTTTGTGCTGCTTGAATTCATGCAGAAGCAACAGCGCGTTTCAGTGTCTACAGCAGATTTGCGCGCTGCCCTCTGACTGAGTTAACGGTATTGCGGATTATTGGCAAGAAAGTCTTGCGTCAGCGAGACCCAGTACGAGATGCCCAGCGCGGTAATGTCATCGTTAAAGTCATAATGTGGGTTATGCAGCGTACAGTCACCCTCGCCTGGCCCATTGCCTAGCCAGACATAACAACCCGGTTTTTCGAGCAGCATGTAGGCAAAGTCCTCGGCGCCCATCGAAGGCAGCTCGTTTTTGATCACGTTTTCAGAACCGAGCAGACGAGAGGCGACCTCCTGGCAGAAGTGTGCTTCAGGCGCACTATTGACGGTAGGTGGGTAGTGATGCTCATACCGGACTTCGATCTGGGCACCATAAGTGGCGGCAATGCCGTTGCAGATTTCCTGAATCCGGTGCTCGACCAGTTGCTGCACTTCCGGTTTAAAGGTGCGGATCGTGCCACGCAGAACCGCATCTTCCGGAATGACATTCCAGGCATCGCCCGCATGAAACTGGGTCACTGAAATAACGCCTGCATCGCAAGGGTGCAGGTTGCGTGAAATGACGGTTTGCAGCGCCTGAATGATCTGCGTGCCGACCAGAATAGTGTCGACCCCCTGGTGAGGCATCGCTGCGTGACACCCGTGGCCACGAATAAGAATTTCCAGACCACAAGTGCCGGCCATAACGGGGCCAGGCATTACAGCCATCTGACCTACTGGTAGTCCCGGCCAGTTGTGTAGTCCGAAAACGGCATCCACTGGGAACTGCTGGAAGAGGCCCTGCTCGATCATGACGCGCGCGCCGCCTTCGCCCTCTTCGGCGGGCTGGAAAATAAAGACAACGGTGCCATCGAAATCACGATGTTCGGATAGGTGACGTGCGGCGCCCAGTAGCATGGCGGTGTGGCCATCATGGCCGCAGGCATGCATTTTGCCGGCGTGGCGTGAACGGTGTGGAAACTCATTGAGTTCCGGCATGGGTAGCGCATCCATGTCGGCACGCAGACCAATCATGCGCTTGCTATTGCCCCGTGAGCTTTTGATGACGCCGACCACACCCGTACCCGCCAGGCCACGATGCACCTCAATGCCATAGCTTTCGAGCGCGCGGGTGACCACATCAGCGGTGCGGCTTTCTTCGAAGGCCAGTTCAGGATGCGCGTGAATATCGCGACGAATGGCTGTTATTTCGGCCAGAAAAGGCAGGTCTAGCAGTTTCATGGTGCACCTGAGGCAGCGCCTCAATGTTGATCATTGTGTCACCATTATGGCATATTCCCCAGCTATACTGAACCCATATGGAACTCGTTGTCATCAGTGGCCTTTCTGGCTCCGGTAAATCGATCGCCCTTGCTGTGTTGGAGGACGCCGGGTATTACTGCGTTGATAATCTGCCGGCCGATATGTTGCCAGTGCTGGTGGGCCATTTGCGGCGCGATGGCTATACGCGGATTGGTGTGGCGGTGGATGTGCGTAGCGGTTTCTCGCTGGAAGCGCTGCCTAAAGCCCTGGAAGATTTGCGGCGCGATGCCCGCGTGAGCATGCTGTTTCTCGACGCCGATGATGAAACATTGCTGCAACGTTTCTCCGAAACACGCCGGGCGCACCCGCTGACCAGCGAAACGATGACGCTGGCCGAAGCATTGCGTCATGAACGTGCCTTGCTGGAACCTGTGGCCGAGATGGGACATCGCCTGGATAGCAGCCATCTGAAGCCCGCCGTGTTGCGCGCTTGGATCCGTGATTTTCTCAAGGTCGATAGCCAGGACGGATTAACGCTGGTGTTTGAATCCTTCGGATTCAAGCATGGCGTGCTGCGTGATGCCGACATCATGTTTGATGTGCGTTGCCTGCCCAACCCGCATTACGACCCCGTGTTGCGCCCATTAACTGGCAAAGATGCGCCGGTGGCGGCCTTTCTTGAAGCGCAGCCCGATGCGCTGAAGCTGCGTGAAGATATTGCCCGTTTTGTGACAGATTGGTTGCCTAAATATGGTCATGACAATCGTTCTTATCTGACGGTGGCGATTGGCTGTACTGGTGGGCAACATCGGTCGGTATGGATGACCGAATGGTTGGCCACACAATTTGCTAATCGACCGGATGTTCTGGTGCGGCACCGTGAACTGGTTCCCGAAGCAAAAGATCAAAAAACTGCTACGACCCGGTGATGCACTGATATTGCTCGCCGGCATTGCTGGCTGGCCGGTGTTGACGCTATCACTGTGGCAGTCGGGTCCTGCGGCGCAGGCACAGGTGCGACGCGATGGTGTGCTGGTGGCTGCGTATCCCCTAAATGAAGATCGAACCGTGTCAGTGGTCGGCCCATTGGGCACCACGATGATCCGTATCGAATCCGGGCGTGCGCGCGTCGTGAGTGACCCGGGGCCACGTCAATATTGTGTGCGGCAGGGATGGCTCAGCCGCCCGGGTGAGATGGCGCTGTGCGCACCGAATCACATTAGCCTGACGCTCACCGGCGGCCAGGCGACTTACGAATCGATGGCGTACTGATATGCTGCATCGACTCGTGCTGACACCCGATGACCACCGTATTGCGCGGCTGACCGCCGCAGCAATTGCAATTGCGCTGGTAGAATCCGCCGTACCCAGCCCGTTGCCGGGGGTTAAACCCGGGTTGGCGAATATTGTGACGCTGTTGGTATTGTTGCGCTACGACTGGGCAACGGCTGCCTGGGTGACTTTGCTGCGTGTGCTGGCAGTGAGTTTGCTGGTCGGCCAGTTCCTGGCGCCCGGCTTTGTGTTGTCACTCGGTGGTGCTCTAGCCTCGCTGGCCATTCTGTTGGTTGCCCGGCCGCTGGTGGTGCATCAACCGCAATGGTTCGGGCCGGTGAGTTTGTCGATTCTCGCAGCGCTGGCACACATGTTGACGCAACTGCTGATTGTGCGTGTATGGTTGGTGCCTAGCCCCGGCGTATGGGTGCTGGCGCCGGTGTTCTTTGGTGCCGCGCTATTCTTCGGTTTGCTCAACGGGTTGATTGTTGCCTGGCTGATGCAGCCGAATGCCTATGGCGTAGCCAGCAATGAAAATCTGCCGCACAATACCTAGCCATGACTGAACTCATTAATCGCCCTGCAGTGGCCCCGCAACGTGTTTGCCTCGCCTGGACCGGTGCCTCCGGCTTGCCGTACGGGCTGCGCCTGCTAGATTGCCTGTTGTCGGCAGGCGTCACTGTTGAGCTGATCTATTCGCAAGCCGCACAGGTAGTGGCGCAGCAGGAGCTGAGTTTGCGTCTGCCGTCATCGCCGGACGAAGCCTTGCTGTTGCTGCAACAACAGTTTCCGGATCGCCCGGGCAAGTTACTGGTTTACGGGCGCGATGCGTGGTTTTCTCCGGTAGCTTCGGGCTCGAATCCGCCGGATGCCATGGTGGTATGCCCCTGTTCGATGGGCACGCTGGCCAGCATTGCTGCGGGCCTGGCCGATAACCTGATCGAGCGTGCTGCCGATGTGGTGCTGAAGGAGCGCCGCTCGCTGATTCTGGTGCCGCGCGAAACACCATTCTCGGTGATCCATCTGGAAAACATGCTGCGCCTGGCGCGTGCCTGTGCCGTGATTGTGCCTCCATCACCGGGCTTCTATGAGCATCCGCAGAGCGTGGCAGATATGGTGGACTTTATTGTGGCGCGCATACTGGATCAGTTACGTGTGCCGCATACGCTGGGCAAACGCTGGGGTGGCGCCGTTTAAGGCCTAGTGGTCTTCTTCGGCATCACGCTCGGCCACGAGTAATTTACGCCAAGGCGTGGGTAGCGCCAGTTCTTCCGCATCGGCGAGTGGATAGGCATCCAGTTCGCGATGTCGATTCAAGGCAAAGGGTTGCGATGTGCTTTTAATCACGTAAAGCGCCACTTCAGCCTGCAGCTCGAAGTGCGTAAATTTATGGCGCACATGCTTGCTTTCCAGCGCAACAGCCGTGCCGGGTAATTGCACGCTGTCGGCATCGGGTAGGCTGAGTAACCCGCCCCAGATACCACACGCCTGACGGCGTTCTAGCCAGACATGATCGGCATCACGAATCAACCAGACTTTGCTGGTGCGTACCGGCAGACTCGCTTTTGCTTTGCGATGCGGCAGTTCGCTGACGCGATCTGTTTGTAGCGCATTGCAGAAACCGGCCATCGGACAGGTATTGCATTGAGCCTTGGTGCGCGTACAGCAGGTGGCACCCAGATCCATCAGGCCCTGTGTGTAGGCTTCGATATCTTTTCTGGGCAGGAGTGTGTTGGCCAGCACACATAGTTGTTTATCTACTGCCGAGGTTATGGGTACCCCTTCGACGCCAAAAACCCGGCAGAAAACCCGTTTGACGTTGCCGTCCAGAATAGCGGCGCGATGGCCGAAGGCAAAGGCGCTAATAGCCGCTGCGGTGGAACGGCCGATACCGGGCAGTGCGGCAAGCGCCGCAGGGTCGTTGGGAAACTTTCCCTGGTAATCGGTGGCAATCGCTTGCGCGCAAGCGTGCAGGTTGCGGGCGCGTGCGTAATAGCCCAGCCCAGCCCAGAGCGTAAGCACATCGTTAATATCGGCCTTGGCCAGGGCCTTAACGGTTGGAAAGCGTTCCAGAAAACGTGCGTAGTAAGGAATAACCGTTTGAACCTGCGTCTGCTGCAGCATGATTTCCGACAGCCATATGCGGTAAGGGTCTGTTGTCTGCTGCCAGGGCAGATCGTGCCGGCCATGCTTCTTTTGCCAACGCACCAATGCCGCTGTGAATTTCGACAATGCAGGCGCGTTCTGGGTGATCGAACCCGAATCGATTGGAGCGGTGGCGTTCTTCGGCATGGGGTATTAGGTCGGCAACATCGTGGTGAGCGGTATAATCAGCGCTCATCCTAACGCATTGCACATGAAACCGGCATGACCCGAACGATGCGGTCTCCAGAGACTGAAAATCCCGAACCTTTTCCTTTCGAGCAAGCAGACTCGACAGGTGATGCCCAACGCGATTTGCGCGTGGCGCTCGGCCGTTTTCCGACCGGGGTTGCTGTGATTACTGCTCTGGATGCAGATGGTTTAGCGATTGGTCTGACGGTGAGCTCGTTTAATACCGTCTCACTGGAGCCGCCGCTGGTGGTGTGGAGTTTGCAGTTGAGCTCGCGCCACTTGCCCACTTTTGATACGACCAAGCGTTACGCGATCAATATTCTGTCGCAAGATCAGGCGGAGGTATCCAATCTATTTGCCTCTTCGCTGGATAATTCTTTCGATAGCGTTGCCTGGGCGCCGGGTTTGAGCGGTGTGCCTTTACTCGCCGGTTGCTGTGCCTGGTTTGAAGTGGAAAATTTCCAGCAACTTGATGGTGGAGATCACCGCTTGTATCTGGGCAAAGTTAGTCGGTTTGCCGCCGATCCGTTGCCTGTGCCGCTGGTATTTCATGACGGCGATTACGCGGCGCTCAATCGGTAGTACATGACAAACCACCAGAAGCCTAGATTGTTTCTGGTGCTCGGGGATCAGTTGCATCCCGACCCGCACCCATTGCTGGCGCAAGCAACGCCTAATGATTTTGTGTTGATGACCGAGGTATCGGCAGAGTCCACGCATGTCTGGAGTCACAAGGCGCGCACGGCACTCTTTTTCTCGGCCATGCGTCACTTTGCCGCGCATCATGAGTCAATCGGTCGCGCTATTGATTACTGGCCCATCGGCACGCATGAATGTGCATCGCTGGCCGACGTGGTGAGCCAATTTGTGGCAGCCCATCCGGATGTTGCAACGCTGTGCTTGTTAGAGCCGGGTGATCAGCGTGTGCGGGATGCCTTGCAGCAGTGCGCCAAGTCGCTGGGTCTTGCGTGCACCATCACGCCGGACCCGCATTTTCTGTGCAGCTTGGATGACTTTAACCAATGGGCAGCGCGCAGTGATAAGGCAGGAAGAGATAGTCTGCGCATGGAGTTTTTCTATCGCTGGATGCGGCAACGTACCGGTGTGCTGATGCAGGACGGCCAGCCCGTTGGCGGCCAGTGGAATTTTGATGCGGAGAATCGCAAAGGCTTTGGTGCGGGTGGTCCACCACCGGTGCCACAAGCGAGGCGCTTTGCACCCGATGCGTTAACCAGCGAGGCCTGTGCTGATGTCGAGCGTTACTTTAGCGAGCATCCGGGGAGTCTTGTCTCTTTTGGCTGGCCAGTGACGTTGCAAGAGGCATTTGAAGCGCTAGATGATTTTATTCAGTATCGTCTGCCGGAATTCGGGCAGTGGCAGGATGCCATGTGGCAGGGCGAAGCGTTTCTCTGGCATTCGCCGCTTTCTGCGGCGATGAATCTCAAGCTGTTGGATCCGCGCGTGGTGATTGCCAGCGCCGAGGCGGCGCTGGCTGCCGGGGCGGCACCCTTGGCGGCGGTGGAAGGATTTATCCGGCAAATTCTGGGGTGGCGTGAATTTGTGCGGGGTGTGTATTAGCGTTATGGCACGCAGTGGCAGGACGTTAATTTTCTGCAAGCGCAGCGCCCATTACCTAGCTGGTATTGGACGGGTAAAACCCAGGCAGCCTGCTTGAAGGATCGAGTGCCGGTGTGCGAGATAGAATCCATAGATAAGAACGGCTCGGCGCACCAACCATCACCCAGCGATATTCCGGGTCGAGGGCCATAATCCAGTAGTCACCCAAGACCATTGGAAACCAGGCCAGCCAATCAGGGGCAAAGCGAACGCGCAATTGGCCGGGTTCGGCAGGGTTGGGTACCTCGGCAATGCCTTTGGCCGATACATAGCCTTCTAATCTGTTGACCTATCTGCTATCGGTCAAATTTTGAAAGAATCTCACATGAAAAATTGGACCCAACTACTTGCGGCGACACTTTTCACGGGCTTATCGGCCGGTGCTATCGCCGGTGATCACAATTACGGCCCGTATCCGTCTTATTACACCGAAGAATGTGGCAGCTGCCATGTGCCCTATCCGCCACAGCGCATGACGCAGGCCGGTTGGGAAACCCAGATCAATGGTCTGAAAAATCATTACGGCACCGATGCCAGCGTGGATGTGCCGGCAAGCTGGACTATTCTGTTTTATCTGGTGAACAACGCCGGATGGAAAGACAAATTGGCGCCAACAGATCCGACGGCCCGTATGACCAAAACAGCCTGGTTTGTAAAAGAACATGGTGCAACGGCACCCAAAGGTAAAAGCTTTAGTGATTGCACCCAATGCCACACCAAAGCGGTACATGGTGATTACAGTGAGCGAACATTAAAGGTGCCAGCTGGTTGGCATCGCGCTAATTGATATGACAGACATGGCACAACAGCCACAAGCTTTACAAGAAGAGACCCGGATTCTGGTGTGGGACATTCCCACCCGGATTTTTCACTGGTTATTGGTGCTCTACTTTATTATTGCCTACCTGACGAGTGAGTCAGAGCGGTGGCAGCTTTGGCATGTCACGGCAGGCTACACATTTGGCGCACTCCTGTTGTTTCGAATGCTCTGGGGTATTGTGGGCAGTCGATACGCCCGGTTTAGTCAATTTGTCCGCAGTCCTCGTCAGGTATTAGCGTATCTAAGCTCTTTGCTGACTAGAAGCCCGGAACATTTCACGGGACATAACCCGGCGGGTGCTTTGGCGATTGTCGGGATACTGAGCCTGAACTTGCTCACCGTTTTGACCGGGTGGGCCAGTTTTAATGACTATGGAGACTGGATCGGCGAATTGCATGAAGGCATCGTCAATGTGTTGCTCATCATTATTGGCGTTCATATTGTTGGGGTGTTAGTCTCCAGCGTTTTGCATCGTGAGAATCTGGTACGTGCCATGATTAATGGGCACAAGCGGGGCGTGGCCGTTGAAGCGATCCGTTATCCGCAGTGGATTGTCGGGGGTGTTATTGCTTGCAGGATTGATCACATTTCTGTGGGCGTTACTGAGTGGGCAGCTGCTCTGGTTAATGCCTTGATCTAAGGTCTAAGGCATACTGACGCTCTCAGAGGATAAAATGATGCGTATTCTGATTGTAGAAGATGACCCAATGCTGGGTGATGGGTTGCAGGTAGGCTTGCGTCAGGCAGGGTTTCACCCCGAGTGGGTCAAGGATGGTGAAGCCGCATGGCAAACTTTGCGTCATGACACCTTTAGCGCGGTAGTGCTTGATCTTGGCTTGCCTAAGCTGGATGGGCTTGAAGTGTTGAAACGTGTACGTGCTAACGAGCAGAAATTACCCGTACTTGTGTTGACGGCACGTGATACAGCCCAGGATGTGATTGATGGCCTTGATTCCGGTGCCGATGACTATATGGTGAAGCCATGCGATCTGGGTGAATTGGGAGCACGCTTGCGGGCGTTGATTCGTCGTGCGGCGGGCGCCGCGGTACCCATTATGCAAGTAGGTGAACTAACGCTCGATCCGGCATCGCGGGATGTGCGTTACGAGCAGAAGGAAGTAGAGCTCTCGCCACGTGAGTTTGATCTGCTACACGAGCTGATGCTGAACGCAGGTCGTGTTTTAACCCGGGCGCAGCTCGAGTCAAAGATTTACCCTTGGGGCGAAGAAGTGGAATCGAATGCCCTGGAAGTGCACGTGCACCACTTGCGCCGTAAAACAGCCACAGAGGTTATTAAAACCGTACGTGGTGTTGGCTACATTATGCCGAAATGAAACTGAAGCCTTGGTGGCAACGAGCCCGAAGGGGCTCGAGCAGTTTGCAACTTCAGTTGCTGTCTGGGACGCTGGGTCTCGTTGCACTAATCTGGGTCGCTTTAAGCATCAGTGCATGGCATAACGCCGTTTTTGAAGGTGATGAACTGTTTGACGCGCACTTGGCACAAACTGCTGCACTACTCTCTGTGTTGAGTAGTGATGGCTCTGACGAGATTCCTGATGAATTGCCATCACACCGGTATGCCCGCAAAGTGGCTTTTCAGATATGGACGGACAAAGGTCGATTGTTAGCAAGATCCATATCGGCACCAAAAGATGCACTAACGGATCAGACAAAAGGATTCTCGGATCGCCGCATCGATGGGCGCAGCTGGCGTGGCTACAGTTTGCGTGACACGCGACACGGCCATCTTATTCTCGTAGCAGAAACGCTAGAAGCGCGCCACGCGATTGGCGCTGAGTTGGCTAAACAATTGCTGACGCCGTTTGCGATCGGTTTACTGTTGCTGGCCATCAGTCTGGTGTTTATGATGCGCTCGCGATTTATGCCGCTCCGTCGCTTAGCCATCTTTATCGGACAGCGCTCACCAGAGCGGTTGGATCCGATTGATCTCGTGGATGTGCCCGGCGAGTTACACCCCATCATCGAGCAGACAAATCGCTTGCTCGAACGCGTGGCCGCATCGATTGAGCAGGAACGTCGATTCACCGCCGATGCCGCACACGAAATTCGCACGCCGCTCGCTGCAATTCGTACGCATGCTCAGGTCGCGATTGCCGCCACCGATAGAGCAGAACGCGATCATGCGCTGGCGCTGGTGGTACAGGCCAGTGATCGGGCCACCCATTTGCTGGGACAGCTTCTGACGATGGCGCGCCTTGATAGCGTCAGTCTCAGCGGGGGCTTTGTCATGTGCGATTTGCGTCGTATTGCGGTGGACGTCATCGCAGATCTGACGCCGCATGTCTTAGCTAAAAACGTAGAGTGCATGCTTAACGAAGGTAACGTTGCCTCGGTAAAAGGTGATCCGGCGCTATTGACCGTCCTGGTTCGCAACCTGGTAGATAATGCAATTCGCTATTCCCCCGCCGGCTCGGCCGTTACAGTGACAATTCGACAAGTCGAAGGGGAGGTGAAGCTGGTAGTGTCGGATCAGGGTCCGGGTATTCCTGTAGAAGAACGTCAGCGGGTTCTGTCGCGCTTTACCCGCCTCGCAGGGAACGATGCACCTGGTTCAGGTTTGGGCCTGTCGATTGCATTGCGCATTGCTGAATTGCATAACGCAAGACTCGAGTTGGCCGATGGTCCGGCGCAGCAGGGGCTGAGCGTTGTTTTAGTCCTGCCGGCTTGCGCGCAGTAGCTTTGTGCCCAAATTGGCGAGAGCAATGCCACTCAGCATGAACACCATGGAGCCAACAATATCGCCGGTAGCCATGGCCGCCCAAAGCCGGAACGTATCCCAGATAGAAGGATTGCTGTAAGCCCCCTCGAAATTCATTCTTGCAAAGACGAGCTGGTGTAGCGAAGCCGATAGAAGGCCTTGGCTGAAGACAATCAAAAGTACATCACTGAACCGAAGCTCCTCGAGATCGGATCCGATCTTCCGCCACCAGCAAACAAGCTGCATCATCAGATAGGCAGAAAAGGCTGAAATTGCACAAATAATCAGCATGATTGATGCATCAAGTGCAGGAAGATGGCCCATGTACTGGATGGTTGAAAAAAGCATCCGAGAAATACGCCAACAGCCCCTCTGAATCCAAACACGAGCACTGCAAGCGTTCTAATGCCCGCAGGCAAGAAGATTAACGCGACTCCAAGTTCGTAAGCTAGTGCGGGAATGAGCTGCTGAAGCAAAAGCTGCAATTGCCATGCGAACGTCCAGCCCAGCGCTCCAAACAAGAAGGGCGTATGCTTGGCATTGACGAGATTTTCGAGAAATTTGGCTGTTTACATATGAAACCCGGATGCATTTTATGACATTCTCCTGGCATCCCCTATAGGTGGATTCGATTACAATAACGACCTGTTTGCCAAAGCGGGCGTCGTATAGTGGCATTACCTAAGCTTCCCAAGCTTATGAGGAGGGTTCGATTCCCTTCGCCCGCTCCAGGTTTTGGCTTGCCGACCAAGTGTTGGCCCCTAGGATTGCCTTATGAAAATCACCGTCAACGGCACCGAGCATCTATGTGCGAAAAACGCACGGGTTAGCGATTTGCTGGTGCAGCTCGAGCTAGTTGGACGTCGTGTAGCCGTAGAACGGAATGGCGATATCGTGCCGCGTAGTTTGCATGGCTCAGTGGCGTTAGCCGAGGGTGATCAAATCGAAATCGTTGTAGCCGTAGGCGGAGGTTAGTGTGCATACCCAGGATTCTTTAAACGCCGTGACTATTGGCAGCAAAACCTACCGATCCCGACTACTGGTAGGCACGGGCAAGTATTGGGCAGGATGCAAGTGCGCTCAATCTGCTGGATGTGATTACACCGGATCGTTACACGATTCTGCCGAATACAGCAGGCTGTTACACCGCAGACGATGCGATTCGTACGTTGCGTCTGGCCCGAGAACTGCTGGATGGCCACCCGCTCTGCAAACTGGAAGTGCTTGGGGATCAGACTAGCCTCTTTCCGAACATGCCGGAAACACTGAAGGCCGCTGAAGTGCTAGTGCGCGAAGGGTTTGAGGTGATGGTGTACTGCTCGGATGATCCGATTCAGGCTAAGATACTCGAAGATATAGGCTGCGTCGCTATCATGCCACTTGCATCTCTAATTGGGTCTGGCATGGGTATTCTTAACCTATGGAACCTGCGGTTAATTTTGGATCAGGCCAAAGTACCCGTGATTGTTGATGCCGGTGTCGGTACCGCATCAGACGCTACGATTGCGATGGAGCTGGGGTGCGCTGGCGTGCTGATGAACACGGCGATCGCACATGCGCAGGATCAGGTGCTGATGGCTTCGGCGATGAAGCTGGCCGTAGAGTCTGGTCGAGCCGCTTATCTCGCCGGACGTATGCCGCGCAAGCATTACAGTGCTGACCCGAGTTCACCCACAACAGGCCTCATCGGCCGTAATTAACGCATGCTTAAAATGCGTGGCAGTCTGTGGTTGATACTGTTGAGTTGGGCTGCCACGGCTGCGGCGCAGGATGCGCAGCGGCATCATGCCTATGCATTTGATAATCCGGAGTTGGTGAGCACGCAACGTGCCTTCGGGGTGGGTAATGCCACAACGCTGCTCGGTAAAGCCTGTTCGAATTTTTCGGAAGCCGCTAAGAGTTACGATTCTTGGTTACAGAATAACCAGTTAACGCTGACAGCGATGACAGATACTCTGGCTGTGCATTACCGGATTCCATTGAGTACGGATCAATTACAAGCGCGTGTGGCCGAGGCAATGCGTTTGAAAACCTCATTGGATTTGTCGCAGGCAACGCTCGACGAGGTTTGCCCTAATTTGCCAGAAACACTGGCGCTGCCGAATATGAATTTACAGCAGCGTTACCGGGAGTCGCTCGTTGAAGTGCGCGACCCGAATTATCTGAATCCGAAACGTAAACTTGCCAATAAGCCACAACCGGCATCGGCAACGGAAGAAACACAATGAACGAGATGAGCAAAACTGTGCTGAGTGATCTGCCAGAGCATTTTAGGCGGATTCGTAGCTTTGTGCGCCGAGAGGGGCGTTTGACAGAAGGGCAGGCATCTGCGATTAAAACAGGCTGGCCGCGTTGGGGGGTTGAATATGCCCCGGCGCTGACCGACTGGAATCAGGTGTTTACCCGCCAGGCGCCCCGTTACCTGGAAATTGGCTTTGGCATGGGTGGCGCTACGGCGGAGATTGCAAAAAACCATCCGCAAAATGATTACCTGGGTATTGAAGTCCATCGGCCTGGTGTCGGCAATTTGCTGAAGCTGATCGAGCAGGACGGCTTAACAAATCTGCGTTTGATGTCGCACGATGCGGTAGATGTGGTGAACAAAATGATTGCGCCGGATTCACTGGATGGCGTCCTCGTATTTTTTCCGGATTCTTGGCACAAGGCGCGTCATCACAAACGTCGTTTGATTCAGCCGGAATTCGTTCGCATGCTGGTCTCTCAACTCAAGCCGGGTGGCACGATCCATTGTGCCACCGACTGGGAAAATTATGCCGAGCAGATGCTCGAAGTATTAAGCGCAGAACCGTTGCTGGAAAATACGGCCGCGGGTTATGCCGAGCGTCCGGCTTATCGTCCTTTAACCAAGTTCGAAGCACGCGGCCTCAAGTTAGGGCATGGCGTGTGGGATCTGGTATTCCGTCGCAAGTAGCGTTACAGAAAACGTTGCAGTAACACGTTCAGGAAGCGGCGCCCTTTCAGCGTGGGGCGCAGCTCTTTATTCGGCGTGATCCATTCGAGAAATCTGTCTTTGATCGCAGCATCGATTTGCCGACTGATCACCAACCAGGGTAGACCTGTATAACGTTCGTATAGTTCGGTGTTAAAGCCTTCGTTCACGCGTAGCGCATTCATCATGAACTCGCCGGTGAGATCCGTAGCGAGCACAGGGTCGTCCGTTTGTATGAATGCGCCCGTTGTTGCCGCCGATAGATAGGCTTTGGGTGATTTGTGTCGCATCTGGCGTCGCACACCTTTGTGATTGGTGAGTTTGCTGTGCGCGCCGGGGCCGATACCGAGATAATCACCAAAGGTCCAGTAATTTAGATTGTGATGGCAATGATGCCCCGCTAGGGCAAACGCGGATGTTTCGTAATGCGCGTAGCCTGCATCGGCCAGTCGTGCTTCTAGCGAATCCTGGATTTCTGCGCAGACGTCTTCATCAGGTAAGTGAGCGGGCGGCGCGGCTGCAAAAGGCGTGTGTGGTTCCAGCGTTAGCTGATAACAGGAAAAATGTGGGGGCTCAAAGCTCAGTGCCTGGTTTATATCAGCCAGCGCTGCGGTGGTGTTTTGTTCCGGCAAGCCCACCATCAAATCCAGATTGAATGTCTCAAAGTGCTTGGAGGCGGCTTCAATCGCGTTGATCGCCTGAATACGATCATGGATGCGGCCCAAGGCATGGAGGCTCTCATCGTTGAAGCTCTGGATGCCCAGAGACAACCGGGTAACACCCGCTGCGCGAAAAGCGGCAAAGCGTTCTGCACCGACCGTGCCCGGGTTGGCTTCCAGTGTAATCTCGGCTTGCGGCGATAGCGGCAGCAGCATACGGAAACCGGTGATCAGCCGGTCGATCGTCTGGGGTGATAACAGACTTGGCGTGCCGCCACCAAAGAAGACGGTTTCTACGCGACGTCCCCAGATGCCGGGTAGTGCGAGGGTGAGGTCTTGCAATAGGGCGTCGACCAGTTCGGTTTCCGGGAGTTGCTCGGGCGCTGCATGCGAATTGAAATCACAGTACGGACACTTACGCACACACCAGGGGATATGTACGTAAAGCGAGAGCGGCACAGCCTGGGTAAAGTTCGGCTTCAGTGCACAGGCCGCTGCTGCGCGCGAGCCGGGAGAGAGCACGAACTGGATGGTTTGCACGGCCTAGAGATCGCCCAGTTGTGCGAGCAGTTTCTGCATGGCGATGGCGCGATGCGAGCAGGCGTTTTTTTCCTCAGGCGGCATTTCGGCAGCCGATTTGCCTGCTGCCGGCACCCAGAAGAACGGGTCGTAACCGAAGCCATCAGCCCCGCGTGCTTCTGTCAGAATCTCGCCGTGCCAGTTGCCTTCGGCAATAATAGGTTGCGGATCATCGGCGTGGCGGACGAGGACCAGCACACTCACAAAATGAGCTGCCCGATCGGATTGATCGGCCAGTGCTGCAATTAGCTGCGTATTATTGCGGGCGTCTGACTTTGGCTCACCGGTGTAGCGCGCCGATAAAACGCCCGGTGTGCCACCCAGTGCGCGTATACAGAGCCCAGAGTCATCGGCTAGCGCAGGCAGACCGCTTAAGCGCGATGCGTGACGTGCCTTGGCGAGTGCATTCTCTACAAAAGTGAGAAAGGGTTCCTCGGCTTCGGGGATGTTGAGCTGCCCCTGGGGAATGAGTTGGATACCCAGTGGATCGAGGAGTGCGCCTAACTCTTTGAGCTTTTTGGCATTGTTCGAGGCAAGCACAAGTTGCTGCATGAAATTAACCTTTAGTTGCCTGGGTCTGTGCCGCCACCAGTTGCCGGATGCCGGCATCGGCCAGATCAACCAGCGCATTTAACTCATTCCGGCTGAAGGGCGTGCCTTCGGCAGTGCCCTGGATCTCCACAATGCCGCCGCTGCCCGTCATGATCACGTTCATATCGGTGTCACAATTGGAGTCTTCGGCATAGTTCAGATCGAGTACCGGCTGGCCATCAACAATACCGACAGAAATCGCAGCGACATGTTCGCGCACGGGATTTGAGGGTAACACTCCTTCAGCAACCAGTTTGGCGCAGGCATCATGCAACGCCACCCAGGCACCGGTAATGGCGGCACACCGAGTACCGCCATCGGCCTGCAGTACGTCGCAATCCAGCGTGATCTGACGTTCACCCAGCGCGGCTAGATCTGTTACGGCGCGCAAGCTGCGGCCGATGAGGCGTTGAATTTCCTGGGTGCGGCCGGTCTGTTTGCCTTTGGCCGCTTCCCGTGCGGAGCGTGTATGCGTGGCACGAGGTAGCATGCCGTATTCGGCAGTTACCCAGCCTTGGCTTTTGCCACGCAGAAACGATGGCACGGAGGTTTCCACGCTGGCGGTACACAGTACGCGGGTTTGCCCAACCTGAATGAGTACAGAGCCCTCGGCATGAGCGGTATAACCGCGAGTCAGGGAAAGTGGGCGTAATTCATCAGATTGTCGTTGGCTTGGGCGCATGGCGGTTCCTATCGTTTAAACTCGTCGGCATTGTACGATTTTCCACCAGAATTCAGGATGTAAGCATGATCTCCAGCGTGACCGGTTTTGCTGCCATCACCCGCCCTACGGCCGGTGGCACGCTCACTTTTGAGATTAAAAGCGTTAATTCACGCTTTCTGGACCTGGTATTTCGCTTCCCGGACGAGTTACGTGAGCTGGAAATGCCGTTGCGTGAATTACTGGCTAAACAACTGTCGCGAGGTAAAGTGGAGTGTCGGGCGGGTTGGTCGATCAACAACACAGAAATTAACGAAACGCTGGATACTCAAAGGCTGCAGGCACTGCAACAACTCTCTCAGGAAGTGCAATCGATATTTAAAGAAAGCCGTGGGTTAGGCACGGCAGATGTGTTGCGTTGGCCGGGTGCGGTGCAGACATTGGCGCTGGATTGGCCGTCACTGCTGCCGCAATATCAAAGTATGGCGGCTGAAGCCATTCAGGGGCTTAAAGAAGCGCGCTTGCGTGAGGGCGGCCGCCTGGCGTCTTTGATTCAGGAACGCACCGGCGCCATGCGAGTGCTGGTGGCTAAAGCAGAGCCATTGATTCCAGCCGCGCAACAGGCTTTTGCAGATAAAGCACGCGCCAAGCTACTGGAAGTAATCGGCAGCGCCGATGATGAGCGAATTCGCCAGGAACTGACGCTATATGCCGTGCGTACCGATGTTGCCGAAGAACTGGGGCGGCTTAAAGTGCATCTGGATGAAGTGGTTCGGGTGGTATCGTCCCATGGCCAGGCCGGCAAACGCCTGGACTTCCTGATGCAGGAACTTAATCGCGAAGCGAATACTCTGGGATCCAAATCTGTGAGTGCCGAGGTGTCGGGCAACGCCATGGAATTGAAATTGCTGATCGAACAGATTCGCGAACAAGTGCAGAATATTGAGTAATAGACAGCGTAGAGAACGTTATGACTCAGAAATCTAAAACAGCCGGCCTAGGTAGCCTGCTTGTCATCGCCGCACCCTCGGGCGCCGGTAAAACCACGCTGACCCGCATGGCGCTGGCTCAGAACCCGCGCCTGGCGCTATCGATCTCAACAACGACCCGTGCACCGCGCCCTGGTGAGGAAAACGGGGTGCACTACCACTTTGTTTCGGTAGAGACTTTTAAGCAGATGCAGGCCGCGGGCGATTTCCTGGAATCGGCCGAGGTTCATGGCAATTTCTACGGCACGAGCCGTCAGGGCATCGAGGCCCTGCTTTCCGCAGACCGGGACGTCATTCTGGAAATAGATTGGCAGGGCGCTCAGCAGGTACGGAAGGTTTATCCGGAATCTATTGGCGTTTTCATTCTGCCACCGTCATTTGATGTGCTGGAAACACGTCTGCAGGGTCGGGGTCAGGACTCGGCCGAGATCATTGCCCGCCGCGTGGCGAATGCCCGCGAGGAATTGGCGCATCTGAACGAGTTCCCCTACGTTATAATTAACGAAGATCTGGAAGAAGCGTTAGCCGAACTGCTCGCGGTGTTTGCTGCAGCTCGGGTGCGATTGGAAAATCAGTCGCAGCGGCATGCTGCGCTAATTGCTTCGTACCTCACTCGCTAATTAGATCGGAAAACCAAATGGCACGTATTACTGTTGAAGATTGCCTGAATCGCATCCCTAATCGCTTTCAAATGACGTTGGCTGCGACATATCGTGCCCGCCAACTGGCCAATGGTGCAACGGCACACGTTGAAGCAGATCTGGATAAGCCAACGGTTATCGCGCTGCGTGAAATCGGTGAAGGCTTTGTTGGTACTGAAATTCTGATCCGTCCGCAGGCCTGAGTGATGGCGTAGGCAGGAATCCAGGGGCATACGATGAATACGGAAGCTCGCGCTCCGGTTAGCCACGAGATTTCGCCTGATTTGCCACCGGCCTTAGGGCCGGATGATCCGGCATACCGGGTCTTTATTGATAGTCTGGATTATCTCTCCGCGGCCGATCTGGCGCGCGTTGAAGAGGCGTTCGTCTTTAGCGAACAATGTCACCGCGGGCAAGCACGCATCTCTGGTGAAGCCTATATCACTCACCCGTTAGCAGTTGCGGGTGCGCTGGCCGACTGGAAGATGGATGCCGTTGCGATTATGGCGGCATTGCTCCATGACACGATCGAAGATACGGGTGTCACCAAAGCAGAGTTAGCAGAGCGTTTCGGTAAGCAAGTGGCCGAATTGGTGGAAGGCTTGTCCAAGCTGGATCGCCTCGAGTTTGCGAGCCAGCACGAAGCGCAGGCAGAAAACTTCCGCAAAATGTTGCTGGCCATGGCGCGTGATATCCGCGTCATTCTGATCAAGCTCACGGACCGGCTGCATAACATGCAGACTCCGGGTTCCATGCGTGCCGATAAGCGGCGGCGTATTGCCCGGGAAACCCTGGAGATTTATGCGCCAATAGCCAACCGCCTTGGCTTGAATACCCTGTTTCGGGAATTGCAGGATCTGGCGTTTCAGAATATCTATCCGCATCGTTATGAGGTTCTGGCACGTGCAGTGAAGTCAGTGCGTGGCAACCGTAAGGAAATGGTGCAGCGGATCCTGACCAGTCTGTCGGATAAGTTAGCACAGTCTGGGGTGAAAGCTGAAGTCTTTGGTCGACAGAAAACCCTGTACTCGATTTACCGAAAAATGATCGAGAAACATTTGTCGTTTTCTCAGGTGCTTGATCTGTACGGCTTTCGTGTTGTCGTCGAGGATGATCCGAGCTGCTATACCGCGCTTGGCGCACTGCACGCGCTTTATAAACCTTTGCCCGGCAAATTTAAAGATTACCTCGCCATTCCTAAGGTCAATGGTTATCAGTCGTTGCATACCACTCTGATTGGCCCGTACGGTACGCCGATTGAAATACAGATTCGTACACGTGATATGCACCGACTGGCTCAGGAAGGTGTGGCATCGCACTGGTTGTATAAAGAGTCCGGCAAATTCTCCGATGATCTGCATGATAAAACCACCAAGTGGCTGGAATCACTGGTTGAAATGCAGTCGATGAGCGGGGACTCGGCCGAGTTTTACGAGCATGCCAAGGTCGATCTGTTTCCGGATGAAGTTTTTGTTTTTACGCCGAACGGCAAGATCCTCACCTTGCCGCGCGGTGCAACGACGGTTGATTTTGCCTATGCCGTTCATACCGACATTGGTAATCGTTGCGTTGCAGCACGTATCAATCGCGAATTTGCCCCTTTGCGTACCGAACTGCAAAATGGCGATCAGATTGAAATTGTCACGGCAGTGATTCCTAATCCGAATCCTGCGTGGCTCAAGTTTGTGAAGTCAGGGCGAACACGTAGCAAGATTCGCCACTTCTTGCGTTCGGCGCATCACGAATCATCGGCGGCGCTAGGCAAGCGCATGTTGTCGAGTGAGCTGGCTCGTTATGGGCAGCGTCTGCAGGATGTGCCAGACGCAGGTTGGGGCCGGGTACTGGAACGCTCTGGCGCAGAAGCCGAAGGCAACATGCTGAGCGAAATTGGCACAGGTCAGCGTCCGGCTGCCGATGTGGCCGTGGCGCTGCTGGGTCTTGATCCGAAGCAGGCGCTGCCAAAAACCAGTAGCGCACCGGTACTTATTAACGGATCAGGAGGCGTTGCAGTGCACCTGTCGACGTGTTGTCAGCCGATTCCCGGAGATCCGATTGTTGGCTCGCTGGATGCGACACGAGGCTTGGTCGTTCACACTCATGATTGTTTGCGTATTCGTCGCCACCTTGGGCAGGATGCTCAGAAATGGGTTGATGTAGAGTGGGCGCCTGAGATCAATAGCCAATTTGATGTACGTATTCGCGTGGAAATCTGTAACCAGCGTGGCGTGCTCGCAAAGATCTCAAGCGCTATTGCCGAGGCGGATTCGAACATTATGCATATCAGCATGGATGACGCCGGCGGCATGTATACGACCCTATTCTTTACCTTGCAGGTTCGTGATCGTAAACATCTTGCCCATATGATGCGGGGTGTGCGACACATTCCGGAAGTCTCCAGAATTTCGCGAATCCGGGATAGCGAAGAGCGCGCCGTATGAAGGTGATCGTGATTGGCGCCGGCGTGGTCGGCACAACGACAGCTTGGTACCTCGCAGCGGCCGGACACGACGTTACCGTGATTGAAAGACAGCCCGGTGCCGGTCAGGAAACCAGTTTTGCGAATGGTGGACAGATTTCTGTGTCTCACGCAGAGCCCTGGGCAAACCCTCAGGCCATAGGAAAGATTCTGCGCTGGATGGGCAAGGAAGATGCGCCGCTACTGTTTCGTTGGCGGCTTGATCCGGAACTGTTTCGCTGGGGCTTACGATTTCTGAGTGAGGGCACGGCGTCGCGCACGCGTGCCAATATTCGCGCAATTGTCAGTCTGGCCAGTTACAGTAGAGATTGTCTGCAGCAGCTTCGTTCAGATACCGGTATTGAATACGATCAGTTGTCGCGCGGCATTCTGCATTTCTACACAGATGAGAAAGAATATAAAGCCGCGGATATGGCGGCCGATTTGATGCGTGATTACGGATTGGATCGCCGCCCGGTTACTGCTGCTGAGTGTGTGAACATCGAACCTGCGCTTTAAGATGCGCGTGCCATGATGGTCAGTGGACATTACACACCGTCTGATGAATCAGGCGATGCACACAAATTTACACGCAATCTTGCCGAACTTGCAAAGGTGCGGGGCGTTCGGTTTTTAACAGGCACCCCGGTAGCGCGCTTCCGGGGGAGTAGCGCCAGTATTGAATCCGTAGAGTTATACAACGGTGAAAAACTAGCGGCAGATGCGTACGTTATTGCCTGTGGCAGTTTCAGTAATGCATTGCTAACGCCTTTAGGGCTGAGCTTGCCGATTTATCCTGCCAAGGGCTACTCGGCAACGTTTACGCTGGATGAGGGCGAGAGCTTTGCGCCAACGGTCAGCCTGACCGACGATGGCCGCAAGATTGTGTTCTCGCGCCTGGGTAACCGACTACGTGTGGCAGGCACCGCCGAGATGAACGGTTACGGCATGGGTTTGAATCCAGTGCGCTGTGAAGCGATTGCTGAACGCACCCGTCAGATTTTTCCGCATTTGCGCACAGTCGGCGCACCAGAATACTGGACAGGTTTGCGCCCTGCAACGCCTTCTAATGTGCCTTTTATTGGCCGTGCGAAACCTTCAAACCTTTACTTAAATACGGGTCATGGCACGCTCGGTTGGACCATGGCATGCGGTTTAGGAAAAGCGCTGGCCGACATGATGTCGGGCCGTCGTGCCGAGACCGATTTTCCCTTCCAGTATCGATACTGAGGCCGCAGTAGTGCCTGATACAGCGATCACCTGGTTTGATACACATGTGCACTGGGATGCGACAGAGTTTGATGAAGATCGTGATGCGGCGCTTGAGCGGGCGTATGCTGCCGGGGTTCGCTATTGTTTGAATCCCTCCGTTACTGTGCGAGGTATTGAACAGGTGCAGCAGCTTGCGGCGCAATCAGAGCGCCGCGCCCAATGGCCCCGCATCTTTCCGGCTTATGGCATTCATCCGCTTTACGTAGAGCAGAGTCAGGCTGACGACGTTCAGCTCTTAGAGCGTGAATTGCTGAGACATCGTCCGGGTGCCATCGGAGAAATTGGACTAGACGCCTACGTGGGCGCACCTGATTTCGGAAAACAACGCCAGCTCTTTGAAGATCAGTTGGTGTTGGCTATGACGCATCGCTTACCTGTCATCTTGCATGTGCGCCACGCTGTTGAAGCGATCATCCAATCACTCAAGCGCGTGCAAACCAGTGAGAAGAAAATTCCGGGAGGTATTGCGCATGCGTTTAATGGCAGCCTTGTTCAGGCAAAGCAGTTAATTGATATGGGATTTGTGCTGGGCTTTGGCGGTAGCAGTACCTATGAAGGATCTACACGCATCAGATTGCTGGCTGAGCAGTTGCCACTGCATGCGCTAGTGCTTGAGACCGACGCGCCCGATATGGCGCCGGTATGGCAACGAGGGCAGAATAATGAGTCCAGCCAGTTGCCGCGGATCGCAGAAACCATGGCTGCACTGAGAAAAATCTCCTTGGCTGAATTAGCCGAACAGACAACCGTCAATGCGTTTCAAGTATTAGGTCAGCCCAGGAATGGTGCGGCCGCACAATAAAATTGTTCCTAGAAATGCTTGGTAATCCTTTGTCTAGACAGGATTTTTTCGTGGTGCCGTCAGTGGTGGCGCAAGATTTTGGTGCGTGCATCAACGGCGGCTAAGTCGCGAAACGGCTTGTGGTAAGGCATTGCGGGATAGGCGGTATTAAAAAATTAACGTAAAGACTTGCAAAATCATTCGGGAATCAGGGCATAATGATTCCACGAGATCAATTAACGACTGATTGATCCTATCGATTTTGTACAAACCATCGGGAGACACCTACATGAATAAAGCTGAACTGATTGAAGTAATCGCTAAAGAAGCCAAGCTGAGCAAAGCTGCTGCACAAGCTGCTCTGGACGCTACTGTTGCTGCCGTTGTTAAGGCTGTAACCAAGGGTGACTCGGTAAGCCTGGTTGGTTTTGGTTCGTTCTCGAGTGGCAAGCGCGCTGCCCGTACCGGCCGTAACCCACAAACTGGCGAAACCATCAAGATTGCAGCTGCCAAGACCGTTAAGTTCTCGGCTGGTAAGGCATTCAAGGATTCCGTGAACAAGCGTAAGTAATTACGTTTCGCTTCATGAGAACGGCCCGCTTCGGCGGGTCGTTTTTTTGCGCCACACTTTGCGTTTCGTCAAACAAAAGAGCAAAATCTCTCTTTTGCTTTTTGCCAATCATCAGGGCAAACCCCACCAATTTAATTCATCCGGAGAGTCTGCTCTGTCGGGTGATGCTGGAGTTGTTTATGGAGAAGGATCTGCGCGCCGCAGCATTGGAGTACCACCGTTATCCCACCCACGGGAAGATTTCGGTAACGCCAACGAAGGGGCTGACAAATCAGCGTGACCTGGCCTTGGCCTATTCTCCGGGCGTTGCTTTTGCGTGTGAAGAGATTGAAGCCAATCCGGATGAAGCGGATACACTAACCTCACGTGGGAACCTAGTGGGTGTAGTGACTAACGGCACTGCGGTGCTGGGTCTGGGTAATATCGGACCATTGGCATCGAAGCCTGTGATGGAAGGCAAAGGTTGCCTGTTTAAAAAATTTGCCGGGATCGATGTATTTGATATTGAGCTCGCTGAGAACGATCCCGATAAGCTGATTGACATGATCGCCGCGCTGGAGCCCACGCTCGGCGGCGTCAACCTGGAAGACATTAAAGCGCCGGAATGCTTCTATATCGAACGTGAGTTGAAGAAGCGGATGAAGATTCCGGTCTTCCACGACGACCAGCATGGTACGGCCATTATTTCCGCCTCGGCGCTGATTAACGGCCTTAAGGTGATCAAGAAAGATATCGCCAATGTGCGCGTGGTGGTGTCGGGTGCCGGCGCGGCAGCGATTGCCTGTCTGGATCTGTGGTGTGAGATCGGCGTTAAGCGTGAGCACATTACCGTCTGTGACTCCAAGGGCGTGATCTACGTTGGCCGTGAAGAAAACATGGAGCCGACGAAGGCCAAGTACGCCCAGAAAACAGAAGCACGCACTCTAAAGGATGCGCTAGTAGGCGCAGACGTTTTCCTGGGCCTATCAGCTGCCGGTGCGCTTAAGGCCGAATGGCTGCCGCTGATGAATGAGAATCCGCTGATTTTTGCGTTGGCCAATCCAACGCCGGAGATCATGCCGGAAGAAGCGCGCAAGGTGCGTCCTGATGCCATCATTGCAACCGGCCGTTCGGATTATCCGAACCAGGTGAACAATGTGTTGTGTTTCCCGTTCATCTTCCGCGGTGCGCTTGATGTGGGTGCTACGACGATTACGGAAGAAATGAAGCTGGCGTGCGTCTACGCCATTGCTGAGCTGGCTGAAGTGGAAGTGTCGGATGAAGTGGCCATGGCCTACGCCGGACACGACCTGCAATTTGGCCAGGAATACCTGATCCCGAAACCATTTGATCCGCGTCTGATTACACGTATTACCCCCGCCGTTGCTAAGGCAGCGGTTGCTTCGGGTGTTGCGCGTCGTCCCATCGCCGATATGGATGCATACATTGAACGACTGAAAGAGTTTGTCTATCACACAGGTATCGGCATGCGCGCCATATTTGTGGCCTGTAAAGAAGGCGAGCGTCAGCGCATTATTTTTGCCGAAGGTGAAGACGAGCGCGTGTTGCGTGCGACCCAGATTATTCTTGAAGAGCAGTTGGCTACGCCGGTTCTGATTGGTCGTCCGGGTGTTGTAGAGAAGCGCCTGGAACGCGCTGGTCTGCGCATTCGTCCGGGGGTCGATTTTGAATTGGTTAACCCGGAAAACGACCCACGCTACCGTGATTGCTGGACGGCGTACCACAAGCTCATGGCACGTCGCGGTGTCACGCCGGCTGTTGCTAAGTCTGCTATGCGTCGAGATACAACTTTGATGGGCGCCATGCTGATGACGCTGGGCCACGCTGATGGCATGATTTGCGGTGTGTTGGGTCAGTACGCGGATCACCTGAGTGTCGTGAATGACGTAATTGGGAAACGCAGTGGCGTCAGTGTTTTCGCAGCGATGAACTACCTAATGCTGCCAGGCCGTTCACTCTTTATTGCCGATACACATGTCAATGAAAATCCGAACGCCGAGCAAGTGGCTGAAATTGCCATGTTGGCAGCCGATGAGGTGAAACGTTTTGGTGTGCACCCTAAAGTGGCATTGCTGTCGCACTCTAACTTTGGCTCGTCTTCGTCAGAGTCCGCCCTGAAGATGAGTCGTGCCGCCGCGTTGCTGCCTGCGCTGTCATCCGGTGAAATGGACGTGGATGGCGATGCCGCTTTGTCGGAAGAGATCCGCTTGAGCGCTTATCCCGATTCAGCACCCAAGGGTGAAGCCAACGTGCTGGTAATGCCAAATATTGATGCAGCTAATATCTCATACAACCTGATCAAGATGATCGGGGGCTCCGGCGTAACAATAGGCCCGATTCTATTGGGCGCTACACATCCGGTGCACATTCTGACCTCATCATCAACGGTGCGTCGGGTGGTTAATATGACGGCAATGGCTGTGATGGATGCGCTGAAGATTAAACGCTAACTTGCCGATAATCGTCAAAGAGCATAGAGTATCTCGACAATTCGCAACGATGCGAATACTCGCATAACCCAAGGAGATGTGTGTGAAAAAACAATTCTGGTTGCTGGTGCAGCTTTGATTTCGGTTTCGGCATTTGCTGCAACACCTGCTGCACAACCACAGCAACGTGTTACGAGCACGGGCGAGATCGTTCAGCTTTGTAAAGACAAGGCTAATGCTCAGGTTCAGGCTTACTGCAATGGTTTTGGCCAGGGCGTTTATGATTCCTATCTGGTGACGCACTATCCAAAGGCTGCGCCTTCAAAAATCTGCGTGAAGCAACTTGCGCCGCAGCGTCAGCAAGTGCTCGACGAATACGTGGCATGGGCAGAGGCCAAGCCAGCTATTAAAGATATGCCAGCCGCTGAATCAGCCCCGCGTTTCCTTGCAGAGCGTTTCCCTTGCTCAACCGCCAAAGCTGGCAAGTAATCTGATTCCGGAGTGAAGACCATGAAAAAGACTTTGATGATTGTTCCTGTTGTTGCAGCGTTTCTGACCGGCTGTTCGGGCATGAGTGATACGCAGCAACGTACGCTGTCCGGTGGTGCATCGGTGCTGCCGCCGGTGCTGGTATTACCGCGATTGCTGGTGGCAACCCGATCTGGGGTGCTGTAGGCGGTGCGGCTGTGGGTGCTATCGGTGGTTATGCTTATGACCAGTACGAGAAGTCGAAGCAGCGTGAATACAATCAGGGCTATCAGGCTGGTAGAGTATCGCAATAATTGCGCCGCTGCTTAAATAACAAAGGGCGCCTAGGCGCCCTTTGTCCTTGGTGCGGTAAAGCTTTACGTTAAGCCTTGCGTGATACCTGGCTGATATCACGTACCGCGCCACGGTCTGCCGATGTTGCGAATAACGCGTAGGCCTTGAGCGCTTGTGAGACGACAAGTTCACGTGCTACTGGCTTCCAGGCTTTGTCGCCACGAGCGTTCATCGCAGCGGTACGTGCTGCCAGATCGTCTTCACTCACGGCTAGATGAATCCGGCGGTTCGGGATATCAATTTCAATGGTGTCACCCGTTTCTACCAGACCAATGAGACCACCATTCGCAGCTTCTGGCGATACATGGCCGATGGATAGACCCGAGGTGCCACCCGAGAATCGGCCATCCGTCAGCAACGCACAGGCTTTGCCTAGGCCGCGTGACTTGAGATAAGAGGTGGGGTACAGCATCTCTTGCATACCAGGACCCCCTTGAGGGCCTTCGTAGCGAATCACCACCACATCGTTTTCGACCACTTCACCGGAAAGAATGCCTTCAACAGCACTTTCTTGGCTTTCGTAAACGCGTGCCTTGCCCGTGAATTGCAGAATCGATTCATCCACGCCCGCCGTTTTAACGATGCAACCATTCAGTGCCAGGTTGCCGTGAAGGACGGCCAGGCCGCCATCTTGCGAGTAGGCGTGCGCGCGATCACGGATACAGCCGTTAGCACGGTCGGTGTCCAGATCATCGTAACGACGGTCTTGCGAAAACGCTGTTTGTGTTGGAATGCCACCGGGTGAGGCACGGAATAGCGTCTGAACTCGTTCGTCGGTGCCGCGCGTAATGTCGTATTGATCCATGGCAGCGCCCAGCGTCGGTGCATGTACAGTTGGGGTGTCACGATGAATCACCCCGGCACGATCCAGCTCGGCGAGAAGACCGAGAATGCCGCCGGCACGGTGTACGTCTTCAATATGGTACTTCTCGGTCATGGGGGCCACCTTGCACAGGCAAGGCACGTGACGCGAGATGCGATCGATATCATGCATCGTGAAATCAACACCTGCCTCTTGTGCGGCCGCCAGGATGTGTAGGACAGTATTGGTCGAACCGCCCATCGCCACATCGAGCGCCATCGCGTTTTCAAAAGCTTTCTTGTTGGCGATGTTGCGTGGCAGAACTGATGCATCATCCTGTTCGTAATAGCGCTTGCACAGCTCAACGATACGTTGGCCGGCACCTAGGAATAGGGATTTGCGATCGGCGTGGGTGGCCACCAGTGTGCCATTGCCCGGTAGTGATAGACCTAGCGCTTCGGTCAGGCAGTTCATCGAGTTGGCGGTGAACATGCCGGAACACGAACCGCAGGTTGGGCAGGCGGAACGTTCAACGGCTTCGACTTCTTCATCGGAGCATTTCGAATCAGCCGCTTTCACCATGGCGTCGACCAGATCCAGTGAAATCACCTTGCCGCCAATTTTGACTTTGCCGGCTTCCATTGGGCCGCCCGACACAAAAATCGCAGGAATATTCAGACGCAGGGCTGCCATCAGCATCCCCGGAGTGATCTTGTCACAGTTAGAAATACAGACCAGGGCATCGGCACAGTGGGCATTGGCCATGTATTCCACTGAGTCAGCAATCAGTTCGCGCGATGGCAGCGAATAGAGCATGCCGCCGTGGCCCATGGCAATGCCATCATCAACGGCAATGGTGTTGAACTCTTTGGCAACGCCGCCGGCTGCTTCGATTTCACGTGCGACTAGTTGGCCTAGATCCTTAAGATGTACGTGACCCGGCACGAATTGCGTGAACGAGTTTACAACGGCAATGATCGGTTTGCCAAAGTCGCCGTCTTTCATGCCGGTGGCACGCCATAGCGAGCGTGCACCAGCCATGTTGCGGCCATGAGTCGAAGTACGGGAGCGGTATTGCGGCATAACAGATCCTTTGGGAACAATCAGACGGACTTTGCCTGAGCCGAGGGCTCATCGTGGCCTATAATTTCGTTATTCTATCGCCACAGCAGGGTTTTGCTGTGAACTTTACAGGTTGCTATGTCTTATCTGATTCACCCGCAGTTTGATCCTGTCGCTATAAGCATCGGACCGCTGTCAGTGCATTGGTACGGCTTGATGTACTTGCTCGCTTTTGTGCTCTTTGTGCTGCTCGGCCGCGTACATGCCAAACAGCTGTCGCAAGCCGGCTGGACCAACCAGGCTATTGATGATCTGCTCTTCTATGGCGCACTGGGCGTTGTGCTCGGGGGGCGCTTAGGCTATGTGCTGTTCTACAAGGCAGGGTACTACCTGAGCCATCCGCTGGAAATCTTTGCCCTCTGGCGGGGCGGCATGTCGTTCCATGGCGGCTTGTTGGGCGTATTGTTTGCGATGTGGCTTTATGGTCGCAAACACGGGCGTAGTTTTTTTGAAGTCACGGACTTTATTGCCCCGTTGGTGCCGCTAGGCTTAGCGGCAGGGCGTATGGGTAACTTTATTAATGGCGAACTCGTTGGTCGTGTGACCGATGTGCCATGGGCCACGATTTTCCCGCGTACGGATTATTTCCCGCGTCATCCATCACAGCTCTACCAGTTTGCCCTGGAGGGGGTTCTGCTGTTTGTGTTGCTCTGGTGGTATGCCGCCAAGCCATGTCCACGGGCGGCTGTTTCAGCCGTGTTTCTGATGGGCTATGGCCTTGCGCGCTTTGTTGCTGAATTTGGCCGCGAGCCCGATGATTTTCTTGGTTTGCTCTTCGGCACTCTTTCCATGGGGCAGTGGCTCAGCCTACCCATGATTTTTGCTGGCATTGTAATGTATCGCTACAGCCAGCGCCAATCTGTTTAATATTCAAGGAGTATCAGCATGACACGTCCATTCAAGATTCTCGGCGTACAGCAAATCGCCATTGGCGGCCCTTCGAAAGAAAAGCTACGTACGCTGTGGGTTGATATGCTCGGCCTCGAGATCACGAGTAACTTCGTTTCCGAACGTGAAAACGTGGATGAAGACATCACCGCTATGGGCAAAGGCCCGTTCAAGGTAGAAGTCGATCTGATGCAGCCGCTGGATCCGGAAAAGAAGCCGGCCGTACACGCTACTCCTTTGAATCATATTGGTCTGTGGGTAGATAACCTGCCGATAGCCGTTGAGTGGCTGACTAACAACGGCGTACGTTTTGCGCCGGGCGGCATCCGTAAAGGCGCTGCCGGTTATGACATTACCTTTATGCACCCGAAAGCCAACGATGAATTTCCGATTGCCGGCGAAGGCGTATTGATCGAGCTGGTACAGGCGCCGCAGGAAGTGATTGACGCGTTTGCCAAACTGGCTGGCTGATGCTTTTTGTTGAAGCGGAATTAGATCATTCAAACTCAATGATGATCTGATCGACCGATAGCGATTCGCCAGCGGCTGCCGAGACCTTCTTCACCTTGCCGTCTTGCTCGGCCTTAAGGATGTTTTCCATCTTCATGGCTTCGATAACGGCAAGCTTCTCGCCAGCCTTAACTTCTTGGCCAACTGCAACAGCAACTTCTCGTAGCAAGCCAGGCATTGGCGAGAGCAGGAACTTCGACATATCCGGCGCCTGTTTTTCTGGCATCAGACAGAGTAGTTCGGCGGCGCGGGCGCGCAGCACGGCCAGATCTACCTGGGTGCCCCAGTGGAATAGGCGGTAAGCCAGTTTGCGGCGTTCCAGCTGCATGGAGCGCTTCACCCAATTTCCAATCGGAGCGCAGTTTGAACGTTTCGCCCGCATAAATGACATCGTAACCACCTTCAGCGGCTTCGACCGTAACGCTATGCGGTACACCATCACGCAGCACAACCCATTCATCACCCACCTTGAGCTCATGGCCGGGCAATTGACCGGTAACGCGCGCAGCGCGGTCGATATAGGTGTGATGAACAAAAGCGGCAACGCTCAGCAGCAGGGCGGGATTATCGTGCAGCACATCGCTGGCGTCAAAGCCTTTCGGATATTCTTCACTGATAAATGCTGTCGTGAAGTTACCAGCCTGGAAGCGTGGGTGCTGCATCAGCGCAGACTGGAACGGGATATTCGAAGCAACACCGCGGATGACGAAGCTATTCAGTGCATCGCGCATGCGTTCGATGGCCTGTTCACGGGTTGCTGCGTGAACGATCAGCTTGGCGATCATTGAGTCGTAGAACATCGAGATTTCGCCGCCGTCGTAAACGCCGGTATCAACACGTACCTGGCCCGGCACTTCTTGCGGTGGTGCAAACTTCACCAGGCGGCCAGTGGATGGCAGGAAGCCGCGGAACGGATCTTCTGCGTTGATACGACATTCCATAGACCAGCCGTTTAGTTGAACATCTGATTGGCCAAAGGCGAGTTTTTCACCAGCCGCAACGCGGATCATCTGCTCAACCAGGTCGAGGCCCGTAATCAGTTCGATAACAGGGTGCTCTACCTGCAGACGGGTGTTCATTTCGAGGAAGTAGAAGGACTTGTCCTTGTCCACCACAAATTCAACCGTACCAGCCGATTGATATTGCACGGCCTTGGCCAACGCAACGGCCTGCTCACCCATGGCTTTACGGGTGGCCGGGTCGATAAATGGCGACGGCGCTTCTTCAATGACTTTCTGGTGACGACGCTGAATCGAACAATCGCGCTCGTTCAGATACACCACGTTGCCGTGGGCATCACCCAGCACCTGGATTTCAATGTGACGTGGTTCTTCAACAAACTTTACACGATCATCACCGAAGGCGTTCTTTGCCTCGTTCTTACACGAAGCAAAGCCTTCGTAGGCTTCTTTATCGCCAAAGGCAACGCGCAGACCTTTGCCGCCGCCACCGGCCGAGGCTTTAATCATCACCGGGTAACCAATACCCTTGGCGATTTCAACGGCCTGATCGGGTGTGTCGATCGGGTCGTTATAACCAGGAATCGTGTTGACCTTGGCTTCATTAGTCAGTTTCTTCGAGGCGATTTTGTCGCCCATCGATTCTAGTGCCAACACCTTCGGGCCAATGAACACAATGCCATTAGCTTCCAGTTGACGGCAGAAGTCGGCGTTTTCCGATAGGAAGCCGTAGCCGGGGTGAACCGTTTCAGCACCGGTCTGTTTACAGGCGGCGATGATCTTGTCGATGACCAGATAAGACTCTTTCGAGGCAGCCGGGCCGATACAGACGGCTTCATCAGCCAGTTCGACGTGGCGCCGCCGACGCATCAGCTTCCGAATACACGGCAACGGTTTTGATGCCCATCTTGCGGGCAGTCTTGATAACGCGACAGGCGATTTCGCCGCGGTTTGCAATCAGGATTTTCTTGAACATGTTTTTATCTCCCTGGCGATCAAAGCGGAATGTTGCCGTGCTTGCGCCACGGATTCTGGATGTCTTTTTCTTTCAGCATAGCTAGCGAGCGGCAGATGCGCTTGCGTGTTTCGTTTGGCATGATGACGTCGTCGATAAAGCCGCGCGCACCTGCCACGAATGGATTGGCAAACTTGGCTTTGTACTCGGCTTCGCGCTCAGCCAGTTTGGCTGGGTCGTTCTTTTCTCCGCGGAAGATAATTTCCACGGCACCCTTTGGCCCCATCACAGCAATTTCTGCTGATGGCCAGGCGAAGTTGACATCGCCACGCAAGTGCTTCGAGCTCATCACATCGTAAGCGCCACCATAGGCCTTACGGGTAATCACAGTCACCTTTGGTACGGTACATTCAGCGTACGCGTAGAGCAGCTTGGCGCCGTGCTTGATGATGCCGCCATACTCTTGCGAGGTGCCCGGCATGAAGCCTGGTACGTCGACAAAGGTAACTACAGGAATATTGAAGGCGTCGCAGAAGCGTACAAAGCGTGCTGCTTTGATGGAAGACTTGATATCCAGACATCCGGCCAACACGAGTGGCTGGTTGGCAACGATACCTACCGGACGACCTTTCATGCGACCAAAGCCGATGATGATGTTCTTGGCGTAGTCTGGTTGGATTTCGAAGAAGTCGCAGTCATCAACGGTCTTGATGATCAGTTCCTTCATGTCATACGGCTGGTTCGGGTTAGCCGGCACCAGGGTGTCAAGCGAGAAGTCCAGGCGATCGGCGCTATCGAGGGTCGGTTATACCGGTGGCTTTTCTTTGTTGCTCGATGGCAGGAAGTTGATCAGACGGCGCAGCATCATAAGTGCTTCGACATCATTTTCAAAGGCCAGGTCAGCAACACCGGAGTTGCTGGTGTGTGTAACGGCACCGCTAAACTCTTCTGCGGTCACTTCTTCGTGGGCCATGGTTTTTACAACTTCCGGACCGGTTACGAACATATACGAGCTGTCTTTGACCATGAAAATGAAGTTGGTCATGGATGGCGAGTAAACCGCGCCACCGGCACAAGGGCCCATGATCATCGAGATCTGTGGAATCACGCCCGATGCTATGACATTGCGCTGGAATACGTCTGCGTAGCCACCCAAAGCAGCAACGCCTTCCTGAATACGGGCGCCGCCCGAGTCGTTGAGGCCGATGACCGGTGCGCCGACCTTCATGGCTTGGTCCATGATTTTTCAGATCTTCTCGGCGTGCGTTTCTGACGGCGAACCACCTAGCACAGTGAAGTCTTGCGAGAAGACGAATACCAGACGGCCGTTCACAGTGCCGTAGCCAGTAACAACGCCATCACCCGGTAACGATTGCTTTTCCATGCCGAAGTCGGTGCAGCGATACTCTTTGAACATGTCCCACTCTTCGAACGATTCCGGATCCAGGAATAGTTCGATGCGCTCGCTGGCGGTCAATTTGCCCTTGGCGTGTTGCGCATCAATGCGCTTCTGACCGCCGCCCAGACGCGCTTGTTCGCGCTTCTGTTCGAGCTGATGGATAATTTCTTGTATAGTGGGACTCCTTAGGTGATATCCGGAATTACGAGCCAAGACCGGTGGTCGTTGGAAGGGTTGTGCCAATAAAAGCGCCTAGCAGCTGTTCAGTGAACTCGCCGATAGGTACCAGCGCGGCGCGATACTTTTCAATAGCTTTCCAGAATTTCTCAATACCATCGTGATGCAAAGCGCTGAGTGCGAGTACCGGTGGATGCCAGTTCTGGCTGGTCGGGCGCAGCATGCCGAGCGAGTTCTTCCACTGAGCGGCGGTGACGGTTGCCGCCCGCGGGTCAATATCTGCTTTATTAATAATCACCAGGTCGGCAATTTCGACGATGTCCTTTTTAATGGCCTGTAGGTCATCACCGGCGTTTGGTAGTTGCAGTAGGCAGAATATGTCGACCATACCTGCTACAGTTGTTTCTGATTGGCCAACGCCAACGGTTTCGACGATGATCACATCGTAGCCGGAGGCTTCGCAGAGCAGCATGGCTTCACGCGTTTTTTCGGCGACGCCGCCGAGCGAACCGGAAGACGGGCTCGGGCGAATAAAGGCCTCTTCACGCATGGAGAGTTGTTCCATGCGGGTTTTATCACCCAGAATCGAACCACCGGAAACACTCGAAGAAGGATCAACTGCCAATACGGCGAGTTTGTGTCCCTTTTTGATGAGCCACGTGCCAAGCGCTTCGATGAAGGTCGATTTACCAACACCGGGTACGCCGGAAATGCCAATGCGGATGGCGTTGCCCGTACTCGGCAGTAACGCGTTCAGAACTTGCTGAGCACGGATCTGATGATCCTCACGCGTGGATTCCGATGAGCGTAATCGATTTGGCCAACGCACGACGCTGACCGGCAAGCACACCCGCCACCAAAGCCTGATCGGCTTCGGTGAGCGTGGTGACTTCTTCCGGGCGCATCGCGTTCATACTCAGTGCAGAAAGCGGGGCTTACTTGGCCAGTGCTTTGCGAATTTCGGCCAGCACTGTGCGGGCCGAATCTTCAATGCGCGTGCCTGGTCCGAAGATGGCCTTGGCGCCAGTCTTGTATAGGGTATCGTAGTCTTGCGCTGGAGTTACGCCGCCAGCGAAGACGATGATGTCATCGGAGCCCTGTTCCTTCAGTGCATTCACCAGGGTTGGTAGCAGCGTTTTGTGGCCGGCGGCCAGCGACGATACGCCGATGGCGTGTACATCGTTTTCAATAGCCTGGCGTGCGGCTTCCTCCGGTGTCTGGAAGAGTGGGCCCATGTCAATGCCAAAACCGAGATCGGCGAAGGCCGTTGCCACAACTTTGGCGCCGCGGTCGTGACCATCCTGGCTCAGCTTGGCAATCATGATGCGTGGACGGCGGCCTTGTTCTTGAACGAACTTCTCGATGTCTTGCTTGATCTCTTCCCAGCTTTCCTGATCTTGCACAACGCCTCCGTACACACCCAGAAATGGTTTGGTTGTTTGCGCGGAAACGGCCAAAGACCTTTTCCAGCGCATCGGATACTTCGCCGACCGTTGCACGTAGGCGGATTGCCTTAACGGTGAGGTCGAGCAAGTTGCCATGGCCAGATTTTGCAGCTTCTGTCAGCGCATTCAGCGCGGCATCAACCGCTGCGCTATCGCGCGTTGCCCGGATCTTCTGCAGTCGGGCAACCTGGGCTTCACGTACAGCATGGTTGTCGATATCGAGAATGTCGATGTCATCTTCCTTGGCCAGCTTGTATTTGTTCACACCGACGATGACGTCTTTGCCGGAGTCGATGCGTGCTTGCTTGTCAGCGGCACAGGTTTCGAACTGCATCTTGGCCCAGCCCGATTCTACGGCTTTGGTCATGCCGCACATGGCTTCGATTTCCTCGAGGATGCTCCAGGCCTTGTCAGCCATATCCTGGGTGAGCTTTTCCATCATGTAGGAGCCGGCCCACGGATCGATCACGTTGGTGATGTGGGTTTCTTCTTGAATGATCAGCTGGGTGTTGCGGGCGATACGAGCCGAGAACTCGGTTGGCAACGCAATGGCTTTGTCCAGTGCATTGGTGTGCAGCGACTGGGTGCCGCCGAACACGGCTGCCATCGCTTCGATCGTGGTGCGCACCACATTGTTGTATGGGTCTTGCTCGGTGAGCGACCAGTCCGACGTCTGCGAATGGGTGCGCAGCATGAGCGACTTGGCGCTCTTCGGATTGAATTCCGACATGATCCGGTGCTAGAGCAGACGCGCTGCACGCATCTTGGCAATTTCCAGATAGAAATTCATGCCCACAGCCCAGAAGAACGATAGGCGGCCAGCAAAGGCATCAACGTCGAGACCTGAAGCGATACCGGTACGGACGTACTCGCGACCATCGACCAGTGTGAAAGCCAGCTCAATCGTCTGGTTCGCGTCTGCTTCCTGGATGTGATAACCCGAAATCGAGATCGAGTTGAACTTCGGCATGTGCTGTGCCGTGTAGCCAAAGATGTCCGAAATAATCTTCATCGATGGCGTTGGCGGATAAATATAGGTGTTACGAATCATGAACTCTTTAAGAATGTCGTTCTGGATCGTGCCGGACAGTTTGTCCTGCGACACACCTTGTTCTTCGGCGGCCACAATATAGCCCGCCAGAATCGGTAGCACGGCGCCGTTCATGGTCATCGAAACAGAAATCTTATCGAGCGGGATCTGGTCGAAGAGAATCTTCATGTCTTCGACCGAATCAATCGCTACTCCGGCCTTACCAACGTCACCGACTACACGGGCGTTGTCCGAGTCGTAACCACGGTGCGTTGCCAGATTAAGTGCGACCGAGACGCCCTGGCCGCCGGCGGCGAGCGCCTTGCGGTAGAAAGCGTTCGAGGCTTCGGCGGTGGAGAAACCGGCGTACTGACGGATCGTCCATGGTTTGACCGCATACATGGTGGGTTGTGGGCCGCGCAGGAACGGGGCAAACCCCGGCAGAGTATCGGCATACTGCAGACCTTCGACATCTTGCTGTGTATAGAGCGGCTTGACCGTTAGACCTTCCGGCGTGTGCCAGTCCAGACGGCTCAGATCGCCATCCGGCGACTGTTTGGCGGCTGCCTTTTCCAGGCTTCAATGGCCTCTGGGGTGGCTTTGTTCGAATGACTCATGGCAAACCTCACGACGGAAATTCTTGACGGTTGCGGTGCAACAAATCGCGCAGACGATCACACGACCTGTACTTCGCAGGAAGTGCTGCTTTGGGTGAAAGCAGCAAACTGTGGCAGACTGCTGACAGCACACTACCACACTACATATATAAGCCGAATCATACGTTATTCATAATTATGGGTGCAACATCCCCGACTCCCCCCAAAAAGACGCCGCGCGGCGCTCGGCAACCCATTGTTTCTTCAGCGCTTTATCAGGAGGTCGCTAACCGCCTGCGCGAGGAGATTTTCGACCACGTATTGCAGCCGGGGGATTGGATTGACGAACTGGCACTTGTGGCCCGTTACGGCATCTCCCGGACGCCGTTACGGGAGGCGCTGAAAGTCCTTGCGGTCGAGGGTTTGGTCACGCTAAAACCGCGTCGTGGTTGTTATGTGGCCGAGATTTCTAAAGAGGATGCCGCCGAGATTTACCCTGTTCTGGCCATGCTTGAAGGGCGATGTGCCTATGAAGCGACTCGTAAACTCGATGACGCAGCGGCGAGTCGGCTACAGGCGTGTCACGATGCGCTGGAAGTGGCGGCTGCAGCCAATGAAATCCTTCAATTCTTTGAGGTTAATCAGGAGTTTCACCGGATTGTTCAGGAACAGGCGGGCAATCGCTGGTTGATCCAGATCATTAACGACCTGCGTAAAGTGCTGAAGTTGTCGCGATTGAATTCGCTCTCGCGCGTCGGCCGGTTGGATTCATCTCTTGCCGAACATCGGTTAATTCTGGCGGCGATGCTGGATCGAGATGCCGAAGGCGCGGATGCAGCAATGCGCGCGCACCTGCTGGTAGGGTAGCATGCGATTCAGAAACTAATGAATGAGGGCACCCCCCGCGAACGTAACAATACCTAGGTGACTTTGAACCTGAGTTCAGTGAGGTCGACGGCGTACCGCATCAGGTTCACCCGCAAGAGGCAATCACAACAGCAGATTATGTGCCTTCGACCATTGCTATAAGCATTGGTTCAAGCAACGCTGGGCATCACCAACGCTGCAAGGGGCATTGAGAACTAGAACAGCGCGTTCTGGTGCGTTTCGATGGCCTCTTCAGCACGCTGAACCATGGCGTCCACTTTACGCTGGGCATCGCTCGTGTCAACAACGGCCACAGCAGGTGCCTGGCCATCACGGGCTTGAATCAGTTCGTGGGCCAGTGTTACGGCCGCCATAATGGCTGCGCGTTCCGCAGAAATCTGGCGACCTTTGTCAGCGACTTCCTGCATCTTGCCGTCGACCAGCGACACGGCCTGCAGTAAAGCCGCCTGCTGTTCTGGTGGGCAGGCTAGACGGTATTCGCGTCCAAAGAGCGTGATGTCCAGGTGATTGGCAGTCGTCATGACAGATTTACCGATTCCGGCAGGCGGGCTACGACCTGCTCGAGCTTTGTACGTGCCGCATTCATTTGCGTCTCAAGTTCATTGCAACGCACCTCTGAACTTTCCAGACGGGCACGCAGCTGCACATTTTGCTCACGACTTTGGTCGAGTAGCGCGATGAGTTGAGAGAGCTTTTGATCGAGCAGAGAAAGATTGCTTTCCATGCCGCGAACTATAGGACGCTAAGGCCTTAGGGTCAACTGCATTTGCGTTAAGTGACTGTTTTTCAATGAATTGGGATTTGATGTTAGAATTCGCCTTGGTTTTGGGCGAACGCCCCTGATTTTCCGAACGGTGCCTTGTTGCAGTGAGACTGCCTCAAGGTGAAACGGGAAACCGGTGACGCATATCAATGCTATCCCGGTGCTGCCCCCGCAACGGTAAGCGCTAGTCGTACCTCAAAGCCACTGGATCTTTGGATCTGGGAAGGCGGTACGTTCGGCAGGAGTGTCCTGTCCGGCGCGAGCCCGGAGACCGGCCTTTTGGAAATCAAGCGCTGCGGGTGAGCGGCTCTGGACAGCCCTTGTGTGGCCGTCTGGGCACTCCTTTCAGTATTTTTATCGCATTGAACCTGCGGGGACGCTCGTTCGATCGTTGGCACGGCTGTGCCAGGAGTTTTCATGGCTGTCTTTCATCATCCGGGCGTTGCCCGATCTCTCATTGCCTCAGCAATTACTTCGCTGTCTTTTTCTGCAATTGCGCAGGAATCGCCTGAGCAATTAGCCGGACCCGCTGACCCCATCGTAGTAACTGCAACGCGTATTCCGACGCGTTACAACCTGTTGATTTCTGATGTTACGGTCGTCGATCAGGAACAAATCCGGGATTACAGCCCGGCTGAACCAATTTCGGACATTTTGGCGAATACTCCGGGTGTCACTGTCCGATCTAACGGCGGCCTAGGAACAAATACGCAGGTTCAAATTCGGGGCGGATCAAATGCGCAGACGATCTTGCTCATCGATGGATTGCGAATGAACTCGTCTTCCACTGGCGCCCCGCCTTGGGCCTATCTTCCAATGCCGCAATTTGGCCGTATGGAGGTCGTGCGCGGCCCCACGTCATCGTCTTATGGTTCGGATGCAATTGGTGGTGTAGTTCAGCTTTTTACGCGCAAAGGAGAAGGCTCGACGGAAGGTTTAAGTTATAGCGTTTATGGTTCCAACACCCACTCAGTGAGTTTTCCAACACTTATTTCAAACAGCAGTGGCTATAACCCAACACCAGCTTCATATACCAACAGTAGTGCTTCTGGAAATTTTGCTTATGCATTAGCGCCTGGTCAGGAGCTTGGAATTAAATTCCTTTATGGTACGGGCCAGAATGGTTCCACCTCAAGTGGCAAGATGGCTACGACGACTGAAAACTTGAATTTGCTTTCAGCTTTTACAGCAAGAACCATGTTGTTGAGGCATGGACAAGTCTAGTGCGGGTTGGGAGTACACAAGATAACTCACACTATTGGCCGGCAGCTACGAACCAACAGACTTGTTCAAATACAACCCAGAAACAACTCCAATGGCAAAACGATTTGAAGCTTCCTGTTGGAAATGGAATATTGGCGTATGAGTTCCTTGATCAAACCCTAAACCAGGCAACTACAGTTGCGTTGATTAATAATTCCCGAATTGTTAATTCCTTCCAGGGTGGATGGAATGCAGAAGTTGGCGATAATTTGTTGTCATGGAATATTCGTAATGACAACAATAGTCAGTATGGCAATGCGACAACTGGGTCCGTAGGCTACGGTTATTTTTTTGCTACCAACAGTTAGAGCAACGGCTTCGTGGGGTACCGGGTTTCAAGCACCAACCTTGAATTAGCTGTATTCGCCAGGGACTGCCCTGGGAGGCAGTAGCAATACTTACGTTGGCAATTCCTCATTGCAACCAACAAGATCGCAGAATACAGAAGCGGGCATACGTTTTAACAGTGGTGGGCAAAGCGCTGGAGTTATTTACTACTACAACAACATAACTGATCTTGTAAGTGCAACCGGAGGCACCAGCGGTGTCGGAACATATAACAATATTGGTCACTCAGTTATTCAGGGCGTAACAACCACGTACGATGGCAACCTTTTAGGTTTGAATATGCTGGGTAGCGTGGATTATCAGAATGCGGTTAATGTTGATCCCTACAATGCTACTTCGAGTAAAGGGGGGAAAGGTTTTGCCTTATCATCCTCAGGCATTTGGTAGCTTGACTATTGAAAAGGCAGCTTCCGATTGGAAGCTCGGGGGGCAGATGCAGGCGCAAGGAAGCCAGCAAACGAACCCTGGAACCTCAAGTAACGCGGTGCTGGGTGGATATGCTCTGTTCAATCTGTATGGCAATCTGAAACTCTATAAAGACGTGTCATTGTTTGCTCGTTTGAATAACATTTTTGATAAGCAGTACCAAACCGTTCAGAACTACGCGACACCGGGGTCTAACGTATTTGTCGGCCTCCGATTTGATCAACGCTAAAATTTGCACATGACATCTCCTCAACGACTGCTGCTGGTGTTTGTTGCCTTAGTGTTTCTGGCACTGGCGGCAATTGCCATTGGGTTGTCGGTGGGGAGCGTGAAGATGCCCTTTGCCGACGTGGTTGCCGGATTGCTGGATCTAAATTCGCCATCGGCAGCCGTCATTCGTGATTTGCGCCTGCCGCGAACGCTGGCTGCATTTGGTTGCGGCGGTTTGCTGGCTCTGGCCGGCGCATTGATGCAGGTTTTGTTGTGCAACCCGTTGGCAGATCCATACATCCTCGGCATTTCAGGGGGTGCCGGTGTAGGTGCGTTGTTGGCGATATTTTTTGGCCTAGGCGTTGCCGGTTTAAATGGATTTGCTTTTGGCGGTGCCTTGCTGGCGATTCTGATCGTTTTTGGTTTGGCGCATGGCGGTGGGAGCTGGACGCAGACGCGTTTGTTGCTCACCGGGGTGATGGTGGCAGCCGGTTGTGGTGCAGTGATTACCTTGCTGTTGTCGATCGCACCCGAAGAGCGGTTGCGGGGGATGCTGTTCTGGCTGATGGGTGATTTTTCACAAGGGGTTAATCCAACCTATGCTTTGATCGGCATGGTGGGGATTGGCCTACTTACGGCACCGCTGGCGCGTGATCTTAATGTGTTGATTCGCGGTAATGACACCGCAAAAGCATTGGGGGTCTCAGTCAGTTTTGTGAGTATCGCTGTTTACTTGCTGGCCTCTATGGCTACGGCCGTCTCGGTGACTACAGCAGGTTCCGTCGGTTTTGTTGGGTTGGTCATTCCACACCTGACACGCATGTTCGTTGGCAATGACCAGCGCATTCTGTTGCCTACATCAATGCTGGCAGGCGGTATTTTTCTGGTGCTTGCCGATACATTGGCCCGGTTATTAATTGCGCCACAGCAGTTGCCTGTCGGTGTGGTGACGGCGCTGATTGGCGTTCCTGTATTCCTTTATCTGCTCAACCGGACGCGTTATCAATGACGGCACATCAACCTATCGATGCGCTGAAAGCGCTGTTTAAGGTTTCATCTGTGGATTTACAGGTTGGCGATACGCAGGTGTCACGTGATTTGGCCTTCGAGGTTTTTCCGGGAGAGATGACAGCTATTCTTGGTCGCAATGGCGTTGGCAAGTCGACCTTGTTGTCTTGTTTGGCTGGGTTGCCACGTGGTGTGATGACAGGCGATATTTTGCTGGGTAACAAAAGCTATATGCAGTGGGGAGATCGTGCGGCCGCGTGCTGGCGTGGCTGGTTGGCTCAGAAACAGCAGGATCAGTTCAGTGCCACGGTGCTGGAAACGGTTATCTCCGGCCGGCATCCGCACCTGAATCGTTGGATCTGGGAGTCATCGGACGATCAGGCATTAGCTATGGCATCGTTGAGTGCCGTAGGGATGGATGATTTTGCTGAGCGTGACGTGCTGACATTGTCTGGTGGTGAACGTCAGCGCGTCGCTGTGGCGACCATTCTCACGCAAAACCCATCGATTTATTTTATGGATGAACCATTGGCGCATCTGGATCTGAATCATCAGATTGAGGTGCTGGAATTAATGCGCGCCAAAGCTCGAAAAGAACGCGTGAGTTGCATCATGGTGTTGCACGAGCCGGGCTTGGCACACCGCTATTGCGATTCTGCCTTATTGTTGTTCGGTGAAGGCGAGTGGCAGTATGGTTCAGTCTCTACGATGCTCACTGCTGAAAATCTGTCGCGGCTTTATGGTTATTCTTTGGTGCAGATTGAGCGGGCCGATGCTAATGGCCAGATGCAACGCTGGTTTGTGCCGGCATGATCTAACGCGCCTACTGATTTAAGATAAAACGGCGAGCGCCCCGAGGTAGAAGGCCAGTTCGTTGAGTTGCTGGGCTGCTCCCAGGCAATCACCTGTGTAGCCGCCCAACCATTTTTGCAGCTTACGGCCTAACCAGATGGTAACGAACAAACCCGCTGTAACGCCCACGAACGCTGCCACGGGTGGCAGAAGCAGTAAAGGTAGCAGGCCAAAAGCCGAGGCGATCCACAACGCGTTTCTTGTAAGATGAGTCGCGAGGGGTTTTGATTTACTCAAAGTGTCTTCGCGAACATAAGGCAAGCCAGCCATGATGAGTACGGCGCAATATCGGGAAAATGCGTGCGCGGCAATCAGTAGCATGGGTACCCAGATCGGATCGAAATTGTCGAGAAGTACAAACTTGCTCATCAACGCCATGCTAATCGCAATAACCCCATAGCTACCCACCCGAGAATCTTTCATGATTTCGAGTATGCGCATCTTCTCCCATCCGCCCCCGAGGCCATCCGTCATATCGGATAGGCCATCTTCATGAAAGGCGCCGGTTAAATAGATGCTGCTGCCCATAGCAATGAGCACGGCAACTGACGATGGCACAAACAGTGTGGCTATTAAAAATGCGATGGCGCTGACCGCGCCAACCAGAAGGCCAACGGCGGGGAAGTATCGGGCTGCGTGGTTGAGGCTTTCGGCAGAGTGGGGGACCCGATCAGGAATCGGAATGCGCGTAAAGAAACGAACTGCCGCCAGAAAGGCGACGGTCTCGCGCTGGAGCATTTTTAGGATCAAGGCTTGGCCTCTCGCTTCGGACGATGGTCTCGCGCTGTTTGCAGCGCCTCGCAAAGAATCTTCGTGCCGTCCAGAATTCTCGGGCCGCTACGGTTCATCAGATCTGATTGAACAAAAAAGAAATTGTTACGTTGCGTTGCGGTTAAGTTGGGCCACTTCTTCCAGGCATCAAGCATTTCCGGATTCTGGTCTGCCATGCCGGACGTAACAATCGCTTCGGGGTTTGCTGCAATCACAGCTTCAAAACTGACGCGTGGGGCGAGTAGTTTGAGCGACCCAAAGATATTCTCGCCGCGGCACAGTGTAATGGCATCCGACATGATTTGCTGGCCGCCGATGGTGATTAAGGGGTTTTGCCAGACCTGATAGAAAACGGTAACGGGTGAACGATCACGATATTTATTAGCGATCGTTTGGTAACGTTTGCGGAAATCATCGGCTGCCTTTTTGGCAGTTGGCGAGGTGCCTGCCAATACGCCAATAAGTTCGATCTCACCTGGAATGTCGGTCATTTTATGCGGCTGAGACATGAAGACGGGAATACCCAGTTGGCGCAATTTATCAATGGCAGTTGGCGAGTTGCCGGATTCCCAGGCAATCACCAGATCAGGCTTTGCGGCGACCACGGCTTCGAGATTGATTTTTGAATGGCCGCCGACCCGAGGAATCTTCAAAGCAGATGCGGGGTAATCACTGTATTCAACGGTGGCAACAATTTTGTCACCAGCGCCTGCAGCATAGCTAACTTCAACGACAGATGGCGCTAGTGTGACGATTCGACTGGCGGGCGCGTTGAGAGTGACGATATTGCCAAGATCATCTTTAACACTGACAGGGCCAGCCAAATCAATCCCGGCGAATAGTGCGCAAAGGGTTGAAATGGCAAAGCGGGCTGCAGATAAGCGAGTATTCATGCGAGCATTCTAAAAGATCAGCGAAAAAATCGCTGTGAAAGAAATGGTTGCCAACCAGAGCCACAGTGCGTGCCGTTGTAGTTGTTGAGCCTTAGCTATGTCAGAGGCTTTGGGTAAATTGCCGCAACCAAGCTGAGGCTGATGTTCGGTTGCGCCATGATAGTCTGCTGCGCCACCGAGGCTTGCGTTAAGTGCCCCGGCGCCTGCGGCCATAACAGGCCCAGCGTCTGGACTATCCCATTGAGGGGGCTTGTGTCTGCCAGCAGCTTAGAGCGTTGCGCGTGTGGCCAACCAGCGCGTAGGAAAGCGCCGTCAGTCGAGCATGGATGTAGTTAAGTGCGTCATCAAGTAGTGTTGCAGCGCAGCCAAAGTTGATGTAGCGCGATGTTCGATAGCCCCACATGGCATCTAGCGTATTTGCCAACCGGTAAAGAATGGCACCGGCCGGGCCCAGAATGCAGAACCAGAAAATCGGTGCGAATAGTGCATAGTTACCATTCTCGAGTACGGATTCAATGCAGGATTTGCTGACGCCCTGCGCATCCAATTGAGCCGTTTCTCTTGAGACCAACCAGCTGACGTGGGTACGTGCTGCAGGCAGATTGTTACTTTCCAGATCAAGCCGCACGCGCTCGGCATGCTCTTGTAATGAACGACCCCCTATCGTGATATAGAGCACGACGCATCCCGCTATCAATTGAAGCGTTGCGTTGAGCTGTGTGATGACAAGGGAGATAAAGAGCGTGGGCGTCAGCACGAGCAAACACCAACAGAGTAGGCCGCGCAGTTGGCTGTGCGAATCCATAGCCGAAGGGTAATTAAAGCGTTGTTCGCATCGCTTCGCCAGCTTACCAAAGCCAACGATGGGGTGAAAGTATTTGGTCTCCCCAAGTAATCGATCCAAGAGGCTGGCGGCCAGCACCATGAATGTGGTGAGGCTAAAACTAAAATCGGGCATTAGGACAAGAGCGCTGCAACGGTGCCTGGCGCGCTGGGAAAATAGGCATGAAAATAGGTGGCAGTGAGGCGCTTAACGCGATAGACCGCTTCACTCTGACGCTGGTGTGCTTCAATGGTGTGCGCTATCGGTTCGAGCGGGCAATCAAAGGTGGAGTAGTGAAAGGTGTGGCCACCTAGGTTGCCGGTATCTGCCGCCAGGGATTGCATGCCAAGTGCAGCGAGTTTCTTATGCATCCGGACGGTGCCAGGCAAAATACCCATGAGGGGATGAGTGTGCTCATTGGTATCTATAAGCGACTCAGCAAGAGCGATCATTCCCCCGCACTCTGCGAATACAGGCTTTTCGGCATCGATGTGTAGTCGTAGCGACTGGATCATGCGTTCGTTGCTAGCAAGTGCCTCTGCGTGTAACTCCGGATAGCCTCCGGGTAGCCAGACCGCGTCACAATTAGGTAGTGTGGCATCGTTCAAGGGTGAAAAAAGCATAGCTGTGCACCCATCTCTTGCAGACACTCTATGTTCCCGGGATACGCAAAGCAAAACGCGGCATCGTTTGCGACAGCGATGGTTTTTCTCGCCGGTGACTGAGGCAAAGCAGGCTTAGGGGCATCGGGAAATTCTGCTGCCGGAGGTAAGGCAGCGGCCGCAGTTTCAGCGATGCGATCCGCTAGTTGGTCAATACGCTGTGCCAGGTCGGCAATCTCTGCAACAGGAAGCAGACCGAGATGGCGCTCTGGCAGCGCAGACTCGGCGTTGCGTGGAATGGCGCCAAACCAGGCAATGCCTTCGGGTAGGCTCTGCTCAAGTAATTGGGCGTGATAGGCTGAACCCACACAATTAGCCAGCACGCCAACGACGCGTGTATCGGGGCGGTAGGTTTTCATGCCTAACTGAATCACCGCACATTTCATGTTGTGCCCGATGACGCGAGCCAGTACGCCAAAAGCAGAAGAGGATTTGCCTTTGCCGTTGCCGGCATGAATCAGCAGGAGACCTTTTTCGGTTTGGGCTGCGGCAATCTTTTCATCTACGACATCTTTTTTGCGCACCATGCGTTGTTAGTGACGTTCGTTGCGACCGTTATCGATTTCTTGTGTCATGTGTTTTTATCAGAGTGTGTGGGGTGCCAGTCTTTGAGTGCTAGTTCCAAGCGTTTCCATTCGTGATCCGCAGTGATACCAATGCGTATCAAAGATTCTTCGCGGAACAGTCGAACCAAAATGCCTCGGCGTGCCAGGTGCTCATATAAGTCGTGCGCTTCCGTCAAACGAAAAGTGCTGAAGAGACCGGTTGATTGAACAGGGGTTTCAGGCGCGATAATCTGAGTAATGAGTAGCTTAAGCCGAACACCCGCATCTTTGACGTGGGTGATCTGATTGGCTTGCTAGGTTGTGTTGGATAGTGCCTGTTGAGTGACCCCATCGGCTGGGACCGCTGATCGTCCATGGGCCGAGTGCGTCAGAAAGACGATCCAGAAGATTCGTATCGGCAAAAACAAAACCAACTTTTGTGCCGGCGAGCCCGAAAAACTTACCCAGTGAGCGTAGGGTAATCAGACGGGAGGCCTGTGTAGTACCGGCAAAAGGTGTGACGCTATTTTCTGGATAGGCATCACCATAGGCCTCATCGACCAATAACCAGCCGTCTCGCGAGTGCAATTGAGCTGCGGCATCCAGAAGCGCTGCAGGTTTGTAGTGTGTCGCTGTTGGGTTGTTGGGGTTACAGAGAAGAACAATGTTGGCATTCGTGGCCAGCACAGCGGAAAGTGTGTCGACAATTTCCACTGCATGAGTGCAGCAATGTGCTCGTTATAGGTCGGGCCAACAATGGCGACATGCGATCGAGAAAAAAGTGATAGCAGTGCTTGAATGGCGGGCTGGCTACCTGCCGTTGCGAGCAGCTTCGCGTTGCCGTAATAGGTGGCTGCTACCGCGTTGAGTGCGTCATCAGGTTCGGGCAGGCGATGCCAGGCTGAATCCGGAATGTCAGGTATTGGGTAAAGCCAGGGACTAATACCCGTGGATAAGTCGATCCACTGATCGAGTGGCACACCGTACTTATCGGCGGCTGCGCGTAAACGTCCGCCATGTTCAAGCATAGCCGTACTGAGCTCTTAATGCCTGATAGGTTTTTGCCAGAGGGTCGTCTGCGCCACCAGTCTGTCCCCACGTGTCATGAAACACCAGGTCTTCAAGGGGGAGGCGTGATAACCAGCCAGCTTTTTCCAGCTCTGGTCGATCCAGAAACTCGCTGACGTAGCCCAAACAGAGATAAGCAATCGGCACGATGTTTTCGGGAATGCCCAGAGCCTCATTAAGTTCGTGCTGATGAAAAATGCTGACCCAGCCAACGCCGATGCCTTCGGTGCGCGCTGCGAGCCAGAGGTTCTGCACAGCACAGACAGTGCTGTATAGATCCATTTCTTTCATGTGCGTACGTCCCAGAACAGTTTGTCCGGTTCGCTCCCGATCACAGGTGATGCACAGGTTGATGGGCGCATCGGCAATGCCTTCAAGCTTTAGACGGCTATATAGATCTTTGCGGCCTTCTGGAAATTGATCTCGCGCTTCTTCATTGGCCTTGCGAAACAGTGTCTGAACGCGTACTTTTGTCTCGGCAGAATGGATGAGCAAAAAGTTCCACGGCTGCATAAATCCCACGGAGGGTGCGTGATGGGCGGCCATGAGTAAACGGCCGAGCACCTCGTCCGGGATGGCTTTGGGTAAAAATTGACTGCGCACATCCCGCCGGGAAAATATAGCCCCATAGACCGCGTCGCGGGCGGCCTCTGAAAATGTGTGGCTGGCGGGTGTGTCAGAAGTAGTCATGATGCCGTAAATACCTGTCAGGCATGGGATAATAAACGATTAAATGGTTGTAATTACGGCTGCCGCCGTCTCTTTTTTATCGACAGGATTTCGTTTTATGCCATGCGCCTCCCTGATGGTTCAGGGCACCACTTCCGATGCGGGAAAATCGACACTGGTTGCCGCCATGTGTCGTATTTTGCAACGCCGGGGTGTGCGCGTGGCGCCATTCAAGCCGCAGAATATGGCACTCAATTCTGCGGTCACCGAGAATTGCATGATCCCCACGGATTGGAAGGCGCACCTGGTACCTCTGCTGGTTTGGGTTGGCTGAACATTGACACTACGCTCGAAGCAGAAAAGCAGCTGAGAGACGTACGAGGTCATCTTTGTTTGCCGGGATCTGCCTTGATGACCGGGTACGAGATTCATCTGGGTGTGAGCCAGGGTGATGACTTAAGTCGTCCGTTGGTTACACTGGAGGACGAAGGTCGTGCTAACGGCGCGTGCTTTGCTGATGGGCAGGTGATAGGTACGTATTGTCACGGGCTCTTTGATCAACCCGAAGCATTGACGGCACTGCTGGCCTGGGCCGGTTGTGCAGAAACGACTCAAGTGGATTTTGTTGCACGTCGTGAAGCAGACCTGAATCGATTGGTAGATGCTGTAGAACAAAGTCTGGTCTGGGCGGCGCACGCAGTGGCAAAAGCCGCCTGGCTGAATTACGGATGGCGGATTTCGAGACAGCGGGTCTGGAGGTCGTTTATATCGCTGCTGCCGAAGCGCTGGACCCCGAGATGGTCGCACGTCTTGAGCACCATCGCACGTCGCGTCCGGTGCATTGGCAGATGGTAGAAGAGCCTGTGCAACTGGCGCGCGTGCTGGTCGAGCAGGCAATGCCACAACGCTGCCTGCTGGTCGATTGTTTGACCTTATGAATTCTATTTAAAGGCGAAGGCTGATTGCAGCTGGAGGCAGGCCAGCCACTTACTTGCGATCTTTTCTGGAAAGAACGTCAGGCACTGCTGGATGTTTTGCCCAGGCTGCCCGGCGAGGTTGTGTTGGTGAGTAACGAGATCGGCTCTGGTGTGGTGCCAGAAAATCGTTTGGCGCGTCGTTTTGCAGATGAGTAAGGGCGTTTGAATCAGGATGTCGCTGCGCTTTGTGAGCTCGTGACTTTATCGGTGGCCGGGTTGCCACTGAGTCTGCGTGGTTAATTTCAGGGAAATGATGAGAACTTTCAATATCCAATCGACGGCCGGTGCTTTGGCGCAGCAGTTGCAAAATAAAATCGACAGCAAAACAAAACCGCTGGGTGCCTTGGGTCAGCTGGAAGTCCTCGCGCAGCAGATTGGGCTGATTCAGCAAACCGAATCGCCCAAATTGACCGCGCCACAGATGCTGGTTTTTGCCGGGGATCATGGCGCGACTAAAGCCGGGGTATCAGCCTATCCGCAGGATGTGACCTGGCAAATGGTTGAGAACTTCCTTGCGGGCGGCGCGGCTATTAATGTGTTTACGCGCACCTACGGCTTGCCGCTGGCGGTGGTAGATTGCGGCGTGGCCCACGCGTTTGGTGAGCGGCAGGGGCTCATTGATTACAAAGTAGGCGCGGGCACGGACAACTATATCGACATGCCGGCGATGAGTGTCGAGCAATGCGCGCAAGCGATTGAAAACGGCGCAGCACTGGTTGCGCGCTATGCGGAAGCTGGCTGCAATGTGATCGGGCTTGGCGAAATGAGGATTGGTAACACGGCCTCTGCAAGCTTGTTGTCCCATTGCTTAAGCGAAGCGCCGCTGGATGTATGTGTGGGACGCGGCAAAAGATTGGATGACGCAGGATTGAATCGTAAGCAAGCGCTTTTGGCGAAAGCGCTGGAGCGTACAGGAAAAATTACGGATGCGGCTAGAGCGTTGCAAGAGTTTGGCGGTTTTGAAATTGCCACGATGGTTGGCGTGATTCTGGCTGCTGCCGAGCGACGCATGGTCGTGCTGATTGATGGCTTTGTGGTAGGTGCTGCAGCCTTGGTTGCCTGTCGGCTGTATCCGGCTGTTCGAGATTACTGCGTCTATTGCCATCGTTCTGCCGAGGCTGGCCATCGTGTTCAGCTAGATGCGATGCAGGCCAATCCGTTGCTGGATTTGGGCATGAGTTTGGGCGAAGGTACGGGTGTGGCGTTGGCTTGGCCTCTGGTGCAAGGCGCCGTGGCATTCTTGAGTGACATGGCCAGCTTTGCATCGGCAGGCGTGTCGGAGAAATCCTGATTGAAATCGATCCGGGTCTGGCTTGTGCGGCATTTGCCACCCGCTGTGGCCCCCGGCATTTGCTATGGGCGGTCAGATTTGCCGCTACAGACGCCTCTCGCGCAGCAAGCCGATACGGTACAGGCGTTACGCGATAAGCTGCCAAAGGACGTTCCTGTTTTTAGTAGTCCGCTGGTGCGTTGTGCCAATCTGGCGGCGGTTCTGGATGCCGCGTATGTGCAGGATAGTCGACTGCAAGAGTTGCACTTCGGTGCCTGGGAAATGCAGCCCTGGGAAGATATTGGCCCACATGCGCTGGATGCATGGGCTAAAGATGTTGCTGGATTTCGTCCACCGGATGGAGAAACGGGCTATGAGGTACAACAACGGGCATGGGTACGGGAGATCAGTAATCGGCACGATGAGGTGATCGTTGTCACGCATGCCGGTGTTATTCGGGCGCTGCAGGCGCACTATCAGGCCTTGCCGGGATCCGAGTGGTTAACATTGCGCTATGACTACGGGCAGTTGGTTTGTCTGGATTTCTCAATCGATCAAATTGACGCAGCACCGGTACAATAACGGCATGCCAGCTGACGCCATTAATCTTTCTCAAGTTCGCCGGGTGCTCGTAACCAAGTTGCGCCATCATGGAGATGTGCTGCTTGCCTCCCCGGTATTGTTAGCCCTTAAAGCATCGGCGCCGCGACTCGAAATTGACGCCTTGGTTTATGCCGATACCGCAGACATGCTGGACGGACACCCGGACCTTTCACAATTGCATTGCATCGATCGCAGCTGGAAGAAGCTAGGGTTGATGGGGCAAGGGTCTGCTGAATGGGCGCTCTTTAGCGCCATGAAATCACGCCAATATGATCTGGTCATTCATTTAACCGATCATCCACGTGGCGCCTGGCTCTCTCGCTTGCTCAAGCCGCGCTGGTCTGTTGCGCCTCGTGTTAATGGCCGCGGCCGTTTCTGGAAGAACAGTTTCACGCACTTTGTGTCACCCATCATGGGTAGCGGGCGTCGCCATGTGGTCGAACAGAATTTAGATGCATTGCGACGTTTAGGCATTCAACCGGCAGCGGATCAACGGGCGCTGACGTTTGTGCCCGGTGTCGATGCAGATGTGCACGTTGCTGTGCGTTTGCAATCACTAGGCGTTAAGCCGGGCGCTTTCGTTCATTTGCATCCGCCTTCGCGCTGGCATTTCAAATGCTGGACGGCAGAGGGCTGGGCAGAGATCATTACACGCATCCGCTCAGCGGGTTGGTCGGTTGTTTTAACCGCAGCGCCAGGTGATAAGGAAGGTCGCTTGATTGATCAGATTCAACAAGCCTTGGCGAAACGTAATGAGTTGCCAGCATTAAGCCTTGCCGGTGCATTGTCACTCAAAGAGTTGGGTGCCTTAACCGGGCAGGCTAAATTGTTTGCCGGGGTCGATTCAGCACCCATGCATATTGCAGCGGCCATGAAAACGCCAGTGGTGGCGTTGTTTGGTCCTTCAGGTGAGGGTCATTGGGGTCCATGGGGTACGCCACGCGAGGGTGGGCACCACGTGGTTACACGCAGTGCGCAGTTTAATTGCCGCCCCTGTGGTCTGGATGGTTGTGGCGGCGGCAAAGTGAGCGAATGCCTAACCACCATTACGCCTGATGAAGTGTGGGCAGCCATGTCGCCACTACTTGCATCAAAACCAAACTAAGCCCAAGAGCTACAAAGTCTCCCGATCAACGGGGCAAGTTATTTACAGGCTTAAATAGTAAACTCCCCAAACCGGACAGGTTGTCCAGCTTGAGGGGTTTCCAAGAAGCAGGTGCGTTTGCTTAGGCTTTGGCAGCCTTTGCTTTAGCCGCTGGCTTTTTGGCGTCTGCACGCATCTTGACGAAAGAGCCTGGTGCATCTTCGATGGCCTTGAGTGGGCCAGCGCCAGGTACACGGGCAGCAACCTTCTTGTTGTTTATGGCTTCGACCCATTCTTGCCAGTTTGGCCACCACGAACCTTCGTGCGAGTTAACGCGCGTATCCTTCTTGGCGGCCATGTAAGCCAGGGTCGACATCAGTAGCGTGCCGTCCAGGCAGTAGCCGGCGGTGTTGATCTTCTTCGAGCCGGTGGCTTGTTCAACGGCATTGATCGCAGCCAGAGAACCTTCGAGCATATAGTCTTCGAAGTTCAGGTTGGCATGCTTTTCATCCGGGTTCAGCCAGCTGATGATGAAGGTCGAATGGCCCTGGTCAGTCGTCCATTTCACGAAAGAATTCTTTTCGCGCAGATCGAGGATGTAGAACTTGTTAATCCAGGGCGGCACAATCAGCAGTGGCACATCGAATTGCTGTTTGGTGGTTGGTTCGTAGTGAATCAACGGGAACATTTCGTTCTGATACACCACCTTGCCCTTGGTCGTGGCCACGTTCTTGCCCAGCTCAAAGGCCGAGGTATCTGTCATGCGGATACTCAGCTTGCCGTCACCTGCTTCCACATCGTGCAGCAGATTGTTCAGACCCTTCACCAGGTTCTGACCTTGCGAACGAACCGTTTCACGGAACACTTCCGGATTAGTCAGTGCAAAGTTGGAAGGCGACAGCGCGTCAATGTACTGATGGGTATAGAATTTCACCTTGTCACGTTGCTTTTCATCCATGCCTTCGACGGTGCCGACGGTATCCAGAATGTGCTTGGACGCAATCAGGTAAGACTGCTTGATGAAGTCAAAAACGAAATCCTGTTGCCAGCCTTCGTCTTTGAAACGTTTGTCCGAACGCTCTGGGGCAACGGTGGCTTCAGCCTGCATGCCCATCATGCGCATCATCGCGTTCTGCCAGAGCGAGAAATAGTTGTGCACCATATTCATCTGGGTCTGAACCAGCTGATACGGGTTCTGCATCAGACGTGCAGAGAGATCCATAAAGGCTTTGGCAATGCCGACTTCTTCACCAGAGGGTGTGGCACCATTTTGAGCTTGGCGCTCCATAAAGCCGCTCAGTACACGCGGCGCGTTGAGCTACTTCTGCATATACATGAACCAGTTCGGCCGAGTTTTTGCCTTCTGCGCCCTCGGCGGGATTAGGGGACTGCGACATGGAAATCTCCGTCAAAACGAATGCCAAAAAAATGCGCCTGTCGGTAGAGCGTATGGCAACCCCGACAAGCACGCGGTGCGTCAGCCACAGATTGCCTGTAAAGACCCAATCTCACAAGGTGTATGAAGGCTTAGGCGAATTGGCTTCCGGGTATTAAACCGAGGCTTCTTTAGGCTAGTTAACGGTCGTTGTGATGTCAGATCAGGAAATTGAGGAGCAATATCCCTGTATAGGGGTATGTATGGCCGATCTTTTCTCCGGCCTTTGTCAGGGCTGCGGGCGCCCGTTGGCCGAGCCGGAATCGCCGGAGCCAGAAGTCTTGAATGAGAGTCAACCACCCGAAACTGGCGTTCAGTAGGGATTTTAATCGGATTTTCCGGGGGCGCCCGGGGCAGGTATAATTGCCAGAATTTGGTTGTGCCCTTAAACACTTAAGCCGGAACCTTGTACATGAACATTGAAAAAGCACGCTTTAACATGGTCGAACAACAGATTCGCCCGTGGAACGTTCTGGATCCCAACGTTCTGGATTTGCTGTTTGAAGTTCGCCGCGAAGAATTCGTGCCACAGAACTACCGCTCGCTGGCTTTTGCCGATATCGAGATTCCGCTGACACCCAAAGCCGTTATGATGCCGCCGCGTATGGAAGCCCGTATGCTGCAAGAGCTCGAACTGACTTCGGATGCGCGCATTCTGGAAGTGGGAACCGGTTCCGGTTACATGACTGCGCTGCTGGCATCGCAAGGCGCCCAGGTGACCAGCCTGGAAATCGACCCGGCGCTTAAAGCGCAGGCCCAGGCGAATCTGGATGAAGCCGGTATCGAGAACGCGACGCTGCTACTCGCTGATGGCCTGAAGGGTCATGAAAGTGGTGAGCCATATGACGCGATTGTTTTGACTGGTTCGGTGCTAGCCATTCCTGAAGTGCTGCTGCATCAGCTGGCGCTGGGTGGCCGCCTGATGGCTGTGGTGGGCACGGGCCCGGTGATGGAAATGGTTCGTGTCCACTGCACAGGACCGGGTAGCTACGCCCGCGAAACTCTATTTGAAACCTGGCTGCCGCCGCTGGAAAATGCGCCGCGCACCAGCCATTTCGAACTCTGATACAGCAGCGAAGTATCAGTCAGAAGAACCCGCTCCGGCGGGTTTTTTTATGGCTGATTTTAGGTCTGATCGTATGGGTAGATTAGCGCGAGTAATTTTTCGGTGGCGCCCGTCGCCGTGCTGACGAAGTGTGTGGTGGCGGTCTTTGCGGCCAGATGTTGCGCCGGATCGACAATTAAATTGCTTAGGGCCAGGGCAAGTGCTTCTGACGACCCTTCGTTGATGCGTATTGCCGCCCCGGTTTGTTCGGCCGCTTGTGCCGCTGCGCTGAAGTTATAGGTATGTGGCCCGATAATAAGTGGTGTGCCGCAGGCAGCCGCTTCAATCAGGTTCTGGCCGCCAAACGGAAGGAGCGAGCCACCAATCACCGCCACGTCGGCCAGGCTGTAGTACGCCACCATTTCGCCCATGGAGTCACCCAGCCACACATCGGTGGCAGCATCAGGCAAAGCCGCACTGCGTCGACTTAGAGAGAAGCCTTCACGGGTAATCAGCGTTGCCACGTCATTAAAGCGTTGGGGGTGACGCGGGACCAGTATCAGCAAGGGGCGCTGGTTGGGCAGCAGGTTACACAAAGATCGGTGGGCGGCCAGGATGAGCGCTTCTTCCCCTTCGCGAGTGCTGGCGGCCAACCAGATAGGCCGCGCTTGCCGTGCAAGGGTGTCATTACGCCACTGTTTGCCCAGCGTCTCCAGGGCGGGATCAATGCACACATCAAATTTGAGATTGCCCGTAACGGCAACGTTCTGGGCACCGAGTGCGGTAAGTCGACGGGCATCGTCTTCGGTTTGTGCCCCCACGGCGGTGAGTGCGCCCAGCACGGGTCGACTGAGTCGATCAAAGCGGGCATAGCGCTTGGCCGATCGGGCGGAGAGACGGGCATTAATCAGCAGTACCGGCACATGATTTGCATGGCTACGCAAAATCAGGTTGGGCCAGATTTCCGTTTCCATCAGCAGGCCCAGTCGGGGACTTACGCGCGACAGAAAGCGATCAACCGCTCCAGTGAGATCGTAAGGCACATAAGCGATGAGGATGCGTGGGTCTTTATAGAGTGCGGTACTGGTTGCCCGCCCTGTGGGTGTCATGTGAGTGAGCAATACACGATGATCCGGATACTGCGCCAACAATGCGTGGATGAGCGGCTCGGCCGCCCGGGTTTCGCCAACGGAGACGGCGTGCAACCAGATGATCGGGCCGCCGGCGGGAATGGTGAGGTAGCCAAAGCGTTCGGCAATGTGCTGGCGATAGCCGGGTTGTTTACGTCCGCGCCACCACAGGCGCAAGAGTGCCAGCGGCACAATCAGCGTGAGTAGCAGCCGGTAGAACCACGATGCGGCAGTGGGCATGCTCATGCCGGCAGGAAACCCCAGGTTTTAAGCTGGCCGATGATGTCGCTCACGGGGGGGCAGGTGTCCAGGTGTCCGAAGGTCTGACGCAGCCCCAAACCAAATCCGCCGGCCAGTTCCGGGTCGGTGTCGGTAAAGATAGCAATGGTAGGCACAGTGAGCGCACAAGCGATGTGCGTAAAGCCGGTGTCGACGCCCAGGCAGAGTCTGGCCTTGGAAATGCGCTCCGTCAGTTCGGTCAGCGATGGCCGGAAAAGCACTTCGCCCGGAGCGCCACCTTCGGCAATGCCCTCGGCAATGCGTTGCGAGCGGGCGGCCTCGATGTCGTTGCCAGCCGTAAACACGGGCGTCATGCCGGCATCACGCAAGGCACGACCCACCGTGATCCAGTGGTCTTCAGGCCACAGCTTTTTGTCGCGGCTGGTGTTGGTAAAGAGAAAGACGTCATTACCTGGCTGCAACGGGTAGCGTGCGTTAAGACCAAAATCGAGTGGCAGTTCGGGCAGATGGTCCGCGTACCCTAATGCGGTAGCGGCAATCGTACGGTAGCGCTCCACAGCATGGAGGGCATAAGGCACGGCCAGGGGATGGTTAACCAGCAAACCGGAGAGTGATTCACGCGCCTCGCGCCAGTTCTGGCCATACACTGGGCCATGGGCAATTCGTCCCAGCAGTACGCTACGCACCAGACCCTGGGTGTCGATAATGGCATCGTAGCGTTCGGTACGCAGCGCACCGAGTGCCAGACTAATTTCTGACCAGGTATCGCGTTGGAAGAGCTGTTTGCGCCAGCGACGAATCGATACCGGGATAATGTGCCTTACGCCATGGTGCCAGGCTGGAATTTCGGCAAATGGCGCTTCAACGCACCAATCCACAATAGCGCCGGGAAACACCCGCTGTAAGTCGCTCACAACGGCAAGATTGTGCAATATATCGCCCAGCGATGACGTTTTCATCAACAGAAAACGCGGCGGGTTCGAAAGCTTGGGCTGCATTAGTGATAATCTCGCGACATAACCTCATTATAGCCGTGTGTATCGCCGACCATGTCCGAGAAACTACCGCTCTCTCTCGTTCTCATTACCTGTAACGCTGCAGCCAGACTCCGCGATGTTTTGGCCTCGGTACCCTTTGCCTCAGAAATTATTCTGGTGGACTCCGGCAGTACGGATGATACGGCGGCGATTGCCGCCGAGTTTGGCGCGCAGATTGTGCATCACCCCTGGGCCGGTTTTGGTCCGCAGAAGGCCCATGCGGTCAGCTTGGCTAGCCATGACTGGGTGCTCTGTCTCGATGCGGATGAAGCGCTCTCACCGAAGTTGGCAGACAGTATTCGCAGCACCTTCAGAAAAAGCCTGCCGGATTATCCGGTGTATCGTTTTGCCCGTTGCAACGTATTCATGGGGCGCCCGCTGAAATATGGCGAAGGCTACCCGGATTTCAACACCCGACTGTTCCGAAAAGATGCTGCCCGCTGGTCCGACGATATTGTCCACGAACATGTGCTGAGCGATCTGGCGCCGCGTACGCTGGAAGGCGATTTGTTGCATTACAGTGCGGATGATCTGAAAAACTATCTGGATAAACAGAACCGTTACACCAGCCTGGCAGCAGAACGAGCGCTCGCCCGCGGTGAGCAGGCGCCGCTGGCACGGATGATTTTTTCGCCACTGACCCGCTTCCTGAAATTCTGGCTAGTGCGCGGCGGTTGGCAGGATGGCGTTCCGGGTTTCGTGCACATTGCCATTGGCTGCCAGAACAGCTTTATGAAATATGTGAAGCTGCGAGAGCTGCGTCGTCAATCTGGCCTGAGCGATCAGGCATAAAGCATCGTTTCAATCTGGTCGCGCAGTGTTTGTGCTAATTCTTTGCGGCCGCGGTTACCTGAAGCTGGTTCAACCAAGACCGGCGTGCCGATTTCTAATTTGACGACCAGTTGGCGTGCCGACAAAATGGCGCAGAAGCATTCCCAGAGGCTGGTGTCGCCTGTGTAGTCGGGTAAAACGAACGCTGACCTTGTGTATCCAGATAGCTGAGTGCCACAGGCGTGACGGGCACGTTTGCATCAATGGCGGGTTGCAACAATGCGGCATGGAACGGATGCAGATGGGAGCCATCCGTTGTGGTCCCTTCCAGAAAAAGCGCGAGCCAGGTGCCAGCTGCCAGACGGTTCGTCATGTCTTTGCCGATGGTGTGCGCATGGCCGCGGCTACCAGGTTGCAGAAAGATTGTTTCGTTGTACTTGGAAAGCGTGCCGATGATGGGCCAGTGCAGCACATCATCCTTGGAGACGAAGGCCACGGGCGTGAGAGCGTTCACGGCAAAAATATCGATCCAGCTGACATGGTTGGCCGCGATGAGTCCGGGTGTTGTTGGTAGCTTGCCCGAGATCTCGATGCGGAGCGCGAACAAAGCCAGCAGTTGCCGCGATCAGTGATAACGCACCTGTCGGCGTCGCTGCATCGACACGAAAGGAAAGACAATGCCAACCCAGTAAAGGCCGCAGAGCAGGTGAAATACAACGCGCACACCGCGCACGAAGCGGAGGGGCTTCGGGGTGGGTGTGTTTGTCATAAATTGTGTTGCTTAGAGTGCTTCGCCGAAAGCAGCCTGGAAGCGCTGGGCCACTTGTTCGAAATTTACCTGGTAGTTTTGCGGACCCGCATGTGCGATTTTGATCGAACCCATGAGCGAGGCCAGGCGGCCCGCTTTCTGCCAGTCGTAACCGTTGGCCATGCCGTAAAGCAGGCCACCACGGAAGGCATCACCGCAACCGGTTGGGTCGATGATGGCTTCTGGTTGTACGGTTTCGATATCAATGCGCTGGCCGCCGGTAAAGATCCAGGCGCCTTCGCCGCCACGCGTAACGATGAGCGCGGCTACATTTTCGGCGAGTTGTTCCAGGGTCTGACCGGTGCGGTCGCAGAGCATCTGGGCTTCATAGTCGTTGACGCAGGCATAGGTGGCGAGCGACAGAAACTGTTTCAGGTCGTTGCCGTCAAACATCGGTAGGCCCTGGCCCGGATCGAAGATGAATGGGATGTTGGCATCGGCAAATTGGCGCGCGTGCTCGATCATGGCATCATGACCATCTGGCGCCACAATACCCAGACCCACGTTTTCTGCATGGCCGACTTCATTTAGATGTGCCTGACTCATCGCACCCGGGTGGAAGGCCGTGATCTGGTTGTCATCCATGTCGGTAGTGATGAAGGCCTGTGCCGTGAAGGTGCCGGGCACTTTGCGCACATGTTTGCGCGATATGCCCTGGGCATCCAGACGATCCAGATAGGGGACGCCGTCTTCGCCGACTGTGGCCATGATCTCGGCGTTACCGCCCAGGCTGTGCAGGGCGTAGGCGATGTTGCCGGCGCAACCGCCAAACTCGCGACGCATTTCAGGTACCAGGAACGCTACGTTCAGAATATGAATCTGTTCCGGCAAAATCTGTTCGCGAAAGCGGCCATTAAAGACCATGATGTTGTCAAAGGCCAGCGAGCTGCAGATCAGGGTTTTCTTGCTCATATCCGTCTTCAGAAAAATGTTGGGGTGTGATTATTGCGGCAGCTTGCCAACCAGTAGGCTTCAGCCTTCCTGGGTGTCGGCCACCTGCATGTTGAGCCAGGGGCTGTAGATGCCGATCAGTTCTTCGGCTTGTTCGGCCAGCAACCCGGCGAGCACCAGTGAAGCGCTGGGCTTTAGGCGTGCAGTAAGTGCCGGTGCTAGAACGCGCAGCGGGTTGGCCAGAATGCCGGAACCGCAACCATAATCGAGCACGGTGCCAGTAGGGCGCTCGCGTACCAGCCATTGCAGGCACATGCTGGTGGTCGGGTGGCTGCCCGTACCAAAGGCTAGGCCCGGGTCGAGCACCAGATTAATGGCGTCGGCGTGTGGCGGCGTATGCCAGGTCGGCACAATCCAGAGTGGGCCAGCGATTGGGATCGGTTTGAATTGCGCTTGCGTGGCGCGCACCCAATCGGTTTCCGGCACATCTTCAATCGTCAGTTCCGCTTGTAGGCCGAGGTCGGCAGCGCATTGTGCAACGATGTCTTGAACCGGGGCGTCTGCATCGAACAGTGCAGAAAGCACGGAGCGCGCCTAGACGAGCTGGGTTTCCATGCCCGGCTTGCCGTACTGAGGTGTTTCTTCCGGCGTGCCGGCATCGGCGTCCTCGACGGTGACCGACAGGGCGCCGGCCTCCATCAAGGCATCGCCGAGTGCATCGGCTTGCTGGGCATCCGCGATGATGCGTGCGTTAACCCATGCCACTTATTTGCGCTCGACTTCTTTTTTCTCGGCCAGCATGTGTTCCAGATAGTGGATGCTGGCGCCACCGTCCATAAAACCTTTGTCACGCATCAGTTCGTGGTGCAGCGGAATGTTGGTCTTGATACCTTCGACCAGCATTTCCGACAACGCGATACGCATTTTACGAATGGCCTGATCACGGGTTTCGCCGTAAGCGATCAGTTTGCCAATCATTGAGTCGTAGTAAGGCGGTACCTTGTAGCCGGCGTACACGTGGGAATCAACGCGGATGCCAGGGCCGCCCGGTGTGTGCCAGGCGGTGATGGTGCCGGGTGATGGTACGAAGGTGTATGGGTCTTCAGCATTGATACGACATTCGATGGCGTGGCCACGGAACTCGATATCTTTCTGACGGAAGCGCAGTTTTTCACCAGCCGCAATACGGATCTGCTCTTGCAGAATGTCGATGCCGGTAATCATTTCGGTCACCGGGTGCTCAACCTGTACGCGCGTGTTCATTTCGATGAAATAGAACTCGCCATTTTCGAACAGAAACTCGAACGTACCGGCGCCGCGATAACCGATCTTGCGAAAGACTTCGGCACAGCGTTCGCCGATCTTGGCGATTAGTTTTTCCGGAATGCCTGGTGCTGGTGCTTCTTCAATCACCTTCTGGTGTCGACGTTGCATCGAGCAATCGCGTTCGCCCAGATATACCGCGTTGCCGTGGGTATCGGCCAGCACCTGAATTTCCACGTGACGTGGATTTTCCAGGAACTTTTCCATGTATACGACCGGGTTACCAAAGGCCGTCTGGGCTTCCTGGCGGGTCATCTGAACCGCGTTGATCAGCGCCGCTTCGGCATGCACCACGCGCATGCCACGGCCACCGCCACCACCGGCGGCTTTGATGATCACTGGATAGCCGACGCTGCGGCCAATGCGGATAATTTCTTTATGGTCTTCGGGTAGCGCGCCATCCGAGCCGGGCACACAAGGTACGCCGGCGGCTTTCATGGCGTCTTTGGCGGAGACCTTGTCGCCCATCAGGCGAATCGTCTCGGCCTTCGGGCCGATGAAGACAAAACCACACTGCTCGACACGTTCGGAGAAGTCGGCGTTTTCCGATAGGAAGCCGTAACCCGGGTGGATCGCTTCGGCATCGGTCACTTCAGCGGCCGAGATGATGGCTGGTACATTCAGGTAGCTATCTTTCGAAGCGGCCGGGCCAATACAGACCGACTCATCGGCCAGCTTGACGTATTTGGCATCGCGATCGGCTTCGGAGTGCACGACCACGGTTTTAACACCCAGCAGGCGACAGGCGCGCTGGATGCGGAGGGCGATTTCCCCCCGGTTGGCGATTAGAATCTTTTCAAACATGGCGATTAGCCGATGATGAACAGAGGTTCGCCAAATTCAACCGGTTGGCCGTTTTCAATCAGGATTGCTTTCACTACGCCAGTGGCATCCGATTCGATTTCGTTGAGTAGCTTCATGGCTTCGATAATGCACAGCGTCTGACCTTCTTTAACGCTATCGCCTACTTCGACGAAAGCCTTGGCTTCTGGCGACGAGGCACGATAGAAGGTGCCAACCATCGGGCTCTTCACTTCGTGGCCAGCAGGTTGGGCTGGTGCGGCAGCTGCTGGAGCTGCGGCGGGAGCCGCTGCAGGGGCGGCAGCAACAGGGGCTGGCGCATAAAACTGATGCGCGACAGGTGCAGCATTCAGTTGCTTGGCGATACGGACTTTTTCTTCACCTTCGGTGACTTCCAGTTCGGAAATGCCGGATTCTTGTACCAGGTCGATCAGTTTTTTGAGTTTACGCAGATCCATAATGGGCTCCTGAAGTCGTGTCAGTGAATAATTAAAGGTGAAAGCAGCAGACTCAGGCTTGGCCTGGGTCTAAATTATCTGAAAGTGCTGCGATGATGTAGTCAAATGCCAGCAAATAACCTTGTGCGCCCAATCCGGTGATGGTGCCAATGGCTTTGTCCGAGAAATACGATTGATGTCGGAACTCTTCGCGGGCGTGCACGTTTGATAGATGCACTTCGATAAACGAGAGATCCGAAGCTAGTACTGCATCACGCAATGCCACGCTGGTGTGTGTGAATGCCGCTGGGTTGATGATCAGAAAATCAAAGCCTTCTTCGCGTGCGGCATGAAGTCGCTCAATCAGGGCGCCTTCGTGGTTGCTCTGGAATATTTCGAGCACGATGCCTGCACGTTCGGCACGATCTGCCAGTGCGCGATCAATATCAGCCAGCGTCGTGGCACCGTAAAGATGCGGCTCGCGCTGCCCCAGCAGATTGAGGTTCGGCCCGTTGAGAACCAGAACTTTACCCAGCGATTCGCCCGTAGGCGTATTGGTGCGATTGTTCATGGCGCTTATTGTCTCCCAATTAGCTGCAAATTGCCAGTCTTTAAGCTAATGATCGCCACCAGATGTCAGCAAGATGGCAACTAGATCGAGTTACTTTAGTGCCTTGGCGATGTCTGCTTCCAGGTCTTTGCGCGTGTAAACGCCAAAGTGACGGCTGGTGATGCCTTCTTTGGCATTAATCATGAGCGTAAATGGCACGGCGTCGTGGCGGTTGCCTAAGGCTTGCGAAAGCTCAAAGGCCTGTTGACCGCCTACGGCGATAGGGTAATTCACCGGCGTTTTCTGGAGAAATGCCTTAACGTTATCTACCTGATCGGCGGCGATACCGACAAAAATCACGTTTTTGTCTTTATAGGCCGTCTGCACTTCGCTGAACATCGGCATTTCTTCTACGCAGGGCTGGCACCAAGTCGACCAGAAGTTAATCACCACGATTTTGCCACGCAGCGTCGTTAGATCAACCGGTTTGCCGGCGGTATCTTTGAACTGGGCGTCGAAAAATTTGGCGGTCACTTGCGGACCATTGAGCGCGCTCTGACTGTTGTCGAACTTTGAGCAGCCTGAGATCAATGCGATAGCGGCCAGGCCAGTCAGCATTACGTTACGAAATAGGGCGCGGCGTGAAAGCAAATTAAAACGCATATGCAGATTCTTTCGTGAGTGAGTGTGCCCGTGTTTTAGCGGCAAATTCGCATCCGATACGAAAGCCGCATCGATTGTCATCCGTGCGCGTACATTTTCTGCGTGGGCGCGTTCTCGTATCGAACCGTCGTGCTTTCTAAAGACGACCCACTCATCATGGCTCGGATAAATCACCAGATTCACGACCAGTTCGTTGCGCAATACCTGCAGTACGGCACTCGTACGATCGTTACGTGTTTTGGCAAATTTGTACTCGACTCCCTGGTTAAGCAGGAAGATCTCGACATCTTTGTCGCTATCCGGATAGAGCAGGATGTCGATCATTGAATAACGACCGGCGGTACCATCCAGCACCGAGCCGGTGAGATACGGGTGAAACTCGGCCAATAGTTCCATCCAGTACAGGGCTTCCGCACGCATGATGGTGATGCGTTCGTGCTGTTCGCTATCCTGAAAAATCGCCTGCTGGGTGCGCAGGGCGTCATAGACTGCCTGGCTGGTGGGGAGGCCAATCCACTCTGGCAGATTCAGCTGGTGAGCGGCTTTACGTTTGGCCAACTCGACATCATCCACGCCGTCTTCAGCCATTAGGCGTGCGGCCACGGCGGCAATATGGGCAGTGCCGTTGTTCTGCATGCCGGCTAGGCGTCGTCGGTGGCGCATCGGGTCTCTCCGGGGCAGGTACAATGGATTACATTCTAAACCTACCTGCCGGATATTGCGCCGGCATGACAATGCAAAGACGAAAGACGGGAAAGACGATGCATTTGCATATTCTGGGTGTCTGCGGCACCTTCATGGGCGGCCTTGCGCAACTGGCGTGGGCCGCAGGGCACAAAGTCACCGGCTGTGATGCGGGCGTGTATCCACCCATGAGCGATCAGCTGCGTGGCGCCGGCATTGAATTGATCGAAGGATTTGATCCATCGCAGCTATCTTTAAAGCCGGATATGTTTGTGATTGGCAACGCCGTTTCACGCGGCAATCCCTTGCTCGAAGCCATTCTCGATGCGGGGTTGCCATATGTGTCTGGCCCACAGTGGTTGGCCGAGCATATCTTGCAAGGACGCTGGGTGCTGGGCGTGGCGGGTACGCATGGCAAAACCACCACGGCCTCACTGCTCGCCAGGATTCTGGAAGACGCCGGTCTGGCGCCGGGCTTTCTGATTGGTGGTGTGCCCTGCAACTTCGGCGTGTCTGCACGGTTGCATGGCGCACTGGAAGATTCGCCGTTTTTCGTGATCGAAGCCGATGAGTACGACACCGCCTTTTGCGACAAGCGCTCGAAGTTTGTGCACTACCATCCGCGCACAGCCATTCTCAATAATCTGGAATTCGATCATGCCGATATCTTTGCCGATCTCGGTGCGATCGAAACACAGTTCCATCATCTGGTGCGCACCATGCCGGGTAATGGCCTGATTGTTTCCAATGCCACCGAACCGGCGTTATCGCGCGTATTAGAGCGCGGCTGCTGGACGCCTGTTGAAGGCTTTGGCGAGGGCAGCGGTTACACCATTACTGGTGATGATGCGACGGGCAGTTTGATTGTTCACGAAGGCACCAAGAAAATTGGTGAAGTCACCTGGGCCTTAACAGGGGAACACAACCGTATGAATGCGCTGGCCGCCATGCTGGCGGCACGCCACGTCGGTGTGCCGCTGGATAAGGGCCTTGATGCCCTATCGCGTTTTGAGAACGTGAAGCGTCGCATGGAAGTGCGCGGTGTGGAGCGTGGTGTCACCGTTTACGATGATTTTGCACACCATCCAACGGCCATTACGACGACGGTTGCCGGTTTGCGTCGCAAGGTCGGCGACGCGCGCATTCTGGCCGTGATCGAGCCACGCTCAAACACTATGAAGCTCGGTGTGATGAAAGATCAGCTGCCGCAGAGTCTGGCGGCCTCCGATCGCGTGTATTGCTATGGCGCCAATCTGGGCTGGGATGCAGCAGCGGCGTTGGCGTCTATGGGATCGGCGGCCGAAGTGCATGAAGACTTTAGCGCCATGGTGAAAGCGATTGTTGCCGAAGCCAAGGCCGGAGATCACGTGCTGGTCATGAGCAACGGTGGTTTCCAGGGAATTCACAACAAGTTACTGGAAGCCCTGATATCATCCTAAAATGCTTTGCATTTTGCGCTCCGCAAACAAGGCACCTTAATTTTCTCTTGGAGAACTTTGCATGAAAAAATCGTTGCTACTGGCCACACTGCTGGCTACCGCTGGTCTGAATGTTCAAGCTCAAACGGCTGCTCCTACTGCTGCCACTGCCGCTGAAGTTGCTCCTGTTGCTGCAGAAGTTACCGTCATGACGGCCACCGTTGACTCGGTAAACGCCAAGACACGCACTGTGATACTGAAGAACGACCAGGGCCAACTGGCACCAATGACTGTTGGCAAATCGGTCACTAACTTCAACAAGATCAAGAAGGGTGACACCTTTGTTGTTGAGTATGCACAAGCTGTAGTGGTTGGTCTGGTTGCTGCCCCTAAGGATACCCAGCCTAGCGTTACTGGCACCCGCACCGTGAAGGTTCAGGATCAATCTAACAAAAAACCATTTGCTGAAGAGATCGATACGATCAAGGCAACGGCTGTGATTAAGAGCATCAATGCCAAGGCACGTACGGCTGAGATCACTATGCCTGATGGCAAGGTCAACAAGGTTAAAGTTGATAAATCGGTTCTGGGCCTAGAAAACTTCAAGGTCGGTGACGATGTGGTTGTTGAATACGTCCAAGACATGGCCGTTGGTTTTGTAGCAACGCCTAAGAAGTAATCGGGTATATGCCCAACAAAAAAGCACCTTCGGGTGCTTTTTTGTTGGGCAAGCAATATTGTTAGGTTAATCGTGAATCGCTTCACCCAGATATGCTGCACGAACTCGACCATCCTGCAGCAGCTCTGATGATTTGCCGCTGAGGGTGATCTTGCCGGATTCAAGCACGTAGGCACGGCTGCTGACTTTAAGCGCCAGGCGGGCGTTTTGTTCAACGAGCAGAATGCTTACGCCGCTGTCGCGCGCGCTGGTGATTAACTCAAAGATGCGGTCCACCATAATCGGTGCAAGACCCATGGAGGGCTCGTCGAGCAACAGCAGGCGTGGTGCCGACATCAGCGCTCGCGCAATCGCCAGCATCTGCTGTTCACCACCCGAGAGGGTACCGGCGAGTTGAGAGGTGCGCTCTTTAAGACGTGGTAAGCGTTCAAGCAGATTCTCTAAAACGGTTTGGCGGGCAAAAACACCGCGTCCTTCTGGCACCAAGGCAACGCCCATTGCCACGAGTTCGTGCGCCGGTAGGCGCATTAAATCAATATGGGACTCACCGGGTGGGTTCAGAAGCACTTGGCCGGTAGCCTGGGCAGCACATTCGTGCCAGGGCTTTGAGCGTGCTGGTTTTGCCCGCGCCATTGGCGCCAATCAGCGCTACCAGTTCGCCGGCTTTTACATCAAAGCTGATATTTTTTACAGCCTGAATGCCGCCATATTGAAGGTGTAGATTATGAATCTCAAGCATGAACGCCGCTCCCTAGATACGCTTCAATCACGCGCGGGTGTTTTTGTACAATAGCGGGCACGTCTTCGCAGATGAGCTCACCGTAATCGAGCACAGCGATGCGATCACATAAACCCATGACGAGCTGCACGTCATGTTCAACGAGCAGAATGCTGATGCCATCGGCGCGAATAGCCTCGATGAGTTGTCGTAGGCCAGCAGTTTCGTTGGCATTCATGCCGGCAGCGGGTTCGTCCAGGCAAAGCAGGCGTGGATTCGTGGCCAGTGCGCGGGCGATTTCCAGACGGCGTTGGTCCCCATAGGATAAATGCTTGGCGAGGTCATGGGCGCGCGCAGAGATGCCCACGTAATGAAGCAACTGAAGGGCCATGTCTTCGGTAGCCTGTTCTTCGCAGCGATTAAATGGCGTGCGAAGAATGTCGCTCAGGATATTGCTACGCAGTCGAGTGTGTCGACCGACCATCACATTTTCGAGTGCCGTCATGTTGGCAAACAGGCGAATGTTCTGGAAGGTGCGGGCAATACCTTGGCGTACGGTTTTGTCCGGTGCGTTGCTGATCAGCGGGGCATCATTAAAAATGAATTGACCAGCATCAGTTACGTAAAGACCGGTCAGGCAATTGAAAAGTGTGGTCTTTCCAACACCATTCGGGCCGATCAAACCATAGACTTCATCGCTATTCAGCGTGAGAGAGGTGTCTTTCAGCGCCTGAACACCGCCGAAGGATTTACTGATGTGTTCAGCGCGTAGCGGTACCTGTTTCATCGGGCACCTTTCACATCGGACTCACAGGGACGTCTTGAGGCGCATCAGCCCGCTGTACATCTTCGATCTCACGGCGGCGCTGTGGGGATGGCCAGAGACCGCTGGGACGGTAGCGCATCACAAGCACCAGCGCCAGGCCGAACAAGAGCATCCACAGGCTTTCTGGGTCAACCAGTACGCTGCCAAATATGGTTTGTTGCACAGGTCCGGCGATCTGCCGGAAGAACTCGGGCAGTACGGTGAGCAGCAGTGTACCAAAGATAATGCCGGGTATATGACCCATGCCACCCAGCACCACCATGCAAAGCACCATAACTGATTCGAGCAGACCGAGGGACTCCGGGCTCACGAATTGCTGGAAGCCTGCAAAGAGACCGCCCGCCACGCCGCCAAAGGTAGCGCCCATAGCAAATGCGAGGAGTTTGACGTTACGCGTGTTAATACCACAGGCCTTGGCAGTCACTTCATCTTCACGGATGGCGGCCCAGGCGCGGCCAACACGTGAGCGCTCCAGGCGAGTAGCGATGCCGATGATAAGGAGTGCGGCCACTAAAAAAAGATAGTAGTAGCTTACGAGTGGTGGCAGGGTGATAAAGCCAAGATCCAGTGGGCGTGCCAGTGACACATTGCCGAAGTGAACTGCATCAATAGCCGAGATACCCTGCGGCCCGTTGGTGATGTTAACGGAGGCGTTTAGGTTGTTTAAAAAATGCGGATGATTTCGCCGAACCCCAGGGTCATAATCGCGAGGTAGTCACCACGTAATTTCAGGGTCGGTGCGCCCAGCATGACACCAAATAGACAGGCGACACCGGCCCCTATGGGCAAAATAGCCCACATGGGCCAATGCAGACCGAATTGCGGACTCGCCAGTAACGCCCAGAGATAAGCACCGACGGCATAGAACGCGATGTAGCCCATATCGAGCAGGCCGGCAAAGCCGACAACGATGTTGAGGCCGAGCGCCAGCATCACATAAAGCAGTTGCAAAGTTCAGAATGCGCAGCCACGTATTGCCAAAACCCTGCGGCGACTAACCAGGGCAGGCTCGCGAGCAATAGGCCGAGTAGGGCCCAGGCGAGCCAATGAACACGGTCATCATTCGGATGACGGGTGAGGCGGGCAAAAAAGCGGGCAGTCATTTTCATGGGGCTGTCCTTATGCGCACTCGGAGACGCGTTCGCCCATCAGACCACCTGGTCTGAACACGAGTACGCCAATCAGGACGAGGAAGGCAAAAATATCCTGGTAATTGGAGCCAAGGAAACCACCGGTGAGGTCTTCGATATAGCCAGCGCCCAGCGATTCAATTAAGCCAAGGAGTAAACTGCCCAGCATGGCGCCCGTAATGTTGCCGATGCCGCCTAGTACTGCCGCTGTAAATGCCTTGAGGCCAAGCATGAAGCCCATGTAATAGTGTGCGACGGAATAATTGGCACCGACCATCAGGCCGGCCAGTGCAGCCAGCGCGGCACTGATAATGAAGGTAAGCGTAATAATCCGGTTCACCAGAATGCCCATCAGCTCGACAATGGCAGGGTTTTCTGCGGTAGCCCGCATGGCCTGGCCCAGCGTCGTGTGCTGGATCATCCACGACAGAATAGCCATGGTGAGTGCAGCGAGGCCAATCGTGACTGTTTGTAGCAAGGTAATTTGCGCGCCGCCGATGTCGAAGTGTATTGCTGGCAGAATGTCTGGAAAAGCATGATAGCTACGACCCCAGATCATCATGGCCAGATTCTGCAGCAGAATTGATACGCCAATAGCGCTAATCAATGGCGCGAGCTTGGGGGCGTGCCGTAGCGGGCGATAAGCATAGCGCTCAATGCCAGGCTAATGCCATACAAACCGGCGCGGCCACCAGTACAGAAATTAAAGCAAGTAGAACGGGTGGCATGCCGCTGGGCAGTAGCGCCGTCATAACGCTATAACTGACGAGTGCACCAATCATCACGACTTCGCCGTAGGCGAAGTTAATCAGGCCAAGAATGCCATAGACCATGGTGTAGCCCAACGCTACGAGTGCATAAATGCTACCGAGCACTACGCCGTTGATGATCCGCTGGAGAAGTATATCTATGGCTCAAAAAATTGCCCGACCAGTTGGCCGGGCAATGTCGTTCCCTTGCGTGATTATTTGGCCGCTTTTGCCGAGGCTTCAACGGTTTCTACATAAGACCAGTTGCCGTCCTTGTCATGGTAGATAGATACGGCTGGCGTAGTCAGGTCGCCATTGGCATTAAACACGACTTTGGCGGTAACGCCCTGATACTGGCTCTTGCCTACTTCGGGCAGGTACTTGGCAGGCTCTGCCGAATTGGCACGTTGCATCGAGTCAGCCATCACCATCACTGCGTCATAGACGTACGGTGCGTAAAGCTGAATCTGCTGGTTGTAACGTTTCTGATACTTGTCTTTGAATACCGTGCCGCCAGGCATTTTTTCCAGTGGAACGCCAGGCAGGGAACAGTACTGACCATCTGCAGCGTTACCGGCCAGTTTGATGAACTCAGGTGTACAACCGCCATCGCCAATCAGGAAGGTTGCCTTGAGACCCAGTTCGCGAGCCTGTTTGAGCGCAGGGCCGCCCTGGGCATCCATGGCACTGAAGAACAGCACATCCGGATTGGATGCCTTGATCTTGGTCAGGATTGCCTTGAAGTCGGTGGCCTTATCGGTGGTGAATTCCTGGGCAACGATCTTGGCGCCACCCGCTTCTACGGCTTTCTTGAACTCATCGGCCAGGCCTTGGCCATAGGCCGTGCGGTCATCCACAATGGCGATGGTTTTTGCCTTGAGTGTTTTAGTGGCGAACTGAGCCAGAGCTTGTCCCTGGTGAACGTCATTCGCGAAAACACGGAAAGCCGTTTTGAAGCCTTGTTGTGTGTAGGTCGGGTTCGTTGCGGAACCAGAGATCTGAGGAATGCCACCTTCGGAATAAATGCGCGATGCCGGGATGGTGGTGCCGGAATTCAGATGACCGACAACACCATTGACCTTCTGGTCGACGAACTTCTGAGCCACTGTGGTGCCCGCTTTGGGGTCAGCCTGATCGTCTTCTGAGATCAGTACAAACTTCACTTTATTCCCACCGATGCTCAGGCCGCGGCTGTTGAGTTCATCGATCGCCATGACTGCGCCGTTTTCATTGTCTTTGCCCAGGTGAGCCTGTGGACCAGTCAGCGGTGCAGTATGACCGATTTTGATGGTCACTTCTCCGGTAGCGGCAGGGGCGCTATCTTTATTGCCGCATGCAGTCAGGCCAAGCGTAGCTAGTAGCAGGGCAATGGCGGAAAGGGTGTGGCGCTTGTGCAGGGTCATGTCAGGCTCCGGAAATTATTTCTGACATTTTTACATAAAAAAACCGACCCCGTGAGGTCGGTTTTATGGGGGCTGCTACGCAATTATTTTGCGGTGTCTACCATGTAGTCCACAGCAGCTTTGACATCGTCATCCGACAGTGAAGCATTGCCACCCTTTGGCATCATGGCGGTGCCTGGCTTGCCCTTCAGAGCGGTGTTGTAAAGCGCTGGCATGCCAGTCTTGATGTGTGGTGCCCAGGCGGCTTTGTCGCCGAATTTAGGTGCATTAGCTGCGCCGGTAGCGTGGCAGCTAGCACAGGCTTTGGTATAAGTACCTTTGCCATCAGCAGCAATGGCGTTTTGGGCAAGCAGTGCGCCGGCAACAGCGGCAATTACGAGCATAGCTTTCATGTTGTATGTCTCCTGATAGTGATTGTGCGAATCTGGATAGTTGATGAGTTGGTTAACTGTGTGACGAGTGTAAAACACAAAACCCGTTAAAGGCCAGAAAATTGTAGGGTTTTTGTGGCGACTTGATTCATTAGGAATAAATCAGACGTCCTGCTAGAGAGTCAGAGGCCAAGACGGCGGCAGATTTCCAGTGTCAGTGCCGACTGATTCATGGTGTAGAAATGCAGACCCGGCGCGCCGCCTTCAATCAGCTGCTCGCAGAGGTCTGTAATGACATCCAGGCCAAAAGCTTTGATGCTGTCCGTGTCGTCGCCGTAGTTTTCCAGCGTGCGACGCATCCAGCGCGGGATCTCGGCGCCGCAGGCATCCGAAAAGCGGGCCAGCTTGGTAAAACCGCTGATTGGCATGATGCCCGGTACGATAGGCCGAGTCACGCCGGCATTACGGGCGGCTTCGACAAAATTGAAGTAGGCATCGGCATTAAAGAAGTACTGGGTAATGGCCGAATCCGCCCCCGCATTCATTTTGTTAACAAAGGCGCGCAGGTCATCTGCGGGCGTGCGGGCCTGGGGGTGCCATTCCGGATAGGCAGCGACTTCAATGCTGAAGTGGTCACCGGTGGTTTCGCGGATGAATTCGACCAGTTCATTGGCATAACGGAATTCGCCCGCTTCGGCCATGCCGGAGGGGAGGTCGCCACGCAGGGCGACGATACGTTTGATGCCAAGGTCTAGATATTCATCGAGAATTTCGCGGATGCTGTCACGGGTGGAGCCAATGCATGAGAGGTGCGGCGCGGCATCAATACCTTCGTCGACCATTTCGCGGATCACGGCAAATGTACGCTCGCGCGTGGACCCACCAGCGCCATAGGTGACCGAACAGAAGGTGGGCTCAAGCGCGGCCAGCTTTTGGCGGACAACACGAAGCTTCTCGAGTCCTTCCGGTGTTTGTGGCGGGAAGTATTCGACGGAGAGTTCGACCAATGGTTGAGTCATGCAGTAATCCGGGGAAAATCAGACGCGCTCGACGCGTGGTTGCTCAGTCAGTGACGAGAGGAACCAGCTGGCGATGCTGTAAACAATAGAACCAAAGAGGGCGGCAAAGAATCCTTCTACTTTGAAACCGCTGAGGATGTCGCCCACCCACCAAAACATCATCGCGTTGATCACGAACAGGAACAGCCCCAGCGTGAGCAGGGTGACCGGTAGGGTCAGCAGGATGAAGATCGGGCGGATGACTGCGTTGACCAGGCCTAGAATCACGACAGCGATGAGTGCAGAGCCGAAGCTCTCGATGTGGATGCCCGGTACGATGTACGGAACCAGCAGCAACGCGACGGCATTCAGTGCCCAGGTCAACAGCAGTTTCATGGCGAGGTTTCTTTCGATTAGTAGCGGTAGTGCTCTGGCTTATAGGGGCCAGCCTTGTTAACACTAATATACGCTGCTTGCTGATCGGTGAGTTCAGTGAGCTGCGCGTTCAGCGCCTTCAGCTGCAGGCGGGCGACCTTTTCATCAAGGTGCTTAGGCAGCGTGTAAACACCAACCGGGTACTTGTTGGTATCGCGTTCGGTCCACAGTTCGATCTGGGCAATCGTCTGGTTCGCAAACGACGAGCTCATCACGTACGACGGGTGGCCTGTGCCGCAACCCAGATTCACCAGGCGACCCTTGGCCAGCAGGATGATGCGCTTGCCGTCCGGGAAGATCACGTGATCGACCTGTGGCTTGATTTCTTCCCAATGGTATTTTTCGATCGAAGCTATATCAATTTCGTTGTCGAAGTGACCGATGTTGCAGACGATGGCATTGTTCTTCATCTTCACCATGTGGTCATGGGTGATGACGTGTAAATTGCCGGTGGTGGTGACAAAAATGTCGGCGTGTTCAGTAGCGTATTCCATCGTGACCACGCGGTAGCCTTCCATGGCAGCTTGCAGGGCGCAGATCGGATCGATTTCGGTGACCCAGACTTGAGCCGATAGTGCACGCAGTGCCTGTGCCGAACCCTTGCCTACGTCGCCGTAACCGGCAACCACGGCTACCTTACCGGCAACCATCACATCGGTGGCGCGCTTGATGCCATCGACCAGCGATTCGCGGCAGCCATACAGGTTGTCGAACTTGGACTTAGTGACCGAGTCATTGACGTTGATGCCAGGGAACTTGAGGTCGCCACGGGCATGCATTTGATACAGACGGTGTACGCCAGTGGTGGTTTCTTCGGTCACGCCCTTGATCTTGCTCAAACGGTCGGAGTACCAGGTTGGGTCAACGGCGATCTTGGCCTTGATGGCGGCAAACAGGATGCGCTCTTCTTCACTGCCCGGGTTGTTCAGCACGGCCTGATCTTTTTCTGCTTTGGCACCGAGGTGCAGCAACAGGGTAGCATCGCCGCCGTCATCAAGAATCATGTTCGAGTAACCGCCGTCGGTCCATTCGAAAATACGGTGGGTATAATCCCAGTAGTCTTCCAGCGATTCGCCCTTCACGGCAAAGACCGGCGTACCTTGGGCAGCAATGGCGGCGGCAGCGTGATCCTGTGTCGAGAAGATATTGCACGAGGCCCAACGCAATTCGGCACCCAGGGCTTGCAGCGTTTCGATCAGCACGGCGGTCTGAATGGTCATGTGCAGTGAACCGGTGATGCGGGCGCCACGCAGGGGCTGGGTGGCGGCGAATTCTTCGCGAATCGCCATCAGGCCAGGCATTTCAGTTTCGGCGATAAGAATCTCGCGGCGACCCCAGTCGGCCAGCGACATATCGGCAATGACGTAATCTTTTTGTGTTGCGTTCATAGAGCTTCCTTTTCCCTAAAGCAAAGCGGGTGTGAATCAGGCAAGGAAACCGTTGAACTTGTGTTGCATATTCTGCGGTCTTCACCTGATCCACCAACCCCGCAGGTTGGTCAGGTGAGCGCAGTTAATCAGTCCGAGCCTGGCAGCAGAAAACTCTGCGTCGCAGCGCTCCTCGGAATGGGGCGAATCGTACCAGAATCTGCGCGAAAAAAATCCCGGATCGCCCAAATAGGCGTCCGGGATCAATGGCTTACCGGGGGTTACAGGCCGGCGGCAGCGCGCAGGGCGTCAGCCTTGTCAGTCCATTCCCAGGTGAATTCCGGCTCTTCGCGGCCAAAGTGGCCGTAAGCGGCGGTCTTCGAGTAGATCGGGCGCAGCAGATCCAGCGATTGGACGATGCCCTTCGGGCGCAGGTCGAAGTGCTCAGCAACCAGTGCGGCAATCTTTTCATCCGAGATCTTGCCGGTGCCGGAAGTGTTGACCATCAGCGACACAGGCTTAGCCACGCCGATGGCGTAGGCAACCTGAACTTCCGCCTTGTCTGCTAGACCGGCGGCCACAATGTTCTTGGCCACGTAACGACCAGCGTAAGCAGCCGAGCGGTCAACCTTCGATGGATCCTTACCCGAGAAAGCGCCACCACCGTGATGGGCAGCGCCACCGTAGGTGTCAACGATGATCTTACGACCCGTCAGGCCACAGTCACCGTGCGGGCCACCGACCACGAAACGGCCGGTCGGGTTGAGCAGGTAACGGATGTTGTCGTTGATGAATTCGGCAGGCAGGACTGGTTTGATGATCTCTTCGATCACGGCTTCTTCGATCTGCTTGTGAGTGACGTCCGCATCGTGCTGGGTCGAGACCACGACGGTATCGATGGCGACGGGTTTGCCGTCCACATAACGCACGGTCAGCTGACTCTTGGCATCCGGACGCAGCCATGGCAGACGGCCATCGCGACGTAAGTCGGCCTGGCGCTGCATGATGCGGTGCGCGTAGAAAATCGGGAACGGCATCAGCGTTGGGGTTTCGCGGCAGGCGTAACCGAACATCAGGCCCTGGTCGCCCGCGCCATGATCCAGATCAATGCCTTCACCTTCGTTTACGCCCTGGGCGATGTCCGGGCTCTGACGATTGATGGCAGTCAGGATGGCGCATGACTTGTAGTCGAAGCCGATGTCTGAATTGTCGTAACCGATGCGGCGCACGGTGTCTTGTGCGATTTCGCGGTAGTTGATGTGAGCCGACGTGGTGATCTCGCCAGAGATGACAACAAGGCCGGTCGAGACAAGCGTTTCGCAGGCAACACGGGCTTTAGGGTCTTCGGCCAGGATGGCGTCGAGGATGGCATCAGAGATCTGATCCGCAACTTTATCGGGATGGCCTTCCGAGACGGACTCGGATGAAAAGAGAAACTCGCTCATTTAAATACTCCAGAAACAACAAATCCCCGGTGGGCTTGTGCCGGCGATGCGTTGCCGGTGAGGCGTGTCCTGCTCCGGGGATCTGTTCGAGCGAGGGACGCTTTAGCAGACTCGGCAATCATTTCTGATCTGCCCCGCCCTGCAAGCTGTCATATTAACTCGGCAGTCTACGATAATTGTGGGTCTAAAAGTCATTTGCGTCAATAGCCTGCAATAGTTCGTCTTATGTCTCGATTACAAACGCCTGACGATTTGTCGTTGAAGCATCGTTGCTATCTGAGCCTGGTTTGCTGGCTTGCCCGTCTGCCACTACCGGTATTGCAGGTGATGGGTGCGGTGGTGGGGCGCCTCGTTTATCTGTGCTCTGCCAGCTTCCGTCGTCTATTTGATGTGCCAATCTTGCGCAGGCTCTGGGTCCGGATGCGGTGCGGTTACACAGTGCTCGCGCCCAGTCGGAATCCGGCAAAGCCGTGTTTGAACTACCCTGGCTCTGGCTACACCCGCGCGAAGAAACGCTCAAAACATTACAGCGGATAGAAGGGTGGGAACATGTGCAGGAGGCGCGCGCTGGGGGCAAAGGCATACTCTTTCTGACGCCGCACCTGGGGTGCTTCGAAATTACGGCGCAGTATGCCGCCAGCCAACCCGATGCCAGCCCGATTACGGTGTTGTTCCGTCCGCCCAGACAGCGTTGGGCTGAGTCCATCCTTCGTTTCGGTCGGACACGGGCTGGTATGCAGATCGCTCCGGCAGATTTGCAGATCGCTCCGGCAGATTTGTCCGGGGTGCGTCGCTTGATCCGTGCGTTGAAATCGGGCGAATCGGTGAGGTTGTTACCGGATCAGGTACCCCCTGCCGGGCAAGGAGCCTGGCTCCCCTGGTTCGGTAAGCCGGCCTATACGATGACGCTGGCGGCCAGATTGGCTCAGACGGGGGCGAGTATGATCTTTGCCTGTGCCGAGCGTCTGCCGAAATGGCAGGGGTTTGTACTCAGTTGCCGCCCGCCATCAAGCCCGTTACTGGTGGATGATCTGGAAGCAACGGCTGCCGCTATCAATCAGGAGTTGATGAAGCTGATATCCTCTTATCCTGAGCGGTATTTCTGGGGCTACAACCGTTATAAGACCCCGCGCGGCTCAAGTGAGCAGCCGCCAGAAAAGCCTTTATGAATAATCAACGCCCCCCTGTTAATTTAAAAACACTGACCAGCTGGTTGCTGATTGCACTGGTCTGGTTAATTTCCAAATTGCCGTTGCGTCTGATCCGTTTGATCAGTGCGTTTTTCGGCATCATCTTATGGGCACTGGCGCGGCAACGTCGTTTCGTAGCGCTGACAAATTTACGTTTGTGTTTTCCGGATATGCCGGATAGTGAACGTAAGAAACTCGTGTTCAAACACTGCATCCGTTTTGCCCAGGCCGTGCTGGATCGTTCGCTCATGTGGTTTGCTTCCGAAAAACGCATCCGCCGTATCGTGCGCCAGCATAACAAAGAACGTCTTTACAGCGACGATGGTCGGCCCACGCTGGTACTCGCACCCCATTTTGTCGGCCTGGATGCCACCGGTACGCGTGCGTCGATGATGAGTTCCTGGATCAGCATGTATGCCAAGCAGAAAAATCCGGTGCTCAACTATATGCTGTTGCACGGCCGGAGCCGCTTTACGAACCCGGTGCTGGTGTTTCGTCAGGATGGTTTGCTGAAGGTCGTGAAAGCCATGAAGCGCGGTACGCCGTTCTATTATTTGCCGGATCAGGATTTCGGCTCTAAGGATGCGGTATTTGCGCCGTTCTTCGGGTTTCCGGCAGCCACGGTCGCTGGCGTATCGCGTCTGGCGCAGCTGACAAACGCACGGGTGATTGCCATCGTTTCCAAGATGGTACCGGATGGGTACGAGTCTTATTACACTGAAAAATGGGAGAACTTTCCTGGTGCTTCGGTCGAAGAAGATACGGCTTGCATGAATCAATTCATCGAGTCCTGGGTATTGCAGATGCCGGACCAGTACTTCTGGTTACACAAGCGCTTCAAGACCCAGCCGGAAGGTGAGCCGAGTGTTTACGGCAAGCGTCATCGCTAATTGATTTGGCCGGCCTATAATCATCAGATGAAATTGAAATTCTCCAAAATGCACGGCCTTGGCAACGACTTTGTCGTGCTGGATGGCGTGCGTCAGCAAGTCTCCTTGAGCACCGAACAAATTAAAGCATTGGGCAATCGACATACGGGCGTCGGTTTTGATCAGATGCTTTTAGTGGAGCCGGCACAATCGTCAGGCGCCGACTTCCGTTACTGGATTTTTAATGCCGATGGCAGCGAAGTAGAGCAGTGTGGCAATGGTGCGCGCTGCTTTGTGCGTTTTGTGCATGATCAGGGTTTGACCGAAAAATCAGCCATTGTTGTCGAAACCAAGTGCGGTATTATTCATCCGCGACTTGGATCGAATGGTTTGGTCACCGTAGACATGGGGCAGCCGCGCTTTACGCCTGCGGAAATTCCTTTTGACTCGGAGACAGATGCAGCGGGGCAGCCGCTGGTGTTGCCGGATGGCGCAAAGCTAACGATTGGCGCTGTGTCGATGGGCAACCCGCATGCTGTGACCGTAGTGACTGATGTCGATGCGGCACCGGTATCTGTGCAAGGCCCGCAAATCGAAAACCATGTGCGCTTTCCGCAACGGGTCAACGCAGGGTTTATGCAAGTACTGGATCGCAACAATATCCGTTTGCGGGTCTATGAGCGCGGTGTGGGTGAAACACTGGCTTGCGGCACAGGTGCTTGTGCTGCGGTGGTATCAGGTATCCGACGCGGTCTCCTGGATTCGCCGGTGCGCGTACAGACACGGGGCGGCGATTTGAATATTGCGTGGGCCGGCATTGGTCAGCCGGTCATCATGACGGGTCCTGCCGTCACCGTATTTACTGGAGAGATCGAGCTATGAGTGTGTCGCCCGAAGCTGTGTTGGAGTTTCTGAAATTGCACCCGGAATTTTTTGAAGAGCAGGCCGAGTTCTTCCATCAGGTTGAAATTGCGCACCCCTACAGTGGCCGTACGATTTCGCTGGCAGAGCGCCAGATGATTACGCTGCGCGAAAAGAATCGTCTATTAGAGCACCGCCTCGGTGAACTGCTGGGCGTGGGTGAGAGTAATGATGCCTTGGGTGCGCGCATGCATCAATTGACGGTAGCGTTAGTTGGCGCAAGCCGTCTCGATCAGATTGTGGGTACGGTGCTCAAGTCGCTCGCCGAAGATTTTAGTGTGCCGCAGGCGCGCTTGCGTTTGTGGGGTGAAGGTGCGGCCAACCTCGGCCATGATGCGTGCACGCCGGTGAGCGCTGAATTGATCAAGGAAGTGGCAGGTATGCATCATCCGGTAACGGGTAGCGTGCGCACGGGTGAAGTCGCTGCCTGGTTTGGCAGCGAAGGCGAAGATATTTCTTCAATGGCCTTGGTGCCGCTGCGTTTCGAAGATCAGACATTGGGCTTGCTCGCCATGGCCTCGGGTGATGCGGAGCGTTTTGTGGCCGGGATGGGTACCGCCTATATCGAACGCTTGGGTGATGTGATTGCTGCGGCATTGGCACGCGTGCTGCGCGGCTGATTCCAGCACCATATGAGATGAGCGATCTGGCGCAGCCTGCAGCACAGGAGCCGTTGTGGCCAGCTGCTGAAGACTGGCTGGCCGAGTTGCGGGATCGGCGGCGCGTATCGCCGCATACCTTAAGCAATTACGAACGGGATTTGCGCCGCCTGCAATTGCTGGCGGGTTCGGCAACCCCGGCTGAACTGACGGCGCTCGATCTACGATGGTTCGTTGGGCGATTGCACGCATCCGGCTTGTCCGGACGTTCGATTGCCCGATCGTTATCTGCCTGGCGTGGTTTGCTGCGCTGGCTGGCACGGCGTGGGGTGCTGGATGCCAATGTGGCTGAAGGGCTGCATGCCCCGAAACATCCGAAACGATTGCCTGATGCGTTGTCGGTCGACGAAACATTTCGTTTGCTCAAGCCTTTAGATGTTGGCGAGATCGATAGTCAGAATGCCTCGCGAGAGCAGGTGCTTCAATGCCGTGATCAGGCCATCTTCGAACTCTTCTACTCATCGGGTATCCGACTGTCTGAACTGGTGGGCCTGAATATGGATTGTCTGACCGACCTACGCCAGGGTGAGGTCCGTGTACTCGGTAAGCGTAATAAGACACGGGTGGTTCCGGTAGGTCGTACTGCGCAAGTGGCCGTTGAAGCCTGGTTGGCCGTTAGAGCGCAATTGCTCAATGCAGCTGATGAGCCAGCATTGTTTCTGGGGCAGCAGGGAAAGCGCATCACGCCACGTATGATTCAGCTGCGTTTGCAAAAGCATGGCCAGCAACAGGGTTTGCCGCAACGCGTGCATCCTCATCAGTTGCGCCACTCGTTTGCAACCCATATTTTGCAGGGCTCCGGCGATTTGCGCGCCGTACAGGAGATGCTGGGTCACGCCAGCATTGTATCGACCCAGGTTTATACTCACCTCGATTTTCAGCATCTGGCCCAGGTGTATGACCAGGCGCACCCACGCGCACATCGCAGCAAAGAAGCAGTAGCGCAAGCTAATGCCACTCGCTTTAACCCCGAACAAGAAGATAACCAATAACATGACCGCCACACTGATTTTAGAGTCCGGGAAATCCGGTTCTATTTGTCGTCGCCACCTCTGGATTTTTGCCGGGTCAGTCGCCGCCCTTAAGGGTCGTGCCCGCTCCGGCGATATGGTGATCGTTGAGGATGAGCGTGGCGCAATGATGGGGCGTGCGGCCTGGAGCCCCGAGTCGAAAATTCGTGCGCGTATGTGGACCTTTGATCCGGATGAAACGATTGATCATGCGTTTTTCAAGCGGCGTGTCGCGCAGGCGATTGCACGCCGCGCGGGATGGTCTGTGCTGCGCGGTGAACAACCCGAGCCCGCTGGCGAACGTTTGATTCATGGTGAAGCCGATGGCTTGCAGGGGGGTGATTGCCGATCGCTATGGCGATACGGTGGTGTTACAGCTCACCAGTGCCGGGGCAGATGCGTGGCGTGATGCTATTGTGGCCGGCATTGTTCAGGCAACGGGTTGTCAGCAGATTTATGAACGCTCTGATTCTGATGTGCGCAAGCTGGAGGGGCTGGACCCTGTGACCGGCTGGATTGCCGCCAAGGGATTAAATGACGCCCCCGCCAACGCCTTTCCGCAGATCGATGAACATGGTGTGCGCTTTGGTGTTGATGTTGCCGGTGGCCACAAGACTGGTTTCTATCTGGATCAGCGCGACAACCGACTCATGCTGCGTGCACTGGCCAAAAATCGTCGTGTGCTGAATTGCTTTTGCTACACGGGTGGATTCTCATTGCAAGCGTTGGCCGGTGGAGTCGCCTCTGTGATGTCGATTGACTCATCAGGCCCGGCGCTCGAACAGGCCAAAGCCAATTTGGCCACGAACCCGCATCTGGATGCCAGTCGTGCAGAATGGCGGGATGCCGATGTCTTCCAGGCATTGCGCGACTATCACAAGGCCGGTGAAAAGTTCGACCTCATCGTTTTAGACCCGCCAAAATTCGCGCCATCCGCAGCACATGCAGATCAGGCAGAGCGTGCCTATAAGGACATTAATCTGTTCGGATTCAAATTGCTCGTGCCGGGCGGTTTGATGATGACCTACTCTTGTTCCGGTGGCATCGGTGTCGAGCTCTTCCAGAAGATTGTTGCAGGTGCCACATCCGATGCGGGACGAGATGCACGTATTTTGCGCCGTCTGATGGCTTCAAGTGATCATCCCGTTGGCTTGGCAGCGCCTGAGGGCGAGTACCTGAAAGGTTTGTTGGTCGAAGCTTCATGATGGCAGATTGCAAACAGCAGGCTTCAAAAGCACGCCTTTGGGCCGTGGTAGGCATTGTGGGGCTATACCTGGGTACTGGCGAAACAGGCGTTGAGTTTTTCGCCGCCCTTTACATTGACCTTTATTCGCGTGTTTGGCGGTGCGATTGCTCTGTTTCTTGCCCTAAAGATTCTGCGGCAGCCGCTCAAGCTACAGGCAACCCGCGCTATCGTTTTAATTAGCTTGTGTCAGGTTGCAGGTTTTATGCTTTTGCAGACCTTTAGTTTGAAATACGGTGCTGCCAGAAAAACGGCTGTCCTGGTGTACACCATGCCCATCTGGACCCTGTTGCTGGCCTGGCCGATCCTAGGCGAACGCGTGCGAGGCGCGCAGTGGCTTGCTGTGATTGGCATCCTTGCCGGATTGGTTTTGATTATCGAGCCCTGGCATCTACAGGCAGATTGGCTGAGCAACAGTTTGGGTATCGGTGCCGCGATCTGCTGGGCGATGGGTACCGTGCTGGTAAAACAACTGCGTGGCCAGGCTCGTGTAAATCTGTTGTCGCTAACTGCCTGGTTAAATCTGATTGGTAGTGTGCCGGTAGGCTTAATCGCAGCATTTGCAGATGAGCCACCCGCGCACTGGACATCTGATTTCATTGGCATCATGCTGGTGCTCACGTTGATCAGCACAGCCTTCTGCTGGTGGTTGTGGACATCGATTCTCGATCGTGCGCCAGCCTGGGAGGCCAGCCTGCTGGTTCTGGGCACCCCGGTGATCGCGATTATTTCTTCCCGGGTGATTTTGCATGAGGGATTCAGCGAGTATGAAATTGCAGGTATCCCGCTGATCGGTGCTGGTTTGCTGTTGCTGTCTTTTGTAAGCTGGTTGCTAGAACGTCGCTTATCTGACAGAAATTAACGTGTTATGGATCTATTCATTCGCATCCTTGAAGTGATTTTCCCGGTAATTGCCGTTGTTCTGGCGGGCTTCTGGGCGGGCCGGAAAAACAAGCCGGAAATGATGGTGGCAAATCGCTTGAATATGGATTACTTTACGCCGGCGATGGTTTTTGCCGTCATGGCGGGCAGCGATTTTCATATTCGCGAATATGCCTGGTTGGCCGGCGGTGCGGCGATCTCGATTTTTGCGTGCGGCGCTATTGGTTACCTCACGGCGCGGGGGTTGCGTGAAGCGCCCAAGACGGTGGGCATGCCCATCATGATCAATAACAGTGGTAACCTGGGTATTCCTCTAGCACTGCTCGTATTTGGCAAAGAGGGCATGTCAGCAGCCGTTGAGTTGTTTCTGGTATCTAATACCATTCATTTCATCATCGGCCCCTGGATTCTGGATCCTAAAGCGCGCATCAGTGACGTCTGGAAGATTCCGATGCTTCAGGCCGCTGCGCTCGGGCTTTTCCTTAACGTCATGCAGATTCATCTGTGGCAGCCGCTGATGTTTGCGATTCGTATGCTGGGTGATATCTCGGTGCCACTCATGCTATTCGCACTAGGTGTCAGGCTTTGCGACGTCAAATTTTCCGAGAGCACCGCAAGTCTGGTGGCGGCTGTGGTGCGGCCGCTTGCAGGCATGGGAACGGCAGCGCTGGTTGGCTGGTCGTTGGGTCTTTCCGAAGCTTTTATTGCCCAGCTGATTTTGTTTGGTTCGTTGCCACCCGCTGTGCTGAACTATATGTTTGCCGAGCGCTATATGTTTGCCGAGCGTTACAACCAGGAACCACAAAAAGTGGCCTCGATCGTGATGATCGGCAACATTGCAGGGCTCATCTTTATCCAGATCGCCTTGCTGATTGTGCTACCGCGCTAAGCGCTGGCCGTTAGTGCAGTATTAGAACTTGATGACTTGCTCGCCAGCGTAAAGGCTTTCGACGGTTTCGCGGGCGCGTACCAGATGTACCTGGTCACCATCAACGAGAACTTCTACGGCGCGTGGTCGGGTGTTGTAGTTGGAACTCATCACCATGCCATAAGCGCCGGCTGACAGCACTGCCAGCAAATCACCCTGTTGTAGGGCGAGCGGACGTGCCTGACCCAGAAAGTCACCTGTTTCGCAGACGGGGCCAACAATGTCATAAGCGCGTGCTTCGCCACAGTGCAGTTTGACGGCAACGATGTCATGCCAGGTTTCGTACAGTGCCGGGCGTGCCAGATCGTTCATGGCGGCATCGACAATGGCGAAGTGTTTGTCTTCCCCATGCTTCAGATATTCCACTTTAGTCAGGAGTATGCCGGCATTGCCGACTAGGCGACGACCCGGCTCAAGCAAGACGCGCAAGCCACGGCCAGTCAGACGATCCAGGAGTGGACGCAGATAGTCGGCGACAACCGGTTCGGTTTGACCTTCGTGATAGTAAATACCCAGGCCGCCGCCCAAGTCGATGTGATGCAGATGAATGCCTTCGCTCTTCAGTGTGTCGACTAGGGGTAGGATGCGCTCCAGTGCCTCAACGAAAGGTGAGGGGTCAAGCAATTGCGAACCAATGTGGCAATCGATGCCGGTGACTTCAATGCTGGGCAGTGAGGCCGCGTGGCGATAGAGTGTGAGCGCATCAGTGATCGGCACACCGAATTTATTTTCTTTAAGGCCGGTAGAAATGTAAGGGTGTGTCTTGGCATCCACGTCGGGATTCACGCGTAGGCTGATCGGTGCGCGCTTGCCAATACGGGCAGCCACAGCTGATAGTCGATCCAGCTCACTGGCAGACTCGACGTTAAAACAGAGGATGCCGGCGTTCAGTGCGGCGATCATTTCATCTTCGGTTTTGCCAACGCCGGAGAAGACCACTTTCTGTGGGTTGCCACCAGCGGCGATCACGCGCGCCAGCTCGCCACCGGAAACAATGTCGAACCCCGAGCCGAGCTGTGCAAATAGGCTGAGCACGCCGAGGTTGCTATTTGATTTAACGGCAAAGCAGACGAGACCTTCCTGGCCAGTAGGATGCGCAGCGAGTGTGTCGGCGAAGGCCTTATACGCATCAGTGAGTGCAGTCCGCGAATAAACGTAAGCGGGCGTGCTGAAGGTCTCGGCAATGGCTGTGAGGCTGCAATTTTCGAAATGCAGCTGTTCATCACGGTCATTCAGGTGGCGGCTGTGCGGAAATTGGCGTTGCGACATAGTCAGTTGGTCTGGAAAAATCAGAAGGAATCAGACAGCATGGCGGCAGGTGATGCCGTGCTGGGGTTGTAGAGTGCTTCAGCCGGAATGGTCTGCTGCTGTGCCTCGATCTTCAGGGCATCTTCGGAGCCAGCCGGGGGTTTTGCATTGGGCAGCTGGTTGGGTGCTAGATAAAGACCGCCCTTGATGCCGCAGGCAGACAGCAGCAGTGCCACTAGCAGACCGCTGGTTAGATGACGATAACGACAGTAAATAGGCTGATTACGCATGGCGTGATGGTATCACGCAGGGGCATAACAACCCGTTAGAATAACCACTTGTGTCACTAAACCTCATTGAGAAATCATGGATGAAAAAGAGTTTGCGGAACGGTCTCGTTTAATCTTGGCGCGCATTGAAAGCGCCATCGAGCAGGCAGCAGACGCGGGCGCGGATATCGATTTTGAAATGCAGAGTGGCATTCTGGAAATCGAATGCGCCGACGGCAGTAAGGTTATCGTTAGCCCACACATGATTGCTCAGGAAATCTGGGTGGCTGCGCGCTCTGGCGGCTTCCATTTCCGTGGTGACGGCCAGTCGGGTTGGGTGGATACACGTACTGGCGAAACCCTCGACCAACGTTTAATCGAGATCCTCCAACAGCAAGGCCAGGTCGCTTTAGATTTCAGCTGAACCTGGCCTCTGGTTTGATAAAGAATCAAATTAATTAATCGACCGGTTTGGCACCTGAGTCGGCGGGTTCTGGCTCAATGCTAGCGGGCACATTATCCTTAAAGAAGTACTCTTTAGCGGTGCCACCCTTGCGCGCATTGGCCACGTCAACCGATATGACATCATCCGGTGCCGGTTGCGTGCCCTGAGGCACGCCTTGCAGGGTTGTTTCCATCGTGCCAATCCAGATCGGCAGGGCGGCTTGTCCACCGGTTTCTCCATTGCCCAGATTACGTGGCTGGTCAAAGCCCATCCAGGCGCAACCCGCAATCGTGAGCTGATAACCACAGAACCAGGCATCAACGTACTCGTTGGTGGTACCGGTTTTGCCGGCCAGGTCGGTACGCTTGAGTATGGCAGACGCTTTGGCAGCCGTGCCGTAGATGGTCACATCACGCAGCATGCTGTCCATTACGAAGGTATTCCGCGCTTCAATCACACGCGGCGCAGTATCGCCAGCGATAACGGGCTGGGCCTGTGCGAGCACGGTGCCCTTTTCATTGCGAATTTCCTGAATAACGTAGGGGTTAACCAGGTAGCCGCCGTTGGCAAAGACGGCATAAGCACGCGCCATCTGCCAAGGGGTTACCGAGCCGGCACCCAGTGCCATCGTTAGATAGGGTGGATGCTTCTCGGCATTGAACCCGAAGCGCGTGACATATTCTTGGGCGTACTTAACGCCGGAGGCCTGCAGAATACGGATCGACACCATGTTCTTGGACTTGGCCAGCGCGGTACGTAAACGCATCGGGCCTTCATACTTGCCATCGTAGTTCTTTGGTGTCCAGGCGCTCGAACCGGTTTCAGCTGAGCCAATCGTGATCGGGCTATCTTCGACGATGCTGGCGGGTGTAAAGCCTTTTTCCAGTGCAGCTGAATAGATAAATGGCTTGAAGGAAGAGCCTGGCTGACGCCAGGCCTGAGTAATGTGGTTGTATTTGTTCAGCGTGTAATCAAAGCCGCCGACCAGTGCCAATACCGCACCATCTTTCGGTGCCATAGCTACAAAGCCCGCCTGCACTTCGGGTAACTGACTTAATTGCCAGACACCTTTGTCATCTTTGATGACGCGGACCACGGCGCCTGGGCGCAGGCGCTTATTGGCAGGCGCTTTATCAGTCATCATCGACTGAGCGATCTTGATCTGGTCACCGGTCAGAATCATCGGGTCACCGCCACGCACCGCCAGACGAATCTTTTGCGGATCTAGCGACAGAATGACAGCTGGTTTTAGCAGGTCGGAATCGGCATAGTTCGACAGCAGATCATCAACGTCGTCATCTTCGTTCTTGAGTTTGGACAGATCAACGAAACCTTCGGCGCCACGATAGCCGTGACGTTTGTCATAGGCCAGTACAGCGTTGAGCATGGATTTGTAAGCAGCTTCCTGATCGGCTTTCTTAAGCGTAGTGATGACCGTCAGGCCACGTGTGTAGATATCCTGCGGAAACAGATCGTTCGTCATTTGACGCGCCATTTCAGCCACGTAGTCTGCATGGACCGCAAACTCGTTGGCGTGACGCTTCACATTGAGCGGTTCATTCAGAGCGGCTTCGTATTGTGCATCACTCAGGTATTTAAGATCGTGCATGCGGCGCAGCACGTATTGCTGACGAATCTTGGCGCGCTTCGGGTTCACGACCGGGTTGTAAGCAGAAGGCGCTTTGGGTAGACCCGCCAGCATAGCGGCTTCACCCGGGGTGAGCTGATCGAGTGACTTGCCGTAGTAGATCTGTGCGGCAGAAGCAAAGCCGTAGGAACGCTGGCCCAGATAAATCTGGTTAATGTACAACTCCAGAATCTGGTCTTTCGTCAGGTTCTTTTCAATCTTCAGTGCCAGCAGCACTTCGTACAGTTTGCGAGTGACCGTTTTTTCAGATGACAGGAAGAAGTTACGTGCCACCTGCATGGTGATGGTAGAGGCGCCTTGCTTCTTGCCACCGGATACTAGATTGGCTGCGGCTGCACGTGCGAAGCCGAATACGTCGACGCCCGAGTGCTGGTAGAAGCGATCATCTTCAGCAGCCAGAATGGCCTGCTTCATCACTTCAGGCACCTGGTTGATCTTAACGACCTGACGGCGCTCTTCGCCAAACTCGCCAATCAGTGCGCCGTCTGATGTGTACACGCGAAGCGGTACTTTCGGGCGGTAGTCTGTGAGCACATCGAGCGACGGCAGCTGCGGGTAGGCGAAGGCGACCAACACACCGCCCAGGCTGAAGCCGATGATGGTAAGGAGTGCCAGAGTAACCAGAAGTTTATTGAACCAGCGCAAGATGATGATCCGTAAAGAATTTCCGTGATTATACGGGACGGGATTAAGAGAGCCTTAGGAGATCTTCATCCCGCCCTATCGTTTTGCTTACACCTTTCGGTAAACCTCGGCACCGGTCTTCACAAACTCGATGGCTTTGGCTTCCATGCCTTTTTCCAGCGCTTCTGCTTTTGCCAGACCATGCTGTGCTGCGTAATCACGAACATCCTGCGTGATCTTCATCGAGCAGAAGTGGGCGACCTTGGCCGATTCCTTCGGTAGCGTTTCATCGTGGAACTCGCGCGCCTTGTCCAGATCGAGCCCGAGATTGAACTGGTCATCCCAGCGGAATTCGTAACGTGCCTTTGACAGCGCGTTGTCGCGGATCTGGGCGCCGGGGTGTCCCTTGGCTAGGTCGGCCGCGTGTGCAGCCAGCTCGTAAGTGATGATGCCTTCCTTGACGTCATCTTTGTCAGGCAGACCCAGGTGTTCCTTCGGCGTCATGTAGCAGAGCATAGCCGTGCCGTACCAGCCGATCATGGCGGCACCGATGCCGCTGGTGATGTGGTCGTAACCCGGCGCGATATCAGTGGTCAGTGGGCCAAGCGTGTAGAACGGCGCTTCATCACACCATTCCAGTTGCAGATCCATATTCTTTTTGATCAGTTGCATCGGTACGTGACCATGGCCTTCGATCATCACCTGCAAGTCGTGCTTCCAGGCGATTTGGGTCAGTTCACCCAGCGTTTTGAGTTCGCCGAGTTGGGCGTCATCGTTGGCATCGTAGATCGAGCCGGGGCGTAGACCATCTCCGAGCGAGAAGGCCACGTCGTAGGCCTTCATGATTTCGCAGATCTCTTCGAAGCGCGTGTAGAGGAAGCTTTCCTTGTGATGTGCCAGACACCACTTGGCCATGATCGAGCCGCCGCGCGAGATGATACCGGTCATGCGGTTGGCAGTCATCGGGATGTAGCGCAACAGGACGCCGGCGTGAATGGTGAAGTAATCGACGCCTTGCTCAGCCTGTTCGATGAGTGTGTCGCGGAACAGTTCCCAGGTCAGGTCTTCGGCTTTGCCGTCAACTTTTTCCAGCGCCTGATAGATGGGCACGGTGCTAATCGGTACGGGCGAGTTGCGGATGATCCACTCGCGGGTTTCGTGAATGTTCTTGCCGGTTGATAGATCCATGACGGTATTGCCGCCCCAGCGGATCGATCAGGTCATCTTGTCGACTTCTTCGCTGATCGACGAACCGAGTGCGGAGTTGCCGATGTTGGCGTTGATCTTTATGAGGAAGTTGCGGCCGATGATCATCGGTTCGCTTTCCGGGTGGTTGATGTTATTCGGAATGATGGCGCGACCACGGGCGATTTCATCGCGCACGAATTCTGGCGTAATCACCGGGGGAATCGAAGCGCTGTAATTTTGGCCAGGGTGCTGGCAACCGAGGAGCTTGGCCAGGCGTTCGCCCTGCGGGCCGCTGTTCTTCAGGTCGGCCAAATACTGTTCGCGTTGCAGGTTTTCGCGGATGGCGATGTATTCCATCTCCGGTGTGATGATGCCCCGGCGCGCATAGTGCATTTGGGTGACGTTTGCGCCGGTCTTAGCACGGCGTGGCTTGCGATGTAGACCCGGGAAGCGCAGTTCATCGAGCGCTTTGTCATCGGCGCGTTGACGGCCAAAGTCGGAGGTCAGACCATCCAATACTTCGGTGTCGCCACGTTCTTCAACCCACTTCTGACGCAGCGCCGGCAAGCCTGCACGGATATCGATCTTGGCAGCTGGGTCGGTGTAAGGGCCAGAGCAGTCATAAACATAGATCGGTGGGTTTTTCTTGCCGCCCATGCCGGTGTGGGCGTGTCGGCTTGCGAGATTTCACGCATCGGCACCTGAATATCCGGGCGCGAGCCCTCAATATAGACCTTGCGCGAGTTAGGCAGCGGCGCGATGGCGGCTTCGTCGACGTGGGCCTGATTGGCAAGGAAAGGTTGTTTGGCGTTCATGAGTTTTCCTTCAGGATTCTCTGTCAGTTTGTTATTGGCGTGTTTATGAAGCGACGCACAAAGCGTGCGTATGGTGAACGGGGCCGTGGCCGGCTTGCGGTGTGCGGCTGATGAGTAATTCATCGGCGCGACGAATAGCCTGTTGTAACCAGACATGGGCGTGCGCGACGGCAGTTGGGATGTTTCCGGTTTGTGGAATCAATGCGGTGATCGCAGCGGATAGCGCGCAACCGGTGCCGTGCGTGTGGCGCGTATCGAAACGCTCGGTGCGTAATTTAATCATGCGGTCGCCATCGTAGAGAAGATCGATGAGTTCACCGCCGGGCAGGTGCCCCCCTTTGAGCAAGACCCAGCGATTTTCTTCCTGACGTAGCAGGCGGTGCAAACGTTCGCAGCTACGCGTCATTTCTTTAATGGTTTCCGGGCCACGCTCATCGAGCAGCGCACCGGCTTCAGGCAGATTGGGGGTGAGCACGCGCGCCAGAGGGATCAGCGCATCGCGTAGCAAACCGGTTGCTTCCTTGTTCAGTAGCGCATCGCCGCTCTTGGCGATCATGACCGGGTTGAGCACCAGATTATCTTGTTGGTGCTTGGCGAGTTTTTCTGCAACCACTTGAACATTGGCGGCCTGGCCGAGCATGCCGGTCTTTACGGCGCTGATTTCAACATCGGCGAGCAGCGTATCAAGTTGTGCACCGATGAATTCTGCCGAAGGCAGTTGCACGGCAGTCACGCCCTGCGTGCTCTGAGCGGTGAGCCCTGCAACCACACCACACCCATAGGCACCGAGTGCGGTAAAGGTTTTGATGTCGGCCAGTAATCCGGCGCCACCACTCGGGTCGATGCCGGCAATCGATAATACCTTGGGGGGAGCGCCCACAAATAGACGGCGTGCCTTGCCCACACCTTTGCTATCGCGTGGGTCGGGTGTGGCAATGGCAGTCATCAGATCAAGAATCATTCGTTTCCCTACGCCGGCATTAACCGGATCAGGTGCCAAGGGTCTCTCTCAGCCCAAACGGCGGGCACCCCTAACGATCAGAAAGCGACCAACATGGGGTTGGTCGCACAGAGCGTTGAAATTAAAGGAAAACCCCGCGAACTGCAAGCGCGAGGGCAAAAACCGGCTTAAGCCTTCAGTTGAGCAAAAACAGCCTCAGCGGCCGAAATAGTTTTTTCGATGTCCGCCGGGGTGTGCGTGGCGCTGACAAAGCCGGCTTCAAAGGCCGAAGGGGCAAAGTAATGCCCATTGCCAGCAACGTCCAACATGGCGTGGAAGAAGCGGTTGAACTTTGCCGTATCGGCTTCCATGACCTCGGCATAGTTGTTCGGCACCGATTCGCGGAAATAAAGACCGAACATGCCACCGACCGAATTCGCCGAGAATGCTACGCCATGTTTATGGGCGGCGGCAGTCAGGCCATCTGTGAGCTGACGGGTGCGTTCGGCAAGGCTTTCGTAAAAGCCCGGCGCGCGCAGCTTCTTCAGGGTCGTGATGCCGGCAGCAACGGCCACCGGGTTGCCCGACAGCGTCCCGGCCTGATACACAGGGCCCAATGGCGCCAGACAAGTCAGAATACCCTTGCGGCCACCAAAGGCGGCCAGTGGCATGCCGCCGCCGACGATCTTGCCCAGTGTCGTCAGATCGGGTGTGATGCCGTAGTGACCTTGTACACCCTGTAGGCCAACGCGGAAGCCCGTCATCACTTCGTCGAAGATCAGCACGGCACCGGTGCGGGTACAGCCGTCACGCAAAGCTTGCAGGAAGGCCTTGCCCGGGTCGACCAGGTTCATGTTGCCGGCGATGGGCTCAACGATCACGGTCGCCAGTTTGTCGGCGTATTGATCCAGTGCCTCGTTGAAGGCGGCAATGTCGTTATAAGGTAGCACCAGCGTATGCGCGGCCACATCGGCGGGAACGCCGCCCGATGACGGGTTGCCGAAAGTGAGCAGGCCGGAGCCCGCTTTGACCAGCAGGCTGTCGGCATGGCCGTGGTAGCAACCTTCAAACTTGATGATCAAATCGCGACCCGTGAAACCGCGCGCCAGGCGAATGGCGCTCATAGTGGCTTCGGTGCCTGAAGACACGAGACGTACCATTTCCAGAGAGGGCAGCAGCTCGCAGAGCAGGTCAGCGATGTCGACTTCGGCACCCGTTGGCGCGCCGAAAGTCAGGCCGCGGGCGGCCGTAGTTTGCACAGCGTCTAGCACTTCCGGGTCGGCGTGGCCGAGAATTAGCGGTCCCCAGGAGCCTACGTAATCAATGTAGACCTTGCCATCGGCATCCGTAATGCGTGGGCCTTTGCCCGAGGCAAAGAAGCGGGGCGTGCCGCCTACGCCATGAAAAGCACGAACGGGTGAGTTCACCCCGCCCGGAATATGGCGTTGCGCAGCGGCGAAGAGTTGTTCATTACGGCTGGTCATGATGGCTGTAGGCTCGGTTCAAAGACGTTGAAAAATCAGGCTAAGGCGTGTTCTGCCCGGAGTTGGTGAAGACACTGGTGAATCTGTTCAGGTGTAGTGGGACGGTCAGGGCTACCGAAAATTTCCGAAATCAGGGCGACGGCATCAACCAACCCGCTGATCTCGGCGATATTGTCGCAGGTGATGCCACCAATTCCGCAGATGGCGACGTGAGATCCCAGAGATTCACGGAAAGCCTGGAGCTGGTTCAGGCTAACGCGGCGGGCAGCCGGTTTGGTCGGGGAGTCGTAGCAGGCGCCGAGCGCCACATAGCTGGCGCCATCTTTTACTGCGCGTTGAGCCAGTTGTAGGTCGTTATAACAGGAGGCACCGATAATGCTATGGGCAGGCGTTAGCCGACGGGCATCACAGATGCTGCCATCATTGCCCCCTAGGTGCACCCCTGCGGCACCGGTTTCCATCGCCAGGACGACATCATCATTAATAATGAGTTGGGCGTCAAAATCTCGGCACATCTGGTTAAGCAATCGTCCGCGCGTCAATTTCTCCGCCATCGCACTGATCTTGTCCCGGTATTGAACAAGGCGAACGCCAGATTCAAGCACGGCAGGTACCTGGCCCATCAGGAGCCGGGTGTCAGCTTGATCGGGCGTGATGGCGTAGAGGGCATCGGGAAAAGCAAACACAGTGTTCAGGACAATCCATTAAATCGTGAAAGGCGTTGTCCATATTCATGACAACGTGATGACAGTAGGGTATTCATTCGGTTAGGATGCCTATATTGTATCAATCCAAACAGTTACTTCTTGCTTAAGGTTTTGCCATGAGTGGTCAGTCTTTCAAGTCCTGGATGTGTCTGGGCTGTGGGTTTATTTACGATGAAGAAGCCGGCCTGCCAGAAGATGGCATTGCACCGGGCACGCTGTGGGCAGATGTGCCCATGAATTGGGTATGTCCTGAATGCGCCCTGCGCAAAGAGGACTTCGAGATGATCGAACTCTAATTGCGGCCAAAGGGAGCCTCCAGGTGACTATACAAACGATACTGGTGGTTGAACCCTCGCCCATGGAGCGTGCGCAACTGAGCGGCATGCTCACAGCAGCCGGCTATACGGTAACGGTGGCTGGTGATGGTGAAGAAGGCGTTGATATTGCCCGCCGCCAACGTCCGGATCTGATTCTGATGGAAGTCGTGATGCCGGGCCTGAATGGTTATCAGGCAACGCGTGCTTTAACCCGCAGCGAAGACGAAAGTCTGGCGCGGATTCCTGTGATATTGGTTTCAGCCAAGGGTCAGGATACCGACAAGGTTTGGGGTTTGCGCCAAGGTGCTATTGATTACCTGGTAAAACCAGTGACCGAGCACGAGTTGCTCACCCGTATTGCCGATATCTGATTAAAAGCTGAAGCCGGCACCTGCCCCGAGCAGAGTAGCAATGCCAAGAGCGGCAAATACTACAGCAGCAATGCTGTGAACCAAACGCATAGGAATCTTGTTGGCTAGCTTATCGCCAACAAACACGGCAAGTACGTCTGCAATCAGCATGCCGAGTGTGGTGCCGAAAACCACCAGCAGCGGGTCAGCATAATGAGCCGCCATCGCAACCGTGGCAATCTGTGTCTTGTCGCCCATCTCTGCAAGAAAAAACGTAATGAGGGTGGCATCAAACACGCTGAAACGTTTTGCGATTTGCGCTTCGTCGTCCTCGATTTCGTCGGGAATTAGAGTCCATATCGCCATGGCAATAAAGGATGCGCCCAGTACCCAGCGCAGAATCTCGGGGCTCACGGCATGGGTAATCCATGCGCCGACTACGCCGGCCAGGCCGTGGTTGAAAATGGTGGCGACCAGAATGCCTAGAATAATGGGCACCGGCTTCTTGAAACGGGCGGCCAGCAGAAAAGCGAGGAGTTGAGTTTTGTCACCGATTTTAGCAAGCGCAACGACACCGGTGGATACGAGTAATGATTCCATGCCTTATTTTAACCAGTGGCGCGTTTGAATCGTTCCACGGTGCGTTGACGTGCCTCGCTGTGATCCACAATCGGCAACGGATAATCGCGGCCGATAACAACGCCACAGTTGGCCTGAGTGTCTGCAGGCATGGTCCAGGGTGCGTGAATGTACTTATCGGGCACGTTGGCCAACTCGGGGACGTAGCGCCGGATAAATTTACCATTGGGGTCAAAGCGCTCGGATTGGGTCACCGGATTAAAAATGTGGAACCAGGGCTGGGCATCGCAGCCGGTAGAGGCAGACCATTGCCAGCCGCCGTTATTGGCCGAAAGATCGAAATCTAGCAGCAGTTAGGTAAACCAGGCTTCACCCTGGCGCCAATCTAAGCCCAGGTCTTTGGTGTAGAACGAAGCACTCACCATGCGCAGGCGGTTGTGCATCCAGCCCGTTTGGGCCAGTTGGCGTTGCGCGGCATCGACCAGTGGGTAGCCGGTTTTTCCCTCGCGCCAGGCCTCGTGCCATGCGGGGTTGCTATCCCATACCACGGCATCAAAAGCAGGTTTGAAGGCATGGCCAATCGCATGCGGAAAGTGATGCAGAATGGCGAAGTAGAAATCGCGCCAGATCAACTCGTTCAACCAGCCGAGAGCGCCTTCACCCCCTTCGCGTCAGGCGCGCTCGGCGAGTTCCAGGATCGAGATGGTGCCAAAGCGAAAGTGTACCGACAGGTAAGAAATGCCTTTGATCGCCGGAAAGTCGCGGGCAACTTTGTAGTTGTCGATTCGGGTAAAAAAATCCTCGATGCGGGCGCGCGTGCCGTTAACGCCGGGAACGATACCGATGGTAGCCAGGTCAGTTGGCTCAAAGCCGATGTCGGCGAGCATCAGTATGCCCGTAGCCAGTGCGGATGCGGCGAGATGCTTTAAATATCGGGTCACCAGATAGGGGCGCACAAAAAAATCGGTGTCGGCCAAGGCCGCTTTTTTATACCAGGCATTCTTGTAAGGCGTGAACACGGTGAACGGCTTGTCCATCTGGGTGAGCACTTCATCCTGTTCGAAAATGGTCTGGTCTTTGATGCTATGAAAGCCGATATGATCCAGTGCGAGTGTCTCAGCCACATCACGATCACGTAATACGGCAGCGGGTTCGTAGTCGCGGTTGCAGTACACGTCACCAACGCCGAGTTCGCGGGCCAACGCGGAGATCATTTCTCGTGATGAACCGTGCCGCACAATCAGTGCGCCCCCATGCTCACGCAGAATATTATCGAGCTCAACCAGGGATTCGCGGATAAATTCCACGCGGCGATCTTGCCGTGGCAGTTTGTCCAGAATATCCCGGTCAAAGACAAAGGCGGCATAGACCCGCTGATGCTGTGATAGAAGGCGGCATGATCGTCCAGCCGTAGATCGCGTCGCAACCAGACGAGGGCAGCTTTTTCTGGGTGTTGGGTCTGCATTTGCGGTAGAATACGCGATATGACCGCTTCCCGCGTACCCTCAGACGACTCTGAAGTGCCAAAAACGTCGGGGTTGGCAGAAACTACCACCTGGCTGCGCGGACATTTTCTAGTGGCCATGCCGGGTATGTCAGATCCTCGTTTTGCCCGCAGCCTGATTTATCTGTGTGAACATTCTGATCAAGGTGCCATGGGTATCGTCGTGAATAAACCGACGGACATGAGCCTCGCCTCGCTTTTCGAACGCGTGGAGCTCGCTAACCCGGATGCAGAGTTAGCTGGACAACCGGTGTTATTCGGTGGGCCAGTGCAACTTGATCGCGCCTTTGTGCTGCATAAACCAGCAAAGCCCTGGCAGGCCACCATGAAAATCTCCGAGGAGATCGCTCTCACCAGCTCCAAAGACATCCTCGAGTCGATCGGCAGTGAGACTGCGCCAAAGTCGATGCTGGTTGCCCTGGGCTACGCCGGCTGGGTCCCCGGCCAACTTGATAGCGAGATTCTGCAGAATGCCTGGCTCAGCGTGCCTGCTGATGATGAGATTCTTTTTGATCTCCCTTATGAAGAGCGTTTGCCCGCAGCCCTTGCCAAACTAGGCATCGGTTTTGATCGTTTATCCGATGTGGCAGGCCATGCCTAAGGGCACGGTCATGGGCTTCGACTTTGGGACGGTGCGCATTGGTGTTGCCGTGGGCGAAACCATCACCGGCTTGGCACACCCGCTCACGTTAATCGCCAGTGAACCGCTGGCGCAGCGCTTTGAACAGATCGGCGCCTTGTTGGCCGAGTGGCAGCCAAATCAGATTGTCGTGGGCTTGCCGACACATCTGGACGGCACCGAACATGAAATGACGCAGCGCTGCCGCCGCTTTGGTAACCAGCTGCATGGGCGTTTTAATTTGCCGGTGGCCTGGGTCGATGAACGCCTCGGCTCTGCCGAGGCCGAGCAGCGTCTCAAACAGGCCGGGCAATCAGCGCGCGATACTAAAGCCAACGTTGATGCGGTGGCCGCGCAGACTCTTTTACAGCAGTGGCTGGATCAGCAGGCTGCGCACTCAGAACATCAAGCCGGAGGCACGCATGCCTGACTTAAAAAACCTACCTGATGCCGAGCAGCAGATTGCCGCATTGGCCGAGCAGTTAAAACCCGTCTTTGATAATGCGCCGGATACCGTATTAATCGGTGTCTTTACAGGCGGTGTCTGGATTGCTGAACGACTGTCGCAATTATTGCCAACACATCCTCCCGTGGGCAGTGTTGATATTTCGTTTTATCGTGATGACTTCAATGAGCGGGGTTTAAGCCCTAACGTGCAGCCGACGACCGTGCCGGTGGATATCGTCGGCAAACCCGTCATTCTGGTCGACGATGTGCTTTACACCGGCCGCACCACGCGTGCCGCGCTTAATGAACTGTTTGATTACGGTCGCCCGGGAAGCGTGTAGCTTGCCGTGCTCGCTGATCGTGGCGGGCGACAGTTACCCATCGCTGCCGATTTCTGTGCATGGCCGGTTCAATTGCCAACCGATGCCAATCTGGTCTTGGTGCGTACACCCGTCGACGATCCCGAAAGAAAACTGAGCTGGAGTCTTGACAATGCTTGATCCGCAACTCGATGCCGATGGCAACCTGGTTCACCTGCTTTCTACCGAAGGGCTCTCGCGTGAGCAACTGACGCGGTTACTTGATACCTGTGCGAGTTTTTTGGGCGTATCAGATCGCGAGGTAAAGAAAGTACCGCTACTGCGTGGCAAGAGTGTGTTCAATCTCTTCTTCGAAAACTCGACACGCACCCGCACCACCTTCGAAATTGCCGCCAAGCGACTCTCCGCCGATGTGATCAATCTGAACATGTCGACATCGTCGACCGCCAAGGGTGAAACGCTGCTCGACACGGTTGATAATCTCTGCGCCATGCATGCCGACATGTTTGTCGTGCGCCATGAATCAAGCGGTGCGCCGCATCTGATTGTGGATCACTTGCGTCGCACCGGTCGCAGCGATATTCACGTCATCAATGCGGGTGATGGCCGCCATGGCCATCCGACACAGGGTCTACTCGACATGTACACCATCCGCCACTACAAAGGCGGTTTTGAAGGTCTGAAGGTCGCGCTAATTGGCGACATTCTGCACTCGCGCGTGGCGCGTTCGGATATTCATGCACTCAAAACCCTGGGTGCCGAGTCGATTCGCGTGGTGGGTCCGCAAACCCTGATTCCGACCGATATCGAATCGCTGGGTGTTGAAGTGCATCGCGATCTGGATAGCGGATTGAAAGATTGTGATGTGGTGATTGCCCTGCGGTTGCAACGCGAACGTATGAGCGGCGCATTGTTGCCTTCGGCCACAGAGTTCCATGATCGCTACGGATTGACACACGAACGACTCAAAGCTGCAAAACCGGATGCGATTGTGATGCACCCGGGGCCAATGAACCGCGGAGTAGAAATCGATTCGGCCGTGGCAGACAGTCCGCGCGCAGTGATCCTACCGCAGGTGACCTTTGGCATCGCCATGCGTATGGCGGTGATGAGCGTACTGGCAGGAGGGGGCGCATGATGACAAATAACAACACACAACATATCGAAATCCGTAGTGGCCGCGTCATTGACCCCGCCTCTCAGTTTGACGAAGCCGTGTCCGTGTTTGTTGCAGATGGCAAAATTGCCGGCATCGGGCAAATGCCTGCCGGTTTTAAAGCGGATCAGGTCATTGATGCAACAGGCTTAGTGGTTGCACCCGGCCTCGTTGATTTATCGGCACGTATCGCTAGCAACATTGATGCTGAGCTTGAGGCCGCCGTAGCCGGTGGTGTAACAACGCTCGCCTGTCCACCGGATGTGGACCCGATTCTGGATGAACCCGAACTCGCCGAGCGTCTGGTGCGCTACGCTGAAGATGTATCGCAAGTGCGTGTGCTGCCGGTGGGCGCAATGACGCAAGGCCTATCGGGTGCCATGCTGGCAGAAATAAGTTTGCTCCGCGATGCTGGTTGTATTGCCGTATCTCAAGGCCGTGGCTTGCCTTCAGACACCCGCGTGCTCTGGCGTGCGTTGCAGTACGCAGCGTCGTGCGATGTGCCTGTCTGGATTCAACCTGCCGAATATCATCTGAGCAAAGACGGCATCGCACACGATAGTGCGCTGGCTTCTCGCCTGGGGCTGGCCGCTATTCCGGTGGCGGCTGAAACGCTGGCTATGCAAAAGGTGCTCGCCCTGGCTAAAGCCACGGGCGCACGAGTGCACTTTACTCAGATCAGCTCTGCCGAAGGGGTAGCCTTGCTGCGCGAAGCACGTGATGCTGGCCTGCCGATTACTGGTGATATGGCGGCGCATGCGCTGCATCTCTACGAACAGGATATCGGTTACTTTGATCCGCTCACCCGATTTGACCCACCGCTGCGTGGCTATGGTGATCGTGAAGCCTTACGGCTGGGCTTAGCCGAAGGCACCTTAGGCGCTGCTGTCTCTGCGCATACGCCACTGGGTGTGGATGTGAAGCGCGTACCGTTTGCCGAAGCGGCGCCGGGTGCAACGGGCATCGAGCTGCTGCTCCCGTTAACGTTGGCCTGGGGTGAAGCGTTGAGCTTGCCGCTGCGCCGTTCTTTGCTCCCAGTCACTTCGCAGGCCGCTGCCATTCTGGGCATCAAAGCAGGTGAGATTGCCGTGGGTCAGTGTGCCGATCTATGCCTGTTTGATCCACAAGCAAGCTGGACTGTGCAAGAGAGCGATCTACGCAGTGCCGGCAAACTTACGCCGTTCTTAGGTAGAACTTTGCAGGGTCGTGTCGTGGCGACGCTAGCCGGTGGTCAAACCGTCTATCAGCGTCCCTGATTATGTGGTCGCCAGCGTTTGTAGCTGGCGATGCACCGCCTCTGCATGAGCGGTGCGAATGCTCAGGGTTTTGTGCCGGCTGGTTTGTCCACGAATCAGTTCAATGGCACTTGGTGGGCAATCCAGGGTTTTAGCCAACCAGGCAATCAGGGCCTGATTGGCTTTGCCATCAACGGGTGGCGCATGCAGACGAATCTTTAACGCATCACCATGAACGCCGGCGCAAGCAGTTGTTTTGGCGCCGGGTTGCACATGTACAGTGAGCTGCAGATCGCCTTTGCCGGTTATCTGCAGCCATGGCGTTACCGATAGATCAGTCACGCCCCAACTCGATACCCAGTTCACGGCTACGTTCGGCAGCGGCATGCATGCCGGCAATCAGGCCTTCCTTGACGCCCATTTCGGCCTTCTTCTTGAGTGCGGCTTCGGTCGTGCCCCCCTTCGATGTCACACGTTCACGCAATACGCTTACCGGGTCGGTTGAATGTTCGGCAAGTTGTGCCGAACCCAGTACGGTTTGAATAGCCAGCGTGCGAGCGGTTTCAGCGGAGAGTCCGAGCTCGCGGGCGGCTTCCTGCATGGCTTCTAGAAAGAGGAACACATACGCCGGGCCGCTACCGGAAATCGCAGTCACCGAGTCAATCAGTTGCTCAGTGCCAACCCAGGCGGTTTCGCCCACGGCACCGAGAATCGCTTCTGCGCTATCTTTGTCAGCGGCATCGACAGAGGGGTCTGCGTAAAGACCGGTTATACCCGCGCCAATCAGCGCCGGTGTGTTAGGCATGGCGCGCACAATACGGCGGTAGCCACCCATCCAGCGAGCCAGATCATCCACCAACAGGCCAGCCGCAATGCTCACGATCAGCGGCTTGTTGTCGCCGGCGGGCAGGCTCGCCAATGCAGCACGCATTTGCTGTGGCTTAACTGCCAGTACCAGCACATCGCATTGCAGCGCTTCGGTGCTGGCTGATTCGTAAACGTTAATTGCAAATTGTTCGTTCAGTCGGGCACGGGCTTCAGGCAGGATTTCAATGACGCCCAGGTTGTGCGGCTCGAAGCCGCGTTGAATGAGGCCGCCAACAAGCGCGATGGCCATATTGCCGCCGCCAAGGAATGTAATTTTCATAGGGTTGCTCCGTGAGATTCGGGATAGGTGCGGTTGCCAAAGATCGCAGAACCAACGCGTACAAGCGTCGCGCCCTCGCCAATAGCCGCTTCAAGATCATCGCTCATGCCCATCGATAAGGTGTCGAGGGCAAAGCCGTGTTGATTTAACTGTGTTTGCAATTCGCGCAGCGTGGCAAATTGCTGATGTTGTTTGCTAACGTCGGTCGTGGGCTCTGGGATAGCCATCAAGCCACGCAGTTGCAGCTGCGGCAGTTGCGCAATGGCCTTACACAGTTCCAGGGCATGTTCAGGGGCGCAGCCACTCTTGCTGGCCTCGCCCGAAACATTCACTTGAACGCAAACTTGTAGTAGGGCTAAGTGGGTAGGGCGCTGCGCCGACAGCCGTTCGGCAATCTTCAGCCGATCGATGGTGTGCACCCAGCTGAAATGTTCGGCAATGCCGCGTGTTTTATTGCTCTGTATCGGGCCAATAAAGTGCCATTCCAGTGCGGGTCGTGCGCTGGCCTTATCAACCCCTTCTTGTGCGTAGTTCTCACCAAAGGCGCGTTGGCCGCAGGTGGCAACGGCATCTACCGCTTCAACAGGAAAGGTTTTAGAAACTGCCAGCAGGTTCACGCAGTCCGTTGCTCTATCCGCAGAGGTTTCTGCTTTACGTATCCGCTGCCATAGCTTATCCAGGCGCAGAGCAGCGTCTTCATGGGTGAGCGTGGCGTTTTTGGTCGCAGACATGGGCAAGGCGTGTTGATAAGCGGTCACAAACTGTTAGGCTAGCGAAGTATATCAATGCGCAGGCGCGTGGCATGATCGATAGCATCTTGCCTGAGACGCAACGACGCTTATTTGGCGAGGGTGCTGCGTGTGACTTTGCCTTCACCTCCGCGACGGGAGGGTTGGGCTGTTATCATGCCAATGCCTATCGGCAACAGCGGGGTGTTGCATTGGCTTTACGCCCAATCCCTGAAAAGGTGACTAGCCTCGATTCGATTTCAGCTCCGGCGATTCTGAAACAGCTCGCAGACACAGACCATGGCCTGGTGCTGGTCGTCGGACCAACCGGTTCCGGTAAAAGCACCACACTGGCTGCCATGACGGATCATATTAATCAGACGGCGCCTAAACATATCCTGACGATTGAAGACCCGGTGGAGTTTGTCTACGAACCCAAGCAGTGCCTGGTGACCCAGCGCGAAGTGGGTCGGAATACGCCCAGTTTTTCGGATGCTTTAAAAGGCGCGTTGCGTGAAGACCCAGATGTCATCCTGTTGGGCGAAATGCGGGATCTTGAAACCATCCGCTTGGCGCTCACGGCGGCAGAAACCGGTCACCTAGTGTTGGCAACCCTGCATACGGCCACCGCACCGCAAGCCTTAGAGCGGATCGTTGACGTATTCCCCGGCGAAGAGAGAGACCTGGCACGCACTTTTTTGGCAGACGTGCTTCGTGCCGTTATGGCCTAGCAGTTGTTACCACGCAGCGATGGCAAAGGCCGCGTTGCCGCCCACGAAATTCTGGTGGGCACACCCGCTGTGCGTAATCTGATTCGGGAAAGCAAAACCGCTCAACTGGTTTCAGTGATGCAGACCGGACAACAGCAAGGTATGCAAGACGATGGCGCAGAGTCTGGAGCGGCTTTCTCAGGTGGACGTATTAGGTCGAGTGTGACGCATCCTGTACTTACGGATTAAGCGTCCGTAGGTTTCTGTCGACGGTGAAATCCAGCCACGAGATCGATCACGAACAGTCGGCATTCCAGCGCACCATTTTTGAGCGGGAAGCGGCGACGTGGTTTGAGCCCCAGGCCTTTAGTCAGTTCCAGGTCAGCTGTGAATAGTGCGGCTGTCCAACCGCTGAATTGCTGTTTCAGTGTGCGGCCCCATTCCGGGTATTCGGCTTGGAGTGCTTCTTGTTCCGAAAGGCGCACGCCATAAGGCGGGTTGCTGACCAATAGGCCCGTGGTGGCGGGGGCGCCGCAACCAACAAAGTCGGTTTGGTCGAGGGTGACGCTATTGGATAAACCCACTTGCTCCAGGTGACGGCGCGTGGCTGCAATGGCACCCGGGTGTATGTCACTGGCAAAGATGGTTTGTGGTTGCAGCGGGCGAATTTGCGCACGCGCTTCGGCACGCAGTTTGGTCCAGAGTGAACGGTCGGCATCCAGCCAGCGCTCACAGGCAAAGCGGCGGTTCAGGCCCGGTGCCATGTTGGCGCGCATCCAGGCGGCTTCAATCACAATGGTGCCGCTGCCGCACATGGGGTCGAGGAAGTTCTCGTAAACCGGGTTGCCGGCTTCATCCGTATTGTTCCAGCCGGCGAGTGCCAGTAGGCCGGCGGCTAGATTCTCTTTAAGTGGCGCAGCACCGGCGGCACCACGGTAGCCGCGCTGCCAGAGCGGGCTGCCGGAGCTGTCGATGTAAAGGGTGGCGGAGGTTTCGGTGAGAAACAACTGGAAACGTTGATCGGGTTGATCGGTATTGACGTTAGGGCGGCCGCCACGATCGGCACGGAATCGATCGCATATCGCATCTTTAATACGCAGGGTCGCAAAGTCCAGGCTGCGCAACGGTGACTTCACGGCGGTGGTGCTGACCTTAAAGCTCTGGCTCACATCAAACCATTGATGCCAGGCGATCTTGCGCGCCATTTGATAGAGGTTTTCTTCTTTCTGATAGGTGCTGACGGCCAGGCGCACCAGAATGCGAGAGGCGTAACGCGAGTGCAGGTTGGCACGATAGAGGCTTTCTTGTGTTGCACGTGCACGTACGCCGCCGCCCGTTTGTTCCACCTGGGTAAGGCCGCACTGGGTGAACTCGGCGACCAGGAGTTCTTCTAAGCCGCGTGGGCAGGTGGCAAAAATATGCATGAAGTGCTTTCGTTAAAACGGCTTGAGGACGACAAGAAGCGTGATGATGGTGAGAATCAGTACCGGAATTTCATTAAACCAGCGATACCAGACGTGGCTGTGTGTATTTTTGCCAGCAACAAACTGACGGTAGAGGTATCCACAGTAAAAGTGATAGCCAAGCAGAAAAACCACGAGCAGGGTTTTAGCGTGCAGCCAGCCACCGGTGAAGCCATAGCCAAACCAGAGCCACAGGCCCAGTACGACGGCACCGATGCCGATGGGGGTGACAAATTTATAGAGGCGGCGCGACATGCCGAGCAGGCGTTGGTATTCAGCGGACTGTGTGTCGGGCACAGCCGCCAGATTGACGAAAATGCGCGGTAGGTAAAAAAGTCCGGCGAACCAGCTGACAACCAGAATGATGTGAAACGCTTTAATTGTTAGCATGCGGGAGCCTTCAGCGTGGCAAGAAAATCGTGAACCGTTGGATAACAAAGTTGAATGCGCAGCTCTTTGCGCAGTCGTTCGTTGTCGAGTCGGCGCGATTCTGACATGAATGAGTAGAGCATGGGAGAAACCAACGATTTCAATTGTTCGCGGGGTAAGCGTTGCGGACGCGGTAAATGGCAGACATCCGCCACAGCATCAAACCAGTCGCCCATTTTAAGGGCGCTATCGTCACTGGTGTTGTAGGTACGGAGTGAGCGGCCTCGAGTCAGGCTGAGCCAGCAAATCCGGGCGAGATCATCGGCGTGTATATGGTTGGTCCAGGTGTCATCTTCCGGACGCAAGGCTGGTGTGTCTGTGCGTAGGCGATCAATGGGAAGCCGGTTTCCGGCGTAGATGCCGGGAACGCGCAGGATGCTACCGGCATTGGGAGTGCGCCTGCTCGGATTGGCCAGATCGGTGGTGTGAGCGGCACGTGTTCGGATACGCGCCCAGCGTCGTAGGGTGGCCTCGGCCGCAGCGCGTCGCTGGCCGCGGGGTGTTTTAGCATTGGAAGGCCGAGACTCCCGGACGTGGGCTCCCTGGTAGTCGCCATAGACGCCGCTGGTGCCAATGTAGACAAGGCGGCGTGGTAGACTTGCGCTACTATTCAGGGCAGCCAGAAAGCGGTTCAGGCGTGCATCGGCGGGCGCTTTTGCCGGGTCGTTGTCGGCCGGCGGGGCAAGGTAAACAATATGCGTTGCCACCCCGCGTATGCGCTGCAAAGTGTCAGGTTGATCCAGATCGGCCGCAACAGGGGTTGCCCCGAGGGTTCGCCAGGCTTGCCAGGTAATGATGTCTGGCTTGTACCGTAGTAAGGCACGTAGTCGATAGCGAGACCCAACCTGCCCGGCAAGCCGTGCTGCGATGTCACCGCAACCGACCAGCAAGAGCCGTGGTTGCCGGAAGCGGCGTGGCAGAGCGCGCGGTGGGTGTGGCATGGCTTTCAACATGCTGACATTGTACGGTTTTACAGGTTTTGGTTCTTACAGGATTCAACATGACGCATCAGGTAACGCTTAATCCGATTAATGCCACGTTCCGGGCCGATGGCCATGAGACTGTGCTTGAGGCTTCTTTGCGCCACGATCTGCTGGTGCCTTATGGTTGTCGTACTGGCGGCTGCGGTGCGTGCCGTGCCAAGATTACCTCGGGGTCGGTGGATCATGGCAAGGCCAGTGAAACCACGCTGACACCCGCTGACCGCGAGGCCGGTTTTGCCTTGTTGTGCTGCGCTGTGCCGCAGACCGATGTCACGGTGGAAGTGAAAGACGTGCGTCGCGCAACGGACATTCCGGTTAAGACTTTACCAAGCCGTATCGAGGGTCTGGAAAAGCCGGCCACCGATGTGGCGGTTTTGACTTTGCGTCTGCCAGCAACCGAGATGTTCCAGTTTCATGCCGGGCAGTACATCGATATTCTGCTTAAAGACGGCAAGCGTCGTAGCTTCTCGATTGCTAATCCGCCGCACGATGCCGCGACGATTGAATTGCACGTGCGCCATGTGCCGGGTGGCTTATTTACCGACCAGGTATTCAGCACGATGAAGGTGCGCGATATCCTGCGCTTCAATGGCCCGCACGGCAGCTTCTATTTGCGCGAGTCAGACAAGCCGATGATCCTGCTGGCCGGTGGTACGGGTTTTGCGCCGATTAAGTCGATCGTACTGGAGACGCTACATCTGGAATTGCAGCGCCCGATCCACATTTACTGGGGCGCTCGTGATCGCGCGGGTCTCTATCAGTATGAAGTAGCCGAAGCCTGGGCGGCGCAGTACCCGCATATTGAATTTATTCCCGTGCTGTCCGAGCCTGAACTAACGCCAGGTTGGTTGGGGCGTACCGGCCTCGTGCATGAAGCCGTGCTGGCAGACTTCCCGGATTTATCGGGTCGCGAAGTATATGCCTGTGGTGCACCGGGCATGATTGCGGCAGCGCGTTCGGATTATCTGGGCAAGGGTAATCTGCCTGAAGATGCGTTCTTTGCCGACTCTTTCGAGTTCGCTGCCAGCTAAGCGGTGCTTGAAGCGCCAAGGCCTGCTGGTTAAATCCGCAGGCCTTTTTTATTGCTGCTGTTGTTGGGTCTGGTTGTAGCGATCAACACAGCTTTTGCAAATGCAGGCCTTCATTTGTTTCTTGGCAGGCACCAGATCAATCAGTGCTTGTGGAATGTCTGTGCTGCAGCACCAGCAGGGCGTGTCGGCATGTGCGCCGCAGGCGTTGTTCTGGCTGCAGAGTGGGCATTCGTATTCGTTGACTGTGTTCATGGTGAGTTTGCTCATTAGTGAGCGTTATCCCAGTTGGGGCCGATGCCGACATCAACCACCAGCGGCACTTTCAATTTAGCCACGTTCGTCATGAGCGGACCCAGTACTTCGCTAACACGAGCACGTTCATGATCCGGCACTTCGAGCACCAGTTCATCATGCACCTGCATGATGAGGAGTGTTTCAAGCTTCTCCTGCAGGATCCAGTTTTGAACCGCGATCATGGCCAGCTTGATCAGATCAGCGGCCGTGCCTTGCATCGGCGCATTAATGGCAGCGCGTTCGGCGCCCTGGCGGCGGCCCTGCTGGCCGGCTTTAAGATCGGGTAGCCATAGGCGGCGGCCAAAGACGGTTTCAACGTAACCATTCTGGTGCGCGTTCTGACGCGTTTCTTCCATATAACGTGCAACGCCCAGATAGTGATCAAAGTAACGATCAATGTAGGTTTGAGCCGCGCCACGTTCGATGTCGAGTTGCTTGGCTAGGCCGAAAGCGCTCATGCCATAGATGAGACCGAAGTTAATAGCTTTGGCAGCGCGCCGCTGGTTGTCGTCGACTTCGAGGGGCATCACACCGAACACTTCGGCAGCGGTGGCGCGGTGAATGTCTTCGCTTTGTGCAAAGGCATCGAGCAGCCCCTTGTCTGACGACAGGTGCGCCATGATGCGCAACTCAATCTGCGAGTAGTCGGCGGAGAAGATGCTGTGGCCTGGGCGTGCAATAAAGGCGGCCCGAATTCGACGGCCTTCCGGTGTGCGCACCGGAATGTTCTGCAGGTTGGGGTCGGAGCTGGCCAGGCGACCGGTGACGGCGGTGGTTTGCGAGTAATGCGTGTGAACCCGACCGGTGGCTGGATTAATGCGCTGCGGCAGTTTGTCGCAATAGGTGTTTTTCAGCTTTGCGATGCCGCGGTATTCGAGCAGTGCGCGGGGGAGCGGAAAGTCGAGCGCCAATTCGGAGAGCACTTCCTCATCAGTTGATGGGGTGCCCGAAGCGGTTTTCTTTTTGACTGGGAGTCCCTGCTGAGTAAAGAGAATCTCGGCGAGTTGTTTGGGAGAGTTGAGGTTAAAGCTTTGTCCGGCAAGGGTATGGGCTTCGGTTTCCAGCGCCAGCATGCGTTCGCCCAGCGCGTGGCTCTGGTCGGCTAAGCGTTGGTTGTCGATGAGCACGCCGTTCTGTTCCATGGTGAACAGCACTTGAGCGGTAGGGAGTTCCAGATTGCGGTAGGTGGCTTCCAGACTCGGCTCCTGAGCTAGGCGTGGCAACAAGCGTTCGGCAATGCGCAGCGTAATGTCGGCGTCTTCCGCCGCATAAGCTGCGGCATCGGCAACGGCGACCTGATTAAAACCGATCTGGGTAGCGCCCTTGCCGCAAATGGCTTCGTATGGAATGGTCGGCATGCCCAGATGACGGACGGCCAGTGTGCCGAGCTCTAGGGCACCGGGACTGACCTGTCCGGCTTCGAGCACATACGCAGCGAGCAGGGTGTCGTCGACAATGCCGGCGAGTTGAATGCCATGATTAGCGAATACATGTTGATCGTATTTGGCGTGTTGCAGAATTTTCTGGGGCTGGGCACTTTCAAGCCAGGGTTTCAATAGCGCGAGGGTGTCTGCAAACGGTAACTGGTTCGGCGTGTCCGGGCCATCGTGGGCGAGTGGGAGATAAGCCGCTTCGCCGGGGGCGACGGCAAAGGAAATGCCGACCAGGCGCGCCTGCTGTTCGTCCAGACTGGTGGTTTCGGTATCTAGTGCAACGCGTGGCGCGTGCTCGATTTTGTTCAGCCAGCGTTCCAGCGACGCCTTATCCAGAATGGTTTCGTAATGAGCGCGGTGTGCGCCATCGTCCGTCAAAAGGGTCGGTGCGGCTTCGGTCCCTGTTTTTGCGCCCGCCTTGGGTGCTGCGCCCGGATCATCAATGGCTTTGAGCCAGGTTTTGAAACCGTTGTGCCGGAATACTTCACGCAAGGTGTTCTGATCTTCCGGTACGGCGAGGAGATCGGTTATCGCCATGGGCAGTGCGGCATCGGTTTTAACGGTGGTGAGCGTGCGGCACAGCGGCAGAAATTCGAGGTGGCCGCGCAGATTCTCGCCAACAACACCTTTGATGTCGGCGGCATGCGCAATGACCCCATCCAGATCGCCATAGGTCTGTATCCATTTGGTGGCGGTTTTGGGCCCGACCTTCGGTACGCCCGGAATGTTATCGGCGGTATCACCTACCAGTGCCAGGTAGTCGGTAATGCGATCAGGTGCTACACCGAACTTGGCTTCCACACCGGCCACATCCAGACGTTCGTTACTCATGGTGTTGACGAGTGTCACCTGCGGAGTCACCAGCTGCGCCAGATCTTTGTCGCCAGTGGATACGATTACAGAGAATCCTGCCTGCGCAGCTTGTTTTGCTAGTGTCCCGATGACGTCATCGGCTTCCACGCCGCTTTCCATAAGGAGTGGCCAGCCCAGCGCCCGCACGACGGCGTGGATGGGTGCTACCTGCTTGGCCAGATCTTCGGGCATCGGAGGGCGGTGTGCCTTGTAGTCGCTGTAAAGAGTGTCGCGGAAAGTCGGGCCGCTGGCGTCAAAAATACAGGCGCGGTATTCTGCGTCGATATCACTGGTTAGGCGACGGAGCATGGAGATCATGCCGTACAGGGCGCCGGTCGGGTCGCCCGATTGATTGCGCAGGTCGGGTAGTGCATGAAATGCGCGGTACAGGTACGATGAACCGTCGACAAGCAGTAAAGTAGGCATAGTGAACCGAGAGGCAGACAGCGTGGAAAATCATACAAAACGATTCAGATTCCAGACATCGGAAGCTTCCGATGGCCATGATGTCGAAATGCTAGCCGAGCGTGAAGCCTGGCGATTGTTCGGAATTATGTCAGAGTTCGTGGAGGCCACGGACCGTCTGGCGGAGGTTCGCCCGGCTGTATCGATATTCGGGAGTGCCCGAGTGCTGCCGGATAGCCCCTACTATGCGTTGACGGAAACGATTGCTCGCAAGTTGTCGGATGCTGGTCTGGGTGTGATTTCAGGGGGCGGCCCCGGTGTGATGGAGGCGGCAAACAAAGTGGCTTTTGGCGGCAACGGCCCCTCAATTGGTTTGAACATACAGCTGCCGCACGAGCAGCATACCAACCCGTATCAGGATGTATCGCTGGGTTTTAGACACTAAATACATGTTTGTGCGTTTTGCGGTGGCATACGTCGTGATGCCGGTGGTTTTGGTACGCTGGACGAGCTGATGGAAGCGTTAACGCTGATCCAAACGCGTAAAAGTCGCCAATTCCCGGTAATTCTGGTGGGTGCGGCATTCTGGGGGCGGGCTCATCGACTGGCATGGCTTTGCACCATTGCCCGGCGAGCGGGAGCTTTTGCTCAACCTGTAATAAAATCCGTGTATTACTCCGTCTGGAATCCGGCATGTCTTTATTTATTGAACGCGCATCATCCACGCTGCTGGCGCGTGCCTGTCTCGTAGCGCTAGGCATGGGCGTATCGTCCATCGTTTTTGCGCAGGTCTCTACGTTGCCGCCGCAAGTGGTGACGAACGATCCTGCGTTGCTTAGCCCGCAGGCTGAAGCTGAGGAAGATGCGAGCGTGACGATTTCGCCCGATGATCGCAGCACAGGTGTTCGTACTTATGGCCGCGGTGGTCAGCCGTCACGCGAAGTGGTCGACCCACCGATTCTGCCATCGTATTCTGAGTCGCCGCCGGCTGAACCGCAATCAGTCATTCCGGATTCAGATCCGGTGCGTGGCGACATGGTGCAGCCGCCCATGTGGACCCTCTGGAGCTGGTGATGCCGGATCGTCACATGCGCCATCATCGTCAGGGCCCTTGGCAGGATGCTCATCCCGCTGATCATTTGCCGCAGATTCGACACGTAGGCGTTGGACATGGTGTGCGTTGGATCAGTGAAGGCTGGGCGCTGTTTATGCGCCGCCCCGGGCTCTGGCTGATCACTGCCTTTCTGCAAACGCTGTTAATTATGCTGGTGCTGCTGGTGCCGCTGCTCGGACAGGTTGGCGCACATTTGTTGATGCCGGTACTGTCGGCTGGTCTGATGGTGGTCGCGCATCGCGCGCAATACAACGAACCCGTTACCGTGGCAGATGCCTTCACCGGGTTTAGAGAACACGCGCCTGCCGTTGTTAACGTGGGCGTCTGGTACATGCTCGGTTGGATGCTGATTGTAGCGCTGGGTCTGTTGCTGGGCGGTGGCGCGGCACTTTCCGGTATGGCGGTCGGCATGGAGACCCAGTATGAGTGGCTGGGTGTGGTGATTAGCGTATTCGGCATTGTTCTGGCTGTGACGATTAGCCTGTTGCTGGTGCTACCCCTTGTGATGTCGGTCTGGCTGGCGCCACCATTGGCGATGTTCCATGATATTCCCGCCATCGCTGCGATGAAGCATTCTTTTGTGGCGAGCTGGCGTAGCTTGCCTGCCTTTGTGGTGGCCTTTTTTCTGGTGGCGTTGATGCTCTTCCTGACGGCGTTGACCATGGGTCTGGCGTTGCTGGTCGTTGTGCCGGTGATGGCGGGTGCTACTTATGCAGCGTATCAGGATCTGTTCGAATTAACACAGCCAGCAGCGGCTCAAGCTCAGGCGGTTGATGCTGAACCAACGAATGTCTAATTCAATCAAACGCATCACCCTGGCAACAGGTTGGCAGTGGTTTCGTGACGGCTTTGCCCGTTACCGGCGCAATCCTGTGCTCATGGTTTTCTGGGTGATGTCTTATTGGACGATGCTGGGACTGGTGGGTCTGGTTCCCGTGGTCGGTGATCTATTGGTGGCGGCCTTGGCGCCCGTGTTGCTGGTGGGCGTGTTGGCAGGTTGCCGTGCGCTGGACGCTGAAACAATGCCCAGCTTTACGTTGATGTTTTCCGGTTTTCGTAATCGCTTGCAGCCCTTGATGGGTCTGGGTGTGCTGCACTTTCTGCTAACGCTCGGTGTGCTTGGTCTGATAGCCGCTTTTGATGGCGGCACGCTCTTGCAGTTTATGGCCCGATCAACTTTAAGTGCGGGTGCCGATGCAACGACACTGAACCCGGACAACCTATCTCTCACTGCCATGCTGATAGCGCTGGCGGTTTATGTGCCTGTGATGTTGGCCTTTGCCTATGCGCCATTGCTGGTTGCCTGGCGTGGCTTCGGTGTGGGCAAAGCACTCTTTTTTAGCCTGGTAGGTTCATGGCGAGCCTGGCAAGGCCTGATGGGCCTATTTTCTGCCATTCTGGTTTTTGGTGTGCTGGTTCCGTCCGTGGTGATGATGTTACTGGTTGCGTTAGGTGTGGGGGATGCCGTCGTAACGTCATTAGTGGTAGTGCCACTGATGGCCGTATTGGCGCCGACCTTGGTTTCAGCCTTTCTTAGCAGCTATCGTGATGTATTGGCCGATAACGAGGGCGCCGCCCCGGCGCAGACGACCTGAAACTGACCGGTATTCTTGGCGGTACGTTCGACCCGGTGCATATCGGGCACCTGCAGCTGGCAGAAGAAGCCATTGAGACGTTTCATCTGGATGAGCTGTGCTGCATTCCAGCCGGACAGCCACCGCATCGTCAGCTACCCCAGGCGGATGCCAATGACCGACTTGCTATGGCGAGATTAGGTTTCGCAACCCACGACAAATGCAGGGTTGATGCTGCTGAGGTCCTGCAAACAGGTTCTTCCTGGACAATCAGCACACTGGAAAGAGTGCGCCAGCGTGAGCCGGCAACGAGCCTGTTGCTTATTATGGGTGCAGATGCCTTGTTAGGGCTGCCTACCTGGCATCGCTGGCAGGAGTTGTTGGACTATGCCCATATTGCAGTGGCGAATCGCCCTGAGTCTGCGCTGGTGCCCAATGAGATGCCCGAACCCTTAAGAACTCTCTGGGAGAAGCATCACACCACCGATCTGGACCGGCTACGGGAACAACCCGCAGGATGTCTGGTTTCGTTTACCATAACGCCCTGTACGGTATCGGCAACGCAAGTGCGTCGTGCCGTTGGGCAGGAACAGTCAATTTCTGGCCTGGTGCCTGAAGCGGTTGAAAACTACATCGTTCAGCACCATCTCTATCAGCAGACCGCGCATTGACGGTCATTACCGCATCAAGGAACAGCATGTCTAAAGAACTCTCGATCAAAAAACTTGAAACCATTGCCGTTGATGCGCTGGAAGATATCAAGGGTCGTGACATCATCATTGTTAACACGACCAAAGTGTCCCAGATGTTCGAACGCATTGTGCTGGCCAGCGGTGAGTCGAACCGCCAAGTGCGTGCTTTGGCACGCAGTGTGGCCGATAAGGTACGCGAAGCGGGCAGTGAAGTGCTCTCGACAGAGGGTGAAGAGACCGGTGAATGGGTGTTGGTTGATCTGGGTCCGGTTGTGGTTCACATTATGCAGCCGACGGTACGCGCCCACTTTGATCTGGAAGGCCTGTGGGGCCCGGGAAAACCTGCCGGCCATGTGGCTGAGAAAGCAGCTAAAAAAGCCAGCGTTAAAAAAGCGCTTAGCAAGTCGCCTGCTGGTGATGCAGCCGAGAAGACGCCTGCCAAAAAACATGCCGCTAAAAAGCCGGCAGCGAAGAAACCCGCCGCCAAGAAGCCTGTCGCACGCGCTAAAAAATCGGCTGAATGAAGCTGCATCTGATCAGCGTTGATCAGCGGCTGCCAGATTGGGCCGCTGACGCCTGTTCGGATTACCTGAAGCGCTTTCCCCGCTCGCAGCCCATCGTGCTGCATGAGATTAAAGCTGAGCCCCGCACGGGCAACCGTACGGCACAGCAGATCATGGATCTGGAAGCCGGGCGCATCGAAGCCGCTATTCCTCCCGGCGCGCGTCGTGTCATGCTGGACGAGCGTGGCACGGATCTCACCACGATAGCGTTATCCAGGAGGCTGAAATACTGGCAAGGTGAAGTGCAGGATGTGGCGTTGATCATTGGCGGGGCAGATGGTATTTCGCCGGCGTTGAAATCAACGGCGCATGAAATGATTCGATTGTCTTCGTTAACGTTGCCGCATGCTATGGCGCGCGTGTTGCTGACCGAACAGTTATATCGTGCGATTATGGTGCTGGCCGGGCATCCCTACCATCGTGAATAAACCCATGCAGGCAATCTGGTTAGCTTCTAAAAGCCCACGTCGCGCGGAATTGTTGACGAGTATGGGGGTGCCATTTGAGATGCTGCAATTTACCGATGATGCCGGTGCGCAGTACGAGGTCGATGAATCAGTACTTCCCGGTGAACCGCCTCGAGACTATGTGCGTCGCGTTGCCTTTGATAAAGCCGTACATGCAGTCTTTTATGTGCGTGATCGCGGACTAACTGAGCGTCCTTTGTTGTCTGCGGATACAACCGTTGCATTGGGCAATCGTATTCTGGGTAAGCCTGCAGATGCTGATGAAGCACGTGACATGCTCAAGGCGCTTTCGGGCCAGGCACATGAGGTGCTCACCTCGGTGGTGCTGGCGCACGGACACGATATCCGTCAGATGCTATCGGTGAGCCAGGTGCGCTTTATGTCTTTGAGTGACGCAACGATTGAACGCTATATAGCCAGTGGCGAGCCCTTTGATAAAGCGGGCGCTTATGGCATTCAGGGTCATGCCGGTGTTTTTGTGGCAGAGACGCAGGGCAACTTTACCGGCATTATGGGGTTACCCGTGCACGAAACGGCTTGCTTGCTTGAATCTTGCGGGTACACGTTCTGAAGCGCTAGCGATCTAACCAACCAACGCAAGACTTCTAGCGCAGCGATGGTTGCGCCATCTTGCTGAATGGGCGTTGTAGCGGGTTGAGCGAGTAGGGATCTCAATGCCCCATTAAAGTGACCCTGTTGCAATACATTTGGTGCCAGTCTGGCGCAACGTGCGTGCGCTTCTAGCCAGGTCACCAGCACCTGCTGCTCTGGCCAATTGTCTCGTTCGACATAGAGCACCGGAATCCCGGCGAGTGCTGCTTCTACAAAGGTGCCGTAACCCGGCTTGCAGACCACGGCGTCACAGCAGCCCAATAGATCCGTGAAGACGAGGCCGGTTGCTTCGCATACCCTATCAATGTTGATGACTCCCTGGGCGGCACAGCCTTCTGCCGGCAAACGGGTTTGATTGGCAACGAGGAGCGTGAAAGCGGATTGCGTTGGCCATTGCTCGTAGGTCAGTTGCGTTTCGATGCCACCCATACCGATGAGTATGCGTGGCCGACTCATCAGTGATGAATCAATATGCTTAGCCAATAGCGCTTCGAGCGCATTTCTGGTGCGGGCGCTGCGGGCGCCTACGGGTGGCAGGATTTGTTCGGTTAAACCCCGCATAGGCATGCCCGGCGTGAGTCGCAGCGCGGCGGTTGCCTGGTCGTAAATGCTTGTCATTCGGTTAAGCACAGCGGCAGAGTCTGGCAGTGCTTCAAAGTAGAAACGCGCGGTATCTGCCCAGTTAAGTGAACTCATGGCAAGTCCCGGGATGCCCAGCTTTTGTGCTGCAGCCAAAGGCATGTCGCCAACATCACTGAGAATCAGATCGGGGGCTGCGTTACGAACCAGTTCGCAAGCGGTTTCCAGGTGTGACGACCAATGGGCTTCCCGATCGGCATAAGCGGCCCAGCTGGCTTCAACGTTGACGCGCATGGCGTCGTGCATGATGAGCCCAAGATCGCAGGGAGAAGCGATGTGCTCGAAATTTCCGCTGATGCGGGCGCTGAGCACCTGGGTTGGCAGAGCGCTCCAGAGGGTGAGCGACAGATCCGGCCGTAGTGACGTGAGCTGGTTGCAGACAGGGGCAACCTGTCCCAGGTGCCCCAGACCATGCGCACTGATCGCTACCAGCAGGCGCGGCATGACTTACGCCTTGGGATGTGTCGCCGAGGCTGATGCCGCAATCATTTCGTCGGTCGGCACATCGTGGAGGCGGGCCAGGAATGCGCCATCGCAATCAGAAGACCATTCAGCGTCTTTCACCCAGACGATATGACCATCGCCGCTGGCGACATCCACCGATTCCATCTTGCGGCCTTCGAGGGCTTTGACTTGCACAATGCGGTTGCCGGCGGGGTGAATGATTTCCAGCCAATCGCCCACGGCAAAGTGGTTTTTAACAATCACACGCGAGGCATTGCGTTCGCTATCCCATTCGACGTTACCCACATATTGACTGCGGCCAGATTCAGAATAGCCGCGTAGATAGTTCTGGGTGTCCGAATCATGATGACGCTGGTAGAAACCATCGGTGTAGCCGCGATTGGCCAGGCCTTCCAGCTCGCCAATGAGCAGTGGGTTAAAGCTGCGCCCAGCTTTGGCATCGTCAATCGCATGGCGATATGCCTGGCAGGTGCGCGCAACGTAATACGGCGATTTGGTTCGGCCTTCGATCTTGAGTGAATCGACACCAATCTCGATGAGACGCTCGACGTGCTCAATGGCACGGAGGTCGCGGGAGTTGAGAATGTAGGTGCCATGCTCATCTTCTTCGATGGGCATCAGTTCGCCAGGGCGCTTGGATTCTTCGACAACCAGCGGCGGGAAGTTGCTGCCCGTCAGGCCAGGGGTGGCTTCTGCCTCTGTATCTGGTTTGAGCTTGTAGTCCCAGCGGCACGAGTTGGTGCAGGTGCCTTGGTTTGGGTCTCGGTGATTGAAGTAGCCAGAGAGCAGGCAACGACCGGAGTAGGCGATGCATAGCGCACCGTGCACAAAGACTTCAAGCTCCATGTCCGGACACTGCTGACGAATTTCAGCGACTTCGTCGAGGGAGAGTTCGCGCGACAGAATCACGCGTTTAACGCCCATCTTGCCCCAGAAGCGGACGCTGGCCCAGTTAACGGTATTTGCTTGAACGGAGAGATGGACGGGCACTTCCGGGAAGCGATCCCGGATCATGTCGATCAATCCGGGGTCGGCCATGATCAGGGCATCCGGGTTGAGGGCGACAACCGGTGCCATGTCGTCCAGATAGGTCTTTAGCTTGGCGTTATGCGGTGAAATATTGCTGACGATATAGAACGATTTCTGCTGGGCATGGGCTTCGTCGATGCCTTCTTTGATGGCATCCAGCGTACTGAACTCGTTATTGCGGACGCGTAGGCTATAGCGGGGCTGTCCGGCATAGACGGCATCGGCCCCAAAGGCAAAGGCGGTACGCATCATGGCCAGGGAACCAGCAGGGGCGAGAAGTTCGGTTTTCGTGGGCATAATAGAATTCGGCTATCAAGCAGCAGTAAAAACAGGCAATAAAAAACATTCAGGCACACATTCTACCTATGGCCGAAAGTATCCTCATTAATTTCACGCCCCAAGAGACCCGGGTTGCCATCCTCGAGCAGGGGATTGTCCAGGAACTTCACGTTGAGCGACACACAACCCGGGGGTTGGTGGGCAATATCTATCTGGGCCGCGTGGTCCGGATTCTGCCGGGTATGCAATCGGCATTTGTCGATGTGGGGCTGGAGCGCACGGCATTTCTGCATGTGGCCGACATCTGGCAGGCGCGGGTTGGCGATGTCGCGAACCGTGAATACCGCCCGATCGAAGAGGTCATTAGCGAAGGTCAGACGCTACTGGTACAAGTGATTAAAGACCCTATCGGTACCAAGGGCACACGTTTGTCGACCCAGGTCTCCATCGCGGGTCGGATGCTGGTGTATTTGCCTCAGGAAAAACATATCGGCATTTCGCAACGGATTGATAAGGCCGAGCGCGAGGCATTGCGTGAGCGGCTGACTCGTTTGGTCCCCGATGACGAAACCGGTGGATTTATTCTGCGTACCATCGCGGAAACTGCAGATGACGCTTCTCTGCAAGACGATATTAATTATTTACGTAAAATCTGGGCGGGCCTCAAACAGCTGATTACGACGTCGCCCGTGCCCTGCCTGATGTATCAGGATCTCTCTTTAGCGCAGCGGGTGCTGCGTGACTTCGCCAACCCGGAGACCGAGCGTATTTTGGTTGACTCGCGAGAGACCTTCCAGAAGCTGAAAGAGTTTGCCGATATCTATGTGCCCGGTATCACGGGTTTGCTGGAGCACTACAACGAAGATCGTACGCTCTTCGATCTGTATGGTGTCGAAGAAGAAATTCAGCGTGCGTTATCACGCAGGGTGGATCTCAAGTCGGGCGGGTATCTGATTATTGACCAGACCGAAGCCATGACCACTGTCGATGTGAATACGGGAGCGTTTGTCGGTATTCGAAATTTCGACGAAACGATTTTCAAGACCAATCTTGAAGCGGCGCAAGCCATTGCGCGCCAGCTGCGTTTGCGTAATCTGGGTGGTATCATCATTCTCGATTTTATCGATATGGACCACGAGGCGCACCAGGAGGCAGTGCTGGCGGAGTTATGCAAATGCCTGAGCCGTGATCATATGCGCATGACGGTGAATGGCTTCACGGCGCTGGGCCTGGTGGAAATGACGCGTAAACGCACACGCGAATCGCTGGCGCGCGTTTTGTGTGAAACCTGTCCGACCTGTGATGGTCGGGGGCAGGTTAAAACTGCGCGGACAGTCTGTTACGAGATTCTGCGTGAGATTGTGCGCGAATCCCGTCAGTTTGAAGCGCGTGAATACCGTGTTATTGCGAGCCAGAAAGTAGTGGATCTCTTCCTTGAAGAGGAAGAGCAGGCACTGGCGATGGCTTCAGACTTTATTGGCAAGCCGATCTCGCTGCAAGGAGAGTCCGGTTACGGACCCGAGCAGCACGATATCGTGCTGCTCTAAGCCTCATTCTTTGGGACGGGCGGGCGCCAGAACCAGCGCTTCACCTTCCACCACACGTTTGTCGCCAACTGTACAAATGGTTTCAATGCGCACCTTATTCTTGACGTAATCGACATCCAGTACGGTCAGTGTGGCGGTCACGGTATCACCCGGATGAACCGGCGCCAGAAATTTCATGTTCTGTGCCAGGAAGATCGTGCCGGGCCCTGGCAGACGATTGGCCAATGCCGAAGAAATGAGGCTGGCAGTGAGAAAATCCTGAACAATACGGGTGCCAAAACGGGTTGTTTTGGCATATTCCTCATCCAGGTGGATTGCATTGGTATCGGTGGATACCGCGGAAAACAGAATGATGTCTGTTTCGGTAATCGTTTTTGACTGAAATGCCGTCATGCCGACTTTGAGTTCATCGGTGTAATAAGTGGGACGAATCGTACCCATAACTAGCCTCGAGCGTTGCAATTAATCATGCTGACATCATAGCAATTTATGCTGCGATGCGTCATGAATCTTTAATGACAGGTCAATTAGTCGATAGCCAGACAGATGTACTTGGTGCTCAGATATTCATCAACGCCATGTTGTGAGCCTTCGCGGCCAAATCCGGATTGTTTGATGCCACCAAATGGCGCGACTTCACTCGACATCAGACCAGTATTTACGCCCACCATGCCGTATTCCAGCGCTTCGGCAACACGGAATATCCGGTTGGTATCTCGCGTGTAGAAATAGGCGGCCAAACCGAATTCCGTGTCGTTCGCCATTCGAACCGCTTCGGATTCGTCGCTAAAAGCGAACAACGCAGCGACTGGCCCGAAAATTTCTTCATGCATAATGCGCATATTGGGCGTCAGATTTTTAATCACGGTCGGTTGATAATACAGTGCACCCTGGGCATCAGCAGCGCCCCCGGTAACGATAGTGGCGCCGTGGGATACCGCATCACTGACCAGGGCTGTTACCTTTTCTAGCCCGCTGGTATCAATTAGGGGGCCAATCTGTGCATCGTTTTCAAAACCATGGCTCACTTTGAGTGCGCGGACTTTGGTTGCAAGCTTCTCGGCAAATGCATCCATGATGGCTTCGTGTACCAGGAAGCGGTTGGCGCAGACGCAGGTTTGTCCGCTATTGCGGTATTTGGAGGCCATGGCGCCTTCAACCGCAGCATCCAGATCGGCATCCTCGAAAACAATAAAAGGGGCATTACCGCCGAGCTCGAGCGACAGTCGCTTGAGGCTAGGTGCAGACTGTGCCATCAGCAAGCGGCCAACCTGGGTAGAACCTGTGAAAGAAAGTTTGCGTACACGGGCATCGCCAGTGAGTACCGCGCCAATTTCCGGGGCGGAGTCAGCGTCGCCCGTAACAACGTTAAACACACCGGGGGGAATACCGGCGCGCTCAGCCAATACAGCGAGTGCCAGTGCAGTGAGTGGTGTCTGTTCGGCGGGTTTAACAACGACAGTGCAGCCTACGGCCAGGGCAGGCGCAACCTTGCGGGTGATCATCGCTGCCGGAAAATTCCAGGGAGTGATTGCGGCACAAACGCCAATGGGTTCGCGTGTTACAAGCAAACGTTTATCAAGGGTGTTGGAAGGCAGGATTTCACCATTCACCCGACGCGCCTGCTCTGAAAACCATTCGACAAAAGACGCGGCGTAGGCTATTTCACCAAGGCTTTCTGTGTAGACCTTGCCGCCTTCGGCCGTAATAAGGGTCGCAAGATCCTCTTTGGCTAATTGAATAAGGTCATACCACCTGCGCAGAATTGCGCTGCGGGTTTTGGCGCTTTGGGCTCGCCATGTTGGGAAGGCGACTTCGGCAGCATCAATGGCCAAACGGGTTTCTGTAGCACACATGTCGGCAACATTGCCAAGCAGTTGGCCATTGCCCGGATCAGTGACGACAAAATGGCGTTGGCCACCTAGCCATTGCCCATTGATGTAGGCGTCGGTGCGAAGAAGCGATGGGTCTTTGAGGCGGGTCAGCGGCATTGCGAACTTTCAAACAGACAACAGGCGAAGGAATTAGTGTTCAAGGGTAAATTCACTTGCAGGAGCAAGCAGGTTACGCCACACTTCGAATCATATGACGAACTGCGTTCTATCGCGACCATCGCTTAGCCATGGTTTTTTTAGGGGATGGCTGCTGCCCAGGATGGCCTGGTATTTGGCCTTGTTGCTGATGGTGGCGGGTTGTGCGAGCACAGGGAATAAAAGCATTACCCGTTTTGGTGCGGACAACCTGCCCCCGACCGTAAAGGGTCAGGAAGTGACCATCATGGCCATGCATCTCATTGATACGGGCTACCAGTTTGGCGGAAAAAACCCGCAGGCAGGCCTGGATTGTAGCGGGATGGTGAGTTGGCTCTATGGACAGGCGGCTGATTACAAGCTTAAAGGCAGCGCAAAAGACATGGCCTCTCGCGGTCGCCAAATTGCGCCTGCGGCAGTCAAACCGGGAGATCTGATCTTTTTTAATACGCGTGGGTTCAGTTATTCCCACGTTGGTATTTACATCGGGGATCAACGTTTCATTCACGCCCCCAATAGCAAAGGTAAGGTCCGGATCGATCACCTCGACCAGGGCTGGTTCGCTACCCGCTTTGAAGAAGCGCGAACGTACTTCGACTAAAGGCATCGGCTTAATTGCCGCTGGCAATATAAGGATGAACCATCTTGCCTGGATCGATAATCCGATCGAAGTCTTCTGCCGAAACATACTTGAGTGCCAATGCAGCGTCACGCAACGTAAGATCGTTGGTGAGCGCATGATGAGCGATCTCTGATGCTTTGTCATACCCAATGACTGGTGCGAGTGCAGTCACCAGCATTAGTGATCGATCCAGGTGAGATTGAATGTTTTTAAGATTGGGTTCTGTATTTTTTACCAGGTGCTTCGCAAAGTTGTTGCACCCGTCTGTCAGCAGATTAATTGAACCCATGACGTTATGAATGATCAACGGCTTATAGACGTTCATTTCCAGATAGCCACTGGCACCGCCAAAGGAAACGGCGACATCGTTTGCCATCACCTGAACAGCTAGCATGGAGAGCGCTTCGGCCTGAGTCGGATTGACCTTGCCGGGCATGATGGATGATCCCGGCTCGTTAGCGGGGAGGTTAAGCTCAGCAAAGCCGGCGCGAGACCCGCAGGCGAGCAGTCGTATATCGTTGGCAATCTTATACAGAGAAACAGCCAGTGTTTTAAGCGCACCCGAAAGCTGTACCAGTGCGTCATGTGCGCCTTGTACTGTAAATTTGTTGGGCGCTGATACAAATGGTAAGCTGGTAAAGTTCGCAATTTCAACGGCCATCTTTTCGTCAAAACCTGGGGGTGCATTGAGGCCTGTGCCGACCGCTGTGCCACCGATGGATAATTTATATACGTCAGGCAGGGCGTTCTGGATGCGAACAATATCGTCATCCAGCATCCCGACATAGCCTGACCACTCCTGGCCTAATGTGATCGGTGTTGCGTCCTGCATATGCGTGCGGCCAATCTTGACGATATCTTTCCAGGCCTCGGCCTTCTCATGGAGATGGCTTCTGAGCAACGTAATTGCAGGAAACAAGTGATGCACGATACGAATGGCCGCTGCCATGTGCATCACTGTAGGGAAATTGTCATTGGATGACTGCGACATGTTCACGTGGTCATTGGGGTGAACCGGTGTTTTGCTGCCAAGCTCAGTGCCCGCTAGTTGGCAGCAACGATTGGAAATGACCTCATTCACGTTCATGTTGAACTGTGTCCCGCTGCCTGTCATCCAGACGTGGAGCGGAAACATCGCATCATGCTGACCGGCGAGAATTTCATCACATGCGCGTTCAATTAGCAGCGCTATGTGTTTGTCTAGCAGGTTACCCGAGGCGTTTACCCGCGCCGCAGCTTTTTTCAGGATGGCGTAAGCACCGATCATTTCGGCCGGCATAAGATCTTTGCCGATACTGAAGTACGTCAGCGAGCGCTGGGTTTGTGCGCCCCAGAGTTTGTCGGCAGGAACACTGACTTCCCCAAGACTATCTCTTTCAGTTCGAAAAACGATCCCCATGGCAGGCTCCAATTGTCTACAAGAAGCGGCACTTGTTGATCCAACTTAAACCGGATAACCACAAACAGCTATGCCTCAGATGCATTAACGCGTAGGTGGAATGGCAACCTTGTTCATGCGCTCGAAGATCACCTCAGTTTGCCTTATCAGGCCTTCGGTTTCGCCCTTGCGGTCATAGTATTGCGGACTCGGCACCATAGAGGCCAGCATGGCAGCCTGGTATTCGTTGAGTTCATTGGCAGAAATGCCAAAGTAATGGCGTGCAGTCGCTTCTGCGCCAAAGATGCCGGTGCCCCATTCGATTTCGTTCATATAGACCTCGAGTATACGGCGTTTGCTCCATGTGCTTTCAATCATCAGCGTAATGAGGGCTTCTTCTCCTTTGCGGATGAAGCTTTTCTCCGGCCAGAGGAAAAGGTTTTTGGCGAGCTGCTGGGTAATGGTTGAACCACCGGCCGCGATACGCCCGCGCTTTTCGTTCTTTTCAAAGGCTTTCTGGATGCCGTCAAAATCAAAGCCCTGATGCTGCATAAACTTGCTGTCTTCAGCGGCAATCAGAGCACGTTTGAGATTCGGCGAAATGAATCCGTAAGAGACCCAGGTCTGTTGCAGTTTTGCGTTGGGGTTTTTCTTTTGCAGTTCAGCTAGGCGGATTTTCATGAACTGGGTTGGTCCAGGCTCGTAGACCTTCCAGACCACGACCCAGGCAAAAAACCAGAGCTGGATGAGCAGAAAAGCGCTGATCGCTAACAAGAAAATCCGACGTATCCAGCGTGGGCGACGGGAAGCCATTGGCTATTTACGGGCCAGTTGTTCGCGCAGTGCCTCATAGACAGGCTGCGTGTCAGGGTGAGCGCCCCGCCAGATCTCAAAAGTCACAGCTGCTTGTTCAACCAGCATGCCCAGGCCATCAGCAAGGTGCGCTACGCCCGCGCCACTTTGTGACGACAGAAACGGCATAAGCGCTTTGCCGTACATCATGTCGTAGGCAAAGCCGTTCGTCGTTATGGTGCCAGCCGGGAGCTGGATTGCCTCACCGCCAAGACTGGCGCTGGTAGCATTAATGACAATATCAAAAGCACTGGTTGTGCCGATAATATCGTCCAGCGCATCTAAACCGCAGCCGTGCAACAAGCAGCCTGCGTCTACGGCTTTGGGTGTGAACAAATTCGCCAGATCATTGGCGCGGGATGCCGTGCGATTTGCAATCATCAACGTTGCCGGTTTCGTCGCCAGTAAAGGCAAAATAACGCCGCGGGTTGCGCCGCCAGCGCCTAGCAATAGAATGCGTTTGTTATTCAGGTTGAGCCCATGCCGTTGCTGTAGGTCGTTGAGTAGGCCTTGACCATCGGTGTTATCACCCATCAGGCCATCGTTTGTCCAGGCCAGCGTATTCACTGCACTGGCCATGGCCGCACGCTCGGATAGCGTGCCGTGCTGTTGCGCGTAAGACCAGGCGGCTTCTTTGTGTGGCACGGTGATGTTGACGCCCCGGAAGCCTTCATGTGGCAACCGCTCAAGTGTGGCACCCAGATCTGCAGGCGCAACGTCAATGGCTGTGTAGCTTAATTCTTGTCCTGTTTGTGCGGCAAACGCTGCATGAATCTGCGGCGACATCGAATGGTGAATAGGGTGCCCAAGCACGGCGTAGTTGGTAAGTGATGTTGAAGTCGTCATCGGGTTTCCAGTGCGTCGCCCTGGGTGAAATTCCAGGTGCGGGTAATGTCCAGATAGTCCGTTTCTTTACGAATGTCTGGAGTGAATGGTGCAAATGGCGACCTCATCATAACGATACGTTTGGCGGCGTCATCCAGAACTTTGTTCCCAGAGGAGCGCACAACGATAATACGATCGACGCTGCCATCCGGGCGCAAAGCAACGGAGAGGACCAGGGAGCCAAAGAATTTGCCTCGTGCTTCTTCCGGGTAGTTCATGGCACCAATCCGTTCGACTTTATTGCGCCAATCTGAAAGATATTGTCTGTAGCGATAGTCCTTCATGTTGGATGTCAGCGTAACGCGTCGACCCGTACCCATTGTGCTGCCCGCAGTCGGTGTGTTTGGTGTTGCTGCGCTGAGTTGGGGGGTTGAGCGGGCAACTTGATCAGTGAGGCTGTGAGCAATGCCGCTTGATTTAGTGACGGGCTTAATCACTTTGGCGCGTGCCGGTTTGCGTTTGCTGGCAATGATCGTGCTTGGCTGTTGCGCGCCTTCATTGGTGCGGGCGATCGGGCACGAAACGACACGGTGAGCGATTTGTCACTGCGCTCTGGCAACCTGATGCCGTATCGGGGCGCCAGAATAAAAAGATGGGCGACGAAAGAGACGCCCAGCGCAATCCACAGTAATCGATCATTAAAAAGCAAACGCCACCCCAACGGCTTAGGCGACCAGGAATCATGGTCAGCCAGCGGCTGGGTTGATGTAGAAGCGCGTTTAGGAGCTGCGGACATGGTGGTATTGTAGTCCGAGCATTCGTCTGCCTGGTGGTATGGTTATTCGGGTGTTGCCGGAGCGACGGGATCTACTGGCGAGCCTGTTTCTTCTTTTTCTGCCAGATCTTCTTCTGCTTCGATCAGAGCGTCTTCCAGAGGCACTTCATCCTAGAAGTTCCAGATCCCCGTCGTTTTCGGCATGGCTGCTTGCGAGCATTGATTCGAAGCGGCTGTGGATGCTCAGGTCCAGCAGGTCAGGCTGGCCGAGTGTGAGGTTCATGCGGCTGCCTGGCGCAGATTCAGGTGCGGAGGGGACTTGTACGACCAGTGGCAGACCATCAATGCGCACATTAGGTGGATTGCGCATGGCGGTACCCTCAACCTGTGTCGTACCGGTTTGCTGCAGCCAACGGAGACACCAATAGCGTTCCATGCGGCGCTGGAAGTCTGCGTAGCCAGCGTAAGTTAGGTCAAAATCTCTCATCGCCGCAAAAAGCTCGGCCGAGCGCGGCGCAAAGGGGGCCGGCTTGTCGGAGAGAACGGCAATGAGTTGCCATTGATTAATCAGATCTGAATAGCGACGGAGTGGCGAGGTGCTCCAGGCATAACAGGCCACACCGAGACCTTCGTGCGGAATCGCCGAGGTCGTCATGCGCACTTTGCCGGCAACCTGCCCGCGGTAGAGACCGGGTACGCCTTTGTCTGCCAGTAACTGTCCCCAAGTGGCATTGGCCAGAATCATTAATTCGGCAATGAGCATATCAACCGGGCTGCCACGTTTGCGTGCTTCAATGTGCACGGTGCATGTGGCCGGGTCGAGAATTTCGCCAGTGGCTTTGTCGTGTAACGGACCGTCAATCTGGTAGTGGTAATCGTGCAGCCCGGCTTGCGCCGATGCTTTACCGCGGCGTCCGGCACATGCCCCAGCAAAGCGCCAGAGGGTACGCAGGGTATCGCCGTAGGCACAATCTGGCGTGTCTCCTGCATTCAAGCGTTCCGCATCCATGATCGGTTCGATTTCATGCAGGCGGAGATTGGCGGCAATTGGCACACGCTCGATACGTGATTCGTAGCTCAATATTTCAAAGTCTTCGCTGACGTTGAGGTAAAGTGATAGGGTCGGACAGGCTTTGCCTTCGGCCAGCGTGAAACGGGCAACTAAGGCATCGGGCAACATGGTGATCTTATGCCCGGGCATGTACACCGTTGAGAGGCGGGCGCGAGCAACCGCATCATGCGGAGAGCCGGGCAGAATGCCTAAGCCGGGTGCAGCGATGTGGACGCCAATGCGCCAGCCGATGCCTGGTAGGCGTGTTACCGAGAGCGCGTCGTCGATTTCTGTCGTGTTGGCATCATCAATGGATACGGCTTGTACATCGGCAAGCGGTAAATCAGCTGTTGTAGCGGGTTCTGGCAGTTCGGGAAAGCCGATGCCCTTAGGGAAGCGCTCAGCGGCAAAGCGACGGAAGTGCCAGTGATAAGCATCTGGGAAAGCGCCGCAACGTAAAAGTAGTGCGGCGGGGGATTCATTCGTCTTTTCGCAGGCGGTTTCAAATGCCTTGACCTCAGGTCGATTGCGATCCGGCTGAATGAGTAGGGCATCGACCTGATCGATCAGCTCGGGCGGCAAAGAACCGGCCACAAGTTGCGTCACCATGCGCTCGATAGCTTCGGCCTGGAGGCGTTTCTTTTCTGTACCGGCAAGCGCTGCTTTTAGAATTTCTGGCGGGGCGCGGCGGAACATGCCTTTGCCGCGACGATGAAAATACAGGGGTGCATTCTGCATCCCAATGAGCAATGCCGTAGCTTCAATCGCAGACGGCGTATGCCCATAGTAGTCTGCTGCAAAATCAGCAAACCCGAAGTCTGTTTCCGGAGCACATTCCCAGAGAAATGCCGCATCCATGTCTGCAGCGAGCGGTTCCGCTGCAGGCAGTAGCTGTGCCGGCGAGGGGTCACGGAAGCGCAATAGCACTTGCGCGGCCTTTAGCTTCTGACGTTTGCCACCGGGGAGCTCCACCTGTAGCGTCGTATTCTGGTCTGCCTGGATGGTTCCGGCACGGAAGGCACCGCTTTCCTCGAAGAGGGCGTGTTCGCCCATGATGTTGGCGTGGTGTTAGTGGGCAGACCAGCTTACGACACCGGTATAGGCCGTGACCAGAACGACGAGGCCGAAAACAATGCGGTACCAGGCAAAGATGATGAAGTTATGCGTGGTGATGTAGCGGAGCAGCCAACGAATACAAAGGAAAGCCGAGATAAATGCAGAGGTAAACCCAACGGCCCACATGCTCAGATCGGTATTCTGGATTGTTGCCCATTCTTTATAAACTTGGTAAATCGTGGCAACACCCAGCGTGGGGATTGCGAGAAAGAATGAGAACTCGGTCGCAGCTTTGCGCGATAGCCCCATCAGCAAACCGCCAATAATGGTGGCGCTGGATCGAGATGTCCCCGGGATTAGAGCAAGCGCCTGTATGCAGCCCAGCATCAGCGCATCTTTGAAGGTGAGATCATCGACCGATGGCACACGAACGCGGTGATGGCGTTTTTCTGCCCAGAAGATAAACAGTGCGCCGATAATGAAAGCGGCAGCGACCGAAATCGGGTTGAACAGGTGGGCTTTAATGGTTTTATGAAAGAGCAGACCCAGAATGGCCAACGGCATGAAGGCAACTGCAACGTTGATAATCAGACGCTGCGCTTTGCGGCTAGTCGGGCAAGAGGAAATCGTTTCCCATAAGCGGGCGCGATACTCCCAGACAACGGCAAGAATGGCGCCAAACTGGATAACAATCTCAAAAATCTTGCCAGCTTCATCGTTGAAGTCGAGAAGATCGCCCGCCAGAATCAGGTGGCCAGTCGACGAAATTGGGAGAAATTCGGTCAGACCCTCGACAACGCCGAGAATAAGGGCTTTGAGCAGCAGAACGGTATCCATGCGGGGGTCTTTGTCAGCAAGAAATCAGGCCGTGATTCTAACATCCGCCAGCCGTCCCCAGACCAAATGGTGGTTTAGTGGTCGCGGTTATCCGGATGGTGTTCAACGTGCTTGTTCATGGGCCAGAACTTCTGCATTTTAATGAATAGAAATGAGGCAGACCAGGTGATCAGCACAAAACCCGTTAGGGCTTCCAGACCGGGCAGGAATCGTAGGTCACCATTGGCGGCGATATCGCCAAAGCCAACAGTCGTAAACGAGATCCATGAAAGATAGACGCAGTCACTCAAAAGATCTGCCGTGGCCATGCCGAACAGGTTGCCCATGCCATTCTTAACCATCGTGTAAAAACCAAAGGCAAACACCCATATTTCAATAGCGTGCGTGGTAAGAATGGCGAATACACCGAGCAATACCCTGTAACGAGGTGGCACGTTCGACAGGTTGAGTAAGTGGCGGGCCAGGCTGTAGAGTGTTTCGTAATGAATGAACACAGCGGCGGCGATCAGTGCGCCGTTAAAGGTCCAAGTCAGGAAAGAGTGCATGCCGGGAGCCAAGGGGAGTGATTTAATTTGATCGTAACACCTTCAGGTCGCTAAGACGCTTTACCTGATTGGGTGAGGGTGACTTCGAGTTGGGGAAGTCCATCGATGCCACAGATGATTGAATCACCGGCGAGCAAAGTTGAAACGCCGCCGGGAGTGCCCGTATAAATGAGGTCTCCCGGTGCCAGAGCGAAAAAGTGGGAGAGCCGGTTGATGATTTCGGCAACATTCCAGGTCATCTGGTTAAGACGCGAGGATTGTCGTAGCTCACCGTTAACCTTGAGCCAGATGGCTGCATCGTTAGCGAGCGTATGGGCTGCTTTTGGAACAATGGCCGAAATAGGCGTCCCGTGATCCATGCCTTTGCCTAGTTTCCAAGGGTGCTGTTTTTCCCGTGCCAGGGTTTGCAAATCGCGACGCGTGAAATCAATGCCCGTGGCGTAACCATAGACATGCGCTAAGGCATCGGATTCAGGGATGTCACTGCCGCCCTTGCCGATTGCAACAACTAACTCGACCTCGTGCTGCAGATTGCTGGTGGCTGGCGAAAATGGAATATCGCCACCGTCTGGCACCACACGTAGCTTTGAAAAGAAAAAGGGGGGATCGCGATTCGGATCGGAGCCCATTTCACGGGCATGTTCCGCATAGTTGCGACCAACGCAGTAAATACGACGCACAGGAAACTTTGCTGCTGATCCCGCAACAGGAATGAGTGTTTCTGCAGGCGGCGTAAAGGTGTAGCTGGTCATGATCAGTTCTTTTCAATCATCAGTTTGAGATCGTGGGTAACGTCAGTAGCGGACATTTCGTGGGGAACGACTAAGCGGAGTCGTCCTGTTTGGTCGATAACAAAGCTGTTGGTGGTGTGGTCAATGGTATAGACCAGCGCAGAATCTGGCAGAGGGGTTTTTTGCCAGAAAATTTTGTATTGCTTGGCAACCTTGCTGGTTTGTTCCGTTGATCCTGTCAGAGCGATAAATCGAGGATCAAAAGCATCCATATAGGTTTTGAGCGCCGCAGACGTACCCCGTTCCGGATCTAAGCTGACAAAAAGTACCGCTACCTGTTCGGCTTGGGGACCCAGCTGACGCATGACTTCTGCTTGTCTGGCCAGGTGGGTTGGGCAAATGTCCGGGCAATGAGTAAAGCCGAAGAAAAGGCTGACGACTTTGCCCTTAAAGTCGCTCAAAGAGCGCTGTGTGCCGTATTGATCGGTCAGTGTAAAAGCAGGCGCTACAGGACTATCAGGCACGGGCTTGGCTTTGAATGGAGGCTGGCTAGAACACGCCATGAGCATGAAGGTAGCCAGTAAGGCAAGCATAAATAGTTTTAAACGACGCATGATTCACAGCCTTTTGGACTTGGCGGATTCGGTAGAGCGCACAGCAATTAATGCCGCTTCGGCCGCAACCAGAAGCAGAAAGCTGCCCCAGTGTTGCAGATGCATTTGCCAGAGCATCAGACCAAAGAGAATAACAATCAGGGTTGTAATCGGGTTGATATGTTTCATGAGAGATGGTTGCAATGCAGCAATAAATTGTCTGGATAATTTTGTAAGTTTAATAGTAAAGTGCCGTTAGGATGTGCCATAGTGTGGCCGTCGCACAAGAATACGGGTCAACCCCTCAGTAACCAAAGGAGACAGCAGCATGGGCAGTCCAATCATCCTCAAGGTCAGTTCACTGGAAAAAGGCACTGGCTTTCATTTGCCGACTAGCCAGGCAGACATCGTGACACCCGATTCGCCAGCCATCGAGGTTATGACAGATCTGAAGCAGATTGTTGCGGCTACAGTGAGATCGGATGTGTTGCTGAGCCATGCGAATCACCTGATGATCTCGCGTGGGGTGCGTTCTTTGATCGTTACAGATAGCAAGGGTGATGTGGTTGGGTTGTTGATTGCGACGGATGTGCTCGGTGAAAAGCCGATGCAGTGTGTGCAGAAACAAGGCCTGAAGCATGGCGAAATTACGGTTAAAAATGTGATGACACCACAGAGCGACATTGAAGTGCTGACGCTTAAACAGGTTGCACGGGCCAAGGTGCTGGATGTGATCGAAACCCTCAAGGCACACAATCGTAACCATGCGCTTGTGGTGGATGTGGATCCGTTGACCAATCGCCAGATGGTTCGCGGCATCTTTTCGGCATCGCAAATTGCTCGGCAGCTTGGTGTTACAACGCAGATTCATTCCGTTGCAAAAACTTTTGCTCAAATCGAAGCTGTGCTTGCCAGCTAAGCGGCAAAAGCATCAGTTCGTGGCCACGGGAAACCGTGGCCTTTTTATTGGGCGGCATGCCACAATATAGAAAGGAGCTCCAGAAACAGCCACAACCTCGTTAGATTTCTGAAGAATCGCCTTAAAGAAGAGCATTTGGCTTGGCGCATTTTGTTTCGGAGAGAGTGGGTGTCTTTGCTGGTGTTGTTCTGCGGCCTCGTGCTCTTGTTCATATTTACACGGCCTGTGCCGCCAGGTGATGTGACGCTGGCTGTAGGGCAACCCGGTTCAACTTACGAGGTTATAGGTAAACGCTACCAGGAAATTTTTGCCCGGGAAGGGGGTCACCCTTAAGCTGGTCAATACGAAGGGGTCGCGTGAAAGCCTGGAAGATGCGGCCGATGGCAAATCCCCCGTGAACGCGGGATTATTACTGAAGGGCATTGCCCATAAGGGAGAGTATCCAGAACTTTATTCTCTGGGCAGTGTCGATTATTTGCCACTGTGGTTGTTTTATCGCGGCCCTGTGCTGAAAGGCCAGGATGCCTTGGGGTATCTCAAGGGGAAACCCATCGCCATCGGTCTGGAAGGAAGCGGCACAGAACTTTTGCTCAAGAAAGTGTTGGCCATGCGTGGCATCCATCTGCGTGAAGACGATGCCAATTTTCGTCGATTGCCGCACACGGAAGCGATGCAGCAGCTGCTCGATGGTGAAATCGCCGCTATGGCCATCGTCGATGGATTTGACTCGCCAATAATCCAGAGTTTGCTGGCTCATCCCGAGCTCAAGATTTTTGACTTTGCTTATGCTGCAGCTTACGTAAAGCGGGTGCCTTATCTGGATACGGTAGTGATTCCGCGAGGTTCACTTAATTTGATTAAGCTGGATCCGCCAGAAGACGTTCATATGATCGCCTCTACCGTAACCTTGCTAGTAGAGAAAAGCATGCACCCGGCTATTCAACAGCTCTTTCTTGCAGCAACCAATGAGATCGGCAATGAAAACAATCTCTTCTTCGGTAAAGGCGACACATTCCCTGCTTATATCGATCGCAGCATCCCGTTAAGCCCGATTGCCAAGCGGTATTACGATAAAGGCGAGCCATGGCTTGCCGGCCTAATGCCGTTCTGGATTGTGAGCTCTGTTGATCGTATGTGGTTGCTGGCGCTTGGTGTTCTAGCGGTTGTCTTGCCATTCTTCCGATTGGTACCCAATTATCGTTTGTTCTGTTCGCAAATGCTGATTTCCGATGCCTATGACGAAATTAAGTTGGTTGAACAGCGTATGTACGAGGCAAAGCACGTCTCGGAATTGCAATATTTGCAGGAACGTCTCGATCAGCTGGAGGTGGAAATCGGTGATTTTTGGATTTCTTCGGACGAAACTAATCGTTTCTTCACGATGAAGAGTGCTTTAGAGCTTGTTCGCCGGGAGATTGTGATTCGGATCAGGCACCTTGAGGCGCAAGACTAGTTATTAAACTGCAGGGGCGAATCACAGTTCTCGCAGTCTTCTTCCAGTTCGCCACCCATGGCGCAGTCAACGGTAGTACCTGGCGCTGCATTGGCCGAAATTGGCACGATCTGTACTTTCACGACGCCATCCCGGACCATGTCGAGATATTTTGCGGCGCTATGTGAGACATCGATGACATGGGCGCGGTGCTTGGGGTGCATCCGATCATTGACTTTGACGACAACGCACAGATTGGTATCCGGACGCTTCACAATCACCAGAGAGCCAAGAAGCAGCAACTTACTGGCGGCCGTAAAAAGTTTGTTGTTGAAAATCTCACCGGTTGCGGTTTTTCGTCCTTGAAATCTGGCACCATAAAAACTGGCTTTGCCGCGTAAGCCCTTGGATTCAATCGTTACCGCGGGTGCTTCATTGGGTGACGTCAGCGTCACCTTGCTCCGCATTGTGGTGGTGCCTTGTTTCAGACTCTGGCTGGATTTGCTTCTGGGCTTCCATTTGGGTGCTTTCGGCGGCAGTAGTGCTCTCATCGGCGGCAATGGCCCTGCCTGAAATCAATACGCTCACCAACAGCGCCAGACAGCATCTGGCGAGAGGGGTTGGGTATCGATTAATCAGGGGACGACCTTGCATCCGCAGCCTTTTTAACTAAGAAACAGGTACATTATCCACAATTCGGATTTCAGCACCGTTTCACCATGATCAAATCCCCCGCGATATGCCTTTTCCTCTGTTTAATCACTGGCGGTGCCTTTGCGCAGGATAGTATGGGCGTAGACAACGGTTATAACAGTACGGCTGGCTCGTATCAAAACCTCGGCGGCGATACCTACGCCCCCGGAGGCGCTACGTACCAGCAATCAGGCAGCGTGATCCAGAGCGACACCGGCACCACCTATCAGACCGATGACGGTTTGGTGTTGGGCACGGATGGCAGTGAATACCAGACTATGGGCAATACTACTTACAACTTTGATGGCACCAGCTGTTTGAATAGCGGTAGCGCAACGAACTGCGATTAAAGTCAGATACCTAAAAAATATTTTTCATGCAAAACGAGAGGCTCATCTGGTGAGACTCTCGACTCATATGATGTCTCCATGCCCGAAACCAATGGTGACACATAAGGAGCATCATCATGAAAAACTTGTTCGTCTGGATCGTACTCATCTCTACCGCTGCACTGGGCGTTGCGGTTGCGCAACCTAACCACGAAAACGGGTACCTCGCTGTAACACAAGACAACCATCATCGGCAGGCCTCGTATTAATCATGAGCATATATAGGGCAAACTATTGTGATGTCCAAAGGAGTACGCATGACGTTTTCAAAAAAACCGGGGCTGCCGTCCCGTTTGCTCGTTGGTTTGGTTTCTGTTGCGCTGGTGGCGCCGATTGCGCTTTACCCGGATGCGCTCGTGTCCCAGGTGATGATGGCATAGATGTACCCGCTGGAAGTAGCAGAAGCCTCAAACTGGCAGAAAGCTAATAGCCATCTGAAGGGGAGCGCACTGAATCAGGCGCTACAACAGCAAAACTGGGACGCCAGCGTGAAGTCGCTGGTGTCGTTCCCACCGGTTTTGAACATGATGGGCTCGGAGCTCAGCTGGACCCAGAATCTGGGCAACGCCGTTCTGGCGCAGCAATTCGATGTGATGAATGCCATTCAGGGATTGCGTGCCAAGGCACAACAATCTGGCGCTCTGCAATCCAATGCGCAGCAGACCGTATCGGGCGGCGGTAGCGCACCGATCGTGATTCAGCCGGCTAATTCGCAAGTGGTGTATGTGCCAACTTATAACCCGGCTGTAGCCTATGGTGGTTGGCCTTATCCAGCGTATCCACCCTATTCCTACTATCCGCCAGGTTATGTAGCAGGTACCGCATTGCTATCGTTTGGCGTTGGCATGGCCGTTGGTGCGGTACTCTGGGGCGGTTGCCACTGGGGTGGCGGTGGTTGGGGTGGTGGCAATTCACTCACCGTGAACAACAACAATTTCAACAACTATAATTGGCAGGGCGGTAGCCGCAGTGGTTCGAGTAATTGGCAAGCAGATCAGCAGCGCCGCAACGCCAACATGAGTGGCGCAGGCGGCGGTGCAAATCGTGATGCTCAACGCGAACAGCTGCGTCAGAATATGCAGCGCGATGGATTTGGCGGCAGCGGTGATCGTATGGGCGAAGATCGAGCTGGCGGTGGTGAGCGTTCCGGTGGTAGCCGAGATGGTAGTTTTGGTCGCGATCCCGGTGGCTTTGGTGATACGCATGGCGCCCGTTTTGATAGCGGCAAGAGCTTTGGTGGTGGCGGAAGCAGCAGAAGCTTTGGCGGTGGCGGTGGTCGTAGCTTTGGCGGTGGCGGTGGCCACTTTGGTGGCAGTCGTCGCTAATCAGCCCGTAGAGTTTGATTTAGTCATCTAGAACCTATTAAGGAATACATCATGAAGAAACTGACAATTGTTGCCTCAATGGCTGTGGCTGCGATGAGCCTTTCAGCAGGCGCCCAGGCTGCTAGCGCCATTAGCACGGAAGAATTGATGAGCTATTGTAAGAGTACAGATAACAGCTCGTTTGTGACCTGTGAGAGGCCGTATATGACACCTACCTGGTGACCCGTCATCCGAAATACGCGGCGAAATACCATCTGCGTTAAGCAGCCGGCACAACCGCGTAAAGAGGTCATTCAGGAGTATGTTGCCTGGGTCGATGCCAATCCTAAGCAAGCTAAAGTGCCTGCTGCCGAAACCATTTTGCGTTTCCTGACGAGCAAGTACCCTTGCGGTAAAGCAGCTAAGTAATCTGGATGTGAAGGCGCCGGCTTTGGCCGGCGCTTTTTTATTCCCCCGGGAAGCGGAAATAAGTCGTTTGCAGTTTGCCGGGTGTAACGCTGATTTTTTGCGTGAGCGTGTGGCCGTTTTTCTGGGCTTTGATGGTGTATGTGCCGGCAGGTAGATCCGCCAGGAGCACCGGTCCCTCACTGCTGGTTAGAAGTACGCCTTTTCCGTTAGCGTCTATGATGGTGATGCGAATATCGCTTAGGTAGCTACCGGATTGGCCGACAAGAAATAGTTTCAGATCGAAATATTTTTCCCGGGCGACAAGTTGTGCCATTGAGTCGTCACCAACGCCACCCGATATAAATGTAACAGCGCTTGTGGTTGCTGAGACATTTTGCGCAGCTTCTTGAGCCCATGCAGAGCTAAACACTAATGAGCAGAGTAGCGCGATTAAGAAATGACGATGGTTCATAGCGCTTCCTTAGTTAGTTGCTTAGGCAATGGGAGCTGACGGGCAGGTTATTGGGCGTTCCCCACGCATTGTCAGGGAGATTGGTATATCGGCCAGAATACCTTTGGCGCTTTGTGTCGAATGCCTTGATGCTGCCGTCTGGATTGAAGCCTACAATCCAGAAGAAGTTGTAGTTGCTATCTGGCCAGGTAGCCGGAACGAGCTCAGCAAAAGGGGGCTGATCTAAGTGAAGCAACTGACGTAAAGTGACGGGCTGATCTAAGTGAAGCAACTGACGTAAAGTGACGGGCTGATCTGGATAGCGGGACTCAAGTGCAGAACTTGCCGTATGGAAGTGTTCCCAGACCATGAGTACTTGTTTGCCAGAATACGCCGGATTATTCATCAAATCCTGAACAGCCTGACGATTCTGCTGATCGATCTCTGTTTCTAGTTGCGCAGCGGATCGATTGGTACCTGGTAAAGCTAGATAGGCCGTTGCAGGCATGCCCCAGGAGTGGGCCGTCGGTTCAGCCGTTTCTGATGTATGAATGGTCAGCGTCATAATTGCGGCTGGCGAGCCGCCGGGAAACACTGGATCTGTGGCACTCGATCCCAGATATTGGTCACTGAGCGCTTGAGCACGATCCAGGCCTGTTTGACACAGCTGCCAGGTGTTCAACTTTTCCCCGTGGCGGGTAATCACCAGTCGTTCTGGTGCGGCGAGGCTGGGCACACTAATGAGGCACGTCACCAGTGTGAACAAAGTGCGCCGCACCCGCCGGAAAAGCATATCGGATTAATTGCCCGCCATGCCAGCGGCAACGCGAACAGCTGTTGTTACCCAGTTGATGGCAAGCTTCTGGAATGCCTCAGTAGAGCTTGATTCCATGCGGAAAGTTTCACCGGATATGACATAGACACCTTCGCCGAGGATCTTGCCGCTGACGCTATCGCGCATCTTTGCTTCGACGACCAGTGAAGGGGTTTTGGAGTCGATGCCGGTTGCTTTTTGTGCAGCAAATAACACGGCTGAAACGGGTACAACGTTCCATGGTTTAAAACCATCGCCTTTGATTTCAGCGCCAGTAATGGCGACGCTCAGTCGGGCAACGCCAGGGCCCGGTTTGTCGACAACGTTAAAGCGCTCCGACGCTTTTTCTTTGAGCTCGCTGTCGATGATCATTCGTGTCTGGTAAATGGTTTCTTCACTCAAACCCTTTTTGCCTTCATTTTTAAGGGCGGTTTGAAACAGAATCACCGGATCGATCATTACGTCTTTCCAGTCGCTACGATTAAAGCCGGGGCTGATGTAACGATAGACCTTAACGCCGGGGGCTGGGCTCTCGACTTCTGCAAGACGGTTGTATTCAGTTGATGTCAAGAATCCGGATTTTTGTTCCAGCTTTAACCCGCTGCCGCCGCAGGCCACCACGACTAAAGCAGCCGTTGTCGTGAGAGCAAGCGTACGCATACGGCTAAATAGCTGGTATTTTGTCTGGCGGATAGTCATAACGGGCTTCGGGTCACTGCTGGGTAATGGTATTGAATAGACTAAAGCTAAGTGATGGGGATGTCTAGCGGATGCGAAGATTTTTTTAAAAAACACAAAAGAGATGTCATCCCCCGGGCTTCTGGAGCGTTAACGGCAAAAGGTGTTGTAACTTTTAAGAGGAGTGCGCCATGAAAAAAACCTTAGTACTTTTAGCCGTAGCGCTAACAGCCGTAGTGGCGCAACCCGCATCAGCAGATGGCCGAGGACATCACTACAGTGGGCACCGTAGCAGCTGGATGCCATTTGCTGCGGGCGCAGTATTGGGCGGCGTTGTGATTGGATCAATGATTCAGCCGCAGCCTGTCTATGCGCAGCCGGTTTATGTGGCGCCGCCACCGCCAAGAGTTATTGTGCCCCGACCTTACTACATCCCTGCACCGCTTTATGCCGTGCCTGCACCTGCGCCAAGTTATTACTATGAGCGTTACTAGCGAAGTAGGTTAATCCTTGATCAGGTGTTGAAGCGTTTGGTAGTCGACTTTGCCTGTTCTCAACACAGGCAATTCTGCCATGTGAATCAGTTCGCGCGGCAAATAGGTATTGGGGATACGGGACTCGGCAAAGTGTGCGCGTATGGCTTCTAGCGTGAGATCAGGACTGTTGGTGTAAAGACGAATCAATGTTTTAGCTTGTTCATCCGATTCAATGGCGATGGCTGCATGATGGAAATCAGGCGAGAGCTTCGATATTTCGTCTTCGATGTAGCCCAGAGAAATCATTTCTCCTGCAATCTTGGTGAACCGCCTCTTGCGTCCTTTGATGGCAAGGAATCCGTCCTCATCTACGGTAACAAGGTCGCCAGTGTCATACCAACCATCGTTGAGTGATGAGCGCTCTGCAAGGATGTCGTGTAAATAGGACTTCATGAGATTAGCGCCACGCACATGAAGTACGCTGCCCTCGGTGATGCCCTCATGAGGTTCGATGCGATATTCGATATACGGCAGGATGCGGCCGACACTGCCATCTCGTGTGGCGCGCCTGGTACGTTAACCGCAATTACGGGCCCGGCTTCCGTGGCGCCATAGCCTTCGAGCATGGTGATATTAAGCGATTCGTATAGTTCCCGGGTGCGGGGTTTGAGCCGTTCTGCGCCGGAAACCACATAACGTAGGGAAGCAAGATCTGCCGAGTTTGCCACTTTATACATCTGGGCCAGAAACGTGTCGGTTGACAGCAGAACAGTCGCTTCATATTTGCGAATGAGTTGAAGATTTTCTTTATGACGCAGTGTAGATAAACCGATGATGGTCTTCATGCCATTCGGAGTGGGAGTAAAACACCCGCGGTTAGGCCAAAGGCATGAAAGTGCGGCAGTGCGCTAAACATGACTTCCTGTTTGCTGATTGGAAAGGCTTCCAGGATCTGTGCACAGTTGGTCAGTAGGTTGCGGTGAGTAAGCACAACCGCTTTAGGTTCCGCTGGAGGTGAAAAGAATCACCGCGGCATCGTCAGGGTGGCTACGTTCTGTTTGTAAGCGCTTGAGTTTGACGCGAAGCGCGCCACTCAGCTTTGTCAGACGGCCAATCTTTTTGATTATGTCTTCCAGAAATACCGTCCGTATGCCAAGTGGGGCTAATTGGTCGGGTAGATCATTCAGGCCACATTTATCCAGAAATTGATGCGAGGTTAGAACAACATCAAGATGTGCGCGTTCGCAGCAGCGAAGCAAGGTAGGGACAGGAAAGGTGTAATTAAGAATGACTGCGGTTTTGTGTGCGAAGTTACAACCCATCGTGGCAACAACGCCAGTCACGTTATTGGGAAGCAAGCAACCTACATGGCGTCGACGGGTCAGTGCCTCGATGTGGCGCGACAGAACGGCGCAGCCAACAATCAAGCGGCTGAAGGTCAGTGACCTGCCAAGTTCGTCATACATAATGGGCTCGCGGTTTTTGTTAGCCAGGGCTGCCATTAAGAGGCGCTTCGGAATGGTATTGTTAGCGGGCATGTTTAACCCCTTTGTTTACACTTCGATTAGTGTGCCATGACTTGGAAAAAAGATGGCGGTGCGGACATTTAAGCCTTCTTTGGCAAATAATGCGGCATAGCGTTCAAGTTGAGGCTGGTAAGTTAATGCCTTGCTTTTGAGTCGCTGCTTAATCGGCTCTTCAGATTCGACGAGACATAATGTCTTGTAATCGATAATCCAGCGTTCGCCGGCATGAATGAACGTGCGGTCAATGACGTGATGGCTAAAGCGATCTGGAGCGTCAGGCTGTAGACTGCTCATCTGCACCTCGCAATCGGCGGCCTCATGTGGTCCAAGCAGCCAACGTCCATCTTTGCTGTCGAGAGCGCCGTGTAGTGCATCGTGAACCAGTTTAGCCGCATCACTGCAGGCAGTGGATTCATAGCCCTCATGCGTAAAGAATTGTTCGAAGTGGGGTAACAGTAGTGAGATGCGCTCACGCGACCAAGCCGTTAATCCATCGTTGGCAATGGCTTCAAGGTAACGATGCGTGAGCGTACCAATCGCCATGTCGATCGTCTGGTGGTCACTATCATAGGCCTGATCGTGGCTGGGAAATGATTCGATGGTGTTGTCGACAGGCGCAGGGGCACTTAAATAGTCGCTACGAAGCCGTATCAAGCGGGGCACAAAGTCTGCCGAATCAATTTGCTTAACAGAAGCAGCGGTATCGCCAGGCTGTGCCGCAGCCTCTAGGAATCTGTGTTCTAGGGCTGGCCAGAGGGGGGCGAGTAGTGACGTTGCAGCGGGCGCTTTCAAGGCATGGCTGTTTTCAGATTTAAGGTCTCTATAGGCAACGCCGAGCATGTGCAGACGTCGCTCTGCCCGGGTAACGGCAACATAAAGAACGCGCTGGGCTTCGTTAAGCGCCCGTGTCTTTTCAAGATTGCGTAGGAACTCGTAAGCCGTAGGTGTATCTGATGGCGGTGCGCCTACGGGTGGCACAGGCGCAACGACAAGATGTTCGTGGTCATCGTCGAGCAGTACCGTGTCCCAGATAATCAAGGGCTTGTCGTCGGAAGGGAGCCGTTTGTGTAGCCCCGGAAGGATCACCGTATCAAATTGCAGCCCCTTGGATTTGTGCACAGTCATTAATTGCACGTGCTGGCTGTCAAGAGAAGCGTCGGGAGCGGCAAACAGCCGACCCAATCCATCATCGAGGCGGGTCAAGTCCAGCGAGCCATGGACGTCTAGCTTGTCGAGTAGCTGCAGGAATGCCTGAACATCTGTCGCATCGTTTGGCTTATTGAGGCAGAATGGCCCACCTAATGCGCGCCAGACGCCCTCAATCCAGCGTCGTGAACGTTGCAGACTTCGTGCCTTATAAGCATCACTGATGCATTGTCGAATCCGGCGGAGTCTCACTTGCCCATCGGTTGACAGTTGATTTATCAGAGACTCATCTTGCATAAGCGACCAAATGGTTTGCTCATGATCATGCGCTGCAAGTTGATGTAGATCGGCCAGTGAAAGTCCGCACCAGGGTGCACGAAGTATCGCAAGCCAATTAATGCGATCGCCCTGATGGTGAAGTGCCTGGGTAAGAGAAACTAGATCTTGAACCGATTGGCGCGCGGCAAGCGCATCAATTTCAACCGCTTGTAACGCAATGCGTGGTTCTTGGGCCTGCAAAAGATCGACCAGTGCGTTAAGGTGGCTGCGGGCACGTACGAGCACAGCAATCTTGGCATGGGGTGCTTCTGCCCGTGATTCCTGTATCAGGCGAACAATTATTTCGGCTTCCTGCTGGTCGGTGAGATAGCGGGTCGCTTTCTCATCTGTCTCTGGATCACGATCTCTGCTGATAAGGGGGTGAATGGTGACGCCCGCCTGATTCAACAGGGGTTTTTTGGCGACAGCTGGGCTAAAACAAACTGCGCCGCGCGTGGCGTCATCCTTTTCTGCAAAAATATCGGCAAAGGTGTGGTTAACCCAGTCGACGATATTTTTAACGGAGCGATTGTTTTGATATAACCGCAGCGGTAACGGGTGGATATGGCCAATGCCATTTTGGCGTACGCGTATAAATAGGCCAACATCCGCTTTGCGGAACCGGTAGATGGATTGCATCGGGTCGCCCACCAGGAACAGGGTTTGACCGCGATCCGCAGTCCAGGCAGCGGTAAGCATTTCCAGTAGCTCGACTTGGCTAGGGCTTGTGTCCTGGAACTCGTCGACGAGTAAATGGCAAATCTGATAGTCCAGCTGCTGAGCCAGATCCGTGGGGTTTTCCGGTTCGCCCAGGGCGAACAGCGCACGTCGCGTTATCTCGGTATGGTCAACAGTTTTTTCCTGGGTAAAGCTCAACCACAGGTTCCCATAGGCCAACTGCAGCAGCCGGGCAAGATCCTGAACGATCATTGCTTCAGCATCGCCCAGATGTGGATCTGGCAGTTCACGAATGCGCGAAAGAGAACTAACTAGGTCGTCTGCTTCAAGAATCGCAAGCGATTCTTTCAGCGTTTGTTTTTGCGTCTTATTTTCCTTGCCAGCTAGATTGATCGGGCTGCGATAATCTTTACGTAGTTTGTTCTCCGCGGTTAAGAACAGATCGGCAATAGCGCGCCAACGCGGTAGATAATCAGGCTTTGTGGACAATGCACTATCCCAGTCAGACAGCAAACGAACGGGTGAATCCGGACTATTGCTTGCAGCATGCCGCGCAGCACTCATCACCTCCGACGTAAAGACACGGTTAAGCGCGGCAGCAATCAACGAAAGCTCTTCGTCAATCAGGCGTTCAAGAACATGGGTTACGGCTGATTGAACCTGTGCGCTCTGTCCCAGATGTGTATAGCGTTGCCACTGATCGCGGCGTTCTAGCATCGCAACGAGCATGCTCTGCAGCCGACCTGAGTCGTTGTCAAAGTAAGCAAGGACACGTTCCACTGTGTTGCGGTCAGCCTCTTCTTCTGCGGATTCTAAAAGCGCGAGTGTATTGCGCGCAGCTTCTTCGTATAGCGGTTTACACTCGGTACTTAATGCGGGTTGTGTGCCAAAACGGGTCAGTAAAGGCATCTGACGCGCCAGGCTCATGGATAGCGCATCGAGCGTCATCACCCGTAAACGACCCGGTTGATCGAGCAGCTGCCACGTGCGTAGATTGTTCTGCTTCAAAACATCTAAAGCGAGCGAACGGGTTTTTTGCTTGTGGGGTGGCGCATCGTCCGGCAGAGGCTGCGTCGCTGCACGCAGGCTAGCCATAATGCGATCTCGCATTTCTGCAGCTGCTTTGCGGGTAAAGGTGAGCGCCACAACTTCTTCGGGTTCGTTTACGCGTGCTAGAAGTACCAGAAAACGTTGGGTCAGCAGTTCTGTTTTGCCGGCGCCTGCGGGGGCATCGACAATAAATGATTGGCTCGGATCTAGTGCTTGTTGGCGTGCGGCGGCATCAGCCTGCAGTTGCTCCTGGTCGCTCATTCGGGCGCTGGGCACAAAGTTAGCGCGGTTCATGAGTAGTCCTTTGACAAAGCGGACGCGTGCGCAGCAGACTTAAGCTGATCATCCCGTTCAGCGAGCCGTAATAAAGGGCGCACATCGCAATAGAGGAGATCGTTTGCGTTAGCGAAGCGCACGCCCGCATTTCCCTCGCATACCTCTTCGGCAATACCATGGATGGCGCTACGCCAGTGGGCTAGAACGCTGGCCCAGTCTGGAAATGTAGCTGCATCAAATACTCTGCGCACCCGAAAGCTCTGAAGGTCTTCGACACCTGGCAGGAGCTTGTCTCCATCGCCAATGCCTTTGAATGCGAGTTTACTCAAATGCACTTGTCCGAAAGCTACGCCAGCAACATCACCTTCGCTGGGTGTGGCAATGGCGGCGTAAATGGGCAATTGAGGCTCGGTAAGACGGGGGCTGGCCCAATTGCGTGTATCAATATTGGCACCGGTTTTATAGTCAATAATTACCAAGCAGCCATCGGCAAGCAGGTCAATACGGTCTATAAACATCCGGACTTCAATGCCGCCAATATTGTGCTTGAACTCATGTTCGCAATGAATCACAGTGAAAGGCGCTTCCCGCGCGGCTTCCATTTCAAGCCATCGGGTCAGGAGTCTCTGTAGCCGCTTGCGTTCTAAATTCTGCTGCCGTGGTTTTAGGGGCTCGTGTTTCTTGTTGGTGTTGTAGGCAGTGAGTACTTCATCAATCACCTGATCAATCGCCGCTGTCAGCCCATTGCCCATCACCGCCATTAACCCTGAGTGATCCTTGGTCTGTTTCCAGAATTTCTCGAGGGCATCATGAACCAGTGTGCCCTGTTGTCGGGCATCAAGCCCTTCAACAGGCTTCTCAAGTGGCACTGCGCCGAGCCGGTACTGATAGTAACCCCAGGCTGGGCAAATCGCCTGTGCTTTTAGTAGCCAGGTACCCCCTCGGACATGCGCTCCCGGATTGACGGCGGGTGCCTGAGCATCTTCGATAGCCTCTAGTCGTTGGCTGGAAGCATGATCTATGGCAGTGACCCACGACACTCCATCTGAATCAGGTAAAACGCTAATCGGAATATGTGCAATCAACGCGCTCGGCTGAAGTTCAGTGTCGCCATCCATGTGCGGCGCGCTCATAACAATCTCGGGGGCGCTACGCAGCAAGCGGCTCTGAATACGTTGTGCAAAATCGAGCTGGACGTTCGCACAGGCGTTGGGTGCGTGTTGTTGGCGCTGGGCAGCAATAGAAAGTAATGGGTTGGGGTGGGCTGCTGGCGGCCAATTGGCTTCGGTTAATCCGGCAAACCAGAGCGCATCAAATTCAATGCCGGTGGATTCAAGCACACCAAGAATCTGTATGGGGGGATTACCCCTGGTTTTAGGCTGGAAGAGCCGTTCATTACAGAGTTGATGCAGGAGCCTGATTGTCTTTTTAAAAGTGAGTTTGCCTGTAATGTTATCAATACGGGCAAGCTCATTTAATGCCTCGATGAAGGCCTGGCGGGTCTGGAACTCGATGCTGTTGAGCTTGCCTTCAGCGAGCCAGCCTGTTTTGGCAAGCAGCGACTCGAGCGCATGGCGCCATCCGGATGGTAGACGACTATTCTGGGTGTCTTTGGCAGCTTGCGCCAGGGCGTGAAGATGTTGCTGTAAAGCGGGGGCGAGCAATTGATGCTCATTCAGAAACCAGGCGGCAAAGTGGTTGTAGCGACTGAGCGGGGCCTTGAGTGAAACGCTCGATCTAAATGCGGCATCAAGACGCGCTCGCGCATCGGACTCGGTGATTTGCCCGGGGCAAGACCAGTAAGGGCTATGCAAAAGTGATGCGATACGCGATTGATCAATGTCCTGTCGCTCACTAATTACCTGAAGTAGCGTGAGGGCGCATTGCACAATGGGTGTGCTGGACAAAGCTTGCCCGAGACTGATGTTAAACGGCCGGGGCTGGTGTGCGTTACGCGCAATAATATGCTCGGGTGTGAGCATGTCTTCTAACGCATCTTGCAAAGGTTGTTGATAAGCCTCAAGGCCCGGAGCAACAATGCCAAGGCGAGCCTGTGGGTTGCTAGACAAGTGACGTTTTGCCCAAGCGGCAATCGCCAGATACTCTCGATCAAGATTCGGGGGACTGATACGGGTGATGTGTCCCATGCGCCCGGCATGATCAAGCGCTAGAACCTTAATGCCGCGCGCATTAAGTTGGGCGTGTAGTTTCTTTTCTAGTGCGGTGTAGTGGTCAAACCCGGCGAAGCAGAGATGGGTTGGTAGCAATGCGTAATCAATCTCTGATAGATAGTCGATCAGCTGCGCGTTCAGGCTGGCACCATCGATGAGACCCTTTTCCTGACAGTAAACTCTGAACGCAATTTGCCATTGGTGAAACTGCAGCTGTTCCTCGCTGCCCTGATCGCTCCCGCTAACAGGGATGTTCCACTCGATAGCAAGTTTATGGGCCTGTGCGGCATTGGCAGCTAGTGCCTGTAAATCGAATAAAGATCCAGTAGTGCTGTCGATTTGGGCTTTAATCACCGATTCCCAGACTAATTGCTCTTGAAAGGCATTCAAGACACGTAAATGATTCAGTGCGGCAGGTGCTTTGCCGCGCAGAGCCAGGGCACAGTGTAAATTACCAAGCCATTGGCCTAGCGTCAGGGTTTTTAGGGTGTGCCACCCGGCACCCGCCTGCATTTGCTTATCGTGCGCATGAGACAGGGTTTGAGCCAGGCGGAGCGTAGCGCAAACAATGGTCGAATCCGCAGTGATGTCTGTTAACGAAACTGTCGGAAGCGTATATAAATCGAGATCTGTCATGAGCATGTCTTATCCGGTTAACATACTAGCTGAAGCCGACTAAGCTTGCTTTAAAAGCGTGTGAGGAAACTACCAATGCATATTGTTGACCTAATCCAGCAACGTAAAACCACGAAGGCGTTTGAACCGGCCTGCCAATTAAGTCAGGATCAGGTAGATGCGGTGTATAGCTTGTTGCGCATGAGCCCATCTTCAACCAATGCGCAGCCGTGGCACTTCTTTTTAGCCAGTTCTGAGGCCGCTAAGGCAAAAGTGGCAGCCGGTACCTCAGGTGATTTTGCTTATAACGAACCAAAAATTAAAAATGCCGCTCTGGTGGTAGTCATGTGCGCCCGGACGCGGATGGATGACAGCTATTTACAGCAGGTTTTAGATCAGGAAACCAAACGGGCCGCCAGCAAATTGACGCCTGCATAAGCAGCACCCGGCTCCAATTTTTGTGCCGGTAAAGGCGGCAAACTGCCGGACCAGGCTAAATTGCCCTCTAGACCACGATACGTGGCCAACCAGGGACGCAACGCCTTATAGAGCAGGAATGAGCGCTGTATTCAGATTGTTGGTTGATGAATTATTATATCATTTTTACCTAAATGCTAAGTGAGAGCGAAGATGGATAGCCAGTCCTTTCAAAAACTTGTGAACGAACTGGAAGGTCTGACACCAACGCAGCGCGAAGCGCTGATGACCCGAGTGAGAACGCTCGCGGATCACGACGATAGTCAGCGACTAATCGATGAGCGACTTGGTGGTCAGATTCATTGCCCTCACTGTGCAAATGATGCCATTGTGAAATTTGGTAAGCTGCGGGGGCAGCAACGCTAAAAAGAGATCCCCCGTTCACCAAAAAAGCGGGGCGGTCCAGATAAGGACATGCCAGCAACAAAGAGGGTGCCTGTGCTGGTTGCAATGCAACGTGGCAGTCGCTTAACCCATGACTGTGTGTTGGATTCCGTCAATGCCTTTGCTTTGACGGCGGCATTACGTCCCGCATTGAGCAAAGATGCGGTACTCAGCAGCGATGGCAACCCTGGCTATGGTGTCGCCGCAAGAACTCTTGGTATTGAGTCTGGCTAGTTATCATGGCCCAGGTGGAACGGAATCTTGGCATGTACAGAACGTCAACGCCTATGACAGCCGCCTAAGAACCTGGATGGTGCGATTCAAAGGCGTCGCCACCAAGTATCTGCACAATTACCTCGGGTGGCGTCGATTCATTGATCGCTTTCGCGACAATGTCACTGCACAGCAGTTCCTGTTTCATGCGCTACGAACTGAGTACGTCAACTTATAATCTGAATACAGCGGGTTCATGAAACTAGTTACCGCAATTATCAAGCCGTTCAAGCTGGACGAAGTGCATGAAGCACTCGCCGCTGTCGGCGTACAGGGCGTGACTGTGACTGAAGTCAAAGGCTTCGGTCGTCAGAAAGGCCATACAGAACTCTATCGCGGCGCTGAGTATGTCGTCGATTTTCTGCCGAAGGTAAAGCTGGAAACCGCAGTAGCTGACAGCATCCTGGAGCAAGTGATCGAAGCCATCGAAAAATCCGCTGCCACCGGCAAGATCGGCGACGGCAAGATTTCTGTCTTCCCGCTTGAAGAAGTGGTTCGTATCCGCACCGGCGAAACCGGTGAGACGGCCCTTTAATCGAACCCAAGGAGTTTATTCATGAAAAAATATCTCGCAATGCTGCTACCGCTGCTAGCCAGCTCAGTAGCCCTGGCAGAACCTGCGGCAGCTGAGCCCGTCATGAACAAGGCTGATAACGCTTGGATCATGGTGTGTTCGGCGTTCGTGATTCTGATGTCGATCCCTGGTCTGGCGCTGTTCTACGGCGGTCTCATTCGTAAGAAGAACGTGCTGTCGCTGCTGATCCAGGTCTTTGTGGTATTTTCGCTGATCTCGCTGCTGTGGGTTGTTTATGGCTATAGCGTTGCCTTCACCGAAGGTCACTCGCTGTACACTGCCTTCTTCGGCTCTTTCGACAAGATCCTGCTCAAGGGCATTACTGGCGAAACGCTGACCGGTACCTTCTCCGAAGGGTGTGGCGATTCCTGAGCTGACCTTTGTGGTCTTCCAGGGCGCGTTTGCCGCCATTACCTGTGCACTGCTCGTCGGTGCCTGGGCTGAGCGTATCAAGTTCTCAGCCGTGCTGATTGGTCTGGTCGGCTGGTTTACTCTAGCTTACCTGCCTGTCGCGCACATGGTCTGGTTCTGGGCGGGTCCTGATGCCTACACCTCGGCTGAGGCTGCTGAAGCGGCTGGTGCAACAGCTGGTTACCTCTTCCAGAAGGGCGCACTCGACTTCGCCGGCGGTACGGTGGTGCATATCAACGCCGCTGTGGCTGGTCTGGTAGTGGCTTACATCGCTGGCAAACGTATTGGTTACGGTCGCGAAGCCATGTCGCCGCACAACCTGACGTTCACCATGATCGGTGCTTCACTGTTGTGGTTCGGTTGGTTTGGTTTCAACGCCGGTTCCGCAATGGAAGCCAGTGGTGCTGCATCGCTCGCCTTTGTGAACACCTGGGTTGCTACTGCTGCTGCAACGCTGTCGTGGTTGGCTGCAGAGTGGATGATCAAGGGCAAGCCTTCGATGCTGGGTGCTGCGTCTGGCGCAGTTGCGGGTCTGGTTGCCATTACACCAGCAGCTGGTTTTGTGTGGGTGTGGGTGGTGCCATCATCATCGGTCTGATCGGCGGCGTGATCTGTTTGTGGGGTGCTTCGGGCCTCAAGAAGATGCTCAAGGTCGACGACTCGTTGGACGTATTTGGTATTTACGGCGTGGGCGGCATTACCGGTGCAATCCTGACAGGTGTTTTTGCTGACCCAGCACTGGGTGGCACAGGTATCTACGACTATGTGACGAATGCAGTTGCCGAAGGTTACTCGATCGCAGATCAGGTTGTGATTCAGGTAACGGCTGTTGGTACCACGGTACTGTGGTCGGGTGTAGTAGCTTTCGTAGTCTTCAAGCTACTGGATGTTGTTATCGGTCTACGTGTTCCTGAAGATGAGGAACGTGAAGGCCTGGATGTCACCTCCCACGGTGAAAATGCGTATCACGATTAATGGTCGGTCGTTGTATGCAAGAGTAGTTCTTTAGAGTTTCTCCTCTTCATGTGGATTTGGCGGGTTCTTCGGAACCCGCCTTTTTTATTCAGGAGCGCGGCGGGAGTGAGTGACCGAAATAGCGGATGGTCGCGGCCTCTTTGATTTCACCGAGAAAGAATGCCAGTGAGCCCATCAGGCAGAGCATGGCCAGAACATAAAAGCGCGGTGACGACATCACCAAATACCGACTGGCTGGGAAACAGTTGACTGGTAAAGATGACCAGAATGACCGCGCAGACAAAGAAGGCAGACATGGTGGCAAGTGTGATGGCGGTATTGATCAGCGAATTGCGCTTCGCAAGTTTCAGGAGTTCGTGTGCGTACCAGCTTGGGTCATGGCCTTCAGAGACCCAGTGATCCAGTTGCCGACCCCGTTCAATGACGCGCGAGAGGCGCGTTGTGAGCACAGACAGCACTGCACCAACGCCGGTGAGCAGAAACACTGGCGCGACAGCCATTTGTACAACGTGAGCAATATCAGTAACGGGCTGACCGGTGATCATGGGAGCTCCTGCGGCAGGATGCGCCCCCGGTCAGCACAATCGTCCGGGCGGCGGATTAACGGAAGACGATGGTTTTATTGCCGTGAATCAGTACGCGGCCTTCGAGATGATTGCGCAGGCCACGAGCTAATACGGGTTTTTCAATGTCTTTACCGTAACGCACCATATCCTCAACGGAGTCTGAGTGGTCGATACGGATCACGTCCTGTTCGATAATCGGGCCCTGGTCCAGATCGGCCGTAACGTAATGGCAGGTAGCACCAATCAGTTTGACCCCGCGTTCCCAGGCCTGGTGATAAGGCTTCGCGCCAACGAATGACGGCAGGAACGAGTGGTGGATATTGATAATGCGGCCCGAGAACTGTGCACAAAGCTCGGGCGACAGAATCTGTATGTAGCGGGCGAGTACCATCACATCGGCCTGCGCATCAGTGCATAGCTGGCTGATGCGTGCATAAGCTTCAGGCTTGTTCTCGGGTGTGACGGGCACGCAATGGAACGGAATGCCGTGCCACTCGACAAAGCCGCGCAGTGTCTCGTGATTGGAGATGATGCAGGGAATGTCGATATCCAACTCTTTAGACTGCCAGCGCGCCAGCAGATCGTATAGGCAGTGTTCCTGCTTAGACACCAGAATCACCACGCGCTTGCGCTTGGCCGAATCTGAAATCTTCCAGGTCATGTTGAATTCGTCGGCCACGGGTTTGAACGCGGTTTTCAATCCGTCGAGATCAAACGGCAGCGAATCGGCCTTGATTTCCAGACGCATGAAGTAGGCGGCAACGCCTTCTTCGTTGGGCGGTTCGGAGTGCAACGTGGTTTCGAGAATCCAGCCGCCGTGCTGGGCAAAGAAGCCGGAAACGGCGGCTACAATGCTGACCCGATCTGGGCAGGAGGCGGTGAGTGTATAGAAACGTTCACGATACATGGGCCGATCCGGTGTATTAGATGCGTGCCGAAGCGCTACGGATGGCGTCGTTCAGCTCGGTGTAGCTCATCGTTACCGGGAATTGCGGGAATTCGCGGATCAAGTTTTCTGGTGGGTGGAACAGGATGCCGGCGTGGGCTTCACCCAGCATAGCGGTGTCGTTATACGAGTCACCAGCAGCCATCACCTTGAAGTTCAGACCCTTGAAGGCTTTAACAGCGGCGCGTTTCTGATCTGGCATGCGCAGGTGGTAGTTGACCAGCATGCCGTCTGCATCGGCTTCCAGCTTGTGGCAGAACAGCGCTGGCATGTTCAGCTGGTTCATCAGCGGCATGGCGAATTCGTAGAAGGTGTCCGACAGAATGATCACCTGGAAATCCTGACGCAGTTGATCCAGGAAATCCTTGGCACCGGGCATGGAGCCCATTTCGGCGATCACATTCTGGATGTCTGGCAGGCCGAGCTTGTTCTCGCGCAGAATGTCCAGGCGGTATTTCATCAGTTTGTCGTAGTTCGGCTCGTCGCGCGTGGTGCGGCGGAGCGCTTCAATGCCCGTGAGGTTGGCGAATTCGATCCAGATTTCTGGAACAAGTACACCTTCAAGATCAAGACAGACGATTTGCACGGCGGGACTCCCGATGAAAATAGAAATAGTTAAGGGGTAAATTTTACCCGATCACGCCCGCCTGCCCTACAATGCTGGGCGCATGAACCGATTCTATTCCACTTCGTTCCATATTTTCCTGGGGGTTTGCTCCGGATGGGTGCTGTCTGTGCCCGCGATGGCGGCTGCTACGGCACCTGTGTTTGATCCGGCGGTGCTGGATGCGCGCGACCAGGAAGCTAAAGCGCTGAAAGACGAAGGGAAGGCGATTCGCGCCCAGGCCGATACGCAGCTGGAGATTGACCGCTGGAACTGCTATAGCAAGATTCTGGTGAACCACTGTATTGATAAAGCCAAAGAGCGTCGTTACGAAGAGCGCGAAAAGGCGCGAGCGCTGGAGGCAAAAGCGGCTGTAATTGATCGCGAGGTGCGTGAGCGCCGTCTGATCAATCAATTGGCGAATCCACCGGAAGAGTTGCGTCAGCCGAATCCGCCGGCTGGGTCGATCAAGAAGGCGATCGACGAAGGCAAAACGATCAAGCAGGTGGAGCAGGAAAAGAAGATTCGCGATGCTGAACAATCAGCGACGCCATTGAAGACCGATGCCGAAATTCAGGCAGCATCCGCCGAGCGTGATCGCAAAGCCGCCGAGAAGCGTGCGAAGCGCGAAGCGGCCGATCAGCAGCGTGCTGCAGATAAAGCGGCGTACGAAGCGCAGCAGGCTGCGAAGAATCAAAAACCTTAATCTGCGAGCCTGCGCTTAGGGTGCGGGGCAAACCTGTCTCTCATGGGACGTACCGTCCAAAATCGAGACAAATTTACCCCGCACCCTCGCCGCAACGGGCGACTTAGCTCACGCCTTGTGAGGCGAGGTAATCCTCATAGTTGCCCTGGAAGTCGACAACGGTGTGATCTGCCTTGATGTCGATAATGCGTGTCGCCAGCGATGATACGAATTCGCGGTCATGCGAGATAAAGATTAGCGTGCCCTTGAACAGATCCAGCGCGGTGTTCAGCGATTCGATCGATTCCATGTCCAGGTGATTGGATGGTTCATCCATCAGCATGATGTTTGAATGCAACAGCATCTGCGGCCTTGTTCACCACCGGAGATCACACGAACAGGTTTCTTGACGTCATCGCCCGAGAACAGCAGGCGGCCCAAGGTGCCGCGGATGAGTGTTTCAACGTCGGAGCCTTCGTACCCGCCGGCGCGCACATATCCCGAGATCCAGTCAGTGAGATTTTCATCCGAATCAAAGTCAGCCGCATGGTCCTGGGCGAAGTAACCGATCTTGGCCTTCTCGGCCCATTTGATGGTGCCCGCGGTTGGGGTCAGTTCGCCTTGCAGCAGTTTGAGCAGGGTGGTTTTACCCACACCGTTTTCACCGATGATGGCAATTTTTTCGCCTGCGTTGACGGTGAGTGACAGGTTCTTGAACAGCGGCTCGTTGTCTGGATAGGCGAAGCCGAGGTTTTCGATTTCAACCGCCTGACGGTACAGCCTGTCTTTATCATCAAATTCGAAGCAGATCCACGGGTATTGGCGTGACGACGGCTTCACGTCTTCCGGCTTCAGTTTGTCGATCAGCTTCATACGGCTGGTGGCCTGCTTGGTTTTCGATGCATTGGCCAAGAAGCGACGCACGAAGGTTTGCAGTTCGGCAATCCGTTCCTTGGCCTTGGCGTTGGCATTGGCCTGACGTTCGCGCGCCTGGGTCGAGGCTTCCATGAAGTCATCGTAGTTGCCAGCGTAGGTGGTGATCTTGCCGTAGTCCAGATCGGCCATGTGCGTGCACACCTAGTTCAGGAAGTGACGGTCATGGGAGATGATGATCATGGTGGCGTTGTGCTCGTTGAGCACGTCTTCCAGCCAGCGGATGGTGTTGATGTCGAGGTTGTTGGTCGGTTCGTCGAGCAGCAGAATGTCCGGGTTAGCGAACAGGGCCTGCGCCAGCAGTACGCGCAGCTTCCAGCCGGGGGCGCCTTCACGCATCGGGCCGTTGTGTTTGTCGGTAGGGATGCCTACGCCGAGCAGTAGTTCGCCGGCACGTGCCTCGGCGGTGTAATCGTCGTATTCGCCGAATTTCACTTCCAGATCGGCCGCCTTCATGTAGTCGTCTTCGGTGGCTTCCGGATTGGCGTAGATGGCGTCGCGTTCCTGCATACAGGCCCATATTTCTTCATGGCCTTGCAGCACGACATCGAGTACACGCTGGTCTTCGTAAGCAAACTGATCCTGGTGCAGGTAGGCTATGCGTTCGTTAACGTCTTTGGTGACGTTGCCCGCAGTCGATTCCAGTGCACCGCACAGGATCTTCATGAACGTCGATTTGCCGGCGCCATTGGCACCGATCAAGCTGTAGCGATAGCTTTCGCCGAATTTGACCGAAACGTTTTCAAAGAGGGATTTGGCCCCGAACTGCATGGTGATGTTATTGGCGACGAGCATTGAAGATCCAGAAAAGCGTGGCGGCCGGCATGATTTAGCATGGGTGGCCGCTAAGACGATTTTTTAAAGCCGACATTCTACCAGCCGCGGGGGCTGAACGCGCCGCCGATCGTGTAGGCTTCGGGTAAACTGGCAGTATGGTTCCTAATCTGACAACGGCATTGGCCGGCCCCCTTCATGCACTGGAACAGTGCTTTTTGGATCAGACGACCGCTATTGAGCATTGGTTTCGTTACGCCTGGCAAGATCACACGCCGCCGTTCTATGCCTCGGTGGATTTGCGTAACGCTGGGTACAAGCTGGCGCCGGTGGATACCAACCTCTTCCCCGGCGGTTTTAATAACCTGAATCCGGCGTTTTATCCGCTGTGTATCCAGGCCATTCAGACCGCCATTGAAAAATACTGCCCGGATGCGCGCAATATGCTGCTCATCCCGGAAAACCATACGCGTAACCAGTTCTACCTAAAGAATGTGGCGACGCTGGCGGGTGTATTGCGCCAGGCAGGCTTAACTGTGCGTCTGGGTTCAGTGTCGCCGGAAGTGACGGCACCTGTGACGCTGGGACTGGATGATGGTCAGACGCTGCATCTGGAACCGCTACAGTTGAATAATGGTCGCTGGGGTGTGGCCGGTTTCGAGCCCTGCATGGTGCTGTTGAATAACGATCTGTCGGCCGGTGTGCCAGATATCCTGCAAGCGCCAACGGGTCAGATTCTGATTCCGCCGGTGCATGCCGGGTGGCATGTGCGTCGTAAGAGCCAGCACTTTGCCGCCTACGATCGTGTGGCGACGGATTTTTCTGCGTTGGTGGGTATCGATTCGTGGCGCATCAATCCTTATTTCGCGACTTGTGACGATATTAATTTCCATGAGCGCGTGGGCGAAGATTGTCTAGCTGCGCGTGTGAATGACCTGCTCAATCGTATTCGTTTGAAATATCGCGAGTATGAGATTGAGGCTGATCCGTATGTCGTTGTGAAGGCCGATGCCGGCACTTATGGCATGGGCGTGATGACGGTACGTGATGCGAGCGAAGTGATTAGTCTGAATCGCAAACAACGCAACAAGATGAGCGTGATCAAGGAAGGCATGGAAGTGTCCTCCGTGATTATTCAGGAAGGCGTGCCGACGCTGGAGACGATTCGCGATGCCGTGGCCGAGCCGGTGGTGTACATGATGGATCGCTTTGTGGTGGGTGGCTTCTATCGCGTGCACGATGCGCGTAACCCGGAAGAGAACCTCAACGCGCCGGGTATGCACTTTGAACCCCTGGCCTTTGAAACGGGCTGCAACTTACCCGACTACAGCGCGAATCCGGATTCGCCGCCGAATCGTTTTTATGCCTATGGGGTGATTGCCCGTCTGGCGTTGATGGCCGCTGCCTACGAGCTGGAAGCCACCGATCCTTTCGGGAATTAAGTAATGCGCTGCTGGGTTGTCTGGGTGCAGTTGGCGTTGATGGCTTTGGGTATGGCTGCGTGTGGCGATAAGAAACCAGTGGTGAGCGAATCCTTTGTCTTTGGTACGCGCGTTGAAGTGCAGGTGGCTGAGGCTGTTGCCGAATCCCGTGTGCGTGAGGCAGTGTCCAAAGTGCTGGCCGAGTTTGATCGCATGCACCGGACGTACCACGCCTGGCAACCTTCCGAGCTTACGCAACTGAACGATGCGCTGGCGGCGGGCCAGCGTTTGCACGTGTCCCGAGAAATGGCTGCTTTGTTACTGGAGGCGCAGGGTTTTTCCCGAGCGTCGGATGGTCTGTTTGATCCGAGCATCGGTCGGTTGATTGCGCTCTGGGGTTTTCATGCCGATAGCTATGTCGCCAAGTTGCCGAATCCTGTGGTCATCAATGCCTGGGTGCGTGCGCATCCATCGATTGCGCAACTCAAGATCGATGCAGATGACACGGGTGCCTGGGTGAGCGGAAATAATCGTCAAGTGGCTCTTGATTTTGGTGGTTCGCTGAAGGGCACGGCGCTCGATCGGGCATCGGCGATTCTGCGTGAAGCCGGCATCCATAACGCCCTGATCAATATTGGTGGCAACGTCATGGCGCTGGGTACCCGCTATGGCGCACCTTGGCGCGTGGCTATTCAGGCACCGCGTTACGCCGGGCCATTGGCCGTGTTAGAATTGCGTGATGGCGAAGCGACCGGGACGTCGGGTGATTACCAGCGCTATTTCGAAGTAGACGGCCAGCGTTATCCGCACCTGCTCGATCCGAGAACTGGTTATCCAGCGCCGGGTGTGCAGTCGGTAACCATCGTGGTGAATGGGCCAAATGCCGGTGTGCGCTCGGATGTGCTGACGAAACCCTTTTTCATCAGTGGCGCCGAATGGCTGACGATGGCGCAGCGCCTGCAACTGCCATCGGTGCTCCATGTGGCTGAAGATGGCACGGTGTCCGCAACAGCAAATTTGGCGGATCGGCTGAAATTTCAGCCACATGATGGCAAACTGCCGGATATACGGCGAATTTCCCCATAAAATTAGGCGCTATGACAGAAACATCAACAACGTATCCGGTCGGCATTCTGCTTCTGACGCATGGACGTCTGGGCGAAGCCCTGTTTGATTGCGCACGTCATGTGCTTGGCAGCAACGTGCCGGATCACGTGGCGATTCTTTCAGCAGGACATGATGAGCCCGTCGAGGATGTTGAAGCCCGGGCGCGTGAATTGCTCACGACGTTGAATAAGGGCGGTGGTGTCCTGGTGCTGACGGATTTGCTGGGTGCTACGCCAGCGCGTGTTGCAGCACGTCTGATTGAGCCGGGTAAGGTCGAAGCGCTTTCGGGTGTGAGCTTGCCGATGGTGTTGCGTGCGATTAATTATCGTAACCGGCTATTAGAAGCGCTGGTTAAAAAAGCATTGCTGTCGGGCACCGAGTGCACCGTAGCGATGACGGCGGCTGACGCCGGTTGATGGATTGGTTTTTAAGAGAGCTCCTTTATGACTACGCTGCGCCAGGACATCGAAATTATTAACAAGCTGGGCCTGCATGCCCGCGCATCAGCCAAGTTTACGCAACTGGCGAGCACCTTCCAGAGTGAAGTCTGGTTGGAGCGTAACGGCCGGCGTGTTAACGGCAAAAGCATCATGGGTGTGATGATGCTGGCGGCAGGCAAAGGGACCTCCGTAACAATCGAGACCATCGGTGATGATGCCGAAGCGGCAATGACTGGGTTGGTGGGCTTGATTAACGATTACTTCGGCGAAGGCGAGTAAGGTCTATGAGCTTTACCCTCCACGGCCTGGGTGTTTCCGGTGGTATCGCCATCGGTCGGGCCCAATTGCTGTCACATGCGACGCTGGAGGTTGCTCACTTAACGTTGCCCGGACGTCAGCTGGAAAAAGAAGTGGCGCGTTTTGAAGCGGCCGTTGATCGTGTGCGAAATGAACTCGATGAGTTGCGTAACGAAATGGCAGAGTCTGCCGCCGAAATGCGTGCCTTTATCGATGTGCATGCTCTGATTCTGCAAGATCCCGAATTGGTGGACGTACCCAAAACCCTGATTCGTGAGCGTGGCTGCAATGCCGAGTGGGCGCTGGTGCAGCAGATGGATTATCTGGTGAAGCAGTTCGATGCCATCGATGATCACTATTTGCGTGAGCGTAAAGCTGATGTGGTGCAGGTGGTTGAGCGCGTCATCAAGGAGCTGATGGGTCGCACTGGCAAGATTGGCAAAACCAGTAAGAGCGCCAAAGGTGTTAAAGAAGAAGAGCAGATTATCGTGGCGCATGATTTGCCACCATCTGATCTGATCAGTTTTAAGGAACACCGCTTTGCAGCGTTTGTGACAGATGTGGGGGGTGCGACATCGCACACCGTCATTCTGGCGCGTAGCATGGTCATTCCTGCCGTGGTGGGTTTACGCGGTGCCCGTGAGGCAATTCGCGATGGTGAGTTGCTGATCGTTGATGGCTTCCGTGGCGTTATCATTGTTAATCCCGATGAGCGTGTTCTGGAAGAGTACAGGCTGCGTAAGACCCAGATTGAACTGGAACGCAGCAAACTCAAACGCCTGAAAAAAGCGGACCCGCTCACGCTCGATGATGTGCGTGTCGATCTCATGGCGAATATCGAACTGCCAGATGACGTGCAGGCAGTGAAGGACAATGGCGCGGATGGCGTAGGACTGTTCCGGACCGAGTTTCTCTTTTTGAATCGTCGCGAGATCCCTTCGGAAGACGAGCAGTTTGAAGCCTATCGCAAAGTGGTTAAAGGTATGGCCGGTAAGCCGGTCGTCATTCGTACGTATGACCTGGGCGCTGACAAGGCGCTGGATCAGGCGCGTAGCGCCACCAACCAGGCGTTGGGCTTGCGCGGTATACGTCTGTCTCTCTCCGAACCCGCCATGTTTGGCGTCCAGTTGCGCGCGATTTTGCGCGCGGCACGTTCTGGCCCGGTGCGTATTCTGATCCCCATGATTTCCAATGCACTGGAAGTTGAGGCCACGCGAGCCGCGTTGGATAAAGCGCGTGAAGACCTTAAGGATCTGCGCGTCGCTTACGGTGAAGACATTCAGCTCGGTGGCATGATCGAGATACCAGCAGCAGCCCTGGCCCTGAACATGTTCCTCAAGCGCCTGGATTTCTTGTCGATCGGCACGAACGATCTGACGCAATATACGCTGGCCATTGATCGTGGCGATGAAGAAGTCGCCGGTCTTTATGATTCATTGCATCCAGCGGTATTGATGCTGATTGCTCATACATTGGCCGGTGGTGAAAAGGCTGGTGTGCCGGTGTCGATTTGCGGTGAGTTAGCGGGGAATCCGAAGCTCACCCGTTTGCTGCTGGGTATGGGGCTGCGTTATTTTTCGATGCATCCGTCTCAGATTTTGGAAGTGAAACAGCAGGTTCTGACCGCGGATGTAGGACAATTAGCCCCTATGGTGCGCAAATTGCTGCGCCTGGACGACCCTGCGCAGATCCGCGAGCAGATTCGTCGCCTGAATTTACCGGCTGATCACTCGGCGCATTAACTGATTAGAACAATGAACGACGTCCTTCCTGGCTCGGTAGGCCTGGTCCAACCTCAGACTTTCCACTGTGCAGTGCCGCTGCCATTGAAGAGCGGTGCCGTGCTGCCCGAATTTTCGCTGGTGTACGAAACCTATGGCACGCTGAATGCCGATGCCAGCAATGCCGTACTGGTCTGCCACGCCCTATCGGGCAATCATCATGTAGCAGGTTATACCGATGCAGCAGATAAGAATGGCTCGCTGGGTTGGTGGGATAACCTCGTGGGGCCCGGTAAGCCGCTTGATACAAACAAATTCTTTGTTGTGGGCGTTAATAACCTGGGCGGCTGTTACGGCTCCAGCGGACCCAATACGGTCAACCCTAAAACCGGCAAGTTGTATGGTGCTGATTTTCCGGTGATAACCTTTGAAGACTGGGTAGTTGCACAGGCGCGTCTGGCTGACCGTTTGGGCGTTGCTAGTTGGGCAGCGGTTGTTGGTGGCTCGCTGGGTGGCATGCAGGCACTGCAGTGGACGTTGTCTTATCCGGACCGCTTGCAACATGCCGTGGTGATTGCTTCGGCACCGACACTCACGGCGCAGAACATTGCCTTTAATGAAGTGGCACGTCAGGCCATTCTCACAGATCCCGAGTTTCATGGTGGCCACTATTACGAGCAGGGCGTGGTACCGGCACGCGGCCTCAAGCTGGCGCGCATGCTTGGTCACATTACGTATTTGTCGGATGACCAGATGGCCGAGAAATTCGGACGCTCACTCAAAGATGGCGCACTGAAGTACAGCTATGAAACGGACTTCCAGATCGAGTCATACCTGCGTTATCAGGGTGAAAAATTCTCCGGATACTTCGATGCTAATACCTATCTGCTAACCACTAAAGCGCTGGATTATTTTGATCCGGCCGGTAGCGCTGGCGGCAGTCTTGATGCCGCCTTAGCAGGAGCCAAAGCAGATTTTCTGCTGGTCGCTTTCACCACAGACTGGCGCTTCTCGCCGGAGCGCAGTCGCGAAATCATGACAGCCCTGGTGCATAACGGCCGCAGGGTCAGTTACGCCGAGATTGATAGCGTGCATGGTCACGATTCTTTCCTGATGGATGACGCGCAGTATCACGCTGTGTTGCGTACCTATTTCGAAGAGGTGGTGCTATGACTACGACGCCTTTCCGGAAAAGTACCCGTCTGGATCTGGCCGATCTGCGTGCCGACCTGGACGCCATTGCCGATTGGATCAAACCGGGTGAGCGCGTACTTGATCTGGGCTGTGGCGATGGATTGCTGCTGCGCCGGTTGATGGATGAAAAGCAGGTTGTTGGTTACGGCATCGAAAAAGATCCGGCGGGTGTGCTGGCCTGTGTGAAGGCGGGTGTGAACGTGATCCAGGTGAATCTGGAGCGCGGTCTGGCCGGTTTTGAAGATGGCGCCTTTGATCACGTGATCATGTCGCTCTCGCTACAGATGATCCAGAACACGGTGGGTCTGTTGAACGAGTTGTTACGCGTAGGACACGAGGCCGTGGTGTCGTTCCCGAACTTCGGTTACTGCACACACCGCAAGGCAATTTTGAAAGGGCGGATGCCGGTGTCCGAGAGCCTGCCTTATCAGTGGTTTGATACGCCGAACGTGCGCTTTTTTACGATCGCTGATTTTGAAGTCTTGTGTCGTGAGCAAGGTATCGTCATTCTTGAAACGATCGCACTGGATAACGGGGTACGCGTGACGGAAGACATTAACTTCCTGGCAGACACCGCCATTTATCGGTTGGGGCGTGCATGAACCGCAGCGGTTCTGAACAGAAACCCAGCATGTGGCGCGCTCTCTGGACGCGCCACATGGCTATTTGCGTCCTGATTGGTTTTGCTTCCGGTCTGCCGCTTTATCTGCTGCTGAATCTTGTGCCTGCCTGGTTGCGCTCGAGTGGTGTCAACCTCAAAACGATTGGTCTCTTTGCGCTGATTCAGTTTCCTTACACGTGGAAGTTTATCTGGGCGCCCTTGCTCGATCGTTATGGCCTTAATTTCCTGAAGCTGGGACGCCGCCGTGGCTGGATGTTGGTGACGCAATTAGGATTGGTCGGCGCAATTGGTGCGCTGGGCGGGTTTGATCCGCATACGGAAATCAGCACCATCATGTTGATCGCCGCATTAGTGGTGGTGTTTTCGGCAACGCAGGATATCGCCTTGGATGCTTTTCGTCGGGAGCTGCTTTCCGATGAGGAACTCGGTCTGGGCAATTCCGTTTTCGTGAACGCGTACCGTGTTGCTGGCCTCGTACCGGGTTCCGTGTCATTGATTCTGGCCGATCATTTGCCGTGGCCAGAGGTTTTCTGGATTACGGCGGCCTTTATGTTACCTGGTGTTATCGCGACATTTTGGGTCAGCGAACCACGGGGAGATGACCTGGCGCCGCGCACCCTCAAACAGGCCGTTGTCGAACCCTTTAATGAATTCATGGCGCGCGCTGGCTGGAAAAGCGCACTGACGGTGCTGGCTTTTATTTTCTGCTACAAGCTCGGTGACTCGCTGTGTACGGCATTGGCTACACCGTTTTATCTGGACATGGGCTACGCCAAGAGCGATATCGGCTTAGTGGCCAAGAACGCTGGGCTCTGGCCAGCAGTGATTGGCGGTTTGCTCGGCGGTTTGTGGATGGTCAAGCTGGGCATTAATCGCGCACTCTGGTTGTTCGGTGTCGTGCAAGTCGTATCAATTTTCGGTTTCGCTTGGCTGGCAGCGGCGGGTTCGCAAGCCTCGATTGGACCACCAGAGTTGGCGAGCCTGGCGTTAGTGATTGGTTTTGAAGCCCTGGGCGTGGGTCTGGGTGCTGCTGCTTTCGTGGCCTTCATAGCGCGTTCGACGAATCGTGCCTACACCGCAACACAGTTTGCTTTGTTTACTAGCCTAGCGGCAGTGCCGCGTACGTTGGTGAATGCATCGACGGGTTGGTTGGTTGAGCAGATTGGTTGGTATGGCTTCTTCTGGTTGTGCGCGTTTCTCGCCATTCCCGGCATGTTGCTGCTGTTTAAAGTGGCGCCGTGGTCCGGCGATGATAGAGGAACGGCCAGCGAGGCGCGTGCCACATGAGTGCACAGAAGCTGATCGCAGCAGCCGGAACGCTGTCTGCGCAGTTGGACGGTTTGTCGTTTTCTGCCTCAGTGACGCATGTGTATAGCCCGCTCGATTATGCGGGCGCGGCGCATACGCAATATCTAACGCAATGGGGTGGGCGGCCACAACCACGCCGTGTGATTTTTCTGGGGATGAATCCGGGGCCTTTCGGCATGGTGCAGATTGGCGTGCCTTTTGGCGAGGTGAGCATCGCTCATGAGTGGCTACGCATTGACGCACCCATTCAACAACCTTTGCATATGAATCCCAAGCGCCCCATCGAAGGTTGGGCCTGTACCCGATCAGAAATTAGCGGCCGGCGTTTATGGGGTCTATTTCGCGACCGGTTTGGTACACCGGAAGCGTTTTTCGCCGAGCATTTCGTGGCCAACTATTGCCCGCTGGCGTTCTTTGATTATGCGCACAATGTTACACCCGACAAATTACCAGCCGCAGAGATGGCGCCGGTAATCGTTGCTTGCGATGAACATCTACGTACATTGGTGCAGACAATGCAGCCTGACTGGGTGGTGGGTGTGGGTGCCTATGCCGAGGCGCAGGCTATGCGGGCGTTAGCTTCATGCCAGCATCAACCACGCATTGGCCGTGTGTTACACCCGAGTCCGGCATCACCCGCTGCGAATCGAGGTTGGTCAGAAGCGGCAACGCGCCAGTTGATCGATCAGGGAATCTGGTCCGCTGACGCTTAGGCTAATAAAGGGCCGAGTTTCTGGCGGATAAGACGGAGTGTGCGCCAACCGAGCAATCCCTTGCACGCCAGTTTTAAGGCACCTTTGGGGCGCCAGAGTACCAGAACAAAAAGACCAATACCCACTACGATCGGGTTTTCGCTAATCCAGCGGCGGGTGCGTTCGGCGCCTTCAATCACGTGGTCGGCTGCGTTTAAGGCATCGACCACCGGTGCGCAGCTGAGCGTAAGCGCCGCGCGTTGCTGGTTAATGCGTTCTAGCAGTCGTCCACGTTGGACGGCGCGTTCAGTCAGCGCTGACATGGGTATCCTGAGCGGGTGGCCTGAGTGCTGCCCGATCGGTTTGCAGTGCCTGCAAGCAATCGGAAAAGATGTCGGCACCCGCTTTGGCATGCGTACTGGCACGCCAGATAGCGAGTAGCGCGAAGAGTGCAAAAAGTCCTGTTGCACCACCAAGAATAGCGAGACGCTGCTCCCAATAAGCTAAGACAAGCCAGGCAAGCAAAGTAACAACGGTGACGCCGGAAAAAAACACGGCCACTGCCGTAAAGGCAAAAAGGGCAACCAGATGGTCGCGTGCATCGGCGAGCTCAAGGCCGAGCAACTCGAGGCGGGTTTGCACCACCCCGAGTACCTGGCGAAGCTGATCGCGTGCTGCGTCGAGCAGTTTCATGTAGAGAAACGCGGCCGATTAACGACGGCCAATCAGCACGCCGAGCGCCAGACCCAGTGCCGCAGCAATCCCCACGGCTTTCCATGGTTCTGTCTGTACGAAGTCATCGGCAGCGTGTGCTGCTGCTTTGGCTTTCTCTGTCGCGTACGCCTGGGCATCGGCGAGCGATACCTTGGTGTCTTGTAGACGCTTCTCCAAACGACCACGTAATTCGGTCACTTTCTCGCCAGCCTGACCAGCGGTAGCCCGCAACAACTCTTCAGTATCAGCAACAACCAGTTTCAGGTCGGATACGAGTTTTTCTTTGGAGGCGGTGGTGTTCGACATGTGAATCCTTTCTGAATGTGTCTTCACAAATGCTTATCTTGCATCCGTAAACTTAGCCTACGCTTAACATGAGGCGCTGGCAATGAGGGATGATTTAAAGCGCAAAGTCGTAATCAATTACGAGTGGTGCATGGTCCGAAAACTTCTGATCTTTATAAACCGATGCAGAACGTGCTGTGGCAGCAATGCCCGGTGTGGCAATCTGGTAATCAATACGCCAACCGACATTATTGGCATAAGCTTGGCCGCGATTGCTCCACCACGTGTAGCACTCATTGGTGGTCTCGGGATGCACGGTGCGGTAAACGTCGATTCAGCCGAGCTCATCGAGTAGCTGGGTCATCCAGGCGCGCTCTTCTGGCAGGAAACCGGAATTTTTCTGGTTGGATTTCCAGTTCTTAAGATCTTGTTCTTTATGGGCAATATTCCAGTCACCACAGACAATCACTTCGCGCCCGGAATCATTAAGCGCCTTCATGCGCGGCAGAAATTCATCCATGAAATAAAATTTGGCAGTCTGGCGTTCTGGAGAGCTGGAACCAGAGGGTAGATAGAGCGAAACAATCGTGACTTTGCCTAGGTCGAGTTCCAGATAGCGGCCTTCGGCATCAAAGTCGGGGTGGCCAATGCCCTGGGTAATTTGTGACGGCTGATGTGGCGTCCAGATGCCAACACCGCTATAGCCGGGGCGCTCAGCGAGATACCAGTAGCCGGTGAGGCCGCAGGGGTTCTCCATGGTGCCGTCTTTGGCCATGTCTTTGAGTGTGGCACGCACTTCCTGGGTGCAGACAGCGTCTGCTTGTTGGGTGGCTAACCATTCGGCAAAGCCCTTTTTCCAGGCTGAGCGGATACCGTTGAGGTTGGCAGAGATAATGCGCATGTTCGGTGGGTCGTAGACTGTGAGAAACTGCACCACATTATCCTTGATTCGGGAGTCGCTATGCGCGTCGGTTTTGTTGGTTTAGGCATCATGGGTCGCCCGATGGCGCTGAACCTGTTGAAAGCCGGTAATGAAGTGACTGTTTGGGCGCGCCGCAAGGAATCGATGGCATCGTTGCTCGAGGCCGGTGCGCAGGGTGCCGAAAGTCCGGCTGCTGTTGCCGCTGCGGCTGATGTGGTGTTTTCCATGGTGGCTGATGCGCCGGATGTGCGCGAAGTCATGTTGGGTGGTCAGGGCGTGGTGCAAAGCAAGCGCCCCGGGCTGATTGCGGTTGATATGAGCACGATTCCGCCGGCGGCAGCTAAAAGCATCGGTGCCGATCTGGCAGCCGAGGGTGTGACATTTATGGATGCGCCCGTATCGGGTGGCGAAGTGGGCGCGGTGGCGTGTACCCTATCAATTATGGTTGGGGGTGACAAAGCTGCGTTTGACAAGGTGCAGCCGCTGTTTGCCTGCATGGGTAAGAACGTGGTGCACATTGGTGTTTCGGGGGCGGGTCAGGTGGCGAAAGCGGCTAACCAGATTCTGACCGGAGTCGGCGTACTCGCTGTTGCAGAGGCGATGGCCTTTGCTAAAAAGAACGACGCTGATCCCTCAAAAGTACGAGAAGCATTGATGGGTGGATTTGCCGGTTCCAAAATTCTCGAGAACCATGGGCAACGCATGATTGACCGTAACTTCAAGCCGGGTTTCAAGAGCTGGATGCATGAGAAAGATATGAATATCGTGATGCAGACAGCCCATGACCTCGGCCTTTATTTACCAGCCTCTGCGGCAACGGCACAGATGTATAAGGCGATGGTGGGTTCCGGTCTGGGTGAGGAAGATTCGATTGCGGTGTTGAAACTGCTTGAGCGGTTGTCTGGGCAGGAAGGGTAACGGGTAACCGACGATGGCAATCATTCCACGCATTCCGAATATTCAGTGATTGCTGGCGTTCGAAGCGCTGGCACGACACCGAAACGTCACGCAGGTGGCAGACGAGTTGCACATTACGCCCAGCGCAATCAGTCACCGGATTCGCCAGATTGAGACGCAGCTTAAATTCAAACTGTTTGTGCGCAAAGATTTCAGCTTAACGCCAGAAGTTGAGGCCTATCTTAAGCGGGTACGTGAGGCGCTGGCGATTCTCCAGGTTGCTGAACCTGCCGCCACTCAGGATGCACGAACCCAATTACGGATTGCGGTAACGCCTACCTTTTCCCGGCAGATTCTGATGCCGTGTCTACCATTATTTCGGTACGCCTATCCTGAAATTGATCTGGTATTGCAGATCTCGATACCGCTATTCAATGTGGTTTCTCAGGAAACTAATCTCGAAGTGCCCTTTGGGGTTGGTCCGTTTGCAGACCGCGAATCAGTACACCTCTTGTCAGATCATGCGACACCGGTCTGTAGCCCCAATTATCTGAACGAAGTCGGGAGTCTGGGTGGATTTGATAATGAGGAACAGGTAGCGAGAGCATTGCTAATTCACAGCGAACTGGAGCCATGGGAAACCTGGTTCGATAGTTGCAAACTGGACAAAACACGCTTGCAGACAACGGCAAAATTTAATGATCTTGGCATGCTCTATGATGCATCGGCAGCCGGATTAGGGGTGTGTCTGGCGCGTACGACTTTGGGGGCTGCGTGGTTAGAGACCGGACGGTTGGTGCGCCTGTCGGAGCGTACGGTTGCCGCACCCAATCATCATTACCTGAGCAGGAAACCGGGCGTTTCGGAACGTTCGGAGTGCGCAGCTTTCATTGAATGGTTGGTGAACTCTTTAGGGCAGACGGCTGAATAAATCTCATGCGTTAGCAGAAAAACTTTCATAGTGTGGTGCCTGCGTGTTTTTTTATAATTTGTTGAAAGCCTATGAGTAGGGCTCACACTTACACCAAATAAATGGGCGTCATGAGCGCTAAACGGCAAAGATTGGTTCAAGCGCTACAAAGCGTACTGCTGGCAACCAATGTGCTTTGGCAAAAGGAAGATACTTCCCCCCTACGAGTGCGATGGTTTAGCGGCTTATCGCACCCTGCCTCTGGCAGTAACTTTGCCTGAAACCGAAGCGCAGGTTCAAGCGGTGTTGAAATTATGTGGTGAGTTCGGTGTGCAGGTGGTACCACGTGGTGCGGGAACCGGCTTGTCTGGCGGGGCGATACACATGGCCGAAGGCGTTGTCCTTTCAACAGCTAAGCTCAATAAAATTTTGGACGTAAACCCGCTCAGCCGTCGTGCGGTGCTACAGCCTGGCGTGCGTAATCTGGCCATTTCAGATGCGGCAGCACCTTATGATTTGTACTATGCACCGGATCCATCAAGCCAGATCGCCTGCTCGATTGGTGGCAACGTGGCAGAAAACTTCGGTGGTGTGCATTGTTTGAAATACGGCCTCACCGTTAATAACGTGATTAAAGTGCGTGCCGTCCTCATGGATGGTGAGGTTGTTGAATTTGGTACCGATGCGCTGGATGCGCCAAGCCTGGATCTGCTGGGTGTGATGATTGGTAGCGAAGGGATACTCGCTGTTGTGACGGAAGTCACCGTACGGCTGATTCCAAAGCTGCCAGTCGCGCGCGTCATCATGGCCAGCTTTGACGACATGACCAAGGCCGGTAATGCGGTGGCGGATGTCATTGCGGCAGGCTTGATTCCCGCCGGTCTGGAAATGATGGACAAGCCGGCCACGCGGGCGGTTGAAGAGTTCGTGCATGCTGGTTACGACTTAAACGCAGAAGCGATTCTGCTGTGCGAATCCGATGGCACGGCAGAAGAAGTGGAAGAGGAAATCGCGCGCATGAGCGCGGTGCTGCGTCAGTCAGGCGCAACGCGTATTCAGGTGTCGGAAAGCAAAGCCGAGCGGATGCGCTTCTGGAGCGGGCGTAAAAATGCGTTCCCGGCGGCGGGACGGATTTCGCCAGACTATTACTGCATGGATGGCACGATTCCTAAGAAGCACATTGCAACCTTGCTCAACCAGATCAAGGAAATGGAAAAACGCTATGGCTTGCGCTGCATGAACGTGTTTCATGCGGGCGATAGCAACATGCATCCGCTGATTCTGTTCGATGGTTCGGAAGAAGAGCAGTGGCACCGTGCCGAAGATTTCGGTAATGAAATTCTGGAAGCCTGCGTGGCCCTGGGCGGCACGGTGACCGGTGAGCATGGTGTGGGTATCGAAAAGATCAACACCATGTGCGTGCAGTTTGAGGAGAAAGAACGCGATGTCTTCTTTGACGTTAAAGCCGCGTTTGATCCTGCTAAATTGCTCAATCCGGACAAGTTGATTCCAACGCTGCACCGGTGTGCCGAGTATGGCTGGATGCATGTGCATCGTGGCCAGATGCCGCATGCCGATCTGCCGCGCTTCTAGGCTGGACGTATTGATATGACAGATCTAACCCAGGCATTCGTTGCGCAGATCCGCGATGCTGCGGCAACTCATTGTCCATTGAATATCGAAGATTCTGGCAGCAAACGTTGGTATGGCAATCCGACGATTGCACAGCGTTCGTTGTCAACGAGCGGTCACCGCGGTATTGTTGATTATGATCCGGCGGAACTGGTGATTACAGCCCGCTGCGGTTCGACGCTTGCGGATATTGAAGCCGCATTAGCTGAGCGTGGCCAGATGCTGGCTTTTGAACCGCCGCGTTATGCACCAGAGGCTACGTTAGGCGGTACCATTGCCACCGCGTTGTCTGGCCCGGGCCGCCCGTTTGTTGGGGGTGTGCGCGATTTCGTGCTCGGTATGCACGTGATCGATGACAAATGAGATGTGCTCAAGTTTGGCGGCCAGGTCATGAAAAACGTGGCGGTTTATGACGTATCGCGCCTCATGACGGGTTCAATGGGTGTGCTCGGCCTGATCTCGCAAGTATCGCTCAAGGTGTTGCCGTTTGCACTGGCGCGTGCCACCTTGCGTTTCGAGCTCTCGGAAGCAGGCGGCATCCAACAGGTGAACGAATGGTCCGGCAAGCCTTTGCCGTTAACGGCCAGCGTTTGGGAAAACGGCGCGCTCTATGTCCGTTTGAGCGGTGCACGCGCGGCCGTTGATTCGGCGGTTCAGAGCATGGGGGGTGTGCAGGTGGATACTGCAACGGCAGATGCCTTCTGGGATGGCCTGCGCGATCAGACGCACGCTTTCTTTTGTGACGCGAATGAAATGAACGCAGGGCAGACGTTATGGCGTCTGTCGCTACCGGCGATTGCACCGGTGGTTGCCGCCGAGCAAGTGCCCGGCGCACATCATCAATTGATTGAGTGGGGTGGTGCACAGCGCTGGCTCTGGAGCGATGTGCGCGCGGATGTCATTCGTGATGCTGCACAAGCGCTGGGCGGCCATGCCGTTCGGTTCAACAACCAACATGGTGAAGGCGAAACTTTTGCGCAACCCGTGCCTGCCTTAATGGCTGTTCATCGTCGTTTGAAACAGACTTTCGATCCGCAGGGGATTTTAATCCCGGCCGTTTGTATCAGGGTCTCTGAGGTCGTCATGCAGATCAAGATTGTTCCCGAATTCCAGAATGATGCCGACATCGGTGCATTCAAGACCCTTGTTAACAAATGTGTGCACTGTGGCTTCTGTACCGCCACGTGCCGAACCTATCAGGTGCTGGGTGACGAGCTCGATGGCCCGCGCGGTCGTATCTACCTGATGAAAGAAATGGTGGAAGGCGCACCGGTAACCGCAAAGACCCAGAGTCATCTAGATCGCTGCCTCACCTGTCGGAACGGTGAATCCACTTGCCCGTCGGGTGTGCGCTATGGTCGCCTGGTGGATATCGGCCGCCGTTATGTCGACGAACGCGTCGTGCGTCCGTTGTCGCAACGCGCACAACGCTGGTTGATGCGAGAAACTTTGAGCCGACGCCATGTGTTTGCATTCCTTCTGGGTGCGGGTCGTTATGTGCGACCGTTGCTGCCGGCGGCGCTGAAGAAAAGTATTGCGGCGATGGCTAAGGACGTAAGTGAAATTCTGCCGGACTATGCGGCACAGATTGGCACGCTGGCGCGAAGCAAACGCCAGGGCGCAATCCCCGAGCGCGTGACCTATCACCCGCCATGTACGTTGCAGCATGGCCAGAAAATCCGTGGCCCGGTAGAAAGCTTGCTGGGCGGCTTAGGTGTAACTGTGCGCCTCTGTCAAGACAGTCATTTGTGCTGTGGCTCTGCCGGCACCTATGCCATTCTGCAACCGGCGCTTTCGCAAGAATTGCTGAGCCGCAAGATTACAAGCATCCTCAAAACCGAGCCGCAGGAAATTGTCTCGGGTAACGTGGGCTGTATCAATCACCTGCAATCGGGCACTGATGTGCCGGTACGCCACTGGGTAGAGCTGATTGACCGAATGATTTAATCAGGAGAATTGCGATGGCTATCGGGCAAGTTCTTGAGATAATGCATGCATTGTTTCAAAAATTGAAGAAAGTTTTTCATGTTGACACTCAGCCACGATTTCATTCGTTTCGCTCTAGATCAGAATGTCCTACGTTTTGGCGAATTTAAAACCAAGGCCGGCCGCTTGTCGCCGTACTTCTTTAATTCCGGTCTGTTTCAGGATGGTGCGGCACTGGCCAAACTCTCCGAGTTCTACGCCGGTCGTTTGATCGAATTCGGTTTGCAGTTTGACATGCTATTCGGGCCAGCCTACAAGGGGATCCCACTTGTTGCTGCCATCTCGGTGATTTTGGCGCAGCATGGGCACAACTTCCCGTACGCATTCAACCGCAAAGAAGCCAAAGACCATGGCGAAGGTGGCACCATCGTCGGTGCGCCGCTCAAAGGACGTGTGCTCATCGTTGATGATGTCATTTCAGCCGGCACTTCGGTACGAGAATCCGTTGAGCTGATCCGTAATCAGGGTGCGACCCCGGTCGCGGTGCTGATTGCGCTGGATCGTATGGAACGCGGCACGGGTGGACTGTCAGCGGTGCATGAAGTGTCTGCGTCCTATGGCATCCCGGTGGTTGCCATCGCTAACCTGGCGGACCTACTTGACTTCCTCAAGAACAATGTCGATCTCGCCAGCCATCGTCCGGCGGTTGCGGCGTATCGGGAACAGTACGGGGTTTAATTTGAGCTAGTCTGCATAAAAAAGGCCGTTCGAATGAACGGCCTTTTTTGTTTTAGAGTTGCTTGATTAACCGAGTTTCTTCTTCAGCAGATCATTCACCTGTTGCGGGTTGGCTTTGCCCTTAGCGGCCTTCATGACCTGGCCGACCAGCGCATTGAGTGCCTTCTCTTTACCGGCTTTGAATTCGGCCACGTTGCCCGGGTTGGCGGCGATGACTTCGTCGACCAGCGCTTTAATGGCGCCGGTATCAGTGATCTGTTTCAGGTCTTGTGCTTCGATGATCTCATCGGCGCTCTTGCCCTGACCCTGCCATAGGGCATCGAACACTTTTTTGCCGATGGCGTTGGAAATGGTCTGGTCGGCAATGCGGGCGATAAGGCCACCCAGTTGTTCCGAGCTCACTGGCGCAGCTTCGATATCGAGACCTTCGCGGTTGAGACGTGCAGACAGTTCACCCATGATCCAGTTAGCAGCCACTTTGGCTTGCGCATTGCCGGCAATCTTAAGGGTGCCTTCGTAGTAACGGGCAATCTCCAGTGAGGCCGTCACGGCGGCGGCATCATATGCCGAGAGCCCCAGGGTCTGGAAGCGTTCGCGCATGGCTTGCGGCAGCTCTGGCATTTCGCCACGTACACGATCGATCCATTCGTCGCTAATGGCAACAGGCAAGAGATCCGGGTCTGGGAAGTAGCGATAATCCATTGCATCTTCTTTGGTGCGCATGGCACGGGTTTCACCCGTGTCTGGATCGAATAGCACGGTGGCCTGTTGAATGGCGCGACCTTCTTCCAGTTCATTAATTTGCCATTGCACCTCAAAGTCGATGGCCTGCTGCATGAAGCTGAAGGAGTTGAGGTTTTTAATTTCGCGGCGGGTGCCGAATGGCTGACCCGGTTTGCGTACCGACACGTTGGCGTCGCAGCGGAAGGAACCTTCCTGCATGTTGCCATCACAAATGCCGATCCAGCGCACCAGGCTGTGCAGCGCGCGGGCGTAAGCAACGGCCTCGGCCGATGAACGCATTTCCGGTTCGGACACAATTTCCAGTAGCGGCGTGCCGGCACGATTCAAGTCGACACCAGTACGGCCATGGAAATCTTCGTGCAGCGATTTGCCGGCATCTTCTTCCATGTGCGCACGGGTCAGGTTAACCACCTTTTCAACGGCATCTTTGCCCTGGCCCAGTTGCAGCACGATCTGGCCACCCACCACGACGGGGTTTTCGAACTGGCTGATCTGATAGCCCTTGGGTAGATCGGGATAGAAGTAGTTCTTGCGCGCAAAAATGGAGTACTGATCGATCTTGGCGCCAACGGCCAGGCCAAAGCGGATGGCGCAGCCAACCGCTTTGTGATTCACCACCGGTAACACACCCGGCATGGCCAGGTCGATCAGGCTGGTTTGCACATTCGGCTCGGCGCCGAAGGCAGTGGCGGCCCCCGAAAAGATTTTCGATTGGGTGGCGAGTTGGGCATGCGTTTCGATGCCGATGACAACTTCCCAGGTCATAGTGGGCTCTCTGGTCTTGATACGTGAATCAGGCGAAGGTAGCTGGCGTACGACGATGCCAGTCGGTGACTTGCTGATATTGGTGTGCAACGTTCAACAGGCGGTGTTCGCTGAAGTACGGGCCAATCAGTTGCATGCCGGTAGGCAGGCCGTTGATTTCACCGCAGGGGTGCGACAGCGCCGGAATGCCGGCCAGGTTAACGCCGATGGTATAGATGTCGGACAGATACATCTGCACCGGATCGGCAGATTTTTCACCGAACTTGAAGGCGGCGCCCGGGGTCGTTGGGCTGGCGATGACGTCACAGTGCTTGAACGCGGCTTCAAAATCGCTGGCGATGAGACGACGAATACGTTGTGCCTGCAGGTAGTAGGCATCGTAGTAGCCGTGCGATAGCACATAGGTGCCAATCAGGATGCGGCGCTTTACTTCTTCACCGAAACCCTGCGCGCGCGACTTGGCGTACATGTCGTTAAGGTCGCTATATCCTGACGCGCGATAGCCGTAACGTACACCCTCAAAACGCGACAGATTCGAGCTGGCTTCAGCCGGGGCAATCACGTAATAGGCAGATACCGATTGGCCGATGGATGGCAGCGAAACTTTCACCGTTTCGGCACCCAATTTGCGGTACTCGGCCAGTGCGGCTTCGATCGCAGCCATGGTGGCGGCATCGCCATCGGTACCAAAGAACTCTTTCGGCAGACCAATGCGCAAGCCTTTGAGTGGTTGATCGAGTGAACGGGTGTAGTCCTCGTTGTCACGCTCTAGGCTGGTGGAATCCTTCTCGTCAAAACCGGCGAAGGCATTCAGTAACAGGCTGCAGTCTTCGGCCGAGGCGGCCATGGGGCCGGCCTGATCCAGCGACGAGGCAAAGGCGATCATGCCCCAGCGCGAGACGGTGCTGTAGGAAGGCTTGAGACCAGTCAGGCCACAGAGGGCTGCCGGTTGGCGAATTGAGCCGCCGGTATCGGTGCCGGTGGCGGCCGGTGCCAGGCGTGCAGCTACCGCAGCGGCCGAACCACCCGATGAACCACCGGGTACGCGATCGGTATCCCAAGGGTTGCGGACTGGGCCGTAATAAGACGTTTCGTTAGAGGAGCCCATGGCAAATTCATCCATGTTCACCTTGCCCAGTGGTACCAGGCCGGCCTGATTACAACGCTCGATCACCGTAGCGTTATAAGGGGCGATAAAGTTTTCCAGCATGCGAGAACCGCAGGTGGTGCGCCAGCCGTCCTGACAGAAGATGTCTTTATGGGCGATCGGCACACCCGTCAGCGGGCCGGCATTGCCGGCGGCGCGGGCAGCGTCGGCGGCTTTGGCTGCAGCGCGGGATTTTTCTTCGTCAACGGTGACAAAGGCATTAATCAGCGGATTGTGCTGGGCGATGCGACTCAAAAAGAGGTCGGTGAGTTCCAGGCTGGAAACCTGCTTGGCGGCCAGGGCGGCGCTCAGCTCTTTAAGGCTGCGATTAATCATTCGATCACCTTCGGCACAAGGAACAGACCAGCTTCAGCTTCTGGCGCCAGCGCCAGGCAGCGATCACGCTGCTCGACACTGCCTTCGGTTACAGCATCGGTGCGCAGGCGTTGTGCAACGTTGCAGGCATGGGCCATGGGGGTGATGCCCTCGGTATTCACCTGGCGCAGCTCGGCGATCATGCCGAAAATATTGTCCAGATGGCCTAGGGTGGCCGAGACCTGCTCGGTATTGAGCTCAATTCGGGCCAGTTTGGCCAGTCTTTGTACGTCTTCGGGGGTAAAAGCCATGTTGTTCTATATCCCTTTGAATTTGCGGTATTATACGCGGTTTAGTCGGTGGCTTGTCTGCTGGCTGCTTGCTATCGTTGCAGTGCAGCGCGAACTTTCGGTTCTGCGCGCCTCACACACTTACTTTTGAATTCTGGAGTTTCGCAATGTTCGGACTATTTCGCGGCATGTTTTCTAACGACCTGGCTATCGATTTGGGTACGGCTAATACGCTGATTTATTCGCGTGGCAAAGGCATCGTGCTCGATGAGCCTTCGGTAGTTGCTATTCGTACCGATGGCGGTCCGAGTGCCCGCAAGTCGATTGAAGCCGTTGGTAAAGACGCCAAGATGATGCTCGGTAAGACACCGGGCAGCATTAACGCGATTCGCCCGATGAAAGACGGCGTGATCGCCGACTTTACGGTGACCGAGCAGATGCTCAAGCAGTTTATCAAGCGCGTGCACGACGTGCGCATGTTTGCACCATCGCCACGCATCATCATTTGCGTGCCGTGTGGCTCGACTCAGGTTGAGCGCCGTGCGATTCGCGAATCGGCACTGGGCGCCGGTGCATCGCAGGTGTATCTGATTGAAGAACCGATGGCGGCCGCGATTGGTGCCGGCCTGCCGGTTGAGGATGCGACCGGTTCGATGGTCGTTGATATCGGTGGTGGCACTACCGAAGTCGGCGTGATCTCGCTGGGTGGTATGGTGTATTCGACATCGGTGCGTGTGGGTGGTGACAAGTTTGATGAGTCGATCATCAACTACATCCGTCGTAACTACGGCATGCTGATCGGTGAAACCACCGCAGAAAACATTAAGAAGCAAATTGGTACGGCATTCCCTGGCGTTGAAGTCATGGAGATGGAAGTGAAGGGTCGTAATCTGGCCGAAGGTATTCCACGTACATTTACCGTGACTTCGAACGAAATGCTCGAAGCGCTGTCGGAACCAACCAACCAGATCGTTACCGCGGTGAAGCAGGTGCTTGAACAGACGCCGCCGGAACTGGGTGCCGATATTGCAGAGCGTGGCCTGCTTCTCACCGGCGGCGGCGCCCTGTTGCGTGATCTGGACCGTTTGCTACGCGAAGAAACCGGCCTGCCAGTAATGGTGGCCGAAGACCCGCTGACCTGTGTGGTGCGTGGTTGCGGTATCGCTCTCGAGAAGATGGACAAACTGGGTAACGTGTTCGCCAGCGAATAAAAACCATCGCCGGATCTGTTAGAGATCTGGCGGAGTTTTTTTGATGTCGGGACTGGATCACCAACCCCCTCCGTTATTCAAACAAGGGCCAGCACCGCTGGCCCTGTTGATTCTGTACGTCTGCACCTCGATCTCTTTGCTGGTGCTTGATGATCGTTTCCGCTATCTGGAGCCGATGCGTACGGCATTGACCTATGTCACCTCGCCACTTAAGCAGGTGGTGCAGTGGCCGGTGATTGCACTGACCACCGTCGATGAATATGCGGTCACGCTGGATCAGGTGCGCCAAGAAAATACCGCCTTGCGTCAGGCGCGTTTAGTAGATGCGGAAAAGACGCAACAGTTGCAAGTGCTTGAAGCTGAAAACCTCTATCTGCGTAAGTTATTGGAAACCAAGCGCGTGCTCGGTGCACGTGTACAACCGGCCGCCATTCTCTACAGTGCGCGCGACCCGTTTAACCGTCGCGTGATTCTTGATCGGGGCACAGATCAGGGTGTGATTGAAGGCCAGCCTGTGGTTGATGATCAAGGCGTTGTGGGTCAGGTTACGCGTGTCGCACCAGGCTATGCTGAAGTGACGCTGCTGACTGACCGGAATCAATCGATCCCGGCGCAGGTAGTGCGCAATGGTTTGCGCACAGTGGTGTTTGGTACGGGTGATGGACGCCTGGAGATGCGCTATATGTCATCCAATGCCGATGTGCAGGTGGGTGACTGGATCGTCACTTCAGGCATTGATGGTATCTATCCACGCGGATTGCGTGTGGGCAAAGTAGAGAGTCTGGAAAGTGATCCAAACGGTATCTTCTCCAAATTTATTCTGACGCCTGCCGCAGGCATGGGCCGTTACGGTGAAGTACTGCTGCTGGAACCGGTGACCTTGCCGACTGATCGTCCGACATCGTTAGACCGTCCGGCAGACCAGGCAACGGGCACCACGATGCCCAAGAAGAAACGTAAGGTGCAGTAAGCATGCAGATTGATTTTCAATCGTCTCGTCTCCTGCGCCCGGCCAGGCCGAGGTTTATCCGGCTGACCTTGCTGCTGGCATTCTTCCTGAATTTGCTGCCAACATCTTTCTGGCCATGGTTCCCGGATTGGGTGGCGCTGGTCGTCGTATTCTGGTCGATTCGTTCGCCGCTGGTAGTGGGTACCGGTACAGCATTTGTGCTGGGCATCTTGATGGACGTGGTCGATGGTAGCCTGATGGGACAGCATGCGTTGGCTTATGTGTTGATGTCTTATGCAGGTCGCGTATTGGCACACCGTATTCTCTGGCTGCCATTAAAACAACAATTGGTCAGCGTGTTACCGATCATTTTTATTGGTGCCTGCTTGCAGGTGATGGTCCGCTGGTTTGCCGGCGACGAATTGCCAAGCCTGTTTTATTTTGTGCAGCCCTTTGCCACCGTTGCGCTATGGGTGCCTGCAACATACCTGCTGATGTTGCCGCAGTTCCTGTCGGATGACCGGGACTTCGAGCGGCCAATTTAGTCCATGGCGCACTTCGAAGACCGGGACGCCAGCCAGAAATTTCAGGGTCGGCTAAGCACCGCCTCGGTGATCATGCTGATCGCTTTCTTTATTCTGGTCTTGCGCTTTTTCTGGTTGGGCGTAGTGCAGAACAGTTACTACACGACACGTGCCGAAGACAATCGGTTAACTCTAGTGCCGGTCGTTCCGAATCGGGGTCTGATTTTTGACCGTAATGGCGTACTCATGGCCACCAACACTTCGGCGTATACGTTGGAGATTGTTCCGGGGCGTGTTGGCCCGATTGATCAAACCATCGAAGAGTTGTCGAAGGTGGTTACCATCGAAGGCAAAGACAAGCGTCGATTCAAACAACTGTTGCGTGAAGCAAAGACCTTTGAATCGATCCCGATTCGCTCCCGCCTGGCCGAAGAAGAAGTCGCGCGCTTTGCTGCGCAGCGCTATCGATTCCCCGGGGTGGAAGTGCGTGCCCGCCTGTTCCGTAGTTATCCGCTGGGTGAAACAGCCTCACATGCCCTGGGGTACATGGGCCGTATCAATACCAAGGATCTGGAGCGTATTGATGAGGAAGGCCAGGCGGCTAACTATCGAGGGACTGACCACATTGGTAAAGCAGGCCTCGAGCAGCGCTACGAATTTGAAATGCATGGCGTGAGCGGTTTCGAAAGTGTTGAGGTCGACGCGGGCGGTCGTGGTATTCGTGTGTTGTCACGAACACCGCCTGTGTCCGGCAATAACCTGAATCTGACGATTGATGCCAAGTTGCAGCAAGTAGCCGAAACGGCCTTCGGCAAACGCCGCGGTGCGCTGGTCGCGATTGATCCGGAAAATGGGGAGATTCTGGCACTGGTTTCCATGCCGACGTATGACCCCAATTTATTTGTTGATGGTATCCGTAGTGATGATTGGGACGTGCTGAATACCGATATCAACAAACCGCTGCTCAACCGTGCAATTTACGGGGCCTATCCACCGGGCTCTACGTTCAAGCCTTTTATGGCGCTGGGCGCGCTCGCCACGGGCAAACGTACACCACAGCAGGCGATTAGCGACCCGGGGTACTTTAACTTAGGTAACCATACCTTCCGCGATGATAAAAAGGGCGGCCATGGCATGGTGAACATGTACACCTCGATCGTCCACTCTTGCGATACCTATTACTACACCCTGGCCAATGATTGGGGTATCAACGGTATTGCCGACTTTATGGGTCAGATGGGGTTCGGTAGTAAGACCGGTATTGATATTGACGGCGAGTCGCGCGGTATTCTGCCTTCAGAAGCCTGGAAGCAGCGTCGCTTCAAACGTCCGGAACAACAGAAATGGTATGCCGGCGAAACAATTTCGATCGGTATTGGGCAAGGCTATAACTCGTACACCATGATGCAGCTTGCTCAGGCAACGGCCATTCTGGCGAACAACGGCGTTGGTTATAAGCCGCATCTGGTGCGCAGCATTAGCGATGTGCGATCAGGCGGTGTGCGCGAAATCCCGCTAGAAAAGACGCATGAAGTTGCGCTGAAGCCCGAGCATATCGAAGTAATCAAGAACGCCATGATTGGGGTGAATAAAGAAGGTACGGGTACCAAAGCCTTTGCCGGTGCCAAGTACGTTGCCGCCGGCAAGACCGGGACGGCGCAGGTGTTCAGTCTGAATGGTGGCAACTATTCGCATGGTGGCACCAAAGAATTTTTGCGAGATCACGCGTTGTTCATTGCCTTCGCACCCGCCGACAAACCAAAGATTGCCCTGGCGGTGATCGTTGAAAACGCGGGTTTTGGTGCGACCTCGGCGGCGCCAATTACGCGCCAGGTGTTTGACTATTACCTACAAGGCATTGTGCCCAAGGGACCAGCACCGGACGAGCCGGGCGAGCCCGTACCCGAGTTGCGCGATATGGCGAATTACGTCGACCATCAGGATGACGACTACGACGCACAGAAAGTATTAAACACGCCAACACCGGGGCCTTTTGTGCGTATGCCTGCGAGTACTCAGGCTTTGCCAGTCAGGAAGAAGCCATGAGCCGTTCAATAAACTGGCGGGGCTTTGTTCATGCCTGGTCCGTGCATATCGACTTCCCGCTGTTCCGGATAACGATGTTGCTCATGGCGGGGGGGTTGCTCACGGTTTTCTCGGCAACCTGGTCCGGTCAGGAACGTATGCCGTCACAGTTACTGAACATGGCGGCGGCTGTTTGCCTGATGTTCGTTGTGGCACGCATCCCGCCACAGCGTTTGATGCAATTGGCCTGGCCGATGTACCTTTTCGGATTGGTGCTGCTGATACTGGTGATGCTCTTTGGTATTAAGGTGAATGGTGCCAAGCGTTGGCTATCGTTAGGCTTTACGAGAATCCAGCCCTCTGAAATCATGAAAATCGCTATGCCTCTTGCCATGGCCTGGTACTTTCACCATTTTGAAAATCGTCGGTGGTTCTCCAAATACTTTGGTGCTCTGATGATTCTATTGGTGCCATCGGCACTGATTGCCAAGCAGCCGGATCTCGGTACCGCTATTCTTGTGTTCTCGGCCGGTTTCTACGTCATCTTTCTGGCAGGTCTTTCATGGTGGGTGATTGGCGGCTTAACGGGTGCAGCCGTTGCTGTTGCGCCGTTTGCCTGGAACTTTCTGCATGACTACCAGCAAAAGCGGATTCTCACGCTAATTGACCCAACCAGTGATTCGTTAGGTTCGGGCTATCACATCATTCAGTCGACCATTGCGATTGGTTCTGGCGGGGTGATCGGTAAGGGGTACATGAGCGGTACGCAGGCCCAGCTGGAATTTATTCCGGAAAAACATACCGACTTTATCTTCGCGGTATTTGCCGAAGAATGGGGCATGATCGGTAACGTCATTCTCGTAATCCTGTACGGGTTCCTCATCGAACGTGGGCTGCGTATTTCGCTGCGCGCCAGCACGACCTTTAACCGCTTATTGGCTGGTTCGATTACGATGGGGTTTTTCACCTATGCCTTTGTCAACATGGGCATGGTGTCAGGCATTCTACCCGTGGTCGGCGTGCCATTGCCCTTTATCAGCTATGGCGGTACAGCATTGGTGACCTTGTGTACGGGACTGGGTATTCTAATGAGCATAGAAACGCACCGGACGAATCGCTAATGAAGATCAAGACATCTGCCTTGTTAATGCAAGTCGGCATCCTACTGGCGGTTATGTTGAGTGGATGTTCTAGTTCCCCAGCACGTAAACCGGTTGCGAGTGCGCCCACAACAGGCGGTTATGTCATGAAGCCTTATCCGCGCAAGGGCGGTGGTTTTTACAAAGACGATGGCTTGCCAGCGCAGATCCCGGAAAACATCGATCAGATTCCGAATGCGACGCCGCGTCTGGAACCCTTACGTAATGCCGCGAATAAGCCTTACACCGTATTGGGTATGAGTTTCACGCCAATGACCACGCTGCAGCCGTTTCAACAGCAGGGTATTGGTAGCTGGTACGGCACCAAGTTCAATGGGCTAAAAACCTCCAACGGCGACACCTACGACATGTTCGCTATGACGGCCGCGCACCCCACGTTACCACTACCTTGCTACGTTCGAGTCACCAATACGCAAAACAACCGCAGTGTGATCGTGCGGGTGAATGACCGGGGCCCATTTCACAACGGCCGCATTATCGACTTATCATTTACCGCTGCTTACAAACTCGGCTATGTCGATAAAGGCAGCAGTCCGGTTCGTGTCGAACTGATTATTCCCGATGCGAGTGGTGTGACGTATGCCGATCTGAAGCAGGATGCGCAAGCCGCTAACGAAGCTAAGGTCGATGATAAGACGCGATATGGTGAAGAAATGCCGAAGCCTGGTACGTATGTGCAGATGGGCGCATCCCAGAATGACTTTAATGCCCAGGTTCTCCGAAACCATCTGCTGCGCGAACTGGATTGGATGACGCCTGTGCAAGTCCATGTCTATACTGAGCCGCCGTGGCATCGTGTACAGGTGGGGCCATTTACCTCCCGTTCGGAAGCTGATGCCGTACAGGCAAAGATTCGTGATGCGCTGGGTGGCCAGCCGCATATCGCTGTTCGCCAATAATTTTACGGAGAGATCTCATGACGCATGCGTCTGATTTGCCCAAAGAACCCGTGGGTAGTGGTGCAGAAACCTTGCTGGAGTTGCCCTGTGCGTTTCCGCTCAAAATTATGGGTCTTGCTCAGAATGATTTGGCGCAGGAAGTGCTGGCCGTTGTGCATCAGTTTGCACCTGATTACGATGGTAAAGATATGGAGATGCGGGCATCCAGTTCGGGTAAGTATGTCAGTCTGACCTGTACGATCAACGCGCAATCCAAAGAACAGCTTGATAACCTGTATCGTGCACTCACCAGTCACCCGCTCGTGAAGGTAGTGCTCTAAGCGTGACATTGGCGCTGCACATCAAACGTCTCGGGTTGGTGCCGTATGAGCCCACATGGCACGCGATGCGGGATCAGACCCTGATGCGTGTTGGCGAAGCGGCATCCACCATGCCGGATGAGCTCTGGCTAGTAGAGCATCCGCCGGTGTTCACCCAGGGACAGGCTGGTAAGCCTGAACATTTGCTCAAAGACATTGGTGTGCCAGTTGTCCCGATTGACCGGGGTGGTCAGATTACCTATCACGGCCCGGGCCAGGTAGTGGTGTACCTGTTGATTGATTTGCAGCGGCGCCATATCAAAGTGCGTGAATTGGTGAATAAAATCGAACAGGCTGTTATCGACCTGCTTGCCGGCTATGGTGTTGTTGCCGCCCGCCGCGGTGGCGCCCCCGGTGTGTATGTGGGCGAAGCTAAAGTCGCCACACTGGGGTTGCGCATCCGCAATGGCTGTAGTTATCACGGTGTCAGCCTTAATGTGGATATGGATTTGACCCCCTTTGCCGCAATCAACCCCTGTGGTTACGCGGGTATGGCGGTTACCCAATTACGTGATTTGGGTGTTAGCGTATTGGTTTCAGAAGCAGGCGAAGCACTGCTTCAGCAATTACAAAAACAATTGGAGACGTGCCATGGCTGACGCCGGGGTAAAGCAAAAAGGCGAATTGAAGACAGCGCGCATTCCGATCAAGATCGTGCCGCAAGAAGCGTTGAAAAAGCCGGATTGGATCCGCGTTAAAGCCGGTAATGATGCCGGCCGCTTTGGCGAAATCAAAAAAATGTTGCGCGACCAGAAATTACACACAGTTTGCGAAGAAGCCGCTTGTCCGAACATTGGTGAATGCTTTGGTCGTGGCACAGCCACTTTTATGATTCTGGGCGATATCTGTACGCGCCGTTGCCCTTTCTGCGATGTCGGGCACGGCAAGCCGTTGCCACCGGATGTGGATGAACCGCGTCACCTGGCTGAATCGGTGGCTAATCTGAAGTTGCGCTATGTGGTGATTACCAGTGTGGATCGTGATGATCTGCGAGATGGTGGGGCACAGCATTTTGTCGATGTGATTCGTGCTGTCCGTGAAGCATCACCAAACACCACTATTGAAGTGCTGGTGCCAGACTTCCGCGGCCGAATGGATGTGGCGCTTGATATTTTTGGCCAGGCCTTGCCGGATGTGATGAACCACAATCTGGAAACCGTGCCCCATTTGTACAAACAGGCGCGCCCCGGCGCCGATTATGCGCACTCCCTGAACTTCCTCAAGGCATTTAAAGCGCGTTACCCCAACGTGCCGACCAAATCAGGTTTGATGGTGGGGCTGGGCGAGACCGATGAAGAAATCATTGAAGAGCTGAAGGATATGCGTGCCCACGATATCAATCTCCTGACCATTGGTCAGTACCTCGCGCCTTCAAACCATCATTTGCCGGTACAGCGCTATGTGCACCCGGATACCTTCAAGCGTTTTGAAACCGAAGCGCTGGCATTGGGCTTTGAAGGAGCGGCATGCGGCCCGATGGTGCGATCCAGTTACTGGGCAGACCAACAGGCCCATACAGCTGGCATGGTTTAACCCCCGTTTGATTGATCGCACTCAGGAGACGGGCTAAAAGTGCCCGGCTCTTTATTGCGCTACGGCCGTCTTATTGTCGGATTTCTCCACGATGCGCGCCTTTGCATCAGTGAGTAACTGCTGAAAATCGGGTGAATTCAGCAAAGCAGCGCCGCCATCAGTGCGCAAACGGTCAACGGCTTCGTCAGGCAGGACGAATGAGGTTGGCAGCTCGTTGAGATAGGCCCGTTCTTCAGCATCAGGCACCCCGGCAAAAGCAACGTTGACCACATACAGTTTGGCATTAGGGACGTTGCGGATAGCGTTTAAGGCACTGTTCGAGTCTTTCGGTTTGATGCGCTTTACTGCCGGCAGATCTCTGACTGATCGCATCATGTCCCATCTGGCCTCAATGTCGCGCAAATGCTCGATCTGTTCACTGGAAGGAACGCCAGCTGCTTTGATCAGAATGGGGGTCGTGCCTGGCTGGTCTTCCAACTTGTCCCAGTTGATTTTGGGAATCGACATTGAATTAACGACGATCACGATGATCTGATTAACGTGGTCCAGCGGGGTCGGATGACCACCTTCTCTGAGCGCTTCCATCCAGTTAAAAACTTCAACGCCACCACGCAGACCTAGGTTGTCAGAGATGCCACCATCGACCAGATGCAGATAGGGGTCCCCACCATTCATCAGGTTGTTAATCTCATGAATGCGTTCCAGCGTGCGCGCAGCTGGTCGCGGTGGATTTTTGGTGTTGAGAAAAGGGGCAAACCACAGAGGCATTTTTTTGCCACACGAGCCCCCGTAATTATTAATGGTGAGCGGCGACAAGACGACTGGTACGGCAGAAGAAGCCGCAGCAGCGCGCGACAAGCGAAAGGTGCTGAGGTCCGCGCACATGGCATCAAAGTTGGATGGGGTAAACATAATGCGTGAACCGGTGGCTAAATCTGTCGCCGACACCACAATGATGGGGCCATTCCTTTTATCCAGATCGGCAAAGGTTGCGCCATCGAAAAGAATCTCGTCGTATAGATCGGCGGCTAGCTCTGAGCGACCCCAGCCGGTGGATGACAAATAATCCCAATTAATAGGATTCAGGCTGCGTCGGACAAGTTCGCCTTGTACGTTTCTTTTCGGAAAACGCTGCTCGTAATCGTCAAAGAGTTTGTCTCCGTAGAGACCATATGCGAGTGCGGTGAAACTGCCACCGGATACTCCGGTGATGACATCAACATGGTCGATTATCCGCGACTGTTTGCCGCCGGCGTTGATAAATTCGGTCCTGTTCAGGGTCTCCAGAACGCCATACGAAAAGGTGGCAGCACGTGTGCCACCACCGGAAAAAGCCAGTGCAACGAGGGTTTTGGCCTAGGCTTCGTTCTGACCTTTGCGTTCAAAAGAGTAGGCTTTATCGTTTGATACCTGTGCGATGGGTGGGTTAACCGGGCGTGTGGCACAAGCGGCAAGCGCGCAGCATGACAGCGTCAGAACCAGTAGCTTGAATGATGCGCGCATGATTCTGCTTATTTATTGCCGCTAACAGGCTGTACACGCAATGCGCACTGCTTGGCTTTAGCGCGCGCGTCATCAGTATCTTTGGCTGTGGCTAGTGCCACGCCCATGCGGCGACGTTCGAAGCTTTCTGGTTTGCCGAACAGGCGCAGATCGCTATCTGGCACTTGTAAGGCATGGGCAACACCTTCGTAGGCGATGCCTTTTTCTTCCAGCCCACCATAGATAACAGCCGATGCGCCCGGTTGGCTGCAAGTCGTGTTAACGGGCAAACCCAGAATGGCGCGGGCATGAAGTTCGAACTCAGATTGGCATTGTGTGCAAAGCGTGACCAGGCCGGTGTCATGTGGTCGTGGGCTGACTTCGGAGAACCAGACGTCGTCGCCTTTCACAAACAGCTCAACCCCGAATATGCCGCGACCGCCCAGGTTTTCGGTAACGGCCTGGGCAATTTCGCGCGAACGTTCGATAGCACGTTGCGACATTGGCATTGGCTGCCACGATTCAACGTAGTCACCTTTTACCTGTACATGACCAATTGGATCACAGAAGAAGGTTTCAACAGCGCCCGATGCGCCTACGGCGCGTACCGTGAGCTGGGTGATTTCGTAATCAAAATCGACCATGCCTTCGACGATGACACGACCCTGGTTAACGCGACCACCGGCCGCGGCGTAATCCCAGGCGGGTTTTACGTCTGCAGGCGTACGTACTAGAGATTGGCCTTTGCCGGACGACGACATCACCGGTTTGATGAAACACGGGTAGCCAATTACATCGATGGCTGCCTGCATTTCCTCGAGCGAGTCGGCAAATTGGTAAGCCGATGTTGGCAATCCGAGAGTTTCGGCAGCAAGGCGACGGATGCCTTTACGGTTCATGGTGAGTTGTGTGGCGCGAGCTGTAGGAATGACTTCAGCCAGACCATCGCGTTCGATTTCTATGAGCATGTCGGTAGCGATGGCTTCAATTTCCGGGACAACGAGATCAGGATTTTCGCGCAGCACGAGCTCGCGCAGCGCTTCGCTATCCGTCATGTTGATGACGTGCGCACGATGCGCTACCTGCATGGCAGGCGCGCCAGCATAACGATCGACGGCAATCACTTCGCAACCTAATCGTTGTAACGAAATAACGACCTCTTTACCGAGCTCGCCGCAGCCGAGCATCATGACACGCAGCGCGCTGGAAGAATTAGGTGTGCCGAAACGAAACATGACAAAGCCCTCAGGAGGAATAGTGATTGGGGTTGTTTAAAAACAGAAGAAAACCGGCAAGCGCATGGATCGTCGCTTGCTGGCGAATTAATTGGCGGTCGCCCTTGAAATGCATGGTTTCTGTATGGCAGTGTTGTCGATTAGCCCAGCCAAAACACACGGTGCCAACAGGTTTCTCGACTGAGCCACCGTCGGGTCCGGCAATGCCGGTAATGGCAATCGCATAGTCGCCAAGGCTATGCGCGCAAGCGCCGCCTGCCATGGCGGCAGCGACAGCTTCGCTAACCGCACCCTGCTGGGTAATCAGTGCAGCATCTACACCGAGTTCTTCGGTTTTTGCCGCATTGGAATAAGTAACCCAGCCGCGTTCGAACCAACCGGAGCCGCCAGGACGAGAGGTCAAGGCAGCAGCGACGAGGCCGCCCGTGCATGACTCGGCGGTGACTAACCGTTTGCCGCCTTGTGTGAGGCCTGTGGCGATGTCGGTCAGTAATGAATCGATGGGCATGGAGAGGGAATTACTGATGTGCATTCAGGTAAACAACTACCAGCAGTACCGCGAGCGTGAGCAAGGTATAGAGCCCGGCAATCACATCGTCCATCATGACGCCGTAGCCATTTTTAACACGTTGGTCATAGTAGCTGGCTGGCCAGGGTTTTTTGATGTCATAAAGGCGGAAGAGTGCAAAGGCTATGCCTTGCCAGAGAAGGTTGTCTCCCATAACTTGAGAGAGAGTCCAGAGCACGCCCCATAATGGGACGATCTCATCCCAGACAATGCCACCATGATCGATTTCGCCGAGCGCAGTGCCGGTTTTTTCAATTGCCACAATTCCAAGCACGAAAGACAGAAAAATCAGCAGTAGAAAAATATCGGCAGGCAGCGCGATATCCAGAGAACGAAAGCTGGCCCAAGCAAATAGGGTGCCGAAGGTGCCGGGGGTATAGGGCGAGAGGCCACTGCCGAAGCCCAATGCAAAGAGATGTAAAGGGTGCGCCAACATAAATCGTAGCGTTGGTCGTTCAACCAGAGCAGTTTCGGTAGCAGTCGATGGTGTGAGCTCGGTCATGACGATGCGTACTTAGGCAAAATGATCGAAACCCTGTCTTAGATCGCTCAGATCAACAGGTTTCTGGTGGGTGTCTAATAGGGTGATTGTGCCTGCTTTGCCATCGGCGTGCATCTGACCAATACGATGCAGCGGAAGAGCCAGTTGTAGCGCTAAAGCTTCGATTTTAGGGCGGTCGGTTGGTGACGCCGTAAACAGGAGCTCGTAGTCATCGCCGCCGCCTAGTAGACATTGTTGCCATAGCAGCGCATCAACATCAGAAGGGATGGGTGGCAGTGCGGCTAGTTCCAGTGTGGCTGACAGGTCAGAAGCATGAGTGATGTGCCCCAGGTCTTGTAGCAGCCCGTCTGAGACATCCAGGCAGCTATGCGCCAATCCGGCAAGCGATAGGCCTAATGAAACGCGGGGTTGCGGGCGATGCAAGGCGTTATAGACGGTCTTTTCAAGTGCGGCAGGCAAGGTCGTGGCACCCAGCTTACCTGCCAGCCCTAATGCAGCCAGACCGGGTGTGCCGGAGATCCAGATATCATCCTGGTCCTGGGCGCCGCTTCGGCGTAGCGCCTGATTTGGGTGTACGGTGCCAAAAGCCGTGACGCTGAAAGATCGTGGCCCACAGGTCGTATCGCCGCCTATGAGTGATACATCGTATTGTTGGGCGCATGCGGTAAAGCCGCTAAAGAATTCATCAACCCAACCGCTGCTTACATCGGTCGCCAGCAAAGAAACCGCGAGAGTTGCATAACGCGGCACAGCACCCATGGCTGCCAGATCCGACAAATTAACGGCCAGGGTCTTCCAACCAAGATCACGAGGATTATCTGTTCCCAGAAAGTGCGTGCCTTCCACCAGCATGTCGGTAGTAATGGCAAATACGTCATTGGCAGCGGGCGGTGTAATCAGCGCGCAATCATCGCCAGGGCCAACCAACAAACCGGGCCTTAGTTCTGCATGTGCAGGCGTTGCCTGCTTGAGCAGGCGTTCGATCAGGGCGAACTCGCCTGCCATGATGAATCAGCGGCTAGGCCGATTGCTTTCCAGGGGCCGCAGCGTTGGTGCGAGACGATCCAGAACGCCATTAACAAACTTGTGTCCATCGGTGCCGCCGAAGGTCTTGGCAAGTTCAATCGCTTCGTTGAGCACGACCCGCAGAGGTGTTTCTGGGCTGTTGGCCATTTCGTTGGCGCCAATCAGCAAAATGCAGGCTTCCACCGGTGAGAGCTCGTTAAATGGGCGATCCAGCAATGGTGTTAATTGTTCTCGCAGCGTGTCGTGTTGCGCAATGCAGCTGCGTAACAGACTAATCGCAAAGTTTTGCTCTAGATCGCGCAGTGTATTAAAGCCTTCAACTTCGTGCAGGGCAATTTCGCAAGAAGCCAGATCCTGGCCGCCGACTTGCCAGCCATACAGTGCTTGCATTGCGGCTTCACGTGCGCGACGACGCGCCGGTTTGGGGCCGTTGGCGGGTTTGGCGTTTTGTTGGGTCATGCTCAGCCTCGTGCTGGTTGGGGTTTGTCGCCAAGGCGGATGCTGGCATGCAGACGCGCCATTTCGACCGCGCAACGGGCGCAGTCCGCGCCTTTGCTGTGCATGCGGACGAGTGCCTGGTCATCATTCTCTGTGGTGAGAATGCCATTGGCGATAGGGATGCCCGTGGCCAGTTGCACTTCCATCACGGCACGGCAACTGTCGTTGCTGACCACTTCAAAGTGATAGGTTTCGCCGCGCACCACAGCGCCCAGCGCTATCAGTGCATCGTAAGGCGATTCTTCGGCATCCGCCAGGCTTTGTAATACGAGGGGGATCTCCAGTGCGCCAGGTACGCTGCAAACCGTAATGTCTTCGGCAGCAACTCCCAGCAAATGGAGCTCGTTAATAGCGCCGGAGAGCAGGCCATCGCAAATATCCTGATTGAAACGGGCTACAACAACGCCGATGCGTAGGCCTGTGCCATTTTCATTACTGGGGTATTCCTGATAGCTGGTCATTACGAATCCTATGTTTATTACAGACCGGTGTGGCTGCCATCGGGCAGCTGGAAACCAGTGATTTCAAGATCGAAGCCAGTCATGGCCGGAATTCGCTGTGGGCTGGAGAGTAGATGCATTTTGTGCACGCCCAGGTCGCGCAGGATTTGTGCGCCGATACCATGCAGTAACGGATCCCATTTGCGGGGAACCGTCTGATCGGGTGAACGGGTCAGGCCCTGCAGTAGTTCCTGAACGCTCAGCGGTTTATGCAGCATCACCAGTACACCTTGATCGGCGGCGCCAACGGCGGCCATCGCATCATCCAGCATGATGCTGTGGCCCGTGCCTTCCGGCGCCAGAAAATCCAGAATAGAGACCGGTACATGGACGCGCACGAGCGTTTCGCTTTGCGGTGTCGGTTTACCTTTTACCAGGGCCAGATGCACCTCGTCGGAGGTTTTGTCGGCGTAGGTGTGTAGCGCAAAGGTGCCGTGGCGGTTAATCAGTTCGCGATAGCCGGCGCGGGTCACCAGGGTTTCGTGCTGACTGCGGTAATGGATCAGATCGGCAATGGTGCCAATTTTCAGGCCATGTTCTGCAGCAAATTCACGCAGCTCCGGTAGGCGTGCCATGGAGCCGTCTTCGCTCATGATCTCGCAGATCACAGAGGCGGGGCTCAGGCCGGCCAGCGTTGCCAGATCGCAACCGGCTTCGGTATGTCCGGCACGAACAAGCACGCCACCCGGACGCGCCATGATCGGGAAGATGTGACCGGGTTGCACGATGTCCGATGGTTTGGCATCAGCGGCTACAGCCGCTTGAATGGTGCGGGCGCGATCGTGGGCCGAAATGCCGGTCGTCACGCCTTCGGCTGCTTCGATAGACACCGTAAAGGCAGTGCCAAATTGCGCCTTGTTGTCTCGCGCCATCTGGTTTAAACCGAGTTGGCGGCAACGTTGTTCAGTGAGCGTCAGGCAAATCAGACCGCGACCAAAGCGGGCCATGAAGTTAATGGCTTCCGGGGTCACATGGTCGGCCGCCAGAACGAGATCGCCTTCGTTTTCGCGATCTTCTTCGTCCACAAGCACTACCATGCGGCCGGCACGTAGTTCGGCAATAATTTCCTGCGTCGGTGAAATGCGCGGCAAAGTATCTTCAGCGGTCATGATTGGGTATAGCTCAGGAGTCGTTCGCAGTAACGGGCGATCACATCGATTTCCAGATTTACCGGGGTATTTACGCTGAGGGTATGCAGCATGGTGTTCTGTAGGGTGTGCGGAATCAGATTGATCGAGAACTGACGGCCGTCCACTTCGTTTACGGTGAGGCTGGTGCCGTTAACCGTAATGGAACCCTTGCGGGCAATAAAGGGTGCCAGTGCGTCGGGCGCTTCGATGGTCAGTAGCCAGTCACCCTGGGTATCTGCTGTTGTTGGCGCAAAGTGGCGCACTGAGCCAATGCCATCCACGTGGCCAGTCACCAGATGGCCACCCAGGCGATCTGCTAGGCGCAGTGCTTTTTCGAGATTCAGTAGTCCACCGGCTGCAAGACCCGTTGTACAGTGCAGCGTTTCGTCGGATACATCGACAATGAAAGCCGTGGGTTGGTTCTGTGGCAGTAGGTCAACCACGGTCAGGCATACGCCGTTACAGGCGATTGAGTCGCCTAGAATGACATCGCTCAGATCCAGCGCGTCAGCATCAATGGTCAGACGCACACCGCTCGCACGCGGGGCGACATCACGTATTTGTCCGACAGCAGCAATAATTCCTGAAAACATAGGATCGGCAGGGGGTGGCATGGGTAATCAGTCTGCAATTCTAACATGCGCCCCCGCTCAGAGCCGCGTGAAATTAGGCTTTTGTGCCCTTAGGGCGTTGCTTTGGTCGCCAACGTCTGGACATGGTTCAAATGTTTCAGGAAGGCATCCGGGCCAACGTAGCCAGCGAGCGTGGCATCGTGCAGTAAACGGCCGCCTGGTGCATAGAAAACCATGCCCGGTGGGCCATAGAGGCCAAAGCGTTTCAGCAGATTGCGTGCCGCATCATCGCTGGCGGTGACATCCACACGGATCAGCGTGAACGCCGCCAGGGCCTGGCGAACAGCTGGATCGCTCAGGGTATCGCGTTCAAATTCCTTGCAGCTCACACACCAGTCGGCATACACGTCAATAAAGACGGGTTTCTGGCTGTCTCGCAGCGCGTTATCTAGTGCTTCCGGTGTCGTGACAGCAATTATCGGGAGCGATGTCGTTTGAGCCACGGCTTCCGACGGGTTGTTTGTGAAGGGGCTCAGGGGTTGGTCGAGTCGTATGCCGCCCGCCAAGGCGCCGACGATCCAGGCAAGACCAACAATCAGGAAGATGATGCCAAGCGCTTTTGCCAGGCGCGCAGAAAGTGGCTCCATGGGTGGCAGGCGGTCGATAGCGCGCAGGAGAATGGCGGCAAGTATGGCTAAAACACCAAAGCCGCCGAGGGTGACCGAACCGGGTAAAACAGGCGAGACAATCCACCAGGCGGTGCCGAGCAGAATGAAGCCAAAGGCTTTCTTGATCGATTCCATCCACGGGCCCGTTTTAGGTACCAGCGTACCGGCAGAGGCGCCCATCGCCAGGAGTGGCACACCCATGCCCAGAGCCAGGCTGAATAACAGCAAGCCACCCATAAAGGCATTGCCGGTCTGGCCGATGTAAAGCAAGGCGCCAGCCAGTGGGGCGGCGACACAGGGGCCGACAATCAATGCAGAGAGGGCGCCAAGGCCAAAGACGGCGGGTAGAGAGCCGCCATGCAGGCGCTGACTGCCTTCAGCCAGTTTGCCTTGTAGCGCGTTGGGTAGTTGCAAGGTATAAAAGCCCAGCATGCCGCCAGCCAGCACCACGTAGACAAGCGCAAAGCTACCGAGCACCCAGGGATTTTGCAGAAGGCCGGAAACCAAAGTGCCGCTCAGGCCGGCGAAAACACCGGCGACACTGTAGGTAATGGCCATGCCCAGCACATAAAATAGCGCTAGCATAAAGCCACGTGTATGCGATATCGGGTGCGCATCATCATGACGACCAAGGATGACGGTGACGACAATCGGCATCATGGGCAGCATGCATGGTGTAAATGCCAGACCAACACCGGCACCAAAGAACAGGAGTAGGTTCAGCCACAGCATGCCTTCATCCAGCGAGCGGGCAATTTCCGTGATGCCGTTGGCAGCTTGGGGTGGCGTCGCATTTGGCGCAGGCGTCGGTTCTGTGACAGTCTCTGTTGCTGCTGGGAGGGTAACAGGAAAAAGTGCAATTTCAGGCGGGTAACAGATGCCCTGGCTGGCGCAACCCTGATAGCGCACGGAGAGCGTTAATGTCAGAGGGCGTTGCACACCGCTGATCTGAATGGGCCAGTTCAGCGGCTCCTGGTAAATCTCGGTAGGGCCGAAATTGGGGTCGTCTTTCTGGATCCCTTTGGGAAGTTCACCCGGGGTCAGTTGCACCCCGGCAGGGACGAGCCCAGTGACATCCACGCCAAGTTTTTCGCGATAAAGGTAATAGCCGGGCTGCACATCAAAGCGAACCTGAATACGATCGGTCGAAATGGCTTCGGCGGAGGGGCGGAAGGCCTGTGCTGGTGGCAAGAATGTGCCGCCGAAGTTGTCGGGTGCAGCCTGCGCTGCAGGCGTGACGAGCAGCGCAAGGCATAGGGTCGCGCTGTGCAATAGGGTAGTGACGCGTTCGGCAAGACTCATTGACTGTCCCGGGTGGATTCGTTGACCCAATTAAGATACGCCGGAAGGCCCTGCGTGCAAGGGAGTGCAATGATTTCCGGTAAATCGTAGGGGGTGCGCCTCTTTCAGCCAGACTTCGAGTTCTGCATAACGGCTGTCATCGCTCATGACGATGAGCGGTATCTCTGTCGCAATTTCAATCTGGCTCTGCCAGCGGTAAGTCGATTGGCAGGGCGCCATTTGTTTGACGCAAGCAGCCAGACCTGATGCAATAAGCTGATGTGCTAGATCGCCAGCTACATCGGCATCAGGTGCAGTGGTGAAAATGATCTGAACTGCCATACGTTTAATGACGCCAGTTGTGCGTGATGATTTCGCGCAGGATGTGAAGTCGGCGATGGAAGAAATGATCTGCTGCCGGAATCACAATTACCGGTAAGTCTTGTGGTTCCGCCCAGGCGAAGACATTGTCCAGCGGGACAGTTTCATCGGCAGCGCCATGAATAACGATGGAGTCTTTGGGTACGGATTCCGTGTCGTAATTGCGCGCGCCTTCAACGAATCCTGAGGCGGTGCCTACCAGCACAAGGCGTTGTGCGGGGTGCCCCGCTTCGGCCATGCGTTTAGCTACACGTGTTTGTACGTAAGCACCGAAAGAAAATCCGGCCAGCACAATCGGTAGGTGGCCACAGCGTTCTCGCGCATATTCGAGTACGGTGAGCAGATCTTTTGTTTCGCCAATGCCTTCGTCATGAGCCCCTTCGGTCTCACCAACACTACGAAAATTCGGACGAAAGGCGGCATAACCGAGGCTGGCAAAAGTGCGTGCCAACGTGTGCGCCACCTTGTTCGTTGCAGTGCCACCACCAATCGGATGTGGATGTGCAACCAGGGCAATGCCTCTAGGGGCGCCCGGGTTGTCGATCAGCATCTCGATTTTGCCAACAGGCCCATCAATCAGCACTTTTTCTTCGCGAACGCTGCTCATAATGTTTCCTGTTAGATCCGCAGGCGATCAACGGGTACGCCTTTGGCCAGATGCGAGGTGATAATTTCATCAACGTCTTCTTTGTCGACAAATTGGTACCAGATGGCTTCCGGATAAACCACCATCACGGGGCCGCTGAGGCAGCGTCTCAGACAACCGGCTTTGTTGATACGAACCATGCCGGGGTGATTAAGCTTCAATTCCGCAACACGCCCCTTGGTGTAATCGAACATGTCCGAGGCGCCATGATCGTTACAGGAAGGGTCACCATTTGTGCGTTGATTGCAACAAATGAAGACGTGGTGTTTAAAGTAGCTCATGGAATCAATCCGTAAATAGTGGTGCGGGAATTATAGAGCCGAACCCGACGCATCAGGGGTGTTCCGACGGCGATCTGCCCAGACCAGAAACAGCAGCGTCAGGTAGGGCCATAGGGCTGCAATAAGACGCGTCAGTCCATTGAAGTTCAGGAAGTGTCCTTGTTGCCAGACGGTGAGTGCCGAAATGGAATAAGGATTGGTGGGCATCAGGTTGACGAGCACGGTGGCTGCCATGAGCAGCATGGCGGCAATCGGTGGCTGCCAGTTGCCGGATAAAAACAGGGCGGGAATTGCCAGAGCAAGGCCGATCATTAGGCCATCAATGCTGCCCGGCGTTATAGAAACCCAGCGGGCAATGTCAGGTGCGCCAATGGCTTGCCCAATAAGCAACCAGCTGGCCACTACGCGAATGAGCACGCCGCATAAAAGGGTGGTGACCGCTGCTAGAAAGATGGAAAACCAACGCAAGCCAACGCGCTGTAAAACAGCCTGGGTCAGAAAGGTCACCACCAGGGTTTGCATTGCCACCACGGCTGTTTCGAGTTGGCTATATAGGGCCGGTGAAAATGCCAGCGCGGTGGGGAGTGATAGTAGGCCTCGCAAATCGCCCAAACCGAAGAACACGGTTTCCGGAGAAATCTGCGCAAAGAGCCATAGCCACAGGAGAATCAGCCCCGTTTCGGCGCTTAGGCGTTGCACCTCGAGCTTTCGGCGTACGTCTCCGGCCAGAGCAAGCAGGTGTGGCCCTAAAATCAGCGCGAGTGTGCTGCCCAGAAGAGTGCCCGTGGTATTGAGTGTCAGGTCAAGACCAGAAGAAACGCGGCCGGGGATGAAGGTTTGAAAAGCTTCCAGGCTGGCCGAAAGCAGAAAGCCGGCAAGTAGGGGTAAGAAGATGCGTGCCCAGGGCCAGGGTCGGTGTGTGGGCGAGAGCGACAGGAGAAAGCCCAGTGGCATATAAGCCAGTACATTGAACCACGCGTCCTGCCAGGTCCAGTATTGTGGCCAGCGCCCTTCGAGGAAATAGAAGAGGCTCAACCCGCGGTCTTGCCAGGCGCTTGCCGAGTAGAGGCTCGCGTACATGATGATGCAGGCATACACCAGAGCCAGAGCCAGAGGCTTCTGGCGGGCGCGAGCCAGCCAGCTGTGCCAGTGTTGTGCCTGATTAGCTGGTGTGTCGGCCATGGGTTTGCTGATGGCCGGATTCATGCCCGGTGGGTGGCACATGGTAGGTGCCTTCTGCGGCATGGTGATGCGAAGGCGTTGGCGTTGGTTTGCCAATGCGTTGTGGCAATAGAGAGCCAATGATCATGCCGAGTACTGCTGCGATTAAACCAAGAATCTGAGGCGGCCAGATGGCATCCTCCGTGGAGAACGCCTCGCACAGAATCCAGGTAAAGAATCCGCTAAAAATGGCAAAGAGTGCACCCTGGGTATTGACGCGTTTCCAGTAAAAGCCAGCAACGAGCGGCACAAAAGTAACGACCATGGTGATCTTGTAGGCATGTTCCACCATTTTGAAGATGGAGGCGCTACTGGTCAGTGCTATGGCCAGTACCATGCCGGCAAAAGCCACGATGACGATGCGCATCAACCACAGGAAAATACGATCCGAGATGTGCGGCAACATCGGGCGCAGAATGTTTTCGGTAAAAGAGACCGATGGCGCCAGCAGGGTAGCTGAAGAGCAACTCATAATGGCCGAGAGCAAAGCGCCAAAAAAGATGACATGGGCAAAAACCGGGGTGTGTTGCAGAATCAGCGTGGGCAGCACCAGTTGGGAATCCGTATCCAGCAGACTGCTGAACATCGCGGGATCAATCAGCGTGACCGCATATGCCAGGAACATTGGGATGAATGCAAAAAAGAAATACAACGAGCCGCCCAGAGTCGAGCCGGCCATGGCGATGCGCTCACTTTTGGCAGACGAGATGCGCTGAAAGACATCCTGCTGCGGAATAGACCCGAGCATCATGGTCATCCAGGCGCCGACAAAAGGCACCCACACATCCATGCCGCCCAGTACTGTGTAGGTCAGCACGATAGCGGCGCCCAGAATCATGCCTTTATCTTGCGAGATGAGCCCGTTGGTGACGGTAAAAAACACCAAGCCCAGCACCCAGCCCAGATAGGAAATCACAATGGCCAGTGTGCTGAGCCATTCCACGGTGTGGTTGTAGCGCAGGCGGTAGTAGTCACCAATCGTCAGCAGGTTGAGCCGGTACAGTTTGCTGGCAAAGAAAATGCCGGCCAGTATGAGACAGAGTAAGGCGCCAAAGGGGTCGGCAACCACGTCTCGCAAACCATCCTTGACGAAGGTGGCAGAAACACCCAGTACCGCCTCGGCGCCAAACCACGTGGCAAAGACGGTGGCGGTGACCACAGGCAAAGGCAGTGACGGACCAGCGACAGCAAAGTCGCGTGCATTTTTTATCCGGGTTGCTGCCAGCAGGCCGATACCAATCGAGGCCAGCAAGTACAGCGTAATAAACCCGAGTAACGGCGTCATGGCTGCAGGTTCAGATACAGCAGCGCCGCAGAGGCGCTCAGCACAATGGTGGAGACGGTAACGCTGATCCAGAGCAGGTAGCGTTGACGACGCACAGTGCGCTTGAGTTCGCGCAAGGCTTTCTTGTCTGCCTTAATGGCGTCTTCATTCGGAGCCAGGTAGTCGTGCAGCAGACGCGGTAGTTGCGGCAGAATTTTGGCCCAATTGGGGCCTTCGCGCTTCATGCCATCGATAAAGCCACGCACGCCCACCTGTTCGCTCATCCAGCGCTCCAGGAATGGTTTGGCCGTTTTCCAGAGATCGAGATCCGGATTCAGTTGTCGACCCAGGCCTTCGATGTTGAGCAGGGTTTTCTGCAGCATCACCAGTTGCGGTTGTACTTCAACGTTAAAGCGGCGCGATGTCTGGAAGAGGCGCAGCAGAATTTTGCCGAAGGAAATGTCTTTGAGCGGTTTGTCGAAGATCGGTTCGCACACGGTGCGAATAGCGGCTTCGAATTCGTCGATGCGGGTTTCTTTGGGCGCCCAGCCGGAAATCACGTGCACTTCGGCAACGCGACGATAATCGCGCTGGAAGAACGCCAGGAAATTCTGTGCGAGGTAGTTTTTGTCGACATCGTTTAGCGTGCCGACGATGCCAAAGTCCAGCGCTACATAGCGGCCGTCATGTGCCACCAGAATGTTGCCCGGGTGCATATCGGCGTGAAAGAAGCCATCGCGGAACACTTGGGTGAAGAAAATTTCAACGCCCGCGCTGGAGAGGCGGTTCAGATCGATCCCGGCTTCACGCAATTCCTCGATGCGTCCCACCGGAATGCCGTGCATGCGTTCCATCGTCATCACGTTAGTGGCGCAAAAATCCCAATAGACTTCGGGCACGATGAGCAGCGGGCTTTTGTCGAAGTTGCGGCGCAGTTGCGAGGCATTCGAAGCCTCGCGCACGAGATCGAATTCGTCGTGCAGGTGTTTAGCAAACTCGGCAACCACCTCGCGGGGCTTCAGGCGGCGACCGTCTTCTGAAAAGCGTTCGATGAGCTGAGCGAAGGCGTCGAGCAAATCGATATCGTGATCAACCACCCGGTGCATCCCGGGACGCAACACCTTAACGGCCACATCGCGGCCATCGTGCAGACGTGCGAAGTGCACCTGGGCGACAGAAGCCGAGGCGATCGGTTTGGGGTCGAATTTGCTATAGGCCTCGCTGATCGGCATGCCGAGTCCGCGCTCGATTTCAGCCATGGCCAGCGCTGAGTCAAACGGCGGTACGCGATCCTGCAGTTTGGCGAGTTCGTCGGCAAAGTCCTGTGCCAACAGATCGCGCCGGGTAGAGAGCATCTGGCCGAACTTAACGAAGATCGGCCCGAGGGATTCGAGTGCCTCGCGCAAACGGACGGCGCGGGGCTTGGTGAAATGCCGGCGGCGTGCGTAGAAACCCAGCCAGCGAGCCATACGGCCTTCGGGTTCGGCTTCAACGAGCATAGTAAGCAGCCCGTTCTTCCAGCTGACATAAAGAATACAGGTTAGACGCTGCAGACGCATGTGCGGTCGGCTTTCATAGGAGAGGCCCACGGGATGGCGAGCCAGAAGGTATAATTTTACCCATGACTTTTGATAGCCGCGAACACATCACCGGCTTGCTGCAAGTTGCCCTTGCCAGCGTTGCCCAGGAACACACCGATACCCACATTCATCTGGAGCGCCCCAAGCAGGCGAGCCACGGGGATTTCGCCACTAATTTGCCCATGCAACTGGCACGTGCACTCAAGCTGGCGCCGCGCGTTATTGCGGAGCGCATCGTTGAGGTCTTGCCCGCGTCCCCCCTGGTGAGCGAGGTGTCGATTGCCGGTGCCGGTTTTATCAACTTTGCACTGAAGGCCGATGCCAAGACCCGTGTGGTCAATACGGTGCTGGCTCAGGGCGCGGATTTTGGCCGCAGCACCCTGGGTAAAAATGCCAAGGTGCTGGTGGAATTCGTGTCCGCCAACCCGACCGGCCCCTTGCACGTGGGCCATGGCCGTGGCGCCGCTTATGGCACGAGCCTATCCGACCTGCTGGCTTTTGCCGGCTGGGACGTGACCCGTGAATATTATGTGAATGACGCTGGCCGCCAGATGGATATTCTGGCAATTTCCACCTGGATCCGCTATCTGGATCAGCATGGCGTGACGATTGATTACCCGCCGAATGCCTACCAGGGCGACTACGTGCGTGAAATGGCACGCCAGCTCACCAATGCCCATGGCGACAAATATGTCCGTAGCAAGCTCGTTGTGCTGGAAGGCACGCCCGATTTGCCGGATGCCAGCCGTGCCGATGATGAGGCCAAGACGCAGCGCGAGCTGCATCTGGACGCTCTGATCGCCAACGGCAAGAAGCTGCTGGCCGAGGATTGGCCTTATGTGCATCAGCATGCCCTGTCGGAGCAGCTGGCCGATGGCCGAGATGATCTGGATGGCTTTGGCGTGGATTTCCAGAACTGGTTCTCGGAAAACTCCCTATTTGATACCGGCCTCGTGGCTCGCTGCCTGGAAAAGCTGGATGCCGCTGGCCATATTTACGAAAAGAACGGCGCGCGCTGGTTCCGTTCCACCGATTTCGGTGACGAAAAAGACCGCGTGGTGCAGCGTGACAATGGCCTGTACACCTATTTTGCGTCGGATATTGCCTACCACCTCAATAAGTACGAGCGTGGCTTTGATCGCATGATCAATATCTGGGGTGCCGATCACCACGGCTACATCCCCCGCGTGAAAGGTGCCGTGCAGGCACTGGCACTGGATCTGGCCAAGCTGGATATTGCACTCGTGCAGTTTGCTGTGCTTTACCGGAATGGCGAAAAAGCCTCCATGTCGACCCGCTCGGGCGATTACGTGACCCTGCGCTCGCTGCGTGCTGAGGTGGGCGATGATGCCTGCCGCTTCTTCTATGTGTTGCGTAAGGCCGATCAGCATCTGGACTTTGATCTGGACCTGGCCAAGAGCCAGAGCGCCGATAATCCAGTCTATTACATTCAGTATGCCCATGCCCGGATCTGCTCACTGATGGCGCAATGGAACGGCGTTGAGGCCGACCTCAAGAATGCGGATCTGGCCTTATTAACCAATCCGCGTGAAGCAGCGCTCACGGCATTCCTGGAACGATTCCCGGAAGTGATTGATTCGGCAGCGCGAGATCTGGCCCCGCACCAGGTAGCCTTCTACCTGCGTGACCTGGCCGCCGAATTCCATGGTTATTACAATGCCGAGCGGATACTGCTGGACGATGCCGAACTGACCTGTGCCCGTCTGGCGCTGTCCGTGGCCGTCCGCCAGGTGGTTCGTAACGGGTTAGAGCTGTTGGGCGTTTCATGCCCGGAATCGATGTAGTTTCCGCTCCGGAAACCATGTAATCTGCCGAGAATATCCACAAAGGCTGCTATGTCTCGAGACTACAAACCGAACCGCCACTCCTCCCGAGATCGTGAACCGGCATCGGGTGGTGGTGCTTTAAGGGGCATTTTTTACGGCCTGGTGCTTGGCTTGGTGATTGCTGCGGCCGTGGCCTGGTGGTTTAACCGCATGCCATCGCCGTTCATCGACAAATTCGCAACGCCTGCAGCACCAGTCAAGAGCGATGCCAAGACATCGACTCAGTCTGCCGCTAGTGCGCAGCCCGCCCCGGCGCCAGCTGTTAATGCACAAAGTGAAGATGGAGAGCCGATTCCGCTGCCCGGCAAGCCTGGTGACCCTTCGCCAGAAAAACGCTTCCAATTCCCGGACATCCTGTCGGGCAAAACCGATGGCACAACACCACCGGCTAAAACGACCGATGGCACACCCGCTAAGCCTGCAGCCAATGCGCCAGCACCCGAAGCGCCCGCCGGTTTTTACCTGATGGCAGGCTCTTTCCAGAAACAATCGGATGCCGAAGCCCAGAAAGCAAATCTGGCGCTACAAGGATTTGATACCTCGATTCAAAAAGGCGTCGTCGGTGAAAAGGTCTGGTTCCGTGTCAAGATTGGCCCGTTCAAACGCCAGGATGACGCCAACCGCGCCCGTAATGAACTCAAAGGAGCAGGTATCGATTCCGTGCCTGCCCGTAACTAACTGGAGTGGTTATGCAACGTCGTCAGTTTCTTGCTACGTTAATAGGCGGGGTTACCGCCGCGGCCTCATCGACCAACGCCCTGGCGCAAGGCGCGCTGGGCGGCACTCTGGCGCCGGCAGCTAATGCAACAGGCATTGCTATCGCCGGCCAGACCTTCACGCCACTCAATACCCCGGCACTGCAAACGGTGGGCGGCAAGATTGAAGTGCTGGAGTTCTTTTCGTACGGTTGCCCGCACTGCCACGACTTTTCAGAGCCTTTTGAACGCTGGTCCAAGAAACAGAAAGATGTCGTTGTGCGTCGTGTGCCGGTGACCTTTGGTCGCCCGCAATGGGTTGTATTGGGCCGTCTGTTTTACACCATCCAGACGCTCAAGCTCACGGCTCTGGATATGGGGGCTTTCGCTGCTATACACCAGCAAGGCCGACAGCTGTATGACGATCAGGCTGTGCTGCAATGGGCGGCTGCCCAACCTGACGTAGACGCCAAGAAATTCTCCGAAGTCTATTATTCGAGCGAAGTCACCAACGCCATGAAAAAGGCTGATGCATTAGCCATGGCGTATCAGATCGATGGCGTACCTTCGATTATTGTTGGTGGACGTTACAAGATGCTTCAGCAGCGCGGCATGAACTTCAACGACCTGCTGCTGAACACGGATGCAGTCATTAAGCTGGCGAAAAGGTAAACGAGGTATCGATTAGTTTATCTAGGCTGCTTGAGAAGGACGTCTATGAGGTGTAATGGGTGCATTTTGTTTTCTAGAGTAACCTCTCTAAGCGTAGCGTCTTGAGGGCTAATACTTAGTTTGTGTATGGCAAGAAGCTGCTGAAATGATGCTTGATCAAGGCCCAGCACAGGTAATGCTTTGCTCAGAGGGGCATCAAGAATGGCGTGAGGGGCTTTGATGAATGCAGGTTCGTTTGATTTTTGATCAATATGAACAAACGAAAGCAGTGCCACCAAAAGACCAAGAACAAGAAGGCTCTTTCCTGTGTGGTTTGATAATACCCTCAGGAATCCCGGCCAGTTGCGCCAAACATGGAGCACGATCGCGATTGCAAAAACAATCGATATCCGTTCATGCGCCAATCTATTTAGACCGCGGTCGAGATCAAAAAACATCAATATCCCGGTTAGCACCGTTACAACCGAGGTAGCAATTACTAATGGAGTTGCTATTGCCTTGAAAGGTTTACGTTCACTCATGAAATGGCCTAATCGATGGGCTGTATTGATTGACGATGCCCGAAGTAAAGAACCCTCCGCAATCGTGTCTACGAATGCAGCCAGAGCATTCTGGCGCGAATTCGTTTTTCCAGTCAGAAATAGATTTAACGTTGAATCTATGAATTGATTGCGGTAGCAAGCATAGTTGGTGGTTGTATATCGATACGGGAACCTGGAAGGCATCAAGTGTCTCGACAGCGGCTAGTAGCTCAGCCTGATAGGCTGCTGGGTCAACCCATAAAGCATCACGGTTAGCCAGCGTAAATCCGGTCATCTCCAATCCCATGAGCGCGACCTGATCGACAAAAAGCAGATTTCTAGTAATAAAGTCCGCAAGCGCTGGTAGACCCTCGTAGGATTGTTTGTGGATGACTACTCGAATCTCAACGCGTTGATTCAGTTTTTTTAGATTGAGAATTCCGCGAATAGTTTCATCGAAAGCACCTTCCGCTTGGACAATGTAATCATGCCTAGCTGGGTCGGATGAATATATAGGTATACCTAACATTGCATCCGGATGCGAGATTCGCGCGTAGCTGCGAGCAAAGCTAATGTCAGAAAATGTTCTTCCGTTGGAGAGAATATGCAAACTTGTATGTGGAAGCCAAGATTTTATGTGCCGAACCAAGTCAATAAAGTCAGCGCCATACAAGGTTGGTTCGCCACATGTAAGCCCAAGACTGGTTGAGTCTCTGGGAATGAGTCGAATAGCTTCGTAAGCCTCTGCTAAGAGCCAGGTGTCATCTTGGCGCTTTGGAGGTTATGAGCACATTAGACAGTAGTGGTTGCACCGCTCCGTTAATAAAATGCTGTTATGGGTTGATGCCGCTCGAAACAAAGTGCGCGCCGAATTTTTTGAGATGGCAATCACGTCATCATCTTCAAGATATCCAAACGACTCAGGAAGGACTGTGTAGCTTAATTCGAGAGATAGGCTGTCGTGTTTCGATCCGATGAAAACGTAATGCAAGTAGCCATCAGGCAAGCCACCCGTGCCTTTATGCAGATACTCCTTTTGTTTTTAATGCTTGCCGGAAGCCAATTATTTGTCGTGAGGCTAAAGAGTTTTCGGGATGGTGTTTCACCGCCCACAAGGTCTGAGCTTGCAAGGACGTTTCCGGAAAGGGTTAGCATTTGTTTACCCATCGCCTAAAGATTGCGAGAGACTCTGGGCTGTTTCCGATCTTATCTAGTAAAAACCTGACAACTCCCATTGAGCGTTTGCAAAACTCTGACTCAGGTTTCTTGCCCAAGACGTCGCCGAAAGTTGCATGGTGAAAAACGGGATCGGCGCCGTACCATGGCTCGAAAGCGCAGTCTGAGCACATCGGAGCAGAGAGGGTGAAAGAGTCCTCTAGTGCAGTAAGTAGTGATTCTGACGTGAAAATTTCTTCATACGAGTTTTTATGAAGATTCCCAATCCTGAAGGAGGAGTCTCCCATCTCGTGGAGCATTCTGCTTTCATCAGATGCGTACACATCGCCATCGTAATTGAAGACAACGGCAGAGATGCCTGCGCCGGATGGATTCATTAAGTCGACGAAACCAGGATCGTTTACGGTGAGCATCTTGGTGAGAATTATGGTCGAGTATTGCTCGGTGAAGCGTATTCCCTACATGTTGAGATTTAATATGTATTCCATCCCCTCTTTATGGCAAAGCCATATGGAGATAGGTGCCTTAAGAAAATGCCATCGAATCCAAACGCCAAATACTCGTCAATTATTTCTGTAACTCGATTCATGCTGGCGGGTGAAGTTGTCATGAGTGCTGAAACAGAATCAATGCCAACTATTTCACGCGCTTGAGCAAGGCCGGCCGCGAACTTGGCATAGCTGTCACGCCCAGGTCTTGGTTGGTTCTTGTTGTGCAAGTCTTCGGGGCCATCGAGAGATGCCGAAAGAAGAATATTGTGAGATTTGCAATATTCGAGAATCTCGGTTGTGGCTAGCGACAAGGTTGTTGCTATAACAAACTGGAGCTCTTTTTGGGCGGCAACATTTCGTTCTTCTGCGCTTTCGACGATGTGTTTAATTAAGTCGAAGTTGAGAAGTGGCTTACCGCCTTGAAATTCAATTTTGACTGCCTTGTTAGGCGATCTAAAGACAATATCTAGCCCTTTGTCAGCAATTTCTTGCGTCATATCAAAAGCTGTTTTGTCGTCGGACTGCCTTGAGACTTGGCAATATTGGCAACTATGATCACATCTTAATGTGACGATAAAAAGATGCAAATTAGTGAAGTTTCTTAGTGGCAGCAGGCGTGTTCTCGTTTTGAGTGCGAGCAGATCTATAGCCCATTGATCATGGTTTTCCCTTGGGACTTGGATCGAGCGAAGTCTAGAATACTCGGGCGTGTTGCTGTTTAGTCGTTTCTCAACCAACTCAGTTAGTTGGGCGAGAGTAATGAAAGCAAACTCGCCCACTTGGTTTGTGACTACAACATTGTCGTCAGAAAGTCTCTCGAATTTGAAAGGAAGGAGGCTATATCCCTTTTCTACAGCTCTGTATTCGCCGATAGGCTTGAACTTGCTCATTCCTGTAGCCCGCTTCTGGAAAAAGCCAGGGCAAGTATGAGGTTGCGGACATCTTCTGTTTCGGTTTTTATTTTGAAGCGTAACTCTTGGTCGAGTAGCTCGCGCTTAAAATCCGTGAGAATGTGATCAAGGTTAGCATCTGCTTTTATTGGGTCTATGCTGCAATGAATTTGGCCATCTTCAATGCTGATTTGTACCGCTATCCTGTCAATAAATCTGTAACAGTCTTTTGCACTGATTCTAGTGAGTACGCATTTGTATCCAGTTTGAGCAATGACATTTTTCTATTCCAAAAACCAAAAAGCTGGCTCATTGGCCGGCAATTTTTAAGGTGTTAATTCGTTAGTAACGGCTCGAATAGTGTGACGCGTGAGATCTGTGGGAGGCGTGCGACGCATGAGAGTAGTGATACTGAGTCAATTGCCCATTTGCACCAATTTTTTGAATAATGAAATCCCGATCTTCCGCCGTGGAGAACTCGCGCGTTGGAGCTGGCGACATGATGTGTGTCGCGCTCGAGACCACGCTAGCGTCATTTGCCGGTGCAACATAAGCAGGAACAGCGGCATCGGCTTGCGTTGCGGCAAACCCGGCTGCTATAGCCGCAAACTTAGACATAAATTTTTTTATTTGCGTACCCCGATGCTTACTAATTACTGAAGACTAGTCCTCTATATTAATTATGTCAATTAATGCAAACAAATTTGACACATCTTTGTTTGTCGAGGCGTTTTAATTAAGAAAGTGGATAATCTCGTCACACAGGTTCCCTTTCTCGGGGACATCCCCTTCATTGGCAACTTTTTCAAATACCGGTCGACCACCGAACAGCGCCGAGAGCTGCTGGTGTTTATTTCGCCACAGATCGTAGCGGGCGGCACGACGGGTCCTTGAGCATTTTTTAGTATGACGATTGCACTTCCTGAAAACATCTTTCTTGTGGGCCTGATGGGCGCCGGTAAATCCACGGTAGGGCGAATTCTAGCCCGCCGCCTAGGCAAGCGCTTTGTGGATACCGATCACGAAATTGAAAAGCGCAACGGGGTCACAATCCCGGTAATTTTTGAGATCGAGGGCGAAGATGGCTTTCGCCGCAGAGAGCAGGAAGTGCTGGCTGATCTGGCGCAGGAAAAGGATCTGGTGCTGAGCACAGGCGGCGGCATTGTGCTCAAGCCAGAAAACCGCGAAGTGCTACGTAACCGTGGTTTTGTGGTTTATCTGAACGCCCGCCCCGAGTTGCTGGCTGAACGCACCAAGCATGATCGCACCCGCCCTTTGCTCAATGTGGAAGACCCGTTAACGCGTTTGCGCGAGCTCTATGCCGTGCGCGACCCGCTTTATCGCGAGGTGGCACATGCCATCGTAGAAACGGGCCGTGGTGCACCCCAGCAGGTGGTTCAGGCCATTCTGGGTGAAATTAGCCGCATAGACCGCTAGGGCGGCATAAAATGGCAACTATGAATACAACGCACCAGACTTTGACCGTTGCGCTGGATGAGCGCAGTTACCCGATCCACATTGGTTGTGACTTGCTGGGCAATGCCGCGCTGTGGACGCCGCACATCAACCCCAAGATGGGTGCCGTGGTGATTACGAACACCACCGTGGCACTACTGTATCTGGATAAGGTGCTGGCAACATTGGCTGAGCTGGGTTGCCCGGTGTTCCCGGTAGTGCTGCCCGATGGTGAGGAGTATAAGTCGTGGGAAACTTTGAACACGGTTTTTGATGCGCTATTGGAAAATCGTTGCAAACGCGGGACGGCGTTGATCGCCCTGGGTGGCGGCGTGATTGGCGATCTGGTGGGTTTTGCGGCGGCCTGCTATCAGCGCGGCGCCCCGTTTATTCAGGTGCCGACAACATTGTTGTCGCAGGTAGATTCCTCGGTGGGTGGCAAAACAGCGATTAACCACCCGCAGGGCAAGAACATGATTGGTGCGTTCTACCAACCCAAGTTGGTGCTGGCTGATCTGGATACGCTGGATACGCTGCCGCCACGTGAAGTGGCCGCCGGCATGTCGGAAGTAATCAAATACGGCTTGATCCGGGATGAGGCGTTTTTCCGTTGGCTGGAACAACATGCCGAAGGGCTAATGCAACGGGATAAAATCCTGCTGGCGCAAGCCGTGTACCAATCGTGCGCCCATAAGGCGGATGTTGTTGCACGTGATGAGCGCGAAGCGGGTGAGCGGGCATTGCTCAATCTGGGGCATACCTTTGGTCACGCCATTGAAACCGGTATGGGCTATGGCAGCTGGTTGCATGGTGAGGCCGTTGCCGCCGGCACTGTGATGGCCGCTTTGCTTTCTGAGTCACTGGGTTGGCTAGATCAGCCAGCGGTGCAGCGCATCAAGGCACTTTTTGAGCGCGTTGGTCTGCCGGTCACTGGGCCGTGGTTGGAATCAACGCAGTCCGCCAGTGCCGAACGCTATCTTGATTTAATGCGCCATGACAAAAAAGTGAGTGCCGGTGTGATGCGTCTGGTGCTGCTGAAGGCCATTGGTCAGGCGGTCGTTTCGGCAGATGCGGATGATGCAGCCATTATGGCGACCGTGGTTTCTGGTTTGGCTGCATCACCCGATGCACTTGCGGTACCGCCTACCTGTAATTAATCACCATTAACAAGGTGGTTGGGGTCGATAAACGACCCTTTTGGGTGATTTTGGCACGCTCATTGCGTAAGAATCTGTGGCTTAAACGCCATCTCCCTAAAAAAATTCCGGAAATTGCCCTTTTTTGCGGTGCAGCGTCTCGAATTGCAAGGGGGTTTGGGAGTATGTTGGCCGGTTCATTTTGGTGCATTGTGCCCAAATAAAGATCACTTTTGTGCGTCGCCGGTTTGCCGGCGGGTTCATGGATTGATAGAAGGATAAGTACATGGGAGTACCTGAGCATCAGGGTTTATATAACCCGGTGAACGAACGCGATGCCTGCGGCGTCGGTTTTGTTGCGCACATTAAGAATGAGAAGAGTCACGATATCGTCGAGAATAGTCTGCTGATCCTGGAAAACCTCGAACATCGTGGCGCTACAGGTTATGACCCCATGCTCGGCGATGGCGCCGGGATTCTGATTCAGCTGCCGGATGCCTTCCTGCGCGCAGAACGCGCCAAGCAGGGTCTGCGTTTGCCGCCGGTTGACCACTATGCCGTAGGCAATGTGTTTCTGCCGCAATCGGTCACTGGCCGCAAGACGTGCGAATCCGTACTGGCCCGTATCATTCATGAAGAAGGTCTGGAATTCCTCGGCTGGCGCGATGTGCCGGTGGACACCTTGATTCTGGCGCAAGCAGCCCGTGATCTGGAGCCAGTGACCCGTCAAGTCTTTATTGGTCGTCCGGAATCGCTGAAAGATCAGGATGCTTTCGAACGTAAGCTGTTTGTGGTGCGTAAGCGCGCCGAACATGCGGTACGCAAACTGAAGCTCGAAGATGGTAAGCAAGTTCTATCTGCCGTCGCTATCGTCGCGCACTATGGTTTACAAGGGCATGCTGCTGGCCAATCAGGTGGGCGCCTACTTCCTGGATCTGCAGAATCCGGGTCTGGTTTCGGGTATTGCACTGGTTCACCAGTGTTTCTCGACTAATACCTTCCCAACCTGGGATCTGGCACACCCGTTCCGCATGATCGCCCACAACGGCGAAATCAACACCGTGCGCGGCAACGTCAACTGGATGCGCGCCCGTCAGAAGGCGATGGCCGCTGATCGTTGAAGGTCAGCCTGACTCGGCCTGTTTCGATAACGCCCTCGAACTGCTTGTCATGGGTGGTTATTCGATGCCGCAGGCCATGATGATGCTGATTCCGGAAGCTTGGGCTGAAAACCCGCTGATGGACGAAGAGCGTCGTGCCTTCTACGAATACAACGCTGCCATGATGGAGCCGTGGGACGGCCCTGCCGCCGTGGCTTTCACCGATGGTCGCATGATCGGCGCCACGCTGGACCGTAATGGTCTGCGTCCGGCCCGTTATCAGATCACCGATGATGTCATCGTCATGCTCGCCTCCGAAATGGGCGTGCTGACCTTCCCGCAGGAAGAAGTGAATAAGAAGTGGCGTCTGCAACCGGGCAAGATGTTCCTCATCGATCTGGAACAAGGCCGTATTGTTGATGATGAAGAACTGAAGAAGAGCATCTCGACCGCACGTCCGTATCGTCAGTGGATCGAAAAGAGCCGTCAGCATCTGCATACGCTCCCGGGAGTTGAAGATACCGAAGGTCTGCGTGAGTCGCTGCTGCATACGCAACAGGCATTCGGCTATACCCAGGAAGACATCAAGTTCATTTTGGCGCCTATAGCCAGCAACGCTGAAGAAGCCACCGGCTCCATGGGTAATGACAGCCCGCTGCCGGTGCTTTCGGACAAGAATAAGCTGCTCTACAACTACTTCAAGCAGTTGTTTGCCCAGGTGACCAACCCGCCGATCGACCCGATCCGTGAAGAAATCGTCATGTCGACGATGTCGTTTATCGGCCCGCGTCCGAATTTGCTGGGTATCGAAGTCAAAGCCGGTGAAGAGCCGCCGCTGCGTCTGGAAGTCGAGCAGCCTGTGCTGTCGTCAGCCGACCTGGCCAAACTGCGTCAGATCGACAAACTCACGAACGGCAAGTTCCGTGTGCTGGTGCTGGACACCACCTTCCCGGCGAGCGAAGGCACCGACGGTTGCCAGGCTGCGCTCGACGCACTGTGTGCGCGTGCCGAAGCCAGTGTGGGCGAAGGTTATAACGTGTTGATCCTGTCGGATCGCAATGTTGATCGTCAGCGTGCGCCGAAGTAAAGCATGTGAGCGAAATCGTTAAGCGCTTTGCTACGGGCGCCATGTCGCTAGGTTCGATTTCGACTGAAGCACACACCACGCTGGCTGTCGCCATGAACCGTATCAGCGGTAAGTCGAATACGGTTGAAGGCGGTGAAGATGCAAACCGTTTCCGCAAGGTTAAGGTGGGTGAAAAGCTTTCCGATATTATCGGCAAGGGATGTATTGAAGCCGATCTGGAATTGAAGGCGGGCGATTCGCTGCGCTCTTCGATCAAGCAGGTCGCTTCGGGCCGTTTCGGTGTAACGGCTGAATACCTGGCCAACTCGGATCAGATCCAGATCAAGATGGCACAAGGTGCCAAGCCTGGTGAAGGCGGTCAGCTGCCAGGCCATAAGGTCAGCGAATACATCGGCTTCTTACGTCACTCGGTGCCGGGCGTTGGTCTGATTTCGCCACCGCCGCACCACGATATTTACTCGATCGAAGATCTGGCGCAGCTCATCCACGATCTGAAGAACACCAACTCGGTGGCTTCGGTGTCGGTAAAACTGGTGGCAGAAGTGGGTGTGGGTACCGTAGCGGCTAGTGTTGCTAAGGCTAAGGATGATCACATTGTGGTTGCTGGCCATGACGGCGGTACCGGAGCTTCGCCGATTTCTTCGGTGAAGCATTGTGGTGCCCCATGGGAACTCGGTTTGGCTGAAGCCCAGCAAACACTGGTCCTCAATCGTCTGCGCGGCCGTGTCCGCCTGCAAACAGACGGCCAATTGAAGACAGGTCGTGACGTCGTTATCGGCGCGCTGCTGGGTGCTGATGAATTCGGTTTCGCAACAGCGCCGCTGGTGGTCACTGGTTGCATCATGATGCGTAAGTGTCATCTGAACACCTGTCCGGTAGGCGTGGCAACGCAAGACCCTGAATTGCGCAAGCGCTTTAGCGATCAGCCAGAACACGTGGTCAACTTCTTCTTTATTGCGGAAGAAGTGCGCAAGCTGATGGCCACGATGGGTATTAGCCGCTTTGATGATCTGGTGGGTCGTGCCGATCTGCTGGATACGCGTGCCTGTATTGAACACTGGAAGGCCAAGGGTCTGGATTTCTCCAAGATTTTTCCACATGCCGGCTGTTCCAGAAGAAGTGGCCATCCGTCACGCCGAAACACAAGACCATGGCCTGGAACGCGCGCTGGATCACGAACTGATTCGTGCCGCGCAACCGGCCATCGGTCGCAAAGAAAAGCAAACGCTGGACTTCCCGATCCGCAACCTGAACCGCAGTGCGGGTGCCATGCTGTCTGGCGAGATCGCCAAGCGTCATGGCGGCGCAGGTTTGCCTGATGGTACGTTAACGATTCGTCTGCACGGTACCACAGGCCAGAGTTTTGGTGCCTTCCTGGCCAATGGCGTGAACTTCGTCCTCGAAGGCGAAGGCAATGACTATGTGGGTAATGGTCTGTCGGGCGGTCGCATTGTGGTTCGTCCACCAGCAGCTTTCCGTGGCGAAACGCAAGACAACATCATCGTTGGCAACAACGTGCTCTATGGTGCTACCGATGGTGAAGCCTATTTCAGTGGTGTGGGTGGCGAACGCTTTGCCGTTCGTAACCCCGGCGCAACGGCTGTTGTTGAAGGCGTTGGCGACCATGGTTGTGAATACATGACTGGCGGTACGGTGGTTGTGCTGGGTGAGACAGGCCGCAACTTCGGCGCGGGTATGTCGGGCGGTTTTGCTTACGTTTATGACGTCGATGGCAAATTCGCCAGCCGTTGCAACATGGCGCAAGTCGCACTTGAGCCACTGTCCGCTGAGCGTACCGCAGCCGATGCATCAGAGTTCGGTGAAGATACCGAGTACGGTGCCGTGGATCTACGTCACTTCACGATGCGCGATGAAGATCTGCTCAAAGAGCTGATTGCCAAGCACGTCGAGTGGACGGGTTCGCAACACGCCAAGAGCATGCTTGATCAGTGGGACAAGCATCGCGCCAAGTTCATCAAGGTGATGCCGCACGAATACCGTCGCGCCCTGGATGACATCAAGAAAAATGCCAAGGTGAAGGAGGCTGTGTAATGGGAAAGCCGACTGGATTCCTCGAGTTCGAGCGACTGAGCGAGACTTACGAAAAACCGGACGCCCGCAAAAAACATTACCGTGAGTTTGTGGCTGCGCTAGATGATGCATCGGCAAAGCAACAGGGTGCACGTTGTATGGATTGCGGTATTCCATTCTGTAATAACGGTTGCCCGGTCAACAAGATCATTCCGGATTGGAATGATCTGGTATACCACGGCAAATGGCGCGAAGCCATTGATGTCCTCCACTCGACCAATAACTTCCCGGAATTTACCGGTCGTGTTTGCCAGGCACCGTGCGAAGCGGCCTGTACGCTGGGTATCAATGTGTTGCCGGTAGGCATTAAGTCTATTGAGCGCGCCATCATCGACAAGGCCTGGGCATCGGGTTGGGTTGTGCCACAGCCAACATCGTCCAAAACCGGTAAGCATGTAGCCATTATTGGCTCGGGCCCGGCTGGTCTGGCTGCTGCTCAGCAGCTGGCGCGCGTGGGCCACGACGTAACCGTGTTCGAGAAGAGAGATCGCATTGGTGGTTTGCTGGGTTATGGCATTCCTGACTTCAAGATGGAAAAAGCGATGATTGATCGTCGCGTGACCCAGCTCGAAGCCGAAGGCGTGACCTTCAAGACCAAAGTGCTGGTGGGTTCCAAAGAACTGCCGGCTGGCATCAACAATAATGCTGAAAGCTTTGTATCTGCCGAGCAGCTGCAGAAAGATTTTGATGCCGTGATTCTGGCGGCGGGTTCGGAAGTGCCGCGCGATCTGCCGGTTCCGGGTCGTGAACTCACAGGTGTTTATGCCGCACTGGAATTCCTGATTCCGCAAAATAAGGAAGTGCAGCAAGGCAAAGCGAACCCGATCAATGTAAAGGGTAAGCACGTGATCGTGATCGGTGGTGGCGATACGGGTTCTGACTGTGTGGGCACGTCGAATTGTCACGGCGCTGCGTCGGTGACTCAGTTCGAACTGATGCCAATGCCGCCAGAGCAAGAGCACAAGCCGCTAGTCTGGCCGTACTGGCCGATCAAGCTGCGCACGTCGACCTCGCATGATGAAGGCTGTAGCCGTGACTTCGCTGTTGCGACTAAAGAGTTTGTCACCGATGGCAAGGGTAACGTCAAGGCGCTAAAGGCAGTCCGTCTGGATTGTCAAGGCGGCAATATGACCGAAGTAGCGGGTTCGGAATTCGAACTGCCCTGTGATGCCGCATTCCTGGCCATGGGCTTTACGAATCCGGTGGGCGGTCTGCTTGATGCATTTGGCGTGGAGAAAGATGCACGCCAGAACGCTAAGGCAACAACGGATGGCGAAGGTTGTTACAAGACCAATGTCGCCAAGGTATTTGCTGCAGGCGATGTGCGTCGAGGCCAGTCGCTGGTGGTCTGGGCGATCCGCGAAGGTCGTTAGTGTGCGCGTGAAGTGGATCAGTTCCTGATGGGCGCCTCCTTGCTACCACGCTAAAGCTCACGGGCTATGCGAGTGCTGTGCGTTGTTGCGCAGTGCTCGCTTCTTCGCCTATCAAGCGATATGTCTCGGTCGCTGTGCGCTGGGCGCCTAGCCCAGCAAACGCTCGCTCCGTGATCTGGTTTTGCTGGTGAGCGTGTGTATACGAAAGGGTGGCTGAGGCCACCCTTTGTCATTGGGGTTCCGGTATCCTTAAGGGTGTTGTTAAAACGAATTAACGGAGATCGTGTTGAGTCACACACGTCCATTGCAAGTTGTTATTCTCGCTGCGGGTCAGGGCACCCGTATGCGTTCGGGGTTGCCCAAAGTGCTGCATCCGATTGCTGGTCAATCTATGGTGCAGCATGTGATCTCCGCCGCCAGAACGTTGCAGCCACAAAAGACTGTTGCCGTTGTTGGTCACAGCGCGTCGGTCGTTGAAAGCGCTTTAGCCGCCGCCGGCGTATCGTTTGCGTTGCAGTCGCCGCAACTGGGCACGGGCCACGCTGTTCAGATGGCGCTGCCGGCCTTGGAGCCATTACCGAGCGATGGCCAGGTGCTGATTCTGTACGGCGACGTGCCGTTGATTCAGCCGGCCACCCTGCAGGCATTGCTACAGGCTGCGGGTGATGGCTTGGGCTTGATTACACAGCAACTGGTTAATCCCAAAGGCTATGGTCGCATCGTGCGCGATGCGGCGGGCAAAGTTCTCTGCAATGTTGAAGAAAAAGATGCGTCTGACGAGCAGCGCAAGATTACCGAAGTCAATACAGGCATCTTCTGTTTGCCATCGCGCCATCTGACCGCCTGGCTGGGCGCGTTATCGAACAAGAATGCTCAGGGTGAGTACTATCTAACGGATCTGCTGGCCATGGCGGTGCAGCAGGGCGTCTCGGTGCATACGGTATCGCCCGGCCACGATTGGGAAGTCGCCGGCGTTAATTCCAAAGCCCAGTTGGCAGCGCTGGAGCGCGCCTGGCAGTTGCACCAGGCAGAGGGGTTGCTGGAGTCGGGCGCGCGCCTGGCGGATCCGGTGCGGATTGATATTCGCGGCACCTTAGATTGCGGGCGTGATGTCAGTATTGATGTCGGCTGTGTCTTTGAAGGCAAGGTTGTTCTCGAAGAAGGCGTGCAGATCGGCCCATACTGTGTGCTGCGCAATGTCACGATTCGTGCCGGTGCGCGTATTGATGCTTTTAGTCATCTGGACCAATCAGAGGTTGGGCCGGATGCGGTGGTCGGGCCGTATGCCCGTTTACGACCAGGTTCTACCCTGGGTGCGGGTGCGCACGTGGGTAATTTTGTTGAGTTGAAAAATACGCAACTGGGCAACGGTTCGAAAGCGAATCATCTTGCCTATGTGGGTGATGCAACCGTCGGCGAGCGCGTTAACATCGGTGCGGGTACGATCACCTGTAATTACGATGGCGCGAATAAATTCCGCACGGTGATCGAGGACGATGCTTTTATCGGTTCGGATACCCAGCTGGTGGCACCGGTGACTGTTGGTCGCGGCGCCACCTTGGGCGCAGGCACGACTCTGACCAAAGATGCGCCACCCGATACCCTAACGGTCTCGCGTGCCAAGCAGTTATCGTTGCCGGGTTGGCAGCGTCCAGTTAAACAGAAAAAGTAACGGAAAGTACTCAGGATGGATATCGCACTTTTTGCTTATGTGCTGGCAATCGCGTTGATGGCGGCTGTTGGTGTGGTTACGTTGCTGGTGGGCTATATCGTCGTCATTCCGGCCAGCATTACGCGTGGCTGGTTGTGGGTCGCTTTTGTTGTATTTCTGCCGATCCTTGGCCCGGTCTTTTTTTGCCGCGCATTCCCGGATGGGTTGCGTAAAACGCGTCTGCAGATTTTTTTCGGCACACTGCTCCTGATGGGTGCCGCCGCACTGTTGTATGGCGGCGGCCCATGGATTGCACAACAGATGGTAGATGTTGCCAAGGCAGCCGGTTAATTAATCTGGCTTTTTAGCGCTACGCTTAGCTGCTGGTTTTTTGGCGGTAGCTGCTTTGCGGGTGGCAGCCGTAGCACTGCCAGCGGGCTTTTTGCGAGCCGGTTGTTTTTGCGCTGCATCAGCCAATTGCGCCTGCATTTTGGCGTTGAGTTCGTTCATCATCTCCCAGGGCCACATGGCGGCCTTGGTCAGATCGGCTTCGTTGGCGGGGGGTGCCGCAGGCGCTTCAGGTGCGGGCGCCGGCGGTGGTTCGGGAGCCGTTTCGGGCTTCGCGGCACCCTGAGACATTTTAAAAAATGCGCTAAAAGGCGATTCAGCTTGCTGTGCCGCTGCAGCCGCACCCTCGGGTTTGGTGAAGCTCTCACTCATTGAGCGGAAAGTGACTAGTGCAGATTTCTGCATTTCCAGGTTCTGGATGGTCATCTGCAACATCGACAGATTCATGCGCAGCCAGTTTTCAACAGACTTCAGATCCTTGATCTGCTTATCCGGTTCGCCCTCGTCCAGGGTGGTGGTCACCATGCCTGGTAGTTGAAACCCCATCTGGTTCCACATGCCTTGTAAAAAGTTCAGTGGGTTGTTTGATGCGTCACTCATAGCAGCCTCCAATCAGGATTAGGGCTAAAAACTTAGGCTTTGCCGGCAAGATGCAGGATCAGCCAGGTAACGGGTGCAATCAGGCCTTCAATGATGCGATAACGCCAGGGGTAGCTGGCAAGGTAAGTTAGAAAGAAGGCGACACCGCCTATGACGAGCGACATGCCCATCCAGGGGATAGGTTTGTTAAAAATGACATAGCTAGGTGCGCCGAGTGCAATCACGCCCATAGTGGGTAGCGCTTGCAGAACAATCAGATAAGGCAGCGTGACTTTACGCGTGGTGAAATGTGGAACGGCGTGGCCGCTCCAGTCTAGATGATCCGACATGCTTCTTCAAACTCCAGTCTTGGATGGCGAGGGTGCGGTGTTTGGGGGTCGCCATGCCCCAGATTGCAGATGAAATTGACTTCATGACGACCATCATGGAAGAAGGTCTGGTTGATCAGTGCGGCATCAAAGCCGGACATAGGGCCGCAGTCCAGGCCCAGGACGCGGGCGGCAAGCATGAAATAGGCTGCTTGCAGGGTGCTGTTGCGGGTAGCGGTTTCGCGGGCAGCATCCGTTTTGGATTCGCCGGCAAACCAACTGCGGGCATTGGTATGCGGAAACAACCGCGGAAGATGGTCGTAAAACGCTAAATCGGCAGCAAACAGCGCAGTAACAGGCGCCCGCATGGTTTTTTTTCGACATTCCTTGGGGCCAGACAGAGCCTTAGTTTCGCCTTGGCGGCTTCGGAGCGTACAAATAACACCCGCAGGGGCTGGCTATTGGCTGCCGTGGGGCCTAACCGGGCAAGATTCCAGATGCGCATGAGCAGCGCATCATCCACGGGGCGCGGCAGCCAGTGGCTAAATGTGCGTCCGTGTGCAAACAGTCGGTTCAGCAGATCGGGATCGGCTGGGTGGCTGCAGTCAGGAGACAGGTGAGGCGTTTGGCCAGCGTGGTCGGACATATTAGCGGTCGCAAAGTGATATGGCACTCTACCATTGCTGCGACCATTCATCGCGCTGCACCGCGAAATTGCTGCCAGCATAAAAAAGTAACAATGCTGCTTGACAGCATCTGGGCAAATCAGGGATAATCCTCGGTTCTGATGTGCGGAGGGATTCCCGAGCGGTCAAAGGGAACAGACTGTAAATCTGTTGGCTCAGCCTTCGAAGGTTCGAATCCTTCTCCCTCCACCAACTATCAGAAGAACAAGCGGTTTTCTCCGTGCTGCGGTTTGGTCGGGCGGGTGTAGCTCAATGGTAGAGCAGAAGCCTTCCAAGCTTAAGACGAGGGTTCGATCCCCTTCACCCGCTCCACGGTTTAATTCAGTTGTTCGGGATTCGCCCATGTAGCTCAGTGGCAGAGCACTCCCTTGGTAAGGGAGAGGTCGGCAGTTCAATCCTGCCCATGGGCACCAGATTTCTGGTGTTTCCGGACAGTGTTTCGTCTTTTTGTGTCTTTTGTTTTTTCGCCTTAGGGGTCTAAAAATGGCAAAGGGTAAGTTTGAACGTACAAAGCCGCACGTAAACGTGGGCACGATTGGTCACGTTGACCATGGTAAGACGACGCTGACGGCAGCGATCGCCACGGTACTGGCCGCCAAGTTTGGTGGTGAAGCCAAGGCGTATGACCAGATTGATGCGGCACCAGAAGAAAAGGCACGCGGCATCACGATTAATACCGCCCACGTTGAATACGAGACCGAAGGTCGTCACTACGCACACGTTGACTGCCCAGGCCACGCCGACTACGTTAAGAACATGATTACCGGTGCTGCCCAGATGGACGGCGCAATCCTGGTTTGCTCGGCCGCTGACGGTCCGATGCCGCAAACCCGTGAACACATCCTCCTGGCCCGCCAGGTTGGCGTACCATACATCATCGTCTTCCTGAACAAATGTGACATAGTTGATGATGCTGAACTGCTGGAACTCGTTGAAATGGAAGTTCGCGAACTTCTCTCGAAGTACGACTTCCCAGGCGACGACCTGCCAATCATCAAAGGGTCGGCACTGAAAGCCCTCGAAGGCGACCAGAGCCCAATCGGCGAACCAGCCATCCTTGAGCTGGCAGCAGCCCTGGACAGCTACATCCCAACGCCAGAGCGCGCCGTTGACCTGCCATTCCTGCTTCCAATCGAAGACGTATTCTCGATCTCGGGTCGTGGTACGGTTGTAACCGGTCGTGTCGAGCGCGGCATCGTCAAGGTTGGTGAAGAACTCGAAATCGTTGGTATCAAGCCAACCACCAAAACCACCTGTACCGGTGTTGAAATGTTCCGCAAGCTGCTTGACCAAGGTCAAGCCGGTGACAACGTTGGCGTACTGCTGCGTGGCACCAAGCGTGAAGACGTAGAGCGTGGTCAGGTTCTGGCCAAGCCAGGTTCGATCACCCCGCACACCCACTTCGAATCAGAAGTGTATGTCCTGTCGAAAGACGAAGGTGGTCGTCATACCCCATTCTTCAACAACTACCGGCCACAGTTCTACTTCCGTACGACTGACGTCACTGGTGCCATCCAGCTGCCAGAAGGTACCGAAATGGTTATGCCGGGTGACAACATCCGCATGACGGTAAAGCTGATCAACCCGATCGCCATGGAAGAAGGTCTGCGCTTCGCAATCCGCGAAGGTGGCCGTACCGTTGGCGCCGGCGTCGTCTCGAAAATCATCGAGTAACGATTTGTTGCCAGGGCCCGTCGCAAGCGGGTCGCAGTTGCCTGAGGCGCTCCGGAATATGGGGGCGCCTTAAGTGTTTTGCAGGGGTGTAGCTCAACTGGCAGAGCGTTGGTCTCCAAAACCAAAGGTTGGGGGTTCGATGCCCTCCGCCCCTGCCACTTTTAGCCATGAACTGTGTTAACAGTCCTGATTGTGTCTGATGGTCGATAAGATTAAATTTGTACTGGCAGTGCTTGCTGTTGCTGCCGGGATCGCCGGGTTCTACCTGCTGGCGCCAGATGCCTCGCTGCTGCGTGGTGCATCGGTGCTGGGTGGCCTCGTGGTTGCTGTCCTGATGGTTTGGACAACGACCCAGGGTCGCCAGCTGGCAACGTTTGTCCGCGAATCGACTTATGAGGCGCGTAAAGTTGTCTGGCCGACCCGCAAGGAAACGCTGCAGACAACGGCGATGGTTTTTGTGTTCGTCCTGATCATGGCCATCTTTCTGTGGCTGACAGATAAAACCCTAGAGTGGGTCATGTATGACCTGATCTTGGTCTGGAAGAAATAATGAGCAAATGTTGGTACGTCGTACACGCCTATTCAGGCTTCGAAAAGAGCGTCATGCGTGCGCTTGCCGAGCGCATTCAGCGTGCGGGCATGCAGGATCTGTTTGGTCAGATTCTGGTGCCGGTTGAAGAAGTCGTGGAAATGCGTGGTGGTCAGAAGACCATCTCCGAGCGTAAGTTTTTCCCGGGCTATGTCCTCGTTGAAATGGACATGAACGACGACACCTGGCATCTCATCAAGAGCACGCCTAAAGTGACTGGTTTTGTTGGCTGCACCGCCACCAAGCCAACCCCGATTTCCCAGAAAGAAGTCGACAAGATCATGCAGCAGATGCAGGAAGGTGTTGAGAAACCCCGTCCGAAAATTCTGTTTGAAGTGGGCGAAATGGTTCGTGTCAAGGAAGGTCCGTTCACGGACTTCAATGGCAACGTCGAAGACGTCAACTACGACAAAAGCAAACTGCGTGTTTCGGTCAGCATTTTTGGCCGCTCGACACCGGTTGAACTGGATTTTGGTCAGGTAGAAAAAGCGTAATAAGACACTGGCTTGGATTTAAGGGCGCCAACCCCGGCAGCATCGTTGGTAAAGAGGAGCGTTAGTAGTTGGCCAAGGTTGGCGAAAGCGCGTTAAAACTCACTTTAAGGAGCCTTTCATGGCAAAGAAGATCGTCGGCTATATCAAGCTGCAAATCCCCGCGGGTAAAGCAAACCCGTCGCCTCCTGTTGGTCCAGCACTGGGTCAACGCGGCCTGAACATCATGGAATTCTGTAAAGCCTTTAATGCGGCGACACAGGGCATGGAACCAGGTCTAACAACACCAGTCGTGATTACCGCCTATGCGGATAAGTCTTTCACGTTCGTGATGAAGAGCCCACCGGCTACCATCCTGATCAAAAAGGCTGCCGGCATCCAGAAGGGTAGCCCACGTCCACATACCGACAAAGTTGGCAAAATTACACGTGCCCAGGCCGAAGCCATCGTCAAGACCAAGCGGGCTGATCTGACAGCTGCTGATCTAGACGCTGCAGTGCGCACCATCGCTGGCAGCGTCCGTAGCATGGGTATCACCGTGGAGGGCCTCTAATATGGCAAAATTGACTAAGCGCCAAAAGGCCGTTCAAGGTAAGGTTGATCGCAACAAGCTGTATCCACTCGGCGAAGCGCTGACCATTGCCAAGGATCTGGCAACAGCAAAATTCGATGAGTCGATCGACGTTGCGCTGAATCTGGGCATTGATGCACGTAAATCGGACCAGGTTGTTCGTGGTTCGGTGGTGCTGCCAGCCGGTACAGGTAAGACCATGCGCGTTGCCGTGTTCGCCCAGGGCGACAAGGCAGAAGCGGCTACTGCAGCCGGCGCTGAAGTTGTTGGCTTCGAAGATCTGGCCGAGCAGGTTAAGGCCGGCAACATGGACTTTGACATCATTATCGCTACCCCTGATGCAATGCGTATCGTGGGTCAGCTGGGTCAGATTCTCGGCCCACGTGGCCTGATGCCAAACCCGAAGGTGGGTACCGTTACTATGGACGTTGCTACGGCAGTTAAGAATGCCAAGGCTGGTCAGGTTCAGTACCGTACCGACAAGGGCGGCATCGTACACGCTACGATCGGTCGCGCCTCGTTCGGTGTTGATGCCCTGGAACATAACCTGCGCGCACTGGTTGATGCGCTGGTTAAGGCCCGTCCGGCTTCGGCCAAGGGTCAGTACTTGAAGAAGATCGCCGTTTCCAGCACCATGGGTCCTGGCGTTCACATCGATCAGGCATCGGTACAGGCATAAGTTTTAAAGAACTTTGGGCTGACTGCCCACCGTTTTCGGATTGTGGGCAGTCAGATCGTCAAAGACCGCAGGTGCGTCACCACGTTTAATTGCTCTTCGGAGCATCCTGCGCAGATGGTGGTCCCAGAACAGGATTTTGCGGCAACGTCCGCGAGGCTCTGATTTCGGTCACCGTAATGGGGGTAACTGGTTCGCCGGTTACATGTTGACTTGAATGGAGAAAGATGAATGAGTCTGAATCTGAACGACAAAAAGGCAGTGGTTGCCGAGGTGTCGAGCCAAGTAGCTAAAGCGCAAAGCGTTGTACTCGCCGAGTACCGCGGCATCGAAGTGGGTGATCTCACCAAGCTGCGCGCCAAGGCACGTGAATCGGGTGTCTACCTGCGTGTTCTTAAGAATACCCTGGTACGTCGCGCGGTTGAAGGCACACCTTTTGCAGACCTGTCGTCACACATGGTTGGCCCGCTGATCTACGGTATTGCCGAAGATCCGATCGCTGCCGCCAAGGTGCTGAACGACTTTGCCAAGTCGAATGATAATCTGATTCTTAAGGCAGGTAGCTATGCCAGTGAAACCATGGATGCTGCTGGCGTTAAGGCACTGGCAAGCATCCCGAGCCGCGAGGAACTGCTGGCCAAGCTGCTGGGCGTCATGATGGCACCGCTGACTGGCATGGCAATCAGCCTGGGCGCTCTGGCGAAAAAACGCGAAGAAGAAGGCGCTGCTGCATAAGCAGGCCGGTCACTTCCGAACCTTTTTTAACGATTAGAACTTACTGGAGTAACAATCATGGCAATTACCAAGGACGATATCCTGGACGCCGTTGCTAATCTGACCGTTCTCGAACTGAACGAGCTGGTTAAGGCATTTGAAGAGAAGTTTGGTGTGTCGGCTGCCGCTATGGCCGTCGCTGCCCAGGGCGCTGCTGCTGGTGGCGAAGCTGCTGGTGCTGAACAAACCGAATTCACCGTTATCCTGGCTGCTGCCGGCGATAAGAAGGTTGAAGTCATTAAGGTTGTTCGCGCAGCAACTGGCCTGGGCCTGAAGGAAGCTAAGGACGTCGTTGACGGCGCTCCGAGGCCAGTGAAGGAGGGCATCTCCAAGGCTGACGCTGAAGCCCTGAAGAAGCAACTGGAAGAAGCTGGCGCCAAGGTCGAAGTTAAGTAAGACCTTGTTGTCCGTGCACGTTAGGCTGGGGCTAGCGCCCCGGCCTAACGTGCTTTTGGCGTTTCTGCGGTGTGCGTTGCATAGCAACGAAAATCACAGGAACCAGCCGGCAAAGCCAAGCGTCCCACAACCGGATGTTTGGCTTTGCCGACAGGCAGTATGAATTACCCATTACATGGCAGCAATGCCGTGACCCGATTGACTTAATGATTGATCTAGACCCGGAGCGATGATGACCTACTCATTTACCGAGAAAAAGCGCATTCGCAAAAGCTTTGCGAAGCGTGAAACGGTGCTCGAGGTACCTTACCTTCTGGCGACCCAGCTCGACTCCTTCCGTGATTTCCTGCAACAGGGAATCACGCCTGCCCAGCGTCGTTCGCAGGGCTTGCAGGCCGCTTTCTCAACGATTTTCCCGATCACCTCGCATTCGGGCAATGCCCGTCTGGAGTTCGTGAGCTACAACCTGGCCGAGCCAGCGTTTGACGTTCGCGAATGTCAGCAGCGCGGTCTCACTTTTGCTTCGGCACTGCGTGCCCGTGTTCGCCTCGTGATCCTGGATCGCGACACCGGCGAAATCAAGGAAGTTAAAGAACAGGAAGTCTACATGGGTGAAATTCCGCTCATGACCGACGCTGGTTCGTTCGTCATTAACGGTACCGAGCGCGTTATCGTTAGCCAGCTGCACCGTTCGCCAGGCGTGTTCTTCGAGCACGATCGTGGTAAAACGCACTCGTCCGGCAAGCTGCTGTTCTCGGCCCGCGTGATTCCTTACCGCGGTTCGTGGGTCGATTTCGAATTCGATCCTAAAGACACACTGTTCTTCCGCGTCGACCGTCGTCGTAAAATGCCAGTTACCACGCTGCTGCGTGCACTGGGCATGACCGATGAAGAAATCCTTGCCCGTTTTTACGAGTTCGATACCTTCAAACTGGGTAAGAACATCGAATTCGCACTGGTGCCAGAACGCCTGCGGGGCGAAGTTGCCCGCTTTGACATCTGTGACAAGGCTGGCAAGGTCATTGTGCCTAAAGACAAGCGTATTACCGCCCGTCACATTCGTGAACTGGATGCCGCTGGTCTGAAGAGCATCGTTGTGCCAGAAGAGTTCCTGGTAGAGCGCGTGCTCGCCAAGGACGTGATCAGCCCTGAAACCGGCGAGATCATTGCCAAAGCCAACGAAGAAATCGACGGCACGCTGTTGGCCAAGCTGGAAGAAGCCGGCGTTAAGAGCGTTGAGACACTGTACGTCAACGACCTGGATCGTGGCGCCTTTATCGCCAACACCCTGCGTGCTGACGAAACCCGCGATCGCACCGCTGCACGCGTTGCCATTTACCGCATGATGCGTCCAGGTGAGCCACCGACAGAAGAAGCTGTTGAGATTCTGTTCAATGGTCTGTTCTACTCGGACGATCGTTACGATCTGTCTTCGGTTGGCCGCATGAAGTTCAACCGTCGCATGGGCCGTTCGGACATTACCGAATCGAAGGTCATGATGACCAGCCTGCCAGCCAAGCTGGATGACGTGATTGCCTTCCTGGCAGAGCGCAATGGTGTTCGCGCATCGCTGGTTGCTGACCAACTGGCAGAAATGCAGTTTGGCGCACGTGCTGCCGCTGAAAATCTGACCGAAGCAGAAGCCAAGGAAGTTGCCGAGAAGCTGAACAAGCTGGGCGTGAAGACCGAAGTGCGCGATCAGCTGACGCTGTCGCCACGCGATCTGATCGATGCCATCGCTGTGCTGGTTGAACTGCGCAATGGCCGCGGTGAAATCGATGATATCGATCACCTGGGTAACCGCCGCGTTCGTTCAGTCGGTGAACTGGCCGAGAACCAGTTCCGTGCTGGCCTGGCCCGCGTTGAGCGCGCTGTCAAAGAGCGTTTGAACCAGGCTGAATCCGACAACCTGATGCCGCATGACCTAATCAACGTCAAGCCAATCTCGGCTGCGATCAAGGAATTCTTCGGCTCCAGCCAACTGTCGCAGTTTATGGATCAGACGAACCCGCTGTCGGAAATTACCCACAAGCGCCGTGTATCGGCTCTTGGCCCGGGTGGTCTGACCCGCGAACGTGCTGGCTTCGAAGTGCGTGACGTACACCCGACCCACTACGGTCGCGTGTGCCCGATCGAAACGCCAGAAGGTCCGAACATTGGTCTGATCAACTCGCTGGCGCTGTATGCCTGCGTGAATGATTTCGGTTTTATTGAAACGCCGTACCGTAAAGTGGTTGATGGTCGCGTGACTTCGGAAATCAATTACCTGTCGGCGATCGAAGAAGGTCAATACGTTATCGCTCAGGCGAATGCCGGTATGGATGCCAAGGGCAACCTGACGGATGAACTGGTGACCTGTCGTCACAAGGGCGAAGCCCTGCTTGAGCCAGCAGCTCGGGTTCAGTACATGGACGTGGCACCATCGCAGATCGTTTCTGTGGCGGCCTCGCTCGTACCATTCCTTGAGCACGATGATGCGAACCGCGCGCTGATGGGCGCCAACATGCAACGTCAGGCAGTCCCATGTCTGAGTCCAGAAAAGCCAGTGGTTGGTACGGGTATCGAACGTACCGTGGCAGTTGACTCGGGTACGGCCATTGTTGCCCGCCGTGGTGGTGTGGTCGATTACGTTGACGCAGGCCGTATCGTGATTCGTGTGAACGATGACGAAGCACTGGCCGGTGAAGTCGGCGTCGACATCTACAACCTGGTTAAGTACACCCGTTCTAACCAGAACACCAACATCAACCAGCGTCCGATCGTACGCATGGGCGATAAGCTGGCCAAGGGCGACGTGGTTGCCGATGGCGCATCAACCGACCTCGGCGAACTTGCCCTGGGTCAGAACATGCTGATCGCTTTCATGCCATGGAATGGCTATAACTACGAAGACTCGATCCTCATCTCCGAGCGCGTGGTTGCTGAAGACCGTTTCACCTCGGTGCATATCGAAGAGCTGACTGTGGTTGCTCGCGATACCAAGCTGGGACCTGAAGAAATCAGCCGCGATATTCCATCGCTGGGCGAATCGCAACTCTCACGTCTGGATGACTCCGGCATCGTGTATATCGGCGCTGAAGTAAAAGCCGGCGACGTGCTGGTCGGTAAGTTAACGCCGAAGGGCGAAACCCAGCTGACGCCAGAAAAAAAACTGCTGCGTGCCATCTTTGGTGAAAAAGCCTCGGACGTTAAAGACACCAGTCTGCGCGTGTCGTCGGGTATCGCTGGCACCGTGATTGATGTTCAGGTCTTCGCTCGTGAAGGCATCGAGCGTGCCCAATCGATCATCGACGATCAACTGCGTCACTACAAGCTGGATCTGGCTGACCGGTTACGCATTGTTGAGCGCGATGCATTCGAACGTGTGGCACGTCTGATCATTGGTAAGGTAGCCAATGGCGGTCCGAAGAAACTGGCTAAGGGCACCAAGATTGATCGTGCTTACCTGGATACGGTTGATCAGCATCAGTGGTTTGATATTTGCATGGCCGATGACGAAGTTGCTACGCAACTCGAAGCGCTGCGCGATGGTATTGAACAGACCCGTAAGGGCTTTGATGCCGCTTTTGAAGAAAAGCGCAAGAAGCTGACCCAGGGTGATGAACTGCCACCAGGCGTTCAGAAGATGGTCAAGGTCTACTTGGCTGTGAAACGTCGCCTGCAACCAGGTGACAAGATGGCCGGTCGTCACGGTAATAAGGGTGTGGTCTCGCGCATTGTGCCGGTAGAAGATATGCCGCACATGGCCGATGGTCGCCCTGTAGATATCGTTCTGAACCCGCTGGGCGTGCCGTCACGGATGAACGTGGGTCAGGTGCTCGAAACACATCTGGGCTGGGCTGCCATGGGTCTGGGTCGTCGCATTGACGAAATGCTGCGTGCAGAACGCAACATCCAGGAAGTGCGCCAGCTGCTGGAAAAGATCTACAACCAGAGCGGTCGTATCGAAGACTTCAAGTCCATGACGGATGATGAAGTCATGAACCTGGCGCATAACCTGCGCAAGGGCGTGCCGTTTGCCACGCCAGTGTTTGATGGTGCTGCAGAAGCCGAATTGAACGCCATGCTGGAACTGGCTTACCCGGATCAGGTGGCTCGTGATCTGAAGCTGACCCCGACCCGTACACAGATCGAACTGTGTGATGGTCGTACGGGCGAAACTTTCGAGCGTCCTGTGACGGTGGGCTACATGCACATCCTGAAACTGCATCACCTTGTTGATGACAAGATGCATGCACGTTCGACCGGTCCGTACTCGCTCGTTACCCGGCAACCGCTGGGTGGTAAGGCACAGTTCGGTGGTCAGCGCTTCGGTGAAATGGAAGTCTGGGCACTGGAAGCCTACGGCGCATCGCACGTTCTGCAGGAAATGCTCACCGTTAAGTCGGATGACGTTTCAGGCCGGACCAAGATGTACGAAAACATCGTCAAGGGCGATCACAAGATCGAAGCGGCTATGCCGGAATCGTTCAACGTGCTCGTCAAGGAAATCCGGTCGTTGGGTATCGACATCGACCTCGAGCGTAAGTGAGACATCGTACGACATCGCAGCACCGGCGATAACTTGCCAGCACCGTCTGGCAAGTTATCAAAAGAATCTGGAATTACTCCGTCTGGGAGAAAAGCATGAAAGCATTACTGGATCTGTTTAAGCAGGTAGGACCGGAAGAAGAATTCGATGCGATCACCATCGGGCTGGCATCGCCCGAGAAGATTCGCTCGTGGTCTTTTGGTGAGGTCAAGAAGCCTGAAACCATCAACTATCGTACGTTCAAACCAGAGCGTGATGGTCTGTTCTGTGCCAAGATCTTTGGCCCGGTTAAAGACTATGAGTGCCTGTGTGGGAAATACAAGCGCCTGAAGCATCGTGGCGTGATCTGTGAAAAGTGCGGCGTTGAAGTCACGCTCGCCAAAGTGCGCCGTGAGCGCATGGCGCACATCGAACTGGCCAGCCCGGTTGCCCACATCTGGTTCCTGAAGTCGCTACCATCGCGTCTGGGTATGGTGCTCGACATGTCGCTGCGCGACATCGAGCGCGTCCTGTACTTTGAAGCCTTTGTTGTCGTTAATCCGGGTATGACACCGCTGTCGCGCGGTCAGATCATGACCGAAGACGATTACAACGCCAAAGTTGAAGAATTTGGTGATGAATTCGACGCCATGATGGGCGCCGAGGGTATCCGCGAAATGCTGCGCTCGCTGGACATGGATCGCGAAGTGGATCGTCTGCGTTCGGAGCTGGCCACGACCGGTTCGGAAGCCAAGAGCAAGAAGCTCACCAAGCGTCTGAAGATTCTTGAAGCATTCCAGCGTTCGGGCATTAAGCCTGAATGGATGATTCTGGAAGTGCTGCCTGTACTGCCACCGGATCTGCGTCCGCTGGTACCGCTGGATGGCGGTCGCTTCGCCACATCAGATCTGAACGATCTGTATCGTCGCGTCATCAATCGTAATAATCGTCTGAAGCGTCTGCTGGAGCTGCGTGCACCGGACATCATCGTCCGCAACGAAAAGCGCATGCTGCAAGAAGCCGTGGATTCACTGCTCGACAATGGTCGTCGTGGCAAGGCCATGACCGGCGCCAACAAGCGTCCGCTGAAGTCGCTGGCTGACATGATCAAGGGTAAGGGCGGTCGCTTCCGTCAGAACCTGCTGGGTAAACGCGTTGATTACTCGGGCCGTTCGGTCATCGTGGTGGGTCCGCAGCTCAAACTGCATCAGTGCGGCCTGCCGAAGCTGATGGCACTGGAACTGTTCAAACCATTCATCTTCAATCGCCTTGAAGGTATGGGTCTGTCGACCACCATCAAGCAAGCCAAGAAGATGGTTGAAAACGAAGAACCAATCGTCTGGGAGATCCTGGAAGAAGTGATTCGTGAACATCCAGTCATGTTTAACCGTGCGCCAACGCTGCACCGTCTGGGTATCCAGGCGTTTGAGCCGGTGCTGATCGAAGGTAAAGCCATCCAATTGCACCCACTCGTCTGTGCGGCCTTCAACGCCGACTTCGATGGTGACCAAATGGCGGTTCACGTGCCACTGTCGCTGGAAGCGCAGATGGAAGCCCGTACGTTGATGCTGGCCTCGAACAATGTGCTGTCGCCTGCTAACGGCCAGCCAATCATCGTGCCATCGCAGGATATCGTTCTGGGTCTGTACTACGCAACGCGTGAGCGCATCAACGCCAAGGGCGAAGGCATGATCTTCGCCGACGTGGCTGAAGTCGAGCGCGCACTGGCACTGAAAGAGCTGGATCTGCACGCCAAGATCACCGTTCGTCTGAACGAGTGGCAGCCGAAGGAATCGGGCGAAGGCTGGGTTGAAGTAACGAATCGTTACAACACCACCGCTGGCCGTGCCCTGCTGTCGCTGATTCTGCCGAAGGGTCTGCCGTTCAAGGCGATCGACAAAGCGCTGAAGAAAAAAGAAATCTCGAAGCTGATCGACGAATCGTTCCGTCGCTGTGGTCTGAAAGAAACTGTCGTGTTTGCTGACAAGCTCATGCAAAACGGTTTCAAACTGGCTACCCGCGCTGGTATCTCGTTCGCCTCTTGCGACATGCAAGTGCCGGCCGAGAAGGTCGACATCCTGAATGCAGCACGTGAAGAGATCAAAGAGATCGAATCGCAGTACACCAACGGTCTGGTAACCGGCGGTGAGCGCTACAACAAGGTGGTTGATATCTGGGGTCGTGCTAGTGACCAGGTTGCCAAGGTGATGATGGATCGTCTGGGTAAAGAAGACGTCGTCGATGCCGAAGGCAAAACGGTGAAGCAAGAGTCATTTAACTCCATTTACATGATGGCTGACTCCGGCGCCCGTGGTTCGGCAGCTCAGATCAAACAGCTGGCTGGTATGCGCGGCCTGATGGCCAAGCCAGATGGTTCGATTATCGAAACGCCTATTAACTCGAACTTCCGCGAAGGTCTGAACGTTCTCGAATACTTCATCTCGACCCACGGTGCCCGTAAGGGTCTGGCCGATACGGCGCTGAAGACTGCGAACTCGGGCTACCTGACCCGTCGTCTGGTCGATGTGACGCAAGATCTGGTCATCATCGAAGATGATTGCGGCACCGACAATGGTTTTGTTGTGCGCGCCCTCATCGAAGGCGGTGAAGTCATCGAACTGCTGCGCGATCGTATCCTCGGTCGTGTCACGGCAGCAGACGTTGTCCATCCTGAAACGCAGGAAACCATCATCGCTACCGGCACCATGCTGGACGAAGATCTATGTGATCTGATCGATCAGGCTGGCGCTGACGAAGTTAAAGTCCGCACCCCGCTTACCTGTGCGACCCGTTACGGTCTCTGTGCCCAGTGTTACGGCCGCGATCTGGGCCGTGGCTCCATGGTTAACGCCGGTGAGGCTGTCGGCGTGATCGCTGCACAGTCGATCGGTGAACCGGGTACCCAGCTCACCATGCGTACCTTTCACGTGGGTGGTGCCGCATCGCGAACTGCTGCTGCGTCGCAAGTAGAAAACAAGAGCGCTGGTGTGGTCCGTTTCTCGGCCCTCATGCGCTATGTCACCAACGCCCGTGGCGAAAAGATCGTCATTACGCGTTCCGGTGAAGTGCTGATCACGACCGAACTGGGTCAAGAGCGCGAGCGTCATAAAGTGCCTTACGGTGCAACGTTGATGGTGTCCGATGGTGACAACATCAAGGCTGGCACCAAGCTGGCAACGTGGGATCCACATACCCGTCCGATCATCACTGAGTACGCCGGTACCGTCCGCTTCGAACATGTCGAAGAGGGTGTGACTGTTGCCAAGCAGATGGATGATGTGACCGGCCTGGCAACCCTGGTCGCGATCGATCCGAAGCGCGGTGGTAAGGCCCAGAACAAGGGTCTGCGTCCACAGGTCAAGCTGCTCGATGCCAATGGTAACGAAGTGCGTGTCGCTGGTTCGGAGCATCCGGTGGCCATCGCCTTACAGGTCGGCTCGATTATCAGCGTGACCGATGGTCAGCAAGTAGGTGTGGGTGACGTTCTGGCCCGTATGCCACAAGAATCGGCCAAGACCCGTGATATTACCGGTGGTCTGCCACGCGTTGCCGAACTCTTCGAAGCCCGTACACCGAAAGACACCGGTATGCTGGCTGAAGTAACCGGTACCGTGTCGTTCGGTAAGGACACCAAGGGCAAACAGCGCCTGGTGCTGACGGACCTCGAGGGCAACGACCACGAGTTCCTGATCCTGAAAGACAAGCACGTGCTGGTACACGATGGTCAGGTCGTCAACAAGGGCGAACTGATTGTCGACGGCGAACCGGATCCACAAGACATTCTCCGTCTGAAGGGTATCGAAGAGCTGGCCCGTTACATCACTGACGAAGTGCAGGACGTATACCGTCTGCAAGGCGTTAAGATTAACGACAAGCATATCGAAGTGATTGTTCGTCAGATGCTGCGCCGCGTACAGATTACCGATCCGGCTGATTCGACCTACATCAAGGGCGAACAAGTCGAGCGTTCGGAAGCGCTGATCACCAACGACGCGCTGCGCGCCGAAGGTAAGCGTGAAGCAGAGTTTGAACCGGTGTTGCTGGGTATTACCAAGGCATCGCTGTCGACAGACTCGTTCATTTCGGCCGCATCGTTCCAGGAAACCACCCGTGTTCTGACCGAAGCCGCCATTATGGGCAAGCGCGACGATCTGCGTGGTCTCAAGGAAAACGTCATTGTGGGTCGCCTCATCCCGGCAGGTACGGGTCTGGCTTACCATGCAGCACGCCGTGGCCAGAGCGCCGCTGCCGCGCTGGACGATGCGTTCGAAACGCCAGCCGAAGCGCTGGCTGTGGAAGAAATTGTGGCAGAAGCACCGTCGGCAGATGCCGGCGAGGCAGACGCCGCCAACTGATTCAGGGGGTAGGGTGGCTGGCTTGTACAGCCGCCTCTCCCCGGGTCAACCCTGGTTCAGGTTGACGGAATGCCCTGTGGTGGTTTATCATCGTGGGTTTCTCCTGCTAAGCCGCTCGGTTTTCGTGCGGAACCGCTCGGTTTTCGTGCGGAACGCTGGTTTTGTAGCAGCGTTTCCGAGGGTTTACCGGGCCACCCACAGGGTGTGACCGCAACTTATTTGTAGGAAGAAGGGTGGGTTTGCCACCCGGATTTATTGGGGATTTTTAGATATGCCAACCATTAATCAGCTCGTGCGTAAGCCGCGCGTCAAGGTTAAAGCCAAGAACAAGGTTCCGGCGCTTGAAGCTTGCCCGCAAAAACGTGGCGTTTGCACCCGCGTTTACACCACAACGCCTAAGAAGCCGAACTCTGCGCTGCGTAAAGTTTGTAAAGTTCGTCTGACCAACGGTTTCGAGGTTATCTCGTACATCGGTGGTGAAGGCCACAACCTGCAAGAGCACTCGGTCGTTCTGATCCGCGGTGGTCGTGTTAAGGATTTGCCAGGTGTACGTTACCACACCGTCCGTGGCTCGCTGGATACCCAGGGCGTCAAGGATCGTAAGCAGTCCCGTTCGAAGTACGGCGCTAAGCGCCCGAAGGCCGCCTAATCTAGGCCGCCTGCTGACAGTTTTCTGAAAGGTAGTTAACATGCCCCGTCGTCGCGAAGTACCCAAACGTGACATCCTGCCGGATCCAAAGTTCGGCAATGTCGACGTATCGAAATTCGTTAATGTTCTGATGATCTCCGGCAAGAAGTCGGTTGCCGAATGTACCATTTACGGTGCCTTCGACCAGATCACCACCAAAGGCGGTCGTGATCCGCTGGAAGTGTTTGCTCAGGCATTGAACAACGCCAAGCCAATGGTAGAAGTGAAGTCCCGCCGCGTCGGTGGTGCTAACTACCAGGTGCCAGTTGAAATCCGTCCATCGCGTCGTATGGCGCTGGCCATGCGCTGGTTGCGTGACGCTGCCCGTAAGCGTTCGGAAAAATCCATGGGTGCCCGTCTGGCTGCTGAACTGGTTGAAGCCGCGGAAAACCGCGGCGGCGCCGTTAAAAAGCGTGACGAAGTCCATCGTATGGCAGAAGCCAACAAGGCCTTCTCGCACTTCCGCTTCTAATCGTTTTAATTTTTTAAAGGTTGTATCGTGGCTCGCAAGACTCCCATCGAACGCTATCGCAATATTGGTATTAGTGCCCACATCGACGCCGGTAAGACGACGACGACCGAGCGTATTCTTTTCTACACCGGTGTGAACCACAAGATCGGCGAAGTGCACGATGGTGCCGCGACGATGGACTGGATGGAGCAGGAGCAGGAACGTGGTATTACCATTACCTCTGCTGCTACCACCTGTTTCTGGAAGGGTATGGACGCATCGCGCCCAGAACACCGTATCAACATCATTGATACCCCGGGACACGTTGACTTTACGATCGAAGTAGAACGTTCGATGCGCGTTCTGGATGGTGCCGTTATGGTTTACTGTGCTGTGGGTGGTGTTCAGCCGCAGTCGGAAACCGTATGGCGTCAGGCCAACAAGTACAAAGTGCCACGTCTAGCCTTCGTGAACAAGATGGACCGCTCCGGCGCCAACTTCTTCAAGGTCGTCGAGCAGATGAAGACCCGCCTGAAGGCAAGTCCTGTGCCGATCGTTATCCCCATCGGCGCAGAAGACACCTTCGCGGGCGTTGTCGATCTTATCAAGATGAAAGCCATCTTCTGGGATGAAGCATCCCAGGGCATGAAGTTCGACTACCGCGACATTCCTGCGGATCTGGTTGATGAAGCCAACACCTGGCGTGAGCAGATGGTTGAAGCGGCTGCCGAAGTCTCTGAAGACCTGATGAACACCTATCTGGAAAACGGTGACCTCACCGAAGAACAGATCATTCTGGGCCTGCGTACCCGTACCATCGCTAGCGAAATCCAGCCGATGCTGTGCGGTACTGCGTTCAAGAACAAGGGCGTGCAGCGCATGCTCGACGCCGTTCTGGATCTGATGCCGTCGCCGTTGGACATTCCACCGGTTGAAGGCGAACTGGAAAACGGTGAAGTTGCTACCCGCAAGGCTGACGATGGCGAAAAGTTCTCGGCACTGGCATTCAAGCTGATGACCGACCCATTCGTTGGTCAGCTGACCTTCGTTCGCGTTTACTCGGGTGTTCTGAACTCGGGCGACACCATCTACAATCCGGTCAAGCAACGCAAAGAGCGTATCGGCCGTATTCTGCAGATGCACGCTAACGAACGCGAAGAAATCAAAGAACTGCGCGCTGGCGATATCGCCGCCTGTGTGGGCATGAAGGAAGTGACCACGGGTGAAACCCTGTGTGATCCGGATGCTGTGATCACCCTGGAACGCATGGAGTTCCCAGAACCAGTGATCCACGTGGCTGTTGAGCCTAAGACCAAGGCTGACCAGGAAAAAATGGGTATCGCCCTGTCGCGTCTGGCCCAGGAAGATCCATCGTTCCGCGTGCGCACCGATGAAGAATCGGGTCAAACCATTATCTCGGGTATGGGCGAACTGCACCTCGAGATTATTGTTGACCGTATGAAGCGTGAATTCGGTGTTGAAGCCAACGTTGGTGCCCCGCAAGTGGTCTACCGTGAAACGATCCGTAAGACCATTGACGACGCCGAAGGCAAGTTCGTTAAACAGTCGGGCGGTCGTGGTCAGTACGGTCACGTTGTGCTCAAGATCGAGCCGAACGAACCAGGTAAGGGTTACGAGTTCGTTGATGCCATCAAGGGCGGTGTGGTTCCTCGCGAATACATCCCAGCTGTTGATAAGGGTCTGCAAGACACCATGCCTAACGGCGTGCTGGCTGGCTTCCCAATCGTTGACGTTAAGTGTACGCTGCACTTCGGTTCGTACCACGACGTTGACTCGAACGAAAACGCTTTCAAAATGGCTGCTTGGATGGCCTTCAAAGAAGGTATGCGTCGCGCCAGCCCGGTTCTGCTTGAGCCGATGATGGCCGTAGAAGTCGAAACGCCGGAAGAGTACATGGGTAACGTTATGGGTGACCTCTCGGGTCGTCGCGGCATCGTTCAGGGTATGGACGACATCGCTGGCGGCATGAAGGGCATTCGCGCCGAAGTCCCGCTGGCCGAAATGTTCGGTTACTCGACGCAGCTGCGTTCGCTGACCCAGGGTCGCGCAACGTACTCGATGGAGTTCAAGCACTACAGCGAAGCCCCGAAAAACGTGGCTGAAGCAATTATCAACAAGAAATAATTTCGAATTCTGAACTTTTAAGGAAATTAAAAATGGCAAAGGGTAAGTTTGAACGTACAAAGCCGCACGTAAACGTGGGCACGATTGGTCACGTTGACCATGGTAAGACGACGCTGACGGCAGCGATCGCCACGGTACTGGCCGCCAAGTTTGGTGGTGAAGCCAAGGCGTATGACCAGATTGATGCGGCACCAGAAGAAAAGGCACGCGGCATCACGATTAATACCGCCCACGTTGAATACGAGACCGAAGGTCGTCACTACGCACACGTTGACTGCCCAGGCCACGCCGACTACGTTAAGAACATGATTACCGGTGCTGCCCAGATGGACGGCGCAATCCTGGTTTGCTCGGCCGCTGACGGTCCGATGCCGCAAACCCGTGAACACATCCTCCTGGCCCGCCAGGTTGGCGTACCATACATCATCGTCTTCCTGAACAAATGTGACATAGTTGATGATGCTGAACTGCTGGAACTCGTTGAAATGGAAGTTCGCGAACTTCTCTCGAAGTACGACTTCCCAGGCGACGACCTGCCAATCATCAAAGGGTCGGCACTGAAAGCCCTCGAAGGCGACCAGAGCCCAATCGGCGAACCAGCCATCCTTGAGCTGGCAGCAGCCCTGGACAGCTACATCCCAACGCCAGAGCGCGCCGTTGACCTGCCATTCCTGCTTCCAATCGAAGACGTATTCTCGATCTCGGGTCGTGGTACGGTTGTAACCGGTCGTGTCGAGCGCGGCATCGTCAAGGTTGGTGAAGAACTCGAAATCGTTGGTATCAAGCCAACCACCAAAACCACCTGTACCGGTGTTGAAATGTTCCGCAAGCTGCTTGACCAAGGTCAAGCCGGTGACAACGTTGGCGTACTGCTGCGTGGCACCAAGCGTGAAGACGTAGAGCGTGGTCAGGTTCTGGCCAAGCCAGGTTCGATCACCCCGCACACCCACTTCGAATCAGAAGTGTATGTCCTGTCGAAAGACGAAGGTGGTCGTCATACCCCATTCTTCAACAACTACCGGCCACAGTTCTACTTCCGTACGACTGACGTCACTGGTGCCATCCAGCTGCCAGAAGGTACCGAAATGGTTATGCCGGGTGACAACATCCGCATGACGGTAAAGCTGATCAACCCGATCGCCATGGAAGAAGGTCTGCGCTTCGCAATCCGCGAAGGTGGCCGTACCGTTGGCGCCGGCGTCGTCTCGAAAATCATCGAGTAATTCCGCTGATTAACCGGATGCCCCGGCCACAAGCCGGCGGTATCCGGGAGCGGCTTTGCAGAGGAACGAATCTTCTGTATAGTGCGCCGCTCGCTGTTCTTTAATTGTTTTTTTACTGTTCTTTGGATGTCACCATGCAAAACCAAAAAATTCGTATTCGCCTGAAAGCTTACGACTATCGCCTGATCGATCAGTCTGCACAGGAAATCGTTGAAACCGCCAAGCGCACTGGCGCTGTTGTTCGCGGCCCGGTTCCTCTGCCTACTCGTAAGCAGCGCTTTGACATTCTGCGTTCGCCACACGTTAACAAAACGTCGCGCGACCAGCTCGAAATCCGTACGCATCTTCGCCTGATGGACATCATCGATCCAACCGACAAAACGGTTGACGCACTGATGAAGCTGGATCTGCCAGCCGGCGTAGACGTCGAAATCAAGTTGCAGTAATACCACCCGGAACGTAGTATAGTTATCGGCTTTCCTGGCTCCGAGCAATCTGGGCCAATGTAGTTCCTGTTGTATCTAAACCGACGCCAGCCAATCGCAGCTGGTGATTAGGAGAATAATAGATGAGTCTAGGCCTTATAGGACGCAAGGTCGGCATGACGCGCATCTTTGCTGAGGATGGTGCTTCCATCCCTGTAACGGTGCTCGATGTGTCGAACAATCGCGTCGCACAAATCAAGACGCCCGAAACGGACGGCTACGCCGCTGTTCAGTTTGCATTCGGTCAACGCCGTGCTTCGCGCATGACGAAGGCATTGAGTGGTCACCTGGCAAAGGCTGGTGTTGAGTCCTCGCGCGTTCTCAAAGAATTCACGGTAGCAGCAGACGCACTCGACGGCTTCAAGCCGGGCGACGCGATCGCTGCCACTATTTTTGAAGCCGGCCAAAAGGTCGACATCACTGGCGTAACAATCGGTAAGGGCTTTGCTGGCGGCATCAAGCGTCACCACTTCAGCTCGAACCGCGCTTCGCACGGTAACTCGGTGTCGCACAATGCGCCTGGCTCGATCGGTATGGCACAAGATCCGGGTCGTGTTTTCCCGGGTAAGCGCATGGCCGGTCACCTCGGTGATGTTCAGCGTACGGTCCAGAACCTGGTTGTGGTTCGTGTCGATGCAGAGCGTCAGCTCCTTCTCGTCAAGGGTGCCGTTCCTGGCTCCCGCGGATCGGACGTTATCGTACATCCTGCCGTTAAGGCCTAAGGTGATACCATGGAACTGAAGATTATTAACGATCAGGGTCAGGAAGCAAGCCGTCTGCAAGCTTCGGACGTACTGTTCGGTCGCGAATACAACGAGAACCTGGTGCATCAACTGGTGGTTGGCTATCAAGCTAACGCCCGTAGCGCCAACTCGAAGCAAAAGGGTCGTGACGAAGTTGCGCACACCACGCACAAGCCTTGGCGCCAAAAGGGTACGGGTAACGCCCGTTCCGGTATGACGTCGAGCCCGATCTGGCGTGGAGGCGGTCGTGCATTCCCGAATTCGCCTGAGCAGAACTACTCGCAAAAAATCAACCGCAAAATGTATCGTGCCGGTATGGCCACCATTCTGTCGCAGCTCGTTCGCGAAGACCGTCTGGCCGTAGTCGATGCATTTGCCGTCGAAGCACCAAAGACCAAGCTGTTTGCACAGAAGGTCAAGAACATGGGCTTTGATCAGATGTTGGTCATTACGGATAACCTGGACGAAAACCTGTGGCTGTCGTCGCGCAACCTGCCTAACGTGCTGGTGCTCGAAGCCAAGGAAACCGATCCAGTATCGCTCGTTCGCTACGCAAAAGTGGTCGTAACGCGTGATGCCGTGGCTAAGTTTGAGGAGATGTGGGGATGAACCAGGAACGACTGTTACAGGTATTGCTGGCACCCCAGGTATCCGAAAAGGCTACCTATGTTGCCGACAAAAACAATCAGGTGGTCTTCAAAGTAGCCGCTGACGCGACTAAGCCGGAGATCAAGGCAGCTGTTGAGCTGCTCTTCAAGGTCGAAGTTGACGCTGTTCAAGTCCTGAACGTTAAGGGCAAGGTCAAGCGTCGCGGTGCGATCACGGGTCGTCGTAAGGGCAGGAAGAAGGCATTCGTATGCCTGAAACCGGGTCAAGAGATCCAGTTTGCTGAAGGAGGGGTGGCATAATGGCACTCGTCAAAGTTAAACCGACATCGCCCGGTCGTCGTGGCGTCGTCAAGGTTGTTCACGAGAATCTGCACAAGGGTCGCCCTCATGCAGCGCTCATCGAGAAACAATCTAAGAACGCTGGTCGTAACAACAACGGCCGTATTACCGTACGTCACCAGGGTGGTGGTTCGAAGCAACACTACCGCCTGATCGACTTCAAGCGTAACAAAGATGGTATTCCTGGCAAGATCAAACGCCTGGAATATGACCCGAACCGTACTGCCCACATCGCTCTGGTGTTGTATGCAGATGGCGAGTGTCGTTACATCATTGCCCCGCGTGGTCTGGAAGCTGGCGCAACCATTATGAGTGGTTCGGAAGCCCCGATCAAAACTGGTAATGCCCTGTCAATCCGTAACATCCCAGTGGGTACAACCATTCACTGTATCGAAATGACTCCTGGCAAGGGTGCTCAAATGGCACGCTCGGCTGGTGCTTCGGTGCAGCTGATGGCCCGCGAAGGGGTTTATGCTCAGGTTCGTCTGCGCTCTGGCGAAGTTCGCCGTGTGCACGTTGAATGCCGCGCCACCATTGGCGAAGTCAGCAATGAAGAAAACAACCTGCGTAAACTGGGTAAAGCCGGTGCAACCCGTTGGCGTGGTATCCGTCCGACCGTTCGTGGTGTTGCCATGAACCCAATCGATCACCCGCACGGTGGTGGTGAAGGTCGTACGGGCGAAGGTCGCGTACCTGTATCGCCATGGGGTACCCCAGCCAAGGGTTACCGTACCCGTAGCAACAAGCGTACGACCAGCATGATCGTGCAGCGTCGTCACAAGAAATAAGGAATAGACCATGACTCGTTCACTGAAAAAAGGTCCGTTCGTTGATGCGCACCTCATCAAAAAGGTCGAAGCAGCGATTGCCAGCAATGACAAGCGCCCAATCAAGACCTGGTCTCGTCGTTCGACAGTGTTGCCCGAGTTTCTCGGCCTGACACTGGCGGTTCATAACGGTCGTCAGCACGTTCCCGTGTTTGTGACTGAAAACATGGTTGGCCACAAGCTTGGCGAGTTCTCCCTGACGCGTACGTTCAAGGGTCACGTTGCCGGCAAGAAAGCCAAGAAGTAAGGAGCCGATGATGGAAACTCGTGCTGTACTGCGCGGCGTGCGCCTCTCGGCGCAAAAGGGCCGACTCGTTGCCGACCTCGTCCGCGGCAAGTCCGTGGGCCAGGCCCTGAGCATCCTGGCATATTCCCCTAAAAAGGGTGCCCTGATCGTTAAGAAGGTGATTGAATCTGCAATCGCCAATGCCGAGCACAATGAAGGTGCCGACATTGATGAGCTGATCGTCAAGACCATCTACGTCGAAAAGGGTATGGTGCTGAAGCGCTTCACCGTGCGCGCCAAGGGCCGTGGTAACCGTATCACCAAGCCGACCTGTCACGTTTTCGTGACCGTGGGCAACTAAGGAATCGCTATGGGACAGAAAATTCACCCAACTGGCTTCCGCCTCAGCGTTACCCGTGACTGGAACTCGCGTTGGTATGCAAGCGATAAAGATTTCGCAGGCATGCTGGCCGAAGACAACAAAGTCCGCGTCTACCTGAAGAAGAAGCTCGCTCACGCATCTGTGGGCAAGGTTCTGATCGAGCGTCCTGCCAAGAACGCCCGTGTAACCGTATTCTCGGCTCGTCCGGGTGTGGTTATCGGCAAGAAAGGCGAAGAAATTGATCAGCTGCGTTCGGATCTGCAAAAAATCATGGGCGTGCCTGTTCACGTTTCGATCGAAGAAATCCGCAAACCGGAAACTGATGCACAGCTGATCGCCGACTCGATCGCGCAACAGCTGGAAAAGCGCATCATGTTCCGTCGCGCCATGAAGCGTGCGATGCAGAACGCCATGCGTCTGGGTGCACAGGGCATCAAGATCATGAGCTCTGGTCGTCTGAATGGTGCTGAAATTGCCCGTACCGAATGGTACCGCGAAGGTCGTGTGCCTCTGCACACCCTGTGCGCCAACATCGACTACGCAACTTCCGAAGCTATGACGACCTATGGTCTGATCGGTATCAAGGTCTGGGTTTATAAGGGCGAGCATCTGGCACCGGGCGAGCAGCCTGCTGTGGTTGAAGAACCAAAGCGTGCGCCGCGTCGTCCACGTGGTGATGATGAAGGCAAGTCGGACAAAAAGCCGGCCGCCAAGCGTGTTAGAAAGGCAGGTGCATAATGCTGCAACCCGCACGTCGTAAATACCGCAAAGAACAGAAAGGCCGTAACACCGGCCTGGCGACCCGCGGTGCTACCGTTGCTTTTGGCGAATTCGGCCTGAAGTCAACCGATCGCGGCCGTCTGACGGCACGCCAGATCGAGGCAGCCCGTCGCGCCATGACCCGTCACATCAAACGTGGCGGTCGTATCTGGATCCGCGTGTTCCCGGACAAACCGATCTCCAAAAAGCCAGCCGAAGTCCGTATGGGTAACGGTAAGGGTAATCCGGAGTACTACGTTGCTGAAATTCAGCCGGGTAAGGTTCTGTACGAAATGGATGGCGTCAATGAGGCGCTGGCTCGTGAAGCATTCAAGCTGGCTGCTGCCAAGCTGCCACTGCGCACGATCTTCGTTACTCGCCACCTGGGGTAAGAGATGAAAGCAACTGAACTCAGAAACAAATCGAACGACGAGCTCAAGCAAGAACTGCTTGACCTGCTGAAGGCCCAGTTCTCTCTGCGTATGCAGAAGGGCACGCAGCAGCTGAGCAACACTAGCCAGCTCGGCAAGGTACGTCGCGACATCGCTCGCGTGCGCACCATTCTCCGTGAAAGGGTTAATCATGACTGATAAGACTGGTATGAACCGCACCCTCGTTGGTCGTGTGGTTAGCGACAAGATGCAAGAAACAGCCACCGTGCTGGTCGAGCGTCGCGTTAAGCATCCGATGTACGGCAAGGTCATCACGCGTTCGAAGAAATATCACGCGCACAACGCAAATAACGATGCCAAGATGGGTGACCTCGTCCAGATCGTTGAATGCCGTCCGATGTCACGCACCAAAACCTGGCAAGTCGCCAAGTTGCTGGAGCGCGCCGAGGTTCTGTAAGAAAAAAGAGGTAAAACCTGGTTTTGCCTCTTGCAACGGCCGGATTAGTTCGTTATAATCCTGCCTCTTTCGCTGCAACCTTGCATTGCACCACTGTGCAATCTCGGCTGTAGTAAGTTTTGAAACCCAAGACTGCCCGTGCGCCATCAGTTGGTAGCGGGACAGGTTGGAGTTAATGATGATTCAGATGCAGTCGATGCTGGACGTCGCCGATAACACCGGCGCTCGTTCTGTAATGTGTATCAAAGTGCTGGGCGGCTCAAAGCGCCGTTATGCCGGCATTGGCGACATCATCAAGGTGTCGATCAAAGATGCAATGCCGCGTGGCCGCGTGAAGAAGGGTGACGTCTATAACGCCGTCGTCGTTCGCACCGCCAAGGGTGTTCGCCGCCCCGATGGTTCGCTCGTTAAGTTTGATGGCAATGCCGCCGTCCTGCTGAACAACAAGCTCGAACCAATCGGTACCCGTATCTTCGGGCCGGTAACCCGTGAGCTGCGCTCGGAGCGTTTCATGAAGATCGTTTCGCTCGCTCCTGAAGTCCTATAAGGAAGCCGCCAAATGGATAAGATTCGTAAAGGCGACGAAGTCATCGTCACCACCGGTAAGGACAAGGGCCGTCGTGGCACCGTTGTTCTCCGTGTCGACGCAGACCGCGTTGTTGTAGAAGGCATTAACCGTGTCAAGAAGGCAACCAAGCCGAACCCAATGCTGGGTACGCCAGGTGGTCTGGTAGACAATGATATGCCGATTCAGGTTTCTAACCTGGCTCTTTGGAACGCCAAAGCAGGCAAGGGTGACCGCGTCGGCTTCAAGGTGCTCGAAGATGGTCGCAAGGTTCGCGTGTTCAAGTCGAACGGCGAACAGGTTGAGGCATAAGGGGATCCGCATGTCACGTTTGCAAGATTTTTACAAAAACACGGTTGCCCCGGCGCTGATGAAAGAATTCAGCTTCAAGTCGCCAATGGAAGTGCCGCGCATCACCAAAACCACCCTGAACATGGGTGTGGGTGAAGCCGTTGCTGACAAGAAGGTGCTTGAACACGCCGTTTCCGACCTGACCAAAATTGCTGGCCAAAAGCCTGTAGTTACCCTATCGCGTAAGTCGATCGCCGGCTTCAAGATCCGTGATAACTACCCGATTGGCTGCATGGTGACCCTGCGCGGTCCGCGCATGTTCGAATTCCTGGATCGTCTGGTTACCGTGGCGCTGCCACGTGTGCGTGACTTCCGCGGTATTCAGGGCAAGGGTTTTGATGGCCGTGGTAACTACAACATGGGTGTCAAAGAGCAGATCATTTTCCCGGAAATCGAGTACGACAAGATCGATGCTCTGCGCGGGATGAATATCAGCATCACGACCACCGCGAAGAATGACAGCGAAGCTAAGGCTCTGCTGGCTGCCTTCAAGTTCCCTTTCAAGAATTGAGGCGATTATGGCCAAAACAGCCCTGATCAATCGTGAAGCGAAGCGTCGCGCGCTTGTTGCGAAATTCGCCAAGAAGCGTGAAGCCCTGCAGGCAATCATTAACGACCAATCGCAAAGCGACGAAGCCCGTTACGAAGCCCGCCTGAAGCTGCAACAGCTGCCGCGTAACGCTAACCCAACCCGTACCCGCAACCGCTGTCAGTTGACGGGCCGTCCCCGTGGCACATTCCGTAAGTTCGGTCTGTGTCGTCACAAGATCCGTGAGCTCGCCTTTAAGGGAGAAATCCCGGGCGTGATCAAGGCCAGCTGGTAAGCAGGAGGATTTGATATGGCAATGAGTGATCCGATCGCCGATATGCTGACCCGCATCCGCAATGCGCAAATGGCACAAAAGCTGGTGGTGCGTATGCCCTCCTCCAAGCTGAAAGTAGCCGTTGCAAAAGTGCTCAAGGATGAAGGTTACGTTGAGGATTTTGCCGTGCGTGGTGAAGCTGCCAAGCCGGAATTAGAAATTGGTCTGAAGTACTACGCTGGTCGCCCGGTGATTGAGCGCATTGAACGCGTCTCGCGCCCTGGCCTACGTGTCTACAAACCGTCCGCTGACATTCCCCGCGTCATGAATGGCCTGGGCATCGCGATTGTCTCCACACCGCAAGGCGTGATGACTGATCGTAGCGCCCGTGCAGCCAATGTCGGCGGCGAAGTGCTCTGCTACGTAGCGTAAGGGAGGATTCGACATGTCTCGTGTAGCTAAGAATCCAATCGCGCTGCCTAAAGGTGTTGAAGTCAACCTGGCTGGTACTAATGTCACCGTCAAGGGCCCGCTGGGTTCGCTGACGCTGAACCGTAACCCGGCAGTTAACGTGTTGGTCGAAGGTGAGCAGTTGGTTGTTAAAGCAGTTGCAGGTGCAGAAAATGCAAACGCACTGTCGGGCACCACGCGCGCACTGCTGGTCAACCTGGTCAATGGCGTGTCCAAGGGTTTCGAAAAGAAACTCACTCTGGTAGGCGTGGGCTATCGTGCCGCTGTCCAGGGCGACACCCTAAACCTTTCGCTCGGTTTCTCGCACCCGGTTGCCCACAAGATGCCAGCTGGCGTCAAAGTGGAAACCCCGTCGCAAACCGAAGTCCTGATCAAGGGGATCGACAAGCAACAAGTAGGTCAGGTTGCTGCCGAAATTCGTGCTTACCGCAAGCCAGAGCCTTACAAGGGCAAGGGTGTGCGTTACGCCGATGAGGTCGTCATCCTCAAGGAAACCAAGAAGAAGTAAGGGTGCCTCATGAAAGATAAGAAACAGTCGCGTCTGCGCCGTGCCCGTCAGGCACGTGCCCGCATCGCTGGCCTGAAGGCCGTGCGCCTGAACGTTTTCCGCACCAACCAGCACATCTACGCACAAGTCATCTCGGCTTGTGGTGGCAAAGTGCTGGCTGCTGCCTCCACCGTTGAAACGGAAATCCGCAAGGACGTTCCAAACGGCGGTAACGTTGCTGCTGCACAAACGGTTGGCAAGCTGGTTGCCGAACGTGCCCGCAAGGCAGGTATCGAAGAAGTAGCTTTTGATCGCTCGGGTTTCAAGTACCACGGCCGTGTCAAGGCTCTGGCTGAAGCTGCCCGTGAAAACGGTCTCAAGTTCTAAGCCGCGTAGGAATCGAGGATAACTATGGCGAAAGCACAAAGTCGCAAACCGCAACAAGCGGAAGAGCTTGATGAGTCTGGCCTGTGCGAGAAGATGGTTGCCATCAACCGCGTTAGCAAGACCGTAAAGGGTGGCCGTATCATGAGCTTCGCCGCACTGACCGTGGTCGGTGACGGTGATGGTAGTGTTGGCATGGGCAAGGGTAAGGCGCGCGAAGTGCCATTGGCAGTTCAAAAGGCCATGGATGAAGCCCGTCGCCAACTGTTTAAGGTTTCGCTGAAGAACGGTACTGTTCAGCACACGCTGATCGGCCGTCACGGCGCAGCCAAGGTGATCATTCAGCCGGCACCGGAAGGTACCGGGATCATCGCCGGTGGTGCAGTACGTAACGTGTTCGAAGTCGTTGGCATCACCAATGTTGTGGCCAAGTGCCTTGGCTCGACCAACCCGTACAACGTCATCCGCGCAACCCTGGATGGTCTGAAGGCCATGAACACACCTTCGGAAGTTGCTGCCAAGCGTGGCAAGTCCGTTGAAGAAATTCTGGGGTAAGACATGTCGAATAAAAAACTCAAGGTTACGCTCGTCAAGAGCGTTATCGGCACCAAGCAAGACCACCGCGCTACCGTGCGTGGTCTGGGTCTGAGCCGTCTTAACTCGACCGCTGTGCTGGAAGATACCCCGGCTGTACGCGGCATGATTCACAAGGTGCAATACCTGGTGAAGAGCGAAAGCGTCTAAGAGGAAGCTATGGAACTCAATACCATTAAACCGGGTGCTGGTGCCAAACACGCTGCAAAGCGTGTAGGTCGCGGCATCGGCAGTGGTCTGGGCAAAACTTCGGGCCGTGGTCACAAAGGTCAGAAGTCGCGTACCGGCGGTTACCACAATGTTGGTTTCGAAGGCGGTCAAATGCCGCTGCATCGTCGTCTGCCGAAGCGTGGTTTCGTCTCGCTGACACGTGCACGTGTTGCTGAAGTTCGCCTCAGCGACCTGCAGAATATGCCTGTTGACGATGTCGACCTGGCCGTGCTCAAGCAGTGTGGCGTTGTATCGTCGTTGGCGTTGTCAGCCAAGGTTGTGCTGTCCGGTGAAATCAGCCGCAAGGTTGTGCTCAAGGGCATCAGCGCCACCAAGGGCGCCAAGGCAGCCATCGAAGCCGCTGGCGGCTCGATCGAAGCAGCTTAAGTCATACAGGAACTGATCGGACGTGCAGCAAAACGCACTCACGCAGGGTAGCAAACACGGGGAACTCAAGCGTCGCTTGATATTCCTGCTGGGTGCGCTCATCGTGTATCGCATCGGCGCGCACATTCCCGTACCGGGAATCGACCCGTCGGTGCTGTCCGATCTGTTTTCTCGTCAGAAAGACGGCATCCTCGGCATATTCAACATGTTCTCCGGTGGTGCATTGTCTCGCTTTACCGTGTTTGCACTGGGCATCATGCCCTACATCTCTGCATCAATCATCATGCAGTTGATGACCGTTGCAAGTCCTGCGCTTGAATCTCTGAAGAAAGAGGGCCAGGCCGGACAACACAAGATTTCGCAGTACACCCGCTACGGCACCGTTGTTCTGGCATTCTTCCAGGCCCTCGGTATCGCTGTTGCTCTTGAGGCACAGCCTGGTCTGGTGTTGGATCCAGGTATGGGTTTCCGTCTGGAAACCGTTATTACCCTCGTCACCGGTACCATGTTCCTCATGTGGGTGGGTGAGCAGATCACCGAACGAAGTCTGGGCAATGGCATCTCGATCATCATCTTCGCCGGTATCGCAGCAGGACTGCCAGGCTCGCTGGGTGGCATTCTGGAACTGGTCCGTACCGGTGCCATGAACCCGCTGACCGCAATTGTTATCGTTGCCATCGTCGTTGTCGTGACCGCATTCGTTGTGTTCGTTGAACGTGGCCAACGCCGCATTCTGGTAAACTACGCCAAGCGTCAAGTGGGCAATAAGCTCTACGGTGGTCAGTCGTCGTTCCTGCCGCTCAAGCTCAACATGGCTGGCGTTATCCCGCCAATCTTTGCCTCGTCGATCATTCTGTTTCCTGCCACGCTGGCTGGTTGGTTTGGTTCAGGCGAAAACATGCTGTGGCTCAAGGATATTGCTAACGGTCTGTCGCCAGGACAACCGCTGTACATCCTGTTCTATGCAGCAGCCATCGTATTTTTCTGTTTCTTCTACACGGCCCTGGTTTTCAACACCCGTGAAACCTCGGACAACCTAAAGAAGAGTGGTGCATTCATTCCTGGCATTCGCCCGGGTGAGCAAACCTCGCGTTATATCGAAAAAATTCTGACCCGCCTCACACTGATCGGTGCTGTGTATATCACCATCGTCTGTCTGTTGCCGGAGTTCCTGATTCTCAAGTGGAACGTGCCGTTCTATTTTGGCGGCACCTCACTGCTCATTATTGTGGTCGTCACCATGGACTTCATGTCCCAGGTGCAGGCTTTTGCAATGTCGCATCAGTATGAAAACCTCCTGAAGAAGGCAAACTTCAAGGGCGGCTTAGGTAGCCGGTAAATCGCTACCTAGACATGCCGATCAACGCAGTAACCGTTTTTTTTGTTTTAAATCTCTACGCAAGAACCCGATAGGAAGCTACGGCTGGGCTAAATGTCGATATAAAGGAGTAGGTAATGAAAGTTTTGGCTTCGGTACGGCGCATCTGCCGGAACTGCAAGATCATCCGCCGCAAAGGTGTGGTTCGTGTGATTTGCACCGATTCACGCCACAAGCAGCGTCAGGGTTAATTGCGTCATTGACGCAATTGTTCAAGTTCAGTAGAGATTGAGGATACTCAATGGCTCGTATTGCTGGGGTAAATATTCCCAACCATCAACATGCCGAAATCGCACTGACTGCCATCTTTGGCATCGGTCGTACACGTGCACAGAAAATCTGTGACGCTGCCAGCGTTACGCGGACGTCAAAGATCAAAGATCTGACCGACGCGGATATGGAGCGTCTGCGTGACGAAGTAGCTAAGTTCACCGTCGAAGGTGACCTGCGCCGCGAAGTCACCATGAACATCAAACGCCTCATGGATCTTGGCTGCTACCGTGGTTTCCGCCACCGTAAGGGTTTGCCTTGCCGTGGTCAGCGCACGCGTACCAATGCCCGTACCCGTAAGGGTCCGCGCAAGGCCGCGATCGCTGGTAAAAAGTAATCGATAAGGAAAGGCACCAGAGATGGCCAAGACATCGACTAAAGTTCGTAAAAAGATTAAAAAGAATATTGCTGACGGGATCGTTCACGTTCACGCATCGTTCAATAACACCATCATCACCATTACCGATCGCCAGGGCAATGCACTGTCGCGGGCTACTTCAGGTGGCGCCGGCTTTAAGGGCTCACGTAAGTCGACCCCGTTTGCTGCCCAGGTTGCTGCTGAAGCAGCCGGTAAAGTGGCCCAGGAATGTGGCATCAAGAACCTTGAAGTCCGCATCAAGGGTCCAGGCCCAGGCCGTGAATCGGCTGTGCGTGCATTGAACGCACTGGGAATCAAGATCACTGCAATTTCGGATGTGACACCGGTACCGCACAACGGCTGCCGTCCTCCGAAAAAGCGCCGTATTTAAGGAGAACTTGACATGGCTCGTAATCTAGATCCTAAATGCCGTCAGTGCCGCCGCGAAGGCGAAAAGCTATTCCTCAAGGCTGAAAAATGTTTCAGCGACAAGTGCGCCATCGAGCGCCGTGCTTACGCACCTGGCCAGCACGGTCAGCGTTCGGGTGCTCGTCTGTCTGACTACGGTGTGCACCTGCGTGCCAAGCAGAAGATTCGTCGCATCTACGGCGTGCTGGAAGGCCAGTTCCGCAAGATTTTCTTCGAAGCTGATCGCCGCAAGGGTCAGACCGGTGAAAACCTGCTGCAACTGCTCGAAGCCCGTCTAGACGCAACCACCTACCGTATCGGCTTTGCCGGTTCGCGTGCTGAAGCACGTCAGCTGGTTCGCCACAATGGTGTGCTCGTTAACGGCAAGCGCGTCAACATTCCTTCGTACACCCTCAAGCCGGGCAATACGATTGAGCTGACTGAAGCATCGCGTGGTCAACTGCGTGTTAAGGCTGCGCTTGAAGCTGCCGAAAGCCGTGGTTTCCCAGAGTGGGTTTCGGTAGACGTCAAGACTGGCAAGGCAACCTTCAAGGCAATGCCACAGCGCTCGGAACTGTCGCCGACCATCAACGAAGGCCTCGTCATCGAACTGTATTCGAAGTAAGCCTTAAGGCTCACTGAGTTTTCAGCTTACTTTGAATCTTAAACAGGAATCGCTCATGCAAGGAAATGCACTATTGAAGCCGCGCAGCATCAATGTCCAGACCATCTCTCCGGTTTACGCCAAAGTGGTCATGGAACCGTTCGAGCGTGGTTATGGTCATACGCTGGGTAATGCACTGCGTCGTATCCTGCTGTCTTCCATGGAAGGCTATGCGCCAACCGAAGTCAAGATCGACGGCGTTGTACACGAGTACTCCACCATCGACGGCGTTCAGGAAGACGTTGTTGACCTGCTCCTCAATCTGAAGGGCGTTGTGTTCAAATTGCACAGCCGCAATGAAGTTGTGGTCAAGGTTAGCAAGTCGGGTGAAGGCGTTGTGCGCGCTTCGGATATCGAAGTACCGCATGATGTAGAAATCATCAACCCGGACCACGTACTTGCGCACATTCATGCCGGCGGCAAGCTGGATATGGAAATCAAGGTTGAAAAGGGCCGTGGTTACGTGCCTGCCAACCAGCGCAAGCAAGCGGAAGAGCACAAGGTTATCGGTCATCTGATGCTGGACGCCAGCTTCAGCCCGGTACGCCGCGTTGCTTACTCGGTAGAAGCCGCCCGTGTCGAACAGCGTACTGACCTCGACAAGCTGGTAATGGATATTGAAACCAACGGCGTTATCGATCCTGAAGAAGCCGTGCGCGTTGCTGCACGTATTCTGATTGATCAGATGTCGCTGTTTGCAGACCTCGAAGGCACTACTAATGGAGCTGACGGTGGCAAGTCGGCCCCGATCGACCCTGTACTGCTCAAGCCGGTCGACGACCTTGAGCTCACAGTGCGCTCGGCCAACTGCCTGAAGGCTGAAAACATCTATTACATTGGCGACCTGATTCAGCGTACCGAAAACGAGTTGCTCAAGACCCCGAACCTGGGTCGCAAGTCGCTCAACGAAATCAAGGATGTCCTCGCATCGCGTGGCCTCACATTGGGTATGCGCCTCGACAACTGGCCACTGGCCGGTCTCGAGCGTAATTGATCGCCGGATTAACGAAAGGAACTCATCATGCGTCACCGTCATGGTCTTCGCAAACTGAATCGCACCAGCAGCCACCGTCTGGCTATGTTGCGCAACCTGACCAACGCCCTGCTGCGTTACGAAGCTATTCGCATCACAGTGCCTAAAGCCAAGGAACTGCGTCGCGTCGTTGAACCGATCATCACCCTGGCCAAGGCTCCGACGCTGGCAAACCGCCGTCTGGCATTTGCCCGTCTGCGTGATCGTGAAATGGTTGTTAAGCTCTTCAACGAACTCGGCCCACGTTACCAGGCACGTCCAGGTGGCTACACCCGTATTCTGAAAGCCGGCTTCCGCCCAGGCGACAATGCACCGATCGCCTACGTAGAACTGGTTGACCGTCCGGAAGGTGTTGAAGCGGTTGAAACAGAAGAGGCTGCTGCTTAACCAAAAGTTAAGTCAGTACCCAATAAAAAACCCAGCCTCGGCTCTGGGTTTTTTATTTAGTCCACAGGATTCGCGGTTGCAGGATTTTTGCTACTAGCTAGGCGTGTGGCGCGCAGCGACCAAGACATAACACGGGGTTAGTCGAGGGAGCGAGCACCACGCAACAACGTCAGAAGCAAAAAGACGCGACTAGCGTACGGCTTTTTTGGCAGCAATGCCCAGGAAGAACAGTGACCAGCCTTGCAAGAGCAATTCAATAGCGATTAGCATGCCTGGCACCCAGGTGCTGTTATCCGGCCAGCCAGCAAGGATCAGGCCGCCCAGTAGAATCGACAAGGCTGCCGATACCAGCGGCATGAACCAGCCGCTAAAAGCCGTATGCTGGAATGCCGTCATCAGGCGCAATAGACCCGTCGCAAAGAACAGGGTTGCCAGATACAGCGTCACGCCTTCTAGTGCCGCTTCCGGTGAGACCCAAATGATCACGCCAATCGCGATATAGATCATGGCAAACACCATCTGGATCGATACCGACTTCCAGCCCTTGGCCTGTAGTGCATGTAGTGCCTGCATAATGCCGGCGGCCAGCGCAAAGCCGCCCACCAGGCTGATCGAAGCAATGGAGAACAGCGTTTCTTCCATGATACAGATGGTGCCTAGAACGATCATCAGTAAACCCATCCAGATCAGTGTGCCTGGGCGGTTGGCAACTGCGCCCAGCACCTTGGCCTGGACATCGGTGAGTTGAGAAGTGAGTAACGCCATAAAAGTAATCCTTCAAATTAAAGCAAAACGTTGCAGATAAAGCGGAATCGACATTCTACTTGGGGTTTGTGACACAAAGCTTATTCAGCCTCGCGATCCTGCTGTTGTAGCGCCCACATCTGGGCATATAAACCATTGGCAGCCAGCAAGGCGGCATGACGACCACGCTCTACAATGCGGCCGGCGTCGAGCACAATAATTTCATCGGCGTTCATCACCGTCGATAAGCGGTGGGCAATAATCAATGTCGTGCGGCCGCGCGCAGCCACATTCATGCTGGCCTGAATGGCTTTTTCAGTTTTGGAGTCCAGCGCCGAAGTCGCCTCATCAAAAACGAGGATGGGTGGGTTTTTCAGTAAGGCGCGTGCAATCGCGACGCGTTGCTTTTCACCACCAGAAAGTTTGAGACCGCGTTCGCCGACCTTGGCGTCGTAGCCGTCCGGCAGTGTTTCAACAAACTCGTGTAAATGTGCAGCCTTTGCCGCTGCAATCACCTGTTCACGGCTCGCAGTGGGGTTGCCGTAGAGAATGTTGTAATAGAGTGTGTCGTTAAAGAGCACGGTATCCTGCGGCACGATGGCGATGCCACCGCATAGGCTGCTTTGCTCAATCTTGTGGACATCAATCCCGTTCATCAGAATGCGGCCGCCCGTAACATCATAAAAATGATAAATCAGGCGCGCCAATGTGGATTTGCCTGCGCCCGAGTGGCCAACGGCGGCCACGGTTTTTCCGGCAGGGATTTCAAAAGACACATTGCTCAGGATCGGTCTTGCCGGGTCGTAGGAAAAATCCACGCTATCGAAGAACACGCTAATCGGTGCTTCCGGGAGTGCGCGGGCATCGGGGGCGTCGACGATTTCACGTTGTGTATTGAGCAAACCGAACATGCGTTCGATATCGGTCAGCGCCTGGCGGATCTCGCGGTAAACCACGCCGAAGAAATTAAGCGGCATATACAGCTGGATCAGGAAGGCATTGACCAGCACCAGGTCCCCCACGGTCATCGTGCCAGCCACAACCCCCTGTGCCGCATGCCACATCATGGCCACCAGGCCGATCACAATAATCAGCTGCTGCCCCATGTTCAACATCGTTAGGGTCATCTGGCTACGTACCGAAGCGTCTTCCCAGCGGCGCATGGCTTTATCGTAGCGATTAAGCTCGAAGGCTTCGTTATTAAAGTACTTCACCGTCTCGTAGTTGATCAGGCTGTCGATGGCGCGCGTATTGGCTGCCGAGTCTGCCTCATTCACTGCACGTCGAATGTGAATGCGCCAGTTGGATATCACCACCGTGAATGCCACGTAACAAACAATCGAAGCCAGCGTAATCCACACAAACACCTGGTCATATTTGTAGGCCAGCACACCCATCACCAGCAGCAGTTCAATCAGTGTGGGTAATATGGAATACAGTGTGTAGCTAATCAGATTAGAGATGGCGCGGGTGCCGCGGTCGATATCGCGCGATACGCCACCGGTCTGGCGCTCCAGATGAAAGCGCAGAGAGAGATTGTGGAGATGGGTAAAGACAGACAGTGCAATCCGCCGAATTGCCTGTTGCGTAACGCGTACAAAAAGAATTTCGCGCAGCTCGGTAAACCCGGTGCTGGCCAGGCGCGAGAAGCCGTAAAGCAACAGCAAACCAACCGGCAACACCAGAACGACATGCTGGCTGCCACTCAAATCGTCGATCATGTTTTTGAATACAATAGACACGTACACACTGGCCAGTTTTGCCAGTAGCAAGCAGCCAAAAGCCGCGATCATTCGCCCGCGGTAGGCCCAGAGCCAGGGCAGCAGCGATTTCAGCGTTGTCCAGACGTGTAAGGGCTCGTTACTGGCAGGGCCGACCGGTTTATTTCCATGACGCGACATGCGTTTTCGCCTTGATGACTTTAAAATAACACCCGTAGTTTAAATCTTTATAGTGCGAATGCCATGATCGATACCCCTTGTACCTTGCCCGACCTGCTTCCTGTGCTCAAGGTCATTTCCATGCCGTCAGGTGCCAACATGTATGGCGATGTATTTGGTGGGTGGACGATGGGCTATATCGATCTGGCCGGTGCGGTTCTGGGTCACAAGGTCGCGCGTGGCCGCATTGCCACGGTGGCTGTGAACACCATCCAGTTTCACCAACCAGTGTCGATTGGTGACATCGTCACCTTCTTTGCCGAAGTTGAAAAACGCGGCAAGACATCGGTCACGATCAAAGTGCAGATGTATGCCGAACGCCATCCGGATAATCCGGTGACCGTCAAAGTGACCGAAGCGCTGATCACCTACGTGGCGCTCAACGCCGATGGCAGCAAGCGCGAGTTGCCAGCTGCCTAAACAACGGGTTAGGGATTAAAGCCCCAGCTCCGCCCACATGGCATCAACGCGGGCCTTCACGGCGGGGTTATGCGTAATGGGCGTGCCCCATTCGCGGTTCGTTTCACCAGGCCACTTGTTGGTGGCATCCAGCCCCATCTTGCTACCCAGGCCAGCCACCGGTGAGGCAAAGTCCAGATAATCGATCGGTGTGTTGTCTACTAGCATCGTGTCGCGTGTGGCATCCATGCGTGTGGTCATGGCCCAGATCACTTCTTTCCAGTCACGAATGTTCACATCGTCGTCCACCACGATAATGAATTTGGTGTACATAAACTGGCGCAAGAAACTCCATACGCCCATCATGACGCGGCGCGCATGCCCGGCATATTGTTTACGAATGCTCACCACGGCTAGTCGATAAGAGCAGCCTTCTGGGGGTAGATAGAAATCGGTAATTTCCGGAAATTGTTTTTGCAGCAGCGGCACAAACACTTCATTCAGCGCTACACCCAGCATCGTTGGTTCATCAGGTGGTTTGCCAGTATAGGTGGAGTGGTAGATCGGGTTCTTGCGCATGGTCATGCGTTCAACCGTAAACACCGGGAACTCGGTCTGTTCGTTGTAGTAACCGGTGTGATCGCCATAAGGGCCTTCCAGGGCCATCTCATTTGGATGAATCACGCCTTCAAGAACGATCTCGGCAGAGGCGGGTACCTGCAATGTGGAACCCAGGCACTTCACCAGTTCGGTTTTCTTGCCGCGCAGCAGCCCGGCAAATTGATACTCCGACAGCGTATCCGGCACGGGCGTTACGGCACCCAGAATCGTCGCCGGGTCGCAGCCTAGCACTACCGCCACCGGGAAAGGTTGTCCCGGATTGGTCAGTTGATGGTCGCGGAAATCCAGAGCGCCGCCGCGATGCGCCAGCCAGCGCATGATCAGCTTATTGGGTCCGAGTAATTGCTGGCGGTAGATGCCCAGATTCTGTCGTGTCTTATTGGGCCCACGCGTTACAGTCAGACCCCAGGTTATCAGCGGTGCTACATCGCCCGGCCAGCAATGCTGGATCGGCAGACGGGAGAGATCCACATCCTTGCCTTCCAGTACCACTTCCTGGCACGGTGCGGATGACACCAGCTTGGGTGACATCGTCAGCACCTGTTTGAGCAGTGGGAGTTTTTCCCAGGCATCCTTAAAGCCCTTTGGAGGCTCAGGTTCCTTCAGAACTGATAACACCTTGCCCACTTCACGTAGTTTCGCCAGTGCCTCGGCTTCGGTCGCAACATCCTGCCCCATCCCTAAAGCCACACGGCGAACCGTGCCGAACAGGTTGCCCAAAACCGGCGTGTTAAATCCTGTCGGGTTTTCAAATAGAATCGCCGGGCCGCCTGCGCGCAACACCCGGTCGCAGATCTCCGTCATCTCCAGATGCGGGCTCACCGGTACGGTGATTCGTTTCAGTTCACCCATCTGTTCCAGTTGGGCAATAAAGCCGCGTAGGTCGTGGTAGTTCATGGGGTGATTTATCCGCAGGTCAAATCAGCGTATCGAGCAGAATGCCGGCAAAGACTGCGGCACCAAACCAGTTGTTATGCATAAAAGCGGCAAAGCAGCGCGTGGTGTCCCGGTCACGGATCAGCGTGTAGTGATAGAGCGCAATGCCGGCGGCAACGATGAGCCCGGTCCAGTACGGCCAGCTCAGGCTTAGAGACACACCCACGCCTGCCAGAATCAGCAGTGTTGCCGTGTAACACAGCATGATCGCTGTTACATCAAAACGGCCAAAGGTAATCGCCGACGTTTTGATGCCAATCTTCAGGTCGTCCGGTCGGTCTACCATCGCATACTCGGTGTCGTAGGCCACCGCCCAGAAAATATTTGCCAATAGCAGCCACCAGGCTTCCGCCGGTACCGTGTGATCAATCGCGGCAAACGCCATGGGGATCCCGAAGCCAAAGGCAATGCCCAGATACCCCTGAGGAATCGCCAGAAAACGTTTGGTGAACGGGTACGATGCCGCCAGAAACACGGCAATCAATGCCAGCACCAGCAGCAGCGGGCTGATGATCGGGAGTACCGTTACCGCGGCTAGCGTCACCAGTACCACAAATACCGCCAGGGCTTCACGCGGTGTCACCCAACCAGCCACCAGCAGTCGGTCTTTAGTGCGGGCTACGTGCCCATCAAAATTACGGTCGGCCAGATCGTTGATCACGCAGCCGGCAGAGCGCATAAAAAACGTGCCCAGCGTAAAAATCACCAACACCAGCAAGGGCGGTGCGCCATCGGCCGCCAGCCAAAGCGCCCAATAGGTCGGCCACAACAGCAACAGCGTACCGATCGGGCGGTGTGCCCGCATCAGTCGCAGGTACTGGGTCAGCTTGGGCGGTGGCGCGGCATGTGTCATTTCCGCATTTTACGAGAAGAGCGCTGCCTTCGTTTATTTTTTTAAGCTGCAAGCAGACGCTGTGTTGACAATGATTCTCAATTGATTTTAATTCTCCAATAAATGATAATAATTCTCGTTCAAATAAAAAAGCCCAACCTCGAAGCTAACTTATCTCTATGAATTTGTTGAAAAAATCGGTCGTCAAAGTCAGTCTGCTTGTTTTAATTGCCCTTGTTTTGACACAAAAGTCCTATGCCGTTCCTCCGCCAGTGTCTATTCCAGCGTCTGGTGATGAACTGGAAGCCTCGCGTGGCGTATTTGGATTCCTGGATGGCGTTAACCGAAGCCCGGCTTTATTGGGTGATATGTGGGGCTTACGAAAAAGCCTCAGCAATTACGGGATTACCTTGGGCATCCAGGATATTGAGGAATATCTTGGCAATACCATGGGAGGTGCAAAGCAAGGCTTTGGCTACGATGGCATCACACAGGTTGTTTTGCAGATGGATACCAACCGGGGCTTTGGTCACTATGGTGGTTTGTTTAATGCCAGCTTTCTGAATATTCGTGGCGGTCTCGGTGTCCAAAACTACAACGTTCAGGCTTTGCAAACCATCAGCGGTATCCAGACTGAATCAACAACGCGTATGTGGGAGCTCTGGTATGACCAGAAGTTCCTGGAAGAAGACCGTTTAGATATCAAGATCGGTCAGCAAAGTCTCGACCAAGAATACATGGTCAGCTCGAATGCGTTGTATTTTATAAATACCATGTTCGGGTGGGCGACCTTGCCTTCGTACAACATGCCAGGTGGCGGGCCGGCGTACCCGCTCTCGTCGCTGGGTGTGCGCTTTTCGGCGCACCCGGTAGATGGCGTCCAGATTCTGGCCGGCGTATATAACGGCTCGCCGGCGAAACAGTGGTTAGACAATGCCCAACTCAACAATCTACATGGCATGCAGTTCGGTTTAGGCCAGGGCACCTTGTCGATTGTTGAAGCGCAATTCTCTTATCCGTCGTTAGGCAGCATGGTGTCACCCGGTAAGATTCAGCCGCTAGGTTGGACTTACAAGATTGGTGCCTGGTACAATAGCTTGCCGTTTGCCGATCAACAATTTGATAGCGCAGGTTTTGCGCTGGCCGACGCTGATAAATCAAATGGTAACGCCGAGATGCATAAAGGCAACTACGCTATTTATGGTGTGGCCGATCAGTTGATCTGGCGCGATGACGTAGACCCCAATAGAACGCTCTCGCTATTTGGCCGGGTTATGGGCGCACCACAGCAAGATCGCAACACCATTGCCATGAGCGCTAACTTTGGGCTCTTGATGCGCAGTCCGCTTAAGAATCGTGCAGCGGATACGTTTGGTCTCGGCTTTGGTTATGCACAGGTGAGTAGCTCGTATGCGAATGCCACACGCGATGCCTATATGTATTCAGGCACATCGGGACCAATCCCAACAAACGAGTGGATGAGTGAGTTGACCTATCAGTATCAGGTGAAACCGTGGTTCGTCTTGCAGCCAGATATTCAATACATCTACAACCCGGGCGCAGGAATCCCGAACCCTAATTCACCGACGGGTGCCCGTATTCAAAACGAGCTGGTTGCAGGTGTGCGTGCCATCTTTAATTTCTAACTTACCTAAATCACCAGACAAATCATGAAAAAACTGAATTGGTACATCAAACTTGTCAAAGGCGTTCTTTACGGGGCGCTCGTATTCGGTATCGGGTATGCCTATGCTGAGCCGCAAGGCATGCTAGAAACGATCAAGAAACACAAATTCCTGACGTCGACGATTCCTGAAAATGGTGACGTGAATCCCTACGCCGTGATCGTTGCGCCAGTGAGTGCGGGAGCCATTGAAAAGGACGATGTGCTCGTTGATAACTTCAACGATATTTCCAACCTGCAAGGGACGGGCACAACCATCATCCGTTACCGTCCGAGCACCAAAGAAACCAAGCTGTTTGCGCAGTTTCCTAAGACGCTAAAGGATTGTCCCGGAGGTGTAGGGCTTACCACCGCTATGATCATGCTTAAAAGCGGCTGGGTCATTGTGGGCAGTACGCCCAGTAAAGATGGCACTACAGCCACCAAGGGAGATGGCTGCATGTTGGTGCTCGATAGCAACGGGCAGCACGTGGCAACCTGGGCCGGCCCAACCATTAATGGTCCTTGGGGGAATATGGCGGTTGTCGATAACGGAGACACGGCAACCCTATTTATCAGCATGGCTGGCTTTGGCCTCAAAGGTCCTGGCGTGATTGATCCAGCCACCAAATATCCAGTGATGGAACATAACGCGACGGTGCTTCGTCTGGAACTCAAGATTCCGAATGGTAAGCCGCCAGTGCTGGTGAGCCAGACAGTGGTAGGTGATGGATTTTCTCATCGTGCCGACAAGGCTAACTTTTTATTAGGGCCAACAGGCTTAACCCTAGGGCCTGACGACACGCTCTACGTAACAGACGGCCTGGATAACGAAATCACCGCCATTGAAAAAGCCAGCACAAGAACAACAAGCGCCGGCAAAGGACTGTTGGTCACTAAAGATGGTTTGTTGTTGTGGCCGCTGGCCATGTTTATGACACCAGAAGGGCATTTGATTGTGGCGAACGGTAAAAATGGTCAGGCCGTTGAAATTGATCCAAAGACGGATCGGCAGATCTACGCACACTGGCTTAACGCTAACCAGGCGCAGTCCCCACCAGGTAACGGCAACCTATTTGGCATTGCTTTAGCACCCGATGGAAGGAGCTTTTATTACGTTGAAGACGACATCAACGCACTACGAATTGCAGCACCTTAATTTGTTTGGAAAATAAGATCATGGTTACAAGAAGAGAGTTGTTATCATGGGCCGGTTTAAGTGCCGCCGCAGCGATTTCTGGGCCAAAGCTGGCTTTTGCTAGCGAAGCAAAATCGGCTAATGAGTCAGGAGAGCGAGTGTTTTTAGGTGAGCATCAACCCGGCATCGTCGATGATATGCAGCGGCACACCTATTTTGTTGCTTTTGATGTCACGACGACGGAGAGAAGCGAATTGATCGGCATGTTGCAGCGGTGGACACAAATCGCAGCGGCATTGATGAGCCAGCCAGAGCGTTTCGACCGTAAAGCAGATCGTCAGAAGCCGGATCCGGTTTTAGGCGAGGCAGTAGGGCTGGGACTTGCTAACCTCACGGTTAATTTCGGGTTTGGACCAACTCTCTTCAAGAAAGAGGGGGTCGACCGTTTCGGTATTTCGGATAAGCAGCCCGAAGCGTTGGTTGATTTACCACGCTTTGCGGGAGACCAGTTGGTTCCTGAACGCACGGGCGGCGATATTTTTGTGCAAGTGTGCGCTGATGATTTTATGGTTGTCGAAAGTGCAATCCGTCGCTTTGCTCGTGCAGCCAAAGATGTGGCTGAAATGCGCTGGGGTCAGTCCGGTTTTGCCGGCGGCTTTCAAAAGCACACGACACCAAGAAACCAGATAGGCTTTCTAGATGGCACGATTAACGTGAAGCCTACTGACCCTAAAGCCATGAAGAAGTTTGTCTGGGTCGGGAAAGAGGCGCCTCAATGGTTGCAGGGTGGCACTTATATGGTGATTCGCCCGATTCGTATTTCACTGGACCACTGGGACGAAATGAAAATTGCGTTTCAGGAAGAAACTATGGGCCGTCATAAGATTTCTGGCGCACCTATTGGCAAAAAGACCGAAAAAGAAAGTCTCGACCTTAACCGGGTTGATAAAGAGGGCAATCCGGTCACGGCCGAGTTTTCGCATGCCGCTATGTCTGCACCAGAAATGAATGGCGGTGCAGAAATACTCCGTCGTGCATACAACTACGATAATGGCATCGCTAAATTTGCCGAGCGCTGGCCACCCTGGCGGCAGCTGATGACCTTTGATGCGGGTTTGTTATTCCAGTGTTATCAGCGTGACCCGCGAACGGGATTTATCCAGATCTTTGCCAAGATGGCGCAGTTCGACATGTTGCAACAATTTACAACGCATGTGGGTGGCGGTGTATTCGCCTGTCCGCGCGGTGTAAAACCAGGGGAATGTATTGGTCAGGATATCTTCGTTTGATCATTGTTAATGAGAATTATTCCTAGTAAAATAGTCCGTGTGATTTTATGGTGTTCAATTTATTCAACGAGATTGATATGACAACGCGCTTTAATCCTCTAAAACGGCTTTTTCCCGCTATCGTTTCTGCGCTCGCGATTTTCGCCGGTAGCGCGGCTGCCGATACAGTCACGGTTTATTCCGCTCGCAATGAGCAACTGATCAAGCCGCTCTTTGATGCCTACACCAAAGAAACCGGCACCAAGATTCAGGTGCTTACCGATAAAGAAGGCCCCTTGCTGGAGCGCTTGAAAGCAGAAGGTGCCAAGTCACCGGCCGATGTGCTCATTACAGTTGATGCCGGTAATTTGTGGCATGCCAGCCGCTTGGATCTGTTGCAGCCCATTAAGTCCAGCGTGCTAAACGCCAACGTACCCGCCAATCTGCGTGATCCTAAAGGCAAGTGGTATGGGCTATCCATTCGTGCGCGCACGATTATCTATAACAAGAAGTTTGTGAATCCGTCACAGCTCTCTACCTATGAAGCATTGGCCGATCCGCAGTGGAAGGGCAAGCTTTGTCTGCGTACTTCCAAGAAGGTCTATAACCAATCACTGATTGCCACCATGATTGCCACCCTCGGTGAAAAGCGCACCGAAGAGGTGGTGCGCGGTTGGGTCGGTAATCTGGCAACGGATGTCTTTGCTGACGATAATGGCGTCATCAAAGCGGTAGCAGCCGGTCAGTGTGAAGTGGGTATTGTGAATACCTATTACCTGGCACGTGCATTGGATAAAGATCCCAATATGCCGGTCGGCCTGTTCTGGGCGAATCAGAAAGAGCGCGGTGTTCACGTGAACATTTCCGGTGCGGGGGTGACGCGTGCTGCGCCTAATGCCGCGGGCGGACAACGTCTGATCGAATGGCTGTCGTCAGAAACTGCACAAGGCATCTACACCAATGATGATTTTGAATACCCGGTCAACCAGAAGGTAAAACCAGACTCCATCATTCGTCATTGGGGTCCATACAAGATGGACCTGATCAATGTCTCCAAAGCGGGCGAGCTGCAAGGTGCCGCAACCCGCCTGATGGATCGGGCAGGGTACCGATAACCTGGCAATGTATCAGCGTGGATCAATCTGGAACTGGCGTGGTTGGGGCCCCTTGCGGGCCCTAGCCATTGCTGCCCTTACGCTTATTCCGCTGCTGGTGGTGCTGGCCTCGTTCTTTGATCAGCAAGTCGATGCCTGGGAACATCTCGCAGCTTATGTGTTACCGGGCGTGCTCTGGAATACCCTGGTGCTCGTGTTGGGCGTAGGCGCTGGGGTGCTGTTTCTGGGTGTCTCACTGGCCTGGCTCACTGCAGTCTGTAATTTCCCCGGCCGGAAGTTTTTTTCCTGGGGGTTGATGCTGCCGCTGGCCATGCCGGCCTATGTTCTGGCTTTTGTGCAAGTGGGGTTGCTCGACTTTACCGGCCCGGTGCAAACCGTGTTGCGAGGTTGGTTTGGTAGTTCTGCCTGGTTCCCGCCAATCCGTTCAACCGGTGGCGTGGTGCTGGTGCTGCCGCTGGCCTTTTACCCCTACGTATATCTCCTAGCGCGTAATGCATTTATTACGCAGGGCTTGCGGGCGGTAGAAGCGGCGCAGATGCTCGGCTACACACGCTTCCAGGCATTCTGGAAAGTCGCCTTGCCTATGGCGCGCCCGTGGATCGCGGGTGGGGTAACGTTGGCACTGATGGAAACTCTGGCCGATTTCGGAAGCGTATCCATTTTCAGCTTTGATACCTTCACCACCGCCATTTATAAAGCCTGGTTCTCGCTCTTCAATTTATCAGCCGCTAGTCAGTTGGCATCCTTACTGGTGTTGGTGGTGTTGGCCCTGGCCGTGATCGACCAGCGTCTGCGCCATAACCGTCGCTATGCTGTAAAGAGTTTTACGCCGGTACGCATTGCATTACAGGACGGTGCCAAATGGGCGGCGGCAGTATTCTGCGCAGCGATCTTTGCCATTGCCTTTGCGGTGCCCATGGTGCAACTGGTGGTCTGGGTGGTTGATGTCTGGAAAGAAGACTTCGATGCGCGTTACCCGGTATTTCTATTGCACTCGGTCTGGCTCGCGGGCGTTGCCGCACTGGTGGTCACCGTACTCGGCTTGTTGCTCAGCGCGATACATCAGCACCACAAAGACAATACAACGCAGATGATCGTGCGCCTGGCCACGCTAGGTTATGCCATTCCCGGCACGGTGCTGGCGGTGGGTGTGTTTATTCCGGTGGCCTGGCTTGATAACCAGCTTATCAGTCTGGCGGCCTGGTTTCATTGGGATGTGCAGCAAATCCTCAAAGGCTCGCTGATCGTTATGTTGGCCGCGCTGTCGGCACGTTTTCTGGCAGTAGCCTTCCAGCCCATCGATGCTGCCATGCAACGCGTCACCCGTAACCAGGGTAACGCGGCACGCTCACTCGGCTTGTCTCCCAAAAAAGTACTGCTGCATTTACAGTTGCCCATGGTGCGCGGTGGTTTGCTCACGGCAGCGCTGATTGTCTTTGTGGATGTCATGAAAGAAATGCCCATTACTTTGATGACGCGGCCCTTCGGTTGGGATACGCTGGCCGTGCGGGTATTTGAAATGACTTCCGAAGGCATGTGGGATCGTGCCGCATTACCCAGCCTGGCGATTGTACTGGCCGGATTGTTGCCTGTTATTCTGCTGATCAAAAAATCCGAATCGGGTTTTCATTAACGGTACAGTGAGACGTATGGACGCGCTACATCTTGATGCGGTGGTTTTGGGTTACGGCGGTAAATCGGTCGTCAGCGAGCTGTCGTTTGCTCTGGCACCTGGAGAGATTGGTTGTTTACTCGGCGGCTCCGGCTGCGGCAAAACCACCGTACTCAGAGCCATTGCCGGCTTTGAGCCATTGCAAGGCGGTTGTATTGCGCTGAATGGTCACTGGGTTGCCGATGCCAATTGGCAGCTGGCGCCAGAGCGCCGCCAGATTGGTATGGTTTTTCAGGACTATGCGCTCTTTCCGCATATGACCGTGGCCAATAACGTGGGCTTTGGTTTACGCGAATGGAGCAGTGTTGATAAAGGCCGGCGCATTGATGAAATGCTCGAGTTGGTTGGTTTATCGGATGCCGGCAAACGTTATCCGCATCAGCTTTCTGGCGGGCAGCAGCAACGGGTCGCTCTGGCGCGTGCATTAGCGCCGGGCCCTACGATACTGCTGATGGACGAACCGTTCTCCAATCTTGACGTCGAACTGCGTGAGCGACTCTCGATCGACGTACACAACATCCTCAAAGAAACTGGTACCACCGGCTTGCTGGTCACGCACAATCAGCAGGAAGCCTTTGCTATGGCAGATCGTGTTGGCGTTATGGTCGATGGTCAGCTGCAACAATGGGCATCGCCTTATGCCCTTTATCACGAGCCGGCGACGCGTCATATCGCCACCTTTGTTGGCGATGGCGTTTTCTTGCCGGCATGGGTGAGCGGGCAAAACTGTGTCAGTTTCGAGCTGGGCGAACTCTGCCGGATTCAGCCGCTGGATGTGGCGATGGATTCCGATGTCGATGTTTTGATCCGTCCCGATGATATTCAGCATGACGACAGCAGCCCTGTTCGCGCCAAAGTGCTTGAACGTGTCTTCCGGGGCGCAGCCTTCCTCTATACACTTGAACTACCGTCGGGTGATCGCGTCTTATCATTGGTTCCAAGTCACCATAATCACGCGGTTGGTGAGATGATTGGCATTCAATTGGAAATCGATCACCTCGTTGCCTTCCCCAAAGGATAAGTTCATGACACCTTTTTGCCGATCGCTCCCCCTGATAGCCATGGTGGCGCTCTCTGGTTGCGCTGGCTCTTTAACGGTGAACTCAGTGCCGCAAGGAGCGCTGATCAGCAGCAATAAACAGGCGCTGGGGCAGGCGCCCCTGGTGATTACCCTCACCAAAGATTCAGCTCGCGGTTTCCCGCAGGCCACAAACGGCTGCTACATGGCACCGGGATTTACGGCACAATGGGCCAGCGGTGCAGAGGCCGCTTCGCCAGACAGCACGCCACTCTGTAACGGCATGGATTCGGACTACACGGTGAACATTGCCCGCCCGGCCAATGTCCCGGGTCTGGATAAAGACCTCAAAGTCGCCAACCAGCGAGAAAACGTACTCGCGCAACAGGCACAAGCCCAGGCCATTAACAATGTGGCCGATGCTATTGAGTTAAATTCAGTGGCTGGCCCGGAAATGGGTTATGGCCCCTATGGCGGCTGCAGGTGAGGGCGGTTGGGAATCGGTGTGTACCATGCAGGGCAGTAGCCAAGTGTGGGTCGCCGGTGATCTGGATACTGATACCGACACGCAGGCCAAATCCGGCGGGCATTGCCCACTCTGTCTGATGAGTCAGACCGGTATTGCACCGCCTATGAATTTTGACTTCAAAATGCACAAGAGTGCTGGTGCCGAAGTCGGACAACTGGCCTTTACGGCCGTCTACCTCACCCGCGCTTGGTCTTGAACCAGCCACCGGGCCCCCTACACAACTCTGATCTGAATAGAGCACTGGCGTAGTGCCAGTAAGCGTTGTTGTGCGCGGCTGATCACCGCAAGCACCACGCGAATTCAAATTGGAGTTTGTAATGAAGTCCCCACTATTTATGCGCAAGCCATTGGCGCTTGCTGTGAGTTTTGCTTTTGCTGTAACGCCTGTATGGGCCTAGGAATCGAGCGCCGAGCCGGTTAATGTGGATGTGAACGCCACCCGCTACGATGCCGATGCCGTTGTGGCTGGTAAAGAGTTAGATCTGCAGAAGGTGGCTAACGTTGATACCGCAACGTTGATGACCAATGTGTCTGGCGTAGCCTTCCAGGTCGGTGGTGCTGTCTCCAGCATACCGGTTATTCGTGGTCTGGCTGATCAGCGCATTAATGTGCTGGTTAATGGTGTCGATACAGTACCCGCATGTCCGAACCACATGAATACGCCGCTCTCGTATGTGGATCCGCCCAGTATCAAGAGCATACAAGTCTACAAAAGTTACAAACCGGTGAGCATCGGGTTGAATAGTATAGGTGGTGCTGTTGTTGCCAGTACCGGCCAACCGACATTTGCCGAAGACGGGCAAAACCTAATTACCGGTAATGTCGGCGGTTTCTATGGCACCAACAACAATAATATCGGCGCCAACCTCAGCATCACCGCCGCGACCGATTGGCTCAGTGTTAACTACACCGGCTCAACCTCATCCGCTAATAACTACATCGCCGCACGGACATTCCACACGGGTCAGGCAACGCAATACACAACAAGCGGTGGCACCCAGGTCTTGCCAGGCAACATGGTTGGGTCGACCTCCTATGAGGCCACCAATCAGGCGGTGGCGTTAGCCCTTAAAGCCGACAAGCACACTGTGCAGCTTAAATACAGCCGGCAGGATATTCCGTACGAAGGTTATGTCAATCAGCGTATGGATTTAACAGGTAATTAGCAGCAACGTTACAACCTACAATATTGGGGCGGTTACGATTGGGGTAAGTTGGAAGCGCAGGCTTACTACGAGCAGCTGAACCACCAGATGAACTTTGGTCCAAACAAACAGTTTGGTTATGGCGCTACACCAGCTACGGCCTATGGCACGCCTGGTATGCCGATGAATACCAATAGCAATACCGCGGGCGTTAAAGTTAAAGGCGATATCAATGTTGCCGATACGTCATTGTTGCGCACTGGTGCCGAGTGGCAACGGTACTATCTAAACGACTGGTGGCCTACTTCGGGTACAGGCGGTATGTCGCCATACACGTTCCAGAATATCAATGGTGGTAGCCAGCAGATCGCTTCGGTGTTTGGTGAGTGGGAAGAGCGCTTTACTCAGAATGTTAAGTCAGAGCTCGGTGTGCGCTATTCGTTGGTTAATGCTTCAACAGGTAATGTGCATGGCTATAACTTGAATTCAGCGCCTTATGCACAGGCTGGGGGCACAGCGGGATCGAACACCACCACAGGTTACGCTATGCCAGCGATGGGTTGTGCAGCTGGTATGTGTAACGAAACAACCGATGCGGCATATTTCAATAATAATAGCCGTAGTGCAACCTTTAATGATGTGGATGTCGTTCTAACCACCAGCTACAAGCATAGCGAGAAGCAAGACATGCAATTGGGTTTGGCACGTCAGGTCCGAGCGCCTAACCTCTACGAGTTGTACTCTTGGTCAGCCTGGAATATGGCCGCTGTCATGAATAACTATGTGGGCGATGGCAACTGCTATTTTGGCAATCCGAACCTGAAAGCTGAAACTGCCTATACCGCTTCTGCTGTCTATGATCTGCATACAGCTGAACGCGACTACATGGTCAAAGCATCGCCATTCTACTCCTACGTCAACAACTATATCGATGCCATGCAGTGGACAGGTAATGCAGCACAGGGCAGACAGCTTAGCGCCAGCTCGCCTATCCTTAATAGCTTCCAGACCCTGCAGTACGTTAATCAAAACGCTAATTTGGCCGGTATCGACTTAGATGGACAGATGCCGATTGCTAAAACAGACTTTGGTCGTTTCAGCGCCCAGGGTTTGTTTAACTGGACGTATGGCAAAAATCTGGTGACCGGTTATGGCTTGTATAACGTTATGCCAGTTAACGGCAAGTTGAACTTTACGCACCAGTTTGGCGGATGGGACAACCAGTTGCAGTTTATTGCTGCTGCCAACAAGAATAACTTCTTGTCGGTTGAACGCAATGAGATTCCAACACCGGGTTACTTTCTCACCAACCTGAAGGCAAGTTACTCGTGGAGCAAGGTGCGGGTTGATGCCGGTATTAATAACCTGTTCAACACCTTCTACTACCAACCACTGGGTGGTGCCTATCTGGGCCAGGGTAGAACGATGACCATGAACCCAAGCGCAGCACAAGGTGGCCCACAGTGGGGCACCGCAGTCCCGGACATGGGCATTTCGTATTACACCGCATTGAACTACAAGTTCTAAGGAGAGACTTCATGGCATGTACCAGTCGTCAATCGCACTTGAGCTCGGAAGAGCTCAAGACCATGCGTAAAGAGCTTGGACGGAATCAGCGTGATTTCTGGTCTATGTTTGGTGTGTCGCAACCACTGGGCTCCCAGTTCGAGAAGGATATTACGCCTTCGGTTCCGGTCGCTATGCTGGTGTGGTTGCGAGCCCAACAGAAGCTCAGCGATCAGGATTTATCAGAGGCGCTCGTGGCCCTCGGGATGCATCCTACCGCCGCGAACGAAGCCAAAATGGCTGCATGAAAGCATGCGTTGGGTTAGAGGTGACTCTGAACCCAACACACGATATCGGCCGCACCCATGGTGCCCGCTTGGCGGGCGATTTCTTTGCCGCCCTTGAATAAGGCCAGTGTTGGGATGCTGCGAATGCCGTATTGGGCACCCAGTATCTGTTCGGCCTCGGTATCCACTTTGGACAGGCGCACATACGGCTCCAGTTGTCCTGCCGCTTGTTCGAACTGCGGTGCCATCATCTTGCAGGGGCCGCACCAGGGCGCACAGAAATCCACCAACACCGGAATGTCGTTGCGGGTAATAGCTTTGGCAAAAGTCTGCTGGGTCAGTGCGACCGGGTGGGCATTAAAAAGAGGCTGGCCGCATTTGCCGCAGGTTGGATTTTCTGCCAGACGCGCTTGCGGTAAACAATTTACCGCATCGCAGCGCGGGCAGACGATATGCATTAGGTTATCCATGAAGACACTCCGGTACTAAACTATATTGTTCAGTATATTGAACCTGGTGCATAAAAAACAACCCCACCGGCAAAAAGCGTGTGGGGTTGTCTTGTGGTCTCAAAAACTTAGTGGCCGGCGTGGGCGCCTTTATCTTTGATCTTGGCGTTTACAGTCACTTCGCCCGCTTTTTCAAATTTCAATTTGAGAGGTACGGTCTCGCCAGCGACCAGTGGGCGAGTTAGGCCGATGAGCATGATGTGATAGCTGCCCGACTTGAGCTTGAGTTCGCCGTCGGCAGGCACATCCATGGCATCCACTTTGTACATCTTCATGGTGCCGTCAATCATTTTGACATTGTGCAATTCGGTCGCTTTTGCACAGTCACAGTTGGCGCTCACCAGTTTGTCTGCGGTGCCCTTGTTTTTGATTTCCATAAAGGCAGCTGAAGGCACCGGGCCAGGTTGGCCAGATTTAGCCCAGACATCATCGATGTTCAGATTGCCGACTTTGGCGTCAGCAGTATAAACAGAGGCAGCTGCGAGGAAAGCAGCGGTAGCGATAGCAAAACGACGCATAGAGTACTCCTTGAAAAATAGGATGAGCGTACAGCTCATGAAATCATTCTACGACTAATCATTCAGTGGGGTATTAACAATTGCTGAAGCGGTGACTAGCTTATTCAGACAGAATATTTCTGTTGCGCTTTGGCAACAAAAGCAGCGATGATGCCACTTACCGCCAGTGTCCACACAATCAGCGGCCCGGTGGGCAGATCGAGCAGTGCAGAGCCGGCAAGACCCAGGGCGTAACCCATAGTCGCCAATCCATAAGCCACCAGCAGGCGGCGTTTCTGGTGCGTAATACGCACCGTGCTTAGCGCCGGGATGATGAGCGTGGCAAACACCAGATACACACCCACCATTTGCACAGACAATGTAATCGCCACGGCAAAAAGCGCATAGAACATGGTGTCATTTCGACGAAAAATCCACATTGCCACCAGAAGCATCCCCGTCAGTGCACTACTGCTAATCAGTTGCTCGCGCGACACCCAGAGAATCTGACCGGAGAGTAGATCGGTCATGTGTTCACCCACATGCGGGTCGCCTGCCAGGAGCAGAATCCCCGCGGTTGCCGCCAGAACAAACAGCGTGCCGATCAGCGGTTCCTGATAGCGTTGCGTGAGGCGTTCACAGCGCAACAACAGCATAGCCGCGCCGAGCGCCAGCAACATGGCCCCCCGCCTGGGTAACGAGCGGTGATGCATCCTCGCCGATAACGATGGTGATCAGTAGCGCACCCAGTCCCGCTACCTGGGCAATGGCCAGATCATGCCACGCGATAGCACCTTGAATCCCAGCGGCACATGCGTGCTGATGACCAGCAGCCCGACCACGAGGGCCGGGAGCAGGATGTCTGCAAAAACAGTCAGATCGTTCATGCAGCCAGTTTACTTCAGTCCGGCCAGTAGGCGTTGCACGGTATCGTCGTAGAGCGCAGTCAGGTTTTTAGCCTGCTCGTTACCACCAACCGTAAATGGCTGCACCACCATCGGGATGTTGGCCTTTTCTGACAGCCACTTCGAAGGGGCATCGTTCAGGTAGGTTGATGCAATAACCATCCGCCCCTGCACGCTTTGTTGGCGTTGCAGAATGTCAGCCAGTTGGCGGCTTGAGGGCTCTACACCCTGGCGAGGTTCCAGCACACCCACCTGATTTAAGCCCAGCCAGGCATTCATGTAGGGGTAACCGTCATGCTGATACCAGACCTTAACGCCCCGCAGCGCTGCAGATTGGCCTGCCAGCTTTGATCAAACTGAGTGAGCTGAGTTTGGTAGTAACTGGCGTTTTCCGGGTCGAGCTGCTGCATGCGTGCACTGACGGCCTTGACAATCGGCAGCAGGTTGCGCTGGTCGGTCTGGATATGCGGGTTGCCTTCGGCATGCACGTCACCCATCGTGCGGTCGACCACCGCTGGTATATCGAGCATCCGCACATAGCGAGACACTTCGATAAAGCCCGGCTGATTTGGCATGATGCCGGCGTTGTTGGCTTCACGCTGTACTGTGGGTAACCAGCCCACCTCCAGGCCAGCACCTGTAGCAATCAGAAGATTCGCACTACGTGCTTTGGTGATCAGCGATGGGCGCGCCTGAATCCGATGTGGATCCTGCATGCCGGTCGTAGCGGTATACACCTGCACATTGTTGCCACCTAGGGCTTCTGCCAGTGTGCCCTATTCTGGCACCGTGGCAAAGATCTTCAGGTCGGCATGGGCTAATGAGGTAGTGAGCGACAGCACCAGGCTTGCTGCTATGAGGGAGATGGTTTTTAGTAGTATCATTGGGTTGCCTCATTAGTACTTGTGCGAACCATGAGCGCCGAGGTTCATGATGTATTGCAGATATATGGCGTTGTTGTAAATGCTTGGACCAAACGCATTGTCGCGTGCCAACTGCAGACGGATCAGCGAGTACTCCGAATTCGCCCAATCCATCATGATCGTATTGCGGTATGGATCCCAACCACTCTGAATCTGCGAACCCGAGAGGGCAGTAGCGGGCAGGCCATAGCTATTGGTGCCGTTAAAGACACGGTCATAGCGGTAACCGGCGCGCCACTTTGGAATGAATTGATAGATGCCTTGGGTGTAGAAGCCCTGTTGGTTCTGAGCAAAGTTTGTCCCTTGCAGACACTGATCGTTGCTCGGGCAGTCGAAGTTGCTGGTCATGCTGCCGCTCTGCTTGTTCCAGAACATTTCACCCTGGATTTTCAGATTCTGTGAAGTCGGGTTGCCAAACGGAGCCCAGCGGTAGACAAAGTCAGCAATCCAGGTTGTGTTGCTACCCGTAAAGTTCAACTGTTATGATGGATTAGATGCATCGGCGGGGCTAGTGTTGGTGAGGGTATAGCTTGCTTGGTTGGCTCCGGCGCCGCTGCCTGTGGTTGATCTGATCCAAGAAATGCCGCCTTGCCATGAATGCGAGTCTCCAATATCTCCGCCGGTCTTCGCGAATAGCGTGCCCAAGCGAGGTTTGTTCTGGTTGTAGTTGCTATTGAAACTTTCGCTATAGCCATTAGAGCCCTGGGCAATTTCGCCACCGAACTTGAAGAGCATGTTGTCGGTAGGCGCAATCCAGCTCAGCTGGGCACCGGTTTCCACCAAAGACCTGCTTGTAGACCAGCGGCAGATCAACGAAGTCCCACTCATGCGGGTGCTTGTCGTTCAAGTAACCCACATTAGACCAGTATTTACCGGCCTTGACCTTGGTGCCCCAGGGCAGACCCAGCGTTTCAGCATAGGCTAGTTCGGTCTTAATGGCCGTGGTATTGCCCTCCTGCTCAAGGACAAAGCGTGCTTCTGCGCGGAAGAGGTTATCAACGGCCCCCATGAAAGCCAACTCGGTTTCACCAATCGAGGAGCCACGGGGAACGCCCTCGGCCCCATTCGGCAGAACGCCGGCATAGGGGTTGTCCGGGTTTTGGCTTTGCGATGAGTATTTTGCATCGAGGTAGAGCTCAGCCCCTAGGTCAATCGTACGATCATTGCCGCCCAGATTCGGGAACGGCGTTGGTGCAGCGGCGGTGATTTTGTCTTCCAGTGATTCAACCTTAGCCGCACGTTGCTGTGCCTTGCTGAGTGGCTTGGCTGGCGCACTGTCGTGAGAGGCTGGTTTGCTACCAGGGAGTGCAGGATAGGTTTCAAAGCTGCCGCGTGGCGCTTCTGCAGGAGCCTGCGCTATGGCCGTAACGGGCTTGCGCGCCTGGCTGGCTAACTGAGTATTTTCTTTTTGTAGTTGGCTGACCTGGGCTTCCAGTGTGGCAATCCGCTGGTCGTAATCGGTACGCATCTGACGCAGGCTCACCTGAATCTGCGTTAACTGGGTTTGTACATCAGGCGCATCTTGCGCATAGAGTGGGGCGCTAAACAGAGCGAGAAAAAGGCAAAGTACGCCAATGGCGGCGCGTGGTGATAAACACGACATAAACGTCTTCCTGAAATATACGACAACACACCGCAGCACTTCCTGCGATGCTCAATACATCAAACGATTCAGGAAAGAACGGGGGGCGCGTTGGCGGGCTCGTTCAGGCGCCAGATAAGGTGTGTTGGGCGGTAGCGCTTTTGCAATAAGCACGGCAACTGTGAGTTCAACGGCCATCACAATAGTGCTTGTTAATGCCGCACCATGCGCCTGATGCTCCAGACAGACCAGACAGCCGGGGCCGTCATGGGAACTCGAGCCATTGCTTAATGCGGTGTTGCTCACGGTAAGCGTATTGGCGCTATGTTCCACCACGTGGTCGTTCAAACGCCACTGCGTAACAAGCAGCGCGCACACCAGTGCAACCGCCAGCACAAGGCGGGTGATTGGTGTGAGAGATGTCTGGCAGGTCAACGACATAGGGCGCAGATTCTACCCCAGAAACGCGCTATGTTTTTAAAAACCCTTCAGCGTGGCCAAACCAGCGTTCCATATGCACCTCGGTTAATGCGGGCGTTTCTTTAAGCATCAGGTCCGCAATCTTCTGCGCAGTCGAGATTAAGTCAGCATCCCGCTCCAGATCGGCGTAGCGCAGCATCGGTACACCGCTTTGTCGTTTGCCGATCAGTTCGCCGGGACCGCGCAATTGCAGATCGGCCTGGGCAATCTCAAAGCCATCCGTGTTCTCGTAAATAATGCGCAGGCGTTCTTTGGCGGTATTAGACAACGGTTGTCCGTAAATCAGAATGCAACTGCTTTCACGTGCGCCACGCCCTACGCGGCCGCGTAACTGATGCAGCTGTGCCAGGCCAAAACGTTCGGCGTGTTCGATTACCATCAGGCTGGCGTTGGGCACATCCACACCCACTTCAATCACGGTGGTGGCCACCAGTAGATGGTACGCGCCCTCGGCAAAGGCGCGCATGGTGGCGATTTTTTCATCGGCTTTCAAACGGCCGTGCACCAGCCCTACCCGGTATTCCGGTAGCGCTTCGGTTAACAGGGCGTGCGTATCAATTGCGGTTTGTAATTCCAGCGTTTCAGACTCTTCAATCAGCGGGCAGACCCAGTAACACTGTTCACCACCCGCAATCGCACTGCGAATCGCTGTAATCACATCGTCGCGCCGGGTATCGGCAATCAGGCGGGTGCGAATCGGCGTGCGGCCGGGCGGTAATTCATCAATCACCGAGCAATCCAGATCGGCAAAGTAACTCATGGCCAACGTACGAGGAATGGGCGTTGCTGACATCATCAGCTGGTGCGGGTTATTCCCTTTTTCGCGGAGCGCCAGACGTTGTGCAACGCCAAAGCGATGCTGCTCATCAATAATCACCAGACCCAGCTTCGAGAAATCCACCGTGTCTTCAAACAAGGCATGCGTACCCACCACCAGATGGGCATCCGACGCTGCGGCTGATAATTGCGCAGCCCGTTCCGATTTTTTCTGGCTGCCGGATAACCAGGTAATCTTGATGCCTAGAGGCGCTAGCCATTCAACCAGCTTGTTGTAATGTTGCTCGGCCAGTAATTCGGTCGGCGCCATAAAGGCCACCTGGTAACCCGCTTCAATAGCCTGGCAGGCGGCGAGTGCCGCCACAATCGTTTTTCCGCTACCCACGTCGCCCTGCAATAAACGTTGCATCGGAAAGTGCTGGTTCAGGTCAGTGCAGATCTCCCCGTAAGCGCGCTCCTGGGCTTGGGTTAGCGCAAAGGGCAGGCATTTGATCAGCGCATTGGTTAACGTGCAGTTGCCGCGCAAAACAGGTGCGCCCTTTTGTCGGCGTGCCAGGCGCGCCTTGCGTAACGACAATTGCTGCGTCACCAGTTCTTCCAGGCAGATGCGTTGCCAGGCTAAATGAGACCGACCATTGAGTGCCGATAAATCTACATCCGGCGGTGGTGCGTGCAGGTAGCGGAGTACATCATTCAAACTCGGCAGATGCCGTGTTGCCTCGGTGTGAGGCAAAGTCTCGGGGAGCGACAGATTGCTCAAGGCTTTGCCAATGCGCGTGCGCAGTTGAGATTGCGATATCCCGGCGGTCGTAGGGTATTGCGGGGTGAGTGTCTCGCTCGGTGCGCTTTCTGCAGCGGCTTTAGGCGGTTTGCTAATGGTGGGGTGCACCAGTTCCGGACCCAGATAGCCCGGCTTCAGCTCGCCCCAGGCGTGTAAGGTGAGATTGTCATCGCGGGCGCGTTCAAATTGTTTGGTCTGGCTGCCGTAAAAATTAAGAAAGCGCAGATTGGCGCGGCCGCTGGCATCTTCTACTTGTACCACCAGTTGGCGGCGCGGCCGAAAGGCCACAGTAACGGCGCGTACCTTAATGGCAAATAGTGCTGGCCCGGCAGCAGGCGCATCAGCCAGCAAGGTCGCATGCGTCTGGTCTTCGTAACGCAGTGGCAGGTGCAGCGCAAAATCAAGCGGCCGCCGCAGGCCCAGTTTTTCCAGACCGGCAGCAATGCCTGTTGCAGGTTTTTTAGGGGCTTTAGCGGAATCGCCTGCGCGGGGCATAAGTACGGCTAGTGCTTGGGTGCTTACAGCACCATCACCGCATCGGCTTCAACTTGCGCGCCACGCGGCAGGGATGACACGCCCACGGCGGCACGGGCCGGGTACGGTTCGCTAAAGTACTTGGCCATCGTCTCGTTCACTTTGGCAAAGTTGCCCAGGTCGGTGAGAAATACATTGAGTTTGACGATGTGATTTAACGAACCACCAGCGGCTTCGGTAACGGCTTTCAGGTTTTCAAAAACCTGCACGATTTGTGCATCAATCCCATCGACCATCTCGCCAGTTTTTGGATCTAGGCCGATTTGGCCAGAGAGATACACCGTGCCGTTAGCGTTTACGGCCTGCGAGTAGGTGCCAATGGCAGCGGGCGCGTTCGGCGTGGCGATGATGGTGCGGAGTGTTTTAGATTGAGACATATGGGGTCCTTTTAATTGATTCGATTCGCCATATGAATCCATATGGGCTTGGCTATACGACAAGTCGGTTTGTTCACCTTTAAAACAACCGATAAGATCCTCAATGTTCATCATCATATCAATCTCGGTTGGCCAGACTATTGCTGAGTTGGTCAATCGCTTCACGCAGGGCGCTGTAATTGC